>NZ_LBJX01000011.1:0-1109517 GCF_028128895.1 Bradyrhizobium sp. CCBAU 11434
CCGCCGCCCGCCGTGCCGGAACCACCGCGCAAGCGGAACCTGATGTTCGCCTCGAGCTCGCGCAAGGAGCGTGAGCGTGCCGAGGCGAAAGCTGCCGAGCCGCCGCAGGCTCCCGCAGAACCCGCCGCGCCGGAAGCGCCGCATGCGAGCTTCGACGATGCCTGGCCGAAGCCCGACCGCGCGCGGCCGCCGGAGCCACCGGCGGCGCGTCGTCCACCGCCGCCACCGCCACCGCCACCGCGCCCGTCATCGACCTTCGAGCCTGCTGCGCCTCCGCCCACCGTACCTTCGCCCGAGCTGCCGCCGGCCGAACAGCCGCAGGTGACGGTGCTCAAATCCGGCATCGTCGACGGCATGGCCTATTCGCTCTATTCCGACGGCTCGATCGAGGCGCAGATGCCTGAAGGCATGATGCGCTTTGCCTCGATCGACGAGCTGCGCGCCCATCTCGACCAGCGCGGAGGCTGAAGACCTCTCGCGTTCAAGTAAAGTCTCGCCGCTATTGTCGCGAGATCAGTAATCGGTTCATGTTCGCCAGTCGTCGTATTTCGGCCAAACGTATTGTTGACAGAGAATACTTCACCGCCGCCAATGCAGCGCGACGGAGCCGGATTGGAGAGAGGGCGCGCCCATGTCGGATGCCGCGGGCAAGAATTTCATCGAGCTGACGGCGAACATCGTCTCGGCCTATCTCAGCAATAACCCGACGCCGGCCGGCGAGATTCCGAACCTGATCAGCCAGGTGCACGGGGCGTTGACGCGGGTGTCGTCGGGCCGCGTCGAGGCGCCGCACGAGCCGGCAAAGCCAGCGGTGTCACTGAAGAAGTCGATCGCGCCCGATTATCTGGTGTGTCTGGAAGACGGCAAGCGCTTCAAATCGCTGAAGCGCCATCTGCGAACCCAGTACAACATGACGCCCGAGCAATATCGCGAGAAATGGGGCCTGCCGGCCGACTATCCCATGGTCGCGCCGAACTACGCGGTGGCCCGTTCGCAGCTGGCTAAGAAGATGGGCTTGGGTCAGCAGCAGCGGAAGAAGGGGAAGTAGAGCCGCGCTCAAGATCTCGTAGGGTGGGCAAAGCGAAGCGTGCCCACGTTCTGAGTGCGATCAATGAGAGATTCGTGGGCACGGCGCTTCGCGCCTTTGCTCACCCTGCGGAAGTGTCCTCACGACGCTTCCGCCAACGCCTCTCTCGCATCCGTCTTGATCCGCTCCACCATCGAGCGCAGGCCGTTGGAGCGCTGCGGCGTCAGATGGTCGCGGAAGCCGAACTCGTTGAACACGGAAATCGCATCCGTATCGAGAATCTGCTGCGGCGTGCGGCCCGAATAGAGCGCGAGCACGATCGCGACCAGCCCGCGCACGATATGCGCATCGCTGTCGCCGCGATATCTCAGGATCGGCGCGCCATTGCCGCGATCGACCAGCTTTTGAAGCCAGACCTGGCTGACGCAGCCGTTCACCTTGTTCGCGGCGGAGTGCTCTGCCTCGGGCATCGGTTCCAGGGTGCGGCCGAGCTCGATGACGTACCGATAGCGGTCATCCCAATCGTCCAGAAGCTCGAAATTCTCGCGGATGTCGTCAATCGAAGTCATTGATGGCCTGTGGTTCCCGTTCAGGCCAATATAGGCATGCGAAGCGTCGAAATCGATAGGATTTGGGCCCTAATTCGCCGTCGCCTCGGGGCCGCGCCATTCCAGCGCGAGATCGTCCTGGGTCAGCGTGTCGTGCGGCGCGTCGCTCGCCGTGGCATCGCCTTCGCCGGCCACCGTGATCGAGCCGGTATGGTCGGGCGTCTTCTTGTCGGTCTTCTCGTTCTTCTCGTTCTTCTCGTTGGTGATCTGCTCCTTCTTGTCGTTGATGATCTGGTAGATCTTTTTCGCGCCGTCCTGCGCCCGCTGGCCGATGATGGTTGCGGCCTGTCCGCCGACCTCGCAGGCCGCCGGCTGGCGCTTGCAGAACTGGCTCATGTCGGAGACGGCCGCGGTCGCAGCCTGCACCGCGTCGGCAGCGCCGATGTTCGGCAGCTTGTCCGATTCGGGCGTCTTGTCCCGCGGCAGGAGCACCAGCACCAGCCCGAGCCAGAATGTGATGCGGAGCAGAAAGCGCATCTTATCGACCTGTAGTTAGATCTGGCCCGCGGCGATCTCCGCGCGGCGCCAGCGACCTAGCAACTCTCGATAAATCGCAAGTGATTGCCTTGAGCTTAATTCGCAGAAAATTTACGCGAAAATCTTGGCAAGACGCGGTCTCGTAAATTTTCGATTGATGCCGGCCTACGTGGTAGTCCGGCCCGGCGCATCCACCAATTCGAAACCATGAGCGGGACGGCGAAACCCTGTGTTCACCATCTGTGATGATGACATCGCCAAATCGCCTAAAAACCTCTGCGATGACATGCTGTTCGGGGGCCGGCCGATCCGCCTTAGCACTCGTTTAAGGTCGCTCTGACACGGTGGCTCAACGACAAGGAGGCGTTCCGGCGCGTCTTTTGACGAATGAGCCGAAGCGCGAGACCCGTGACAGTTTTGAGTATCATCCGCGATTGTCTCGATGCACTGCTGCATCCCTCCGCGCGTTACGATGCGCTGACGCGTGCGCGGCATCGGGCCTTCATGGCGCCGCGGCTTCTCGGAAGCCTGGCCGCCTTTGCCGCATTTCCCGTTTATCTGGTCCTGCGTGGCGTGCCGAGCGCGATCGAGGTCGCGGCCTTCGCCTGGCTGATCGCGCCGATCCTGTTGTCCTGGTTCCTGTCGCGCACCGGGCGCTATGAAGGCGCGCATGTGCTGTCGTCGCTGGCGCTCGCCGGCCTGATCATGGCGATCGCGGCCACGACCGGCGGTATCGAATCATTCGCCGCGATCTGGTTGGTCGTGGTTCCCTTGGAGGCCGCACTGTCGGCCTCGCGCCGTGTCGCGGCCTTTGCTTCTCTGCTCGCGTTGTCATGCGCGGGCTTGTTGATCCTGCTCAGCCAACTTGGCTGGCTGCCGGCTGGCGAATTCAGCGGAACCGGGCGCGGCATGATGATGGCGTTCGGCGTCGCTTCCGCAACGCTCTATGCCGCGGGCCTTGCTTTCGGCGCCGAGTCGCTTGCACGCACCAGCGTCGCGCTGCTGTCGCGCGAGGAGGAGCGCTATCGCCTCCTGGCGCGCAACATGAGCGACGTGATCTCGCGGCATCAGCGCAACGGCGCGGTACAGTTCATCTCGCCGGCGGCGGAAGCCATGCTCGGCATGCCGGTCGCGCAATTGCTCGGCCACGGCCTGTTCGATCGCGTCCATGTCGCCGATCGTCCGGCCTATCTCACCGCACTGTCAGACGCCGCGCGCGGCGAGGTCCGCAGCGTCGAATTCCGGCTGCGGCGCGACCTTATCGGTTCCGAGCGCGGCCAGATCGACTTCATCTGGGTCGAGATGCGCTGCCGGCCGCTCGACCAGGACCAGCGCCACCAGAATCATTACAGTGACGTCACCGCCGATCTCGAAGTCGTCGCGGTGATGCGCGACGTCACCGATCGCAAGCTGTCGGAGCAGGCGCTCGACCAGGCCCGCAGCGCGGCGGAAGCGGCCGACGCCGCCAAGACGCGCTTCCTCGCCACCATGAGCCATGAGCTGCGCACGCCGCTCAACGCCATCATCGGCTTCTCCGAGATGATCGCGCAGGAGCAGACCCTGATGCTGGCCGCCTCCCAGCGCAAGGAATATGCCGAGCTGATCAACGCCTCCGGCCAGCATCTGCTGTCCGTGGTCAACGGCATCCTCGACATGTCGAAGATGGAATCTGGCAATTTCGAGATTGCATCGGAACCTTTCGCGCCGCGCGCCGCGCTGATGCATTGCTGCAATCTGCTGGCGCTGAAGGCGCGCGAGAATGGCATCGACCTCATCACCGACGCGCCGCAGGATCTGCCCGTGATGACGGGCGATCCCCGCGCCTTCAAGCAGATCGTGCTCAATCTCGTCGCCAACGCCGTCAAGTTCACCGAGCGCGGCGGCCAGGTCACGGTGTCAGCGTCGGCATCGGCTTCGCAGTTGACCCTGCGCATCAGCGACACCGGGGTTGGCATCGGGCCCGACGATCTCAAGCGCATCGGCGCGCCGTTCTTCCAGTGTGGCAAGACCTATGAGCGCCGGCACGAAGGAACTGGCCTTGGTCTTTCGATCGTGAAGAGCCTCGTGGCGTTGCATCTCGGCGAATTGACGGTACAAAGCAAGCTCGGTGAGGGCACCGCCGTCACGGTCAAGCTGCCGCTCGTCTACACGCCGCCGCAAGCAAAGCCGGCGGCGAGCAAGATCGCGACGTTGACGCCGGTGCTCCGTCATGACGTTCAGGACCAACCTGCTCTGGTGAAGAAAAGTGCCTAGAAAGTCTGCCAACGACGAAGCCGCTCCGCGCCGCCGTGGCGCCAAGGCCAAGGCTGCGGTCATCGATGTCGAGACCGAGCGCAACCTGGTGATGCGCGTGCTCTTGCATAGCCCCAAGGACACGCTGGCCGGCCTCGTCGCTGCCGCGGCCATAAGCGCCATCGTGGCGAACGCGCTGTTCCTGCAGACCGGCCGGCATCCGGCGCCGATGTTCGGCACCGTGATCAATCTTCCCGCGCCGTCGCCCGCGTCGCTGTCCAGCCCCATGCCGCGCCCGCGCCCCGTCGGCGCCGATACCTCGCCGCTCGAGCCGAAGGCGACCGAGTTTCGCGTCGAGCCCAAACCGGCCGAGAAGCCCGCCGAAAAGGCGCCGGAGAAGCCCACTGAAACGACGGCCTCGACGCTGCGCTCGGGCGATCCCATGACCAATCTGGTGATCAAGGCCACGGCACCCACGCCGGCACCGTCCGCGGTCGCCGTCGCGCGGCCGCCGGCGCCGATCCCGCAGCAGAGCCCGGCGGCGCGCCGCCTCGGGGGGGGGGGGGGGGGGGGGGGGGGGGGCAGCGCGCGCTGTCTGAGTACGGCTACGGCAATTTGAAGATCACCGGCACGATGAGCGGCGAGACCCAGTCTGCGATCCAGACGTTCGAACGCCAGCACAAGTTGCCCGTCACCGGCCAGGTGACGGATCGCCTGCTGCGCGAGCTCGCCGCCGCGATCGGTCATCCCGTCGAATAGTCGAACCTCCGCTGTCATTGACGTCAATCAATCTGCGGACCGCACGTCGGCGTGACAGGCCGCAATCGCGCAGGCGCGATTTGCGTGGGATCAATGACGGCGGGAAGCCTCGAAGAACATGATCGTCCATCTCATCAAGGCAGAGAGGTCGTCATGTTCAAGGTCTCGATTGTCGTCTGGATCATGCTCGGCACGGTGCTGGCGGGCGTCAGCCTCGTCGTGGTGCTGATGGTGCCGAGCTTTGCCGCCGACGCCATCAGGAACATCCCGTACGCAGTCGCCGTGGGGTTTGCGCTCGCAATGCCACTGTCATACCTCGTTGCGCGCCAGATCGGTGGCGGGCAAGGCGTCGGCAAGGCATGACAATTCCGAGCTGACACTGGCGGTGCACGTCGCGCTGGCTTATCGTCCGACTCATGCGGTTGAAATCCAACATATGGGTCGCGGCCTATTTGCGACGGTGCCAGACCGAGGGCGTGTTCGGCGCGGTGCGCCATCGCGGCGCCGAAGAGGCGGGCGCGGTGTTCGTCAAAGTGTCGCTGCTCGACGGCAACGCCCTGCTCTACGTGCCGGCCCCACAGACCTCTTATGACGACGATCGCCCGGTCGATCGCTTCTTCGTGCCCGCCGCGCCGCAGCCGATGCCGGAGCCAGCCGTCGAGGAGCGCCTGACCAAGGAGCTTCGTTTCGATCCGGATGCCTGGATCGTCGAGACCGAAGACCGCGCGGGGCGGCATTTCCTGGAACTGGCGAAGACCTAGAGCATGATCCGGAAAAGTGTGAAGCGGTTTTCCGAAAAGATCATGCTCAAACAGAGAGCTAAAGCGCGATGACGGTTCAACCCAATCTCATCGCGCTTTAGCGATTCGATGATCCGCCGCTGCCGGTGCGCACCACCGGGCTCGAGCCGGGCTGTACGCTCGGCCGCGACTGGCCGGCCGCGGCGCGTGCGCGCTGGCGCTCGCTGTCGTGCAGTGACGGCTGATATTTTGCGCGCGTGACGGCGAGCGTCGAGCCGCGCCAGGCGGCCAGCATCACCAGCGCCGAGCGGTCGCTGATGCGGTCATAGAGCCGCGCCAGCCGGTAGACCTCGTTCACGGAATTGCCGATCGCGGGCTTGAAAAACAACAGAATGCGCTGGAAATTCGGGCTCGGCATGTCGAGCGCGCGCGCGGCAACCGCGAGTGCCTCGCCGCCGCTATCGTCGACGATCTGCGCCGCGACGCGCGAGGGCAGGATCAGGGTGTCGCCGAGCTCGTAGGCGAAGCTGTCGACGTCGCCGGCGATCGCCGCCATCTCCAGAACCTGGATCGCGCGCTTGGCATGTGCGGTCGGAATCCGCGGCGCGGCCTTCAGCGGCGTCTGCGCCAGATTTTGCAGGATCAGCGCGCGCTGGCTTGCATCGGCGCCGAAGAACATGTCGTGGATCTCGGCCGCTTCCTTCGGCTGCATCGCCATGTTGGCGGCCATGCGCGCTTCCGCGTCCGTCGGCGTGCGAACAGGCGAGGGGGCGGGCGTGGGCTGCGGGATTGTGCGCGCGAGCGGCACGCGGCGGCCTTCCTGCGCCGCGACCAGCCCGAGCTTCTGCAGAACGGGCACGGGCGTGTGCGGATAGATCGCAAGCTTCGCCTTGACGGACGCGCGCGTCGCATCGTCGACCTGATCGATCAGCCGCGTTGCAAGCTCGATGAATTGGCGCTGCTCATCCTCGGTGTGGGTGCTGGCCTGGACGTAGAGATCGGTCAACACGCGCAGCAGGGTCGGGCGTACATCGACGCCCTCGCGGCGGGAGAGTGTCATCAGCCCGTCGAATCCGGGAAACAGCGACTTGGTCATGGAGGCGTACGCAACTCGGAAAAGAACTGTTGTCTCAGCCTATCAAGAGTTCCTTTAAAGGCTCGTTAAGGAAAACGAGATGTGAAGCAAACCCACTCAATTCAAGCCATCTCGTCTCGCTGCGGGACGGCGAGGCAACGGTCCGTGCGGTTACGGTCCAATGGCCATGTTTACACCCCGTTAACCATAAACTGATCCTAATGACCCCCATGTTGCCGGGGCGCGTTCGGGCGCGCGGTAGTTGAGAGAGCTGACATGGGGACCATCATCGAATTTCCGGCCGGTCGCCGGGTGGGCTCGTCGGGGGACGTCACACCGCGCGCGGACATGGGAACGATTTTGATCCTTCCCGTCATCCGCATCGAGCGCGAGAGCGACGAAACCAGCGGCGACCGCGGACCGGAGCAGGGCACCGCGCCGGGGCGCCGTCGTCGTCGCCGCTGAATTGCGGCTCTTGCAATGCCGGAATCAATTCGCCAGATCCGCACCGTTCTATCGGCCCTTCTGCTCACGGCTGTAGGCGCCTCGCTCGCTGGCTGCAGCGGCGGTGATTTTGGCCGCACCCGCGCCGACATGCGCAGCGACGACATGCACAGCTGGCTCGGCGTTGAAGCCACCGGCAGCCTCGGCCTGAAGTCCTCCCAATTCCAGTTGACCGACGAGGAGCGCCAGCTCCGCGACCTTGCCTATCCCATGATCGAGCCGCCGCTGTCCCGGCCGGCCTGGAAGAGCGTGTTCGGCGATTACAAGGCCCTGCCGGCACCGTGGCGCCAGAAGGTCGTGTTCGATCGCACCATGTACGGGCGCACGCTGATCGACGAGCCGCATCGCTCGCACTCCTCGCGCTATGCGCAGCTGATCGAGGACGTGCGCAACGACGTCACCCGCTTCGAGCCGTTCTTTGGATGCGCGATCCGCGTCATCGATCTCGACAGGAAGCGTGACGCCAGCATGGCGCGGGTCTCCGCACTGTCGCCACAGGAAAAGGCGGACGCCGTCGCGCGCATGCAGGAGAACTCGCTGATCGTCCAGTGGGTGCAGCAAAGCCTCGAGCAGCGCGTCTCGTCCTATCGTTGGGCGCTGGAGCGGCTGGTGATCCAGGCACCCGACGGCATGGCCGCCGACGCCGATCGCCTGATCGGCGAGCTCGCCGCACAAACCGCCAATCCGCCTGTTATCTCGCAGCCGCCTTACGGTCGCGCGGTGGTGTCCAAGGGCTGAGCGTGGCCGCTAGGGTCGTCTGGGCATCACCCGGTCCAGGAACTCGAACAGCCTGCGCCGGGAATCGTCGGTCACGTCCTGGCGAAAATGATAGGCGACGTGATCGCCGCGGACGTCAATCTTGTTAAGCCCGTCCAGCTGCTGACAATCCCAGCAATGCGTCGCGCCGGCATAGAGGTGCCATTCGACGGGGGCGCCGGCTTGCTTCAGGACGTCGAGCCGGTCGAGGCATTCCTGCGCGGGCGTCTCGGTGTCGGCATCGCCCATCAAGACCAGAAGTGGTCGCGACACATCTGGATTGACAAGATCGTATGGCGGCCGTTGTTGCGGCGTGATGCGGAAGCATCCGGGATAAAAACTTGCGACGGCCGCAAATCCCGGGCCCGACTTCAAGGCATCGACGTAGTGCGGGCTGGCTGCCAGCAAGCCCACCATCGCACCCCATGAGAAACCGACAAGCGCAATTCGTTGCGCATCGACATCAGGCATTCGTCGCAAATGTTCGGCCGCTTGCAGCGCATCGCGCGCGCCCCGAAAGAAGTTCACGCCGTTCTTTGGACCGAAGCAGACGCTCTTGACGCCACGCGGCTCCAGGCTGTCGACAAGCAGGACGACGTAGCCGCGCGAGGCGGCGGCGCGAGCCCATGTAGCAACGGCAACGTTCAGCCCGCTGCACTGGTGCATGAGAACGATGGCTGGAAACGGGCCTGAGCCGGGCGGCTTGATCAATGCCATCCGTGGTGACGTCAGCCGGTCGACCGTCTCGACGATTTCAGGGAGAACGAGGTCCGGGGCGATTGTTGCTCCGCGATAGATCGCCTCGGCATCCCAGACCGCCGCCTTCCATTCCGGCCCGTCCACCGCGCTTGCGGGGCTATACCCAGCGATCAGCCCGACAACCAGCACGATCAGCCGGCGCCGCCCCCTGTGGCCCGGCCGCCCGAGGAATCGGTGCCGACCGCTGCCGCTAACCCTTCCAGGCATCCCGCCACCCTACCGATTGGTGATTGTCCTCCCGGGTAATAGGGGTAGGATTGGCCCGTTTCTTCAAGTGATTTTCATCCAAAGGTCCTTCGCGATGCGCTTCAACGCCGCAAGTCCGGTTAAGAGCCGTCTGGATGTTACCCTGCCGCGAAAACTGCTGGCCCTCGCCGTTCTTCTGGGATCATCAGGCTCGGCTGCCGCGCTGACCAAGGAGGCGGCACTTGAGAACTGCCGGATGACGGTGGGCAAGCCGATCGTGCAAGCCTGCATGCAGGCGCAGGGTGGCCGCAAGGCCGGTGCCGATATCGAGGGGTGCCGCGCCAAGGCCTCGCCGCAGGTCAGGGCCTGCGTGATGGCAGCTCTGAACGCAGCCAATGGCCGCGCCAATGTCGCTGTCGAGCTTCCCAAGGAAGCTGCGCCCAAGCTCGACCCCGGCACGGCACTGCCGAAGGATTTCATCGCTCCGCCCCGCACCATCGCCGACATCACCGCGATCCTCGACAGCGAAAAGCCCGACGCAAAGCTCATCGCGGAGCTGAAATCGGACGCGGAGGCGACGCCCACGGGGAAGGAATCGCGCGGCGATCTCGCGCAATTCTATTTCGACCGCGCCAACGCGCGTTCGCAGCTCGGTCGGCTCGCCGAATCCACCGCCGACGCCAGCAAGGCCGTCGAGATCGGCCGCGGTGTGGTGGAGCCCAACATGATGGGCCGCCTGATGCAGCTCCTCTCGCTGCAATATGCCGCGGCCGGCGATCCAAAACGGTCGCTCGAAGTCATGCAGCGGCTGTTGCGCGACACCGCGAGCCTGCCTGGCGCCAAGGGATATCAACTCAGCGCCAATAGGTCCGTTGTCGGCATTCTCATCCAGATGGGCGACATCGCCCAGGCCGAGGCCTATCTGCGCCGGACCATGAGTGCCATCCAAGAAGCGCGAACCAGCGGTCTTCCGGGCTGGCGCACGTCCTATGCGCGCATGGGGCAGAGCTGGGAGGCGGATCTCGAAGGCACCAGGGCGCTGATCTTCGAGGCGCGCGGGCAGTTCGTCGAGGCCGAGGCCGCCTATCGCGTGGCAGAGCAACGCAAACGCGCCGCCATCAAGGCCCTGTTGGACTCGGACAATCCGCCGGCTGAAACCGTCGTGCTGCAGGCGATCGACAATTTCGTGCTCAGTCAGGCCCGCATGAAGGCACGGCAAGGCCGACTTGCCGAAGCGGAGGTCGACGCGCGCCGGGCGTTGTTGTCGCGCCTGAAGGACACCGGCAAGTACAATCCGGTGATGCCGCGTTATGTGATGGGATTGGCAGGCATCCTGGTCGACGAGGGTCGCTACGAGGAAGCCGAACAGCTCGGCCGCGTCGCGCTCGAGATCAACAAGACGGTCGGCGTGCCTGATGACTCGCAATCGACCGTGCAATTGCTCTCTCATCTCGCCGGCATTCTCAACCTGCGGCGCAAGAATGCCGAGGCCAACGAGATGTTTGCGCAAATCGACAAGGCCGTCGCCAATTGGGATCCGCAGCGCCGACAGGTCATCGAGCTCAACCCGGCGCGCATTCTCGCGCTCTATAATTCCGGCCAGCTCGACGCCGGCATCGCCGCCGCCGAGCAACTGGTCAAGAAGCAGATCGGGCGGGTCGGCGAGAACCATTTCGACGCTGCGTCGGCGCGTGGCACCCTGGCGATCGGCCTGATGCGGGCGCGGCGGGATGCCGATGCCATCAGGGAATTCAAGGCCGCCATTCCGATCATGATGGCGAATGCGAATGAGAACGCCGACGACGAGAACACGACCGTGGTGGCCGCGCGCAGCCAACGGCTCCAGACCATCGTCGAGAGCTACCTCCTGCTGCTGGCGCGGGCCGAGGGCACCGGCGGCGCCGTCGGTGAGGAGACTTTCAGCCTGGCCGATGCCATCCGCGGCCACTCCGTGCAGCAGGCGCTCGCAGCCTCCAGCGCGCGTGCCGCGGCAAAGGATCCCGCGCTCGCCGAGCTCGTCCGCAAGGAGCAGGACCTGACAAAACAGGTCAACGCCCAGCTCGGCACGCTCAACAACGTCCTCGCCATTCCCTCGGCGGAGCGCGACGAGAAGGGGGTGCAGCAGATCCAGGCGTCGATCACGGCCTTGCGCGGTGAACGCGACAAGGCGCGCCAAGAGATCAAGCAGAAATTCCCTGTCTATGCCGATCTCGTTTCGCCGAAGCCGCCGAGCGTTGCCGAGATCCGCGCGACGTTGTCGGACAATGAAGCGATGCTGTCATTCTATTTCGGCCAGAACGGCAGCTTCGTCTGGGCCGTGCCGAAATCGGGTCCGGTGGCCTTCGCCGCCGTCAATGCCAGGAGCGGCGATATCGAGACGAAGATCCGCAAGCTGCGCGAGGCGCTTGAGCCGCAGGCCGCAATGATCTCGGACATTCCGCCGTTTGACCTGAAGCTCGGCTACGAGCTCTACGAGCTGCTGCTCAAACCGGTCGAGAGCGGATGGAAGCCGGCCAAGAACCTGATCGTGGTGACCAACGGCGCGCTCGGCCTGCTGCCGCTGTCGCTGCTGCCGACCGCACCGGCAGAAGTGGCGGCGGACGAGGATCCGCTGTTCGTCGGCTATCGCAACGTGCCGTGGCTGGCGCGGACCCATGCCGTCTCGACGGTGCCTTCGGCCGCGGCCTTGCGCACGTTGCGGCAGTTGCCGCCCGGCAAGCCCGGCCGCGGCGATCTCGTGGCGTTCGGCGATCCCTATTTCAACAAGGATCAGCAGGCCGAGGCAGAAAGCGCCGACGGCAAAGTGCAGGTCGCCGATGTCGGCGGCAACGTCACCCGCGGCATGCCCCTGAAGCGTCGCAGCAGCCCGAAGCTCGAAGGCGTCGACAGCGCCGAGCTCGGCCTCTTGCCCCGTCTCCCCGATACCGCCGACGAGCTCAAATCGATCGCGCTGGCCTTGCAGGCAGATCCCTCGAAGGTGCTGTTCCTCGGCAAGAATGCGACCGAAAGCGCAGTGAAGACGATGAATCTCTCCGGCTTCAGGATTCTGGCGTTCGCTACGCACGGTCTTGTGCCGGGCGAGCTCAACGGCCTGACGCAGCCGGCCCTCGCCCTGTCGTCGCCGGCGGTGACTGGCGAAGGCGGAGATGGCCTCCTCACCATGGAGGAAATTCTGGGCCTGAAGCTTGACGCCGACTGGGTCATCCTGTCCGCCTGCAACACCGGCGCTGGCGCCGGCGCCGGCGCCGAGGCGGCCTCCGGTCTTGGCCGCGCGTTCTTCTATGCCGGAACGCGCGCCTTGCTGGTGACCAACTGGTCGGTGCATTCGCAATCGGCTCGCCAGCTCGTGACCGATCTGTTCAAGCGCCAGGCCGACGATCCAAAACTGTCGCGGAGCGAAGCGCTGCGGCAGGCGATGATGGCCCTGGTCGATGGTCCCGGTTACCTGAACGGCGAGGGCAAGACCGAGTTCGCCTACGCGCATCCGCTGTTCTGGGCGCCGTACACGATCATCGGTGATGGCGGCGTACGATGATTGATTTGGGAAGGTTGGAAGGCCAATGATGCGGAATATCTTGCTCGGGCTGGTTGCGGCTGGTCTCCTGTTTTCGGGAGCGTCGCGGGCAACACAATTGATCACGGAAGAGGAGGCCAAGCTGCCGCCACCGAAGGGCGCGGTCGCGGCTGACCGGCGCGGCATCCTGCGCGGTCCCAAGGTGGAGTTCATCTCGCCGGGCGATGCCGTGTCCTCGCCTATGCGGCTGCAATTGAAGTTCGAGTCGTTCGGGGGCGCCAAGATCGATCCCGAATCCGTCAAGATGGTGTTCCTCCGCTCGCCCAACGTCGATCTGACGTCGAGGATCAAGCCGTTCGTCCAGGCTGACGGCATCAACATGCAGGACGCGGAACTGCCGCCCGGCGAATACACCGTGCGCGTCGACATCAAGGACAGCGACGGGCGGCCGGGCACGGCCATCTTCACCCTCAAGGTCGCACCCAAGTGATGTGTCCCTACTGCCAGGCCGAGAATGCGGATCGCGCGCTGGTCTGCGCATCCTGTTCGCGAGACATCGCCGTTCCCGCAACGCTGATTGCGGAGCGCGACGATCTCCTGCGCAAGCGCGACCAGTTGCGCGATGAGCTGGCGCGGGCCAGAGACGAGGTCGAGACCATCATGCGGCGCAGGACGTCGCGCTGACGATGGAGTGTCCATTCTGCGCCGAGACGATCAAGGACGAAGCCATCGCGTGCAAGCACTGCTCGCGCGATCTGCGCGTGGTGCGGCCGACGTTGCTCGAGATCGACGACATCGTCGCCGAGCTGGACAAGCTGAGGCGCGATCTCGACCGCGTCAATGTCCGGCTCGAGCGGTACAAGAATCCGCTGCGCTATTACGGGACGCATGCCGTTCTCTACGTCGTCATTCCGTCGGTCCTGCTGACGTTCGCGCATGTTCTGGTCACCATCACCTTCAATCTCTCGCCAATTCCGCTCCGCATCGCCTCGATCGTCATCCCGCTGCTGTTCGGGTTTGCAGCCTATCCCCTGCATCGGGTCTCGACATTGGGAGCGTTCGTGCTGGCGTTGCTGCTCGCCAGCGTCAGCATCCAGGCGATGCTGACGGTGACCGGATTCCACGATGATGTTCCTATCCTGCCCACCGTGTGGGTCGAATGGCGCGAAGTGTTCGAATACGGTGCGAGCATCCTGCTCGCCTTCGTGTCCGGAAACATATTGGGAGTCGTGATCTTCCAGGTCTTGCCGCGCGTTCTGGGCCAGGGCGGCAAGCCCAATGCTTTCGCCTTCAGAATGGCGCGCCTGCTCGGGCAGCATGTGGGCGAGGAACAGCTCCGCCGCCGTGCCCGCTTGATTCAGGACCTGATGCAGACCGTCGGCCCGCTGGCCGGTGTCGCCGCGACCGCGGTGGGCTCGATCTATGCCGGCCTGAAGGGCTTGCTCGGATAGCTTGTCGTCAGTCGTGCCGGCGGCTGGAGTTGTTGCGAGGCTTTGCGCGCACGCGTTGCAGCTTCCCGACAAAATCCTTCAACGCGTCCGCCAGCGGCGCGGATGCGCGATAGGCGAGCCCGACCTCGCGCTTGATCTTCACCTCGATTGGCCTGATGGCGACATCGGAAACGCCCTTCGCTACGCCTTCCGGGACGACGGCGATGCCGACGCCGGCCGCGACCAGCGCCATGGCCCAATCCTCCGATTGCGCGATCGCCGCGGATTGGCGCCGCCGCGCCGCGCGGCCGAAGAACGCGCTCTGCTCGCAATGGCAGCGGTCGATCATCGGCACGTCGGCGAGATCGGCGGTGCTGAGCTTGTCCTTCAGCGTCAGCGGATGCGACGGCGGCAGCGCCGCGACGTAACGCTCGCTCCAGAGCGGCACGAAATGCTCCTCGTCGCGCAACATGCTTTTCGAGATGATCCGAGCATCGGCGCGTTCGTCGCTGCCAACGAGCCGCAGCGCGACGTCGCTTCGTGCGGTCAACGGCTTCAGCAGCGCGATCGTCCTGTGTACGTCGAGCGTCCGCATCAGGCCGAGCGTGACGGTGGTCTTGGTGCTGGGCTTGCGGAACAGCTTTCGCGCGGCGTCGGCCTCGTCGATGATGCGGCGGGCGACGGTATGAAACTGCTCGGCCGAGGCCGTCGGCGCGACGCCCTTCTTGTGCCGGATGAACAGCGTGGTGCCGAGCTCGGCCTCCAGATTGGTGATCGCGGTCGAGATCGACGGCTGCGACACGAAGCAGGTGCGAGCCGCAGCGGTGAGGTTGCGTTCACGGTAGACGGCGGTGAAGTAGCGGAGCTCGCGGATGTCCATAGGATGTGCCTAGAGATATCATCAATATTCAATATTTTACCTATGGATTCGAGGATGACAAGAAGGCGCTGTCCACAACAGGCGAGCGTCATCCATGAAAATTCATCACCTCAACACCGGCACGATGTGCCCGATGGGCCGCCGGCTCGTGAACGGCACCGGCGGCCTGTTCCAGCGCGCCCGCATGGTCTGCCATTGCCTGCTGATCGAGACCAATAACGGCCTCGCGCTGGTCGACACCGGCATCGGGCTCGGCGATATCGCCGCGCCCGAAAGGCTCGGGCGGCGATGGTTGCGCCAGACCGCACCGAAGCTCGATCCGGCAGAGACGGCCGTGCAGCAGGTGAGGGCGCTCGGTTATTCGCCCAATGACGTGCGTCACGTGCTGCTGACGCATCTCGACCGCGACCATGCCGGCGGCGTGCCCGACTTTTCCCATGCCGCGATCCACGTCCATCGCGCCGAATACGACATGGCCGTGCTGCGCAAGCCGGCGCCGCCCGAAGGGCGTTACGTCACGGGCCAATGGAGCCACGGACCGAGCTGGAGTTTCTACGGTGAGACCGGCGAAGACTGGTTCGGCTTCAAGGGCGTGCGCGCGCTCGGCGATCGCGAGGCCGATATCCTGATGATCCCGCTCGCCGGCCACACGCTTGGCCATTGTGGCATCGCGGTCCGCACCAGTGGCACATGGCTGCTGCACGCCGGCGACAGCTACTTCCATCACGGCCAGCTCGACGCATCGCCACGCGCGCCGCTGATGCTCCGCTATTTCCAGCGCAAGGTCGACATGGACCGCAACGCCCGCATCGCCAACCAGGCGCGCTTGCGGGAGCTGAAGCTGAACCATGGGAAGCGTGTGGCGATTTTCAACAGCCACGATCCCGTGGACTACGAGAACTGCCGGTGCGGCGCGCATTAGCGCAGCTTGCGAGCAGGCGCCCCCGCGCGACGTCATCCGTCACGTTGCAATCGCGAGAAACGGAAATTGCAATGGCTCGCGCCGCCGGCCAGCGTTTGCGTCCGTTCCAGGCGGATGCCGCGGGTTGCATAGGCGTCGAAATCGAGGCCGCAAATGTTGGGCAGGATCTCCTTGTCGCCGTGGCGGCCGGCGAATTTGCAGAAGCCGCAGGCTTTGTAGTTGATGCCGAATTCAAAGCTGTCATTCGGACCGGGCTCGACGAAATCGTAGGCGAAATCCTCCGGAAATTCGGCCTGATGGCTCTCTGTGACGCTTCTCGCCGCCTGTTCGCGCAGCAAAATCTGGTTCTCCGCCGACATGAAGTGATCCCCTGCGGCGAGACGATCCGCTTCGGGCTCAGTGAGCAGCTGCGCCTTGTAGATCTCCCGCTCGATCTCGCCGATCACGGGCACCGGCACGCCGTGCCGCCGCAGCACGCGGCTGATGGCCATGAAGCCGGTGAGGCGCATGAAGAAATCGCTCATGCGGCTCGCGGCACCGCCGACATAGGGCATTTGGGTGAGCACGATGGCGAATTCGTCCATCACTTCCTGCCTGATGGCGTCGACGTCGGTGAGATGCGCGCGCTCGCGCAGCATTGGCTCGGCCAGGTCGAGGCGCTGGCGCATGGCGGATTCCATGGCGTCGCGATGGGCCTCGTAGAAGGGATGGATGGCTTGAGGCATGGGGCACCTGAGGGATTTGGAAAAATTCTGAAGCTGTTTTCACTCGGCGGCGATCGCCTCGATCTCCAGCAGCCATTTGCTGTCGACAGTCTCGGCGATCATGACCGTCAGCGCGGGTTGATGCTCCCCGAGCATCCTGCGGCGAACGGTGCGGTTGGTTACGACCTGATTGCGGTCGGTCAGGAAGGTGGTGACCTTGACCAGATGTTCAACGCCAAGACCGGCAGCAGTGAGCACCTCCATGACGTTACGCCAGGCCTGCTCGCATTGCGCCTCGAACCCTTCGGGCACGGAGCCGTCGGACTTTTCAGGGACCTGGCCGCTGATGAATAGCAGGCGGCGGTGCTGCGTCACTTCAAGCCCAAGGCTGTAGCCGCCGGCGGGAGGGTGAACCGCTCTGGGATTGTGACTGACGATGTGAACTTGGGGCATGAGAACTTGGGGCATGACCTGTCTCCGGATTGCGAACCGACCCTATCCGGCGACATCACTGCCGCGCAAAGCATCATTCCTGCGGTTCAGCGTAAGAAAATCTATTGCAAGACGGCGGTCCATCGGTGTCAAACTGATGCGCGATGACCTACGCCCTTCCGCCACTCAACGCGCTCCGCGCCTTCGAGGCTGCTGCGCGCCATCTCAGCTTCAAGCTGGCCGCGCACGAACTTCACGTGACCCCCGCTGCCGTCGGGCAGCAGGTGAAAGCGCTGGAGGCGCGCCTCGGCGTGCAGCTGTTCGAGCGGTTGCACAAGCAGCTGATCCTGACCGCGGCAGGTCAGGCCTATCTGCCGGGGGTGTCCGAGGGTTTTCGCCACATCGCGGAGGCGACCTCGCAGTTGAAGCCTGAAGGTGTCGTGCTGCTGCAATTGGGCGTCCATGCCAGCTTCGATCTGCGCCGCCTTGATCTCGCGGCGTTTCGGAGTGCGCATGCGGAGATCGGTTTGCGCGTGCTCCAGCCTGCCGGCCTGCATGAGCTTGTCGAGGGCAAGGTTGATCTCTTGATCGCCCGCAGCCTCGGCCATCATCCCGGCTATCGTTGCGACAGGGTCACCGAGGGGACAGGTCTCGGCGATTGGCTGATCGCGCCCGAGGGCACCGTGGATTGTCCGGAGATCGTCAGCTTTCGCGAATGGCTGCGTACCGTGATGGATGAGAGGGCGCGCGCGAGCCGCCGGCCGCGGCTGGTCGGCGGCGTCGGGAGCTGATTGTTATCGGCGCTGTCCCAGAAATGCATTGAGCGGGATTTGCGCCTCGTACTGGCGAGCCTTTTCCAGGCGGACGTCTCGCAACTGTCCATCCGGCAGGGGCTGCACCTGCGCGCGGGCTTCGCGCGCAGCTTCAGCGAGCCTTTCGCTCAACGTCTTTTCCTGCCGTATTCTTCGTCGGACCTGACTCATTTGGTCCGTAACGCAGGGCAGTTCCTTGCGTTCCTATGCCAGACGGACGTCCAGCGCCGGAACGTCGGGCTCGCCAGCGCATTACCTCCCATATCGAAGGAGGACGTCATGAGTGTTGAAGGTAAGATCAAGGAAGGCGCCGGCTACATCAAGGAAGAGATGAACGAGCACGACAAGGATCCGAAGAGCCAGCGCAAGGCCCAGGAGGGCCGTGATCTTCGCAACGAAGGTCGTATGGAAGACGGCAAGCCGCCGAAAACCACCAAGCCGGGCACCGGTCACTGATCCGGCCCGATCCGGAAACCGCCCTTGACTCGTGTCAGGGGCGGTTTTGTATGAGCGGAAAGCCGCGCACCTCTATCTCCTGGACGACCACGAAGCCAGTCCCGTCGTTGCAACCGCTCAGCCCGCGATGATGCGCAAGCTCCTGAACTGGTTTTTCCGGAATCGTGAAACAGGCGCTATCACGATTGTTCAGGCGCCCAATCTGGTTCTGTGGATCGTGATCGCAGCGACCCTTCTCCGGTGGCTCTGGCCGCCCTCAGGTCAAGCCAGCGTTGCGCTGACCGTTATCATCAAAGGTGGACTTCTCCTCTGGGCGGCCGACGAGATCGTCCGCGGCGTCAATCCCTGGCGGCGCTGTCTCGGAACGGCGGTGGCGATCTACGAGATCACGACCGTTCTGCCTCACGCGTGATGGCGTCCTTTCACGCGTGCACAATCAATTGTGAACCGAAGCATCGCGCGCGTGCTGGCGTCGCTGCCGCAGGCCATCACGCGGCTGCGGTGTTGATGGGTCTTCGAGATCGGCTTCGCCATGGAATCGATGCCGCCACTTGTCCACACCCACGACACGCAGTAGCGACGAATAGATCTGACCCACTAGCAATCGATAATTTGCAAGCGCGCTGTCACGTTGCTTTGATCGCGGCATGAGCACCAAATCACGCGAGGTCATCTGGAGCGGCCGCATCATGGGGGCGGAGATTTCCGCCAAGCATGCCCGCGAGGAGGCGAAGAAGGCGGTGCGCGAGGCCGATCGTGCCGAGGCCGAGGCCTGGTCGGTGCGCATGGAAGGTTACGGCGGTCCCTCGCAGCCATCACCGACGATCGGGCAATGTCTCAACGGCGGCCTTGGCTGGCTCGAGGTCGAGTGCATTAGGTGCAAGGCACGCGCGAGCCTGCCGCTCGATGCGATCCGCCGTCCCCGCGATACGCCGATCTGGAAGCTGGAGGCGTCGCTGAAGTGCCGGTCATGCCGCAAGGGACGGACCGCACCGCCCGTCCACATGATCAAGCTGACGGAAACGCGAAGCATCACGCCGTACAAATGGGTGCATCCAACCGAGGAGCGGTAGGATGACATGGCGCAGGCGGCCGGTCGCGAGGTCATCCATCCGCGAGAGCGCGGCTTATCTGTACAGCAAGGACCCAAGGCAGATGATGAGCATCGCGGTGCCCAGTGCAACCGTCACGAGCGCCCGCTCTGCCTTGCCGGATAAATCGTCTTCTTGCATAGCGCGCCCCCTTGCGATGGCGCAGTATCAACTTAACAAATATCAAGTTGTTCCTGGAACCCGTGCTGTCGGGTGATCCTGGATCGGCCCGACCGACAGGGGCAGAAGCTGGCATCAGCATGAGCACCAGCTTCCTGGATCGACAATTCTGAAATCGGGCGCCGCGCCAATATTTCGAACATTCTAGAAATACCGTTGACAAGCTGATCGGGACGGGCGCATGTTGCTCGTCATGAAGATCGACGATGCAGCAGCGCGCCTGGAAGCTTTGGGTAACCGGACCCGGCTCCAGATCTATCGCGCCCTGGTTCGGGCAGGACACTCCGGCATGCCGGTCGGCCGCTTGCAAGAGAAGCTGAAAATCCCGGCATCGACGCTGTCTCACCACATCAAGTCGCTGGTCGCGGTCGGGCTTGTCAGCCAGGTCCGCGAATCCACGACCCTCGTTTGTCACGCGAACTTCGACGCGATGCGTGGGCTAGTGGATTTCCTGGCGGCGGAGTGCTGCGCGGACGAAGTCGGATGCGGGGGCGCTCAATCGGCCGCCTGATTTTTTTGCGAGCTTATTCGATGATTCTAGAATGATGGGAGTAACGACATGAGCGATGCAAAGACGGTAGCGATCATCGGGGCGGGGCCTGTCGGCCTTGCAGCAGCTGCACACGTGCTCGAACGCGGCATGTCACCCATCGTATTGGAGTCCGGGCCGGAGGCGGGACATGCGATCCGCCAGTGGCAGCACGTCCAGCTGTTTTCGCCGTGGGAATACAATGTCGACAAGGCCGCAGCGCGTCTGCTCGCGCCGACGGGCTGGAATTCGCCGGACCCTCAGGCCTATCCGACCGGTGGCGAGCTGCTTGAGGGATATCTCAAGCCGCTCGCGACGCGAACGCCCTTGCGTGACGTGATCCGCACGTCCAGCCGGGTCTCGGCCATCAGCCGCGTCGGCTTCGACAAGGCGAAGACGAAGGGCAGAGAGCAGGCGCTTTTCGAAATCCGCTATCAGAACGGCAAGGGGCCGGAGGTTCTGCGCGCCGATGCCGTGATCGATACGTCAGGCACATGGTTCTCCCCCAATCCCGCCGGCAGCAACGGCCTGCCGGCGATCGGCGAGGCTGAGTGCGCCAACCGCGTCGCTTATGGCATGCCCGACGTGTGGGGCGCCCAACGTTCCAGATATGCCGGCAAGAAAGTTGCTGTGCTTGGCGCCGGCCATTCCGCGGTCGGCACGCTGATCGATCTTGCACGTCTCGCCGACGAGGTGCCGGGGACGCAGCCCGTCTGGCTTGTGCGCGGCGCCGATCCGGCAAAAGCTTTCGGCGGCGGCCGCAACGACAAGCTTGCCGCGCGCGGCGCGCTTGGCAGTGCCTTTGCCGCGCTCGTGACCTCCGGAAAAATCGGCGTCGAGACCGAATTCGGCGTCACGCATCTCTCTGAGTCCGAAGGCCGCCTGAAGATTTTGGCCGGTACGCGAAGCGTGGTCGTGGACGAACTGATCGTATCGACCGGCTTCCGTCCCGACTTTTCGTTTCTGTCCGAACTGCGCCTGCGGCTCGATCCGGCCATCGAGGCGCCGGTCGCGCTGGCGCCGCTCATCGACCCCAACGAGCACAGCTGCGGCACCGTGCGCCCACACGGCGCACGCGAGCTCGCGCATGATGAGCCGGGCTTCTATTTGGCCGGCATGAAGTCGTACGGCCGCGCGCCGACCTTCCTGATGATGACCGGCTATGAGCAAGTCCGCTCGATCGCGGCCGACATCGCCGGCGACAAGAAGGCCGCGGCGAGAGTCGAACTTGTGCTGCCGGAAACCGGCGTCTGCACGCGTGGCGGCGTCGAGAGCGCCGGGGACGCAGGATGTTGCGGGGGGGCGGCGAAGGAAGAAGCGTCGGCCTGCTGTGCCGCCGACGAAACAGCCAAGAAGGCCGGCGCATCCGGCTGTGGTTGCGCCTAAGCCGTGGCGGCTCGGGCCCCGTCGTTTTGGTCGTAAGAGGGGGGAAGCTATTCGTAGTCTGAGCGGTCGGTCTCTCATCGCGGTGATGTGCATTGGACAGGTCGGCAATCTGTTGCCGCATGTCACGCTGTCGGCAAATCTCGCGCAGCATCTGATGCCCGCATGGGACCTCTCCGCAGCGGAGGGCGGGTTGATGGCGAGCGGTTACGCGTTCGGCTACATGCTCGCGGTGCCCTTGCTGACGACGCTGACCGATCGCATCGATGCGCGGCTTGTGCTGCTCTGGGGCTCGGTCGTCAGCGGACTTGCGACCGTGGCCTTTGGTATCTTCGCGCAAGGGTTCTGGTCGGCGACTGCGATCTGGTGCATTGCGGGCCTCGGATTTGCCGGCGCCTACATGCCGGGATTGAAGGCGTTGACGGACCGGCTGCCAGCCGGCGACAGCTCGCGGGCCGTCACATTGTACACGTCGAGCTTTTCGGTTGGCGTCGGCCTGTCGTTCCTGGTGGCGCAAGTCGCCGCCGATCGCTGGGGATGGCGGACCGCTTTCGTCGTGACCGGCTTCGGTCCCATCGCGATGGTTGTGGCGTGCCTTCTGATGCGGGAGCAGCGCCCTGTCCCGAAGGCAGGACGATTGCTCAACTTCGTCCCCGTCTTCGCCAACCGCGAGGCGCTCGGATACATCTTCGGCTATGGCGCGCATTGCTTCGAGCTCTACGGCATCCGCACCTGGCTGGTCGGCTTCTGGACCTTCGTCGTTGCGCATCAAAGCGCGCCCTCGTGGTTGACGCCCGTGCTGATGAGCTTCTGCTTCGCGGTGATCTCGATGCCCGCCAGCATCCTCGGCAACGAGGCCGCATTGAAATTCGGACGACATCGCGCCATCACGGTGGTGATGCTCGCGTCGGCCTGCGTCGCGATCGTCATCGGTTTCAACGCGACCGCACCGGCGTGGTTGGTCGCGTTGTTGCTGATGATCTATGGCCTGACGGTGCCGGCCGATTCCGGCGCGCTAACGGCCGGCATGTCCGCTGCGGCCATTTCCGAGCATCGTGGCGCCACGCTGGCCCTGCATTCCACTGTCGGCTTCGGACTGTCCGCGCTTGGAGCCTGGGGCACTGGCGCGGCGCTCGACGCCGCAGGCGGACCGCAGAGTGCGCGGGGCTGGCTGCTGGTGTTCGTCGTGCTCGCGGCCGGAATTGCGGTCGGACCGCTCGCCCTGGCCTGGGCGCGAACGGCTCCGCCGAAGCGCCAAATATCGTGAGCGCGAGTGCGCGCTCGTTCACGGCTTCGTCAGGCATTCAGGCCGCCACGTCGACTAAAGTCGTTCTATCGACGCAAAAGCCCGAAGTTTGCACATGGCGCAAGACCACGAGAGTGAAGTCCCGACGGAAGCGTCCGACGAAGCCAACCCGCACATTTTGGCGTTTGCGGGCAGCAGCGTTGGAATCGTTCGAGTCAAGGGCGCGCGAGAACGATGGCTGGCGCCGGCGCTTCTGCACAATTGCTCCACCGGCATCGAGGAATCGAGCTGGACGACCTCCCCCGAGACGGTGATCGGGCTGCGTCTCCACGGCGCGGCCGTCGAAGATCACAATCGCAGGGTCGTCCGGACCAGTGGGCCCGGCCGCGATTTGACCCTTCAACCAAGAGGCGCCCGGACGCGCTATCTGGCTCACGGAAGCATCAAGTTCGGACAAGTGTTCTTGCCGGATGCTCTGCTTGGTAGGGCTTCCGATGCAGAAAACATTCCGGCGCTCGTCGCACGCCTTCGCGACGACCTGTCGTTCGTGCCGGAGAAGACACTGCATGCTTTGACCTTCGAGTATCTCCGGCGGGCATTCGACTCGCGCATTCCCGCCACTTCGCTCGAGATGGAAGGCCGCGCGCTCCTGCTGGTCGACTGGCTGATACGGTTGCATCATTGGCCGCATCGACACGCTACGTCTCGGATGGGCGGATTGTCTCCGCGCCAATTGCAGCAGACCCGCGACTTCATTGCCGAACATCTCGCGAACGACATTTGGTTGGACGATCTGGCCGAGTTGACTGGACTCACGGCCAAGCATTTTGCCCGCGCCTTCAAACAGTCGACCGGCTTGCCGCCGCATCAATACCTGATCTTGCAGCGCATTGAAGCGGCCAAGCGCCATCTGATCGACGGGAAAATGAGCCTCGCCAGCATCGCGCTCGCATGTGGCTTTGCCGACCAAAGCCATTTTGCCGCGACCTTCCGAAGGGCCGTTGGCGCCTCGCCCGGCGCCTGGCGGCTCGAATACGCGAAATGACTGCCTGCCGTTTTCGGCGCATCGCCCTTCACCGAGCGCGATGATGGCGAGCGCCAAGGCGTGCATCCGCAATCGCGGGCATTAGCTGGGCCAAACAGCGCCTCGCGATCTCACTCGTCTTTGCCTGGCCTCTTCCCGAGTTGGCGCTTGCAGGCAGTGCACGCCTGCAGCGCAGGACCGCGCAAAAGGTGCGCCTTTTTCAATAAGACGGACGAAATGCAAAAGCCTCCGCGCGCGCTACTCGAATAGTTTGGGGCCACCACCTCTATGAACGTTCGAGCGGAAACCGATGCGCATAACGACGCTACTATCAACTTTGCTACTGGGAGCAACAGCCATGACCGCGCGTGCCGCGACCGATGTCGCAACAGATCCTGCCATCGATCCGCAGGTCAGGGCGTTCCTCGTGCAGATCAACAAGGATGCTTCACCCTTCTGGGAGCTGCCCCAGCCCAGGCCGCAGGACATCCTGAGTGGGCTGCAGGACCAGACGCCGGTCGACATGTCCGGGGTTGCCACGACCGAGCGAACCATCACCGAGGCTGGTCGACATGTGAAGCTCTATGTCATGAAGCCCGAGCATATCACCGGCAAGCCAGGCGTGCTGCTCTTTATCCATGGGGGCGTCTGGATCGCCGGCAATTTCGACAATCACAAGCGGCTGTTGCGCGACCTCGTGGTCGGATCGGGGCAGGTGGGCGTGTTCGTCGAATACACGTCGTTGCCGGCCGCCGTCTACCCGACCCAGCTAGACGAGATCTATGCCGCCCTGCAATGGGTAGCCGGGCACGCCGGGGAGTTCGGCGCCGATGGCGACAGGATCGCAGTCGCCGGCAATTCAGTCGGCGGCAACATGACCGCGGCGCTGACCCTGATGGCCAAGGACCGCAAGGGGCCGAAGATCAGCTATCAGGTGCTGCTCATTCCGGCGACCGACGCCAGCGTCGATAGCCAATCGTATCTCGCCTATGACAGGGATCGCTTCCTTGCTCGCGACTTCATGAAATATGGCTGGGATCGCTACGCGGGCGACGCCAAGACCCGCGACAATCCCTACGTCTCGCCGCTGCGCGCCAGCCTCGATCATCTGAAAGATCTACCTCCGGCACTCGTCATCACCGCCGAGAACGACCCGCTTCGCGACGAAGGTGAGGCTTACGCGCGTAAGCTCAAGGAGGCGGGAGTGAGCGTCGATGCCGTGCGCTACAACGGCACAATTCACGACTTCGTCCTGCTCAACGCGCTGCGCAAACTTCCCTCGACGGAAGCCGCGATCCGCCAGACGGTCGACGGTATCCGTAGCCATCTCGCACGCTGAGCGGCCACCGTCGCTGCGAGCGGTCGCGATCATCTGAACTCCGACATGAAAAAACCCGCAGCGGATTTTTCCGCGCGGGCGCGACGATCTTTCGACGATGCCATTCTGCCAGTGTTTTGCCCGACGTGTCAAAGCGGAAAAATGCGGCGGGCGGGCCGATGCGGCGACCCTGCAAGCGCCTGCTTCGGCGCGACGTCGAAATTGCCAGTGGCTTCAATGCCCCCGCTACTGTGCATGGGGTTGTTTTCGCGCGCTTTGCTTTGAGGCGCCTCAACGCCCGCGCTTTAGCGTCGGCCGCGCGGCGTCTCGGCCTTGGCGGGCGCTTCGGTCTGCGGCGCGCAGGTCGCGGCGGCAAGCGAGCCTTGCGCCTGCGGCATCAGGCCGGGCTCGGCGGCGAGCGCCTTCATCACGATCAGGCCCGTCGTGCTGGGGGAGTCGATGATCAGGCGGTCGGCCGCGGTGATCTCTTCGTCCTCGGGCAGCGCGTTGTGCTGCGCTTCCGTCATCAGGTCGAGCTCGATCACCTTCTTGCCGGCCGAGCGGTCGTTGATGGCGTAATAGGCGATCTCGTTACGGGTGTAGAACGACACCGACGTATAGGCCTGGCTCACCGGCACGGTGAGCTTGATCGGCCCGCCCGAAAGATCATAGCGGCAGATCGCGAGCGCGAAGGCCGGGTCCATGAACGGCATCGGCGAGGTGTTGGGATCGGCCAGCGGCAGCTGCGTCACGCCGTTGAGCTTGGTCATCGGCGTCAGCCGCGAATAGGCATCTTGCGTTGCAATGCGCGGCAAGGCCAGCACGCTGACGAGGTGGACCACGAGGCCCAGCACCACACCGGCAACAATCGTGAACACCAGGCGGATCATGAGCAGCCCACCGTGGAGATGCTGGGCATCGGCGCGTCGCGCTTTGTGCGCGTCGCCACGCCCACGGGCGTGTCATAGAGGCGGAACATTAGCGCATAGCGCTCGATGCCGCCGGTCGGCAGCCAGTTGCCGGCGCGCGAGCGCGCGGCGATGTGGATCTCGAACGAGCCGTCGGACTGGCGCAGGATCTCCTGGCTGGTGAAGCCGTAGCGCTGCAACGAATTGGCGACGAGGTGGCCCTTGCGGTCGTACAACGTCAGCGTCCAGAACCGCGCCGGCGGGGTCACGCCTGACACGACGACGTCGCAGCGGCCGTCGAGCGCCTTCTTCTTGTCGTCGGTCGTTGCGGTGAAGGCGACGCCGTCGCCGGTGCCGATCGGCAGTTCGCCGTTGCGCACGATGGTGGCGCGCGAATAGGGATCGACGTCGGCGGTGCCGGTGCGCGGGCGCGCGGTCCAGGCGCCGATGGTCAGCGCGCCGATCTCGGTGCCGCGCGTCGTCGTCATCCAGGTGGCGCCGACGCCGACCACGGTCGCGAGCAGCAGGGCCGTCAATGTGATCAGGAGCAGCCGCACGGGATCAGATCAGTTCTTGCGCGGGGTGGATGCGTTCGCGTTCTCCTCCGCCGCATAATTCTGCGGGAAGGCGAGCGCGCTCGTCGACGACGCCGGCTTGGCCGGCTGGCTGTTGTTATCAGTCGATTTGGTCGCGGTCTTGGCCGCGTCGTCGA
The DNA here is from genome assembly GCF_028128895.1 of Bradyrhizobium sp. CCBAU 11434. NCBI lineage: Bacteria > Pseudomonadati > Pseudomonadota > Alphaproteobacteria > Hyphomicrobiales > Nitrobacteraceae > Bradyrhizobium > Bradyrhizobium sp. CCBAU 11434. The sequence goes on from NZ_LBJX01000011.1 coordinate 26,665, forward strand.
GCAGCTTCTCGACGCGCACCAGGATGTCGGCGCCGCGCTTGGTCAGCACCGGCGGCGGACCGGGCTTGGTCTCGAGCACCTTCGGTCCTGCATTCGCCTGCGCGTTCGCGAGCGGCTCGCGCGGCAGCTTCTGGCCCATGCCGACGCCGGGGATCTCCCGGACCTCGACGCCCTGATGCGCCGCGACCATGATGTCGTGCCAGGTCTGCGCCGGCAGCGAGCCGCCGGTCATGCGGTTGGTTGGCGAGTAGTCGTCATTGCCGTACCAGACTGCGCAGGTGAAATTGCCGGTGTAGCCGACGAACCAGGCGTCGCGATACGCGTTCGTCGTGCCGGTCTTGCCCGCGGTCGGAATGCCGTCGAGGGCGGCGCGGCGCGCGGTGCCTTCGCTGACGACGTGGCTCATCATGCCGGCCATGTCGGCGGCGATATTCGCAGGAATGGCCTGGCGCGGCTTCGGGCCGTCGCGGTCCCAGCGCCAGACCAGATCGCCAGCACCGGTGCGCACTTCCAGTACCGAATGCGGCGTCACGGCCTTGCCGCGGTTCGGGAAGGTCGCATAGGCGACGGCGTGCTCGAGCACGGTGACTTCGTCCGAACCGATTGGCAGCGACGGCGTGTCGGGCAAGGGAGCCTTGATGCCGAAGCGGCGCGCGACCTCGACGATCTTGGCGCGGCCGAGCTTGGCGGGGTTCGGCGCCTTCGGCTGCTCCTTCTGGCCGATCGCGATCGAGAGCTTCACCGGCACGACGTTGATCGAGCGCGTGATCGCCTGGGTCAGCGTCACCGCGCCGGAATAGGAATGGCCATAGTTCTGCGGACACCAATTGCCGATGCAGACCGGCCCGTCGACCACGATCGAGTTCGGCGTGAAGCCGTTCAACAGCGCAGTGGTGTAGACGTAAGGCTTGAACGAGGAGCCGGGCTGGCGATAGGCGTCGGTGGCGCGGTTGAACTGGCTCGCGCCGTAATCGCGGCCGCCGACCATGGCGCGGATGCCGCCGTCGAGATCGGAGACGACGGTCGCGGCCTGCGTCGCGTGATAGTCGCGGCCGAACTGGCGCAGCTGGTTCTCTATCGCGTCTTCGGCAGCCTTCTGCACGTTGGTATCGATCGCGAGGCGAACGACGAAGACGCGCTCGGTGTAGGATTTCGGGAAGGTGTCGACCAGCTTGCGCATCTCGTCGAAGGCGTAGTCGAGATAATAGTTCGGCGAAGCCTCGTCGCGGCGATCGACGGCGAAGGCCGGGTTGCGGCGGGCGCCGAACACCTGGCCCTCGGTCATGAAGCCGGCATCGACGAGATTGTCGAGCACGACGTTGGCGCGGGCACGCGCGGCAGGCAGGTTGATGTGGGGTGCGTATTTCGTCGGCGCCTTGAACAGGCCCGCGAGCATCGCCGCCTCGGCAAGCGTCACGTCGCGCGCCGACTTGTTGAAGTAGAAATGCGCCGCGCCGTCGACGCCGAACGTGCCGCCGCCCATATAGGCGCGGTCGAGATAGAGCTTGAGGATCTCGTTCTTGGTCAGGCGCCATTCCAGCCAGACCGCGAGGAATGCCTCGTTGATCTTGCGCTCGATGGTGCGCTCGTTGCTCAGGAACAGGTTCTTGGCGAGCTGCTGCGTGATCGAGGAGCCGCCCTGGCGAACGCCGCCGGCTTGCGCGTTGGTGACGAGCGCGCGGGCGGTGCCGGCGATGTCGATGCCGAAATGCTCGTAGAAGCGGCGGTCTTCGGTCGCCAGCGTCGCCTTGATCAGCACGTCAGGAAAATCTTCCAGCGGGATCGAGTCGTTGTGCTTGATGCCGCGGCTGCCGATCGGGTTGCCGTAGCGGTCAAGGAACGTCACCGCGAGGTCGGACTTCTTCAGCCAGTCCTCGTCCGCGGTTTCGCGGAAGGCGGGGATGGCGAGGATCAGCATCAGCACCATGCCGCCGAGGCCGATGGTCGCGGCTTCCGACAGCGGCTCGATGAACACCCAGCGCTTCCAACGCCCGACATAGAAGCGGTCCATGAAGGTCGAGTAGCGCTCGTAGAGCTCGCGGATGCCCTTCGCCGAGGAGAACAGCGAGGAGTCGATGCGTGCATCGAGGTCGAGGAAGAAGTTCCTGATACGACTCTTCCAGTTGGATGGTGTGTTCTGGACCACCTAGAACCCTTGAGGCTCGGTTCGAAAGCGTTCAAGCACCCGGCCGGGGCGGCATCGAGACGTCTTGCGGGATTGTTGCGGCAAACCCAAGGCGCCCGTTCCGCGCACCAGAGGGGACTTGCTGTTCTTCTAGCCGAGCGGGGCCTATAAACCAATGGCCAGGCTCGCAATTTTGAACAACAGGCCTAATTGAACCCCGGTTCAATACGGGCCTCGCAGGGGTGTTCCTTGCAGTCTGACGGCCGCGCGCCCTAGATGGCGCTGGCCCTAGCTCTTTGGATCAGTATCAGCCGCATGACCGCAGCACGCAAACCACCTTCGGACCAGGATGGATTCTTTTGGAAAACCAAGAAGATGGAGGACATGTCGACGGCCGAATGGGAGAGCCTGTGCGACGGTTGCGGCCGCTGCTGCCTGAACAAGCTCGAAGACGAGGATACCGGCGAGATCTACTTCACCGATGTCAGCTGCAAGATGCTCGATTCCTGCACGGCCGGCTGCAAGGACTACGCGAATCGCTTCGACTTCGTGCCGGACTGTGTTGTCATGACGCCAGAAAAGGTCCGCACCCTGTCCTGGCTGCCGCCGAGCTGCGGCTACAGGCTGGTCGCGCAAGGCCGCGATCTCTACTGGTGGCACCCGCTGATATCGGGCGATCCCAATACGGTGCACGAGGCTGGCGTCTCCGTGCGTGGCCGGGTCGCCGGCACCGAGGACGAGATCCCGGACACCGAGCTCGAGCACTATTTGGTGCAATGGCCGGGGCAGGTGCCGAAGCGGGCACGCCTGAAGCGACGTCCCAAGGACTGATCGGCCGGCCCTCTTCTCATCACATCATCGGGATGACCATGGTGCGGGATGCACCCATGCGCCGTGGTGCCTGCCTGAGAAGAAGGTTGCTGTTTAGATTGGTAGGATAGAACGAATCCTTCGCGGCTTTGCGCCGCAACACGCCCGATCTGACAGTCCGAGATGAACCAGTTCACACGGCAGAGCAAGCAAGCTGCCGATATTCAGACATTGCCCGACGATATCGCCGAGGAACTGACCCGTCTTCCGGGCGAGGTCATCAGCGTCGGCGACGCGCCCCCGATCTCGCCGCCGGCAGCACTGACCTCGGATGAGGTCCGCACCATCGTCATCAGCCTGATGCTGACGATGTTCCTGGCCGCTCTCGACCAGACCATCGTCGCCACCGCGCTGCCGACCATCGGCCGCCAGTTCCAGGACGTCTCTAACCTGTCCTGGGTGATCACCGCCTATCTGCTCGCCTCGACTGCGGTCGCCCCGGTTTTCGGCACGCTGAGTGACATCTACGGCCGCAAGGCCATGATCATCGTCTCGCTGAGCCTGTTCATCGCCGGTTCGATCCTGTGCGCGATCGCGCCGAGCATGCCGATGCTGATTCTCGCGCGCGGCCTGCAGGGGCTTGGTGGCGGCGGCATCATGCCCGTCGTGCAGACCGTGATCTCCGACGTCGTCTCTCCGCGCGAGCGCGGGCAATATCAAGCCTATTTCTCCAGTGTCTGGATGGTCGGCGGCATCCTCGGCCCTGTCATCGGCGGTGTGTTCGCCGAGCATCTGCACTGGTCGATGATCTTCTGGATCAACCTGCCGCTCGCAGCCGCAGCGCTGGCGCTGCTGCTGCCGAAGATGAAGAAGATCCCGGTGTTCCACCGCAAGCGCAAGGTCGACTGGCTCGGCGGCGTGCTGTTGATGGCCTCCGCCGTCGTCTTCATGCTGGTGCTGACCTGGGGCGGCACGCGCTATCCCTGGCTTTCGCCAACGGTGCTGGCGATGGTGGGCGGCGCCGTCGCGCTCGCGTTCACATTCGTCTGGCACGCGCGCCGCGCCGACGAGCCGTTCCTGCCGTTGCCGTTGCTTGGCGGATCGGTCGCGCCCTTTGCGCTGACCGCGGGCGGCTGCGGCCTCGGCGCCATCACCGGCCTCACCGTGCAGCTGCCGCTCTATTACGAGTCGGTCTATCACCTCAGCGCCAGCGAGGCGGGCCTTGCGCTGATCCCGCTCGCAGCGGTCTCGACCATAGGAGCGGCTGTCGCCGGTCGCACCATGGCGCGCGCCAAGCACTACAAGCGGGTCGCCATCATCGGCACGTCCTGGGCCGCGCTGTGCGCGCTGGGTCTCACGGTCACCACGCTGCCGCTGTGGGGCCTCCTGACGCTGATGGCCGCGTTCGCGCTCGGCCTCGGCACGACGTTTCCGGTCTGCGTGGTCTCACTGCAGAACTCCGTCGCCCGTCCGCTGGTCGGCACCATCACCGGCGCGATGAATTTCTTCCGCTCGCTGATGTCCTCGTTCACGGTCGCAGCATTCGCCGCCATCCTGCTGATCGCGCTCGGCGCAGACATTCCGCTGGCCGGCGAGCATCACGCCGCAGGCAGCATTCCGGCGATCCCGGCCGAGGACATGCGTCACGCGTTCCGCTATGTCTTCGCGGCGGCGACCGCGCTGATGACGACAGCCTCGCTCTGCCTGATCATGATGGAGGAGCGGCCGCTGGCAGGTCCCTCCAAGGCGCAACCGGTCGAGATGGCGGAGTAGGCGCTCTATCCGCCGCGATCGGGATCGTCGCCGGGTGCCTGTCGTGCTCTGGCAGCAAGATAGCTCTTGAGCTTCGCCAGCGCTTCAGCCGACCAATCGTTGACATCGGTGACCGCGACCCAGGCATCCACATAATGCTCGGGCGCGTAGACATGGCCAAAGCCCATTGGCGTGTGGGTTGCGACCGCCATGTCGAGCGCGAGTTGCAGCATGGTGACGATTGGATACCATCGCAGCTCCGGTGACACGTCGGGCCCGCGCGGCGGGTTCATCCAGGCTGGGGCCCGATAGGCATCGCGGTAGGCGAAGAACGTGATCGCGTCGCTGGCATATTGCAGATAGACGACACGCATCGGTCCCCAGGGCGTATCCGGCGGCACCGTCGGCCCATTCTGATTCATGAAGCGCACGAAGCGACTGTCGCGGAATTGCGGCAGCCAGGCCGGCGAGCCTGGATTGCGGTTGTCGGTGATCGAGCGCCAGATGCGGCTCTCGAACGGCGCACCGCTCCACAGCGCGCCCGCAATGGGATCGCCGATCGTCTCGAACAGCTCTGCTGACGTCTCCGAGTTCATGGCGCCGAGGCTAAGCCCATGCAGATACAGCTTCGGCCGCCGCTCCTTCGGCAGCGTCGTCCAGTAGCCGTAGATTTCGGCGAACAGGGCACGCGCAGCTTCTGCGCCGTATTCGGGCTGAAACAACAGCGACAGCGGACTGTTGAGATAGGAGTACTGCATCGCGACGCTGGCAACATCGCCATGGTGGAGATATTCGACCGTATCCATCGCGGCCGGATCGATCCAGCCCGTGCCAGTCGGCGTGATGACGATCAGGACCTTGCGTTCAAAACCGTGCTGGCGCTTGAGCTCGTCGAGCGCAAGCCTGGCGCGAGCCTGCGCCGTGTCGCGGGCCGCAAGGCCCACATAGACGCGCACGGGCTCCAGCGCGGGGCGTTCCGTGACAGCGCTGATCTCGGCAGCGGTCGGGCCTGAGGCAATGAACCGGCGTCCCATGCGCCCGAGCTCCGTCCACTTCACCAGGGATGCCGGACCGCCTGTCTTGTCGGCCGCGGTCGGCTGCGGGCGCTCGGGTTCGAACAGAACGTCGAGCTCGCGGAAGGAAGAATCGAGTGCGTTGAAGGCGATGCGGATCAGGACGTTGCTCGCGATCGACCAGAACAGCAGACCTGCGACGATGACGCCGATGACGTTGGCGAGCTTGCGCGGAATGGCGCGCCGTGTGCCGACAGCGAGGATGTGGGCCAGAAGTGCGAACAATCGCCCAAGCACCAGCAGCACCACGAACGTGACCAGGGCGATGATGGAGACCTTGAGCGGATAGGCCGTCTCGACCGGCGCCATCTTCATCACGTCACGGATCGCATTCTGCCATGCGGTCGTGCGCCAGAGCGCCGCGAGGACGACGAGCAGGCAGCTGGCGGCGACAAGCGCATTCGCGAGGGATCTTGCACGCGCCGACGGCTCGGGCAGCTCGAGATAGTGCCACAGCCGCCGCCACAGCACGCCGGCGAAATAGCCGATTGCAAAGCAGCCGCCAGCCAGCGCTCCTTGCGTCAGATAGCTGCGCGGGATCAACGTCGGCGTCAGCGCTGCCGCGAAGAACAGCGCACCCAGCATGAGGCCGACGCCGGACAGCGAAAGCAATTGCCGCCGAATGAAGCGCGCGAGAGTCATCAAAGTCTCTGTCAGGCTCACGTCCCCGGCCGCGACACCTCGGTTTCCTTGCTGGTGATGAACTCCAGCAGCACGGGCACGCCTTCCCTGGTCTTCTGGATGCCGCGCTTGATCGCGGGGATGATATCATCAGGCTTCGTCACGCGCTCACCATAGCCGCCGAAGGCGCGCGCCATCGCGGCGTAGTCGCCGGAAATGTCGGTCGAGCGGTATTTCTCGGTCGAGATCGGCATCACCTTCAATTCGATCGCCATCGAGAAATTGTTGAGCAGGATCGACATGATCGGGATGCGTTCGCGCACCGCCGTCTCGAAATCCATGCCGGTGAAACCGATGGCGGCATCGCCCCAGACATTGATGCAGAGCTTGTCGGGCTTTGCCAGCTTAGCGCCCATCGCAAGGCCAAGGCCGTAGCCGAGCTGAGTCGTCTTGCCCCAGCCGAGATAGGAGAGCGGCGTCACCGCCTTCCAGAACGGCGAGAGCTGGTCGCGCGGGCTGCCGGCATCATGGGTGATGATGGTGTTGTCGATGTCGACGGTGTGCTGCAAGTCCCATAGCACGCGATAGGGACTGAGCGGCGCGTCATTGCTGGTGAGTTTCGGCATCCATTTCGCCAGCCACTCCTTATGCGAGGCCGCGATCTCGGCTGCGACCGCAGAGGCATCGCGGTCGGCAGTGACGGTCTTGCCGATCTCCTCCAGCAATGCATCGAGCACGAGGCCGGCATCGCCGACGAGGCCGATCCTGGCTTCGACATCCTTGTTGAGGTGGTTCGGGTCGAGCGTGGAGTGGATGATGGTCTTGCCCTTCGGAATGGCGATGCCGAAGCTCGTCTCGGTGAAGGAGCAGCCGACGCCGAAAATGACGTCGGCCTCGGCGAGGAATTTGGGCACCGCGCGCGGCACGGCGAGGCCACCGGAGCCAAGCGAGAGCGGATGCGTCTCGGGGAATGACGATTTGCCCCCTAAGCTGGTGGTGACAGGAATCGCCAGCCGTTCCGCCAGCCGCTTTAATTGCGGCCACGCCTGCGCGTAGTGCACGCCCTGGCCGGCATAGATCACCGGACGCTTGGCATTGACGAGCAGGGCGGCCGCTTCCCTCATATGCACGGGGTCCGCGCCATAGCGGGTGCGCAGCACCGGCGTGTAGTTCAGCGGCTCCGGCACCTCCTCGTTCCACATGTCGGAGGGGATCTCGACGATCACGGGACCGCCGCGGCCGTTCTTCAATTTGGTGAAGGCGCGGCGAAAGATGTTGGTCACTTCCGCGGCGAGGATGATCGGCTCGGACGATTTCGCAAACGGCTTCATCGCCTCGCTGGAGTTGAAGTTCGGCTCGATATGCGCAAGCCGGCGCGGATAGCCCATCGGCAGCACCAGCACGGGAACGGATTCGCCAAAGCACTGGGCGACGCCGCCCATCGCGTTCTCCGCGCCGGGCCCGTGCTGCATGCAGAACGCGCCGATCGTACGCCCCGACGTGACGCGCGAGATCGCATCCGCCATGTGCACGCCGACGCGTTCCTGCCGCACCATCACGGGGCGGATCTCGGCCTTTGCCGCGTGCTCGATCAGATGGTTGACGGGATAACCGCAGAGGACCTCGATCCCCTCGCGCCGCATGATTTCCGCAATCGCGGTGCCGAGCCTCATGGCGTCTCTCTCCTCAGGCTGGCCGGTTGCTCCGGCTGTTGGGCAGAGAGGATCAGGAAATTGCGGGAGGGTAAAGCGCGGGCGGGGGACGTTCGCGGTAGGTCAGCCATGCAGTGCCCTCCATCCGGGCTACCAAGCTTGGCGACCGTCCTATTTGCAGTTCTTGCAAATCGTCAGCTTGCGCTTCAACGCCTCGTCTTCCTGATCGACCAATGACTGCGCGTCGAGGCCGTTTGCGGCGCGTGACCTCGCAGGCGGCGTCACCTGGCTTGGTGCGTCGTGGTCGTCAGTGCCGACGCTGAAGCCGTCGTAGTCGGCGGCGGCTGCAGGGCTCGGCAATTGTGGAAGCCCGCTGGTCGCCGGAGTCGACGGCACGCTGGCGGACGTTCTCGGCGAATTCTTCGTCCCGGCATGCGGCGACGAGGCACTGGGCGGAGTCAACGAAACCGGCGGCGTGGCCGAGTTCTGTCCTCTGGCGCTATCTTGTGACCAGGCGCCGATCAAGGTGAGGCTGAAAGCCAGGAGCAACGCGCGTCTCGTGTGCATCTTTCAAATGGCCTTGGTTCAACGAGCGACGGGCAGGGGTCATCGAGCCGCGCCGGGAACAATATCAGCAGTGACATGCTCGTCAAACTTGACGGAAATGGGAGCAAGCCGAGCGGGATGTCGCCTTGTCGCCGGCAACGTTTGACCCACGTCAAGCCGGCAGCTGCTTGTAACATGGCATGATGATGGTGGTGACGAGATGATGCGTCCTCATCGTACAGGGACTCCCAGGAACCTCCATGAGATCGTCGGCGATGCTCGGGCTGACCGCGTCCGAAGCACAGGCCCGGCTGAAGGCCGAAGGCTTCAACGAGCTGCCACGCACGGGCCGGCGGACGATCCTGCGCCTCGTCATCGAGGTGCTGCGCGAGCCCATGCTGCTGTTGCTGCTGGCGGGCGGCCTGATCTATTTCGTTCTGGGTGATCTCGGTGAGGCGTTGCTGCTTCTTGTATTCGCATCGATCTCGATCGTCATCACGATCGTGCAGGAGGCGCGCACCGAGCGTGTGCTCGACTCGTTGCGCGATCTGACCAGCCCGCGCGCGCTGGTGATCCGTGGCGGCGAACGCATCCGGATTCCCGGTCGCGAGGTCGCTCGCGGCGACCTGATTGTGCTCTCCGAGGGGGATCGCGTGGCAGCTGACGCCACCGTCCTTCGATCCATCGATCTCCTGCTGGATGAATCGCTGCTGACGGGGGAATCGGTTCCGGTCAGAAAACAGGCCTTGCCGTCACCCGAAGGATTGATAGCGCCGCATGCCGGTGGCGACGACCAGCCATTCGTGTTCTCCGGCACGCTGGTGGTTCGCGGCAGCGGGATGGCCGAAGTGACTTCGACAGGCGTCCTGAGCGAGATCGGCAAGATCGGACAATCGCTGCATTCACTGGCGGCGGAAGCGCCCCGCCTGCAACAGCAGACGACGCGGTTGGTGGCGACATTCGCCATCGCCAGCGCCTTCGTGATCGGGTTGACCGTGCTTCTGTATGGGCTTTATCGCGGCGGCTGGCTGGAGGGCGTGCTAGCCGGCATCGCGCTCGGCATGTCGATGCTCCCGGAGGAAATCCCTGTCGTCCTGACGGTGTTCCTCGCCATGGGTGCATGGCGCATCTCCCAGGCGCGCGTGTTGACGCGGCGCGCCTCGGCCATTGAATCGCTGGGCGCCGCGACCGTGCTCTGCACGGACAAGACCGGCACGCTTACGGAAAACCGCATGACCGTTGCACGCCTGGTACTGCCCGACGGTGCGCAATACACGCCTGATACCGCGGTGCGCGCGGCGCCCGCGTTCGATCCGTTGATCGAGACCGGCGTGCTGGCCTGCGTCCGGGAGCCGTTCGATCCCATGGAGAAGGCGTTGCATTTGCTGGCCTCTGACGCCGGCGCGGGCCGGCGGCTCGTACAGAGCTATGGCTTGCGTCCCGACCTGCTCGCCATGTCGAATGTGTGGTGCGGCAGCGGCAACGAATGCGTCGTTGCGGCGAAGGGCGCGCCCGAGACGATCGGCATGCTTTGCGGAATGAGCGCGGAAGAGCTGGCTGAATTGCGGGCGCGCGTCGACGCGCTTGCGCAGGAAGGGCTCCGTGTGCTCGGTGTGGCGCGGGCGAGTTGGGCGGGCGGCGATCTTCCAGAGACGCAACGCGGCTTTTCCTCTGGCTTTTGCGGCCTGATCGGCTTTGCCGATCCGCTGCGACTGCAAGTCAAGGACGCCATTGCCGAATGCCGCTCCGCAGGCATCCACGTGGTCATGATAACAGGCGATTATCCCGCGACCGCGTCGGCGATTGCGATGCGGGCGGGCCTCGATCCGGAACGTGTCGTGACAGGAGCGGATGTCGAAGCCATGGCCGATGCCGAACTCGCCCGCGCGGCGCGCGGACGGGCCGTCTTCGCGCGAATAGCGCCGGCCCAGAAACTGCGCATCGTCAATGCGCTCAAGGACACCGGCGAGATCGTCGCCATGACGGGCGACGGCGTCAACGATGCTCCCTCGCTGAAGGCTGCCCATATCGGCATCGCCATGGGCGGTCGCGGCACCGATGTGGCGCGCGAAGCATCCTCGATCGTTCTGCTCGACGACGATTTCGGCTCGATCGTGAAGGCGATCCGGCTTGGCCGCCGGATCTACGACAATCTGCGCAAGGCGATGAGCTTCATCCTCGCGGTCCACATTCCGATCGCAGGACTTGCGCTGTTGCCGCTGCTCACAGGGATGCCTCTGCTGTTCGGCCCCGTTCACATCGCGTTTCTCGAGATGATCATCGATCCCGTCTGTTCACTGGTCTTCGAAGCCGAGACCGAGGAGTGGGACGTCATGCAGCGGCCGCCGCGTTCGCCTGACGAGCCGTTATTGCCAAGGTCGCTGCTGGTCTGGTCGCTGCTGCAGGGAGGCCTGGCTCTGGTTCTCACCGGCGGCGTGATGGTGACGGCAAACCGCTACGGCATGCCGGCGAACGAGGTGCGTGCGCTGACCTTCTTCTCGCTAGTGCTGGTGATCGTAAGCCTGATCTTCGTCAACCGCTCGTTCTCGACCTCGCTCGTCGAAGCGTTCACCCGGCCGAACCGCACGCTCGTCGTCATCGTCATGTTTGTGATGTCGGTGCTTGGCCTGAGCCTGGTGTGGCCGCGTGCGGCGGACCTGTTCCGCTTTGGTCCCCTGCATGTGGATGATCTCGCCGTCACGGCCGTGGTCGCGTTCGTCTGCCTCGTGTTGCTGGAGCTGTCGAAATACCCGTTGCGTCGCCGCGCGCCGACTTCAGGGGCGGCTTGAGCAGCGTGGCCCGGATGCGCAGGGCACGCTATGCCTTCTCGTCCAGGGCGCGGCGGAGGCGTCGGATGATGACGCCGCGGGCGCGGTCGTCGGCGGCCGCTGCAAGCCTGTCGTTGATGTCGAGCGTGAGCTCCGACATCTCGTTGTGCCAGTCGAGCCGGGTCACGGCCTCGGGCGCGAGCCGCCGGCGATGATCGACGTCGATCACGCGCGGTTCGGGGGCGGCCAGTTCATAGATGTCGTCCAGGATCGGCTGGTAGACCTTTGCCGCCGGAATGATGCGTTCGCCGACGCGCTCGGCCAGGCCCGCGATGGCGCTTTCCTCGCCGTGGACCAGGAACAGCCCGCGGGAAATGGGGCGGCGTGCCGCGATCCAGCCAGCCATGCCCGCGCCGTCGGCATGTCCCGAATATTCATCGATCATGCGGATCCGTGCCGCGACCCGGATTTCCTCGCCCTGGATGCGCACGGCCTTCGCGCCGTTCTGCAGAAAGCGGCCGAGCGTGCCACTGGCCTGGAAACCGGCGAGCAGCACGGTCGCGCGCTCGTTCCAGAGCCAGCGCTTCAGATGATGGCGGATGCGTCCGGCATCGCACATGCCGCTGGCCGCGATGATGATGTGAAATCCGCTGAGCCGCATGATCGCCTTGCTCTCGTCGGCGGTCTCGGTGAATTTGAGATGCGGCGAGTTGAGCAGGCGGTCGGCGTCGACGCTCGGGTCGAGGCTCGCGGCGTTCCGGCGGAAGACTTCGGTGGCCCGGATCGCCAGCGGCGAGTCGAGGAAGATCGGCGCGGTCGGAATCTCGCCGTGCTCCATCAGGTCGACCAGGTCGACGATCAGCTCCTGGGTGCGCTCGACCGCGAAGGCCGGGATCAGCAGTGCGCCTCCACCCGCGGCGGCCTCGCGCACCTCGGCGGCAAGATGCTGGCGGCGGAGCGCAGGTGTCGTGGCGGCTCGCAAGCGGTCGCCATAGGTGGATTCGGCGATGACATAGTCGAGGTCTGCAGGCGCTTCGGGATCGGGCTGCAGCAGCTTGGCCTCCGGCCCGACATCGCCGGAAAGCAACACGCGAAGCGGGCGCGGCGAACCTTGCTCGGCGATTTCGAGCTCGATCGAGGCGGAGCCGAGCAAATGGCCGGCATTCCAGTAGCGCGCACGGACGCCCGGGATCACGTCGATCCAGTGTTCATAATCGACCGCGCGAAACGATTGTAGCGATGCGACCGCGTCGGCCTGTGTGTAGATCGGCTCGACTTCCTTGCGACCGCGGGCCTTGTTGCGCCGGTTCAGCTGCGCGACTTCCGACTCCTGGATGCTGCCGGCGTCCGGCAGCATGTAGGAGCAGAGGTCGATCGTGCCACGCGTCGCCAGGATCGGCCCCGCAAATCCTTCGCGCACGAGCTTCGGCAGCAGGCCGCTGTGGTCGATATGGGCGTGCGTGAGCAGGACCGTCCGGATATCGGCAGGACGGAACGGGAATGCGCCGTAATTGAGCTCCTTGAGTGTCTTCTGTCCCTGGAACAGGCCGCAATCGACCAGGAAGCGGCCCGCGGCGGTCTGGAACAGATAGCTGGAGCCGGTCACGGTGCGGGCAGCCCCGCAGAAGCGAACGGTGATGCTCATCTCGTCGTCTCCCGCGAACGTGTCGTGCCGAGTTCGGACCGCAAGGCGGCGGCGAGAACCTCGTCGAGCGCGATCGCATTGGTTGGATGCGGCACGCTGTCGGTCGAACGGATCGACCGGATGCCGGCGTCGTTGAATGCGGTGACCATTGCGGCCGGAAACAGCGCGTGCGTCACGACCGCATCGATGGCCGTTGCGCCCATCGCCCGCAGCGCCCGCGCTGCAACCGCTAAGGTCGCTCCCGAGGACACGATGTCGTCGACCATCAGCGCCGGCCGCCCCGCGAGCAGCATCGGATCGGCGAAATCGATGTCGACGGAGCGATCGCCATGCCGTGTCTTGCGGGCCACCGTATGCTGCAGCCGCAGCCGGCCCGCGAGATCGTTCACCCAGGGCTCGGACTCGGCGTCGGGACCGATCAGGACCGTCGCGGGATCGATGCCATCAGCGGCGAGGGCATCCGCGATCGCCGGCATGGCGGACAGGTTCTCCGCCTCGATATCGGGAAATACGGACCTGATGTCGGGCGTACGATGCAAATGCGCGTCCACGGTGACGACGCGGTCCACAAGCGTTGCGAGCAGGCGGCCCATGGCGCGCTGGCTGATGGCTTCGCCGGGATGAAACGCGATGTCCTGCCGCATGTAGCAGAGGTAGGGCGCGACCAGTACCAGCCGCCTGGCGCCATCGCGCCGCAGCGCCTCCGCGGCGAACAGCAGGGCGATCAGCTTGTCATTGGGTTGATCGAGCGAGGCAAAAAGGATGGTGGTGTCTGCTGCCGGCGCGACCGTGACGCGCAGCTCGCTGTCCGGAAAGCGGTGCAGGGCGATTTCGTCGCAGGCGAGCCCAAGCCCAACGCCAAGCCGCGCCGCAAGCCGCTTTGCCGCGCTGGCGCCGGAGGGCAGGGCTTGAAGGGCGATCGTGCTCACGACTGCGCCCTGCCTTGGAGCGCCTCATGACCGTTGAGGATGTAGCCGCTCTCCTGCCGGGCGGCCGATGCGGCCAGATCATGCTCGGGCCCGTCGAACGTGTAGACGCGATAGAGCGGCTCACCCTGCTCGACGCGGTCGCCGATCTTCTTGAACAGGCGGATGCCGGCCCCTTTGTCGAGCGGCGCACCCGCGGTGCGGGCGAGGCGGTTCAGTCGCAGGCAGTCGATCGCGGACACCACGCCGTCATGCGCCGCCTTGACGTCGAAGCTGATGGGTCCGAGGTCGGTGCTGCATTTCGAGGGGCCCTGGGCGTCGATGATCTTCTGCATCTGCTTCAGCGCGGCGCCGCTCTCCAGCAGTTCGCGCGCACGTGCATAGCCGGCGCCGCCACGCAGCTTCGGATCGTATTCCAGCAGATGGGCGGCGAGGCGGAGCGATTTCTCGCGCAGATCGCGCGGTGCATCGGCTTCGTTGCCGAGCACTGCCATCACGTCGTTGGCTTCGAGCACCGGCCCGATGCCGTTGCCGATCGGCTGGCGGCCGTCGGTTGTGATCACCTCGACCGAGCGGCCGAACCGGTCGCCGACGAATTCGAACAGCTTTCGCAGCCGCATCGCGTCGATCGCGGTGGTGACTTTCGCGGTTGGCCCGACCGGAATGTCGATCAACAGATGTGTCGATCCCGCCGCGATCTTCTTGGACATGATGGAGGCGACCATCTGTTCGCGGGTGTCCAGGCTGAGCGGGCGCTCGACCGAGATCAGCACGTCGTCGGCCGGCGACAGGTTCACGTGCCCGCCCCAGATCAGGCATCCGTTGCAGGAGGAGACGATCGACTTCATCTCCTCGACGCCGACATTCACCCGCGCCAGCACCTCCATCGTGTCGGCCGTTCCCGCCGGCGAGGTGATGGCGCGCGAGGAGGTCTTCGGGATCGGCAGGCCGTGGGCCGCGACGATCGGCACCACGACCATCGAGGTGCGGTTGCCGGGAATGCCGCCGATGCAATGCTTGTCGACCACGATCGGGTCCGGCCACACCAGCTGCGTGCCGACCTGGGCCATGGCGCCGGTGAGGGCCAGCAGTTCGTCACTGGTGATGAAGCTCGCCGAGCCGATCAGGAAGGCGGCGATCTCCATGTCGGAATAGCGAAAATGGGCGAGGTCGTTGATGATCGCGCTGATCTCCGCCTTGTCCAGTGTTCGACCGCGGATCTTCGCGCGCACCGCCTCGAGGCTTTCTGGTGGCGATGCCGGCGCGACCGTGACCAGGGCGCCGACCGGCTTGCCGAAGCGGTGGAACGCTGGCTCGGAAAGGCCGATTTCGTCCTGGGCCGCCAATGCGTCGTCATCGGTGATCAGCAGCGTTGCGAGCAGCGCCTTGTCGTCCAGCCGAAGCTCGACGCGGCTGAAGCCGCGAAAGATATCGGCACGCAACGCCTTAGATCGCCTGGAAATGACGACGACGTTCTCGCGGCCCGTATCGAGATGGACACGGCGTATTTTGAGCGGGGAGGGTGACAGATCGGGATTCATGAACGGACCGCAAGCTGGGTCCGTCATGCTTAGCTGCCGCCGTCTCGACGGGCTTGACTCAGATCATGGTCCGCGAGATCGGCTGCCCGTTGCGAGCCAACGGGGCCGCGCCTTGCGCGACCGGTGGCTAACAATGGCGAGACGTGATGACGAGACGTGGCCTTACTTCGTGGCCGCGCTGATCGAGTCGAATTTGTTGCTCAGGAGAACGCTGCCGGTGTTGGTCACGACGGTGATGATGGCGAGTGCGATACCGGCGGCAATCAGGCCATACTCGATCGCAGTGGTACCCTTCTCATCGGCAAGAAAAGACCTGAGCACAATCATCGCCAACTCCTGTTCATCCGGTCCAATGTAGGCGCGCGTCGTTATCAAACTGGTAAAGCGATCGATGAGGCGCTTGTCGCGCGTCAAACTGCAGGGCCGGCCGAGCCAGCCTGCAATGTCTTAACGTAACAGCCGTTAAACGAAGGTTTCATTATCCGCTTCAAATGAGCGGAAGCAGCCCGGCCTCAGCTGCTTGTGGTGTGTCCCGGCGCACCTTTGCGCGGACGTCCCAGCGCTGCCGCGAGGCGTCCGAACAGATCGCGCACGACATGCGGCCGCGTCCGCAGCACCGTATCGGCGATGCGCTCTTCCTCGGCCGTGTCACTCACGATGCCGATGTAGTTCTTCCTTGCGTCCTGCTGCGGCACGGAGGTGCGAACCCTGGCTCAATCGATGGCGAACCATGGTGCCCGCAAAGGCAATCAGCGGTTAATTTCGTATCCCGTAGGAATACCCGGTGCGGCAAGATGGCATCGTCGTGCCAAACATGACCCCGCCGCTTAAGGGTTTGTTGAGGCTGTTCGTCAACCGGTCGGCAAGCATGCCGATCACGGCTCAATCGCGCCTTCGGTCCGGATTCAACGCGCGCAACATGCCGATGCGGGCGAACAGCAGCCAGCCGCCGCCGGTCTCCGCTGCGTTGATCAGCATCTCGATTGCGGTCTGCCAGCGCGGCTCCTGCTGCTCGTCCTCGGGCAGCCGCATAATGAAGTCAGCGGCCTCCTGCAGCGTGCGCAGGCTGCGTCCGCCGCGCAAGCCGATCGGGTCGGCGAACGGCGTCGACCAGGGCATGTCAGGCCGCTCGATCAGAAAGGGAAGACGTCACGGCGCGGCCGGCGATGTGATGCGGTCAGCCGGCCTTCTTGGTTCGTGCCGTCGTCGCGCGCACCGGCTTGTCGACCTTCTTCGGCTGGGCTTCCTTCGCCGCTGCGTCTTTGCCGCCCTTGCCGGAGATCGGCAGCAACATCTCGCGCTGGCCCTCGGCGCGCTTCTTCGGCTTCTTGGCCTTTGCGGTTTCCTTGACGGTCTCCTTGGCGACCTTCGCCGCGGGCGCTGCGTCCTTCTCGTTTGCGAGGCTCTTCTTCAGCGCGTCCATCAGATTGATGACGTTGCCGCCGCTCTTCGGCGCGGCCTTGGCCGCGATCGGCGTGCCGGCCCGCTTCTTGTTGATGAGATCGATCAGCGCGGTCTCGTAATGGTCTTCGAACAGCTCGGGCTCGAACGCGCCGGACTTCTTCTCGACGATATGCTTGGCGAGGTCGAGCATGTCCTTCGTCAGCTTCACGTCCTGGATGTCGTCAAAATATTCGGTCTCGCTGCGCACCTCGTAGGGGTAACGCAGCAGCGTGCCCATCAGCCCGCTCTCAAGCGGCTCGAGCGCAATGATGTGCTCGCGGTTGGTCAGCACCACGCGGCCGATCGCGACCTTGTCCATGCTGCGGATGGTCTCGCGGATCACAGCATAGGCGTCGTGGCCGACCTTGCCGTCGGGCACGAGATAGTAGGGGCGGATCAGATAGCGGTTGTCGATGTCGGCCTTCGGCACGAACTCGTCGATCTCGATCGTGTGGGTCGAATCCAGCGCGATGTCGTCGAGCTCGTCCTTGGTGACCTCGATATAGGTGTCTGTGTCGACCTTGTAGCCCTTGACGATGTCCTCGGAGGTCACCTCGTCACCGGTCTCGGCATCGACCTTCAGATACTTGATCCGGTGGCCGGTCTTGCGATTGATCTGGTTGAACGAGACCTTCTCGGTATCCGACGTGGCCGGATACAGCGCGACCGGGCAGGTCACGAGCGAGAGACGCAGAAAACCCTTCCAATTGGCGCGGGGGGCCATGGGCTACTCCAAACGCAACAGGGACAGACCTATGAGAATACCATCGGGGAACACCGAATCATACAGAGGTTCGGTCGGAATCTTGCAACTGCGTTAACCAGCCGCTCATCCCAGCTGATCGGGCCGATCCAGTCCTAAAAGCCGGAACATCAAATCGGATGGGGCGTTGGCTCGGGACATAGGGCCGTGAGGAGGTCGCGGCCATCGGAGGCGACATCCAGGATTGAGGTCACCATGGCAACCACGCGCGAGGACCGTCAGATCGTCGAAACAGCGACCGAGGCACGTCAGGCCGAACCTGGGCCGTCGGTGGCCGCGCTGCTCGCCATTTCGACCGGGCTTGCGATCCTGATCCTTGCCGTCATCTGGTTCGTGTTCTTCCGGACCTGACGGCTATGTCGATGGCAAATTGACAGGAAGGGCGGACCTTCCGAATAGCCGCGATACGCGGCAGATTGCGCCCGTCACGCCGCCGGTTGGTCCGGTGGCCTGACGGGCGCAGTCGCATTGACTGAGACCATCGGTATATGACCAAAAAGTAACGCGGGCGGTTCCCCGCGTTCATATTCAGTTCACGCCGGAATTGCTCATCTGGTGCGATGTTGATGCGGCCTATTTCTGGAGAGAAGCGTGCGCCTGCTTGTTGTTGAGGACGACCCTGATCTCAATCGCCAGCTCACCAAAGCGCTGACGGACGCCGGCTACGTCGTCGATCGCGCCTTCGACGGTGAAGAGGGGCATTATCTCGGCGACAACGAACCGTACGACGCCGTGGTGCTCGATATCGGTCTGCCGAAGAAGGACGGCATCTCGGTGCTGGAGGCCTGGCGCCGCAACGGCCGCACCATGCCGGTTTTGATCCTCACCGCGCGCGACCGCTGGAGCGACAAGGTGCAGGGCTTCGATGCCGGCGCCGACGATTATGTACCAAAGCCGTTCCATCTGGAGGAGGTGCTGGCACGCATCCGCGCGCTGCTGCGCCGCTCGACCGGCCACGCCCAGAGCGAGCTCTCTTGCGGACCCGTCACGCTGGACACGCGCACCGGCCGGGTCAGCGTGTCGGGCAATCCCGTGAAAATGACCTCGCACGAATATCGGCTTCTGGCCTACCTCATGCACCATTCGGGGCGCGTGGTGTCGCGCACCGAGCTGGTCGAGCATCTCTACGACCAAGATTTTGACCGCGACTCCAACACGATTGAGGTCTTTGTCGGCCGCATCCGCAAGAAGCTCGACGTCGACATCATCCAGACCGTCCGCGGCCTCGGCTATCTCCTGACCCCGCCGCCGGCCCCTGGCGCCTGAGGCGTGTGGGCTTGACGGGCGGCCCGACACGGGCCTTGGTCCTGACATGACCGCCGACGCCATGCCACCACCTCGCGCTTCCGGGATCATTCCGATGCCCGCCAGCTCGCTTGCGAACCGCCTGTTCCTGTCGGCGACCGCCTGGCTCGTGGTGATCCTGGCCATCACAGGCGTGGTGCTGTCGTCGGTCTACAAGAACGCGACTGAGCGCGCCTTCGACCGCCGGCTCAACCTCTATCTGCGCACCCTGATCGCCGAGGTCGCCACTCCCGACGAGCCGCCGGATCGCCAGTTCCAGTCGCTCGGCGAGCCTCTGTTCGAGCTGCCGCTGTCGGGCTGGTACTGGCAGATCACCCGCACTGACACTGAGAAGCCGGAGGTGCGCTCCTCGCGCTCGCTGTGGGACAAGAAGCTGCCGAAGCTGGAAGATCAGGGCACCGAGCTCACGGCCGCCGGCATTCGCCTCGCTTATGTCGACGGGCCGGAGGGCCAAAATCTGCGTATGGTCGAGCGTCCGGTCGATCTCGGCGCCGACGGCAAATATCTCGTCAGCGTCGCCGGCGATTCCACCGAGATCTTCGACGAAACGCGTAGTTTCGACTATTACCTCGGCGGCACCTTCACCGCGCTCGGCATCGTGCTGCTGCTGACCACCGTGTTCCAGGTCCGCTTCGGTCTTGCACCGCTCAAGCGCATCTCGGAAGCCATCGCCGACATTCGCTCCGGGCGAGCGGAGCGGCTCGAGGGCGAATTCCCGGTCGAGATTGCGCCGCTCGCGCGTGAGACCAACGCGCTGATCGATGCCAACAGGGAGATCGTCGAGCGCGCCCGCACCCATGTCGGCAATCTCGCCCATGCGATCAAGACGCCGCTGTCCGTGATCGTCAACGAGGCCGGCACGCACGCGGCGGATCCGTTCGCGGCCAAGGTGATGGAGCAGGCGGACGTGATGCGCAGCCAGCTCGCGCATCATCTGGAGCGGGCCCGCATCGCGGCGAGGGTCTCGATCGTCGGCACCGTGACGGAGGTTGCCCCCGCCATCGAGGCGCTGCGGCGGACCATGGAGAAGATCTATCGCGGCCGCGGCATCGCGGTCGAGGCCAAGGCCGATCCGTCGGCGAAATTCCGGGGCGAGCGCCAGGATCTGGAGGAGATGGTCGGAAATCTCGTCGACAATGCCTGCAAATGGGCCGCCTCGCGGGTCTTCATCGAGGTTTTGGTCGAGCCGCCTGATCAGGCGGGCGCCGGCCCCAGGCTGCGGCTGATCGTCGATGACGACGGGCGCGGCCTCTCGGAGGCCGAACGCGCCCAGGTCTCCCGGCGCGGCCAGCGGCTCGACGAATCGAAACCGGGTTCTGGGCTCGGGCTCTCGATCGTGACCGACCTTGCCGCGCTGTACGGCGGCAGCCTCTCACTTGGCAGCGCGCCGATCGGGGGCCTGCGGGCCGAGCTGGTGCTGCCCGGAATTTAATCCTCTGATTTGCCACGATTATTTGGGTTTCCGGCAGGAACCCAAGGGTTTCGAAGCGACTTCCTCAACGGCTTCTTAAGGCGCTCCCACCTATGATCGGGGAGGACGCATCTCACGTCTGCCATTTTACCGTGCATCACCCGGGCGCATGAGCCAGACATCGATCGAGCGGCTGAGGGAATATCTCGCGCAGCTCCCGCCGCAGGCGCAGGCGCTGCTGATGCGGGAGTTCGAACGCGCGCTTGAGCGCGGCCAGGACACGGCTGTCGCGACCCTCGTGCTCGATCAGTTGCGCAGGATCGTGCGCAAGAGCGAAGCCGACGAAGCCCCGCCGCCACGAACCGATGATCTGTCACGGTTGCTGTTCCAGGTGCTGGAACCGTTCCTGGTGGAGGCTGGCGTTCCGATCCGGGTCGGCCAAATTCGCCGCTCCTCGCTGCATCCGATCTGGCAATGGCTTGGCCGCGATGGCGTCCCCGACAAGATCAGCGAATTCGAGGCGGCGCTGGCGCGCATGCCGGCGACGGACAGTTCAGGGCAGGTCGAAGCCCTGGCACTCAAGCTCCAGGCCGTGGCCGCGGACGCCATCTTCGAGCTAACGGGCCCGGGCGGCGGCGACAAGTCACGTGCGCTCGCCCGCGTCGGTCCGCCCAACGTGATCGAGGACCTCTATTCGATCGGCGCAGTGCTCGCCGTTCGCGAGGCCCTGGGCACGCTCAATGAAAAGCTGCCGCGCTTCCTGCGTGCGTTCGGCGATCCCCAGATCGCCTCGGTGACCGCTGCGCTCAACATTCCAGTGCTGCAGACGCCTCAAATGCTGCCCTTTGCGCTGACCGTGGTGGTCCAGCGCATGACCGCGCCGTGGCAGATCATTCGCCTCGCCATCAAGATCGCTGCGTCCGACGACGAGATCCGCGTCGCGGCGACCCCGTATGGCGTCGCGGTCACGATGGCGTTGCACGATCTGTCCCGCGTTGCCGCCAATTTGCGCATGGACATCAAGCGCGGCCATTTCGAGACCGTCGCCGACAATCTGAAGACGCTGCACGACGGCGTCCGCGGCCTGCGCACCGAGCTCGACCTGCGCAACGACTCCCCCTGGGGCAAGCAGCTGACCTCGATCCGGGCCGACATCTCCAATGCCCTGCAATCGGAGATCGACAGCGTTCCCGGCCGGGTTCGCCGTATCCTGCGCCAGCGCCCCGAAAAGGACATCCCGCCCGGAGCACGGATCGACACCACCGAAGTCGAGGAAACCGTGGCGCTGATCGATTTCGTCGCGACCTGCCGCAACTATGCCAGCGAACTTGCGATCAACGAGGTGACGCTGCGCACCTATTCCGACCTCCAGCAATATGTCGAACGCTCGACCGAGCAGGCGGTGCAGTCGCTGCGCGGTGCAGATCACAAGGTCCGCGCCTATCGGCAGCAGCAGGTGCAGGCCGCGATCCGCTTCTGCCAGGTGCTGTTCGGCGATGATTACGCCTCGCTGATGAGCCGCGCCGCGGAGAACGCCGCGACTGGCGAGCGCAAATCGACGCGCGCAAGCTGATTCAAGCGCATCCTTTCGTGATCACAATTTGTAGTTGACGGTGCGCGTTGTGAGCCCTACGCTCACCGTGCAAGTTTTTGGAATTCTATTTGTGGGCGCATGAAACCCATTATCAGCTCCATCGAAATTGAGAACCGCGTCATTGTTGCCAAGTATCAGAGGCTGATGGTCGGCGCGAAGGTCGTGCTGGTCGAAAAGGCGAGCGGTCGGCAACTGTCTGAGACGGTCACCCGGGTTGCGTCGCCTGTTCCCGTCGGGGCCTTGCGGATCAGATTGCCTGACGCCATCGAGCCGGGAACATACTTCCTGAGGGCCTTCAACGGGCACGGCGAGGACGCGGCTCAGAGCACCGACTTCGAGATCGGCTAAGCCGTTGGATTTTCACCAGTTCGGGACGGTGTGCGCTCGCGCTGAATTGACAATTGTCAATTGCCGCATCGTCCGGCCGTGGTGTAAAGCCACGTACAGGCGCGGTTCGCGCGCTGCCGGAAGCTTGCCTGATGACGCTATGGTTCGTGTTCGCGCTGATGACGGTCGCGGCGATGTTCGCCGTGCTCTGGCCGCTCGGCCGTGGCGGGCGTCCCGACAATCAGGGCAGCGAGGTCGCGGTCTACAAGGACCAGCTGGCAGAGATCGAGCGTGACCTTGCCGCGGGACTGATCGCCGCGCCGGAAGCCGAGGCCGCGCGAATCGAGATCAGCCGCAGGCTGCTTGCCGCTGACAGCAGCGAGACCTCGCTCGCGCCGAATTCGAGCCTGAAATGGCGCCGTGCGGCATCCGTTCTCGCGCTCGTCGGCCTGCCTTTGGTGGCGGTCGCGATCTACG
This sequence comes from Bradyrhizobium sp. CCBAU 11434, assembly GCF_028128895.1. Classification (NCBI taxonomy): domain Bacteria; kingdom Pseudomonadati; phylum Pseudomonadota; class Alphaproteobacteria; order Hyphomicrobiales; family Nitrobacteraceae; genus Bradyrhizobium; species Bradyrhizobium sp. CCBAU 11434. The sequence continues at coordinate 49,444 of NZ_LBJX01000011.1, forward strand.
TCCCGCTTGGCTCGCCCGCGCTTCGTGATTTCCCGCTGGCGCAACGACAGCGCGGCACGGGGCCCGGCATGGCGCAGTCGCTCGAGAATCTCGTCGTGCAGGTTCAGCAGCATCTGGAGAAGAATCCGACCGACGGCCGCGGCTGGAACGTGCTTGCACCTGTGCTGGAGCGGCTCGGCCGCTTCGACGAGGCGGTGCGCGCCTATCGCAATTCGATCACCTACAATGGCGAGAGCCCGGAGCGCCGCTCCGATCTCGGTGAGGCGATCACGGCCGCTGCCAACGGCGTGGTGACGGCGGAAGCCAAGGCCGAGTTCGAGCGCGCGCATGCGCTGAGCGCTGATGATCCCAAGGCGAACTATTTCCTCGGCCTCGCTGCCGAGCAGGACGGCCGTAAGGATGACGCAGCCAATATCTGGCGCGTGTTGCTGGCGAAAGCGCCTGCGGATGCGCCGTGGCGGCCGCTGGTGCAGGCCTCGTTGGCGCGGGTTGGCGGTGGCGGCGTGACGATGCCGGCACTATCCGACGAGACCGTCGCGGCATCAAAGGAGATGAACGACGGCGATCGCAACGCGATGATCCGCGGCATGGTCGAACGTCTTGCCACGCGTCTCAAGCAGAACGGCGACGACGTCGAGGGTTGGCTGCGCCTTGTGCGCGCTTATCTTGTAATGGGCGATCGCGACAAGGCGCTTGGTGCCACCACCGACGCCCGCCAGGCGGTCGCCAAGGATGCCGAGCGGCTGCGCCAGCTCAACGAAGGCCTCAAGAATCTCGGGCTCGACGGATGATTGTCGCAGCGCGAGCCGAGCGGAGAACGGATACGCCATGACGCGCAAGCAGCGACGTATGACCATCATCGGCGGCTCGCTCGCCGTGCTCGCGCTCGCCGCCGCGCTGGTGCTCAATGCCTTGCGCGACTCCATCGTGTTCTTCTCGACCCCGACCATGGTGGCCGAAAAGCATGTCGCTCCCGGCAAGCGCTTTCGCCTTGGCGGCCTGGTGCAGCCGGGTTCGCTCCAGCGCGGCGACAATCTCGCGGTGACGTTCGAGGTTGCCGATGGCGGCGCCAAGCTGCCCGTCGCCTACAAGGGCATCCTGCCTGATCTGTTCCGCGAAGGGCAGGGCGTCGTCGCCGAGGGCGCGCTCGATGCCCACGGCGTGTTCAAGGCCGACACCGTTCTGGCCAAGCACGACGAGACCTACATGCCCAAGGATGTCGCGGATGCCCTGAAGAAGCAGGGGCATTGGAAAGACGATTACGCTGGAAAGCCTGCGGCGACGACGGCGCAGGGCAATTCGCAAGGAGCAGTGCGGTGATCGCGGAAGCCGGACATTACGCGCTGGTGCTGGCGCTCGCGCTGGCGCTGATCCAGTCATTCGTGCCTGTCATCGGCGCGCGCTTGCGCGATCCCGCGCTGATGAACGTGGCGCGGTCGACCGCTCTGGCGCAGCTGCTGTTCGTCGGCGCCTCGTTCATTGCGCTTGTGACGTTGCACGTGAACTCGGATTTCTCCGTCGCGAACGTCTACGAGAATTCGCACTCCATGAAGCCGCTGATCTACAAGATCACCGGCGTGTGGGGAAACCATGAAGGCTCGATGCTGCTCTGGGTGTCGATCCTCGCCCTGTTTGGCGGGCTGGTCGCGGCCTTCGGCAACAACCTGCCGCTGTCGCTGCGTGCACATGTGCTGGCCGTCCAGGCCTGGATCGCGAGCGCCTTCTATCTCTTCATCCTGATCACCTCGAATCCGTTTCTGCGCATCGCCAATCCGCCGATCGAGGGACGCGATCTCAATCCGGTGCTTCAGGACATCGGTCTCGCCGTGCATCCGCCGATGCTCTATCTGGGCTATGTCGGCTTCTCGATCTCGTTTTCCTTCGCGATCGCGGCGCTGCTCGAGGGGCGGATCGACGCGGCCTGGGCGCGTTGGGTGCGGCCGTGGACGCTGGTCGCCTGGATATTCCTGACGCTCGGCATCGCGATGGGCTCCTACTGGGCCTATTACGAGCTCGGCTGGGGCGGCTGGTGGTTCTGGGATCCGGTCGAGAATGCCTCGCTGATGCCATGGCTCGCCGGCACCGCGCTGCTTCATTCGGCGCTGGTGATGGAGAAGCGCAACGCGCTGAAGGTCTGGACCATCCTTCTGTCGATCCTGACCTTCTCGCTCTCGCTGCTCGGCACCTTCCTGGTGCGGTCGGGCGTCATCACCTCCGTGCACGCCTTCGCCAACGATCCGACCCGCGGAGTCTTCATTCTGCTGATCCTCTGCCTGTTCATCGGCGGCAGCCTGTCGCTGTTCGCCGGACGCGCGACCTCGTTGAAGCAGGGCGGCCTGTTCGCGCCGATCTCGCGCGAGGGTGCGCTGGTGCTGAACAATCTGCTGCTGACGGTGGCCTGCGCCGTCGTGCTGTTCGGCACGCTCTATCCGCTGGCGATGGAAGTGCTCGCCGACTTCAAGATGTCCGTCGGTGCGCCCTTCTACAATCTCAGCTTCGCGCCGTTGTTCGTCCTGCTGCTGCTCGCGGTGCCGTTCGGGCCGATGCTGGCGTGGAAGCGCGGCGATCTGCTCGGCGTCACCCAGCGGCTGCTGGCGGCCGGCGTCGCCGGCCTTGTCGTGATCGCCATCGTCTGGGCCTGGACGCGCGGCGGCAGCGCGCTGGCGCCGCTCGCGATCGGGCTTGGGGTCTTCGTCATCGCCGGCGCCGTGACCGATATGGCTGAGCGAACCGGCCTGTTTCGCCTGCCGTTTGCCACGACGCTGCACCGTACGCGCGGCCTGCCGCGCTCGGCCTGGGGCACCGCCTTTGCGCATGCCGGTCTCGGCGTCGCGCTGATCGGGATCGTCTGCGAGACCACCTGGAACAGCGAATATATCGCGACGATGAAACCGAACGACGTGGCGCAGGTCGCTGGCTATGATCTGAAGCTCGACGGCCTGCTCGAGCGTCAGGGGCCGAACTACCGCGAGATGGTCGCGCAGTTCAACGTCAGCCGCGGTGGCGAAGCGCTCAGCGTCATGACGCCGTCGAAGCGTAGTTTTACCACGCGCGGTTCCTCGACCACTGAGGCTGCGCTTTTGACTCGTGGCGCGAGCCAGCTCTACATCTCGCTCGGTGACGTCACCGCTGACGGCGCGATCGCGGTCCGCATCTATCACAAGCCGTTCGTGCTCCTGATCTGGTGGGGGCCGGTGCTGATGGCGTTCGGCGGCATGCTGTCGCTGTCCGATCGGCGCTTGCGTGTCGGCGCGCCGAAGCCGGCGCGGGCCAAGCAGCGCCTGCAACCGGCGGAGTGATCGATGCGCCGGATGGTGGCCGCAATTGTCGCACTGATGCTGCTGGCAGTTCCTGCGGTGCATGCCGTGCAGCCCGACGAGATCATGTCGGATCCCGTCAAGGAAGCCCGCGCGCGAGAATTGTCGCGCGAGCTGCGCTGCATGGTCTGTCAGAACCAGTCGATCGACGATTCCGATGCGCCGCTCGCGCGCGACCTGCGGCTGCTTGTACGGGAGCGGATCGCAGCCGGCGACAGCAATTCGCAGGTGCTCGATTTCCTGGTCGCGCGTTACGGCGAGTTCGTGCTGCTGAAGCCGCGTTTCGAACGGCAGACCATGCTGCTCTGGCTGCTTGCGCCGCTGCTGCTCGCCGGTGGTGGCTTTGCGCTGTGGCGGCAAAACCGCCGTCGCGCGCGGGACGGTGCGGATGTACCGACGCCGCCGTTGACACCGGACGAAGAGGCGAAGCTCGCCGCGTTGATGTCCGAAGACGCGAAGTCCTCTTGAGTCTACGTAGTGATACGTAGGGTCTCGGGCGGAGCGCGTTTCATGCTCTGTTGACCTTTGTCTGGAAGCTTGTCGCAAGATTCGATTCCAGATCTTGAGTCCTCAAGCCATGTTCACGAACAGCAATCTGACGATCCGCTTTCTGGTTGGCGCCGTCGTCGCTGCATTATTGTTCCTGCTGGGCATCGGCGGCGGCACCGGCTTCGTCGCCGTGCTCTATCTCAACAACGAGATCACCAGCCTGTCATCTGACTTTGCCGCGCTGAGCGGCCCTGTGCGCGACCACGCGATGCAGATCTACCAGCAGGCGCAGACCGCGTTCTCCTGGTTCCTGGTTGCCTGCGGCATGATCGCAATTATCGCCGTCGCGATCTGCTTCACCACATGGTTCGCCGTGCGAAACGGTATCCTCAATCCGCTGGCGGCGATCGTGCATGCCATGCGCGAGGTCGCCGACCAGAAGTTTGAGACACCGGTTCCGGGCCTCGGCGGCACCAACGAGATCGGGTTGCTCGCCGGAGCGCTCGAGGTGTTCAAGACCAACGGGCTCGAGCGGCGGCGTCTGACCGAGCAGCAATTGCACGAAGCGCAGCACCAGGCCGAACGGTCGAAATTCCTGGACGCGCGGATCAAGCGCTTCAACGAACTCGTCGCCAGCGTGGTCGACAGCGTGGCATCGTCGGCTGTGCACCTGAAGCGCAATGCCGAGACGCTGTCGCAGACTGTCAACGACACCAGCACAAAGGCCAATGCGGTCGCGAGCGGTGCGAGCCAGGCCAGCGCCAGCGTGCAGACGGTCGCGGGCTCGGCCGAGGAGATGACGACCTCGATCGGCACGATCAGCCGGCGCGTCACGGATGCGACCCAGCGCGCCGAGGGCGCCGCAACCCAGGCCGGAAAGAGCCGCGATACCATCCACGCGCTCTCGGATGCCGCCGACAAGATCGGCGAGGTCGTTCAGCTCGTGCAGGCGATCGCATCGCAGACCAATCTGCTCGCGCTCAACGCCACGATCGAGGCGGCGCGTGCAGGCGAGGCCGGCAAGGGCTTTGCCGTGGTGGCTTCCGAAGTGAAGAGCCTCGCGGACCAAACCAGCAAGGCGACCGAGGAGATCACCTCGCACGTCGCCAGCATCCAGGGCATCACCGCGGAGACGCGCGGCGCGATCGACGCCATCTCGAAGACGCTGTCGGAGATCTCGTCGATCATGTCCGGGATCGAGGTCGACACAGCCCAGCAGCGCAACGCCACGCAGGACATCAGCCGCAGCGTCCAGGACGCCGCGCGCGGCACGCTCGACGTCTCCAACCACATCGTCCAGATCACCTCGACGTCGGCGGAGACCGGCCGCATGGCTGCCGAGGCCCGGGATTCCGCCGTCGACCTGTCGCAGCAGGCCGAAACCCTGAAGCGTGAAGTTGATGAATTCATCGCCAGCGTTCGGGCGAGCTGAGAGCGCTTCGGCGCCGATCTCCGGAACCGTGTTAAGTTCCTGTCAGATCACGATTTTCGGTCTGCGCTAAACTGCCGCATGCCGGCACGGTGTTTATTACAAAAGTTTAACCCGCCCGTCAGCGCGCGGTAAGGCGCAAGTCCCCATGTTCAGGTCCGTAAAGGTGCCGCCATCAGGCACCACATGGATTTCTAGGCCCTGGAGACCTGCATGACCGACCGTCCCGACCTCACGAACCTTCCCTCCTACCGGCAGCCCCGCCGCTCGGTGTTGTCAGCCCGCAGGATCGCGCTGATGGCCTCGGTCGTCGCCGGTCTCGGCATCGCCGTCCACGGCTTCAGCCCGTCGACGTCGCCTGCGGACCTGTTCTCGAGCCCGGCGCACGCGCAGGTCAACAACGAGGTCAAGAAGGTCGAGCGTCCGATCGGTTTCGCCGACATCGTCGAGCGCGTGAAGCCCTCGGTGATCTCGGTCAAGGTCAACATCAAGGAGAAGGCCGCGAGCAACGATGATGGCGACGACGCGCAGTCGCCGTTCCAGCCGGGCTCGCCGATGGAGCGCTTCTTCCGCCGCTTCGGCGGTCCGGATGGCATTCCCGGCCTGAAGGGCGGTGGTCGTGGCCGCGTTGTGCAAGGCCAGGGCTCAGGCTTTTTCATCTCGGCTGACGGCTTTGCGGTGACCAACAACCACGTGGTCGACGGCGCCGACAAGGTCGAGGTCACCACCGATGACGGCAAGACCTACAGCGCCAAGGTGATCGGCACCGACCAGCGGACCGATCTCGCGCTGATCAAGGTCGAGGGCGGCTCGAACTTCCCGTTCGCCAAGCTCGCGGACAGCAAGCCGCGGATCGGCGACTGGGTGCTCGCGGTCGGCAATCCCTTCGGTCTCGGCGGTACCGTTACCGCGGGTATCGTCTCGGCCAGCGGTCGCGACATCGGCAACGGCCCCTATGACGATTTCATCCAGATCGACGCTCCCGTGAACAAGGGCAATTCCGGTGGTCCGGCGTTCGACACCAACGGCGAGGTGATGGGCGTCAACACCGCGATCTACTCGCCCTCCGGCGGCAGCGTCGGCATCGCCTTCTCGATCCCCGCCGCCACGGTGAAGAGCGTCGTCGCTCAGCTCAAGGACAAGGGCTCGGTCAGCCGCGGCTGGATCGGCGTGCAGATCCAGCCCGTCACCTCTGATATCGCGGACAGCCTCGGCATGAAGAAGGCCGAAGGCGCGCTGGTTGCGGAGCCTCAGAAGGATGGTCCGGCCGCGAAGGCGGGCATCGAATCCGGCGACGTGATCACGTCGGTCAACGGCGACTCCGTCAAGGATGCGCGCGAGCTCGCCCGCACCATCGGCGGCATGGCGCCCGGCGCGTCCGTGAAGCTCAACGTGCTGCACAAGGGCCAGGACAAGGTCGTGAACCTCACCCTGGGCCAGCTGCCGAACATGGTCGAGGCCAAGGCCGACACCGATAACGATAACGGCAAGGGCGCCAGCAAGGGCACCGACGTGCCGAAGCTCGGCATGACCGTTGCGCCCGCCAACTCCGTGGCCGGCGCCGGCAAGGACGGCGTCGTGGTCACCGAAGTCGATCCGAAGAGCGCCGCGGCCGAACGCGGCTTCAAGGAAGGCGACGTGATTCTCGAAGTCGGCGGCAAGAGCGTGAGCACCGCCGGCGACGTCCGCGACGCCATCAACACGGCGCGGACCGACAACAAGAACAGCGTCCTGATGCGCGTGAAGAGCGGCGGCCAGTCGCGCTTCGTCGCAGTGCCCATCGCCAAGGGTTAACGAGGGCTGAGCCTCAGGAAGCTTACGACGTGAAGGGTGTCGCCGGCATCAGTCGCCCCCGCCGCCGGCACTCTTCCGGGGAGCAGCGCAACGCTTGCTCCCCCTACCTACCTTCCGGTGGAAATACGCCCCCCTCCGTCGGAAGGCCTAGGGCGGTGAGGTCCCCCCAGCTTCACCGCCCGCCTTTTTGACTACCCGGGTCTCGTTCACTCGGCTTGCATGCGATTGCCGCTCGCGCCATGTTTAGAGAAGGTTGACCTCCTTGACCGCCGCCGAACGCACGATGCGCCTCCTCATCATCGAAGACGACCGCGAATCCGCCGACTATCTCGTGAAGGCGTTTCGCGAGGTCGGGCACATTGCCGACCACGCCGCTGACGGCGAGGAAGGCCTCGCCATGGCCGAGAGCGGCGATTACGACGTGCTGGTGGTCGATCGCATGCTGCCCAAGCGCGACGGGCTGTCGCTGATCGGCGCGCTGCGCGACAAGGGCGACACGACGCCGGTTTTGATTCTCTCCGCGCTCGGTCAGGTCGACGACCGCATCAAGGGTCTGCGCGCCGGCGGCGACGACTATCTGCCAAAGCCCTATTCCTTCGCCGAGCTGCTCGCCCGCGTCGAGGTGCTGTCGCGCCGTCGCGGCGGACCCGCCGAGGACACGCTCTATCGCGTCGGCGACCTCGAGCTGGACCGGCTCTCCCACCGCGTCGCCCGCGGCAAGGACGAGCTGACGCTGCAGCCGCGCGAATTCCGCCTGCTCGAATATCTGATGAAGCATGCCGGCCAGGTGGTGACGCGCACCATGCTGCTGGAGAACGTCTGGGACTATCATTTCGATCCGCAGACCAACGTGATCGACGTGCACATTTCGCGGCTGCGCTCCAAGATCGACAAGGGCTTCGAGCGGCCGCTGCTGCACACGATCCGCGGCGCCGGGTACATGATAAGAGATGGCATTCGATAGAAGCCTTGAGCGCCGCTGCGGCGCACTGCATTCCTGCGCCCATGTGCTCGTCGGTGGGCTGCTGCGTCTCGGTGGTTGAGCATGGTCTGAAACCGCAATTGCCATTGCGGTCAGGGGCGGTCTACTTGAGAAAAGTAAAACATACCCCTTGAAGTTGTATGACGCTCGCTGCTATTGTTGGGCGATTTTAGATTTGATCTACGTCCCCGTTTTGTTTGAAGGGCAGCTCCCGTTAGATCAGTTCACCGGCTGATTTTGCAGCCGATGTAACCCGAAGAACAATTGTGGGCGCGGCTCGAAATAGCCAGTCGTTTATTTGCTTCTCCGATCAGGAGTATGCGCATGTTGGATTCAATAACTGTTGAGGAAAAGAATTCGCTCCAGCGAGCTTGGTCTGGCGCTGCAATCACCGAAAGTACGCCAGCCGGTCCAGAGAAGGCGGCATTTCGCGGGGTCAACTTACGGCTTGACCTTTTGAAAGCTCTCCAAGCCACGTGGGAGACGATAAAGATCGCTACCAAAGTCAAACTTGCCCTCTATACGGCGCCCGATTTGGCGACAATGCTAGAGATTGGAGTGGAATCGATCAGCGCGGCGCACACGATTCTTGAGTCGCTTGTTCAGACGATGCGTCCAATCGACTACGTCACCTACATAGTTCTCTCGCAAAAACCTGCTGGCATGACCCAAGCCGAGCTAGAGTCGGCTGTGAACGATTTGCTGGATCATGGAGAAAATCGCGATGAACTCTCCTGGTATCTCCGCATATCCGCTGATCGCTTCGCTCGAGCTAGCCAAGCCAGGCAAGGAAAATGGATGGACAAGGTCCTGGAAAAATTGTCCGACGTCGATATGATTGAGCGAGAGGGAGATCTCATAAGATTTAAATCGCGAAATTTCAAATTTGGTTGGCAGCCAGACTGAGGGACGGAACGGCGATGTTCAGTCCCAGTCTCATCTCTATGATGATTCACAGTCTTGGGCCGGGATCAAGCGAGCAATCTCTGTTCCCTCTGCCATTTCCAATTTCTCCAAAGCCGAAGTGTTTGGTTCGGTGTTCGTTGGAAGAAATAGCTAAAGAGCTGCTGTCCGTTATTCGCCACAGACCGGGTCCATGGCCCGCGCTTCCGGTCAATGGTCGTACGACTCGCTCCGTGGAAGAGTTGCTTGGAAGCGCTACAAAAGGTGCTATCGAGTATCGGAGATTTGAGACAGGACAGTTCTTTTGGGGACGGGTGCCGCTCGATCGGCTCAGCGATCTTTTTGCATCGTCGTACGCGGTTCCTTCTGATACCGAATATCTCGACCTGGGCACGCCGGTTCGTGCGTTAGGTAGCGGCTCAACATATGATCAGCGCTGTCGCGCCTTACTGGGAAAAGCTGCTGATTCGCCAAGCAATCTTGGCGGACGTCCTGCGAAAGTTGGCGCTGCCATAGTTGATATGGGGGTTACGTCGCTCGTCGCGCCCGATGACTATGGCGGAAAACTGCGGCATGCGGTGACTTCAGGAGTTGAGCTCTCGGACCACGCGGAAAAAGTGCTTTCCGTCCTGCTGGATCGCCTGGATCACAAAGGAGATTTGAAGGATACAACGATAAGCTGCGCCCTGGTCAAACCTCCTTCGCATCAGATCGGACTTGGGCGTCCATGCTTCGATCAAGCCTGCACGCCAGAAGTACTTAGCGCCTTGCAGGCTCTCGAGCCTCAACTGACCGCGGACGGGATTCCCGTTGCCGTCAATATGTCGCTAGGCACTCACGTAGGGCCGCACAATGGCTCTTCACCGCTTGAAGATTACATAGCCACGACATTCGTCACATCCGATCGTTACGTTGTCGCTGCTGCCGGTAATGAGGGGGGCAAGGGATGCTCCGGCAAGCGGACAATATTAGCAAATGAGCCTGAGTATCTCCCGCTACGCATCGCAGCGAATTGCAAGGAAGTCCTTGTCGAATTTTGGTGGGATGAATCTTCGGCCAAGGGGGTTTCGATCGACGCCGATATCTATGAAATCGTCGGAGGTGGTTCGCCCATCAACCATGGCACGCTGACGATCGATGGGTCGATCGCAGGCTCGCTTCTCACCACTGCTTCGATTGGCCTTCCAGGAACGCTCGCGACGCACTCCCTCTTCACGGCGAAATGCCAAAACAATTTCAGTTGCATTGCTTTCGCCCTGAGCGCGATAGGACTAGCGTCAGCATTGCCCCAGATGTTGGTGCGCTTCAAGTTGGAAGCGACACAGGATGTTGCGGTCAATAGCTGGATCGTGATTGCGGAGGATGCTTCTGGCGTTACAGCATTTGTGGAGGGGGGACCGGAGGGAAGCATCTCGGTGCCTGCTACAGAGGAAAAGGTTCTTAGCGTTGCTGGCCTGCGGGCTTCCGGTCAAATGTGGGAAGGTTCATCCCGAGGGCCGTCGGCCGAGTATGATAGAACGCGAAATCCTACCGGGTCTCCTTACATGGCGCACCTGGCCGATCTTGCCGGAGGAGAATATGGAACCAGCTTTGCGAGTCCTCGTGCATGCGCTGATGCTGTCGTGACGCTTAATTCGGCCAAGCGTTCAAAGTGCACGGATGTTGCTACGTTACTGGTCGAGACCTACGGACTTAAGGCATTGCCGAATTGGAATCCTCGGTTTGGATACCATAAGCAGAAGAGCTAAATTGCGGTACTCCGTAACCCGCACCGTTGCGTTCCTTCAATTCCGATCAGCTTTGCCGATTTTGGCTTACGAACGCCAGAGCCGCGGCCGAGGACAAGGCGGCATCTGCGGTAAGCATTCTTCAAGTGTGGCGGTCCCCCGCACCCGCCACTTTTCCGGACTGCTGGTTAGAGGGGCGGCGCGACCAGAGTAGGGCGCCAGCTTTCTTCGATTTAATTTGGTTAGAGCCCAGCAACACTGTATGGCATAATTAGCGAGACTAAATCATTGAAACAAAGTCGGAAATTGGGGCGCCGGCTTTCCTGTCGTCGCATCGGGTTCTGGACGGATGTATAATCGTGACGGCATTCGGTAAACTCGTCCGCACCACGGCATTCCGGCTGACGCTGGTCTACCTGTTCCTGTTCGCGATTTTCGCGGCCTCGCTGCTCGGCTATTTCGCCTGGAATACGCGGCGGCTGATTACCGAAGAGATCACGCAGACGGTGAATGCCGAGACCTCGGAGATCAACGAGATCTACGGCCGTCGCGGCCTGTTCTTCGTCGCGCGTGCAATCGAGTACCGGTCGTTGCGGCCGGGCGCCAATCTCTACCTCCTGACCTCGCCCACCGGCCAGGCGATCGCCGGCAATGTCGGCTCGCTGGCACCGGGCGTGATGGCGACCATTGGCTGGTCCGAGACCGCCTATCGGCGGATCGAGGATACGGATGACCGCGACCATCGCGCGCTCGTTCGGGTCACCGAATTGGAAAATGGCTTTCGCCTTTTGATCGGCCGCGACCTCGCCGAGCGGCGGCGGCTGTTCGGCATCGTCGCCAAGGCCGCGCAATGGTCGATCTTGATCGTCGTCGTGCTCGGCCTCGGCGGCGGCGTCTTCGTCGCGCGCAGGGTGTTGACGCGCATCGACGCGATGTCCGGCACGGCGCACCGCATCATGATCGGCGATCTCAGCGAGCGCCTGCCGGTCGGGCGCAGCGGCGACGAGCTCGACCGCCTCGCCGAGAACCTCAACGCCATGCTCGAGCGGATCGAGGCGCTGATGTCGGGGCTCAAGGAGGTCTCCGACAACATCGCCCATGACCTCAAGACGCCGCTGACACGGTTGCGCAACCGCGCCGAGGAGGCGCTGGCGAAATCCGGTTGCGAGGCCGACTATCGCGCCGCGCTGGAGCGGACCATCGAGGAGTCCGACGGGCTGATCCGCACCTTCAACGCGCTTCTGATGATCGCACGCGCGGAGTCCGGTCAGGCGCGCGGCAACATGGACGATTTCGATGCCGCCGACGTCGCAGGCGGCATTCACGAGCTCTACGAGCCGCTCGCCGAGGACGACGGCATGACCTTGAAGGTCAAGACGGAAGCAGCGCCCATCCACGGCAATCGCGAATTGATCAGCCAGGCGCTCGCCAATCTGGTCGAGAATGCGATCAAGTACGGCAAGCCGGCCGCGCAGCCGGCGGGGTCAGTGGTTAGCATGGACTCGAGGCAGATCACGATCGAGGCGAGGCGCGAAGGCGATCAGGTGCTACTCAGCGTCACCGATCGGGGCCCCGGAATTCCGGAAGGCGATCGCAAGCACGTCGTCGAGCGCTTCGTGCGGCTGGAAGCGAGCCGCACCATGCCCGGCTCCGGCCTCGGCCTCAGCCTCGCGTCTGCCGTGGCCACATTGCACGGTGGCGAATTGCGGCTGAGCGATGCCCAGCCCGGTCTTGTCGCCACGCTGGTGCTGCCGGCACGCGCGGGGGCCGGCGACAGGGTTGCTCCTCCAGTAGCGGATGTGCCACAGAAGGTGGCATGAACCACTCCGCGCCGGGAAACGCGGACAAGCATGGTGAGAGCCTGGCCGCGCGCTTCGCGGAGGCTCCCCATATTGCCGCTTCCGCATCAGACGAACGACGCTTTGAAGGCTGGCTGGCCGGGCTCGAGCCGGCACCATCAGCCCGTCTGGACGCGCTGCTGGTCCATCCGCTTGTCCGGACTATTCTCGCCGCCATCGCGGAATTCTCGCCTTATTTGTTCGATCTGGTGCGCGCCGATCCGATCCGCCTGATCCGATTGCTCGAATGCGATCCGGATGCGCATCTCGCCGCGCTGATCGCGGAGGCGAGGGGTGCCGTGATTGCCGCACCTGACGAGGCCGAGGTGATGCGGCTGCTTCGCCGCATGAAGGCGGAGGCCGCGCTGCTGATCGCGCTGTGCGATATCGGCGGGGTCTGGCCGGTGATGCGGGTGACGGCGGCATTGACCGATCTCGCGGTTTCCTCGGTGCAGGCGGCGCTCCAGTACCTGCTGCGTCAGGAAGCCGCACGCGGGAAAATTCTGCCGCCCGATCTGGAAGCGCCGGAGGTCGGCTGCGGCCTGATCGTTCTCGCCATGGGCAAGATGGGCGCCGGCGAGCTGAACTATTCCAGCGACATCGATCTTATTGTGTTCTTCGACCCCGATGCCACGACGCTTGTGCCCGATATCGAGCCGCAGCCGTTCTTCGTCCGGGTGACGCAAGGCATGGCGCGCATCCTCCAGCAGCGCACCTATGACGGTTACGTGTTCCGCGTCGATCTGCGGCTGCGGCCCGATCCATCCTCGACGCAAGTCGCGATCTCGCGCGACGCCGCGCTGAACTATTACGAGCGGGAAGGGCGCACCTGGGAGCGCGCCGCGATGATCAAGGCGCGGGCGTGTGCCGGCGACCCCAGAGCGGGCGAGGCGCTGCTCGCCGAAATCGCACCCTTCGTCTGGCGCAAGCATCTCGACTTCGCTGCGCTTGCCGACGTGCACGACATGAAGCGCCAGATGCAGACCTATCGCGGCCAGAGCGAGATCGCGGTCGAGGGTCACAACGTCAAGGTCGGCCGCGGGGGCATCCGCGAGATCGAGTTCTTCGCCCAGACCCAGCAGCTGATCGCGGGCGGCCGCCATCCGGAGCTGCGGGTACGGCCGACGCTGGCCGCGCTCAATATCCTCGCCGCTCGCAACTGGATCACCTCTGCGGCCCGCGACGAGCTGACCACGGCCTATGAATTCCTGCGCCGGGTCGAACATCGTCTCCAGATGATCGCCGACGAGCAGACCCATGCGCTGCCGGAGGACAAGGAGGCGGTCGAGCGCTTCGCCTGGTTCTTCGGTTATGCCAGCCGCGAGGCCTTCGCGCGCGACCTGTTGCGCCAGCTCGAGATCGTCCAGGGGCATTACGAAAAGCTGTTCGAGGGCGATGATCCCACCGGCACGGCAAGCCTGCCGGCGATCGACTATCGCGCCGGTCCCGATGATCCGCGCCTGCTTCAGCACTTGACGACGCTCGGCTTCAAGAAGCCCGCTGCCGTGGCCCAGACCGTCTGCGACTGGCTCACCGGCGACTATCGCGTATTCCGCAACAAGCAGACGCGCAGCGCTTTCGTCGAGTTCGTGCCGGCTTTGATAGAGGGCCTGGCGCATGCGGAGGAGCCGGACCGCGCGGTGACGGCATTCGATCACTTCCTGAGGGCGCTCCAGCGCGGCGGCAGGCTGATCACGCTGCTGAGCCAGAACCGCGATCTCGTCGCGCTGGTGGCGCTGGTGCTTGGCGCGGCGCCCCGGCTCGGCGAGATGCTGGCGCGGCAACCGCAGTTGATGGACGGTCTGATCGATCCGCGCTTCTTCGGCGCTATGCCGGATCGTCAGGAATTGTCGGCACGGCTTGCGACCACGGTGCAGGACGCGGGCTCCTATGAGGAGTTTCTGGATCGGCTGCGCCTGTTCGGACAAGAGAGCCTGTTCCTGATCGGCACGCGCATCTTGTCCGGCACCGTCTCGGCGCAGCAGGCGAGCACGGCTTTTGCCGACGTCGCCGAGGGCATCGTTCACACCGTGCACGGTCTCGTCGCCGATCGCTTTGCTGCCCAGCACGGCCGGATCAAGGGGCAGGAGACGGCGATCATCGCCATGGGCCGGCTCGGCAGCCGCGAGATGACCGCGTCATCGGATCTCGATCTGATCCTGCTGTACGATTTCGACAGCGATAATCCGGACTCGGACGGCGAGAGGTCACTGCAGGGCGCGCACTATTTCGCCCGCCTCACCCAGCGCCTGATCAGCGCCTTCACGACCCGCACCAATTACGGCGTGCTCTACGAGATCGACATGCGGCTGCGGCCCTCGGGGCGCGCAGGTCCCGTGGCATCGAGCCTTGTCTCCTTCGCGGACTACCAGGCCAATGAGGCCTGGACCTGGGAGCACATGGCATTGACGCGCGCGCGCGTGGTGTCGGCGTCGGGAGAATTCACGGCGCGCATCGAGAGCATCATCCGCGACGTCCTGACCCGCCGTCGCGATCCGGTCACCACCGCCAACGACGTCGCCGACATGCGCCGCGCGATCGCGCAGGAGAAGGGCGAGACCGATTATTGGGACTTGAAGTACGCGTCGGGCGGCATGGTCGATATCGATTTCATCGCCCAATATCTCCAGCTCGTCCATGCCCACGACAAGCCTGACATTCTCGATGTCTCGACGGTGCAGGTGCTGGAGAATGCAGCCAGACTCGGCGTTCTGCCGCAGTCGGAAGCGGAGATCCTGCGGGCGGCCGCGCGGCTCTACCACGATTTGACGCAGATCCTGCGGCTCTGCGTCAGCGACCGCTTCAAGCCGGAAACGGCGGGCACCGATCTTCAGCGCGTGATGGCGCGCGCCGGCGATGCGCCGGATTTTTCCTCGCTGGAGGCGCGCGTGAAGGAGACGCAAAGCGAGGTGCGGAGCGTGTTCAGTGCGCTTCTGGAAGGGAAGCCGTCTGCTTGAGCGAGGTGAGGGCTTCGAGCACGTTCGGCTCCAGGCCCGCGCCGCCGGCATCGAGATGTGCGAAGATCGCGCGCTTCATCCGGGGATCCCAGAATTTCTTGATGTGGTCGGCGATGCCTGGCACGGCCTTGTCGTGGCCCTGGCTGCGGAAGAAGGTGCCGATCTGGTTGGCCATGTAGACGAGGCGGTCAGGCGACGACATCGATGATCTCCTGAGCACAATGAGCCGCGACGCGGCCCTGGCGCGTGAACACTTCAAACCCGTCGCTGCGGGCAATTGCAATCAGCGTGATGCCGGCAGCCTCCGCGGTGCGGACCGCAAGCGCGGTCGGTGCGGAGACCGCGACCATCACAGGCGCACCGATCGCAGCCGTCTTCTGCACCATCTCGACCGAGACGCGGCTCGTCAGCAACACCATGCCGGCGCTTGCATCCGTGCGGCTGCGGGCCAGCGAGCCCGCGAGTTTGTCGAGTGCGTTGTGGCGGCCGACATCTTCGCGCAGCGCCACGATGCCGTTCGGCGGCGACCAGAACGCGGCGGCGTGAACCGCGCGGGTCTGCATGTTGATCGATTGAAGGGGAGCGATCGCCTGCATCGCAATCATGATCTGTTGCGGCGTGAATATCTGGCCCTCTCGCACGATCGCCGCGGGCCGTATGGCCTCGGCGATGGACTCGACGCCGCAGATGCCGCAGCCGGTGGGACCTGCGATGTGGCGGCGGCGCTCGCTGATGCGCGCGGCGTTCTCTGACTCCAACCACATGCGCAGCTCGATGCCGTCATCGAGACGGACTACATCGAGCGACTTGATGTCGTCGACCGATTTGATGATGCCTTCGTCCAGGCTGAAGCCGACGGCGAAATCTTCGAGGTTCTGCGGCGTCCCCATCATGACGGCATAGGTGCCGCCATTATAGGTCAGCGCCAGCGGCGTCTCCTCCGGGACCAGCCGTGTCCCTTCCGACGTGACACCGTCGCGCCAGTTTTCGCGGTCGATAGCCTGGACCGGCACGTGCATGCGGTTACTCCGCGGCCTCAGCGGGCGCGATGCGGCGGGAGTGCCGGGCCTGCTCGTCGTAGCTCTTCTGCCAATCGGACGGCCCGTTCGAGGGCGAGATCTGCACCGCCGTGACCTTGTATTCCGGGCAGTTGGTGGCCCAGTCCGAATAGTCTGTGGTGATGACGTTGGCCTGCGTGTCCGGGTGGTGGAAGGTGGTGTAGACGACGCCAGGCGAGACGCGGTCGGTGATTTCAGCGCGCAGCGTGGTCTCGCCGGCCCGGCTCGTCAGACGCACCCAGTCGCCGTCGCGCACGCCGCGCAGCTCGGCGTCGTGCGGATGGATCTCGAGCCGGTCCTCGCCATGCCAGACCACGTTCTCGGTGCGCCTTGTCTGCGCGCCGACATTGTACTGGCTGAGGATGCGGCCCGTGGTGAGCAGCAGCGGGAAGCGGGGGCCGGTGCGCTCGTCGGTTGCGACATATTCGGTGACGATGAACTTGCCCTTGCCGCGGACGAAGCCGTCGATATGCATCACTGGCGTGCCTTCCGGCGCCTTCTCGTTGCAGGGCCACTGCACCGAGCCGAGCTCGTCGAGCTTGGCGTAGGAGACACCGGTGAAGGTCGGCGTCAGCGCCGCGATCTCGTCCATGATCTCGGAGGGATGGCTGTAGTTCATCTCGAAGCCCATCGCCTTGGCGAGGCCGATGGTAACCTCCCAGTCGGCCATGCCGTTCTTCGGCGTCATCACCTTGCGCACGCGCTGGATGCGGCGCTCGGCGTTTGTGAAGGTGCCGTCCTTCTCGAGGAAGCTCGAGCCGGGCAGGAAGACGTGAGCGTAGTTCGCGGTCTCGTTCAGGAAGAGGTCGTGGACGATGACGCACTCCATCGCCGACAGCGCCGCCACGACGTGCTTGGTGTTGGGATCGGACTGGAGAATGTCCTCGCCTTGCACATAGAGGCCCATGAACGTGCCTTCGATAGCAGCATCGAACATGTTGGGAATGCGCAGGCCCGGCTCCGGGTTGAGCTTGACGTTCCAGAGCGCCTCGAACTGGTCGCGCACGGCATCGCCCGAGATATGACGATAGCCGGGCAGCTCGTGAGGGAACGAGCCCATGTCGCAGGAGCCCTGCACGTTGTTCTGGCCGCGCAGCGGGTTCACGCCGACGCCGGGACGGCCGATATTGCCGGTCGCCATCGCGAGGTTCGCAATCGCGATCACGGTGGTCGAGCCCTGGCTGTGCTCGGTGACGCCGAGGCCGTAATAGATCGCACCGTTGCCGCCGGTGGCGTAGATGCGGGCGGCTTCGCGCAGCACGTTCGGATCGACGCCGGTCAGGATCGCGGTCGCTTCCGGGCTGTGCCTGGGCTGGGCCACGAAGGCGGCCCATTCCTCGAATTCGCTCCAGTCGCAGCGCTCCCGCACGAAGGCTTCGTTGACCAGCCCCTCGGTGACGATGACATGTGCCAGCGCCGTCACGACGGCGACGTTGGTGCCGGGCATCAGCGGAAGATGCAGCGCCTTCACATGCGGCGATTCCACCATCTCGGTGCGGCGAGGATCGATCACGATCAGCTTTGCGCCTTGGCGCAGCCGCTTCTTCAGGCGGGAGGCGAACACGGGGTGAGCCGAGGCCGGATTGGCGCCGATGATGACGGCAACGTCGGTGTCCTCGACCGAGTCGAAGTCCTGTGTGCCGGCCGAGGTGCCGAAGGTCTGGGACAGGCCATAGCCGGTCGGCGAGTGGCAGACGCGGGCGCAGGTGTCGACGTTGTTGTTGCCGAAGCCGGCGCGGATCAGCTTCTGCACCAGATAGGTTTCTTCATTGGTGCAGCGGGATGAGGTGATGCCGCCGATGGCATCGCGCCCGTACTTCGTCTGGATGCCGCGCATCTTGGCGGCGGCAAACGAGAACGCCTCGTCCCAGGACACCTCCTTCCAGGGATCCTCGATCCGCTCGCGGATCATCGGCTTGAGAATGCGTTCCTTGTGGTTGGTATAGCCCCAGGCGAAGCGGCCCTTGACGCAGGAATGGCCGCGATTGGCCTTGCCGTCCTTGTACGGCACCATGCGCACCACTTCCTCGCCGCGCATCTCCGCCTTGAAGGCGCAGCCGACGCCGCAATAGGCGCAGGTGGTGACGACGGAGTGCTCGGGCTGGCCGATTTCGATCACGGATTTTTCCGTCAGCGTTGCGGTCGGGCAGGCTTGCACGCAGGCGCCGCAGGACACGCATTCGGAACCAAGAAAGCTCTCGCTCATGCCGGGCGAGACGCGGCTGTCGAAGCCGCGGCCAGAAATGGTCAGTGCGAAGGTGCCCTGCACCTCTTCGCAGGCGCGGACGCAGCGCGAGCAGACGATGCACTTCGAGGGATCGTAGGTGAAGTAGGGGTTGGACTCGTCCTTCGGCATCCAGGCGGGATTGACCTCGCCATTGGTCTTGGCGAAGACGTGGTTCTCGCCCTCATAGCCGTAGCGTACTTCGCGCAAGCCCACCGCGCCGGCCATGTCCTGCAATTCGCAATCGCCATTGGCGCCGCAGGTGAGGCAGTCGAGCGGATGGTCGGAGATGTAGAGCTCCATCACGCCCTTGCGCAGCCTCTTCAGCCGTTCGCTCTGGGTGTGGACGACGAGGCCGTTCATCACGGGCGTGGTGCAGGAGGCCGGCGTGCCGGCGCGGCCCTCGATCTCGACGACGCAAAGCCGGCAGGAGCCGAACGCGTCGACCATGTCGGTCGCGCAGAGTTTCGGGATCTGGTGGCCAGCATCCATCGCGGCGCGCATGATCGAGGTGCCCTCGGGCACCGTGACCTCGTTGCCGTCGATGGTCAGCGTGACCATCGTGGTCGATTTGGAACGCGGCGTGCCGAAGTCGATTTCTTCGATCAGAGACATTGTCGTTCTCCTATTCCGCGGCCTGAAGCGTGGTCGGGGCCGGGATAAAATCTTCCCGGAAGTGCTTCAATGCGCTGAGCACGGGGTAGGGCGTGAAGCCGCCGAGTGCGCAGAGCGAGCCGAATTTCATGGTGTTGCAGAGGTCTTCGACCAGCGCGAGGTTTTCAGCCACGCGTTCGCCGTTGATGATCTTCTCGATGGTCTCGACGCCGCGGGTCGAGCCGATCCGGCAGGGCGTGCACTTGCCGCAGGATTCGACGGCGCAGAATTCCATGGCGAAACGTGCCTGCTTGCGCATGTCGACGCTGTCGTCGAACACGACGATGCCGCCATGGCCGATCAGGCCGTCGCGCGCCGCGAAGGCCTCGTAGTCGAACGGCGTGTCGAACAGGGCGCGGGGGAAATAGGCACCGAGCGGGCCACCGACCTGCACCGCGCGCACCGGGCGTCCCGTGAACGTGCCGCCGCCGATGTCGTCGACGAGCTCGCCCAGCGTCACGCCGAACGCCGTCTCGAACAAGCCGCCGTGGCGGATGTTGCCCGCGAGCTGGATCGGCATCGTGCCCCGCGAGCGCCCCATGCCGAAATCGGCATAGGCCTTGGCGCCTTCGGCGAGGATGAAGGGGATGGCCGCGAACGACAGCACGTTGTTGATGACGGTCGGTTTGCCGAACAGGCCGTAATGCGCCGGCAGCGGCGGTTTTGCGCGCACCAGGCCACGACGGCCTTCGAGGCTCTCCAGCAGCGAGGTCTCCTCGCCGCAAACGTAAGCGCCGGCGCCGACGCGCACTTCCATGTCAAAGCTATAGGTCGAACCGCCGATCTTGTCGCCGAGATAGCCGCCACGCCGCGCTGCCTTGATCGCGGCATTCATCGCCTCGACCGCATGCGGATATTCGCTGCGGATGTAGATGTAGCCTTTGGTGGCGCCGACGGTGATGCCGGCGGTGGTCATGCCCTCGATGACCAGGAAGGGATCGCCTTCCATGATCATGCGATCGGCAAAGGTCCCGCTATCGCCTTCGTCGGCATTGCAGACGATGAATTTGCGGTCGGCCTTGGCCTGCGCCACCGTCTTCCATTTGATGCCGGTCGGGAAGCCTGCGCCGCCGCGGCCGCGCAGGCCCGACGCCGTCACTTCGTTGAGGATCGCGTCCGGGCCGAGCGACAGCGCGCGCTCAAAACCTTTGTAGCCGCCATGGGCGCGGTAGTCGTCGAGCGAGCGCGGATCGATCACGCCGCAGCGGGCGAAGGTGAGGCGGGTCTGGCGCTTCAGCCAGGGGATTTTGTCGGCGATGCCGAGCCGCAGGGCGTGCGGACCATTGTTCGCCATGGATTCAAGCACGGAGGCGACGTCCTCGGTGCCGACGGGGCCGTAGGCAACGCGGCCCCCAGGCGTCGCCACCTCGATCATCGGCTCCAGCCAATGCAATCCGCGCGAGCCGGTCCTGATGATCTCGATCGACAAGCCACGCTGCTGCGCGATCTGTTCGAGCGCTGTGACGACTTCATCGGCACCGACTGCAACGGCCGTCGCATCCCGGGGAACGAAAATCTTCATGTTCATCGCTGCGCCTCCGCAACCAGCGCATCGAGGCGCTTCTCGTCGAGCCGGCCGACGAGGCGACCGTCGAGCATCGCCGACGGCGCGGTCGAGCACAGGCCGAGGCAGTAGATCGGCTCCAGCGTGACCCGATCATCCGCTGTGGTGTTGCCAAGCGAAACGCCGAGCTTCGATTCAGCGCGCGCGGCCAGCGCATCGCCGCCGGCGGCCTGGCAGGCCTCGGCGCGGCACAGCTTCAGCACGTGGCGGCCGGCCGGCTTGTGGCGGAAGTCATGATAGAACGTAAAGACGCCATGAACCTCGGCGCGCGACAGGTTCAGCGCCTGCGCCACCATGGGAATCGCGGCCTCCGGCACGAAGCCGAATGCTTCCTGGAGAGCGTGCAGAATCACCAGCGTCGCGCCTTCCTGGCTGGCATGTTCGGCGATGATCTCCGCGCCGCGCGTCTCGTCCCAAGGTTCAAAAACCGCTGTCATTCTTCGTTCTCAGATTGAGCGTCCCTTCCGCGCAAACTATTTGGAATCATTCGAAGATCAATAAAGCTGTCTCATGCTGCGATTGCGAATTCAGATCGATTGGAAAGTGCAATCGATCGATACGATCGGGTAATGAAACTTGTATCGAGTGCCGGTTTTTGCGTGTTGGCGCAGGCCCGGCGTGATAGCTTGCATGCCACGATGGAATTCGAGAGGACGGACGGTTGATCGACAAGCTTGAACTGCTGCTGGCGCTGGCCAAGGAGCGGCATTTTGGACGGGCGGCAGAAGCCTGCGGCGTCACCCAACCGACCATGTCGACCGGGCTGAAGCAGCTCGAGGAGATCCTCGGCGTGATGCTGGTCCAGCGCGGCTCCCGTTTCCAGGGTTTCACCCCCGAGGGCGAGCGAGCGCTCGACTGGGCGCGGCGCATCGTCGGCGATGCTCGCGCCATGCGCGACGAGATCAACGGCCTGAAGCATCAGCTCTCCGGTGAGATCCGCATCGCGGCGATCCCGACGGCGCTCGGCATGGTTGCGTCGCTGACGACGCCGTTCCGTGCGCGGCATCCCGAGGTGCGTTTCAGCATCCGCTCGACGACCTCATCGGAGGTGCTGGGACTGCTCGAAAATCTCGAGGTCGATGCGGGGCTGACCTATATCGAGAACGAGCCGATCGGCAAGGTGCGCACCATTCCGCTCTACAACGAGAGCTATCGCCTGCTCACCGCGCCCGACGGGATGTTCGGGGACCGCGAGACGGTGACCTGGACCGAGGTCGGGCAGGTGCCGCTGTGCCTGCTGACGCCTGATATGCAGAACCGCCGCATCATCGACCGTGCGCTGCGCTCGGTCGGCGCCGAGGCGACGCCGACGCTGACCTCGAACTCGCTGCTGGTGCTGTTCACCCACGTCAAGACCGGGCGGTGGGCGAGCGTGATGCCGGCCAAGCTCGCCGAGACGCTCGGCCTGTCCGACAAGGTGCGCACCATCCCGATCGTCGACCCCGAGGTCAATTACAGCATTGGCCTGGTGATCCCGCAGCGTGATCCGATGACGCCGCTGATTGCAGCACTGGTCAATATCGCCCGCGAAGTGGCGCCGACGTTGCAATCGTAAGATTCAGGCCGCCGCCGATATCCCGGACGCCGCCTTGATGGCGTCGCGCGGTAGCGTCACGCGGACGACGGTGCCGACTTCCAGCCTGGAGCGCAGCTTCATCGAGCCGCCATGGAGCTGTGCCAGCGAGCGGGCGATTGCGAGCCCGAGGCCGGAGCCGTGATAGGTCTTGGTGAGCTGGCTCTCGACCTGCTCGAACGGACGGCCGAGCCGCGCCAGCGAGTGCGGCGCGATGCCGATGCCGGTGTCGGCGATCATTAGCACGATCCTGTCCTCGAGCTGCCGGCTGCGCACCACGATGCGGCCGCCGTCGGGCGTGAACTTCACGGCGTTGGAGAGCAGGTTGACGACGATCTGCTTGGTGGCCCGGCGGTCGGCGACGACGGCGATCGATTTCTCGATGTCCGCATCCAGCGTGAGGTTCTTGTCCTGGGCCCGGCCGGCGACGACGCGTAAGGATTCGGCCAGCGTCCGCGACAGGTCGAGCTCTTCCATGTCGAGCTTCATGCGGCCGGCCTCGATCTTGGACATGTCGAGGATGTCGTTGATGACCTCGAGCAGGTAGTGACCGCTGGTCAGGATGTCGTGGCAGTATTCCTGATACTTCTCGCTGCCGAGCTCGCCGAACATGCCCGAGCCCATGATCTCGGAGAAGCCGATGATGGCATTGAGCGGCGTGCGCAGCTCGTGGCTCATATTGGCGAGGAACTTCGACTTGGTCTGGTTGGCTTCCTCGGCGCGGGTCTTTTCGCGCTGGTACTTCTCGGCGAGGTCGGCAAGCTCGATGGTCTGGCGCTCCAGCGCCGCCTGCGAGCGCTTGAGGTCGATGACGGTGGCGCGCAGGCGCAGATCGTTGTCGACGAGCTTCTGCTCGTGCTCCTTGATGCGGGTGATGTCGGTGCCGACAGAGACGTAGCCGCCGTCCTTGGTGCGGCGCTCGCTGATATGCAGCCAGCTGCCGTCGTCGAGCTGGGCCTCGAAGGTGCGGGCGCCCGGACCCTGGCTCGAGTTCTCGTTGTGGCGGGTGCGGACCTCGGGCATGCGGCCGACTTCCAGCACGGTCTCGTAGGAGGTGCCGGGGATCACCGCGGTGTCAGGCAGCTTGTGCAGGCGCTGGAAGTGCGAATTGCAGAGCACGAGGCGGTCGCTGGCGTCCCACAGCACGAAGGCTTCCGGAATGGTCTCGATCGCATCGCGCAGCCGAAGGTCGGCTTCCACGGTGCGCTCGGCGAGGCTCTTCTGCTCGGTGATGTCGACTGCGATGCCGATCAGGTGCATGCCGGCATCGCTGGCGCCGCGGGTCCGCTCGCAGCGGACGCGGAGCCAGATCCAGTGGCCGTCGACATGCTGCATGCGGAAGGTCTGGTCGATGTGGTCGATCTTCCCGGAGATCAGCTGGTCGGCGATCGCGAACAGGTCGATGTCGTCGGACTTCACCAGCGCGTTGACCTCGCCGAAGGTGAGCAGCTCGTTGCGGCCGTCGAGGCCGAGCATCGAGAACATCGATTGCGACCAGAAGATCCGGCCGCGCGACAGGTCCCAGTCCCACAGGCCGCAGCGGCCACGGTTGAGCGCGGTGTCGATGCGGCCGCGCACCGCGTCGTTGATCAGGTCGCCTTCCCTGGCGCGGGTCGACTGCCAGTGGAATGCGAAGCCGAGGATCAGAACGACGAAGCCTGTCGTCGCCGACAGCGTCACCGACAGCGCCGCGTCCGAACCCCAGATCGGCTCGTTGCGCTCCTGGATCACCGTGACGAGACCCGGCAGCGACTTGATCGGCCGCGAGGTCGCCAGCGCCGCATTGCCATCGGGCAGTGTCATGTCCACGACGTTGTTGTCGCGCGGCGGCGCCGCGAGCAGCTGTGCGGTGGTGATCGCATCGAGCAGGCGGTCGTTGCCGGCTGGATCGCTGTCGATCGGAATGCGGGCGAGGATGCGGCCGTTGACGCCGGCCGAGGTGACGACGACATGGCGGCCCGAGAGCCTGGACTTCGTCGGGATCATGTCGGGCAGCAGCGTCGGCAGGTTCTCGATGGTCTTCAGCCGCTCGGCGCGGACAGAGGCGGCGCGGTCGATCCGCTCGGCGAGCAGTTCGGCGAGCATCGAGATGTCGTTCTGGATCACCAAGCGCTTCTGGCGCGTCTGGTCGACGACCTGAACGAACGCGCCGAGGCAGATCGTGATGAGGAAAGCGATGATGAGCGTCGGCACGGCGCGACGTAGCGCCGGCTCCGCGATCAGGAGCCGATGATAGGCAGGTTTCGCGATCGATTGCGCCAATCCCTTGATCGAATCGGATTGGACGCACGCGTTCGCGGCGTCTGCACGCGCCATGCCTTCGGCCCCCTGAAAACCTGTCTGCAACTAAGTTCGAAAGCAGCCCCACAACGCTTTCGAATCACAGCGATTTGAATCCAGTTTGCGCAGGCTGTCGAGAGTCAACGAAAGGTTAACGCGAAATAATTCTTATCCAATGCAGAGTTTGCGCGCGTTCTACTCCGCAAACTCACGTGCATCGGGAGTCCGAAACGAGAACGTGTGACTCCTCGCGCGTTCCGCCTCACGCGCGCGGCGGCTCGGCGTGGCTGATGACGCGCTTCACGCTCGGGAACGCACGGCGCAAGCGGCGCTCGATCGCATCGACATGCTCGTGCACCTTGATCACGCTCATCGACGGCGTGGCGCGGCAGTGGAAGTTGACGATCTCGCCGGCGTCGGTGTTGCGGACACGCACATTATGGATGTCGTGGATCTCGCCGCCGGCGGCATATTCGGTCAGCGCGGCGGCGATGGTCTGCACCCGCTCCGTCACGGCATCGACGCCGAACGGCAGTTCCGGTTCCAGCGGCTCGATATGGACGTCGACTTCGACGTCAGCGCCGAACTCCTCCTGGATGCTGCGTTCCAGCGTGTTGGCGATGTCGTGGGCGGCCTCGAGCTGCATGCCGGCGTCAACCTCGAGGTCGATGCTGACGATCAGCTTGGCTCCGAGATCGTGCACCGTGACGTGGTGGATGGCGAGGCCTGAATTATGTGCGATCACCATGATGCGATCGCGCACGGTCTCGTTGTCGCGCGCGACCGGCACCGCAGTGAAGGTGAGGTCGGCATCGTCGAACGCCTTGCTGACGGCGGCCTCTGCGTTGCGCTTGATCTCCTCGACGCGGTCGATCGGGTAGGTCCTGGGTACCTTGACGATGCTGTCGATGAAGGTGGTCGCCCCGACCATGCGCACGCGCAACCGGTCGACGTCGATCACGCCGGGCACGCTGCGAATCGCGGCGGTGGCCTTTTCCTGTGCCCCTTCCGGGGCGCGGTCGACCAGCGTGTGCACCGTTGAGCTTGCCATCCGCAGGCCGAGCAGGGCGATCATCACCGCCACGGCCGCGGCGGCGGCCGCGTCACCCCACCAGAAGCCGAAGGCCGCGAGAACGAGGCCGACGATGACGGCGCACGAGCCCATCACGTCGGACGCAAAGTGCAGCGCATCCGCAGCCAGGGCCTCGCTCCTCGTCTCTCGCGCGGCGCGGTGCAGGGCGCGGGCGCGCCAGAGGTTGACGAGGATGTCGATCACCAGCACCACGAACGGCACGGCCGAGATCGTCGGCGGCGGAGTTCCCTCGCGCAGCCGGCTGTAAGATTCGACCAGGATGCCGCCGGCCAGCACATAGAGCAGCGCGGTCACGCCAAGCGCGGAGATGCTCTCGAGCTTGCCGTGGCCGTAATGATGCTCGTCGTCGGCCGGCTTGTCCGACACCCGCACCACCGCCCAGGTGATGATGGTCGCGACCAGGTCGATCGAGGAGTGCAGCGCCTCGGAAATCAGCGCCAGCGATCCGATCGCAATGCCGACCACGAATTTGGCCGCCGCCATGCCGCCGCTGGCGAGGATCGAGATGGCCGCGACCGATGTCTTGTCATGCTGTCCGCTCATGGCGCAGGATTTAGCAGGGCATTCGCGAACATCAAGCGACGATCCACAGACGTAGTCGCGAGTGAGTTGCAGGAGCGAATGCGCCCTGAAGTCCCGTCATTCCGGGACGCCGCAGGCAAACCCGGAATTTCGAGATTCCGGGTTCGATGCTTCGCATCGCCCGGGAATGACATGATCCTACACGCTCACCACGATCTTCCCCAGATGCTTGTTGGCCTCCATGTGCTCGAACGCCTTGTCGATGTCGTCGAAGGCGTACACCTTGTCGATCGGCAGCTGGAGCTTTCGCGATTCCACTGCGCCCCAGATGTCCTTCCTGACCTCCTCGAAGATCGTGCGGACCTCCTCGATGCTGCGGGTGCGGAAGGTGACGCCGATATAGGAGATACGGCGGGCGGCATGGAGGTCGAAGTTGAAGTCGGCATGGGTGCCGCCGAGCCGGCCGACATTGACGATGCGGCCCAGGATCTTCGTTGCAGCCAAGTTCTGGTTGGCGACCTTGCCCGAGACCTGGTCGACGATGAGATCGACGCCTTCGCCGCCAGTCGCCTTCAGCACCTCCTCGACCCAGTTGGCATCGGAAGAATCGACCGCAAGGTCGGCACCGTAGTCCTTCAGCCGGCCGCGGCGATAGGGATCGGTCGAGGAGCCGATCACGAGCTTTGCGCCCTTGAGCTTTGCAATTTGCATCGCCATCAGGCCGACGCCGGAGCTGGCGCCCTGGATCAGCACGGCCTGCCCGGGCTGCACCCCGCCCACGGTTACGACGGCATTGTGCATCGTGGCGAGCGCGACGGGCAGCGTGGCGGCTTCCTCGAAATTCATGTTCGAGGGCGCGCGGAACAGCCGGCCGTGGTCGGCGAGCGTGTACTCCGCGAATGCCGCGCCGCCCGAACCCATGATGCGGTCGCCGACCTGTAAGCCCTTCGCATCAGGTCCAAGCTCGGCCACTTCGCCAGCCCATTCCATGCCGAGCACGGTGCCGGCGCCGCCGGCCGCGCCGTGGGCGTGACCCTTGCGCATGCCGGTGTCGGCGCGGTTGAGACCACAGGCACGGACCTTGACGAGGACCTGCGTGCCCTTAGGCTTTGGTTGAGCGACGTCGGAAATCCGAGCGCCTTCAGCACCGTAGACATAAGCCTTCATGAATTGCTCTCGCTTCTTGCAGTGACTATTCCGCCGCTTCGCGCTGTGGCTGGACGATCATCCCTTCGAGTCGGCCGCGAATGATCGCCTCTGCTTCGCGCACGATGCGGGAGATCAGCTCGCCGCAGCTCGGGATGTCCTGGATCAGGCCCTGCACCTGGCCGGCCGACCAGATGCCTTCGTCTGAATTGCCTGTGGCATAGACCATCTTGCCGCGGGCTCCCGCAACGAGCTCGCGGATATCCTCGAACTTGGCGCCTTCCTTTTCCATCGCGACGACCTTGGTCGAGATCTCGTTCTTGGCGACGCGCGAGGTGTTGCGCATGGTGCGGAAGATCAGCTCGGTCTCGCGCTCGTCATTGGCGACGATCTTTTCCTTGATGAGCTGGTGGATCGGGCTCTCCTTGGTCGCCATGAAGCGGGTGCCCATGTTGATGCCCTCGGCGCCCAGCGCGAGCGCGGCGACGAGGCCGCGGGCATCGGCAAAGCCGCCGGAGGCGATCATCGGGATCTTGACCTTGTTGGCGGCGGCCGGGATCAGGATCAGGCCGGGGGTGTCGTCCTCGCCGGGATGGCCGGCGCATTCGAAGCCGTCGATCGAGATGGCATCGGCGCCCATGCGCTCGGCCGAGAGGGCGTGGCGCACGCTGGTGCATTTGTGCACGACCTTGACGCTGTGCTTCTTGAATTCGTCGACATGCTCCTGCGGCTTATTCCCGGCGGTTTCGACCACCTTGATGCCGGCCTCAATGATGGCGGCGCGGTATTCGGCATAGGGCGGCGGCTTGATCGCCGGCAGGATGGTGAGGTTGACACCAAAGGGCTTGTCGGTGAGGTCGCGGCAGCGCGCGATCTCCTTGGTCAGATCCTCCGGCGTCGGCTGGGTCAGCGCGGTGATGAAGCCGAGCGCGCCGGCATTCGCGACGGCGGCGACCAGCTCGGCGCGGCCAACCCATTGCATGCCGCCCTGGACGATCGGGTGCTCGACGCCGACGAGTTTTGTGAACCGTGTTTGCAGCATGACGTTTCCCCCTGGGTGGCCCGCAGGCTCTGTTATCGGTTGATGACGGAAGGATGCCGCTGAGGTCGGGAAATGTCTATCGGCGGGGCGTGCGGTGAGGGCGGGGCGGCATGCAGGCGATGAGGGTGATTCCGCAGGGCGGACAATTGGAGATCCGGTGCCTTTTGGTGCGAGCTCTTTCCTCGCACACGGTCGTCATACCCCGCGAAAGCGGGGTATCCAGTACGCTGCGGCTTCTCGCTTCTAGCCTCGCGGCCTCTGGATACTGGATTGCCCGCTTTCGCGGGCAATGACACCGAGTATGGAGGTATGGAGCGAACAGCTACTCCGCCGACAGCCGCACCATCTGCCGGCCGCCGTTCATCTCTTTCAGGCTGTTGACGAAGTTTTCCGGGCGCTGCCAGCGGTTGGGGACCTTGAGGCCCATGTACTCCGCGATGTCGCCGATGAAGCCGGTGCAATTGGTGGTCTCGGCATTCCAGACCGGCGAGCTTGCCTTCAGCTTCTCGATGTGGGCGAACACGCGCTTGGCGTCGGCTTCGTTCAGGTAGACGCGATAGCTCGCGGTCAGATAGTCAGGGTCGAGATCGCCGTAACTCGCGCCGGTCTCTGATGGCACCCAGGTGAAATAGCCGAGCACGTAGGACCAGGTGTCACCGGCCGGCGTCAGGCCAGCGACCTCGACGGCGCGCTCGCTGGTCTTGCCGTACCACACAAAGGCATGGCCCCAGCTCGCCGCCGTCCGCGCGCGGAAGTCGACGTAGTAGGGGCCTTTCTCCGCCCGCGTGACCGAGCGCCGCGTCGCTTGCGCTGTGGAGCGCGATGCGGTGTCGGTCGAGACAAGCGCACTGGCATCGGCCATGCGCTTGTTCGATTCGTGTTTCGCTTCTTGGGCCGAAGCCTGCGGCACCATGCATGCGATCATGGTCGCAAGCGCGAGGCCCGCAAGGATGCAGGATCCCGATCGATCACGTTTGTTGGTCACGCAACGCCCCTTCGACTGTCGGCCGCTTACGCAAATCTTGCGCGTGGTTCGCTGGGCGCCTCAGTAGCGCGCAGCGACCGGGCCCGGCGCCTTGCCGATCGGGGCCTTGCCAACAGGGCCCTTGCCGATGGGCATCTTGCCGATCGGGGCCTGCTCGGCCGGATAGACCGGCACGGGCTGGCGGCGAGGCAGGTCCGCAGCGTTTGCAGCCGTCACCAGAGCAAGCGTCGCACCCAGAACAAATACAATCTTCTTCACAGTCATACCCCTAGCAGGTTTGGTCCAAACACGGCCGAGCCGTGCCCCCAGACACGCCTTCCACATGGGCGGCCGAATGCGACCAAGTTGCGGCACATCAGCGACATGTTGGCGGCATCTCCTGGGCGCGCGCAGATGTGATGTGGGTCGGAATGTTTCGGGCGCGCCGCGCAATCGTCAGCGATCGGCGCTCAGCCGAAAATGCATCTCGATCTTTGCCGGCGATGGCTCGCTTCCAGTGCGCCACGGCGAGAAGCCGGGCGTGGGATCCGGATCGGACGGAAGATCGATCGACCAGCGTTGCGTGGGCACATCAGGCAGTGTCAGGCTAACGGCGCGGTGGCGCGTCTTGTACATCAGCGGAACAGTGGAAATGATCGCTTTGCGGTCACCGTCATGCGCGCGCCAGTTCGGCGGCAACATGGCGTTGGCATAGCCTGACGCTTCCTCGACCTCGATGTGCACGTCCTCTTCCTTGTCCGGCAGGGTCATGCCCGGGGGAAGCCGAAACTCGACCTGGAGCGTCATGAAGCCGTGGCTGAGATTGGGCGAGCGGATCAACTCGTACCATCCCCAATAGCCCAGCCCAGCCACGACAAGCAGCACGGTGACGGCGAACGGGAAGGAGAGCCGGGTGGCGCCGGGAGGCGCCGCATCCGGGATCTCTCCAGCAGGTGCCGGCGCTGTGTTGCGGACCAGGCCGAAGCGCACGAACAGCCAGACGCCGGCGATCAGGCCGACCACGCCTCCGATCGGACCGATGTCGAAGAAGGCCCCCATGGCGATGCCGCCGTCGCGGTCCGGTCCCGCCAGCATGACCACCAGGGCAGCCAGGGCGGACCAGCCGGCGAGTGCGCCGAGCAGGCCGGAGAGGATGCCGAGAATGATGCGCATGTGCACTTGGTCGCGCGCAGATTTATCGCGGTTCGAACCTGACAGTCATTTCAGCCTTCACCCGATCCGGTTCAGGCTGTTGCGGATGGTCGAGAAGATGCCGCCGATGTCCTTGCGCAAGGCGTCGAGGGCGTTGAAATTGTCGAAGATGCGGGCAAGGCGGTCTTCGACCTCGCGCTTGCTCTTGGTCAGCGCATCGACGCGCGAGGTGAGGGTGACATCGCCGCTCGCCTCGATCTCGCCGACGGTCTTGGCGAGCAGATCGCGGGTGGCGCTGACCTCGGCGATCATGGCCTCGATGCCGAACACCGGCGCCTTCAGCGGCACGAGATCGGCCTGCGATTTCGACATTTCCGCCTTGAAGGCGTTCAGCGTCTCCTGCAAGGCGCCGAGACGCTGGCGCGACTGGAGCACGAAATCGTTCAGCGCGTTCTGGCGGTCGACGAGGGTCCTGCCGTCAGTATCGGTCTCGACCTCCGCGAGCGAGCGTTCGAGCTGGGCCTGGCGCTGGCCGAGCTCCTCGAAATCGAGCCGGATGCTTTTCAGGATGTTGGCGCTGTCGTCGATGCGGGCGAGGCGCTGCTCGATCTCGTTCTTGTTTTTCGACAGCGTCTCGACGCGTGCGTTGAGCGGGGCCTCGCCGCCGGTCTCGATCTCGTCGACGGTCTTGGCGAGACGATCGTGGCTGAGGCCGAGCTCGCCGATCAGGGCGTTGATGCCGGCGTCGGACGAGCGCAGCGGCACCAGCTCGGCATGGGATTTCGCCAGATCTTCCTTGTACTGGTTGAGTGTCGCGAACGTACCCTGCACTGCGTTCACCCGGCCGAGCAGCGTCGATACGTCGCGCGCAATATCTTTCAGCCGGTCGGCGAGGTTGTTCTTGCGGTCGTCGGTTTCGAGGTCGAGCAGCGCGCGTTCGAGCTGGTTCTGGCGGTCGCGGATCTCGGTGAAGACGGGCTCGACTGCGCGGCGCTGATCGGCGACCTTGCCGACCATCTCGCGCACCGTCTGCTGGCGGCGGCGGATCTCGGCCAGCTGATCTTGCATGTCGGTGGACTGGTTGCGGCCCTGCTGGAGCAGCGCGCGTTGCTCGGTCTCGCCAAGCTTGTCGTGCAGTGCGGAGACAGCCTCCCTGGGATCGCTCTCGATCAGGTGCTGAACGGTGGCGTCGAGGTGATTTTGCAGGGCGTGCGCGACGACGACGTCTTCCCGGGTCTTCTTGAGGCGGTCGCGCAAGCTGTCGAGGCGGCGGTCCTGGCGTGAGAGCCGAAAGACCGAGGCGCCGATCAGCGCCAGTCCGAGCACGACGATCGCGCCGGCCGCGATGCGCTGCGGCACCGGCAGCGCGATGAAGGCGGCGGGCAAATGGGTGACGTCGTAACCAAACGCCTGCGGGGCGAGGAACGCGATGGCGGCGAGCAGGACAAACCAGGCAACCAGGAAAAACAGCCACATGCCGACGCCCTCACGCCCGCGCACATTTTCGCCATAATTGCTATTGGAGAGCGCAACCGAGATCAAGGGGCGCGCGGGCTGCCGGACGCGTCAGAAGGCGCCATCCACAGCCGGGCGCATCGATATCCTCCATCGTCATTCCGGGGCGGCGCGTAAGCGCCGAGCTACGGTGCGCAATTGCGCACCGTAGTTCGCGACTTTGTTGCGCCCCGGAATGGCGGGGAGCTACAGCCGAAACTCGTTCGTCAGCTCGCCGATGCCGTCGATCGCCACCGTCACAATATTCACCGGCTCCTTCATCACGCCGACGCCGACCGAGGTGCCGACCGCGATGAGGTCGCCGGGGAGCAGGGTCATGTCGTGGGAGATCTTGCTCACCAGGGCTTGCGCGGAAAAGATCATGTCAGAGATCGGATAGTTCTGTCGCTCCGCGCCGTTCAGAATGGTGCGCACCGTGAGCTTGGCCGGATCGAGGCCGGTCGCGATGACGGGGCCGAACGGGCCGTAATCGTCGATGCCCTTGGCGCGGGCCCATTGCGGAAAGGTGGGGTCGCTGGTCAGGATGTCGTTGGCGGTGATGTCGTTGACGCAGGTGTAGCCGAAGATGAAGCGGTCGGCCTCATCAGGCGAGACGCGGGCGCAGGTCTTGCCGACGACGATGCCGAGCTCGCCCTCATAGGTGGTCTTGCCGTCGTAGTAGGAGGGACGGCGGATCACCGCGCCTGGTGTCGTGATGGTGGTGGTGGCCTTGAGCAGATAGAGCGGCGCCAGTGGCTCGGGCTGATTGAGCTTTGCCGCGAGCGCGTGAAAATTATTCCAGAGCGCGACGATCTTGCTGGGCGCGCAGGGTGCCAGCAGCTCGACCTCCGACAGCGCAAGCGTCCTGGCGGTCGCCGCGTTGCGGCCAAACATCTCGCCTTCATGCACGCTGATGCCTGACGATTCCAGCGTGCCGAAGCCGGTGGTGCCAGCGTGGCGGAAGCGCAGCCATTTTGTCGTCTCGGTACTCATCACGCCACCGCCAGCGCGCGAGGATCCCTGGGCGCGGAGATGCCGTCATAGAGGCCGGCGATGCGCGCGCGCTGGGTCACCATCGCCAGCACCGAGTCGAGGGCAGGCGTCGGCATCTTGGTCAGGCGGCCCATCTCCTGCACGACAGTGACGAGCGGGTCGATCTCCATCGGGCGGCCACGCTCGAGATCCTGCAGCATCGAGGTCTTGTGCGCGCCGACCTTGCGGGCGCCCTCGATGCGGCGCTCGACATCGACGCGGAACTTGACGCCGAAGGTTTCGGCGATGGCTTGCGTCTCCACCATGATCGCGCGCGATAGCGCCCGCGTGGCGGGATCGGTGCAGATCACGTCGAGCGTTGCGTGGGTCAGCGCACTGATCGGGTTGAAGCAGACATTGCCCCAGAGCTTCAGCCAGATCTCGTCGCGGATGCGGTCGAGCACCGGCGCCTTCAGGCCGGCCGCGACGAAGAGGTCGGCGAGGCGCTTCACGTCGGCGGTGATTTCACCGGAAGGTTCGCCGAGCGGAAAATTGTTGCCATAGACGTGGCGGATCACGCCGGGCGCCTCGATCTCGGTCGCGGGATAGACGATGCAGCCGATCGCGCGCTCGGCCCCGATCTCGCGCCACTGCCGCCCGCCGGGATCGATGCTCTCCAAGGTCGCGTTCTCATACGCGCCGCCGTGCTTGTAGAAGTACCAATAGGGGATGCCGTTGACCGCGGTGACGATGCGGGTGTGCGGCCCGAGCAGTGGCTGCATCTTCTCGATCACGCCGGTGATCGAATGCGCCTTCAGCGTGACGATGACATAGTCCTGCACGCCGAGCTCGACCGCGTTGTCGGTGCAGCGGGGATGGACGGTGTGTATCTCCTCGCCGGCGAGCAAGGTCAGGCCGCGTTCGCGCATCGCAGCGAGGTGCGCGCCGCGCGCGACCAGGCTGACATCGGCGCCTGCGCGTGCCAGCTGCACGCCGAGATATCCGCCGATCGCGCCGGCGCCGTAGATGCAGATCTTCATGAAATCCTCCCGGGGGTACCGGAATTTTGGGACGAAGGATCCGGTCCGGCTCGGATGCGTCCGAGCCGGGGCCGGTAGTCGCAGGGGAAGTGAGACGTTTAGGCTGCCGCTTGCGGCGCGCCGTTGAGGGCCTCGTCAACGGCAGCGGCGATGTCGCGCATGCTGATGACGGAGACGAGGCTGTAGTCGTCGATCACGGGCAGGTGCCGGATGTGATTCCGGTTCATCAGATGCCGGACATGCTCGATCGTGTCTGAGGAGGTGCAGGAGACCAGCTGCTGCACCGAGACGAGTTGCGAGACCTTGACGTTGACGGCGTTCGCGCCGTGCTCGGCGACCGCCCGCACCACGTCACGCTCGGTGAACATGCCGACCGCAGTGTTTCCTTCCGAGCGGACCACGTCCTTCACTACCAGCGCGCTGATGTTGTTGGCCCGCATCAGCTTGGCGGCAATACCCACCGTTTCGTTCATTCGCACCGTGACAACGCGCGGCGTCTTCTTGCGCAGAATGTCTCCGACCAGCATGGCAACCTCCCTGGGGTGAACGATGGGAGAAGTGTGGTATACATAATGCCAATCGTCAAGCGCTGGATTTGGTTGATCCGAAAAATCTTGCGGCAGCAATGCTGACGTTTGTCGCTGCCAGCAGAAGAACGCGGCAAAGAAAAAGGGGCGCATCGCTGCGCCCCTCTTTAACCGTCGTACCAACGCGTGGCGGCTTACGCCGTCCCGGTCTTGGCACGCGTCTCGGCGTTCGTTGCGGGACTGGTGCTCTCGGCCTCGTTGCCGAGGATGAACGAGCGGCGCAGCGGCTTGATCACGAACAGCGCCATCAGCGCGGCCGTCGCGTTCAGTGCCACGGCCACCACGAACACGGCCTTCCAGCCATAGGCGGTCGAGATCACGCTGGCGAGCGGGACCAGCAAGGAGGCGGTGCCCTTCGCGGTGTAGAGCATGCCGTTGTTGGTGGTCGCGAACTTCGAGCCGAAGGTGTCGCCGCAGGTGGCGGGGAACAGCGAGTAGATTTCGCCGAACACGCCGAAATAGACCGCGGTCGCGAGCACGAACACGAGCGGGACGTGACCGTAGGCCGATAGCGTCAGCAGCATCAAGGCGGCGGTGCCGAAGGCGATGAACATGGTGTTCTCGCGACCGATCGTGTCGGACACGAAGCCGAAGAACGGGCGGCCGAAGCCGTCGAAGATGCGGTCGAGCGAGATCGCGAAGGTCAGTGCCGCCATCTGGAAACCGGCAAGCGAGACTGGCGTGTCGGCGATCTTGAAGTCGTGCGCGATCGGCGCGATCTGGGCCGCGGTCATCAGGCCGCCGGAGGCGACCATGACGAAGACGAGATACATGATCCAGAAAATAGGGGCGCGCAGTACTTGCGGTGGCGTGAAGTCGATCTTGGTCTGCGGCAGATTAAGCTGCTTCTTCTTCGGCGGGATCGAGAGTCGCGGCGGTTGGATGAAGAAGGCGAGCACGAACACGATCACGCCCTGGCCGATGCCGAAGGTGAGGAACGCGTGTTGATAGCCTGAAGATGCGATCATGGCCGCGATCGGCACCACGGTGAGAGCTGCACCCGCACCAAAGCCGGCCGCCGTCGCGCCGGCGGCGAGGCCGCGGCGATCAGGAAACCATTTCAGCGCGTTGCCGACGCAGGTGCCGTACACCGCGCCTGCACCCATGCCGCCGACCACAGCCGCGGTATAGAGCAGGGGAAGGCTATCGGCGTAGGAGTTGAGCAACCAGGACAACGCGATCATCACGCCGCCGAACATGATGACGATGCGCGGGCCGTATTTGTCGACGAACCAGGCCTCGACCGGCACCAGCCAGGTTTCGGTGACGACGAAGATGGTGAAGGCGAGCTGGATCGCCGCGCGACCCCAATGGTACTTCGCGTCGATCGGATC
Source organism: Bradyrhizobium sp. CCBAU 11434 (assembly GCF_028128895.1). NCBI lineage: Bacteria > Pseudomonadati > Pseudomonadota > Alphaproteobacteria > Hyphomicrobiales > Nitrobacteraceae > Bradyrhizobium > Bradyrhizobium sp. CCBAU 11434. Next base: position 85,579 of record NZ_LBJX01000011.1, read on the forward strand.
GACGAACAGCGTCCAGCCATATTGCAGGTTGGCGATCATCGCCATGCAGACGATGCCCATGCCGAGCTGGAGCCAACGGAAACCTGTGCGAAGAGGCGCGGCCGTGACGGCGCCATCCGTGCCTGAAATCATCAACAACCTCCCAAGCGCTTGTCTGGTGGCGACGTCTGCCGCCTATATGACGGAGTGTCGCAAATCTTGTGGCTTATGGTCGCAAGCGCGGCGCGCAGCTTGGTATACCATATTCCAGAATGCAAGCCCTATCTTCGGATCAAGCTCAAGAAAAGTGCAGGGTTCCTTCGGGTTTGCGGTATTAAGGTGTATTCGGGAAAACGAAAACGCCCGGCGGTGAGGCCGGGCGTGAGGCGCGATGTCAATGTTGCGGGTGCGAGGTCAGATGGTCGATTGCGCGACCACGACCTTGCGCCAGGGTTTCAGCACCAAGAGCGCCAGTAGCGAGGCCAGGATGTTGGCGCCGGCAGCTAGGATGAACACGTTGTCCCAATGGCCGGAGCTTTGCTGCACATAGTTCGCCAGCGGCACCAGCAACGCGGCCGTGCCCTTGGCGGTGTAGAGCAGGCCGGCATTGGTGGTCGCGAACTTCGCGCCGAACGTGTCGGTGCAGGTCGAGGGAAACAGCGAGTAGATCTCGCCCCAGGCAAAGAACACGAAGCCTGAGAGGATCACGAACCAGATCGGATCGTGGCCCCAGAGGTAGAGCATCCAGATGCCGAAGCCCTCCATGCCGAAGGCGATGAACATCGTGTTCTCGCGGCCGATCATGTCGGAGATCCAGCCGAAGAACGGACGCGTCAATCCGTTGAGCACGCGGTCGATGGTCGCTGCGAAGGTCACCGCGGTCATGGTCATGCCGATCAGCGTCACGGGCACGGCGTCGACCTTCCAGTCGACCGCGATCGGCTTCAGATTTGCCGTCACCATCAGCCCGCCGGCGCCGACGATCACGAACATGAAGTACATCAGCCAGAAGATCGGCTGACGCAAAACCTCCGTCGGCTGGTAGTTGCGCCGGGTCTGCGCAAGAGCCGCATTCGCCACCACCGCCGGCACCTGGCCCGGCTTCGGCGCCAGCAGGAAGAAGGCGAGAATGCAGATGATGATGCCTTGTCCGAGGCCGAAATAGAGGAAGGTGGTCTGGAAGCCGCTATCCTTGATCATCGCCTGGATCGGCGCGACGGTGAGCGCAGAGCCGGCGCCGAAACCGGCGGCGGTAATGCCCGCGGCAAGACCGCGCTTGTCGGGAAACCATTTCAGCGCATTGCCGACGCAGGTGCCGTAGACGCCGCCGGCGCCGATGCCCGCGATGATCATGCCGAGATAGTAGCCGTTGAGCGTGGTGGCTTGCGCGTTGACCGCCCAGCCGATCGCGCAGAGCACGCCGCCGACCAGCACGACGATGCGCGGACCGTATTTATCGACAAACCATCCTTCGACCGGCACCAGCCAGGTCTCGAACAAAACAAACAACGTAAAGGCCCATTGGATCGAGGCGCGATCCCAACCGAATGTCTTCTGGATGTCGGGGACGAAGAACGTCCAGCCATATTGGTAGTTGGCGATCATCACCATCGCCGCCACGCCGATTGCCAATTGTGCCCAGCGATACGTATCGCTGACGCGTGCGGCTGAAGGGGCTGTTGTGGCCTGCACCATGTCCGTCATGAATCCTCCAATGAGCGCTTCTGTTTTTTAAGCGAGCGTTGGCGGCATTCTTGTATTCATTATGCCAAGCATCAAGCGCGCGAGGCCCATTGTGCGCTTATGACGCAACCTCGTTGGCGAGGCTGCACGAATGTGCCTGATCCCAAATAGAAATGGCTCCGCAGCGCGGAGCCATTCTTCAAAAGTAGGAATTCGCAGAAATTACAACCGGCGCGACAATTCGACGCGCGGCGACCTCAGATGGCGCTTACAGCCCGAAGCGGGGCAGGTCGCCGTTCTGGTTGGAGATCTCCGCGCTGGCCATCAGGAAGCGGTCGACGGCGGCCATGAAGCGGGCGAACAGCGAGGCGGAGGGCGCCAGCGCGACGGAAGCGGTCTTGGACATCGGAATTCCCTTTCTCGAGACGGTCAGTATTGCTGTCTCATTTCGAAGGTTGTTCTATGTATACCAGATGCCAATGTCCATGCATGCCATCGCATAGCAGCATGGATGATACCGCATTGCAGCATAATGATGCGTGCGGCCGTTCTGGGCCTAAGACCTAAGGCTCGGCCATTATTCGTCTGGTTCCGTCTCAAGCCGGCGTCGGGTCGGGAACAGCGTCAGATCATATCGCCGGGAAAGAAGGCCCCAGAGCCCGCGAGGAGCGAGCAGCATGACGAGGATCCCGAGGGTGCCCAGAAGAATGAGGTACCACGCACCAAAATCGGCGAGGTAGCGCTGCATCAGGTAGAAGACGACGGCGCCGATGATCGGGCCCTCGATCGTCCCGATGCCCCCGATCACCGTGATGAAGATGACATAGGCGGTCCAATCGAGCACCGAGAAGGCGGCGTCCGGAGAGATGCGCGCCTTCTGAAGGTAGATCAGGGCACCGATCATGCCGGTCATGGCGGCGGTCGCAACATAGACGGCGAGCTTGATGCTGGTGATGTCGACGCCGAGGCTCGCGGCCGCAGCCTCGCGGTCGCGGATCGCACCCAGCGCCAGGCCCTGGCGCGAACGCAGCAGGAAATAGACGAAGGCGAGTGTGCCGACCACCAAAGCCAGCGCCAGCCAGTACGATGCAATGTCACGCGCGGCCGGCGTGCGCACGTCGAGCAATGTCTTGATCCACTCAATCCCAGGCACGGACGCGGTGACGGATGGAGTAAGCGAGGTCCCGGTGCCGCCGCCAAGCGCCTTCACTTGCGCGAAACCAAGACGATAGACCTCGGCCACGACCCATGTGCCGATCGCGAAATAGGCGCCACGCAAGCGGAAGACGATCAGCGCCGTCGGCAAGGCGAGTGCCGCCGACACGATGCCCGCGACCGGAATCGCGAGCAGTGGATTAAGGCCGGCGACAAGCGTCAGCGCGAACAGGACGTAGCCGCCCAATCCGACGAACGCCTGCTGGCCGACCGAGATCAGGCCGGCATAACCCGCGAGCAGATTCCAGCATTGCGCCAACGCCAGCATGTAGAACAGGAAGATCAGATCCTGAATGAGATTGCGGCCGGCGAAGGTCGGCAGCAGGACGAGCCCGAGAAGGACAATGCAGGCGATGGCCGCGGCCGGGCGCGACACGCCGTGCGCGGTCGCGATACGAAAGATCTGCTTCGGCTTGGCCGTGCCTGGATCCATCATTCCGCGCCTCAATCGATCGCGCGCGGAAACAGTCCGCGCGGCCTGATCACCAGCACCAGGAGAAACGCGAGGTGGCCCGACAGGATCTGCCATTCCGGATCGATGCGCGCGCCGATGGTCTGGGCGAGGCCAAGAATGATGCCGCCGGCAAGCGTGCCCCAGAAGCTGCCGAGCCCGCCGATGATCACGGCCTCGAAGGCATACAGCAGTCGCGCCGGGCCGATGGTGGGATCGAAATTCGCCCGCAGGCCCAGATAGAGTGCCGCGATCGCGATGACGACGAACGCGATGCCCATTGCCATCGCGAATGTGCGGTTGACGTCGATCCCCATGAGCTGCGCGACGTCGAGATCGTCAGAGGTTGCCCGAAAGGCCCGGCCGATCGACGTCCGATAGAAGATGAAGTTGAGAGCCACGATCACGGCGATCGCGGACACCAGCGTCAGCAGTGGAACGACGCCCACCGCGATGTCTCCGCCCAGCGACACAGACGCGGTTTCGATCGCACCGGACCGCAGGCGGCGGCTGTCAGCGGAGAACGTCTGCAGCAGCCCGTTCTGGATGATGATCGAGAGTCCAAAAGTGACGAGCAGCGGCGGCAGAAGGTCGCGTCCCAGCGTCCGATTCAAAAGCACGTGCTGGAGGCCGAAGCCGATCGCAAACAGGATCGGGGCTGCAAGGAGCACTGCGGCAAATGGATCGACGCCGAGTTTTTCCGTCACCGCCAGAATGACAAAGGCTGCGAGCACGATGAGGTCGCCGTGGGCAAGATTGACCAGCCGCATCACGCCGAACATCAGTGAGAGCCCGGTCGCGAAGAGCGCATAGAGGCCGCCGAGCAGGATTCCCTGGATGATCGCGTCGAGAAGGCCGATCATTGCATCATCCGAAATAAGCGCGGTGAATCTGATCGCGCGAGAGTTCGCCGGGGCGGCCTTCGAGCGAGACCCGCCCCTCCTGGAAGCAGTAGACGCGATCGGCGGCCTTCATCGCCTGGACGATGTCCTGCTCGACCAGCACGACGCTGGTGCCCTCGGCCTTGATCTGCGGAAGTGCGGCGTAGATGTCGGCGATGACGATCGGCGCGAGCCCGAGGCTGATCTCGTCGCACAGCAGGATGCGGGGATTGGACATCAGGGCGCGGCCGATCGCGGCCATCTGCTGCTGGCCGCCCGAAAGAATCGGTGCGGCCGACGCCCGCCGCTCCTTCAGGATCGGGAACAGGCCATAGACCCGGTCGAGCGTCCAGGGTCCAGGAAGCTTGCGGCCGTGCCCGCCGATCAGAAGGTTCTCTTCCACGGTCAGCGAGGGAAACAGCCGTCGCCCCTCCGGCACCAGCGCAATTCCGAGCTTGACGATCTCGGCAGCACGCTTCGCCCCGATCGGATGGCCGTCGAGCAGCACGCTGTCCGGGCGAGACGGGATAAGGCCTGCGATCGCCTTCAGGAAGGTCGACTTGCCCGCGCCGTTCGCTCCGATGATGGCGATGGTCTCGCCCGCATCGAAGCTGAGATCGATGCCGTAAAGTGCCTGGAAGTCGCCGTAGAAGGCCGTGAGATCGTGTGTGCTGAGCAACGGCATGCGTCACGCCTCGATGCCGATATAGATCTGGTGCACGTCGGGTCGCTGCATGACCTCCTTTGGCGGTCCTTCCGCGATCTTGCGTCCAAAGTTGAGTACGACGAGGCGATCGATGACGGCAAACAAGGCATGCACAACGTGCTCGATCCACAGGATCGCGACACCGGATTTCCGGATCTCGCCGATCGTCGCGACGAGCTCGGCGCATTCGCCCTCGGTCAGTCCGCCGGCGATCTCATCGAGCAGCAGCAGCCTTGGGGTGCTGGCGAGCGCGCGAGCCATTTCCAGCCGCTTGCGCTCGAGCAGTGTCAGGGAGCCCGCGAGCACGTTCGCACGCTTGAGCAGGCCAAGCTGGTCGAGAATCTCGCCGCAGGCCTGTGCGGCCTCGCGCTCGCTCTTGCGCCGGCCGTGAACGGCGCCGACCAGGAGATTTTCGAACACGGTGAGATTCTCGAACGGCTGCGGAATCTGGTGTGTGCGACCAATACCGGCGCGGCAGCGTCCCTGCGGCGGCAGGCCCGCAAGGTCGCGTCCGTCGAAGCGCATGCGGCCGGCGCTCGGCGACAAGCCGCCGGCGATCAGGTTGAACAGCGTGGTCTTGCCGGCGCCGTTGGGCCCGATGATGCCGACGGCCTCGGAATGCGCGATGGTCAGGTCCAGATCGTCGGCCACGACGATCGCCCCGAAGCTCTTTCTGAGGCCGGCGATTTCCAGCAGCATGGGTCTTCAGCGCGCCGCGCGATCAGGCAATCGGCTCCATCTTGCCGCCAGCGGGAATTGCCGGCGCCGTCCTGTTGTCGGTGATGACGATGTCGTACTTGCCGTCCTTGAACCGCCACTGACCGCCGACGAGCGGCGTCTTGGCGACGTTCTTGGCGGCAAAGGGCGGCAGGCTCGAAGAGCCCCATTGCAGCTTGCCGACGACGGTGTCGAGATTGGTAGCGGCGATCGTTGCGGCGATCGCTTTTCCGTCGCGATCAGGAGCGCGCTTCAGGACGTCGACGGCGACTTCGAACAATGCATGGACGAAGCCGATCGGCTGCGTCCATTGCTTCTTGGTGGCGCTTTCATAGGCGCCCGCGAGATCCTTCGCGCTCATGCCGGTCAGCGACGACTTGAAGGGATGGTTCGGTGTCCACCAGACTTCGGAGGACAAATTGTGACCGTCCTTGCCCAGTGCCTCGACGGCGACCGGAAACAGGATCGCCTTGCCGATCGATGCAACCTTGGGCTTGAAGCCCTGCTGCAACGATTGCTTCCAGAACGTGGTGAAGTCCGGCGGCAGCACGACGCCGGTGATGATCTCGCAATTGGCCGACTTGAACGCGCCGATCTGCGCGGAGAAATTGTCGGTGAGATTCTGGTAGCGGCCTGGATCGGTGAGCTTGTAGCCGCCTTTGTCGAGCGCCGGCGGGAATCCAACCACCTTGTCGCCCCAGGCGTTGCCGTCGCCATCGTTGGGAAACAGTCCGCCGACGGATTTATTGGTCGCGACCTGGCTCCACATGTTGGTGAAGACGGCGATGACGTCCTCGAGACCCCAGAAGAAGTGATAGGTGTAGTTGAAGCCCTTCCACGCCGGCGGCCCGCCACCGGGATTCTCCTGGCGACCGATGAACCAGGGTTGCCAGGGCGCGACCGTCGAGATGCACGGCACCTCTTCGATCTCGCATTGGGTCGAGACCGGATTGGTGGTCTCCGGTGTGGATGCCACCAGCATGAGATCGATCTTGTCCTGAACGATCAGATCCTTGGCGACCTCTGCGGCGCGGTTCGGATTGGACTGGCTGTCCTTGACGATCACCTCGACCGGGACCGTGGCGTTGCCGACCTTGATGCCCGCCTTGGTCGCCTCCTTGAAATTGGCGAGGATGAAATTGTCGGCCTCGGCAAAGGCGGCGAGGGGACCGGTCAGCGGTGAGACGTAGCCGAGCTTGATCGCGCGCGTCTGGGCGATCGCCGGCGACTTCAATCCGACCGAGAGCGCGGCCCCGGTCGCGGCCGAATATTTCAGGAGCGTGCGGCGATTGATGGAATGACGATCAGCCAAGCTGATCCTGCTGCGAGTCATCTGCGCGTCCTCCCCTATGGATGCACCGGATTCTCAACGTGATTTGACACACCGGCCGGCGTTCGATATTCGAACATACGTTCGTAATTCGACCAGTGTCTTCTAGCGCCCAAACGGAGTCAACAGGCCGCCGCATGACGCAGGCATCAGAACGCCACAAGGCGGATCCCGGGCATCGCAAAAGCGAGCCCGGGCATCGCAAAAGCGAGCCCGACGATAAGGAGTTCATGACCACGCTGGCCAAGGGGCTGGCCGTGCTCGGAGCCTTCGGTCGCCAGCGCCCGACCATGACTTTGTCGGAGGCCGCCAGCGTCGCAGATCTGTCGCGTGCCACCGCACGCAGGGTCCTGCGCACGCTGACCCTGCTCGGTTACGTCGTACAGGACGGCCGCACCTTTGCGTTGTCGCCGCAGATCCTGGACCTCGGCTTTGCCTATCTATCGACGCAGAGCTGGATCGACCGCGCCCTGCCTCTGATGCGCGAGCTCAGCGAGCGGCTCGGCGAATCCTGCTCGGCGGCCATCCTCCAGGACGCGGACATTGTCTATGTCGCGCGCGTGCCGGCGCGCCGCATCATGTCCGCCGCATTGTCGGTCGGAAGCCGGCTGCCCGCGCTACACACCGCATTGGGGCGCGTCCTGTTCGGCTATCTCGACGAGGAGGAGATCTGGCGGCGGCTCAAGTCGCGGCGGATCGAGGCCTACACGCCGCAGACCATCACCGACCTGCAAGCCCTGTTCGACCGTATCCGCGCCGACCGCGCCCAACGATTCTCGATCGTCGACGAGGAGCTCGAGCGCGGTCTTCGCGCGCTTGCCGTGCCGGTGCTCGATCGCAGCGGCCAGATCGTCGGCGCCATCAATCTCTCGACGCATTCGACGCGAACGACCCGCAACGAAATGCGCGAGCATTTCCTGCCCGAGCTCAACCGCATCAGCGAGCAGATCTCGTCGATGACCATCTGAGGCGCACACCCCGGCTTCCGACCCTTGCCATTCAGCAGGAGCGGCCGTATCGTCGCATCAAGTTCGAAATACGGACATGAGTTCGATAATCGAACAAATTGAGGGGAGATTGCACGATGGCAGGCAAGGCGCAGGGCGTCGGGGCCGTTCCGCCGGAGCACACCGGCAACGTCAAAGTCACGCGTCCGCAAAACGGCGCGGAATACCTGGACTCGCTGCGCGACGATCGCGAGGTCTACATTTACGGGGAGCGGGTGAAAGACGTCACCACGCACCCCGCCTTTCGCAACACTGCGCGCATGGTGGCCCGCCTCTACGACGCGCTGCACGACGACAAGCACAAGGACAAGCTGCTGCTGCCGACCGACACCGGCAATGGCAGCATGACGCACGCCTTCTTCAAGGCGCCGAAGTCGATGCAGGATCTGATCGCCGGGCGTGATGCGATCGCGGAATGGGCCAAGATCACCTATGGCTGGATGGGCCGCGCGCCCGACTACAAGGCCGCATTCCTCGCGACGCTGGGCGCGAACGCCGATTTCTACGATCCGTATCAAGAGAACGCCAAGCGCTGGTACAAATTCAGCCAGGAGCGCGTGCCCTTCATCAATCACGCGATCATCCATCCGCCTGTTGATCGCGACCGCCCGCCGAACGAGGTCGCCGACGTCTGCTGTCATATTGAGAAAGAGACTGACGCCGGGCTGATCGTGTCGGGTGCCAAGGTGGTGGCAACAGGATCCGTGCTGACGAACTACACCTTTGTCGCGCATCACGGCCTGATCCCGCTGCAGGACAAGAAGTTCGCAGCCGTGTTCATGGTGCCGACCAACGCGCCCGGCGTGAAGTTCATCTGCCGCACGTCCTATGAGATGAGCGCGAGCGTGATGGGAAGTCCGTTCGACTATCCGATCTCGAGCCGGCTCGACGAGAACGATGCCGTGTTCATCATGGACAAGGTACTGGTGCCCTGGGAGAACGTCTTCGTTTACGGCGACATCGAGAAGGCGAACAATTTCTTCCCGCGCACCGGCTTCCTTCCTCGCTTCGTCGTGCATGGCTGCACGCGCCTCGCGGTCAAGCTCGACTTCATCAGCGGGCTGCTGCTCAAGGCAACTGAGGCCGCCGGCACCAAGGACTATCGCGGCGTGCAGGCCAATGTCGGCGAAGTGATCGCCTGGCGAAACCTGTTCTGGAGCCTGTCGGACGCGATGGTGCGCGATCCCAAGCCATGGATCGGCGACTACGTGCTGCCGAACATGGATCCCGGCAACGCCTACCAGATCATCGCCACCATGGCCTACACCAAGGTGAAGTACCTGATCGAACAGACGGTCGCCTCCGGCCTGATCTATCTCAACAGCCATTCCAGCGACTTCAAGAATCCCGAGATCCGCCCCTATCTCGATCGATACTTGCGCGGCTCCAACGGCTACAAGGCCGAGGAGCGGGTCAAGCTGCTCAAACTGTTGTGGGACTGCATCGGCAGCGAGTTCGGCGGTCGCCACGAGCTCTACGAAATCAACTATGGCGGTTCGACCGAGGAGATACGCCGCTATTGCCTGTTCGGCGCCCAAGCCTCCGGCAATGCCGATCGGTTCAAGGGCTTTGCCGAGGACTGCATGGCCGAATACGACCTCGACGGCTGGAAGGTGCCTGACCTCACCGATCCCGGCGAGCTCAGCTATCACATGCTGCGAAAGTGAGATCGATGCTGAGCGGCGCCGTCGATTCCAAGCGCTTCCGGTCGATGATGGGAACATTTCCGACCGGCGTCGCAATCATCGCGACCGAATGGAACGGCGAACTGTTCGGCGCGACGATCAATTCGCTGACATCGGTCTCGCTCGCCCCCTGTATGCTGCTGTTCTGCACGAATGAGGGGAGTGCGACGGGAGCCGCCATCCGGCGGCGCGGCCTGTTCTCGGTGAATATTCTGGGTCAGCATCAATCCGAACTGTCCCATCGCTTTACCGGGCAGTTGAAGAACCGCTTCGATGATTTGGCCCCGGCGTTCAGCGCCGACGGCCTGCCGCTCTTGCAGGGTGCAGCGGCCCGGCTGTGCTGTCGCGTTGCCACCGTTCACAAGGCTGGCGATCACGACATCATTCTGGGCGAGGTGATCTCGGGCGAGGAGTCCATGTGCAATCCGCTCGTGTTCCACAAGGGGGCGTACGGGAGCTTTCAACGCGCTTGAGGCGATGAGGAAGGGGGCCGGCGCGGCGGATCAAGGCCTTGCCAGCGCTATGCAAAGCCGTTAGTGGTGCGCCCCCTTTCACCCAACTGTCAGCGTGGTTCATGTCGAGCGCCTCGCCCGCCGTCTCGATCGGCATCGATTTTGGAACCAGCAATACCGTCGTCGCCCTCGCGGCCGACGATCGCCGGGTCGAGGCCATCCGCTTCGAGCACGGCGGACAGCGCCACAGCACCTACGTCTCGGCGCTGTGCTTCTGGGAGGACCGGCCGGGCGCCGGCGCCCAGGCCGAGGGCGGGCCGTGGGCGATCGAGCAGTTTCTCGAAGGGCGCCACGTCTATCGCTTCCTGCAGTCCTTCAAGACCTTCGCGGCCAGCTCGAGCTTCAACACCACGCAAGTGTTCCGGCAGCGCTTCAAGTTCGAGGATATCCTGGCGGCGTTCCTGCGCACGCTGGCGCGCCATGGCGGCGACAAATTCGGCTTCGAGGCGGCGAACATCACCGTCGGCCGTCCCGTGCGTTTTGCCGGCGGCAATCCCGACGATGATCTCGCCATGCAGCGTTACCGCGCCGCCTTTGAGCGTCTCGGTGCCGGTCATGCCCGCTATGTCTACGAGCCCGTCGGTGCGGCCTTCTCCTTCGCCCGAAGGCTCGAGCGCGATGCCACCGTGCTGGTTGCGGATTTCGGCGGCGGCACCAGCGATTTCTCGGTGATGCGCTTTTCCCGCGCCGGAGGCCATCTGCGCGCCGAGCCGCTCGGCCACGCCGGCATCGGCATTGCAGGCGACACGTTCGACTACCGCATCGTCGATCACGTCGTCTCGCCGCGGCTCGGCAAGGGCTCGAGCTTCCGCTCGTTCGACAAGGTGCTGCCGATCCCGAACAGCCACTACACCAACCTCGCGCGCTGGCATCAGCTCGCACTGATGAAGAGCAATGGCGACCTGCGCGAGTTGCGCGAGCTTGCGCGCACCGCGCTCAAGCCGGATCAGCTCGAGGATTTCATCACCATCGTCGACCTCGACCTCGGCTTTTCGCTGTATCGCGCAGTCTCCGACGCCAAGGTCGCGCTGTCGGCCAAGGACGAAGTGGATTTCCGCTTCAAGGGCGGCGGCGTCGACATCGGTTCGGCCATCACGCGCAAGAAGTTCGATTCCTGGATCGCCGACGACATCGCGCGGCTCGGCGCCACCGTCGACAAGGTGCTGGGCGAAGCCCGCATCACCGCGCGCGAGGTGGAGAAGGTGTTCTTGACCGGCGGCACCTCGTTCGTGCCGGCGGTGCGAAAACTGTTCGCCGACAGGTTCGGCAACGAGCGGCTGATGTCGGGCGACCAGTTCGAGTCGATCGCCTACGGCCTCGCGCTGATCGGGCACAGTCCCGAGCCGGATCGCTGGACCGCCGATGGCGGGCTGAAGGCGCGCGCATAACCTTTTGTCGGCGTTGCGAACCGTTGACGCAGATCAATGGTGATCGATCGGATCCGACTTTGACTTTCCCTGTCGCTACGGAAGGTCAGCGATGCATCGGTTCTTCGTCCTGATCGTGATTGCGTTCGGTGTAGTCGCCGATCCGGCGCGCGCGGCCGATTGTCGAGTCACGGGAGATCCATCCGCTTTTGGCGTGGACATGGTCGCTTTCTTTGCCGTCAGATCCGGTGAAACCTGCAAGTTTCCGATCAGAATTCCCGGCATGATGACGGCTTCAGGCATCGCGCAAAAGCCCGCGCAGGGAACGCTGAGGCAGGTCAACATCACGACCTTTACCTATACGGCTCCGCGCGGCTACAAGGGCAGCGATACGTTTTCCATCTACGGATCAGGAAAAGGTCCGTATGGCTCGGGACGGTCGGTCATCACGGTGAACGCAACGATCGAATAAGCGATTATGCGTTGCTCGCACTGGCGGGTCGACTTGAGATTCAGGATAGGCCAAAAGATGCGTCTGCTGCGCTGGATGATCCTGGTGGGTGCGACAACGCTCTTCGGCGCTGTCCCGGCCACGGCTCAACGTTACGATCCGCGCTTTCCGGTGTGCCTGCAGAGATGGCACGAGCGGGGCCTCATCACCTTCGACTGCAGCTATCATTCGATCGATGAATGTCGAGTGACGGCTTCGGGACTCTCGGCCATGTGCCAGGAGAATCCATATTGGCAGGGACCGTCTGGCCGCAACTCCAGGCGACGACAAGGCGGTCCCAGCTAGAGCGTGATCCCAAAAGGTGCGAAGAGGCGGCTCGCTCCACTGATGCGTCGAGCCGCCCATCGCGAGGCCGGAGCAGGGAGTTACGGCTTGATCTCGGGCTCGACGAGGCGCGCAAGGTTGCGCAGCGATTCCTGCCAGCCGAGATAGCAGGCCTCCGGCGGGATCGCGTCGGGAAGTCCGGCCTGTGTGATGTCGACCTCGGTGCCGACAAGGACTTTCTTCAGGATCACGGTCACCTCGATCAGGCCCGGCAGGTTCGGATCGTCGAACCTGTCGGTATAGCGAAGACGTTCGCCAGGGACGAGCTCGAGGTATTCGCCGCCGAACGAATGGCCGTTGCCCGTCGTGAAATTCCGGAACGACATCTTGAACGTGCCGCCGACCTTGGCTTCCAGATGGTGGACGGTGCAGGTGAAGCCGTTGGGCGGAAGCCATTTCGCCAACGCATCAGCCTCAACGAAGGCCCGATAGACCTTCTCGGGGCTGGTGGCGAGAACGCGGTGCAGGCGGACAGTGTTGGGCATGGTTGTTATCCTCATGAACTGACGGGCCGTCGAGGTCTAGGGGCCGATCATGGCCCGAGGACGAACGAGGCGTCGAAGACCCGACATGCCGTCCCGGATTTTCTGGCGAGCCTCTGCGGCGCGTCTCTACGTCTGGTCGATGGAAGCCACAATTCCGCTATCGTTGCCCGCTCAACTCCTGCGCGAAATCGGGGGGACTTCCTTTGCACAGGACGATTTGGGCTTCCGCCATCGCGCTGCTGTGTCTTGGCGTACCGGGTCTTGGCGTACCGGGTCTTGGCGTGCCGGCCAGGGCCGCAGGCATTCAGCTTCTCGATTCCGATCCGGCGCTGTCAGGCGCGATCTGGTATCCTTGCGCGACCGAGCCGACGCATGTGGCGCTGGGCAAGCTTTCAGTGGGCGCCGAGTTCGACCTGAAGGGCGCGAAGGATTGTCCGGTGACGGGCGCCAAGCTGCCGCTGGTGATCTTCTCGCACGGCCGGGGCGGGTGGTTCGGTGCAAACCATGACACGGAGGAGGCGCTGGCCGAGGCCGGCTTCATCGTCGCCGCCATCAATCATCCCGGTGACACCACCAACGATTCGTCGCGGCGCGATACGCTGCCGGTGTGGGGATCGCGCCCGGCGGACATGGTTCGCCTGCTCGATTTCATGCTGAAGGACTGGAAGGACAGGGCGGTGATCGATCCGGCCAAGGTCGGCTTCTTCGGCTTCTCGCTTGGTGGCTATACCGGTCTGGCGCTGATGGGCCTCAAGCCGGATTTCACCTGGCTCGCCGAACACTGCAAGGAGACATCAGGAACATGTGCCCAGCTCCACAACGGAGAAACGCTGCCTGACCCGTCGCAGGACGCTCGAATCCGCACGGCGGTGATCGTCGATCCCGCACCGGCGGTTCTGACCCGCAAGAATCTTGCCGCGGTCAAAATCCCTTTCCAGTTTTGGCGGTCGCAGTTCGGCGGTCCCGGCGTGGGCGACGGCACGCCCGTGGCGCGCGTCGCCGGTTGGCTGGAGGGCAAGCCCGAGATGCACGTCGTTCCGGCCGGCCACTTCGCCTACCTCGCCCCGTGCACGCCGGAGCAGGCCGCGGCCGTCCCGCGCATCTGCACCGATACGCCGACGGAGTTCGACCGGGCAGGTTTTCACCGCGAGTTCAATGCGGCGGTGGTGAAGTTCTTTCATGAGCAGCTCGCCGGCGGAGATCAGTGAGCTTCACGTTCGCGAGGAGGCGGGGATGAGGCAACTTGGCTGCGTGATCGGCTTGCTTGCACTTCTGCTGTCTCCGGCCGCGGCCGATCCCGCGCTGCCGGGCCTCGTTCGGCAGGATCTGATGGTGCCGATCACGCTTGCTGATGGCAGTCAAGTCAGGCTCGAGACCATGATCCTACGGCCGGATCGACCGGGGCGGTTTCCGCTGGTGCTGCTGGTTCACGGGACAATTCCCGGCACTGGCGATGCCTTTCGCGCAGCGCTGGCGCGGGAAACGCCGACCAGTCTCCTTAATCCGGCCGTGGCGTTTGCCCAACGTGGCCATGCCGTTGCATCGATCATGCGCCGGGGGTTTGGACATTCAAGCGGACCGTTTGCGGAGACGCTGTCCGGATCCTGCGACGATCGCGACTATCTCGCCGTCGCGCGGATCGCGGCCGAGGACGTCACCGGCGCTCTCGCCGCGCTCCGCGGCGAGGCCTGGGTCGAGCCTGATCAGATCGTGCTGATGGGGCATTCCACCGGGGGCTTTGCCGTGACCGCGACGGCGGCGGACAATCCAGCGGGCGTCATCGGTGTTCTCAATTTCGAGGCGGCTCACGGTTCCATCCCGGGTCGCACATGCAGTCCGGATCATCTCGTCGCGGACGCCGGCTTCTTTGGCCGCACTGCGCGAATTCCGGCGCTCTGGCTTTATGCGGAAAACGATCGCAGTGCGCCGCCGGCGCTGGGCCGTCGCATGTTCGATGCTTACGTCGCGTCAGGTGCGCCAGCGCAGTTTCAGATCTTGCCGCCGTTCGGTGTCGACGGGCACGCCATGGTGCCGATGGGCCCTGCTGATCTTTGGTGGCCCGCGGTGGAGAGTTTCCTCAAGCAGTTGCATCTGCCGACATCAGTGCTGGTCGATCTGCCGTCGCCCGCAGCAATTCCGCCGCCGACACCGCTCAACGCGGCGTGCGCCGGCTATTTCGATGCCTATGTGAAGGCATGGACCGACGCCAAGGCCTATGCCTGGAATCGCGATGGTCATTGTACGTCGGTTACCGCTGCGCAGCGAACCGTCGATGATGCGAAGAACGAGGCGTTGCGGCAATGCGTGGCTGCCTGGAAGGAATGCTCGCTCTATGCGGTCGGGCAGGTTGTGGCCCCGGGGTAGATCGGAACGAAATGAATGGCATTTGGTGGTCCGTTCGGCCGGACAACATTCGCCGCTTGGCAAAATCCGTTCCTCGGCTGGTGCTGACGGATCCGCCGTTCGCCGTCGAGGTCGTCGCGAGGCCTTGACCTATGTCAAGCGCTTGATGGTGCGAGCTCCCCAAAAGGGAGGGCTTCTTCATGAACGGAAGGCGGCGTGCAATGAAATTACTCCTGACTTTCCGCAGGCTCATGAACATGCGCGGTGTGCCGCTGCCTATGTCGCAGGAGCGATGCATGTCCGACGTCATGCGCGCCTGCCGCTCTTTCGCCCGTCACTGAAGCGTCCGTTGTGAGGACCGAATACCTCGCACATCTCTCGCCACGTGGCCGCTTGAGCCTCGCGATCGTCGTCCTGGCATCGATCGCTGCGACGATCTGGGCGGTGGTGCATGTTTGGCAGACCGCTCCGTCGCGCCACATCGTCCTGGCGTCCGGTCTGGAAGACGGCCTTCTGCACCAATATGCCAAACGCTACATCGAAATTCTGGCACGTTCCGGCGTCACGGTTGAAGAGCGGATCACCAGCGGTGCAGAAGACAATCTGGCACTGTTGCGAGATCCGAAGTCCGGCGTGGACATAGGCTTCACTCAAGGCGGCCTGTCGCAGGCGTCCGACGCCAGGGGCGTGGTCATGATTGCGAGTCTCTATTATGTGCCGTTGTGGATTTTCTACCGCAAATCAGAGCCGCTGAACTACGTCGATGAATTGCGCAATCGCAAGGTCGCCGTCGGTGTTCCCGGCAGCGGGGCACGTTCGTTCAGTGAGTCCGTTTTCGCGCTCAACGGTCTGACGCCCGACAATGTCACGATGGAGCCCTTGAGCAATCTGCCGGCGCTGATTGCGCTGCGCGCGGGCGAGCTGGACGCCGTCGTCTTTGTCGACGGTGCGGACAATCCTGCCGTCTGGAACGCGCTGCGCGATCCGACCCTGAGCGTGCTGAGCTTCGCGAGAGCCGAGGCCTATCGACGACGGCTCAACTTCATCAGCACGCTCAAATTGCCATCGGGTGTGATCGACCTGGCGGACCACCTTCCGGAAAAGGATATTGACCTGATCGGGACCAAGGTGATGCTTGCAACGCGCGAGGATCTCCATCCGGCCATCACACATTTATTGGTCGACGCCGCAAGGGAGATCCACGGTCGGCAAGGTCTTTTCGAGGAGGCAGGCGAATTTCCAAGCACCGCCCAGGTGGATCTGCCTGTTTCGACCGATGCCGATCAGCATCGACGCTTCGGCCGCACGATCCTCTACCAATATCTGCCGTTCTGGATCGCGGCGTGGGGCGAGCGTGCAATCATCATATTGTTGCCTCTGGCGGCAATCCTGTTGCCGCTTTTCCACTATTTGCCTCAATTGGTCCGCTGGCATGTCCGCTCGCGCATCTACCGGTGGTACGGCGAGCTGGCTCTGCTCGAGCGGGATGTCGCCGCGCGCACAGGCGATTTGCCGAGAGACAAGTGGGAGGCTGACCTCGCCCGCATCGAAGAGGCCGTTGCCAGAATACGCACGCCGGCCGGCTTCGCGAGCGAGGCCTATACGCTCCGTGAGCACATCCGCCTGGTTCGTCGCGCCATCATCGCGCGGGGCCACTCATCGCCCGCCGTGCAGCCGGAGGTTATCAGGGTATCATAGCCTGGGTGGATCTGAACCTGTTCGCGGGCGCGCCGTCGACGGCTTTTCGTCATGTCCCCGCAGCAGTCAACCCGAGTTGCGGTACGGCCTCTTGCCACCCGGCTCAACCTGGCGCCTGCTGCGCGGCAGCAACGATGCCCATTGCCGTGCCGGGATTCATGGCATCGATCATCGCCGTGGGAATGAGGATCGTGGCGCCACGCTCCTTGGTCGTCTCATAGATGATGTTCATGGCGCGCAGCTGAAGTGCTGCCGGACTACGCGCGTAGATGTCGGCGGCCTCCACGAATTTCTGGGCTATCTCCTGTTCGGCCTGGCCGAGCAGCACGCGCGCCAGTCTCTCTCGCTCGGCCTGCGCCTGTCGGCTCATCGCGTCCTGCAATCCAGGCGGCACGCCGATGTCCTTGATCTCGACCGAGATCACGGCTACGCCCCAATCAGCGGTCTTGCGCCCGATATCATCGCGCAGCAACTGATCGCCCTGCTTGCGCTCGGCCAGCAGCGTCGACAGCAGCGACGATCCCACCATTTCGCGCAATGAGGTTTGTGCGACCTGGGTGATGGCCTGACGGTAGTTCGCAATCTCGAGCGCGGCACGCTCGGGATCATGGATCTGCCAGAATACGATCGCGTCGATATTCACCGGCACGGTGTCCTTGCTCAGCGCCTTCTCGGCATTGATTTCCGTGGTCTGAATGCGCTGATCGAGCCATGAGGCCACCTCGTCGATGAACGGTACGATCACGAACAGGCCGGGGCCGCGAATTGCCGACAGCTTGCCGAGGCGAAGCACGACCGCGCGCTCCCACTGGCCTGCAACCAGGACGGCCTGTGGAATCAGGAATGCGACGATCACGAGGCCAGCCGCGACGGCATAGAGGCCGCGAGAACCTCCGTCGTAGGCGAGCGAGGCGACGAGCGCCGCAGCTGCGAGAGCCACTGCTGCAAGGAGTAGAGAGAATCGACTTCCGCCGCTTGCCTTAAAATAGTTGTGCATG
Organism: Bradyrhizobium sp. CCBAU 11434; assembly: GCF_028128895.1. NCBI lineage: Bacteria > Pseudomonadati > Pseudomonadota > Alphaproteobacteria > Hyphomicrobiales > Nitrobacteraceae > Bradyrhizobium > Bradyrhizobium sp. CCBAU 11434. The sequence goes on from NZ_LBJX01000011.1 coordinate 103,471, forward strand.
ACGACTATTCCTTCTGTCTTGCGAGGGCCTTTATCCGATCGGCCAGGGCAACGGGATCGATGCCCGCGGCGGCGGCCGTAGCGAGCGTCTGTTTCGCCAGACCGTCAATCTGCTTGGCTTGTTCACGTACGCTGGTTGCGGGCGGGGGCTCCGCGACAAAGCTACCCCGGCCCCGAACCAGGGTGATGGCGCCCATTCGTTCCAGCTCGTCGTAGGCATGCCGGACGGTATTGAGGTCGATCTTCAGGGCAACTGCGACTTCGCGCATCGTCGGCATCTGGTCGCCGCGAGCCAGCACGCCCGCGCCGAGATTGCGCAGGATCTGGTCCCGAAGCTGGATGTAGATCGGAACACCCGAATTATCGAGACGAAGCGATTCTAGTAGTGTATGCATTGACTAGTACACTACATATTAGTTACTATGCCGTCAATGCCTGTTTCGTCCGCGCGAAGCCCGGACATTTCGCGCTGCTGCCGTGCCGAATTCCGAAACGACGAACCACTTCGTCAAGGAGGCGCTGCAATGACCACGACCTTCAGCACGACCGCCTTTTCCGCGACGACCCGAATGAGGCGGCATCTCATCAGCCTCTTCGGAAGATATCGTGACGAGTTTCAGGAGTGGCGCAGGCGCGGGAAGCTGCGCAGGGATCTGTGCGCCCTGGATGACCGGGAGCTTCAGGACATCGCCATCGCACGCGGCGAGGTCGACTACGTTGTCTCGAGCCACTTTGTCGATCCGCGGGAGGGTGCCATGAACTTCAAAGCCAAGATCCTGATGGCTGGCCTCGTTCTGTGCCTGTTGAATTTGGCGCCGGCCATCGGCGCCGATGTCAAGCAGGTCAGCGTCAACGGAAAGCAATTCGCCTACGTCGAGGCCGGGCAGGGCGATCCCGTTGTTCTGGTGCACGGTGGGCTTCAGGATTACCGCTTCTGGAATTCGCATCTTCCGGTGTTCGCCAAAAGCCATCGGGTCATCGCCTATAGTCGGCAGAACCATTTTCCGAACGCGACGAGCAAGGACGGTCTGCCCGATGGCGCCGCAGACGTGCATGGCGAGGACCTGGCCGCCTTGCTGGCCGCGCTTGGCATTACGAGCGCGCACATTGTCGCCCACTCCTCCGGCGCGCATGCTGCGCTGTTCTTCGCCGCCAACCACCCCGAGGCGGTGCGAACGCTCGTCATCAACGAGCCTCCTGCCGCGGCGTTGCTCGCCGGAGCTCCCGGCGGGAATGATGTTCTGAAGCAATGGGGCGCGAGGTTTGCTCCCGCGCGGCAAGCCTTCGAAAAGGACGATCTCGATGCAGGGCTGCGGTTCTTTGCAGAAGCCGTCGGCGGGCCAGGCACCTACGATCGGCGGTCCGAGAGCGAGCGCAAGATGATGGCGGACAACGCGTTGTCGGCCGTTGCGGATGCAATAGCGACCCGCCCGCGCCCGATGTTTACCTGCGACATGGCGAAGCGCATCTCGGCACCCACGCTCGTGACCAACGGCGATCACAGTCCGGAATTCTTCCATCGCATCGTCGACGAATTGGTACGATGCCTGCCTCGGCGAACTCGGGTGGAGATTTCCGGCTCATCCCATACGGTGCCGGGAGAAGCCCCTCAAGCCTACGACGAGGCCGTGCTTTCCTTCATCGCCAGCCACTAGAAGCGGCCAACAGGGGACATCAGGCCGCTATTGGGCGACGAAAAAGAAGTCGAGCCCCCGTTAAGCCGGAGCCGGCACCCCTGGACGCTTCACCAGCGTAAAGGCCGCAGCGGCCAACAGGCAGAGGACCCCGGCGAAAAGGAAAGCCGGCACATAAGTCCCGAGCGCATCTCGGCTGACGCCAGCGGCAAAGGCCATCAGGCCGACGCCGAGCTGGTGAGCGGCAAAGATCCAACCGAACACCACCGGCCCCATCTCCCGTCCAAACGTCCCAACCGTCAATCTGACCGTCGGCGGAACCGTTGCGATGAAGTCCAGCCCGTAAAGCATCGCGAACGCGCTCATCGTCACGATCGTCGCGTTGGATTCTACGAGCCAGATCAAGGAGAGCCCACGAAAACCGTAATAGATTGCGAGCAGCCATCTGTTGTCGAAGCGATCGGACAGCCATCCCGATCCGACCGTGCCGATCAGATCGAACACGCCGATCATGGCGAGCAGGCCTGCCGATGTCACGGCCGGCAAGCCGAGATCGCCGCAGAAGGGCACGAAGTGGGTCGATGTCAGCCCGTAGCTGGACACGCCACAGATCAGGAACGTCAGAGCCAACACCCAGAACACCAGGCGGGTCGACGCCAGGCGCAGGCCGTGAAAGCTGAGCGCCACAAAATTCCGTCGCGGCACCGCGGGGATTGGCGCCATTGCCGTCTCGCCGAGTGACGCCAGTCCCAATTCCTGGGGACGGTCCTTTCCGAGCAACAGAAAAAGGATGAGTGCGAGAAGAAGACCAAGTCCGGACGGAACAAGCGCGAGGCGCCAGCCCCAATGCTCGGTGATCCATGCGCCCATCGGCACGAAGATCAAGGTGCCGGTTGCGACCGATCCGTTCAGGAGACCGACGACCAATCCACGATGGGTCGTGAACCAGCGCACCGAAATGATCGTGGCGAGTTGCAGGGCGGTGAGCCCCGGCGCGATGCCGAGAATGAGCCCGAGTCCCAGCCACATTTCGAAGCGGTTGGTCATGACGATCGTGAGCAGCAATCCTGCGAGAGTCATCGTGCCGGCGATCGCCAGCATCACCCTGGGGCCATATCGGAGCATCATGCCGCCGGCGAACGGTGCCACCAATCCGAATAGTGCAAAACGAAGTCCTTGCGACGCAGACAGCTCGCTCATGCTGACGTGGAGGTCAGCCGCGATGTCTCGCATCAGGACACTGGGCACACCGAGGGCCGAGCTCGCAAACAGCCCATAGAGAAATCCCAGCGCGGCCATCACCCAGCCATAGTGAATGTTCCGGGCCGTGGCCTGTCGCGCAATGAACTCAGCAAGCAAGGCCAAATCCCTTCGGTAAAGATGAATTCTCTGGAAACGCCGAAGGCCAGGCCTGGGCTGGTCCCGCTCAAGGTGAAACCAAGGGTAGAGGAGACCAGCCCCGGGGCCAACAAAAAAGCCGCCGAAACCGGCGGCTTTTCGAACTTGCTTTCTTCGGGCCGGACATGCCAAGCGACTGGCGTGGCTCCGGCCCGGTCAACGAGCGGTCTGCCCGCCCACTATTGCTTGTTTCGGTTCTTGCTGGCCCCTCTGAGCGGCGGCGTCGATGCCAGCGCAGTTGCGGTCTCGGTCATCTGGATGCAGGTGAGCAAATCGACATAGCTTTGAGTTCCGCCTGCTGTGGCCTCACCTTCGCAGGCGTCGCGGACAGCGGGCTTGGCTGACGACCACACGGTGCCGAGTTGCTGCTGCGCTGTCGTTTCATCACGCATGCAATCGGTAAAGCTTTGAGCCAACGCCAGTCCCATCGACTTGTCCGTTTCCGACGTCGCCTTGCAAAGCGCTTCGACCTTCAGTTCGGGAACGCGATCAGAAGCCGGTATGGCCATTGAACCCGCAAGCAGTGCAAGTGAAAGCAGGGCGCTGTTCATCTGTGTCTCCTTGCTAGAATTGCCCCGGTTGCGCGGGCGGTGAGGACCAATCGGACCTGAGATTGTTTGGATTGGCACGATCAAACAGATCCTGTCGCAACACGAAGCCGCGCCTGGCTGGAGAGGCAGGGGACGGTGAACGCAAGACCTGAGCCTTTGCACCAGTTAGGCGATCGTGATTGTCCGTCGCATGGACTGGCGGAGCGAGCCCAATTTGAAAAGTCGCAAGCACGGCAAGAAAGCGAACGCTTGTCATGGCTGTACTCAACGATCGAGAATAAGGGGCGGATCGCTTGACAGTGCCCGCGCCGCCCGGACGCTGCAACCAATATGGGTCCTGCGCAGGGAGCCACGGTATTTCGGGATCGACGTTGATGCAGATCAACCCAAACAACGCCTGGCGATGCCGCGCCTCTCACTTCGTGATGACGTGCTTTGTCGGCGTCACCGCCGGGGGCGGTGCTGCAGGCGAGATGACAAAGGTCACCCAGGCATTCCAGCCCTCGGGCCGGTTTTCCGCGGCGAACTCCTTGTAAGCCTTCAGGTTCAGATAGCCCTGCATGTCGCCCACCGGGAAGATGAAGCCAACCTGCGGGCCCGCGGCCGCGACCTGCGAGCGGAAGCAACCGACGCGATCGCCGGAGCCGCTGTCGCAACCGAGTTGCTTGTAGACGTAACCTACGAGACCGACCTGGACTTGCTTGGTCAGGAATTGTGAGGCGCCCCAGTCGAAATGCATGTCGACGCCGCTCTGATACTGCGTGTCGGTGTTCTTGAAATTGTAGGTGAAGCCGAGCACGCCAGACAGTTCATGCCCCGTCTGCGGATTGAAATAAGTATAACCGCCGCCAGCGTCGATTGTCCCATGCCCGAGCCCGATATTGGCGAGGCGGGTCGACTGGTAAGCGCCGACCGGGATGTCGCCCATGACATAAGTCATGTAGTTGTTGACACCGGCATTCCAGCGCAACGCGAACTGTGGGATCAGGTCGCCGAAGGCCATCACGGAATCACTGATGGAATCGGCGCGCGAGAAGGGAATCGTGCCGCCGCCCGGCAGCGTCAGCGTTCCTGTCACCGTTCCGTTAAGCGAGGTGGTGTTTGCGCCATAGATTCCTATGAGACTGGCAGACGCCTGACCGCCCAGCACCGGCGTTGAAAAAACGTAGGTCGCGTTCAACAACCCGAGATCCACGTTCGCATTGACGTTTGCGCTCAAGGTCGCCGTCAAATTCACGGGAATGCGGCCGATCTGAATTTCGCGGGCGCGCGCCACGTCGCCGCCGGCGGACACCGAGGTGTGATAGTAGATCGCGGCTGCCGTCCAGCCTGGCTGCTGAGGCGTGGCAGCGAGGCTGCCAAATGTGCCCGGAATCCAGAAGCTGATGCCGCTCTCATCGGCCGCGACGATCGTTGGTGCTGCTGCAACGGCCGCAAATGCAATGGCGGCAAATGCTCTCGTCATTCGCATGGCAATCCCCCGCCGAACCACGAGCCTCGCTCGCGTGCGCGCCCAATATGATGCTGACAATATGACAGGGCGCGCCGCGCCGGGCGATAGCCGTCATGATGGCGGGAATATTTGGCAACCAGATGTAGCAAAAGGGGCACAATACCACGCTGTGCTATCGCTTGTGCGGGTACCATCCTACGGGAAAATCCTGTCGCTGTGATTTTGAGAGCCGCTAGATACCGATTATTCCTTTACTGAACTTCACGCCGAGCGGTGGGCAGGAACACCTCGAGCTTGATCATCAGAGAAACCAAGACAGTCCTTGCCGCCGTTTGGGTGAATGTCCTTTGGTCTCTCGTCTTTCCCGCGGCAGTTGCCAACCACATCCATAGGGCCACGCAGTCTGCGTACAGCCATTCCCCAACTCACGGCGATCGCTCTGCTCCAGACGATCGCTCTTGATCCCAAGCCTAGGCTTCCCAGGAAGCTTCGGCCAAGGAACCAGTGAAATTGCTGCGACCAAGGTGATCGCGAGCACGGCGCCGGCGACCGGATGATTGAGCTTGTGAGCGAGCATGCTGTCGATCCAAGGTGAAGACCCGGAAGCTCGTTATTTGAAGTGTGAGCTCCAGACATTTCTTCCCGTTGATTTCGCTCAAGGTCCGTTGTTCGACTTGTTCCGTGCAGCATGATGACGAGTGTGAGAGCGTGTTCCGCTCTTCAATATTGGAAAGATGAGCGTGCGCCGCCGGATCGCGCAGCCAGGCGATCCAATCTGCCCTTAGGTACCTTTCGTTGCATAGGTTGATCTGCGTCAACGTCGATCCTTGCATCGTCCTTGAGAGTGATGAACATCTGCGTGATTGCGCGCGCCTCACGGGAGGGCTGCAATGAATTTTCGTGTGATTGCTTCCATACTGTTTTTGACATCGGCGCTATCCGCCCCTGCGTTTGCTCAGCAAGCGCAACCGACCACGCCGCCGCCGGGCTCGCCGGCAGCAACCATCACCATTCCCGGCGATCAGCTTCCACCACCGCCGCAAAAATTCGGTGGCAAGATCGAACGCGATGCGACGAAGTCGACACCATTTTGGCCTGCGCGTGTCGTTCCGCCCAAAGGCGCGCCGAACGTTCTTCTGATCATCACCGACGATTCCGGCTACGGCGTGCCGTCGACGTTCGGCGGAGTGATCCCGACCCCGGCGCTCGATCGGATCGCGAAGGACGGCCTGCGTTATACCAACTTCCATTCGACAGCGCTGTGTTCGCCAACCCGTGCGGCACTGATCACCGGCCGCAATCATCATTCGGCTGGCTACGGCGTCGTTGCCGAACAGGCGACCGGCTATCCGGGCTATGACAGCGTCATCACCAAAGACAAGGCCACGATTGGACGCATCCTGAAGGAAAACGGCTACCACACCGCGTGGTTCGGCAAGAACCACAATACTCCGGAATACCAGGCAAGCCAGGCCGGACCGTTCGATCAGTGGCCGACCGGCATGGGCTTTGAATATTTCTATGGCTTCATGGGCGGCGACACCAATCAGTGGGAGCCAGGCAATCTCGTCCGCAATACCACGCCGATCTATCCTTACGTCGGCAAGCCCGGCTGGAATTTGATGACGGCGATGGCCGACGAGGCGATCGACTACGTCAACCGCATCAACGCGCTCTCGCCGGACCAGCCCTTTCTGATCAAGTTCGCGCCGGGCGCCACCCACGCGCCGCATCATCCGACCAAGGAATGGGTCCAGAAGATCAGCGAAATGAAGCTGTTCGATGCCGGCTGGAACAAGCTGCGCGAGACGATCTTCGCCAACCAGAAGAAGCTCGGTGTCATTCCGCAGGACGCCAAGCTGACGCCCTGGCCGAAAGACCTGATCAAGGAGTGGGACCAGCTCAACGCCGACGAAAGGAAGCTCTTCATCCGGCAGGTCGAAATCTTCGCTGCCTATGTCGCCTACGCCGACAACGAGATCGGCCGCGTGATCCAGGCGATCGACGACCTCGGCAAGCTCGACAACACGCTGATCATCTACATCAACGGCGACAACGGAACGAGCGCCGAAGGCCAGCCGAACGGCACGCCGAACGAAGTCGCGATGTTCAACGGAGCCAATCCCGGGGTCGAGGAGCAGCTGAAGTATTTTTATGACGCCTGGGGCACCGACCGCACCTACAACCACATGTCGATCGGCTGGGCCTGGGCGTTCGACACGCCGTTCTCCTGGACCAAGCAGATCGTGTCGCATTTCGGCGGCACCCGCCAAGGCATGGCAATCTCCTGGCCGAAGGTCATCACGGACAAGGGCGGCATTCGCAGCCAGTTCCACCATGTCATCGACGTCGTGCCGACCATTCTCGAAGCCGCGCACATCAAGCAGCCCGAGATAGTGGACGGCATCAAGCAGAGCCCGATCGAGGGTGTCAGCATGATGTACACCTTCGACAAGGCCAACGCGAACGCACCCTCGACGCACAAGACCCAGTATTTCGAGATGTTCGCCGATCGCGCGATCTATGACGACGGCTGGATCGCCAGCACCAAGGTATTGCGGCCGCCGTGGGTGACGGCTGGAATCAAGCTGCCGGACCCGGCCGAATATCCCTGGGAGCTCTACGATCTCAAGAACGACTGGACGCAGTATGAAGATATCGCGGCCAAGAATCCTGCCAAGCTGAAGGAGATGCAGGATTTGTTCTGGAAAGAGGCGCAGAAATATCAGGTCCTGCCGCTGGATTCCTCGGTGGCTGGCCGGCTGGTCATACCGCGGCCGAGCCTAAGTGCGGGCCGCACCTCTTTCACCTGGACGCGGCCGCTCACGGGCACGCCGAACGGTGACGCGCCGAGCGTCCTCAACGCCTCCTATAATTTCAAGATCGATGTCGAGATACCGCCGGGCGGCGCCGAAGGCATGCTGATCACCCAGGGCGGACGTTTCGGCGGATACGGTTTCTATATTCTCAAGAACAAACCGGTGTTTACGTGGAACCTGGTCGACCTCAAGCGCGTGCGCTGGGAGGGACCGGAGCTGACGCCGGGCAAGCATGTCATCGAGTTCGATTTCAAGTATGACGGTCTCGGTGCGGCAACGATGGCCTTTGGCGACTATAGCGGTATCGGCCGCGGTGGCACTGGCGTCCTCAAAGTCGACGGCAATGCGGTCGCAACCGAGACGATGGAGCACACGCTTCCTTTCATCCTGCAGTGGGATGAGGCGCTGGACATCGGGGCCGACACCGGCACCCCGGTCGACGACAACGACTACAGCACGCCGTTCACCTTCACCGGCACGCTCAACAAGATCTCGCTGAATATCGACCGGCCGAAATTGAGTCCGGAAGACATCAAGCGTCTTGAAGCCGCAGCAAGGGCCGCGGGGGATGGGCCTTCCGCCGATGCCGGCAAAGCTGCTGCCGAGGGCGCTGCGCCGCAAGTCTCGGGCGATATCGGCCTCAGCGTGCTGCAAAAGGTCGAGCTGCGCCTCGATAAGCGCGAGGGCTGTCACAAACAGGCAGACGCGCTGGGTGTGGGGATGATCGAGAGGATCCAGTTCGTCCGAAACTGCATGAAGTGAGGCCGCGGCTGTAAGACGGCGCGGGGAGTTCATCAACTCCCCGCACCCGATCGCGTCCCAAAAGCGGAGCAACGAACGTCATGTTCAAACCGATGGCTTCGGCGCCGCTGACCGCCGTAGTGGTATTGTTCAGTGCTGCGGCTCAAGCGCAGCAGGCAACGGTTGCAAACGAAACGCTGCAAACCATGCTCGCCGCGCAGATTCGCGCCCAGGGCTTTGTCTGCGACAAGGCGCTCGGCGCGCTGAGAGACAAGAAGCGCTCCAGGCCCGACCACGCCGTATGGACTCTGACGTGCGGCAATGCGACCTACCGGATCAGCCGTGCGCCCGACATGGCAGCAAAGGTCGAACCCGTCCCATGAGAAAGCACCACTCAGGCGGGAACTGCAAAGCGGATGTCGCCGATATCCGGAAGCTCGAGAAGGCGCGGCAGGCCGCCGCTGCGCGTGAGTGATTGTCATTCAGGTCGCGGAACAGATCCCCTGCGCCGCTACTCGGCACCAACGGAGGCTTTCAGAACTTCCGCCGCTTCGGTTTTCATGACCGGCCCGCGCGCGGTCGCAAAGATGTGGAGGTCAGTTATGCTTTCTACCGAACAGGGACCGATTTCCCTTCGTCGCCGCAATCTGATCGCAACCGCGCTCGGTGCCGGGCTGGGCGCGGCATTGTCGCCAGCAACGAGCGAAGCGGCGGGCCCGCTGCTGCACGGGCTCGGCGAGCTGAAGGGCGATGCCGAGGAAGAGCTGGCGTATGTTCTTGCATTGGAATGCTATGTCTATGGCTTTCCGCTGGTCATGATGGATGCAACGCGAGCCGTGATGACGGCCACCTCGAAGTCCGAGCAGTACAAGGCGCCCATCAACCAGTTCGGCAGGATACGGACCTATGTCGATCCGGATTTCAAGGATTGCGTCCGCATCAGCGTCAATTCTCTCTGGGCGTTTTCGTTCATCGACCTGGACAAGGAGCCTTTCGTCTATTCGCAGCCCGACACCCAGGGGCGCTACATCGTCATGCAGGCACTCAACATGTGGACCGACGATTTCGCCTCAGTGGGCAGCCGGACGACGGGGACCGGCGCCGGAGACTTCCTCATCGCCGGCCCGACATGGAATGGTGTCGCGCCCAACGGCATCAAGCAGACGTTTCGTTCGACAACCCGCTACGCCTCGGTGCTGGTCCAGATCGCGTGCCATAGCCCCGCGGAGTTTGCTGCGATCAACAAGCTGCAGGATCAATTGCAGCTGACGCCGCTCAGCGCCTGGGGCAAGCCCTACACGCCGCCTTCGGACGTACCGATCGACACCAGTGTCGATACAACGGCGACGCCGTATGATCAGGTGCGGCTCATGACCGGCGAGATGTTCTTCAAGCACCTCGCCGCAGCGTTGAAGGACAATGCGCCCTACCCCGACGACACCAAGACCATCGACAAACTCAAGCGCATCGGGATCGAGGTCGGCAAGGACTTCGACCCGTCCAAGATCGATCCGGCCGTTCTGCGTGGAATCAACCGGGCGCCGGCCGAGGTCTGGTACAAGCTGGAAACAGGCCCCTACACTGCGCCGACCGTGAACGGCTGGCAGGGCGCACTGAATATCGGTCGCTTCGGTACCGACTACACCACGCGGGCATTCATCGCCTGGTTTGGATTGGGCGCGCTGACGTCGGATGATGCGGTCTATCCAACCGCATTTGTCGATGGCGACGGCAACGTGCTGGACGGCGCGGCGAAATATATTCTCCATCTCGAGAAGGACGAGATATTCCCTTCCGAAAGCGGGGTTTGGTCGATCTCGCCCTATCGCGAGAATTTCTATGTTCGCAACGCGATCAACCGCTACGGCATAACTTCGGCGATGCCGATCAAATACAATCCGGACGGCTCGCTCGATATCCATATCCAGGCGCAATCGCCAGGCGCGGACAAGGAAACCAATTGGCTGCCGTGTCCGCCGAGCCTGCCCTTCAATCTCAGTGTCAGGGTCTATCAGCCCAAGACGGCCCTCAAGGACGGCACGTTCAAGATCCCGCCTATTCGGCGCGTCCGGAGCAGCTGAACGACGTCGAGCCTAAGGCCGGCGAGGACTTGTCCTGGCCAGCTCGGAATTAGAACCGCGACCGAAATGGAGCTATGGAACATGACCAAGATATGCGCTGGCTTGTTGCTGATCCTGGCCACGCTCGGTGTTGCGAGCGAGGCCAATGCTGTCGTCTGTGCACGCGGTGTGGTTCGTGCGGGATGTGCCGGTCCCAATGGCGCGGTTGTCGCCCCCCGTCCGGCCGTCTCGGCGCCAGTCGTCGCACCCGTGGTGCGCCCGGCATGCGCGATTGTAAACGGGGTGCGCGTCTGCCGCTGACAGAGCGCGTCGGTCGAGGTCATCCCGGCCGTCCACGCTGCGGCCATCCTGGCTTTTCGGACAGGAGAATTGCGACGATGAAATCCATAACACGGAGAGCTTTTGCCTGCGGGATGGCCCTGCTCCCGTCGTTCCGTCCGGCGCTTGCGCGCGCGCAGACCGCCGTCAGTCCCACCGAAGCCGGCGCGATTGCCAAGGAAGCCTATATCTACGGCTTCCCAATGGTGGACAGCTACCGCATTCAATATGCCTATTTCGTCGATGCGAATGGCCCCGAATATAAGGCGCCATGGAACCAGCTTCGCAACTTCTCGCGCGTCTTCACGCCGGAAGACAAGGCGGTCCAAACGCCGAATTCGGACACTCCCTACTCGTTTCTCGGTATGGACTTGCGTACAGAGCCCATCGTGCTGACCGTTCCGGTCATCGAAAAGGAACGGTATTTCAGCATTCAGCTCATTGACGCCTACACGTTCAACTTCGACTACATCGGTAGTCGCAGCACCGGCAACAATGGCGGCAGCTTCCTCATCGCTGGACCTCATTGGAACGGCTCACCCCCGAAGGGTGTGACGAAGGTGATACGTGCCGAGACCGAAATTGCGCTGGCCGCGTACCGCACGCAACTTTTCAATCCCGCTGACATTGACAACGTGAAGAAGGTGCAAGCCGGCTACAGGGTGCAGACGCTTTCGGCTTTCCTTGGCGCGCCAGCGCCGAAGGCCGCGCCGGCGATTGATTTCATCAAACCGCTGACGCCCGAGACCGAAAAGACCTCGCTTGAGTTTTTCAACATCGTCAACTTCCTCTTGCAGTTCTGTACGACGAACCCCTCCGAGAAGGAGCTGATGGCGCGGTTCGCCAAGATTGGCGTTGGTGCTGGCAAGACCTTCAACGCGGGCAATCTCACGCCCGAACTGAAAACTGCCATTGAACAGGGTATGGCCGATGCCTGGCAGGCATTGGCCCAATTGCAGAAGCGAATGGATGCCGGGGAAGTGACCAGCGGGGACACTTTCGGCACCCGCGCATATTTGAAGAACAATTATCTCTACCGCATGGCCGCTGCCGTTTTCGGAATCTACGGCAACTCCAAGCAGGAAGCGATGTATCCGATGTATCTTGTAGATGCGGACGGCAGGAAATTCGACGGGGCGAACCGTTACACCGTCCGCTTTGCACCGGGCCAGTTGCCACCGGTGAATGCCTTCTGGTCGCTGACCATGTACGAACTGCCGTCGAGCCTGCTCACGGCCAATCCGATTAACCGCTATTTGCTCAATTCGCCGATGCTGTCAGAGTTCAAGCGCGACGGGGACGGCGGAATTACTTTCTATATCCAAAACGAGGCTCCGGCAGCAGACAAGCAGCCCAATTGGCTACCCGCACCCAAAGGGGGCTTCTTTGTCGTTATGCGTCTCTACTGGCCGAAAGCTGAGGCGCTCGAAGGGACGTGGAAGCAGCCTCCGATGCAGCGGACCGTTTAGTTTTCATTCGGGCCACCGGGAGAATCGAGCGACGATGGAGAACGTAATCCAGTTGGTGCCGGTAACGCCTTCAATCGACCAACTGGCACGGATCATCGGCAACGTGGCGGCCCCGGCTTTCCTGCTGGGTGCCGTCGCGTCCTTCATCTCGGTCCTGATTTCCCGCATCAACCGGGTCGTCGACCGGGCTCAGTTGCTTCACGACATCACCGATGATGATGCCTCAAAGGCTTACCTCAAGGCGGATATTCCCCGGCTGCGACACCGGGCGTTGCTCTTGAACAGATCGCTGTTCTGCTCCATCCTCTCTGCGATCCTCACGGCGCTCATCATCATCGTTGCCTTCATCAGTGCGCTGTTCAATGTCGCCCATGAATATGGCGTCGCACTGCTGTTCATGGCCGCGCTGCTGACGTTCTGCGCCTCTCTCATCGACCTCGCCCGCGAAACCCGAATTGCGCTTCACGACAACGATCTGCGCGTGTAAGTCTTCCGGGGGCAGTGCGTGGGGTGGTTGGACGTGACGAAAGGTTCTCGGAAGAGCCGCAGGCGTCAGAAGGCCCAGGCCCGGCCCGAACAAGACCGCTCGGCTCCTGCTCAACGCCCCGCGCCAACTTTCCGATGGCGAACTGCCGCGCTGCTGGCAATCGGCGCCGGCGCGCTATTTTTTCTGCTGGCAAGCGGGCTGTCCTGGTTCAAGACGTCCGGCACCTCTCAGCCGACCCGCGAGGCAGGGCTGAGCTTTGTCGGCAGCCAGGCGTGCAGCGGCTGCCACCAGGCGGAGACGCGGCTGTGGCAAAGCTCGCAACATCGTCACGCCATGGATCACGCGAACGACACGTCCGTCCGTGGCGACTTCAACGACGCGGCCTTTGAATATGCGGGCACGCGCTCGCGCTTCTTCCGGCAGGACGGGAGATTTTTGGTCGAGACAGACGGCCCGGACGGCAAGCTCGCGACTTTCGAGGTGAAATATACTTTCGGTATCGATCCGCTGCAGCAGTACCTGATCGCGTTTCCCGACGGTCGCGTCCAGGCCCTGTCCATCGCCTGGGACACGCGGCCGAAGGAGCAGGGCGGTCAGCGCTGGTTTCACCTCTATCCGGACGGCGCCATTACGCATGACGATCCGCTGCACTGGACGAAGCTGAACCAGAACTGGAATTTCATGTGCGCCGAGTGCCACTCGACCGGCGTACTCAAGGGCTACGATGCCGGCAAGGATACGTTCGCCACCACATTCTCCGAGATCAGCGTTGGCTGCGAGGCGTGCCATGGTGCCGGCTCGCGTCATGTCGCCTGGGCGCGCGGAAAGCCGGCGTCGCGCGGCGTTGACGACGGCCTGCTTGTCGCCTTTGACGAGCGCACGGGCATCACCTGGTCGGCCTTGGCTGGAACAATGACGCCGACACGCAGTGCGCCGCCAGCGGCGCTGCGGAAGGAGGTCGAGACCTGCGGGCGCTGTCATGCTCGTCGCGGTCAACTTTCGGAAGACTGGACGCCAGGACGGCCGCTCTCGGAAACCCACCAGGTCGCGCTGCTCGATCGCCAGCATTTTCATGCCGACGGCCAGATGCGCGATGACGAGGAGACATACAATTACGCGCCCTTCAAGCAGAGCAGGATGTTCGCCAAAGGCGTGACCTGCAGCGACTGCCACGACCCGCACAGCGCGACTCTGAAGGCCCCCGGGGATGGCGTCTGTGCGCAGTGCCATGCACCCGAGAAGTATCAATCGACTGCGCATCGACACCACGCCGACGTCTCGCCGCCGCCCGGCTGTCCGTCCTGCCATATGCCGGAGCGGCGCTACATGGTCGTCGATCGCCGCCACGATCACGGCTTCCGCATTCCGCGTCCCGATCTCTCCGTGCAGATCGGCACACCGAATGCATGCAACGAGTGTCACCGCGACAAGTCTGCGATGTGGGCGGCCCGGCAAGTCGAAACCTGGTTAGGCATGCAGGGGCGCGGCCACCAGACCTGGGCGTCGGCCTTTCATGCCGTCTGGAGCGAAGCCGCCGATGCCCAGGCGCTGCTCGCCGCAATCGCCGGATCGGGCGACGCTCCCGGCATCGTCCGCGCCAGCGCACTCGCCGAGCTTCCGGTACCGGATTTCGACCTGATCCGGCGCGCGCTGTCCGATCCCGATCCGCTTGTGAGACTTGGTGCGCTCGACGGGCTGGAAGGGGTATCGCCCGAACAGCTCTGGTCGCTCGCCTCCCTGCGGCTCAGCGATCCCGTGCGCGGCGTGCGCATTCGCGCGGCCGATCTTCTTGCCGCGGTGCCATCAGCACGGCAACCAGCAGCCGATCGCGATAAGTTCGCGTGGGCCGCGGCCGAGTTCGTGGCTGCACAGAGGCTGAACGCAGACAGGCCTGACGCCCGTACCGCACTCGGGGGCTTCTTTGCCCGTCAAGCCAATGCCAGCGAGGCGGAGATCGAATATCGTGCTGCGCTTCGGCTGGATCCCTCGTTCACAGCCGCCGCCGTCAACCTGTCTGACCTCTATCGGCAACTTGGACGCGAAAGCGATTGTGAGCAGGTCTTGCGCGAGGCCCTCGCCACGTCGGCGCAGGATGCATCACTTCACCATGCACTTGGTCTGGCGCTTGTACGCAAGCAGCGCAATGAGGCCGCGCTCGATGAACTGCGTCAGGCCGCGTCGCTGGCTCCGGGTCAGGCGCACTACGCTTACGTCTATGCCGTCGGGCTAAGCGCGAATGGCCGGCGCGACGACGCGCTTGCGGTGCTGAAGGAAAGTTTGCGTGCGCACCCCAATAGTCCGGAGTTGTTGTCCGCTGCGCTGAACCTCAGCCGCGAGAAGGGAGACGTCGTGGCCGCGCTCGCTTATGCCGAGCGACTATCGAAGCTCATGCCGGACGATTCGCGTCTGGCCGATCTTGTCAAGGAGTTGAAGCGATAGCAGACAGGAGCCCTGGGTATCCACGCCTGCGGGAATGTCGAGCCGACTGCAGGCGTCACTGCCGATGGACGCCGCGATGATGACATACTACCCCTGTTTTGCCCGACGTCACAAGAAAAATTCGCTAAAGACGAAATTTGCTCTTGGGCCGACGCGGCCGGCTACTGTGCATGGGGTTGTTTTTGGTTTTTTGGCTTGTGCTCGCAGCCGCACGGTCCTGCTGACGCAAAAGGGCCGCCTCGATGGGCGCCCTTTCGTTTCAAGCGTTGTGCTGCCGCTTACTCGGCGGCCTGCTTCTGCGGCGGATCGAGCGCGCCTGACTTGTGGATCTCGGCGACCTGATGGTCCGAGAAGCCGAGCACGGCGCGCAGGATCTCGTCGGTGTGCTCGCCGAGCAGCGGCGAGCGGGTGACGTCGCTCGGGCTATCCGACAGCTTGATCGGGTTGCCGACCGAGATGTACTTGCCGCGGGTGGGATGATCGACCTCAACCACGGTGCCGGTCGCGCGCAGCGACTGGTCCTCGGCGATCTCCTTCATCGACAGGATCGGGCCGCAGGGGATGTCGTCCTTGTTGAGGATTTCCATCGCCTCGAACTTGGTCTTGGTCATCGTCCACTGCTCGATGCGGGCGAAGATCTCGTTGAGGCGCGGCAGGCGGGCCGCCGGCTTGGCGTAGTTCGGATCGGTCTTCCAGGTCGGCTCGCCGATCACGTCGCAGATCTTCTCCCAGACCGGGGCCTGGGTGATGAAGTAGATGTAGGCGTTGGGATCGGTCTCAAAACCCTTGCACTTCAGGATGCGGCCGGGCTGGCCGCCGCCCGAGTCGTTGCCGGCGCGCGGCACGGCATCGCCGAACGGAATGCCTTCGCCGAACTGGCTGTATTCCTTGAGCGGGCCGTGGGCGAGGCGCTGCTGGTCGCGCAGCTTGACGCGGGCGAGGTTGAGCACGCCGTCCTGCATCGCGGCGGTGACGCGCTGGCCCTTGCCCGAATGCGTGCGCTGATAGAGCGCGGTGACGATGCCGAGCGCCAGATGCAGGCCGGTGCCGCTGTCGCCGATCTGCGCGCCGGTGACCAGCGGCAGGCCGTCGCGGAAGCCGGTGGTGGAAGCGGCGCCGCCGGTGCACTGCGCGACGTTCTCATAGACCTTGCAGTCTTCGTAAGGTCCCGGGCCAAAGCCCTTGATCGACGCGACGATCATTTTCGGGTTGATCGCCTGGATCTTCTCCCAGGGGAAGCCCATGCGGTCGAGCACGCCAGGTCCGAAGTTCTCGACCAGCACGTCGCATTTCTTGATCAGCTCGGTGAGGACTTCCTTGCCCTTCGGGTTCTTGGTGTCGAGCGTGATCGAACGCTTGTTGTGGTTGAGCATGGTGAAATACAGGCTGTCCACGTTCGGGATGTCCTGCAGCTGGCCGCGGGTGATGTCACCCACGCCCGGGCGTTCCACCTTGATCACGTCGGCGCCGAACCATGCCAGCAGCTGCGTGCAGGTCGGTCCTGACTGGACGTGGGTGAAGTCGAGAATGCGAACGCCCTCGAGCGCTTTGGTCATCGTCTATGCTCCGTACTCTGTGTCTGCCCCTGCGAACCACAGGGAATAAGGGTTGAGGGGGTGGACTTACTTCTTCTTCTGCAGAACGCTCTGCGGATTGAGGTTGCCGATGCGGCCGCTCTCCGAGCCCGCGGCCGGATCGATCACCGCGTTGATCAGCGTCGGCTTACGGGATGCCATGGCCTCGTTGACGGCGCGCTTGAGCTCGTCCGGCGAGGTCGCATTCACGCCGACGCCGCCGAAGGCTTCCATCATCTTGTCATAGCGCGCGCCCTTGACGAACACGGTGGTCGCGGGATCGGAGTTCGCGCCGTTGACGTCGGTGCCACGATAGATGCCGTCATTGTTGAAGATGACGACGCAGATCGGAAGGTTGTAGCGGCAGATGGTCTCGACCTCCATGCCGGAGAAGCCGAAGGCCGAGTCGCCTTCAACTGCCAGCACGGGATGGCCGGTCTCGAGCGCAGCGGCGATCGCCTGGCCCATGCCGATGCCCATCACGCCCCAGGTGCCGACGTCGAGACGCTTGCGCGGGCGGTACATGTCGATGACGCCGCGGGCGAGGTCGAGCGTGTTGGCGCCTTCGTTGACGAGGATCGCCTCGGGGTGATCCTTGATCACGTTCTTCAGCACGCCGAGCGCGCCGTGATAGTCCATCGGCGACTTGTTGTTCATCAGCTTCGGCGCCATCTTGGCGACGTTCTCGTCGCGCTTGGCCACGATGGCCTTGGTCCATTCGGCCGGCGGCGCGGTCCAGCCCGTTCCCATCGCCTGGTTGAAGGCGGAGACGACCGAGCCGATGTCGCCGACGACAGGCGCGACGATCTCGACGTTGGAGTCCATTTCCTTCGGCTCGATATCGACCTGGATGAACTTCTTCGGCGCATCGCCCCAGCTCTTGCCCTTGCCATGCGAGAGCAGCCAGTTCAGCCGCGCGCCGATCAGCATGACGACGTCGGAATCCTTGAGCACGGTCGAGCGAGCCGCGCCGGCGCATTGCGGATGCGTGTCGGGCAGCAGGCCCTTGGCCATGCTCATGGGGAGGAACGGCATGCCGCTCTTCTCGACGAAGCTCTTGATCTCTTCATCGGCCTGCGCATAGGCCGCGCCCTTGCCGAGGATGATGAGCGGACGCTTGGCGCTCTTGAGCACGTCGAGCGCGCGCTTGACCGACGCGGGCGAAGGGATCTGCGCGGGCGCCGCATCGATCACCTTGACCAGCGACTTCTGGCCGGCCTCGGCGTTCATCACCTGGCCGAACAGCTTGGCCGGCAGGTCGAGATAGACGCCGCCCGGACGGCCCGAGACCGCAGCGCGGATGGCGCGGGCAAAGCCGATGCCGATGTCCTGGGCGTGCAGCACGCGATAGGCCGCCTTGCACAGCGGCTTCGCGATCGCGAGCTGGTCCATTTCCTCGTAGTCGCCCTGCTGCAGGTCGACGATCTCGCGCTCGGAGGAGCCCGAGACCAGGATCATCGGATAGCAGTTGGTGGTGGCGTGGGCGAGCGCGGTGAGACCATTGAGGAAGCCGGGCGCGGAGACGGTGAGGCAGACGCCAGGCTTCTTGGTGAGATAGCCGGCGATGCCTGCGGCGTAACCGGCGTTCTGCTCGTGGCGGAAGGAGATCACGCGAATGCCGGCGGCCTGCGCCATGCGGCCCAAATCCGTGATCGGGATGCCCGGCACATTATAGATGGTGTTGATGCCGTTCAGCTTGAGCGCGTCGATGACGAGATGGAAGCCATCCGTCAGTTCCTGCTCGGTGCCCGGTGCTTCGGACTTGGTCGCGGTGTTCAGCATGGGCCTTGTCTCCCTGGTCTCAAGGTAGGTGGGGCGAATGGTTCGCCCTTCTGGTGAATGTTGCTAGGTGAAGAGTTCCTGGCCGTGCGCTTCGACGTAAGCGGCGAGGCCAAGGGTGTGGTCGCGGGCGCGCTTCTCGGCGAGCTCGGTGTCGCGCGCTTCCAGTGCTTCGATCATGCCGAGGTGCTCGGGCAGGGAGGTCGCAGTGCGGTCCTTGCGCCCGATCGTCAGCTGGCGATAGCCGCGCACGTGCAGCAGAAGGTCGTTGGTGAGATCGACCAGCACGGGGGATTCCGACAGCGAGATCAACGCCTGGTGGAAGGCGATGTTGGCCTTCGAATATTCCTCGACGTGATCCTCGGGCAAGCGGTCCTTGCCGAAATCCTTGAAATAGTCGCGCAGCGCCGTGATGTCTTTCTTGCGCGCGGTGGTGGTGATGAGGCGGGCCGCCATGCTCTCCAGCGCCGCCCAGGCGCGGATCATGTCGACGATCTCGCTCTTGGTCCGGCGCACCACCATGATGCCGCGGCGCGGCACGGTCTTCACGAAACCGTCCTGCTCGAGCATCGCGATCGCTTCGCGGATCGGCGTGCGGCTGACGCCCAGACGTTCGGACAATGCGCGCTCGTCCAGCATGACGGGCTCGGGCGTCGAATAGATGTCCATCTTGAGGATGGCTTCCTTCAAGGCGTCATACGCCTTGTTCTTGAAGCTGCTCTCCGGGGCAATACGAACGATTGCGATGTCTGCCTCGGCCATGTTCGGCAACGCCTTGGTTGGTTTCCGCAGTGACACGACGATTCTCCTCTGATGGGAGTCGTCTTTTACAGGAATATTTACTGGAAAGTTTTTGGCATACCACATGCCAGAATGTCAAGCTGGCTATTTTTTACGGCGTTATCGGTCCTGCTCTGGCTTGACAAGTTGGCTTCTGGCATACCAAATGCCATCGCTAGCCATTTTTGATCCAAGCTGGCGGAGTAATCAAGGCCTTTCGCCGCTCCGTTCCGCTAGGTGGAACAGAGCGCGGCGATGGCAAGTATCACGGGCAGCCGCATATGCGCGCTTTGCAAAGCAAGAACTGAAGGTCAAGGGAGAAGCTCATGTCCAATTCCAAAGACGTCGTCCGCAAGGTCCTTGACCAGGTCAAGGCCGACAAACGCACCAGCCTGACCGCCCCCGAAGGTAAGGTGGTCTGCGACGCCTACGGCATTCCGGTGCCGAAAGAGGGCGTGGCGAAGTCGGCCGGCGAGGCCGGCAAGATGGCGTCGTCGATGGGCTTCCCTGTCGTGATGAAGATCGTCTCGCCGGACATTCTCCACAAGACCGAGGCCGGCGGGGTCATTGTCGGCGTCAAGACGGCGGAGGATGCCGAGAAGGCCTATGAGACCATTCTCGGCAACGCCAAGAAGTACAAGGCCGATGCCAAGATCGAGGGCATCCAGGTGCAGCAGATGCTGGCCGGAGGCACTGAGGTCATCGTCGGCTCGATCACCGACGGCTCGTTCGGCAAGCTGGTCGCCTTCGGCCTCGGCGGCGTGCTGGTCGAGGTCTTGAAGGACATCACCTTCCGCCTCGCTCCGGCGACCAAGGAAGACGCGCTGTCGATGCTCGACGGCATCCAGGCGCACGAGATTCTGAAGGGCGTGCGCGGCGGCGAGCCGGTGAACCGCACCGCTCTGGCCGACGTCATCGTCAAGGTCTCGCAGCTCGTCACCGATTTCCCCGAAATCGTCGAGCTCGACCTCAACCCTGTCTTCGCCACCGCCAAGGACGCGATTGCGGCCGACGTGCGCATCGTCGTCGACTTCGCCTACAAGCCCAAGCCGAAGCCGCGCCCGACCGAAGAGATTGTTGCGGCGATGAGCCGCATCATGCAGCCGAAGGCCGTCGCCGTAGTCGGCGCTTCCGCCGAGGATGGCAAGATCGGCAACTCCGTGATGAAGAACCTCATCAACGGCGGCTACAAGGGCGAGATCTATCCGATCCACCCCAAGGCCTCAGAGATCCTTGGCTACAAGGCTTATAAGAGCGTCAAGGACGTGCCTGGCGTGATCGACACGGCTGTGTTCGCGATTCCCGCGAAATTCGTGGCCGCGGCGCTCACCGAATGCGGCGAGAAGAAGATCCCGGGCGCGGTGCTGATCCCGTCGGGCTTCGCTGAGGCCGGCGCGCCGGAGCTCCAGGCCGAGATCGTCGAGGTCGGCAAGAAGTACGACATTCGCCTGATGGGACCGAACATCTACGGCTTCTATTATACGCCCGCCAATCTCTGCGCGACCTTCTGCACGGCCTACGACGTGAAGGGCCACGCGGCGCTGTCGTCGCAGTCGGGCGGCATCGGCATGGCCATCATCGGCTTCTCGCGCTCGGCCAAGATGGGCGTCTCCGCGATTGTCGGCCTCGGCAACAAGTCCGATATCGACGAGGACGATCTGCTCGCCTTCTTCGAGCAGGATCCGAACACCAACTTGATCGCGCAGCACTGTGAAGACCTCAAGGACGGCCGCGCCTTCGCGGAAGCCGCCAAGCGCGTTTCCAAGAAGAAGCCTGTCGTCGTGCTCAAGGCCGGCCGCACCTCGGCCGGCGCTAAGGCGGCCTCGTCGCACACCGGCGCGCTCGCCGGCAACGACAAGATCTATGAGGACGTGCTGGCGCAGTCCGGCGTGATCCGCGCCCGCAGCCTGCGGCAGCTGCTCGAATTCGCTCGCGGCGTGCCGGTGCTGCCAACGCCGAAGGGCGAGAACGTGCTGATCATCACCGGTGCGGGCGGCTCGGGCGTCCTGCTGTCGGACTCCTGCGTCGACAACGGCCTGTCGCTGATGTCGATGCCGCCGGATCTGGACGCGGCCTTCCGCAAGTTCATCCCGCCGTTTGGCGCGGCCGGAAATCCTGTGGATATCACCGGCGGCGAGCCGCCGATCACCTACGTCAACACGGTGAAGCTCGGTTTGTCGGATGAGCGCATCCACTCGCTGATCCTCGGCTACTGGCATACCATCGTCACGCCGCCGATGGTGTTCGCCCGCAATATGGTCGAGGTGAAGAAGGAGATGGAAGCGAAGGGCTTTGTGAAGCCGATCGTCGCCTCCCTCGCCGGCGACGTCGAAGTCGAGGAAGCGGCCGAATATCTCTACCAGAACGGCATCCCGGCCTATGCTTACTCGACCGAACTTCCGGTTGAGGTGCTTGGCGCCAAGTACAAGTGGGCGCGCGGGGCGGGCCTGCTCTGAGACGAGATGCCGCTTCGGCATGATCCGGAGCGGATGGTTGTTCGCCTCTCCCGTACGCGGGGAGAGGTCGAATTGCGAAGCAATTCGGGTGAGGGGGACTCTCCGCGAGTTTCTTTGTCACCGTCCGCGTGGAAGCTCCCCCTCACCCCGATCCTCTCCCCGCAAGCGGGGCGAGGGAGAACGGTCAGGTCGCGATGAGCAAGAACGTGATCCGGCGCAAATCGCTCGAGCCTCGCTCTCCATCGGAGGCCGAGCCCGACGCGCGTGACGGCGGCGTGCAGTCTGTCGGCCGCGCGCTGTCGATACTCGAAACACTGGCTGAGGACGACGAAGGCTATCGTCTCAGCGATCTCGCGGTCCGCACCGGGCTGTCGGCCTCGACCGTGCACCGCTTGCTGGCGACGCTCGAGAGCCGCCGCTTTGTGCAGTTCGACCGCGCCGAATCCAAATGGCATGTCGGCGTCCGCAGCTTCACCGTCGGCGCGAGCTTTGCGCGGCGCCGCAATTTCACGGCGCAGGCAATTCCCTATTTGCGCAAGCTGCGCGATCTCACCCGCGAGACCGCCAACCTTGCCGTGGTCGACGACGAATTCATCATCGTGCTGACCCGCATGGAAAGCCGCGAGATCATGCGCTCGCTGACCAAGGTCGGCGGTCGCGTTCCGATGGTGACGTCAGGCGTCGGCAAGGCGGTCCTTGCGACTTATTCCGACGATGACGTCGGCGCCGTCATCCGTCATCACGGCATGCCGAGACTCACGGAAAAGTCCATCGTACGGCCGAGCGATCTTTTCAAGGAGCTGGCAACGATCCGTAAGCAAGGTTACGCGGTGGATGACGAAGAGGCCGAGATGGGGCTGCGCTGCGTCGCGGCCGTGGTCTACAACGCGCTTGCGGAGCCGCTCGCCGCGATCTCGGTATCCGGCCTGACCAGCCGCGTCAGCGACGCTCGCCTGCCCGAGATCGGACGCGTCGTACGCGAAGTCGCGGCGGAACTGACGGTTGCGCTCGGGGGTGTCACCCCGGTGGTGAAACCGGCCTAAGCTGGGTTGGTGGTCCACCGTGCCCGTTGAAGGAAATCAGCTCTGGCGGCGGGGGCCTCGACATCGGTATACCAATCCACCGTTGTCGCGTCCTTTTGGGGAATGTCATGCCTTCCGAGCTCCGTTCGCCCCGTCTCGCTGTCCTGATCGATGCCGACAATGCTTCCGCAAAGATCGCGGATGGACTGTTCGCGGAGATTGCCAAGATCGGCGAGGCCAGCGTTCGCCGCATCTATGGCGACTTCTCCAATGCGCGATCCAGAGGCTGGGCCGACATCCTGTCGAAGCACGCCATCATACCGCAGCAGCAATTCGCCTATACGACGGGAAAGAATGCGTCGGACATAACCCTGGTCATTGACGCGATGGACCTGCTTCACAGCGGCCGGTTCGATGGCTTTTGCCTGGTGTCGTCCGACAGCGACTTCACCCGGCTTGCCGCCCGCATCCGGGAGCAGGGCGTCGATGTTTTTGGGTTCGGCGAACAGAAGACGCCGGAAAGCTTCAGGCAGGCCTGCCGGAGGTTCGTCTACACGGAGAACCTGCTTGCTGGCGCGGCGAACTCCCAGGATGCCGCCTCGAAATCCACGCCGCTCCAGCCCCCTGATGCGGCTGCGCCCATTATTAAGAAGGTCATCACCCAGATGGAGAGCGAAGACGGCTGGGTCACCCTTGGGGAAGTTGGCCGGCAGCTCGCAAACCTGGCCTCCGATTTCGATCCGAGGACCTTTGGCTTCCGCAAGCTGAGCGACCTTGTGCGAAAGACGAATTCGTTCGAAATCGATGAGCCGAAAGGCCGGTCGATGCGGATTCGGGTCAAGCCCGCTGCCGCAACACCGCCGAGAACGCGGAACCCGCGCAGAGCCGCAAGGTCGCGGACGGCAGGCGGCTCGCCGCCTAAGGCGTAAGCAGGGCGTGCCGTTATATTTGGGCTTGCCCGGCGTTTCGCAGGGCGTAACCATCGCTGGGCCGTAACGTTACGCGAGAGCCCCGATGTCCAAACTCACCCGATTTGCCGTTGCGCCGCTGCACGCAATGACACGCCGTCTCGCCGACGTCGCCTCCGCCCGCGTGGCGCCCGACCTCGTCATATCAGGTGCGCGGGTGCTCTCTACCTATTCGGAGCGGATCCATCCGGGGCGGGAGGTCTGGATCTCCGGCGGCCGCATAGCAGCGGTGAAGCCGTCAGGCACGGCGAAGAAGACGTGGAGCGACGTGCCGCTGTATGACGCCGCCGGCGGCATCATCGCGCCGGGCCTGGTCGATCCGCACATCCACATCGAATCCTCGATGGTGACGGCCTGTGCCTATGCCGAGGCCGCTTTGCTGAACGGCACCACCACGATATTCTGCGACAGCCACGAGATCGGCAATGTCATGGACGTCGCCGGCGTCGAGGCGATGCTGGAGGACGCGCGCGAGGCGCCGCTGTCGATCTTCTTGACGGTGCCGAGCACGGTGCCGGCGACTTCGGCGGAGCTGGAGACCGCCGGGGGAGACCTCACGCCCGACAAGATCGCCGGCCTGTTCGACCGCTGGCCTGAAGCGGTCGCGCTCGGCGAGAAGATGGATTTCGTGCCTGTCACGATGGGCGACGAGCGCAGCCACGCGATCCTGGCGGCGGCCCTGAAGCGCGGACGACCGGTGTCCGGCCATGTTTATGGCCGCGAATTCGTCGCGGCCTACGCGGCGTCGGGCGTCACCGATACGCATGAGGCGATCGACCGCGACATCGCCGACGATCTGCTCGATGCAGGCGTCTGGATCTTCCTGCGCGGCGGGCCGCCGACAACGCCCTGGCATTCGCTGCCGCAGGCGATCCGCACGATCACCGAACTCGGGGCCTCGCACAAGCGCACCGCCGTCTGCACCGACGACCGCGACGCCGACGACCTTCTGCTGTTCGGCCTCGACTGGGTGGTGCGCGAGGCGGTGAAGGCGGGGATGTCGCCGGAGCAGGCCTGGTCGATGGGTTCGCTGCACGGCGCCACCCGCTTCGGCATGGAGGGAGATATCGGCGGGCTCGGCGGCGGCCGCCGCGCCGATCTCGTGCTGATGGATGACAATCTCACGCCGCAATCGACCTGGTATGGCGGCGAACTCGTGGTCGAGAACCGCAAGATCACGCCGCGTCTCGATCAGGCGCTATCGCAGCGCTATCAATATCCGAAGGCGGCCTACGCGACCGTGAAGCTGCCGAGGAAAATCAGGCTGACGCCGGAGCTGCCGGCGAAGGCCTGCACCGTCAACGCCATCAAGACCGCGCTGCCGGGCATTACGCTGATCCATGAGAAGGTCGCGATCGAGCCCGCCAAGGACTGGCCAGAATTGTTCGCGCGCTACGGCATGTGCTTCGTCACCGTGGTCGAGCGCCACGGCAAGTCGGCCGGCAACGTCGCTTACGGCCTGCTGAAGGATTTCGGCTTGAAGCGCGGCGCGGTCGCCTCCAGCGTCGGCCATGACAGCCACAACCTCATCGTCGCCGGAACCAATGAGGCCGATATGCAGGTGGCGATATCGGCGATCGAGGAAAAGCAGGGCGGCGTCTGCGTCGTCGCCGACGGCGAGGTGCGGGCGCTGGTGCCGCTGCCCATCGCGGGACTGTTATCCGACAAGCGCGTTATCGAAGTGGCTGAAGAGGTCAAGGTGTTGAAGAAGGAATGGGCCGAGGCCGGCTGCACCATTCCCTACATGGGCTTCAATCTGATTCCGCTATCGGTCATTCCGGAAATTCGCATCACCGACAAGGGCCTCGTGCTGGTACCGCAGATGGAGCTGGCGCCGCTGTTCGAGTAAGCAGCTTTCACGCATGGCTCGATCTAACCGATTGAGACCGCCGTGTTTTTCCAGCGGCTGCCGCATCGTGGAAAATAAAATCGATCTCGTTGAGATCGCATCCCGCGCGCCCGATGATCTCGCTCGCTGACGCAACTTAAGCGAGGTCCGATATGGCGAAGATGCGAGCCGTCGATGCAGCCGTGCGAATCCTGGAGAAGGAGGGTATCTCGACCGCCTTCGGTGTTCCCGGGGCTGCGATCAATCCGCTTTACTCGGCGCTGAAGAAGCGCGGCTCTATCCGCCACATCCTGGCGCGGCATGTCGAGGGTGCGTCGCACATGGCTGAGGGCTATACGCGGGCCCAGGCCGGCAATATCGGCGTCTGCATCGGCACCTCGGGGCCGGCCGGCACCGACATGATCACGGGGCTCTATTCGGCGATCGCCGATTCCATTCCGATCCTCTGCATCACCGGACAGGCGCCACGCGCGCGGCTCTACAAGGAAGACTTTCAGGCCGTCGACATCGAGTCGATCGCAAAGCCGGTGACGAAATGGGCAGTGACCGTGCGCGAGCCGGCACTGGTGCCGCGTGTGTTCAGCCAGGCCTTTCATGTGATGCGCTCGGGCCGGCCGGGGCCGGTGCTGATCGACATGCCGCTCGATGTGCAGCTCGCCGAGATCGAGTTCGACGACGAAACTTATGAGCCGCTGCCGGTGTACAAGCCCACCGCCACGCGCAAGCAGGTCGAGAAAGCACTGGAGATGCTCAATGCCGCCGAGCGGCCGCTGATCGTCGCGGGCGGGGGCATCATCAATGCCGACGCTTCGGACCTGCTGGTCGAGTTCGCCGAGATCGCGAATGTCCCGGTCGTGCCGACGTTGATGGGATGGGGCGCGATCCCCGACGATCACGTGCTGATGGCTGGCATGGTCGGCCTCCAGACCAGCCATCGCTATGGCAACGCCACGCTGCTGGAGTCCGATTTCGTGCTCGGCATCGGCAATCGCTGGGCCAACAGGCACACCGGCTCGGTCGAGACCTACACCAAGGGCCGCACCTTCGTGCATGTCGATATCGAGCCGACCCAGATCGGCCGCGTCTTCAACCCCGATCTCGGCATCGTTTCGGACGCGAAGGCCGCGCTCGAACTCTTCGTTTCCGTCGCCAGGGAGTGGCGACGTTCCGGCAGGCTCCGCGAGCGCCAGGCGTGGCCCGCGGCCTGCCGCGACCGCAAGAAGACCATGCTGCGCAAGAGCCATTTCGACAACGTCCCGATCAAGCCGCAGCGCGTCTACGAGGAGATGAACAAGGCGTTCGGCCGCGACACCACCTATGTCACCGTGATCGGCCTGTCGCAGATCGCCGGCGCACAGTTCCTCGGTGTCTACAAGCCGCGCAACTGGATCAATGCGGGGCAGGCGGGGCCGCTCGGCTGGACCTTGCCGGCAGCGCTCGGCGTGCGCGCGGCGTGTCCGGATCGTAACATCGTCGCGCTCTCCGGCGACTACGATTTCCAGTTCCTGATCGAGGAGCTCGCGGTCGGGGCGCAGTTCAATCTGCCCTATATCCACGTCGTCGTGAACAATTCCTATCTCGGCCTGATCCGCCAGGCCCAGCGCGGCTTCGAGATGGATTATCATGTCCAGCTCTCGTTCGAGAACATCAACGCGCCGGAGATCGGCGTCTACGGTGTCGACCATGTCGCGGTCGCCGAAGGCCTCGGCTGCAAGGCGATCCGGGTCACCGATCCCAAGGACACGCAGGCCGCGTTCGCGACCGCGCGCGAATTGATGAAGAAGCATCGCGTGCCCGTGGTGGTCGAGTTCATCCTCGAACGCGTCACCAACATTGCGATGGGCACCGAGATCGACAACATCGTCGAGTTCGAGGAAGTGCTGGACTTGCCGCTCGATGAGGTCGGGGCTACGCGGCCCGGCGTTTTGCAGCCGGCAGAATAGGGGACAGTAACATGCCGAAATTCGCGGCCAACCTCACCATGCTCTTCAACGAGATGCCGTTCATCGACCGCTTCGCCGCGGCGAAGGCGGCAGGCTTTGCCGGGGTCGAGTATCTCTTTCCCTACGACTTCGACAAGGCGCAGCTCCGCGAACAGCTGGAGGCTCACGGACTGAGCCAGGTGCTGCACAATCTGCCCGCCGGCAATTGGGCCGCCGGCGAGCGCGGCATCGCGATCATGCCCGATCGCACCTCCGAATTCCGCGATGGCGTGTTCCGTGCCATTGACTATGCCAAGGCGCTCGATTGCGAGCAGCTCAATTGCCTCGTCGGCATTGCGCCTGTCGACGCCGATCCGCGTGAGCTGCAGGAGACCCTGGTCGGCAATCTCCGCTTTGCCGCCTCGACGCTGGCCCGCGAGAACATCAAGCTGCTGGTCGAGCCGATCAACACGCTCGACATCCCCGGCTTCTTCCTCAATGGCACCGAGCAGGCGATCCAGCTCATCTCCGAGGTGCGGTCGAACAATCTGTTCGTCCAGTACGACATCTATCACATGCAGATCATGGAGGGCGATCTCGCCCGCACCATGCAGGAATATCTGCCTGAGATCGCCCACATCCAGCTCGCCGACAATCCCGGCCGACACGAGCCCGGCACTGGGGAAATCAACTATCCCTTCCTGTTCCGCCATCTCGACGCGATCGGCTATCGCGGTTGGATCGGCTGCGAATACAAGCCGCGCACCACGACGCTGGAAGGCCTGTCGTGGCACGCCGCGCAGACATTTGAGACCTGAGGATATCAAGACATGATCGACATCGGCTTCATCGGACTTGGCACTATGGGGCGGCCAATGGCCGGCCATCTCTTGGCCGCGGGCCATCGCGTATTCCTGCATGACGTCGCGCCAGTCGGGCCGGAGCTGATCGCGGCTGGCGGCGTCCCTTGCAAATCGGCCAAGGAGGTCGCGGAGGAGGCGGATGTCGTCATCATCATGGTGCCTGACACCCCGCATGTGGAGGCGGTGCTGTTCGGCAAGGACGGTGTCGCGAGCGGCATTTCCAAGGGCCAGATCGTCGTCGACATGAGCTCGATTTCGCCGCTGGCGACCAAGGAGTTCGCGAAGAAGATCGAGGCGCTCGGCGCGGATTATCTTGACGCGCCGGTGTCGGGCGGAGAGGTCGGCGCCAAGGCGGCGAGCCTCACCATCATGGTCGGCGGACCCGAACGCGCCTTTGGCACCATGAAGCCGATCTTCGACAAGATGGGCAAGAACGTCACGCATGTCGGCGCCAATGGCGACGGCCAGACGACCAAGGTCGCCAACCAGATCATCGTGGCATTGACGATCGAGGCGGTGAGCGAAGCGCTGCTGTTCGCTTCCAAGGCCGGTGCCGATCCAGCGCTGGTGCGCAAGGCGCTGATGGGCGGCTTTGCCTCGTCGCGGATTCTCGAAGTGCATGGCGAGCGCATGGTGAAGCGCAATTTCGATCCGGGCTTCCGAATCGAACTGCACCAGAAGGATCTGAACCTTGCGCTCGAAGGCGCGCGCGCTCTCGGCCTCTCACTGCCGAGCACGGCGGTCGCGCAGCAATTGTTTTCGTCCTGTACCGCGCATGGCGGCAAGGGCTGGGATCATTCGGCCATGGTACGGGCGCTGGAACTGATGGCGGGTCACGAGATCGCCGCAGCCTGAATTGTTACGCGGTAACAGTCGCGGTGTTGATGTGGGTTTCATCACGCGGGAACCGGAACAATGCTCCGGCCCCGCGGTTGATGGCGCACAACAACACTGGAGAGCGTGGATATGAAGACCCGTCTTGTGATCTCGTTGGCTGCTGCGTCGCTGCTGGCGTCGAGTGCAGCCTTTGCTCAGTCGACGACCGAAGAAGGCGCCAGGAACGGCGCACGCACGGGCGGCGAAGTCGGCGGCCCAATCGGCGCGATGGTTGGCGGTACCGTGGGTGCGGCAGTCGGCGCTGGCCTCGAAATTCCGAATGCGATCCTCGGCGGCATCCCGCGCGATGATTCTGTCGTGGTCCAGGAGCGCGTCGTGGTAGGTGAGCCGCTACCCCCGACCGTCGTGCTGCGTCCGGTACCGAATTACACCCAGTATCGCTACGCCGTGGTGAATGATCGCCGCGTGATCGTCGAGCCGCGCACACGCCGGGTGATCAAGATCATCGACTGATGGCGCGATAAGGATTTTGAAGAAAAAGGGCCCTGCGGAGCGTCGCTGTGCAGGGCCTCAACTTGTCAGGGCCGAGCCTGCCCGAAACCGGGTCATGACCCAATCGATGACGGCCGCGAGCGCGAAGCCGATACAGGCAGTGCCGGCATCGACGAGAAAATCCTCCAGCCGCGCATGGCGTCCGGGCGCCCAGAGCTGCATCAGTTCGAGCAAGCCAATCAGCACGACCGCGACGGCCGCCACTGACAGGCGGCGCTGCCGATAGGCGAGGCCGAAGGCCAGCCCGACCAGGAGGAAGGCAAGCGCATGCTCGCCGTCCTGGCTGAGGTCGGAATGGGGACGCAGGCTCGGAGGCCCGAGCGTTGCAAAGGTCACGGCGGCGGCGAGCAGCCAGGCAAAGGCGCGAACAAGAATGGACATCCGTACCGCTTAGCACGGATCGGCCGAGGCCTGTCTCGGGATGCGGATCAGATCGCCGTGTAGTTAATGACGAAATGTTAAAGCGGCTCGCGCACGCCGAGGCCGTGCATGAAGCGCTCCCGGATCTGCACGGGATCCCGGCGGGTGGTGCCGACGCCGGGTTTGTCGTCGATGCGCAGCGCGATCAGGCTCGGCGCGTCAACCGACATGGCCTGGTCGACCAGCCGTTCGAAATCCTCTTCGTCCGCGGCCCATGCGCTGTTGGTGAGTCCCGAGCCCAGTGCAATCGCGACCAGATCGGCGACGCCCGCAGCCGGCGTCGGCTGCGCTCCAGTGATCTGGTAGATGCCGTTGTCCATGACGATCATGATGAGGTTCTTCGGCTTCAAGGCCGCGATCGTCGAGAGCGTGCCGAGCTGCATCAGCAGTGAGCCGTCACCTTCCAAAGCAAAGACGCGTCGATCGGGCTGCGCCAGCGCCACGCCGAGCGCGATCGGGAAGGCGAGCCCCATGCTGCCCAGCATGTAGAAATTCTGCGGACGATGGCCGGCGGCCCAGAGGTCGAAATTGGTGTTGCCGATGCCGCCGATCACCGCTTCCTCGTGCTTTAGTTTTGCGATCAGGCGCGAGGTGATGTCGAACCGGTTCATCACTTTGGTGTTGCGCGTGTCCATGGCGGCGCTCACTTGTCGAAGACCTTGCCGCCCGTGAGCAGCGGGTTGAGGATCAGCGCCACCGGTGCCTGTGTGGTGACGGCTTGCTTGATCGAACGGTCGGCGATGAATTCGAGCTCGTCGAGCCTGGTAATGGTGTGGTGCTCCAGCGCCAGCGAATCCAGCACAGGGCGCATGGTGCGGCAGACCAGCGACTGGCCGTAATTGAATTCGCCAAGCGTGCCGCGCTCGGATACGAACATGATCAGCGGGATCTGGTAGGGCACCGCGAGTGAGGCGAGCGTGTTGGCCAGCGTTGCGAAGCCCGAGGTCTGCATCAGCACTGCGCCCCGCCGGCCTCCCATCCAGGCGCCCGAGACGATGCCGACGGCCTCTTCCTCGCGGGCGGTGGCAAAGGTCGTGAAGAAAGGATCGGCGTGCAGATTCTTGATCAGCGGCGTCAACACCCGGTCGGGCACGTAGGGGATCAGGCTGATCTCGTTCCGCTTCAGGGTTTGCAGGACGATGCCATGCCAGCTCTTGTCGCCGGATGCCTGCATCGAACTATGCTGCTCCGCACCAGCCATTGCGTTCTCCCTTGCGCCGCGCATGCTTCTTCTTTGGCCGTCGTGGCGTTTGTCGAACTTGACGGAGCGGACGGGATTGTCAACATGTCCAGGCCAGCACCGTGATCTGCGCCAGACGGGCTGCCGTGGCCGGCATCGCCATGCCATAAGCGGGATAATGAGGAACAGGAGGAACGCCAGGAGAGGGGCGCGCGTGGCGCTGACCTTGCGAACCTCCGTGAGAGAGCCGGAAGGGTCCTGATGTCGGTCAACAGCAAGCGTGTCTTCTACGTCAAATACCTGGCCAACCCTGTGTACATCGACATCCTGAAGGCGCGGTCCGACGTGCGGCTCGACCGCATCGAGAACGAGAGCCCCGAGGATTTTTACGCCCCGATCCTGGGCGCGGCGCATGTGTATCAGATCGGTGCCGCGCGCGACGAGCTGGCGCCGCATTTCCATGTCGACGCCGCCCTCCTGAAGCGCACCCCAAACCTGCTCCTGGTCTCCAGCAACGGCGCGGGCTTCGACCCTGTCGACGTCGAAGCTTGCACGGATGCGGGCGTGCTGGTCGTCAACCAGTCCGGCGGCAACGCGCATTCGGTGGCCGAGCATGCGCTGGCGATGATGCTGACCCTGTCCAAGCGTATCATCCAGTCGGATCGCCGGCTGCGCCGCGAGGCCAATGTCAATCGGAACGAGCTCGTCGGCAACGAGGTCGAGCACAAGACCGTCGGCATCATCGGTCTCGGCAATGTCGGCCGCCGCATCGCCGCGCTCTGCAAGGGCCTGCTCGGCATGAAGGTGCTGGCTTACGATCCCTACCTCTCGAAGGAGGTGATGGCCGAGCGGGGCGGCGAGAAGGTCGAGCTTGACGAATTGCTGCGTCGGGCCGATTTCGTCTCTATCTCATGCCCGCTGAACAAGGGCAGCCGCAACATGATCAGCGTGCGCGAATTCGGCCTGATGCAGCCGCACGCCTATTTCATCACCACTGCGCGCGGCTTCATCCACGACGAGGATGCGCTGCTCCAGGCGCTCCGCGACAAGCGCATCGCCGGTGCCGGTCTCGACGTCTGGTCCAAGGAGCCGCCGCCGCCGGAGCATCCGCTGCTGCAGTTCGACAACGTGCTGGCGAGCCCGCACACCGCGGGTGTGACGATCGAAGCGCGCCAGAACATGGGTCGCATCGCGGCCGAGCAGGTGCTGGAGACGCTCGACGGCAAACGCCCGCCGCGCATCATCAATCCCGAGGTCTGGCCCGTCTATGCCGAGCGCTTCAGGCAGGCCTTTGGCGTGACGCCGGGGTAGGGGCGTGAAGCGCTGCCGGCGCAGGTTACCTGGATGACAACAGAACGCGACGGATTTTACCGATTACGTCAGTGAACGCGTATGACTTGTCCTGTAGATCAGGGTCCATGAGCATCCTCTCGATTGCGACGTCAGGACTGTCTGCGGCGAGCCTGCGCGCGAACGTAGCCGCGAGCAACATTGCCAATGTCCGCACGACTGGGCCGCTGCCCGCGTCAAGCGGTTCGGGCAGTGGCGGCAGTTCGAGCACGAGTTCGACTTATCCCGCAGCCTATGTGCCGCTGCGAGTCGATCAGGTCTCTCAATCGAGCGGCTCGACGCCGGGCGGTACTGCCGCGACCGTGTCGACGGTGTCGCCGAGCTATGCCGCACAATCCGACCCAAGCGCTCCCTTCGCAAACCAGGACGGCCTGGTCGCTGCGCCTGACGTCGATCTTGCTGACCAATTCGTCCAGCTGGCGACCGCAAAATACAGCTTCATGGCCAACGCCAAGGTCATTCAGGCCTATTCCGAGACGGAAAAGTCCCTGCTCGACATCATGGCGTGATTGCTGACGGACGGTATCGACGGACGCATCGGTGGCAGGAACCGACGCGTTGCCTTGATCCAGCTCAAAATCTTCCTCCCCCATCCGGCCTAAATGGGATTAAAGTGCTGCCGGGGCAGCAGGAGGTCCCATGTCAACTTTTGTCGTCAGGTTCATGAAGGACGTGCTCGGGGAGTGCGGCCGGCAGAGCGAAGTTTGTCAGGGTACGCTCGAGATCGACGCTATCGACGAGATCGAGGCCACGGAGCGGGCGAAGGCAAAATTCTGCAAGGACCAGGCGTTGCATCACTGGTCGCTGCATGCCGATCGCATCCAGGTCAGACCGTCCGATTTTCCGTCGTGAGGGCTAGCGGCCCGGTGCCGTGACAGGCGGGGGTGCCGTCGTCCCCGCGCCGAGCGAACGTTGCACCATGACGGTGTCGGACCAGCGGCCGTGGCGATAGGCGACGCCGCAGAGCAGCCCAGCGCGCCCGAAACCGAACCTTTCGTGCAATGCCAGCGAGGGTGCGTTGTCAGCATCGATATAGCCGATCAGCTGGCGGAAACCCGCCGCAGCACACGTATCGATCATTGCCCCGAGCAGGAGCCGTCCGACGCCGCGGCCGAGATGGTCGTGGTGGACGTAGATGGAGTGCTTGGCCGTGTAGCGATAGGCCGGGCGCTTGCGAAACAGCACTGCATAGGCATAGCCGACGACCTCTCCGCGCCAGGTGGCGACCAGATGCGGCAGGCGGGTCTGCTTCAAATTCCTGCGCCGGTCGCGAAGATCGTCGGGCTCCGGCGCGCCGGTTCCCTCGACGTCGCGGGGCACGCCATTGCGGACGTGATGGCGATAGATCGCCAGCATCGCCTCGACATCGCTCTCGCGTGACGGCCGAATCAGGACCGGCTCGTCGTCGGTGCGTGCAATCGCTGTCTCGTTCATCGGCTCGGCTCGGCAACGACGTAGGTATAGAGCCCGATGCGGCCCTTGGCATCGATCTCCTTGTAGACGCCCTGGATTTCGACATCGAAGCCTGGGAAGGTATTGAAGCAGGTCTCGAACATCTTGAGATAATCGATCATGGGCTTGGCCCGTTCCGTCAGCCGCTCGCCGGGGACGATGGTGGCGATGCCGGGCGGATAGACCACGAAAGGCGTGGTGGCGATGCGGCCGGCGATTGCCTCAATCGGCAGATAGTCGACGTCGTTCTTGAACAGATAGCGGGCAGCATCGCGCGGCGACATGGCGATCTCAGGCATGTGCTCGGGCATGAACTGTCGTGCTTGGAGGGCGCTGACATTGGCATCCCGAAAGAAGCGGTGCATCTCGGCGCAGAGGTCGCGTAGCCGCACGCCGGCATAGCGCGCCTGACGCCGCTGGTAGAATTCCGGAATCGCGTCGCCCAGCAGCGCATTGTCGTCGTGTAGCTTCTTGAAGGCGACGAGACCGGAGATCAAGGTGCCAGCCTTGCTCGCCTCGACGCCGGGGGTCAGCAGGAAGAGGAGGGAGTTGAGGTCGTTCTTCTCGGGCACGATGCGGTTTTCGCGTAAGTATTGCGCGACGACCGGGGCGGGGATGCCGTGCTCGGCATAGGCGCCGGTGGTGCGGTCGAAGCCGGGAGTGAGCAGCGTCAGCTTGTTCGGATCGGTCATGGCAAAGCCCTCGGCCATACCGGGGAAGCCGTGCCAGGTGCTGTCGGGACCGAGCTGCCAGAGCGCGGGATTGGTGGCGAGCTCGTCGGTCGACAGCGTCTCCCAGGCGACGTTGTGCGCAGCGCCTGGGCGACTGACATCGGGGATGGCGACTCGATCCGGCACGAACGGTTCGAAGAACCAGCGCCGGTCCCAATTCTGCTCCTTCTCCTCGAACTCGCGGCGCATCGCGCGGATTTTTTTCCGCAGCTCGATGCCGAGGCGGATCGTGTCGTCCCACAGCACTTCGCCGGAGCGGCCTTTCATCATCTGCGCGCCGACATCGAGCGAGGCAAACAGCGGATAGAACGGCGAGGTCGAGGCGTGTTGCATGAAACTTTCGTTGAAGCGGCGGTGCTCGACGCGCCGTTTCTGGCCGCGGATGTGGCGGTCCTTGATGTGGATCTGGGAGGCCTGCGAGAAGCTCGCGAGCTGCTTGTGGGTCGACTGCGTCGCGATGATGCCGGGCGCCTCCGGCGGAAGGTTGGCGAGACCCATGGCGAAACGGCCGGTATAGAGCGGGTGGAATTTCATGAAGCCGGCCCAGGCCTCGTCGAACAGAATGTATTCGCAGAGATGGCCGATGCGCTTCAGGATCATTTCGGCATTGTGGATCGTGCCGTCATAGGTGCACTGCTCGACCACAGCGACGCGGAACGGCCGCTCCTTGCGCCAGGCGTCCTTGTCCGTCACCAGCGGGTGATTGCGGATGGTCTCACGCAGAGCCTTCTCGTCGAGCATATCCCAGCGCATTGGGCCGATCAGGCCCCAGGCATTGCGAATGGTGGGAACATAGACCGGGATGCCGCCGCCGATCATCAGCGCGCCGTGATGGGCGGCCTTGTGGTTGTTGCGGTCGAACAGCACGAGATCGCCGTCGGTGACGAGCGCGCCGAGCGCAACCTTGTTCGAGGTCGAGGTGCCGTTGAGCACGAAATAGGTCTTTTCCGCGCCGAAGATCTGCGCCGCCTCCTTCTGCGCCTTCAGCGCCGGTCCCTCATGGGTGAGGAGGTCGCCGAGGTCGAGCACAGAATTGTCGAGGTCGTCGCGGAACACGGATTCGCCGAGATGCTCGACGAACACCCGGCCGATCGGGCTGCGGTTGTAGAACACGCCGCCATTGTGGCCCGGACAGGTCCAGAGCTGGTTGCCTTCCTCGGCATAATCGACCAGCGCCCCGAAGAACGGCGTCTTCAGCGTCTCGGCATATTGTTTCAGCCGGCTGATCAGGTTCTTGGCGATGAAGGGCGGGGTCTCTTCCGACAGGAAGACATAGCCATCGATGAAGTCGAGCAGTTCGACCGGCAAATCCTCGAAGCGCTTGCGCCGGATCAAAAGAATGATCGGGAAATCGAGACCCCGCCGCCGCATCAAATTGATCAGCGCCGAGGTCTTGCCCTCAAGACCCTTCTTGCCCCAGTCCACCACCATGCAGCCGATCGCGGCATCGGTCTGCACCGCGATCTCGGCGTCTTCCAGCTTGCGGGCCCGGACCACCTCGAAGCCCGAGCGCTGGATCTCCTCGATGATCTGGTTGAAGCGGAGACCTTCCAGGTCGTCGGCGTCGAACACAGGTGCGGCGAACAGGAAGTTGAAGCGCTTGAAATAGTCCATGGCATGTCCCGAATGTGCAGAGACAGACAGGTCTCTGCACATTCGATGACAGTTCTATGACAGTGGCGGCAATCGAGCGCAGGACGTGCTCTATCGCTTCGTCTCGCCGAACACCACGGTTGGCACGGCGCGGTTGACGACCTCGCGCAGTGCGAAGCTCGATTGCACCCGCGCGACGCGCGGCAGGCGCGACAGCTCTGTGCGATGGATGCGCTCGAAATCCTGGATGTCGCGGGCGAGCACGATCAGGATGTAGTCGTCGGTGCCCGACATCAGGAAGCAACGCACAACGGAAGGGCACTTCACCACCTCCGCCTCGAACGCCTTCAGCGCCTCGTCGCTCTGGCTCTCCAGCGCGATGCGGACCAGCACCGTCGTGGTGAGGCCGAACTGGGTAAGGTCGAGCGCGGCCTGATAGGCCTGAATGTAGCCGTCATCCTCCAGCGCCTTCTGCCGTCGCGCGAGCGCTGTGCTTGACAGGCCCACCTTGTTGGCAAGCTCGGTGTGGCTGGCGCGCGCATTGGTCGTGAGTTCCGCGAGAATGGCGAGGTCTTTGCGGTCGAGGGCCAAGGTTTCGTTTCCGGCGTGAATGGGCACTTCCGCGACCGAAACCGGCGCGGGAAGGTCCAAGCTAGCGGATATTTGCACGAAACCAAACCGGCCACCTCGCTACGATCTCAAAAGGAATCAAAAGGAGGCCAGCAGGATGCGTGTCGGTGTGCCCAAGGAGATCAAGGTGCAGGAATATCGCGTCGGGCTCACCCCGGGCGCCGTCCGCGAATATATCGCGGCCGGGCACCAGGTGACGGTCGAGACCGGCGCCGGCAGTGGCATCGGCGCGTCCGATGAGGTGTACCAGCGGGCAGGGGCCTCCATTGCGGCGAGCGCAAGCGACATCTTCGCCAAGTCCGAGATGATCGTGAAGGTGAAGGAGCCGCAGAAGGGCGAATGGGCCCAGCTCCGCGAAGGCCAGATCCTGTTCACTTATCTCCACCTCGCGCCGGATCCGGAACAGGCCAAGGGCTTGCTCGCCTCCGGTTGCACTGCGATCGCCTATGAAACCGTCACCGACGCGGCCGGCCACCTCCCCCTGCTCGCGCCGATGAGCGAAGTCGCCGGCCGCCTCGCAATCGAGGCCGCCGGCGCCGCGCTCAAGCGGTCGGCCGGCGGTCGTGGCCTGCTGCTTGGCGGCGTGCCCGGCGTGCAGCCGGCGCGCGCGGTCGTGCTGGGCGGCGGCGTGGTGGGAACGCAGTCCGCACGGATGGCTGCAGGCCTCGGAGCCGAAGTCACGGTAATCGACCGCTCGATTCCACGCTTACGCGAGCTCGACGATCTCTTCGCCGGACGTGTGCGCACGCGCTTCTCGACGATCGAGTCCGTCGAAGAGGAAGTGTTCAGCGCCGACGTCGTAATCGGCGCGGTGCTGGTACCGGGCGCGAGCGCGCCGAAGCTCGTGACGCGCGCGATGCTGAAATCGATGCGGCCGGGCGCGGTGCTGGTCGACGTCGCGATCGACCAGGGCGGCTGTTTCGAGACTTCGCATGCGACGACGCACGCGGAGCCGACTTATGAGGTCGACGGCGTCGTGCACTATTGCGTGGCCAACATGCCAGGCGCGGTGCCGGTGACGTCGAGCCAGGCCCTGAACAATGCGACACTGCCGTTCGGCCTGATGCTGGCGAACAAGGGCTTTGCCGCGGTGCTGGAAAATCCGCATTTGCGCAACGGGCTGAACGTGCATCGCGGCCGTATCACCAACAAGGCGGTCGCGGAAAGCCTCGGGCTGGAATTTGCGCCGGTGGGAAGCGGGCTCGCGGCGTAGAGCCGCGACCCTACGCTTTCGTCAGTCTGTACTGCCGTATGTCCGGATCGTGTGTCATGCGCCAGTAGTCCACGAACCGCCACGGCATCGCCGAGAACACGCGTCCGCTTGAGTTGCGGTAGTAGGTGCTCATGCCTGGATGGGTCCAGATCATTGCCTCGTGCTCGGCATCGACCTTGCTGACATAGTCGTCGAGTACCTCGCGGCGGACGTCCATCGCGGCGAGGTCGTTCTCGATCATCTTGACGAGGCAAGCCGAGATGTAGCGACTCTGGCATTCCGATTGGAAGATGACGCTGCCGCCATGCGCCGGGCCGGAATTGGGCCCGAGCATGCAGAAGAAGTTGGGAAAATCGGGCACGGTGAGGCCGAGAAACGCGGTCGGGTTGTCGTTGGCCCAGGCCTGGCGCAAATTTTTGCCGTCGCGGCCGGTGATATTAAGGCGCGCCGCCATCTCCGTCACCTTGAAACCCGTGGCGACCACGATGGTGTCGGCGGGACGGTGCGTGCCGTCAACAGTGACAATGCCGCTTTCGTCTATGTGGTCGATCGCATCGGTGACCAGCTCGACATTGTCTCGCGCCAACGTCTTGAACCAGTTGTTGTCGAGCAGGATGCGCTTGCCATAGGGCGGATAGGTCGGCACGCATTTTGCGATCAGGTCGGGCCGGTCCTTCAGCTCTGAAAGGATGAAGTCGGTCAGCTCCTGACGGTGCCGGTCGTTGCCCTTGTTGACGGCGCGCTCCGG
Source organism: Bradyrhizobium sp. CCBAU 11434 (assembly GCF_028128895.1). NCBI lineage: Bacteria > Pseudomonadati > Pseudomonadota > Alphaproteobacteria > Hyphomicrobiales > Nitrobacteraceae > Bradyrhizobium > Bradyrhizobium sp. CCBAU 11434. The sequence goes on from NZ_LBJX01000011.1 coordinate 142,779, forward strand.
ATGCGGCCAGGCCGGGTCCTTGCGCAGGAACGGCAGCAGGCCGTCGCCGTAGCGCCAGAACATGTTGAAGCGGTACCATTGAACATAGAACGGCAGATGTGCGAGCAGCCAGCGTGCGCCTTCGGTGATCGGATCGGCATAGCCCTTCACCGGCCGCGCCCATTGCGCGCTGCGCTGGTACACCGTGACCGAGGCGACGCGATCAGCGATCGTCGGCACCAGCTGCATCGACGTCGCGCCTGTGCCGATCACAGCAACATGCTTGCTGTCGAGGTTGATGTTATCGGACCATAGCGCCGAATGCAGGATCGTTCCCTTGAACCCCTCCTCGCCTTTGAAGTGCACGCGCGAGGGATCGTTGAGTTGGCCGATGGCCGAGACGAGCGCGGTGGATTCGAAGGTTTCTTCGCCGTTGCTTGTCTTGAGCGTCGAGATCCAGCGCCGCTTGTTGTCATCCCAGCGCGATGCCGTCAGCTCAGTGTTGACGCGCAGATGCTCGCGGATGCCGTATTCATCGGCGACTTTCAGGAGATAGCCGAGCAGCTCCTCGCGCTGGCAGAAATAGCGCGTCCAGGCACTGCCCGAGCCGAACGAGTAGGAATAGGAGTGGTTCGGCGTATCGACGCCGCAGCCGGGATAGCGGTTGATCCACCAGGTGCCGCCCAGCTCGGCATTCTTCTCGACGATGGTGTAGGGGATGCCGAGATGGCCGAGCGCCACTCCCAGCGCGATGGCGCAGACCCCGGCGCCGACGACCAGCACATGCTGCGCCGTGAGCTTTTCGTCCGCTGGCCGCTTGGTCCATCGGGCCTCGCGCGACACAAAGCCCATCTCCTCGCGCATCAGCGGCGCATATTCCGGCGCGACGTTCTCGCCGAGACAGGCACGCATCATCTTGAGCAGCATCTCTTCGCCGGGATCAGTGATGACGGGTGTGGGCGTGCCGTCGGCAAAGAGCGCGACCACGGCGGCGCGGATCTCGTCCTGGATCTCCCGGGGGACGCCAGCCTCGGGATCGGGGATCAAGCGGATGTCGCGCTTGGGCAGGTACGGCGGTCCGAGCCAGCGCTCGTCCCCGGTCATGTGCACCAGCACCATGAGGAGGCAGCGGATGTCGGCTTCCGCCATGGCCGAGGCAAGGTCGAGGGGCTTGCGGGGAGACTCGATGTTCATCGTCTTCTTCTGATCTCCGGCGATCCAGCAACGGACCTGCGGGCGACGGCAGGCTAGTCGACACGGATGGAATCGTCCACGCGGCCGACCTCGGGGCCCCGGCTCCGGTGCCCAAATAGGGCGAAAGAAGAAAACTATTGCCGCAGGATGGTCCGGCGGAAGGAGTTTCCCCTCAAGGGGTCAAAAACGCCAATCGCTTCCATTGCCGTTTTGGGCCGAAACGACGACATTCCATCCAGAAATTGGTGGATTGACGGCCATGGAACGCACTGGATTTGAGCCCTTCGGCGAGCAACTGGTGTCCGCAACGGACAGCCAGCCGCAGTCCCGCGCGTCAAAGCTGCTGCTGCGGGCCGGCACGGGTGTGTTCTGGACGCTGGTCGCAGGCATCGTGCTTGCGCGTGCGGCGTTCTTCGAGCCCGGCGTCTATGACAGCTTCAGCCACGTGGCTTCGCTGGCCAAGAATCTGCTCTTCTAAGACCGACCTGCTGTTCTGAGCCAGATTATTCCACGTCGAGGATCAAACTTACCTCGGCCCTGATATGTCGAAAACTTATTCCCCAACCGAGCAGTGCTGCGTATAAATCTTTCTCCTCAGGGAGAGATTTGTGTCGCAGAATCAAGCATCCAGCCCGGCCGACGCCAAGCCGACCACTGCTGCTAGCCGCGTCGTCGCGCTGATTCCCGGCATTCTCCTGTGCATCGCCGTGGCGGGTGTCTCGGCCCTGTTGGAGCGGGCCGAACTCGGCGTGTTCGAGCACCCCTATGTCGAGGCGCTGGTGATGGCAATCCTGCTGGGGATGGCCCTGCGCAGTTTCTGGAAGCCGGCGCCGCGCTGGCAGACCGGCATCGCCTTCAGCGCCAAGCAGCTGCTTGAAGTCGCCGTCATGCTGCTCGGCGCGTCCATCAGCTTTGCCGCCATCGCGGCCTCCGGCATTGCGCTGCTCGCCTCGATCGCCGCAGTCGTGGTGATCGCGCTCTGCGTCTCCTTCGGTCTGAGCCGCATGCTCGGGCTGTCGACCCGGCTGTCGATCCTGATTGCCTGCGGCAATTCCATCTGCGGCAATTCCGCGATCGCCGCGGTTGCGCCGATCATCGGCGCAAACAGCGACGAGATCGCATCCTCGATTTCCTTTACCGCCATCCTCGGCGTGATGATGGTGCTCGGCCTGCCGCTGCTGATCCCGTTGCTGCAGCTCTCCGCCACGCAGTACGGCATTCTCGCAGGGCTAACCGTCTATGCCGTGCCACAGGTGCTCGCGGCGACGGTGCCGGCCGGCCTGATCTCCACGCAGATCGGCACGCTGGTCAAGCTGATGCGCGTGCTGATGCTCGGTCCCGTGGTCGTCGGCCTCTCGCTCGTCGCCTCGCGCTGGCAGACCGGCGCCAAGAAGACCAATGTCGGCTTCTTCCGCCTCGTCCCCTGGTTCATCCTCGGCTTTCTTGCGCTGGCGACATTGCGCTCGCTCGAGATCGTGCCGACCACGGTGGTGGGACCGGTGACGAAGATCACGAGCTTTTTGACGGTGGTGTCGATGGCTGCGCTTGGCCTCGGCGTCGATGTGAAAGTGCTCGCCAATGTCGGCGGCCGGGTGACGGCCGCGGTGACGCTGTCGCTGATGCTGCTGCTCGGCATCAGCATCGCGCTGGTGCACTGGTTCAAGTGATCAAGGCGACACTGCCGTAGGGTGGGCAAAGGCGCGAAAGCGCCGTGCCCACGATCGGTTCTGATTGAGAAAGGTGGTGGGCACGCTTCGCTTTGCCCACCCTACGAAACCGTCATTTCCGCAGGCAGGTCGAGCTAAATCAAATCACATCCGCCAGCGAATGGCCGTGCAGCTCGATGTTGAGCCCCTGCATACCCAGGTCGTTGATCTCGCCGCCCATCGCCTTCAGGCTCTCCTCGCGGATCAGCGACATCAGTCCGCGACGCAGAGCCAGGAATTCCGACGACATCATCATCGATTGCTGCCGCGGCCGTTCCAGCGGGATCGGGATCTCCGCCTTGATCGAGCCCGGGCGCGCGGTCATGCAGTAGACGCGATCCGACAGGAAGATCGCCTCGTCGATGTCGTGGGTGACGAACAGCACCGAGATCTTCAGGCGCTGCCACATATTGGTGAGGATCTGCTGCATGATGACCCGGGTCTGCGCGTCGAGCGCGCCGAAGGGCTCGTCGAGCAGCAGCACCTTCGGCCCCGTGGCGAGCGCGCGGACGATGCCGACGCGCTGCTTCATGCCGCCGGAGAGTTTCTCCGGATAATGCTTTTCGAAGGCTTCGAGGCCTGCGAGTCCGAGCAGCGTGCGCGCCGCCCGTTCGCGCTGCGAGCGCGCCATGCCGCGCATCTTCAGGCCAAACTCGACATTCTCCCGCACCGTCTTCCAGGGAAACAGCGAGTATTGCTGAAACACCATGCCGCGCTCGGCGCTGGGGCCGTTCACGCGCTCGCCGTCGACGGTGACGATGCCCGTGGTGGGTTTGAGGAAGCCCGCGACTGCATTGAGCAGCGTCGATTTTCCGCAGCCTGAAGGGCCGACGATCGAGACGAATTCGCCGGGATTCACATGGATCTGCGTATCCGTGACGGCCTGAACCGGCCCCTCGATGCTGTCATAGCTGAGGGAGAAATTTCTGACCTCGATATGGCCCTTCGGTTTGCTCGCAAGCATCTCGCTCATCTCGTCGACCTCCACGGCATCACCAGATGTCCCGCGCCCCGGATCAGCAGGCTCGAGCCGAGACCAAGCACGCCGATCGCGATCATGCCGAGCGCGATGTCGGCGTACTGAACCAGCGAATAGGCCTCCCAGGTAAAATAGCCGATGCCGTACTGGCCCGAGATCATCTCGGCCGCAATCAGCGATACCCAGGCGACGCCCATGCCGATGGTAAGGCCGGTGAAGATGTGCGGCAGCGAGGCCGGAAAATACACCTCGCGAAAGATCGAGCGCTCGCGCGCGCCGAGACATTGCGCCGCGCGGACCAGCACCGGATCGACCAGCGACATGCCGTGCAGCGTATTGACCAGGATCGGGAAGAACGAGCCGAGGAAGGTGATGAAGACGATGCTCTGCTCGTTGGTTGGCCACAGCATGATCGCCATTGGCACCCAGGCGATCGCCGGGATTGGCCGCAGCACTTCGGCCACAGGGAAGATGATCTCGTGGACCAACTTGAAGCGGCCCATGATCAGGCCGAGCGGCACGCCGACAACAGCGGCGAGCGAAAAGCCGATGAAGATGCGCCGGCAGCTCAGCACGATGTGCATCAGGAATTTAGGATCGTGGATCGCCTTGGCGAAGCTCGCATAGACCGCGAGCGGCGAAGGCACGTTCGTGAAGCGCACGAAGAACACGACGCGATAGGTCGTGAGCAGGTGCCAGACCAGCAGGAAGGTAATCAGCGAGATCACGCCGATCGCGGTCGCACGCAGGCGGCCCTGGTTCAGCCGGTACCAGCGCAATGTAAGCGTGCCGAAAGAGGGCGGTGTGACCGGGGGTGTGACGGCGGGCGCAGGGCCCGCCTCGGCGATGGCTGTTGCCGGCATGCTGTCCTCGGGATGTCTGACGAGGGCGGGACTGCTCACGTCTTGCCTCCGCTGACGGCCGCCTTCACCGCGTCGTCGAAACCCAGCACTTTGCCGCTGATCTTGGCGGCATAAGCCTCCGCGTCCTTCTTCAGCAGGAACGGCGCGACGTCGCCATTGCCGACTGCGAAGAAGGCCTGGTCGGCGAACAGCTTGATGCCGCGGGTGGTGTCGAAGACGTAAGCAACGTTGATCTTCTTGCCCTTGGCCTTGAAGTCGGCATAGGCGCCAAGCGTGCAGGCGGCGGACGAGAACGGCAGGATGCCGGCCTCATCCACCCAGACCTCGCCGGCCTTGCGCGGATCGGTGATCGGCTTCTTGCAAAAGCTGTCTTCACCGGAGATTTCGTAATTCTTGGTGCTGGCAAGCTGCGCGTCATAGTCGAGCTTCATCTCGGCATAGGCCTTGCGGATGTAGCTGTCATCGACCCACTTCTTCGGATCGAACTCCTTCATGCGCCCGAGCTTCTGGAGTACCTTGACGTCGGTCGCGGCCGCATCGATCAGAGCCGGCTTGATCGTTGGGTCGGTGGTCATGTTGCCGCCCGGCCCGAGGAAGATGTAGACGACTTCCTTGTTGATGCCGGTCCATTCCTGGATCTTCTCGGCCGCGAGCTTGGGATCGTCGCGCAGCCACTGGTTGGCGGCGATCAGCGCCTTGAAGTAGGCGACCACGACCTCGGGATATTTCTCCGCAAAGTCGGTTCGCACGACGACGCCGTGCCAGGTCGGCAGATTGGTTTCGACGCCGTCGAAGATCTTGCGCGCGAAGCCGCGGAAGGGCAGGAGCTCGGCGAACGGGACGAAGTCGGCGTGCGCGTCGATCTTCTTTTCCTGGAGATTGGTGGAGCCGACCTCAGGGCTCTGGCTGACGAGCTGGAAGAAGTCGGAGCCGTATCCGCGGTCCTGCATCGCTTTCAGCACCATGCCGTGCGCGGCAGAGCCGAACGGCACGCTGACCAGCTTGCCCTTGAGATCGGCGAGTTCGTAGTAGGGCGAGTCCTTGTGGACGACGATGCCGTTGCCGGAGCCTTCGAGGCTGTAGGCGGCGACGCCGACCAATCGGCTCTTGCTCTCCGGATTGCTCTCGAAGGTGAAGCCGTTCACGATCAGCGGATAGTCGCCCATCATGCCGATCTGAAGCTTGTTGGCCATCATCGCGTTGGTGACGGGCGGGCCGGACGTGAAGTTCTGCCATTCCAGCTCGAACTTGATGTTTGAATATTTGCCGTCCTTCGGCAGATATTTTTCGAGCAGATGAAGCTGCCGGATCACGACGCCGGCGGTCACCGTGTTGGTGGTGGTATCCTGCGTTCCGATGCCGAGGGTGACGGTTTCCGCCGAGGCCGGATGCGCAGTTAAGAGCGCAAGCGACGTCACCGACATCGCGATTGAGAGTGTGGGAAGATGGCGGGCCATTCTCATCCTCATTCGGTTGGATGTGCTGTGGTTGCCATGATTGGGTGAGGGCATCGGCTGGGCAAACCCGGAATGAGCACCGCAGTCGATTAGTTGCCGGGAAAAGTTGATTGCATACTCCTTGGGCAGTCCTGCACTATAAAGCCGCTTGCCTGTGCACCGGCCTTGCTCCCAATTTCCCTTAGTCGGATGCGTGGCCCCGCATTTCCTCCAGTACGTCGGTCCGGCAGACCACGATCTGCGAGCGCTTGGTCAGGACGATTCCCTTTTCCTGCATCCGCTTCAGGCTGATCGTGACCCATTGTCTGGTGGCACCGACCATGTGGGCAATGTCGGCATGGGTGAACGCCGCGGCAATCACCCGGCCGTCGACATCCTCGACGCCATAGAGCTCGACGAGGTGCAGCAGCAGATGTGCGAGGCGCTGCGTGATCGAGCGCGTTCCCAGCATCTGCGCCAGCGCCGAATAGCATTTGCCCTTGAAGGTGAGGCCCTCGATCAGCCCAATCGCAAGGCTTGGGATCTCTGAGGCAAGGGACCGCAGTTCCTTTCCGGGAAGGTGCACGACGCTGCAATTGCTGGACGCGACACCGGACCATTGGTGCACGGTGCCCTCGAACACTTCGGGCCCGCCGACGAAATTGCCGACATGCCAGTAGGCCAGTGTGATCTCACGCCCGAGCGGGGAGGTGTAGAACACGCGGATCCGACCGCTTTCGATCAGCCAGATGCCGTCATGCTTGCCGCCCTGACTGAACAGCGTCTGGCCGCGGTTGAGCACCTTTCGCCGGCCCTGCTTTAGCACCAGCTCCCGCTCTCGGGGGCTGAGCTTGTCCATCAGCGGCGGCGGCCCGCCGATCCATTGCTGGTTCTCGGTCAGCAGCAGCGAGGAACTGCCCGCAGGCCGAACTGCCGGGGGGACGGTCCCGCGCACTGCACTTGCCGCCTGCAACATTATCTGCCTCCGGAACGTTCAAATCGTTCTAAAGAGGAGCAATGTCCGTGCCAGATGCGGGCAAACGGGCGCTTACCGCCCGGCCAGGCTCAGCAGATAGGGTTTAGGGTAAATCCCCCTGTTGTGCCCATCCGAAAACGAGATGTTCAGCCCGTAGCCGAGATCGCCGATCTCGGTGATCGCGATCCCCGGAAACGCGTCCGGGAAGCGACCGTCGAAGCGGGCGCGGGTGCAGTGGGCGCATTTGCAGGAGAGGCGGAGTGCCTCGGCGGGCACGCTGAGCGCATCGTCCTGCGCGGTGCGGACGAGGAGCGTCGCGAGATCGGCGCTTGCTTCATAGTCGGCCACGGTCGGTACCACCAGGGTCATGGTCATGACGAACCTCCGACTTCGTTCTACACGCGCGGGCGCGCGCGAATAGCAACTAATTGCCGGCGCATACGGGACCGCGTGCCTGATCTTCGATCACCACTCGCGAAATGTGAAACTAATCGACCGGGAGTTTCACTTCCGAATTGCCGGACTCTGCTCTCTCCGAGAACCTGTGCGCAATCACGAAGGAGAGACCATGAGCGCATTTCAGAAGGAAACGGTTTTGTCGGTCCGGCACTGGACCGAGTCACTATTCAGTTTCACCGCAACGCGTGATCCCGGCTTCCGTTTCCAGAATGGCCAGTTCGCGATGATCGGGCTGGAAGTCGAGGGCAAGCCGTTGATGCGGGCCTACAGCATGGCCAGCGCCAATCACGAAGAGGCGCTCGAATTCTTCTCGATCAAGGTGCAGGACGGTCCGCTGACCTCGCGCCTCCAGAAGATCAGGGAAGGCGACGTCATCCTGGTCGGCCGCAAAGCGACGGGTACGCTGATCACCGGCAACCTCATCCCGGGAAAGCGCCTGCTGCTGCTCTCGACCGGCACGGGCCTTGCGCCCTTCGCCAGCCTGATCAAGGATCCAGATGTCTACGAGAACTACGAGACTATCGTACTCGCCCATGGCTGCCGCCAGGTCTCCGAGCTTGCTTACGGCGAGCACGTCGTCGACGGCCTGCGCAGTCACGAATTCTTCGGGCCGCTGATCCGCGACAAGCTCGTCTATTACCCGACCGTCACCCGCGAGCCGTTCCGCAATCGCGGCCGCATCACCGACCTGATCGCGTCCAACCAGCTGTTCGACGATCTCGGGCTAACAGGCCTCGATATCGAGACGGATCGGATCATGCTGTGCGGCAGCCCGGCGATGCTTGAGGAACTCCCCGCGATGTTTACCGCGCGCGGCTTCGTTGAGGGCAATCACAGCCAGCCCGGCCATTTCGTGATCGAAAAGGCCTTCGTCGAGCGCTGAGGCGCAAATCGCGTCCCGGCGACAACTAATTGCTATCGCCGGACGACCAGCTGAACAAATCTGACGCAAAGGCGCCGGACACCGGCGAACCAGGAGCAAGTGATGGCACTAGATCAGATCGTCGACGGACTTTCCGAGGTTTCCTGCGACGTGCTGGTCATCGGCGGCGGCACGGCGGGCCCGATGGCGGCGCTGAAGGCGAAGCTGAAGAACCCGAAGGCCAATGTCGTCCTGCTCGAAAAGGCCAACGTCAAGCGCTCCGGCGCAATCTCGATGGGCATGGACGGGCTGAACAACGCGGTCATCCCCGGCTATGCGACGCCGGAGCAGTACACCAAGGAAATTACGATCGCCAATGACGGCATCGTTGACCAGAAGGCGGTCTATAAATACGCGCAAAACTGCTACAAGATCATTGAGGAGCTCGACAGTTTCGGCATCCGCTTCCTGAAGAACGAGAACGGCGACTATGCCGTCAAGAAGGTGCATCACATCGGCACCTATGTTCTGCCGATGCCGAACGGCGAGACCGTGAAGAAGGCGCTCTATCGCCAGCTCCGCCGCGCGCGTATCCTGATCTCCAACCGCTACATGGCGACGCGGCTGCTGAAATCGTCCGATGGTCGCATCGCCGGCGCGATCTCCGTCAACACCCGCACTGCCGAGATCCTCGTCATCAAGGCCAAGGCCGTGATCCTCTGTATGGGCGCCGCCGGTCGCCTCGGCCTGCCGACCTCCGGCTACATGTTCGGCACCTACGAGAACGCCGCCAATTCCGGTGACGGCTATTCCATGGCCTATCACGCCGGCGCTGCGCTCGCGAACCTCGAATGCTACCAGATCAACCCGTTGATCAAGGACTATAACGGCCCGGCCTGCGCCTATGTCGCCGGTCCCTTCGGCGCCTTCACCGCGAACAACGAGGGCTCGCGATTCATCGAATGCGATTACTGGTCTGGGCAGATGATGCTGGAATTCTACAACGAACTCCTGTCCGGCAAGGGGCCGGTTTTCCTCCAGCTCAAGCACCTCCATCCCGACACCATCTCGGAGATCGAATCCACGCTGCATAAGGTCGAGCGTCCGACGCGCGGCCTGTTCCAGCAGGGGCGCGGGGTCGATTATCGCAGCGAGTCGATCGAGATGCACATCTCCGAGATCGGCTTCTGCTCCGGCCACAGCGCCTCGGGCGTGTTCGTTGACGACAATGCGCGCACCACCGTCCCCGGCCTCTACGCCGCCGGCGACATGGCGAGCGTACCGCACAATTACATGCTCGGCGCCTTCACCAACGGCTCGGTCGCCGGCATCGACGCGATGGAGTTCGCCGACAATCACAACTTTGCCGAGTTCGATGCCGCTGACGTCGCCAGGGAGCGCGACCGCGTGCTGGCACCGACCAAGCGCGAGGACGGCATTCCGCCAAACCAGGTCGAGTACAAGACCCGCCGCCTGGTGAATGATTATCTCCAACCGCCGAAAGTCACGCGCAAATACGAGCTCGGCATGCGCCGCCTCGCAGAGACGCGGCAGGACATGCAGGAGCGTATGATCGCGCGCAACGCGCATGAGCTGCTCCGCGCGCTCGAAGTGCAGTCGATCATGGATTGCGCCGATATGGCCGTGCATGCCTCGCTCTATCGCGAGGAGAGCCGCTGGGGCCTCTATCACTGGCGCACTGATTTCCCGGAGAAGGACAACGAGAACTGGTTCTGCCACACGCTGCTGTCGAAGCAGAACGGCAAGATGACCAGCGAGAAGCGTGCGGTGGAGCCCTACGTCGTTCCGATCGCCGACGACGAGAAGGATCTCTACGATAAGCAGCGCATCCGCGCCACCGCCTGATCCACCGCACAAGAGCAACAGGAGACATCAAATGCCTCTCGCATCCTATCAGACATCGGTTCCGGTGGTCGTCGACGACGCCAAATGCATCGCGGACAAGGGCTGCACCGTCTGCGTCGACGTCTGCCCGCTCGACGTGCTGCGCATCAGCGACATGACCGGCAAGGCCTACATGGCCTATGACGAGTGCTGGTACTGCATGCCTTGCGAGGCCGATTGTCCGACGGGCGCCGTCACCGTCAACATTCCCTATCTGTTGAGGTGATCATGTCGAGCCCGTTCGAATCTTACGACGATCTCGAAGATGCCGACGAGCGGCTCCAGGCCGCCGATCCCGCTGAGCGCCGCGTCGCCATCATCGCGCTCGGCCATTCCGGCGATCCCGCAGCCGTTGCGCATCTCGCCAATATGGTGGCTGATCCCGACGCCGGCGTGCGCCAGCAGGTGGCGATGGCACTCGGGGAGTTCGATGGACCGGAAGCGGCAGGTGCGCTGGTGAAGCTGTTGGTCGATCCGGAAAGGATCGTCGCGGCGGCCGCCGCCGACAGCATGGCCGAGTTCAAGGATACCGCCTGCGCCAATGTCATCCTGCCGCTCGTCAAGCATGCCCACGCCTTCGTGCGCATGGGCGCATTGCGTGCGCTGAAGGAGTTGCGCTGCAAGGATACGCTCAAGCCCGCGCTGGAAGCGCTTCAGGACCCGGATGCTGCCGTTCGCGTGCAGGCGATCGGCGTGATCGGCTTTCTAAAGTTGGAAGAATCCATCCCCGCGCTGACGGCATTGATCAACGATCCCGACGCGCATGTGCGCCGCGCTGCGGTGAGCGCGCTGGCGTTCTCGCAGATGAAGCCTGCTGCCGAGATGATCACTCGCGCACTGAAGGACTCGGACTGGATGGTGCGCGAGATGGCGGCCGAGACTTTGGGTCTCAACACCAATGGTTCGCTCGCAGCAGACCAGCTCGTTGGCGCGCTCGGCGACGAGTTCTGGCAGGTGCGGCTGAAGGCGATCCGCAGCCTCGGCAGGATGAAGGTCGAGCGCGCGGTGCGTCCGATCGGCAATTGCGTCAATCATGACCAGGCGAATTTGCGGAAAGAGGCGGCCGCCGCGCTCGGCGAGATCGCCCATCCCGACGGTGAGGCCTTTTTGGCCGTCATCGCCGACGATGCGGATCCTGATGTCCGCAAGAACGCACGCTGGGCACTGCAGCAGATCGCGGCCCGCAAGGCGCGCGCAGGCGCATAAAGGCGAGCGCAGGGACATAGCGGCGGGGCACCTGCCGCTATGGACTTCCCCCGCCAGACGTTTATTTGTCTTCGCCAATGGGATCGGCCACTTGCGAAAGTGACCGATCCGAAAAACAGCGAGGACGCCGGCCATGACGAATTTGACGGTTAAAGACCTTCTCCCCGAGGATGGAACGAAGGGAACGCTGGTCGGCCGCGTCTGGCTGCCGGAGGCGAACGGTCCGGCCGTGGTCGCGGTGCGCGCTGACGGCGTCTTCGACGTCACCGCAAAATTTCCGACCGTCAGCGCCCTCTGCGAGGAGGACGATCCGGCCAAGGCGCTTGCCGCGACCAAGGGCGAGCGGATCGGCGATCTCGAAGCCATCGTCGCCAATACAGCGCCTGATGGACGCGATTCAAAGAAGCCCTGGCTGCTCGCGCCTGTCGATCTCCAGACCCTGAAGGCGGCCGGTGTCACCTTCGCGATCTCGATGTTGGAACGCGTGATCGAGGAGCGCGCCAAGGGCAACCCGGCCTCGGCCGAAGCCATTCGCAAGGAAGTGACGCGGCTGATCGGCGACGATCTATCGAAGCTCAAGCCTGGCTCTGACCAGGCGATGCATCTAAAGCAGGTGCTGATCGACCAGAACGCCTGGAGCCAATATCTCGAAGTCGGCATCGGCCCGGATGCCGAAGTCTTCACCAAGGCGCCGACCATGTCTTCCGTCGGCACCGGCATGGATGCCGGCCTGCATCCGAAGTCGACCTGGAACAATCCCGAGCCGGAACTCGTGGTGTTCGTCTCGAGCCGCGGCAAGATTGTCGGTGGCGCGCTCGGCAACGACGTGAACCTGCGCGACTTTGAGGGCCGCTCGGCGCTGCTGCTATCGAAGGCCAAGGACAACAACGCCTCGTGCTCCATCGGTCCGCTGCTCCGTCTGTTCGACGACACCTTCACGCTCGATGACGCGCGCAAGCTCGACATCAGCCTGAACGTGACCGGCACGGACGGTTTCGTCCTCGATGGCCATTCCTCGATCAGCAAGATCAGTCGCGATCCGACCGATCTCGTCGCGCAGACCATCGGCAAGGTGCATCAATATCCCGATGGTTTCGTGCTGTTCCTCGGCACGATGTTCGCGCCGGTCAAGGATCGCGATGCGCCGGGGCAGGGGTTCACCCACAAGCGCGACGACATCGTTACCATTGCCGCTCCCCAACTCGGCAAGCTCGTCAACCGCATGCGGACCAGCGACGAGTGCGAGCCCTGGACCTTCGGCATCGGGGCGCTGATGAAGAACCTCGCGCAGCGGAAGCTGATCTAGCCTTTTCGCTTGCCTGCTGCCCGCGGCGACCGATCGCAGACGCGAATTTCCATGAAATCGTCATGCCGGGACGGGCCCGGCCATGACAACGCCGCCCTGTCAAAAGGATGTCGTCTTTAGATTGTATAACATAAGATAATAGCGCAGGACGTGTAGCTCTCTTGCATCCACATCATTCCTCCAAATAGTCAAATAATATGACTATACGGACGCCGGCTTCCGTGAAATAGTCCCTCCCGCCGCGCTAAAGGCCGGCCTGAGGGTGTCATGATACCGTGGACGCCCCTGATAACACTTGGGAGACACACGCCTCATGACCCTCAAAGCCCTTTTTGCGGCCAGCGCCACCGCCGCGTTGTTGCTTGCACTGCCGGCGAATGCCGCAGAACTGACCGTCGGCTTCTCGCAGATCGGATCTGAATCCGGCTGGCGCGCAGCCGAGACCTCGGTCTCCAAGCAGGAGGCCACCAAGCGCAAGGTCAATCTCAAGATTGCCGACGCGCAGCAGAAGCAGGAAAACCAGATCAAGGCGATCCGCTCGTTCATCGCGCAGAATGTCGATGCGATCTTCCTCGCCCCTGTCGTCTCGACCGGTTGGGACGCGGTGCTGAAGGAAGCCAAGGAAGCCAAGATTCCGGTCGTGCTGCTCGACCGCGACATCGATCCCTCGGGCAAGGACCTCTATCTCACCGCCGTCACCTCGGACAGCGTCCATGAAGGCGCGGTCGCTGGCGACTGGCTGGCCAAGACTGTCGGCGACAAGGCCTGTAACATCGTCGAATTGCAGGGCACGGTCGGCGCCAGCGTCGCCGCCAATCGCAAGAAGGGCTTTGACACCGCGATCGCCAAGCACGCCAATCTGAAGATTGTGCGTAGCCAGACCGGTGACTTCACCCGCGCCAAGGGCAAGGAAGTCATGGAGAGCTTCATCAAGGCCGAGGGCGGTGGCAAGAACATCTGCGCGGTCTACGCCCACAATGACGACATGATGGTCGGCGCGATCCAGGCGATGAAGGAAGCGGGCCTCAAGCCGGGCAAGGACATCCTCACGGTGTCGATCGACGCAGTGCCTGACATCTTCAAAGCGATGGTTGCCGGTGAGGCCAATGCCACCGTCGAGTTGACGCCGAACATGGCCGGCCCGGCCTTCGACGCCGTCGCGGCCTTCAAGGAGAAGGGCACGGTTCCGCCGAAGTGGATCCAGACCGAATCCAGGCTGCTTACCGCCACCGACAATCCCCAGAAGGAATACGACAGCAAGAAGGGCCTCGGTTACTGAGGCGGGCGTCTTGCCGGACCACACGTTGTGGTCCGGCAACCCCCTTCGCAACCGTCGCGCGAACGAATAGGCTGGGCGTCCGCAACATAAGCGGGCGCCGGTGGGAGTGACGTCGTTATGGAGAACAGCCTTGATCCTGCTCCGCCCCTCCTGGAGGTGCGCGGGATCAGCAAGAGCTTTGGTGCGGTGCGCGCGTTGCAGGAGGTCGACTTCACGCTTCGCGCCGGGGAGATTCATGCGCTGCTCGGTGAGAACGGCGCCGGCAAATCCACGCTGATCAAGGTCGTTACCGGCGTGTTCCCGCGCGATGCCGGTGTTGTCAGGCTGGGCGGCGACGAGGTTGCGCCGCGTTCGTCCAAGGCAGCACTCGAGGCCGGCATTGCCACCGTCTATCAGGAAGTCAATCTGTTGCCGAACCTGTCGGTGGCGCAGAACCTGTTTCTCGACCGCCAGCCGATGCGCTTCGGCATCGTGCGCGAAGGCGAGATGCGTCGCCGCGCCAAAGCGCTGCTGACCGAGTTCGGCCTCGACATCGATGTCGCAGCGCCGCTCGGCAATTATTCGGTGGCCATCCAACATGTCACCGCGATTGCGCGCGCCGTCGATCTTTCCGCACGCGTGCTGATTCTGGACGAGCCGACCGCGAGCCTCGACCGTCACGAGGTCGAGATCCTCTTCGGCATCATGCGCCAGCTTGCCAAGCGCGGCATCGGCATTGTCTTCGTCAGCCATTTCCTCGATCAGGTTTACGAGATCTCCGATCGGATCACGGTGCTGCGCAACGGCCGCCTGGTCGGCGAGCGCGAGACGGCCTCGCTGCCGCGGCTCGAGCTGATCCGGATGATGCTCGGGCGCGAGCTCGCCGAGACCACCGGCGCGCGGGCGACGGCGAGCGACCGTCCGCCACGCGAGGTCTGTGCGAGTTTCGAGAATTACGGCAAGGCCGGCTATGTCGCGCCGTTCAATCTCGAGCTGCGCCATGGCGAGGTCGTCGGCCTTGCCGGGCTGCTCGGATCGGGCCGCACCGAGACGGCGCGGCTGGTGTTCGGCGCCGAGCGCTCCGATGGCGGGCAGGCGAGGGTGGAGGGCGCCCCCGTGCGACTGCAGTCGCCGCGTGACGGCGTACGTCACGGCTTTGGCTATTGCCCGGAGGAGCGCAAGACCGACGGCATCGTCGCCGAGCTCACCGTGCGCGAGAACATCGTGCTCGCGCTTCAGGCCAAGCGCGGCCTGCATCGGCCGCTGTCGCGCCGTGAGCAGGACGAGATCGCGAAACGCTACGTCAAAATGCTCGACATCCGCCCGCCCGATCCCGAGCGCCCGGTGGGCCTGCTCTCCGGCGGCAATCAGCAAAAGGCGCTACTGGCGCGCTGGCTCGCGACTTCGCCGCGGCTCCTCGTGCTGGACGAACCTACGCGCGGCATCGATGTCGGCGCGCATGCCGAGATCATCCGCCTGATCCGCGAGCTCTGCGACGACGGGCTGGCGCTGCTCGTGATCTCCTCCGAGCTCGACGAGATCGTGACCTATTCCGATCGCGTAGTCGTGCTGCGCGATCGCGCCCATGTCGAGGAGCTCGCGGGCGAGACCATCGACGTCACCAATATCCTCGCGGCCATCGCCGCCGATGGCGCAGCGATGCAAGAGGCTCGGGCATGACGATGCTGTTGCCGCGTCGCGGCCTGGCCCAGATCCTCGCGCTGATCGTCATCCTCGCGGTCGACCGCGTGGTATCGCCGCAATTCTTCGACCTCCGTCTCCAGGACGGCCGCCTGTTCGGCAGCCTGATCGACGTGCTCAATCGCGGCACGCCGGTGGCGTTGCTCTCGCTCGGCATGGTGCTCGTGATCGCAACGCGTGGCATCGATCTCTCTGTCGGCGCGGTCATGGCCATCTGCGGAGCGATCGCCGCGAGCCTTGCCGACAGTCACAGCCTGCCGGTCGTGCTGGCGGCCGCGCTCGGCGCCGGCCTCGTCTGCGGATTGTGGAATGGTTTCCTTGTCGCCGTGCTCGGCATGCAGCCGATCGTGGCGACGCTGATCCTGATGGTGGCAGGGCGAGGGATTGCCCAGCTCATCACCGAGGGACGGATCGTGACCTTTACCTCACCGGACCTGGTCTGGCTCGGTAACGGCGCCATTCTCGGCGTCCCGGTCCCGATCGCGATTGCGCTCGGCATGCTGATCCTCACTGGCGCGGTGGTCCGCGGCTCGGCGCTCGGCCTCCTGATCGAGGCAACGGGCGGCAATGCGCGGGCGAGCGAGCTTGCCGGCGTTGGCACCCGTGCGATGATCTTGGCGGTCTATGTCTGGTGCGGCGTCTGCGCCGCGCTCGCGGGCGTGATCGCCGCGGCCGACATCATGGGGGCAGATGCGAACAATGCCGGCCTCTGGCTCGAGCTCGATGCGATTCTTGCGGTCGTGATCGGCGGCACCTCGCTGTTCGGCGGCCGCTTCAGCCTCGTTTTGGCCGTGTTGGGTGCGCTGATCATCCAGACCATGAATACCGGCATCTTGCTGTCGGGCTATCCGCCGGAGTTCAATTTGCTGGTCAAGGCCGTGGTGGTGCTCGCGGTGCTGCTGCTGCAATCGCCAAAGCTGCCCGGCTTTGCCGGCATCATGGCGCGGCTGCGGAGGACGAAACCATGAAAGGCCTCCCGCCCGTCCTGATCACGGCCATTGTGCTCGTCGTGGGCTTCGCGCTCTGCGCGGTGCAATTTCCCAACATTGCCTCCACGCGCGTGGTCGGCAATCTCCTCACCGACAATGCCTTCCTCGGCATCGTCGCGACCGGCATGACTTTCGTCATTATCTCCGGCGGCATCGATCTCTCGGTCGGCTCCGTGATCGGCTTCACCACTGTGTTCGTCGCGCTGGCGATCGAACGCTGGGGCGTGCCGCCGCTGGTCGCATTCGTCGCCATCCTCGTGCTCTCGGCGGCCTTCGGAGCGGCGATGGGAGCGGTCATCCACGTTTTCGACCTGCCGCCCTTCATCGTGACGTTGGCCGGCATGTTCTTGGCGCGCGGTGCCGGCTTCCTGCTCTCGACGGAATCGGTGCCGATCACCGCGCCTGTCTATTCGACCGTGTCAGACTTTGCGTTGCGGATGCCTGGGGGCGGACGGCTGAGCGCGATCGCGATCATCATGCTCGTGATTTTGATCGGCGGCATCCTGTTGCTGCGTCTCACCCGGTTCGGTGCCAATGTCTATGCACTCGGGGGCGGCCGGGCGACCGCGAGCCTGATGGGCGTTGCGGTCGGCAAGATGACGATAAAGATCTACATGCTCTCGAGCCTGCTCGCAGGCACTGCCGGCATCGTGTTCTCGTTCTACACCAGCGCTGGCTATTCGCTCTCCGCTGTCGGCGTGGAGCTCGACAGCATCGCTGCCGTGGTGATCGGCGGCACGCTGCTCACGGGCGGGCAGGGCTCGGTGATCGGTACCTTCCTCGGCGTGCTGATCCAGGGCATGATCCAGACCTACATCAATTTCGACGGCACGCTGTCGAGCTGGTGGACCAAGATCGCGACCGGCATTCTGCTGTTCGCCTTCATCGCTCTTCAACAGGGCCTTGTCGCGCTGGCGCGCCGGCCGACGGCAGCGCGCGCGGGAGTAGCCTCATGACCTCGCGCATCGTCGTCATCCCGACACGACGGGCCCATTCCAACCACGCGGAGGTGTCCCGCTCGATCGGCGTCGACATCATCGCCGGCCGATATGCGGAAGGGGTGCGGCTTCCGGGCGATGCCGAGCTGACGGCGATGTTCGGCGTGTCGCGGCCGGTGTTGCGCGAAAGCGTGAAGACGCTGGTCGCCAAGGGCCTGCTCACGACCAAGGCGCGGGTTGGCACCGTCGTGCGCGGGCGCGCCGCCTGGAACATGTTCGACGCCGATGTGCTGGCCTGGCATCTCGACGCCGGCATCGACCGGCGCTTTCTCAACGACCTCGCGGAGATACGTCTTGCGGTCGAACCGCGCGCGGCGGCGCTCGCGGCCAGGCGCCGTTCAGAAGAAGACATCGCCGAGCTTCAGCGCAGCATGGACCGCATGAGGCAGGAGACGTCCGAGTCCGTCGACTTTGCCGAAGCGGACCTCGCCTTGCACCTTGCGGTGGCGCGCGCATCCGGCAATCCGTTCATGCGCTCCATCGGTCACGTGATCGAGGCTGCCTTGCGTACGGCGTTCATGCTCAGTGCACCTGCGGGGACGGAAGACCGCGAGATTACCTTGCTCTGGCACCAGAAGATCGTCGATTCGATCGCAGAAGGTGACGCCGACGCGGCGGCCGAGGCCATGGCCTTCGTCATTCACAACGGCATGCGCCGGCATAAGGGCACGGCGGCCGAGACAGCACCGGCCGCGCCTGCAGAATCTGGAGAACATCCGTGACAGCTCTTCGTATTGCCATCGTCGGCTTCGGCAAGATCGCGCGCGACCAGCATGTCGGCGCGATCGCCGCGACGCCGGGCGCCGTGCTTGCCGCCGTGGCCAGTCGTAACGCCTCGCTGCCGGGTTTGCCGCATTTTGCGACCGTCGAGGAACTGCTGGAGAAGGGTCCGGAGATCGACGCGGTGTCGCTCTGCACACCGCCGCAGGTGCGCCGCGCCCAGGCTGCGGCGGCGCTCGCCGCCGGCAAGCATGTCATGCTGGAGAAGCCGCCCGGCATCGGCGTTGCCGAACTCGATCCGTTGGTCTCAATGGCGGCCGATGCAAAGCGGACCTTGTTTGCGACCTGGCATTCGCGCCACGCCCCGGCGGTCGAGCCCGCCCGCGAATGGCTGGCGACGCGCCGGATCAAGTCCGTTCACATCATCTGGAAGGAAGACGTCCGCGTTTGGCATCCCGGCCAGACCTGGATCTGGGAGCCAGGCGGGCTCGGCGTGTTCGATCCCGGCATCAATGCGCTCTCGATCCTGACCCGCATCCTGCCAAGGCCGGTATTCGTCACCGCGGCCGAGCTTGCCTTCCCGGCCAATTGCCAGTCACCGATTGCGGCGAACCTGACGCTGACCGACATCGGCGGTCTGCCTATCAGGGCCGAGTTCGATTTTCGTCAGACCGGGCCGCAGAGCTGGGATATCGTCGCGGAAACCGATCAGGGCCAGATGACTTTGTCCCGCGGTGGAAGGATCATGGCGGTGGACGGCAAGGTTGTTGCCGACGCGCCCGATGAGGAATATCGAGAGCTCTACCGTCACTTCGTCAAGCTCGCGGCATCAGGCGCGAGCGACGTCGACCTGGCACCGCTTCGCCTCGTCGCCGACTCTTTCCTGCTCGGCAAGCGTAGTATCGTCGAACCGTTTGTGGACTAGATATGGCTGGTGCGAAAATAGCGAAGGACGTGTTCGGAACACTGCCGGATGGACGCAGTGTCGAGCGTGTCGTGCTGCGTGGGGAGGGCGGGTTTGAGGTCCGCATCATCACCCATGGCGCCGTGATCCAGACGCTGATCGCACCGGATGCCAAAGGCGGCACCGACGACATCGTGCTCGGCCATGACACCTTTGCCGGCTATCTCGCCGAACGGAAGTTCTTTGGCGCCACCGTGGGCCGCTACGCCAACCGCATCGCCAACGGCCGGTTTTCGTTGGATGGCGAGGCCTTCCAGCTTCCCGTCAACAACGGCCCCAATGCGTTGCATGGCGGCCTCGATGGTTTCGACCGCAAGCTCTGGGACATTGCTGAGATCGACGACGGCGCCAGCCCTGCGGTCACGCTGACCTATACGAGTCCGCATGGCGAGGAGAAGTACCCCGGCAAACTCGATGTGCGCCTGACCTATCGCGTCACAGGCCCGACCGAGCTGTCGCTGATCATGGAGGCACGAACCGACCGGTCGACAATCGTGAACCTCACCAATCACAGCTTCTTCAATCTGGAAGGCGCGACCTCGGGTGCGTCCACTCTGGATCACAAGCTAACGGTCAATGCCGACCACTTCCTCGCTATCGATCCCACCGCCATCCCGCTGCCGGAGCCGCCGCGCAGCGTGGCCGGCACGCCCTTTGATTTCCGCGAGGCTCACGCCGTCGGTGCGCGCATCCGCGAAGGCGATCAGCAATTGCAGAACGGCAGGGGCTACGATCACACCTATTGCCTCGCGCGCGACGGCAAGCTCGCGCTTGCTGCCCGGCTGGAAGCGCCGCTTTCAGGACGGATCATGGAGCTGTTCACCGACCAGCCCGGCCTGCAAGTCTATTCCGGCAACTATCTCGACGGCACGATCTCGGGCAAGGGCGGCAAGCTGATCCGGCAATCGGACGCGTTGTGCCTGGAGCCGCATATGTGGCCCGACTCGCCGAACCGGCCGGATTTTCCGAGCCCGCGCCTCGATCCCGGCAGCGTCTATCGACATCACACCGTCTATCGCTTCGCGGTGAGGGCGCCATGATGGAAGAGGTGCCGACGACCGTTCTCTCCGGCGAGCAGTGTCATCTCGGTGAAGGCCCGACCTATGACGCGGCCACCGACACCGCCTGGTGGTTTGACATTCGCGAGGGGAAGCTCTTCGAGGCTCACCTCGGCAGCGGCGCGATCCGAATCCACGCGCTGGGCCGGATGGCGAGCGCACTGGGGCGGATCGATGCCGAGCGCCAGCTCGTTGTCGCGGAGGATGGCTGTTACATCCGCACACTCGCCGATGGCGCCATGACGTTGTTCTGCCCGCTCGAACCGGACAATCCCGCGACACGCTCCAATGATTGCCGGGTGCATCAATCCGGCACGTTCTGGATCGGGACGATGGGACGCAATGCCGAACGAGGTCTGGGGGCGATCTATGCGCTCCACCGCGGCAAGATCTCGACGCTGTTTCCGGGCATCAGCATCCCGAACTCGATCTGCTTCTCGCCGGATGGCGCCATGGGATATTTCACCGACACCGCGCGCGCCGTGCTCTATGCGGTGCCGCTCAATCCCGACACGGGCTTGCCGCGCGGCGAGCCTGAGGTGTTGCTGCGCCACTCCGGCGTCGGCGGCCTTGACGGCTCGGTGTGCGATGCGGATGGACAGATCTGGAATGCCTGTTGGGGCGCCAGTCGCGTCGATGTCTATTCTCCGCAAGGCGAGCGCGTGCGCTCGCTGCATGTGCCGGCCAAGCAGGCAAGCTGCCCTGCTTTCGTCGGTCCTGATCTATCGCGCCTGCTGGTCACTTCGGCCTGGCAGGACATGGACGCAGAGGCGCGCGCCGCCGACCCACAGGCCGGCTGCACTTTTGTGTTACAAGCATCCGCGCGCGGTCGCGCGGAGCCCGACGTCAAGCTCGCATAGGAGACCCGAAACCGACCTTTACCGATGTACTGCACGACACTAACAAACAGTCTGACACCCAAAGGGAGTGAAGCATGTTGAAATTGAAGACGACATTTCTTGCGATAGCACTGGCCGGCGCCGCCACGATGGTTACAGGTCTCACCGCCTCCGCACAGGACAAGAAGACCGTTGGTATCGCCATGCCGACGAAATCCTCGGCGCGCTGGATTGCAGACGGCGACAACATGGTGAAGGTGCTGAAGGAGCGTGGCTACAACACCGACCTGCAATATGCCGAGGACGATATTCCGAACCAGCTCTCGCAGGTCGAGAACATGGTGACGAAGGGAGCTAACGCGCTGGTGATCGCCGCGATCGACGGCACCACGCTGTCCGACGTGCTCAAGCAGGCCAAGGCGAAAGGCATCACCGTGATCGCCTATGACCGCCTGATCCGCGGTACGCCGAACGTTGACTATTACGCGACTTTCGACAATTTCCAGGTCGGCGTGCTCCAGGCGCAATCGATCGAGAAGGGGCTTGGCCTGAAGGAAGGCAAGGGTCCGTTCAACATCGAGCTATTCGGCGGCTCGCCCGACGACAACAACGCCTTCTTCTTCTACAACGGCGCGATGAGCGTGCTGAAGCCGTATATCGACAGCGGCAAGCTGGTCGTCGCCTCCGGTCAGATGGGCATGGACAAGGTTGCAACCCTGCGCTGGGACGGTGCCACCGCCCAGGCCCGCATGGACAATCTGCTCAGCGCCTACTACGGCAACAAGAAGGTCAATGCGGTGCTGTCGCCCTATGACGGCATCTCCATCGGTATCATCTCCTCGCTGAAGGGCGTAGGCTATGGTAGCGCCGACCAGCCGATGCCGATCATCTCGGGACAGGACGCCGAAGTGCCGTCGATCAAGGCGATGCTGCGGGGCGACCAGTATTCGACCATCTTCAAGGACACCCGCGATCTCGCCAAGGTGACCGCCGACATGGTCGATGCCGCGCTGGCCGGCAAGCAGGTCACGGTCAACGACACCAAGACCTACGAGAACGGCGCCAAGACCGTACCCTCCTATCTGCTGAAGCCGGTCGTGGTGTATAAGGACAATTGGGAGAAGACCCTGATTGACAGCGGCTACTACAAGAAGTCGCAGTTCCAGTAAGACTCTCAAGTTTCCCTCTCCCCGTTCGCGGGGGGAGGGACGTAACGGATGGGACGCAATGCGATGACCGCCATGCTGGAAATGCGCAACGTCAGCAAGAGCTTTGCCGGTGTGCAGGCGCTGCGTGACGTCAATTTCTCGGTCGAAGCCGGGCAGATCCATGCCCTCGTCGGCGAGAATGGCGCCGGCAAATCAACCTTGATGAAGGTGCTGAGCGGGGTTTATCCGGCGGGCAGCTACGAAGGCACCATTGTCTTCGAGGGCGAGGAGCGCCGGTTCCGCGACATCAACGATTCCGAGGCGCTCGGGATCATCATCATCCATCAGGAATTGGCCCTGATTCCGCTGATGTCGATCGCGGAGAATATTTTTCTCTCGCATCCGCCGTCAAAATTCGGCGTGATCGATCGCGACGAGGTCTACCGGCGCACGCGCGAGCTGCTCGCGCAGGTCGGCCTGAAGGAATCGCCGGATACGCTGATCACCGATCTCGGCGTCGGCAAGCAGCAGCTGGTCGAGATTGCCAAGGCGTTGTCCAAGCGCGTCAGGATGCTGATCCTGGACGAGCCGACCGCGAGCCTGAACGAAGCCGATAGCGCGGCACTGCTCGAGCGCCTGATGAAGTTCCGCGATCAGGGCATCGGCTCGATCCTGATCTCGCACAAGCTCAATGAGGTCGCCCGCGTCGCCGACCACATCACCGTGCTGCGCGACGGACGCACCGTCGACGGTATCGACTGCCGCGCCGAGCCGATCCAGGAAGACCGCATCATCCGCAGCATGGTCAACCGTGACCTTGCCCATCGTTTCCCCGAGCGCAGCGCCAAGATCGGCGAGCCCGTGCTCCAGGTTTCGAACTGGTCAGTCTATCACCCCATCCATCCGGAACGGCAGGTGATCAAGAACGTCAATTTTGGCGTCAAGCGCGGTGAGGTCGTCGGCATCGCCGGGCTGATGGGGGCCGGTCGCACCGAGTTCGCCATGAGCCTATTCGGTCGCTCCTGGGGTACCAATATCAGCGGCCGCATTGCCCTTGAGGGTCATGAGATCGTGCTGCCGAGCGTCGCCGCCGCGATCGACGCCGGCCTTGCCTATGTCACCGAGGACCGCAAGCAGCTCGGCCTGATCCTGGCCGACGACGTCCGCAAGAACATTACACTGGCAAGCCTGGACCAGGTCGCGCCGGGGCGGGTGATCGACGACATCGCCGAGCTGAAGGTCGCGAGCGACTACCGCAACCGGATGCGGATTCGCTGCTCCGACGTCTACCAGGAGACCGGCCAGCTTTCCGGCGGGAACCAGCAGAAGGTCGTCCTGTCGAAATGGCTGATGACCGACCCAAAGGTGCTAATCCTGGACGAGCCGACAAGGGGCATCGACGTCGGTGCCAAATACGAGATTTACTGTATTATCAACGAACTGGCGGAGGCCGGCCGCGGCGTCGTGGTGATCTCTTCGGAGATGCCCGAGCTACTCGGCATCTGCGACCGTATCTGCGTCATGAACGACGGCGCCTTCGTCGGCGAGTTCCCGGGCGCTGAGGCGACACAAGAAAGCATCATGCGCGCTATCATGCGCAACGAACGAAGCAACGGAAACGGCGCGGCCAAGGCCGCTGAGATGGGAGGATCGCAGCTATGACCGACAAGACGGTGTCGCTGCCTGAGGAGCGCCGGCACGGCAGCTTCATCAAAAACAATTTGCGCAACTACGGCATGCTGATGTCGCTGATTGCGATCATGCTGTTCTTCCAGGTCATGACCAGCGGCACGCTGTTGCAGCCGTTGAACCTGACGAACCTGGTGCTCCAGAACAGCTACATCGTCATCATGGCGTTGGGCATGCTGCTGGTGATCGTCACCGGCCATATCGACCTCTCGGTCGGATCGGTCGCGGGCTTCGTCGGTGCGGTCGCCGCTCTTCTGATGGTGACATACAAGGTCGACTACACGCTCGCCTTCCTTATCTGTCTCGCGGTCGGGGCGGCTATCGGCGCGGCGCAGGGCTATTGGGTCGCCTATTTCAAGATCCCATCCTTCATCGTGACCCTGGCGGGCATGCTGGTGTTCAAGGGCCTCGCGCTTGCCGTGTTGCAGGGCCAGTCGCTCGGGCCGTTCCCGTCGACCTTCCAAAAGCTGTCGTCGGGCTTCATTCCGGAGGTGCTGCCGGAGGCCGGCACGCTGCATCCCACCTCGATGCTGATCGGTGCGGTGCTGGCACTTGGTCTGGTCTACGCCAGCGCCAAGAGCCGCGCGCGCGAGGTGTCGCATGGCATCGAGGTTGAGCCCTACGCGTTCTTCCTCGGCAAGAGTGTCGTGCTCGCCTGTGCCGTGCTTTATTTCACCTATTTGATCGCGACCTATCGCGGCCTGCCCAACGTGCTCGTGATCATGAGCGTCCTGATCGCGCTCTATGGTTTCGTCACCCGCCGTACCGTGATTGGCCGCCAGATCTATGCCGTGGGTGGCAATGCGAAGGCGGCAGGCCTGTCGGGCATCAAGACCGAGCGGCTGACGTTCTTCACCTTCGTCAACATGGGCGTGCTCGCCGCGCTCGCCGGTCTCGTCTTCGCTGCGCGCCTCAACACCGCGACCCCGAAGGCCGGCCTCGGCTTCGAGCTCGACGTCATCGCCGCTTGCTTCATCGGTGGCGCTTCGGCCTATGGCGGCGTCGGCCGTGTCGGCGGTGCCGTGGTCGGCGCCATGATCATGGGCGTGATGAACAATGGCATGTCCATCCTCGGCATCGGCATCGACTACCAGCAGGTCATCAAGGGCCTGGTGCTGCTCGGAGCCGTGTGCATCGACGTCTATAACCAGCGGCGGTAGGCGCAAAATCACCTCGCGGGGGGAGGCTCCGGCGCCGCTACAATTTTCGTCAATTTCGATCACGGCGTCGCGATTAGAACCAGTGCCTCGCGATGACCATGATTTGGAGTCTAAATCCGGGGGGTGCCGAGCAGGGCACGGGCAGGGCAGCACCAGTGGCGGCTCATATCCACGAGATGACAGACGATGAATTTGAGGGGCGGCTTCGCATCCTCTTGCGCATCGTTTCCGTCTGCACCTTAGGGCTCTGCTCCTTCGCTGCAGGTTTGTTGATCGGCGCCTTTGTTCTGTTTTGAGCGAGGCGATTCACGCCAGAGCCATTAACGCGATGACGCATGCCTTCTCTGGTGGCGAAACAGGGAAGATCGATGTCTCGCTCCGCGCAGCAGGCCATGGACATATCGAGCTGCTGTTTGCCGACGACGGTTGTGGCATGGCGCCCGACGTGGACCGGCGGGCCTTCGATCCCTTCTTCACCACGCGCCGGCATGACGGCGCGAGTGGCCTTGGCCTGCACATCGTGCACAGCATCGTCGTGGATCGATTGGGCGGACAGCTCCGACTCGAAAGCAAGCCCGGTGAAGGCTCGCGGTTTCGGTTAGTCCTGCCGAGACGGCGCCCGATCGGCGATCCCGGGCGAGCTGATCGCGCCCCCCGATCCGCGGCGTCCGGATTATTGTGTCGTGAACAGCACTGTCGCGATCGCGACGGAAAGGCTCACCGCCGATATGGTCGCAACGGTCGATAGCACCCCCATGCGCCGCAGCGCGATGGCAAAGACGATGATGATCGGCGTCGCGGTCATCAGTCCGAGTTGTGCTTCACTCATGTCATCATCAGCCGTTGTTCGGAGTCGTCATATCGATTCACGATATTATGGAGGGACCCGCGCAACGTTGCGGTAGCGCAAACGCGGCTCCGGCTGGTTGCACTGTTTGTGCGGCGACAAAGTCAAAACCGCGCCGGTGAGATATCGATTCGGCGTCTTGATGCGGAAATCAGATGTCGACGACGGATTGCGAGCAAGGAGAGACCGGCTGGGGCATCCTGGAAGGTCTTCCCGGGGATCCCATGATTTGGGTGTTGATCTTCAGCGAGCTCGCCACCTTCGGCTTGTTTCTCGGCGCCTTCGTGATCGCCCGGGCGATCCATCCCGCGATGTTTGCGGCGGGGCAGGCCACTCTTGATTCCCATCTCGCCGGGCTCAATACGCTGGTTCTGGTGACCAGCGGCTGGGCCGCAGCGCGTGCCACGGCCGCCGCGCGCGCTTCCCGCAGGCAGGCTGCGCGCGGTTGGCTGTTCGCAGCCATGGCGCTTGGCGCTTTCTTCATCGCGGCCAAGCTGTTCGAATATGCCGGCGAGATCGCGCTCGGAAATGGTCTGGAGACCAGCCCGTTCTTCACGCTGTATTTTCTCCTGACCGGCTTCCATCTCATGCATGTCTGCCTCGGCATCGTGATTCTGGCCTTGGTTTCCCGGAGCGCCAGCGTGACCGGCGTAGAGACGGGAGCCGCCTTCTGGCACATGGTCGATCTGCTGTGGATCGTCATGTTCCCGATCATCTATCTGGTGCAGCAGTGATTCCGGATCGCATCGACATCGCCTGGATTGTGCTGCTCGGCCTCGCGCTTGCAACCCTTCTGGTTCCGCCGCTCGTCGCACGCCCGCTGCTCGGCAATGCCCTTCTGCTGATCTTCGCTGCGCTCAAGGGACGCCGTATCGTGCTCGACTTCTTCGATCTTCGAGCTGCGCCGGCGCTCTGGCGCGGTCTCGTCAGCGCCTGGGTCCTCATCGTCGTGCTGTTCGCCTGGCTCGCATCCGCGATCGTCGCCCTGGTTTGACCGCGATGCCGCGCATCGACGCGCTACTTGCTCTTCGTCAAAGAGCGATCGGTGGCAATTGGCAATAAATCACACGATCGCATTTCTTCAGGACTCAAACGGAAAGGATTGGCAATGGCTGAACGCCTGACCAAGTCGGCCGCTCGAAACGTCTTTTACGGCGGCTCGGCCTTCTTCTTCGCCATCTTCATCGGACTGACGGCGCACAGCCATTACTACATGACCACGACCTCTACGGACGCGACGACGCTGACGGCGTCGGTCGCCCGCGGCAAGCACGTCTGGGAGCGCAATTCCTGCATCAACTGCCACACGCTGCTGGGCGAGGGTGCCTATTTCGCTCCTGAAGTCGGCAATGTCTGGGATCGTTGGGGCGGCAAGGAGGATCCGGCCGCCGCCCGCGAGACGCTGAAGGCCTGGATGCAGTCGCAGCCCTCGGGCGCGCCGGGGCGGCGGCAAATGCCGCAGTTCAATCTCACCGACCAGGAGCTCAACGATCTCGCCGACTTCCTGCAATGGACCTCGACGATCAAGCGTCAGAGCTGGCCGCCGAACCAGGCCGGCTGAGCGCGCTGCTTCTTCTTTCAAGACAGAGAGAACCCGAGATGAAATATCAGACCCAGAAAGTCGCGATGCTGTATTTCTACGGCGCGCTGACCCTGTTCATGGCCCAGGTGCTGTTCGGCCTGCTCGCCGGGACGATCTACGTCCTGCCCAATACGCTGTCGGTGCTGCTGCCGTTCAACATCGTCAGGATGATCCACACCAACGCGCTGATCGTGTGGTCGTTGATCGGCTTCATGGGCGCGACCTACTATCTGCTGCCGGAGGAGACCGAGACCGAGCTGTACAGCCCGCTGCTGGCGAAGATCCAGTTCTGGATGTTCTTCGGCGCCGCAGGCGTGGCGGTTGTCGGTTATCTCTTCCACTATCATGAGGGCCGCGAATTCCTCGAACAGCCCTTCATCATCAAGGTCGGCATCGTCGTGGTCTGCCTGATGTTCCTGTTCAACGTGACCATGACGGCGCTCAAGGGCCGCAAGACCACGGTGACCAACATCCTGCTGTTCGGCCTGTGGGGTGTCGCGATCTTCTTCCTGTTCGCCTTCTACAACCCGGCCAATCTCGCGGTCGACAAGATGTACTGGTGGTACGTCGTCCATCTCTGGGTGGAGGGCGTCTGGGAGTTGATCATGGCCTCCGTCCTCGCTTATCTGATGATCAAGCTGAACGGCATCGATCGCGAGGTCGTGGAGAAGTGGCTCTATGTCATCATCGGCCTTGCGCTGTTCTCCGGCATCCTTGGCACCGGCCACCACTTCTATTGGATCGGCGCCCCTGGCTACTGGCAGTGGATCGGCTCGCTGTTCTCGACGCTCGAGGTCGCACCGTTCTTCACCATGGTGATCTTCACGGTGCAGATGACCTGGAAGGCCGGCCGCAAGCATCCGAACCGCGCTGCGCTGTTGTGGTCGGTCGGCTGTTCGGTGATGGCGTTCCTGGGCGCAGGCGTCTGGGGCTTCCTGCACACGCTGTCCTCGGTGAACTACTACACCCATGGTACGCAGGTGACCGCTGCGCACGGCCATCTCGCCTTCTTCGGCGCCTATGTGATGCTGAACCTGTCGGTGATGGCCTACGCGATCCCGCAGATCAAGGGACGTGCGCCCTATAACCAGTGGCTGTCCATGACGAGCTTCTGGATCATGTGCACGGCCATGATGGTGATGACCTTTGCGCTGACCTTCGCCGGCGTGGTCCAGGTTCATCTGCAGCGGGTGCTCGGCCAGAGCTACATGGACGTGCAGGACCAGCTCGCGATGTTCTACTGGGTCCGGCTCGGCTCCGGTGTGTTCGTCGCCATCTCCGCGCTGATGTTCGTCTGGGCGGTGCTGGTGCCCGGTCGCGAGAAGCGGGCGGTCATTCCGGCTGCGCTGCAACCGGCTGAATAAACGAGAAACGGCGGCCGCAGTTCGCCGCGGCCGCCCACTTCCTGGAAAGCCCGGAGAGACGTCATGAAACCTGCCCTTCACACCGTAAGCTCGGTCCCCGTGCTCCCGGCCTATGTCGCCAGCGGCAACGAATGTGCATTGTTCGAGCATGCCTGGCGAAATCAGCTTCCGGTACTGTTGAAGGGGCCGACCGGCTGCGGCAAGACGCGCTTCGTCGCGCACATGGCAGCGCGCCTCGGGCTGCCGCTGCACACCGTCGCCTGCCACGACGATCTCACCGCTGCCGATCTCACCGGGCGCTATCTGCTGAAGGGCGGTGACACCGTGTGGACCGACGGTCCGCTGACGCGCGCGGTGCGCGAGGGCGGCATCTGCTATCTCGACGAAGTCGTTGAAGCGCGCAAGGATGTCACCGTGGTGCTGCATCCGCTGACTGACGACCGGCGCATCCTGCCGCTGGAGCGCACCGGCGAGGAGCTTGCGGCCCCCAAAAGCTTCATGCTCGTGGTCTCCTACAATCCCGGCTATCAGACCTTGCTCAAGGCGCTGAAGCCGTCGACGCGGCAGCGCTTCGTCGCCATCGAGTTCGGCTTCCTGCCGGCCGAGCAGGAGATTGCCGTGGTCTCCGCCGAGAGCGGGCTGCCGCTGGATCGCATACGGCCATTGGTCACGCTGGCCGGGCGGCTGCGTGCGCTCAAGGGCCATGATCTGGAAGAGGGCGTCTCGACCCGGCTCGTTATCTATTGCGCGACCCTGATCGCCGCGGGCACGCCGGTCGCCGACGCGGTCCTTGCCGGCATGATCGAGCCTTTGACCGATGACGCCGACGTCAAGGCGGCACTGCTGGACGTCGCGCGTGCCGTGATCGGGTGACTCATGCTCGACTTCCTCGAACTGGAGGAGACGGTCGGCCGTGCCTGGCACCGGATGGTCGGCGGCACCGCAAGCTATCCAGTCCACGATGATGATGCGGTCTCGCTCAGCGAGGTGAGGGGCCGGATCGCGGTCATGTTCCGCGCGCTCGGCGGAGAGACGGGCGTGCAGATCGCGAGCGCCGGTGCGCGCAAGTCCGGGCATCGGCTCGGCTGGCGGCAACGCATCGGCCTCGGCGATGAGCGTCTGGAGCAGCCGGGCCGCGACGCCGCAACCATCTTCCTGCCCGATCGCATCGCGATCTTTGCCGACCGCGCGCTGAACGCCGTGCTCTATCGCTGGCTCGCTGTATGGTTCGCCGCCGCGCCGGTCGAGGTGATTGCGGAGGACGATCTGCTGCGGCGGGATCTTCTGGTGCTGCGTCGGGCGAGCGAGACGGCTGTCTGGGTGCTCACGCAATTTCCCGGGCTCATCGCCGACTATGCGCAACTCGCCGCGGCAACCGCGGCTGCCCGGCCGAAGCGCCCCCTGCCGCGCGTCGAGCAGGAGGTCGAGCAGATCGTGCTGGCCCTGCTCGGGGCCGGAAAGGCACCCGCAGGCAGATTGTGGCCGGCGATGATGGGAACTGGCCCGCTGCCGGACAAGGCGCCGCCGGGCTATCGTTCAATTCTGCCGTGTCCGCTCTGGGGCGATTGCTGGACGCGCGAGCTCTCGCCCGTGCATTCCGGAGACGACGAGTGCGCAGCTGCCTCGGAGGCCGCAACCCAGGACAATCGCAAGCGCTTTGCCGTGCGCGAACGCGAGGACAATACCACCCGCCGCGATCCCTTCGTGCTCAACCGCTTCGAGAAGATCCTGGCGATGGCCGAGATGGTCAACGTCGACCGTCCGGACGACGATAACGACGACGAGGACGCGCAAAAGGCTGCCGACGACCTCGAGGAAATCATGCTCAGCCGCCGCAGCGGCAAGCCGGCAAGCCGCTTCAAATTCGATCTCGACCTGCCGCCGGAAGCGCTTGATGCGTTGCCATTGAGCGCTGACTTGACCTATCCCGAATGGGATTATCGCAGCGGATCCTATCTGCCCGATCATTGCCGCGTGCTCGCGGGGACGGCCTCCGAGCAAGGTGAAAGCTGGGCGCCGGATGATGCCATGCGCCGGCGCGTCCGCCAGGTGCGTCGCCATTTCGAAGTGTTGCGGCCGCGTCATGAATTGTTGCGCGCCCAGACCGACGGATACGACCTCGATCTCGATGCGCTCGTGCGCGCGCGGTGCGACCTGCGTGCGGGCAGCAGCAATGGTGGTATCGATCGCGTCCACATGGCGATGCGACCGCAGGGCCATGATCTCGCCGTTACGCTGCTCGTCGACGTCTCGCTCTCGACGGATGCCTGGGTCGACGGGTACCGCGTGCTCGACGTTGAGAAGGAGGCACTCCTGGTGCTCGCCCATGGGCTGTCGGCCTGCGGCGACCACCACAGCATTCTCACCTTCACTTCGCGCCGTCGCAATTGGGTGCGGCTCGAGACGGTCAAGGCCTTTGGCGAGCCGATGAGCGGGACAGTGGAGCGCCGCATCGGCGCACTGAAGCCCGGCTATTACACCCGGATCGGCGCCGCGGTGCGCCATGCCTCGGCCGAGTTAGCCCGTCAGCCACAGCGCAAGAAGTTGCTGCTCGTCCTCACCGACGGCAAGCCGAACGACGTCGACCACTATGAGGGGCGCTTTGCGCTCGAGGATACCCGCAAATCCGTGCAGGAAGCGCGCCGGCTTGGCAGCTCTGTTTTCGGCGTGACGGTGGATGCCACGGCACAATCTTATTTCCCGACGCTGTTCGGCCGTGGCGGCTACGCCATCGTCGGCAACATCAGGCGGCTGCCCGCCGCGCTGCCGGCATTCTACCGGCAGGTGGTGTCCTGAGGTCGCAGGACAACCATCGAGGCATCATGTTCCCTCTGTGAACTATTGCTCATCTAGTGGGTATATGATCGAATGACCGGATGGACCTGGGCCGGCCAAAACCCGATCTGATCATCTTCGATTGCGACGGCGTGCTCGTCGACAGTGAGCTGCTGAGCTGTCGCTGCCTGTCCGAGGTCCTGGCGGAGTTCGGCCTTCAGCTCAGTGTGGAGCAGGCGCTCCAGCTCTTTCTCGGACGCAGCACGAGGGCGATCGAGCAGCATTATCGCGACCTCGGCCAGGTTCTGCCCAGCGAATTCCTCCTCCGACTGAAGGCGCGCGTGCTCGAGACGTTTGCCGAGGCACTGCAGCCGATCCCCGGCGTCGGCACAGTGCTGTCCGAATTGAAGACGCCAAGCTGTGTCGCATCGTCGAGCGACCTCGACCGGGTCTCGCTGTCGCTGGATGTTACCGGTCTCGCGCCGCATTTCAGCGACCGGCTGTACACCGCGCAGATGGTCAGGCACGGCAAGCCGGCTCCGGATCTCTTTCTCCATGCGGCGGGCAAGATGCAGGCCAGCCCTTCTCGCACGCTGGTAATCGAGGACAGTGTCAGCGGCGTCCAGGCCGCCAAGGCAGCCGGGATGATGGTCTGGGGATTTGTCGGCGGTGCCCATTATCGGAGCCGCGACGGTCGCGCTATATTGTCCGCCGCCGGGGCCGATCGGGTCTTCGCGCAGATGAGCGATTTCTAGGGGGCGTGAGGCCGCATGGCCGCCGAGAACGAAAAATCCAGGCTCGACGACGCGGCGCGCGCCGGCTGGCTCTATTTCATTGCCGGCCACACCCAGGACGAGATCGCAAAAATGCTTCAGGTGTCGCGCGCCTCGGCGCAGCGGCTGGTCTCGCTGTGCCTCGCCGAGCGGCTGATTACCTTCCGGCTCGAACATCCGATCGCGGCCTGCATGGAGCTGGCGGCGCGCCTGAAGGAGCGCTTTGATCTCGGCCACTGCGAGGTCGTGCCTACCGATCTAGCCGCGCCGCAGTCCAACGCCGGGATTGCCGAGCGTTGTGCCAATCTGCTCGATGCGACGCTGCGCTCGGAGACGCCCGTGATCGTTGCGCTCGGCACGGGGCGGGCAGTGCGCGCCGCGGTCGAGCGCGTCACCCCGATCGACCGGCCCAACCACCAGATCGTTTCGCTGGTCGGCAACATCTCCGCCGACGGCTCGGCGAGCTTCTACGACACCGTCGGCCGGCTCGCCGACCGCACAGGCGCACGGCACTATCCGATGCCGCTGCCGTTCCTGATGTCGTCGGAGGACGAGCGCAATAAGATGGTTCGCATCGAGCCGATCGCGAAGGTCAAGGCGGTCGCCGCCAAGGCGGATCTGCGTCTCGTCGGTATCGGCCAGATGGACCAGAAGGCTCAGGTCCATGTCGATGGTTTCGTCACGCGCGATGAATTGTTCGAGATGATGCGGCAGGGCGCGATCGGCGAGATCACCGGCTGGGCCTATGATTCCAAGGGCCGCCTGCTCAAGGCCGGCACCAACAAGCGCCTCACCAGTATCCCGCCGGAGGTGCCGGCGAAGACCACGACCATCGGAGCGGCGGTCGGTGCGGCCAAAGTGTCCGCGATCGCAGCGGCGCTGAACGGGCGCCTGATCAACGGCCTGATCACGGACGAGGCCACCGCAAGGGCGATTCTGGAGCGGTAGGGCGCCCGATCTCGCTACTTGCGCCGCCGTCATCGTCCGCGAAAGCG
This sequence comes from Bradyrhizobium sp. CCBAU 11434, assembly GCF_028128895.1. Classification (NCBI taxonomy): domain Bacteria; kingdom Pseudomonadati; phylum Pseudomonadota; class Alphaproteobacteria; order Hyphomicrobiales; family Nitrobacteraceae; genus Bradyrhizobium; species Bradyrhizobium sp. CCBAU 11434. Next base: position 176,510 of record NZ_LBJX01000011.1, read on the forward strand.
GACGATCCAGTACGCCGCGGCCCCCCTTAAGGCAAACCAGCCGATTGACGGAGTACTGGATGCCCCGCTTTCGCGGGGCATGATGGGGAAGGTTTGTCGCACCGCAGCACTCATAAGTTGCCGAAACGCCCGCGGGCCTGCTTGACAAGCGCGGCACCTCAGCCGAACATACGCCCAACGCGTGGGCATATGCTCAACACGCGAGTTGAGGGAGGACACCGTGAAACGATTTCTGGGCGCCGTCTGCGGCGCGTCCGTACTGCTTGCCGTCCCTGCGATGGCCGAAACGACCCTGACGATCGCCACCGTCAACAATGGCGACATGATCCGCATGCAGGGGCTGACCGGTGAATTCACCAAGGCAAACCCTGATATCTCAGTGAAATGGGTGACGCTGGAGGAGAACGTGCTGCGCCAGCGGGTCACCACCGATATCGCCACCAAGGGAGGCCAATTCGACGTGCTGACCATAGGCACCTACGAGGTGCCGATCTGGGCCAAGAAGGGCTGGCTGGTGCCGCTCGCCAATCTCGGCGCCGATTATGACGTTGCCGACCTCCTGCCCAAGATCAGGGACGCGGTCTCCGTCGACGGCAAGCTCTATGCCGCGCCATTCTACGGCGAGAGCTCGATGGTGATGTACCGCACCGATCTTTTCGACAAGGCCGGCCTGAAGATGCCGGAAAAGCCGACCTGGGATTTCATCATCGATGCCGCCAAGAAGCTCACCGACAAGAACGGTGGTGTCTACGGCATCTGCCTGCGCGGCAAGGCCGGCTGGGGCGAGAACATGGCGTTCCTCTCGGCAATGGCCAATTCATATGGCGCGCGCTGGTTCGACGAGAAATGGGAGCCGCAGTTCAACACGCCGGAATGGAAGACCACGCTCACGACCTACGTCAATCTGATGAAGGACGCCGGCCCTCCCGGCGCGAGTTCGAACGGTTTTAACGAGAACCTCGCGCTGTTCAACGCCGGCAAGTGCGGCATGTGGATCGACGCGACGGTCGCGGCGTCCTTCGTCACCAACCCGAAGGACTCGAAGGTTGCGGACAAGGTCGGCTTTGCGCTGGCGCCCAACACCGGGCTCGGCAAGAACGCCAATTGGCTGTGGGCCTGGAGTCTGGCTATTCCCGCAGGCTCCAAGAAGGCCGACGCCGCCGAGAAGTTCATCGCCTGGGCAACGAGCAAGGACTACACCAAGCTCGTGGCCTCGAAGGAGGGCTGGGCCAACGTGCCGCCGGGTACGCGTACCTCGCTCTACCAGAACCCCGAGTATGTGAAGGCGGCGCCCTTCGCCAAGATGACCCTGGCCTCGATCGACGCTGCCGACCCGAACAAGCCGACCGTGAAGCCGGTGCCCTATGTCGGCGTGCAATATGCCGCGATCCCCGAATTCCAGGGCATCGGCACGCAAGTCGGGCAGCAGTTCTCGGCTGCGCTTGCGGGATCGATGACGGTCGACGCGGCGTTGGCTGCGGCCCAATCTGCCACCGAGCGCGAGATGAAGCGCGCCGGTTACATCAAGTGAACCCGAGCTCTCCCTGAGCTCAAACTTGCGGCCATCCACTCCTTGCGCGATGGATGGCCGCCTTCTTCCCGAAGTTTTATTTTGACGCGTTTTCTTTCCGCGAAGCCGCCGCCACTTCGCTCGAAAGCGCTCTGAGGGAGATCCCGAGGATGGCAACCCGGCAGACGCAGTTTCTTGCGCGATCGCTCCTGACCCCGGCCGTCGGACTGCTCTTCATCTGGATGATCGTTCCGCTCGCGCTGACGATCTATTTCTCGACGCTGCATTACAGCCTGCTCGATCCCGGTTCGGAATCGTTCGTCGGGCTTGAAAACTTCCGCTACTTCCTCACCGATCCGGCCTTTCTCGCCTCGCTCCAGAACACGCTGGTGCTGGTCGGCTCGGTGCTGGCGCTGACGATCCTGCTCGGGATTCCCCTGGCGCTGCTGATGGACCAGCCTGTGGTCGGTCGCAACTTCGTGCGCCTGATGGTGATCGCGCCGTTCTTCGTGATGCCGACGGTGAGCGCGCTGGTCTGGAAGAACCTGTTGATGCATCCGGTCTCCGGCCTGTTCGCCTGGCTGGCCAAGCTGGTCGGGCTGACGCCGGTTGACTGGTTCAACGACGTGCCGCTGTTCTCGGTGATCCTGATCGTGGCTTGGCAATGGCTGCCGTTTGCGACGCTGATTCTGCTGACCGCGCTGCAATCGCTCGACGAAGAGCAGAAGGAAGCGGCCGAGATGGATGGTGCCAGCGCCATCTCGACCTTCATCTACATCACGTTGCCGCATCTGGCCCGCCCGATCACCGTGGTGATCCTGATCGAGACCATCTTCCTACTGACGGTGTTTGCCGAAATCTTCGTCACCACCGGCGGCGGACCGGGCCTGCAAACCACCAATATCGCCTTCCTGATCTATTCGCAGGCGCTGATCCAGTTCGACGTCGGCAGCGCCTCGGCGGGCGGCCTCGTCGCGGTGGTCATCGCCAATATCGTCGCCTTCTTCCTGGTCCGCATCGTCGGCCGCAACCTGGAAGCCTGAAATCATGGCGCGCAAGTCAACAACGCAGCGGGTGGTGATCTCGACGATCGGGGCGTGGTTCTTCGGCTTTCTGATCTTCTTCCCGATCTTGTGGATGGTGCTGGCGAGCTTCAAGACCGAGCTGGAAGCCTTCGCGATCCCGCCATCCTTCCTGTTCTTCCATTGGACCACGGAAAACTATGCGACCGTGCAGGAGCGCAGCGACTATTTCCACCATGCGATGAACTCGATCATCATCGCCGGCGGCTCGACGCTGATTGCGCTCCTGATCGCAGTCCCCGCTGCCTGGTCGATGGCGTTCTCGCCGACCAAGCGTACCAAGGACATCCTGCTCTGGATGCTTTCGACCAAGATGATGCCGCCGGTCGGCGTGCTGGTGCCGATCTACCTGATCTACAAGACCTTTGGCTTGCTCGATTCCCGCATCGGCCTCGTCTTCATCCTCTGCCTCGGCAATTTGCCGATCGTGATCTGGATGCTGTTCACCTATTTCAAGGAAATCCCGCGCGACATCCTGGAAGCCGCGCGCATGGACGGCGCTACGATCGGCCGCGAGCTCATCTACGTGCTGACGCCGATGGCGATCCCGGGGCTGGCCTCGACCATGCTACTCAATCTTATCCTGGCCTGGAACGAAGCGTTCTGGACGCTCAACCTGTCCACTTCGGAGGCCGCACCGCTGACGGTGTTCATTGCCTCCTATTCAAGTCCGGAAGGATTGTTCTGGGCAAAGCTGTCGGCGGCCTCGACGCTGGCGATCGCGCCCATTCTCGTCCTCGGTTGGTTCAGCCAGAAGCAGCTCGTGCGCGGGCTCACCTTCGGCGCGGTGAAATAAAGGGGCTGCCGGATCATGGGTCAGATCACACTTCAGGGCGTGCAGAAATCCTTCGGCCCCGTGCATATCATCAAGGGCGCCGATCTCGACATCGCCGACGGCTCCTTCGTCGTCTTCGTCGGCCCTTCCGGCTGTGGCAAGACCACGCTGCTGCGGCTGATCGCCGGCCTCGAGGACGTCACCGGCGGCGCCATCCTGATTGACGGCAAGAACGTCGTCGACACGCCGCCGGCCAAGCGCGGGCTGTCGATGGTGTTCCAGTCCTACGCGCTCTATCCGCACATGAGCGTGCGCGGCAATATCGGCTTCGGCCTGAAGATGGCAGGTTTGCGCAAGGACGAGATCAACCGCAAGGTCGAGGCGGCCGCTGCGACGCTGAACCTGACGCCTTATCTTGACCGCAAGCCGCGCGAGCTTTCCGGCGGCCAGCGCCAGCGCGTTGCGATCGGACGCGCCATCGTCCGCGAGCCCAAGGGGTTCCTGTTCGACGAGCCGCTCTCCAATCTCGACGCCGCGCTGCGCGTGCAGATGCGCATCGAGGTGACGCGGCTGCAGAAGCAGCTCGGCACCACGGCGATCTACGTGACGCACGACCAGGTCGAGGCGATGACCATGGCCGACAAGATCGTCGTGCTCAACGCCGGCAAGATCGAGCAATATGGCTCGCCGCTGGAGCTCTATGAGCGGCCTGCCAATCTTTTCGTTGCCGGCTTCATCGGCTCGCCCAAGATGAATTTTGTCACCGGCGACAGTGCCGCGCAGAGGGGCGCCGCTACGATCGGCGTACGGCCGGAGCATCTCAAGATCGAGCGCGACGGCGGTGGCGGCTGGCAGGGCACGATCGCGGTCGCCGAGCACCTCGGCAGCGACACATTTCTTTATGTCGATGCCGGGCCGCTCGGGATGCTGACCGCGCGCTACATCGGCGAATTGAGCCTGCATGCCGGCGACCGCGTGTCGCTGGTGCCGGACCCCGCGCGCATCCACCGCTTCGACGCGAGCGGCAATGCGATCAGGAACTGACAAGAAACGGGAATACGACCATGTACCTGGAAAAATTCAAGCTGAGCGGCAAGACCGCGTTCATCACCGGCGGAGGGCAGGGCATTGGGCTCGCCTGCGCGGAAGCGCTGGCCGAGGCCGGCGCCAAGGTGATCATCGGCGACCGCGATAGCAAGGTCGCTGGCGACGCCAAGGCCAGCCTGAAGGCGAAGGGTTTTGACGTCGAGACCGCCATCATGGACGTCACCGATACCAAGCGCGTCGCGGAGGTGGCGAACGATCTCGTCGCCCGGCACGGCAAGGTCGACGTCCTCGTCAACAACGCCGGCATTGCGCGTAGCGAAACCCCGGCCGAGACCGTGACCGACGAGCACTGGCTCAACGTCATCGACGTCAACCTTAACGGCACCTTCTGGTGCTGCCGCGAGTTCGGCAAGCACATGCTCAAGGCCAAGAGCGGCGCCATCGTCAATGTCGGATCGATGTCCGGCTTCATCGTCAACAAGCCGCAGGAGCAGTGCTTCTACAATGCCTCCAAGGCCGGCGTGCACCATCTGACCAAGTCGCTGGCCGCTGAATGGGGCGCTCGCGGCATCCGCGTCAATGCGGTCGCGCCGACCTACATTGACACGCCGCTCAACGCCTTCGTGAAAAGCACCCCGAAAATGTACGACGCCTGGATCGGTGGAACCCCGATGGCGCGGATGGGGCAGGTCGAGGAGATCGCCTCGGTCGTCCTGTTCCTGGCATCCGAGGCCGCGAGCCTGATGACCGGCAGCATCGTGCTGGTGGATGGCGGCTACACTTGCTGGTAGGCTTGCCGTCAAAACTGACGGAAGCCACCGGGAGCGACAATGCCGCGAGCGTATATCGGCGTCGATGTAGGGACCACGAGCACGCGGGCAGGGGTGTTTGACGAGGCGGGAACGCTGCTTGCGACCGCCAAGCACCCGATTCGGATCTGGCATGAGGCCGGCGACATCGTCGAGCAGTCGTCTCAGGACATCTGGGAGGCCTGTGTCAAATCTGTGCGGGCGGCGATGGCGGAGGCGGCCATCGCACCCGACAGTGTCGGCGGTATCGGTTTCGACGCGACCTGTTCCCTGGTGGTGCTCGACCGCGAGGGCGAGCCGGTCACGGTCAGTGCCTCCGGCGAAAAGCAGCGTAACGTCATTGTCTGGATGGATCATCGTGCCGTCGCCGAAGCGCGTCTTATCAACCAGACCGCCGATAATGTGCTGCGTTATGTGGGCGGCTCCATCTCACCCGAGATGGAAATGCCTAAGCTGTTGTGGCTCAAGCGTCATCTGCGCGCGAGCTTCGATGCCGCCGGGCATTTCTTCGATCTGGCAGACTATCTGACTTGGCGCGCGACCGGATCGCTCCAGCGCTCGACCTGCACCGTCACCTGCAAATGGAACTATCTCGCGCATGACGGCGGCGGCTGGAGCGCGCCGTTCTTCAAGCGTATCGGCCTCTCCGACTTCGTTAACGAAAGATACGCCCGCATCGGCACCGAGATCGTCGCCCCCGGCACGCGGCTCGGCGCCGGCCTCACCCGCGCGGCTGCCGCCGATCTCGGCCTGCCACCGGGGATTCCGATCGGCGCCTCCCTGATCGACGCCCATGCCGGCGGCATCGGCGCGATTGGCGGACGCGACGGACCGGGCGGAACGACTGACGTCACCGATCGCATGGCCTACATCATGGGAACGTCGGCCTGCATCATGGCGACGACGAAGGAGCCGTGCTTCGTCCCTGGCGTCTGGGGTCCCTACTACTCCGGCATGGTGCCGAACTTCTGGCTCAACGAGGGCGGCCAATCGGCCGCGGGCGCGGCGATCGACCATCTGCTCAAATCGCATCCAGGCCACGCCGAGGCGAGTGTGGCGGCGCGCAGCGAGGGCGTTGACCTCATCGAGTTCCTCGAGCGCCGCATCATCGCGCGCGCCGGCGATGCCAGCCGCGCAGCGCTGCTCGCCCGCGACGTTCACGTGCTCCCCGAATTTATCGGTAACCGCTCGCCTTACGCCGATCCCGATACACGCGCCGTGATCGCCGGCCTCGATCTCGACACCGATGTCGGCTCGATGGAGCGGTTATTCGTCGCCGGCCTGTGCGGACTCGCTTATGGGCTCGCCGAGGTGATCGAAGCCTTTGCCGCGCATGGCGTTCATGCCGGCATCATGATCATGGGCGGCGGCGCTAGCCGCAGCCCATTGGTGCGGCAGATCATGGCTGATACCACTGGCCTCACCGTCGCGTTGCCGCAAACCAGGGAGCCGGTGCTCTTGGGCGCCGCGATGCTCGGTGCAGTCGCCGGCGGCGCCTATGCCTCGATTGGCGAGACCATGGCAAAGATGTCGGCGCTGGGACGTAAGAGCGAACCGACTGCGCCCGACATGGCCGCATTTCACATCAGGAAGCGTGAAGTGTACAAGCTGCTGCGCGAGGTCGATCGCGGCAGCCGGGCGGTGATGCGCGACATCGCCAGAAGTTAGAAGGACGCGTTGAGAGACATGCTGATTTCTTGCGGCGATGCACTGATCGATTTTGTGCCAACGAAAAATGCCGACGGCCGCGAAGCGGTGATGCCAGCGGTCGGCGGCTCCTGTCTCAACGTCGCGATCGGGATCGCGCGGCTCGGCGCCCCGACCGGTTTTGTCGGTGGCATCTCGAACGACATGTTCGGGCGTATGATCGCCGACCATGCGACCGGGTCGAATGTCGAGCTTGGTTTCGCCACGCGCAGCGATCACCAGACCACCCTCGCTTTTGTCCGCATCGTCGCCGGCGAGTCGCACTATGCCTTCTACGACGCCGAGACCGCGACGCGGAATTGGACGTTTCGGCGCGCGACCATTCCGTTCGACACGGTGGAAGCTGTTCATGTCGGCTCAACCACGCTTGTCAACGATCGGGGCGCCGCCGAGACCAAAGCTTTAATTGCGGACGCGAGGGCGACGTCGACGATCTCCTTCGATCCGAACTGCCGGCCCAATCTGGTCAAGGATAAGCCGGCCTATCTCGCCCGCATGGCGGAGTTCGCAGGCAGCGCCGATCTCATCAAGATGTCGGATGTCGACTTCTCCTATCTCTTCGGCGAGGAGCCGTATCAGCAGCGCGCGGGCGCGATGCTGGGGCAGGGCCCGAGCCTTGTCGTCATCACCCGCGGCAACAACGGCGCTATCGCCTGGCATGCGAAGACGGGTCAGATCGAGGTCGAGGCGCCGAAGGTCGTGGTCGCCGATACCATCGGCGCCGGTGACAGCTTTCAAGCCGCATTGCTGTTCGCGCTGTACAAACAGGGCCGTCTCGCCAGACAGCAACTCAAGGACATCAGCACCGACGAGCTTCGTCGGGCGTTGTCCTTTGCCGCCAAGTGCGCCGGCCTGACCTGCACCCGTCCGGGCGCCGATCCGCCCTGGAGCCACGAGATCAGCTGGAGTTGATTAGTCCGCGTTACAGGCGCGCGACGACCTTCTCCGCACATTTCAGAAACCTTGGGATCAGCGGGCTCTGCGAATCCCGCCGCCAGCACGCGGCGATGTCGATGGTATCTGTGGCATCGCGCAGCGGCCGGAACACAATGCCGCGTGGCGCGCCGAGCTTGGCGCAGGCCGGCAGGATCGCAAGACCTTCACCGGCGAGAACCAGACTCATTGCCGAATTCACCGTCTCTACCCGGCTTGCGATCGGCATTACGATTTGATGCCGCCGGAGCAGGGCTGCGACTGCGGAGGAGGCGGGATCGCGCTCCGGCGGCGGCAGCGCAATCAGCGGACGGCCCTGCAATCGTGCCATCGGCACGGCGCCGATCCGCGCAAGCGGCGAGCGGTTCGGCAGCGCAAGCATGAAGCGCTGGGCACCGATCCGTGCAACCTGGATTTCGGGATGGTGGATCGCTGGCATGCACAGTGCGACCGTGGCGCTGCGATCCAGTAGCCGCGCCTCGCGCGTCGATGCGGTGAGGTCGACGAAGTCGAGATCGACGCCGGGCATGGATCGCCGCAACTCCGGGATCAGCCGCGGCAGCACAGCGTTGGCCAGCACGAACATGTAACCCACCGAGATCCTGCCGCGCCGGCCGGCCGCGACCGCGCGCGCGGCTTCGATGCCGTCGGCCGCAAGCGCCAGCGCCTCGCCGGCCCGCGTCAGCAGGGCCTGGCCCGCCTCTGTCAGGTCCATGCCGCGCGTGCCGCGGTGGAATAGCGGCGCGCCGATTTCGGCTTCGAGCTTGCGGATCTGGACCGAGAGTGGCGGCTGCGCCATCCGCAGCCGTTCGGCGGCCTTGCCGACGCTGCGCGCCTCGGCCACGGCGACGAAATAGCGGAGCCGGCGAAGATCCATAGGCATACCGAAATCGTATGGGTTGACCACCAAAAACGTATTGGACCTCGAGTTAACAAAACTGTCATTCTCAATGTCAATGCATTGGGCCAACGGCGGTCCGCTTCGGAGCATGATGTGACGATGAACGGCGATCCCTGCCTGCTGTCCGCAAGCGAATTGCGTCCGCTGATTGCGAATAAGCAGATTTCCCCCGTCGAAGTCGCCCGCGCCGTGCTTGCGCGCGCCGAGGCGCTCCAGCCCAAGTTGAACTGCTTCATCACGCTATGCGGCGACGAAGCGATGGAAGCAGCCCGCCAGGCCGAGCGCAAGGTCATGTCAGGCGAGCCGCTTGGCCTGCTTCATGGTATCCCTGTTACTGTCAAGGACATCGTCAACACCAAGGGCGTGAAGACCACCTTCGGGGCTGTTCCTTACAAAGACAATGTGCCCGCCGAGGATGCCGTCGCGGTGGCAAAGCTGCGCAGCGAAGGCGCGATCTTGGTCGGCAAGACGACGACGCCAGAGTTCGGCAGCAAGTGCCTGACCGATTCCCCCCTGTTCGGCCGCACCCGCAACGCCTGGAGCGCGGAGCGCTCGTCCGGCGGATCTAGCGGCGGCGCGGCTGTGGCGGTCGCGAGTGGCATCGCGCCCTTGGCGATCGCGACCGATGGCGGCGGCTCGACGCGGATTCCCGCCGCCTGCAACGGCGTGGTCGGCCTGAAGCAGAGCAACGGCGTGATCGCGCACAGCCAGGCGCTGGACGTGTTCGGTAACCAGACCTATGTCACGCCGACCACGCGCACGGTCGCCGACACCGCCCTGATGATGCAGGCGATGGCCGGTGAGGATGCTTGCGATCCCTGGTCGATCGGCATGCCCGTGCCAGATTTCATCGGCTCCGCTGCCCCGCGCGGCGATTTGCGCGGACAGAAGATCCTGTTCAGCGCTTCGCCGCCCGGACGTCCAGTATCCATCGATGTCGCCGCCGCCTTCAAGGCTAGCCTCGACCGACTCGCTGGCCTCGGGGCTGAACTTGAGGAATTCTCCGGCGCGGGCTTTGATATCGAGCCGATCTGGCGTGCCATCAACCACACGGTCTGGCGCACGCGTTTCGCCAAGCTCGTGGCCGAGCATGGCGAAGTGCTCAGCGAGGCCTTCGTCAAGCAGGTCGCACTTGCCACCAATGTCAGCGGCGTCGCCTATCAGGAGGCGATGTTCGCGCGCACGGCGCTGTTCCGCCGGGTGCAATCCCTGCTTGCGCGCGGGCATCTGCTGGCGATGCCGACGATCACCCGCACCGCGCTGCCGATCGACCAGGACCTGTTCGGCAAAATCGAGATCGATGGGGTGCAATTTGACAGCGTCCGGCCGCACTGGTTCCCCTGGACCATGCCGTTCAACATGACCGGCCACCCCGCGATCAGTCTGCCCTGCGGCTTCGGCCGCGACGGGCTGCCGATCGGGCTTCAGCTCGTCGGCCGCTTCCGGGACGATGCGGAATTGCTGCGGGCGAGCGCGCTGTTCGAGGCCTCGCACGATCTTCTCGCCCGCCGGCCGGAATGACGGCATGCGCCGGCGAGCAAAGGACTTGCGTCCGGCGTCCGGACATGTTGATCGTGCCGCTGATGAGCCCTGAGCCCGACCACCGCGCATGAGCGTATTTGTCCTCCGACGTGTCCTGACGCTGCTGGCGACGCTGGTCGGCGCATCCGTGATCATTTTCCTGGTGCTGGATGCGCTGCCGGGCAATGCCGCGCAGATGCTGATGGGCGCAGATGCGTCGGCCGACGCGGTCCGCGCGCTCACTGTCAAGCTCGGGCTCGACCAGCCGCTGGCGGTCCGCTACCTGCAATGGATCAAAGGGCTCGTCGTCGGCGATCTCGGCAATTCCTATGTCTACGGCACACCGGTCGCCAGCCTGATCGCTGAGCGGCTGGTGCTGACCATTCCGCTCGCGATCATGTCGATGCTGATCACGGTGGTGCTGGCGCTCTCGGCCGGCATCTACACCGCCGCCAATCACAACAAGCTCGGCGATGTCGGTGTGATGTCGTTGACCCAGATCGGCATCGCGCTGCCGAATTTCTGGTTCGCGATCCTTCTGGTGCTGCTGTTCGCTGTGCGGCTGCAATGGCTCTCCGCAGGCGGCTTTGCCGGCTGGGACGACGGCATCTGGCTTGGCGTCAAATCGCTGCTGCTGCCGTCGATCTCGCTGGCCGTGGTGCAGGCCGCAATCCTTGCCCGCGTCACCCGCTCAGCCGTGCTCGAAGTGTTGCGCGAAGATTTCGTCCGAACGGCACGTGCGAAGGGACTCGGCAAGCGCGAGGTGCTGTGGAGCCACGTGCTGCGCAATGCCATGATCCCCGTCATGACGGTGATGGGCTTGCAATTCGCCAACCTGCTGGCCGGCACCATTGTGATCGAGAACGTGTTCTACCTGCCGGGCCTCGGCCGGCTGATCTTCCAGTCGATCGCCAACCGCGACCTCATCGTGGTGCGCAATTGCGTGATGCTGCTGGCGGCCATGGTGGTCATCGTCAATTTCGTGGTCGACGTGCTCTATGCCTTTATCGATCCCCGCATCAAGGTGCACGACCTGTGAGCTCGCCCCTGACCACATCCATTGATGCGCCGGTCGCAACGCGCCCCTTGGCGGCGAGAGGCTTCTGGGGCCGTGCGCTGCGCCATCGCAGCTTCGTGCTGGGCGGAGCGCTCAGCCTCCTGGTAGTCGTATCGGCGCTGGTCTCGCTGGTGTGGACGCCGTGGTCGCCGTACGAGATCGACATCGCCTCGAAGCTCCGGCCGCCGTCGTCGGCGCACTGGCTCGGCACCGATTCCTTCGGCCGCGATATCGTCTCGCTGCTGCTCGCAGGCGCCCGCTCGACCATCCTGGTCGGCATCATCGCGGTCAGTATCGGTCTTTCCTTCGGCGTCTGTCTCGGCCTGATCGCCTCGGCCAAGCGTGGATGGACCGAAGAGATCATCATGCGCTTCTCCGACTTCACCTTTGCCTTTCCGGCAGTGCTTTCGGCGATCATGCTCGCCGCCGTCGCAGGGCCGGGCATGGTGACCTCGATCATCGCGATCGGCATCTTCCAGATCCCGACCTTGACCCGGCTGACGCGCGGCTCGGCGAATGCGATCTGGGCGCGCGAATTCGTGCTGGCCGCGCGCGCCTCAGGGAAGGGGGCGTTCCGCATCACCATCGAGCATGTGTTGCCGAATATTCTCTCGATCCTGATCGTGCAGGCGACCATCCAGTTCGCGCTCGCGATCCTTGCTGAAGCCGCTTTGTCCTATCTCGGCCTCGGCACGCAGCCGCCGCAGCCGTCCTGGGGCCGCATGCTGAACGATGCGCAGACCATGCTGTTCCAGTCGCCGATGCTGGCGGTCTATCCGGGCGCGGCGATCGCAATCGCGGTGCTCGGCCTCAATCTGCTCGGCGATGGATTGCGCGATCTGCTCGATCCCCGGCTGGCGCGGGAGCGGTGACGATGGCTGATCCCGCAAGCCTGATCGAGGTCGACAATCTCGGCGTCCGCCTCAACACCAGCCGCGGCCCGGCACAGGCCGTGCGCGGTGTCAGCTTTGCGCTGAAACGCGGCGAGACGCTCGGGCTTGTCGGCGAATCCGGCTGCGGCAAATCGGTGACGGCGCTGTCGCTGATGGGATTGCTGCCTGAGAGTGCAGTTGTCACCGGCAGCGTCAAGCTTGATGGCAACGAGCTCGCGCGGCTGCCGGATGCGGACTATTGCAAGCTGCGCGGCAATCGCATCAGCATGATTTTCCAGGAGCCGATGACGGCGCTCAACCCGATGCACACGATCGGCCATCAGGTTGCAGAACCTTTGCGGCGGCACAAGAGATATTCCGCCGCGCAGGCGCGCAAGGAAGTGATCGCGTTGCTCGACCGCGTCGGGCTGCCCGATCCCGCAAAACGCATCGATGCCTATCCGCACCAGTTCTCCGGCGGCCAGCGCCAGCGTGTCACCATCGCGATGGCGCTCGCGTGCGAGCCCGATCTGTTGATCGCGGACGAGCCAACCACCGCGCTCGACGTCACCATCCAGGGCCAGATCCTCGACCTCATCGCCGACCTCGTCGAGGAGCGGGGCATGTCGATGATCCTGATCTCGCACGATCTCGGCGTCATCGCCGAGAACGTGCAGCGCATGATGGTGATGTATGGCGGCACGGTCGTCGAGAGCGGGCCGACCGACGAGGTGTTCCGCCGCATGGGCCATCCCTACACGCAGGGCCTGTTCCGCGCCCGCCCAAAGCTCGGCGCGCGCAAGGGGACAAGGCTGACGACGATCTCGGGCACGGTGCCGGAGCTCGCCGATCTGCCTGTCGGCTGCGCCTTCGCTGATCGCTGTCCACTGGCAATCGATCAGTGTCGCGCCGCGATGCCGCCGATGATTAAGGTCGGGGCCGGTCACGTCGTGCGCTGCACCAGGACTGATGTCTCCATGGCTGCGAATGTCGGGGCGCTCTCCGCATGACCGCCGCCGCACCGCTTCTTGATGTCAAGGATCTCGAGCAGCGCTACACGCTGCCGCGTGAAAGCCTGTTCCGTCCGCCCGGCCAAGTGCGTGCGCTCAACGGCGTCAGCGTGCAGGTCCAGGCCGGCAGGAGCCTCGGCATTGTCGGCGAATCCGGCTCGGGCAAGTCCACCTTGGCACGGGTGGTGATGGCGCTCGAGCGGCCGACTGCGGGCGAGGTCACGCTGCTCGGCCGCGATCTCAACCGCATCTCTCCTGACGAGTTGCGCCGTGCCCGGCGCGATTTCCAGATGGTGTTCCAGGACCCTTATGGATCGCTCGACCCGCGGCAGACCATTGCGCGCATCGTCGCCGAGCCGCTTACGGTGCTCGACGATGCCGACCGCACGACGTTCCGCGCCCGCGTTGCCGCGGTGTTGAAGCAGGTAGGTTTGCGCGATGCGGACATGGACAAATATCCGCACGAATTCTCCGGCGGCCAGCGCCAGCGCATCGCCATTGCGCGGGCGCTGATCACGCAACCCAAGCTGATTGTCGCCGACGAGCCGGTCTCCGCACTCGACGTCTCCGTGCAGGCACAGGTCCTCAACCTGATGCAGGACCTGCAGGAGCAGTTCGGCCTCAGCTACATCCTGATCAGCCACGACCTCGCCGTGGTCGATTATCTCTGCGACGAGGTCGCGGTGATGTATCTCGGCCGGGTCGTCGAGCAGGGGCGGCCGGAGGATCTGTTCGAGCGCTGCGCCCATCCCTATACGCGGGCGCTGCTGGATGCCGTGCCGCGGGCACGACCCGGTGGCGGCCGGCGGCGGCGCGGCGCCCAGGCGATCGCCTCGCAATCGGCGGCTGCGACCGGATGCCCCTATGTGGCGCGCTGTCCGCTCGCGGACCAGCATTGCCGCGAGGTTCCGCCCTTGCTACGCAGGGTGGGCGAGGGACATCTCGCCGCCTGCCACAAGGCGGAGGCCGTGATGGCATTGCCGCAGGCGGCCATGGAAGGTTAGTGTCGGCTACGGAATTGGCGTAGTCTCAAAAGCACAGAAGAAGGCCGGGGAGTTGGGCATGTTGAAGAAGCTATCGATCGTCGCATTTGCCGCAGCGTTGGCTGCGGCGCCGCTGCCGGTGCTGGCGCAGAGCAAGAAGGACAGCGTCGTCATGGGCATGACGCTGGAGCCGCCGGGGCTCGATCCCACCAACGCGGCCGCCGCCGCGATCGCCGAGGTCACGCTCTACAACATCTACGAGACCCTGACCAAGATCAACGAGGACGGCTCGGTCTCGCCGCTGCTCGCCGAGAGCTGGACCGCATCGCCCGACCTGAAGACCTATACGTTCAAGCTGCGCAAGGGCGTCAAATTCCAGAACGGCGAGGCCTTCGATTCCGCCGCGGTGAAGTTCTCGTTCGAGCGCAACGCGGCCGCGAACAGCACCAACAAGGACAAGAGCCTGTTCCAGGCGATCGAGAAGATCGACGCGCCTGACGCCAACACCGTCGCGCTCACGCTGAAATATCCCGAGCCGAACCTGCCGTTCCTGATGGGGCAGGCGAGCGCCTCCATCGTCGAGCCGAAGAGCGCGGCCACCAACGTGACGCAGCCTATCGGCACCGGGCCGTATCAGTTGGGCGCCTGGGTCAAGGGCTCCTCGCTCACGCTGAACAAATGGGCCGATTATCGCAACGCCTCGGCGATCAAGCTGTCCAAGGTGACGATCCGCTTTATCGGCGATCCCGCCGCGCAGATCGCTGCGCTGCTGTCCGGTGACGTCGATGCGTTCCCGCGCGTCACCACCCGCGGCGTTGCGCAATTCAAGAGCGATCCGCGCTTCACCGTGCTGATCGGCGGCTCCAAGGCCAAGACCATCGTCGCCATCAACGAGAAGAAGAAGCCGCTCGACGACGTCCGCGTGCGCCGCGCGATCCTCGCCGCCATCGATCGCAAGGCGATGATCGACGGCGCAGTCGAAGGTTTCGGCACGCCGATCGGCAGCTTCTACACACCGGGCTCGCTCGGCTATGTCGACACCACCGCGATCAACCCCTATGACCCCGAGAAGGCGAAGAAGCTGCTGACGGAGGCCGGCATCACCACGCCGCTCGAGCTCAGCCTGAAGCTGCCGCCGCCGCCTTACGCGCGGCAGGGCGGCGAGATCCTGGCAGCCCAGCTCGCCAAGGTCGGGATCAACGCCAAGATCGAGAACGTCGAGTGGGCGCAGTGGCTGTCGCAGGCGTTCGCGCCGAACGGTCCGCACAATTACGACCTCACCATCGTCTCGCATGTCGAGCCGTTCGATCTCGTCAAGCTGACCGAACCCGACTTCTATCTCGGCTACAACAACGAGGCGTTCAACGCGCTCTACAAGCAGATCGTGTCGACGCCTGACGAGGCCGGCCGCGCCAAGCTGCTCGGCGATGCCCAGAAGATGCTGGCGACCGATGCGGTGGCCGGCTTCCTGTTCCAGCCGCAATGGCCGACGGTCATCAACAAGAAGCTGAAGGGCGTCTGGAAGGAAGTTCCGCAGTTCGAGAACGATTTCTCAGCCTGGTCCTGGGAGTAGCGACCGCGTCGGCAGTCGAAGCTGTCGCTTCTTGCAAAGGCCTCTTCCCCCGCGGGAAGAGGCCTTTCGTTTGGCCCGCCAAACCATCGTTCGAAAACAACCCCATGCACCGTAGAGACGGGTTTGAAAGGGTTGGTAAAATTTCGGACTTGACGAAATTGCTTGCTCCGTCGGGCAAAACACCGGCATAATGCCACAATAGGAAATTCCGAACTGCGCGACCCCACTAACATTTGTTAGTGGCGAGCCGGTGCGCGAGCGGTTCCACGGCTGCTCGCGCAACTCTTCGTTGGCTGCTGATTCTTCCCGCACTTTCTGATTGCTGAAATGCCGAAAAACGATAGTGGAACAAAGTGGCCGGTACGATCTGTTTAACGAATTGCCGGTATTTTCATCACGATAACTCATCGCGCGTTACTTCAATTTTTTTTCGGTGTCGCAAATGACACCCTTCCTGGGGAACATTCGCATGCCGACGCAGGGCTCCCATCGGTCGCGGCTGCTCGCTGCGACTGTCGCATCTGCCGCACTCGGCGTTCTCGGTTTCGCGACGATCGGTTTTGGCGCCGCTGTGGTCGGCGAAAGCCGAAAGGTCGAGATCACGCAGAAGGCACCTGGTGGTGTCGATGCGCTCAAGGCGCTGTATCGCAGGCCGGCGACGATCCCGTTCCCCAAGGATAATGCTTTCACGCCCGAGAAGGCTGCTCTCGGCAAGAAGCTCTATTTCGACACGCGCCTCTCGGTGACATCGGCGCAGTCGTGCGCGAGCTGCCATAGCCCGGGTTTCGGCTGGGGCGACGGGCTTGCGGTCGGTGTCGGTCACGGCATGGCAAAGCTCGGTCGCCGTTCGCCGACCATTGTCAACGCGGCCTGGAGCGCGATCTACATGTGGGATGGCCGTCTGCCGACGCTGGAAGACCAGGCGCTGGGCCCGATCCAGTCACCCGGCGAAATGAACATGAAGCTCGACCAGCTCATGACGCGGCTCGCAAGCATTCCCGAATATAAGCCGATGTTCGACGCAGCCTTCCCGGGCGAAGGCATGAAGCCGAGGACGCTGGCGCAGGCGATCGCGACCTATGAGCGTACGGTCGTCTCGGAACGGGCACCGTTCGACGCCTGGATCGAAGGCAACGAGAAGGCGATTTCCGAAGAGGCCAAGCGCGGCTTCGCCGTGTTCAACGGCAAGGCGCAATGCGCGGCCTGCCACGAGGGCTGGAACTTCACCAACGAGGGTTTTCAGGACATCGGCCTGCCAAGCACCGACGTCGGCCGCGGCGAATATCTGCCCGGGGTCATCAAGATGCAGCACGCTTTCAAGACGCCGGGCTTGCGCGAGATCACTCGCCGCAGCCCTTACATGCATGACGGTTCGCTCCCCACGCTGGAAGCGGTCATCGATCACTATGACCATGCCGGTGTCGACCGGCCCAGCCGATCGGACCTCATGCGTCCGCTCGACCTGTCCGCGCAGGACAAGGCTGACCTTGTCGCATTCCTCAAGACTTTGACCAGTGAGCTCGGGCCGACGGCCGTGCCGGTTCTTCCACGCTAACCCTCGAAAGTTTTCTCACATGCGCACAATCGCTCTCTTCACCTGTGTCATCGTTGCCGGCTTTTCGGTCGGCGCCTATGCCGCGACCGAAATCATCCATCAGCAAGGCCGCGCCTTCTCCGCCGAGAGCATCACGGTCAAGAAGGGCGAGGCCGTCACCTTCCTGAACGACGACACGGTGCCGCACAACATCATGTCGGCCAGCAAGGGCAACGAGTTCAATCTGGGATCGCAGGCACCGGGCACCTCGACGGACGTGTCCTTCAAGGAGCCGGGCGATGTGCAGGTGATCTGCGCCATTCATCCGCGCATGAAGATGATGGTCAAGGTGACGGATTAGGGTTGTCGTTTGACGCGTTTTCTTCACGCGAACCGGTATCCATTTCGCTCGAGAACGCTCTACCGAAGCGCCGGAGATTGATGATGTCGATACGCTACAAGATTTTCGGTGCCTTCAGCGTCGTGCTTCTGCTGGCTTGCGGCATCGCCTTCTACGGTATCCGCGCCATCGGCAATTCCGGCGACATGGTGGTCCGTCTCTATGACGGCCCATTGATGGGAATCAATCACGCGCGCTCCGCTCACGCGGCGCTGCACGACGCGCGGCTGGTGCTCCAGCGTGCCCTTGTCGCCGGCAGCTCCAGCGAAACCGTCGCGAAGTTCGAGGGGCTGATCCGCGACAGTGTCGAGGACCTGAAAGTGGTGCGTGAGCGCGCCGCAACGCCGAACGTTGCCGCCGCGCGCGAGAAGGCCGAAAAAGAGCTCAAGGATTGGTCGACCGCCGCGCTCAAGATCCTGAAGCCGTCGCCCGGCGGCGCGACGGAGATCCCGACCAGCTTCTTGCTTGCGCAGCAGGGCGACCGGCTGATGGCGTCGATCGACGATCTCGTCGAGCTCGTGGCGGCGTACGGCTATGAATATCGCATGGCGGCAGAGAGAGACGTGGAGGCGGCCCGCACCACGATGCTGTCGGTCGCCGTCGGAACCGTTGCGATCGGGCTGTTGATCGCGCTTGCGTTCTCGTACTCGATGAGCCGGCCGATCTCCGCGGCTGTGCGTGTTGCCGAGCGCGTAGCCGCGGGCAATTTCACCGATGACATTGCGGTGCGTCGCCGCGACGAGCTCGGCCGTCTGCTGAAGTCGCTTGCCGTCATGCAGGCGAGCCTGAAGACCCGCGCCGATGACGATCACGCCCTGATCGCCGCCAAGGACCAGAGCAGTGCAGAGCAGGCCGTTCACCGGCGGCGTCTCGAAGCCGAGATCGATGCCTTCCGGTCCGCCTTCAGCGAGGTCATGAGCAACACCGCGCGCATGACCGGCGAGTTGACGGATACGGCACAGGGCCTCGCCTCCGTCGCACGCAATGCCGGCACGCAATCGAACGAAGCGGCTTCGACGGCGAAGGAGACTTCGGCCAACGTCCAGACCGTGGCGACAGCCGCAAGTCAGCTCGGCCAATCCGTCCAGGCGATCACGTCGCAATTGGCGGATGCGACCACCATCGTGCAGCGCGCATCCGGCATGGCGGAGGCGGCCAACCAGACAATCGGCAGGCTCGCCAGTGCCGCCCAGCAGATCGACGAAGTTGTCGGCTTCATCAGGACCATCGCCGGCCAGACCAATCTGCTCGCGCTCAACGCCACGATCGAAGCGGCGCGGGCCGGTGAAGCGGGCAGGGGTTTTGCGGTCGTTGCCTCCGAAGTGAAGGCGCTGGCGACGCAAACGGCGAAGGCGACCGAGGAGATTTCGAACCAGATCACCGAGGTGCAGTCGGCGACGCGCGAGGCGGTCGACAATGTTGGCGCCATTGCGTCGATCATCGGCGATATCGATGGCTTCACCGGTCGGATCGCGGCCGCGGTCAACCAGCAGAATGCGGCGGCCGGCGAGATCTCCAGGAATATCGGGCAGGCGGCCTCCGGCACCGCGCAGGTCGCGCGCAGCATCGCCGGGACGGCGGAGGCGACCGACAACGCCAACCGCACGGCCGACATTGTTCTTGCCACGGCGCACGACCTCTCCAGCCAGGCGACGCAGTTGCGTTCGTCGGTGGATCGCTTCCTGTCGAACGTGGCGGCGTAGGCCTCCCTCCAAAGGAGTCCGGCCGTGGTGAGGCGAATGCAAATGCCGTCGCCTCAATGCGTTCACATCGCTTTGGCGAGCGCGAACAGCCGGAAATCTTCGAGAGCTGCGTGCCGATGCGGGGCGACTTCGCGCCGATAAGTCTCGGTGTCGACGATCGCGCGGAAGGTGGCGAAATCGCCGTATTCATTGATCGCCGCTTCGTCCCAGCGCTCGCTCGGCGAGCCAACGAGGCCCGTTAGGACTGGTCCGGAAAATATCCGCACGAGCGGCTTACCGGCGGCGAGACGCCGGAATGCCGGCCTATAGCGTTCATGAAAGGCTTCGCGGCCCGAGCAGGGCGCGGCGTCGAACCCGTCCTCGTAACGCGCATACGCGCGGAAACACAGCAGATTGAGCATATAAACCGGCTGGCCGGGTGGAATCGCGCGCTCCGCTTCGTCAAGAGCTTGCAGGGTGATTTCGACGAGGTTCATGGGACTTCCCGCTTTTCCAGCGTCGCAGAATGCGCGCTAGCGCTGCCTGTCTAGCCGTTCGGGGCCGGCTCTTGTAGTGACCACATAGCCATGATTATGTGGACTCTATGTCCACAACGACATTGCCTCCCGACGTCTCGCGTCTCCTCGCCTTTGTCCGTGTCGTCGAGGCGGGCTCCTTCGCTGAGGCCGCGCGGCGGGCGGGGACGACCACCTCTGCGATGTCCAAGGCGGTCGCCCGCTTCGAAAAGGCTCGCGGGTTGCGGCTTTTGCATCGCTCCACCCATTCGTTGGCGCTGACCGAAGAGGGCGACCGGCTGATGGCGGCGGGACGCGCATTGCTCGAAAGTCTCGCCCGTGTCCAATCCGCGCTTGGCGAAGTTGCGCGCGACGACGGCGGACGGGTGCGCGTGACTGCCCCTGCCTCGTTCGCGCGCGCTTGCATCCTGCCGCGACTCCCCGCGTTCCTGCGGGAACGGCCGGAAATCGAGATCGAAGTCAAATTCCGCAACGAGATTCTCGATCTCGCGGCGGAAGGCGTCGACGTCGCAATCCGCTCAGGGCCCCTCGACCGCGCACCCGGCCTCAAGGCGCGGCGGCTTTGCACGTTCTCCTGGATCGCTTGCGCCTCGCCTGCCTATCTGAAGGCGCGTGGCGAGCCGACGAGTCCATACGAGCTTTCTGCGCACGACCACGTCGGCTTCCGGAATCCCGCGAGCGGTCAGATCCTGACCTGGCGTTTCACCGACCCGCACGGCAAGGGACCCATTCGCGTCACGCCCAAGCCCAAGCACATTTGCGACGACGCGCACGCTTCGCTCGCTTTGATCGTGAATGGGTTTGGGGTCGGCTGGGGGCCAGCGTGGCTCGTCAACGAAGACCTTCGCGCCGGCCGGCTGGTCGAAGTGCTTGCGCCCTGGCGCGCGTCTGGCGAACCGCTATGGATGCTGCGCACCTCCGGCGGCCGCCCACCCTTGCGCACACAGCGCGTCATGTCGTTCCTTGCCACGCTTCCCGCTGCGTTCGGCGACAAGGCGGTGTGAAGCGCGTAGGATGGGTTGAGCCCTTGCGAAACTCATCGTTCTTGTTTCCATCATGATCGCGTGCCATTCCGGTCAAGCACACTCTGAGAAGCGCGTGCGCAATTGGGCGTCGTCTTCGTCTCACGCTCACTTCGATCTCACTCGCTACCCGAGGGATGACGGGCGATCAGTCCAAGCGCGTTCTTCGATATGGTGCGGGACGTCGGATTGAAGATGGGTTGAGTTCTTGCGAAACCCATGCCTGACGGTCGGAGCCTCGTCGATGCCATCCGATTGAGAGGACGAAAGTCTGATGGGTTTCGCAAGGGCTCAACCCATCCTACGCGCTACATTTATCCGAGCTTGTCGATGAGCAGGTACCGGACACAGAGCAGGTAAACTCGGATATCTGCTCGGCTGGGGTGACCGGACACGTGGCTTTCCCTAGGCATGCTGACGTGTGCCAGCGAACATTGCAAATATTCTCGCCTTCTGCTCAAAATCGTGTCGCTTTGCCCATTTCCAATCGGCTGATTTTGAGAGCAGACAGATGCTGCGGCGCAACTTCATGCGGATTATCGGCGGCAGCTTGCTTGCGTGGCCTTCGCTTGCGAAACCGCAACAATCAAATTCCAAGGTATGGCGAATTGCCTATCTATATCCTGGCTCTCTCGCAAATCCTGCTGACCACGCGATATTTGACGTTTTTCGCGCAGAGATGAAGCGCTTAGGTTACGTTGAAGGCAACAATCTCGTCATCGATGACCGAAGTGCCGAGGGAAGGCTTGAACGGTTGCCGTCGTTTTTGACCGAACTGATTGGTCTTCGACCGGACGTCATCGTGGCGATCACAACTCCGGCCATAGCGGCTGCTCAGAAGGCGACGTCAACGATCCCCATCATCATGGCTCCATCTGTCGATCCGATTGGCTCGGGCTTCATCAAGAGCCTGGCTCATCCAGGAGGGAACATTACTGGTATGGCCGCCATGGCTGGCGATGCTGTTGGGAAGGCCGTGGAGCTTCTTCACGACATTCTGCCATCTGCAAAGCGGGTTGCCGTTCTCATGTCCAACAATCCCTCTCATCCATGGCATTACGGGATGGCGGAAGCTGCCGCAAAAAGCTTGGGCCTCACACCGATACCAGTTTTGGCACCCACGCCGGATGATCTTGAGCAAGCGTTTCGGACTATGAAAAAAGAGGACTGCGACGCCTTGTTAGTGCTCGGGGATGTAACGAGGCCTGCGATTGTAACTTTGGCCGCGAGGTCAAAAATTGCAGCCATCTACCAATCCAGCCCCTACATGCCATTAGGGGGGCTAGCAAGCTACCACCCCAGCATAGAGGGGATTTATCGCAAGGCGGCCCAATATTGCGATCGGATTTTCAAAGGAGCGGATCCGGCCGAACTTCCCGTCGAACAGCCGGTAACTTTCGAACTTATTCTAAATCTCAAGACTGCCGCTTCGCTCGGTCTGACCTTTTCGGATACCGTTTTGGCTCGGGCAGACAAGGTTATTGAGTGAGCACAATGATTTCCACTCGCGGCCCTTAGCAGGCATGCGCCCGTGCACCTTCGACGTCGGCTCTCGTAGGAACATGGGCCTCGTGATGCGCAGCTCTGGAGATGCGAAGCGGCGCATCGTCCAAAGACGATGCGCCGCCTCTCGCGTCATGCCGCCTTCGCCTCGACGCTGCCGATCCAGTTGCGGGCGAGCGTGACGTCGGCCTGCGACAGCTGGTGGCCTGCCGGCAGGACCTTGTGATCGACACGCGCGCCTGCTTCCGACAACAGCGCCGCAAGCCTGGCCGAATTGCTGGCCGGCACGATCGGATCGGCCTGGCCGGACAGCAACAGAACGGGCTTGCCGCCGAGCTCGGCCTTGGGCGGATCCGACAGCGGCACCATCGCGCGCAGCAGCACTGCACCTGCCAGCACGTCGGGCTCCAGCAGCAACAGCGCGGCTGCGATGTTGGCGCCGTTGGAGAAGCCGACCGCGATGGGCGCGGCGATGCCGTATTGCTTGCGCGCGTCGGTGACGAAGTCGCCGAGCTCGAGCGCCCGGCGGCGCACGTCGTCCTCGTCGAACACACCTTCTGCGAGACGGCGGAAGAAGCGCGGCATGCCGTGCTCGAGCACGCGGCCACGCGGCGAGAGCAGGGCGGAGCCTGGCGAGATCATCTTGCCGAGCCCGAGCAGGTCGTTCTCGTCGCCGCCGGTGCCGTGCAGCAGCAACAGAGGCGGGGAGCCCGCGCTGGTCGCGGGCTCGAAGCGATGGATGAACTCGGTCATGATGCGGTCGCTTCCAGGCTCGGCAGCACGCCCTCGATCTGCTTGCGGTGCTGTTCGAGGAAGCTCGGCAGCTTCAGGTCGCGTCCGAGCGTCGCGACGGGTTCGTCCACGGCGAAGCCGGGGATGTCGGTTGCGATCTCGAACAGCACGCCGCCGGGCTCGCGGAAATAGATCGAGCGGAAGTAGTTGCGATCGCGCTGCTCGGTCGGATGCAGGCCGTGATTGCTGACAAGCTTTTGCGCCATCTTGCCCTGCTCGGCATCATCAGCCGCGCGGAAGGCGATGTGGTGCACCGAGCCGCCGCCCTGATGGCCGCGCAGGAAGCCCTTGGCTTCATAGATGTCGACCACGCTGCCTTGGGCATCGCCCGGCGCCTTGAAGCGGATCACGGAGCCTTCGCGGCCCGTCTCCTTGAAGCCGAACACGTCGGTGAGGACGGAAGCCGTCTTCGCCGCGCTGTCGAGCAGCAAGGTCACACCGTGGAAGCCGCGGATCGCATGCTCTGAAGGCACGTCGCCATTGCTCCAGCCCGGCTCGTTTTCGGCGCCGGGAATTCCGACCAGGGCCAGCGCCATGCCGTCAGGATCGGTGAACGGCAGCACGGACTCGCCGAAGCGCTTTTCGAGCGCCTCGTAGGCGATGCCCTTCTCGATGAAGCGCTGGGTCCAATAGCCGAGCGAGCGCTGCGGCACGCGAAACGCGGTCTGATGGGTCTCGCCGACGCCGCGGCGCCCTTGCGACACGCCGGCCCAGGGGAAGAAGGTCAGGATGGTACCGGGGCGGCCGGTCTCGTCGCCATAATAGAAGTGATAGGTGCCGGGATCGTCGAAGTTGACCGTCTTCTTGACGAAGCGCAGGCCGAGATCCCTGGTGTAGAAGCCGAAATTGCGGATGGGGTCGCCGGCAATCGCGGTGACATGGTGCAGTCCAGACATTGTCGTCCTCCAAAAATTCGGGGAGCGGTCTTGCTCTGGGTGGAAATATTGTTCCGCTTTGGATTGGAGACAATCCATGCAAATATGACGGCTATGTCTACGATTTGGAAACAATCGCCGAGGGCGGTCCTTGGATAAGGTCGCCAGCCTCCGGGCCTTCGTGAAGGTGGTCGAAAGCGGCAGCTTTGCCGAAGCCGGGCGGCAGCTGCGGCTGTCGCGTTCGGCGATCAGCAAATACATCGCCGACCTCGAGGAGAGCCTCGGCGTCCAGCTTTTGAACCGGACCACGCGACACGCCAGCCCAACCGAGAACGGCCAGCGCTATTTCCAGCGCGCGGTCGTCATCCTCGCGGAGATCGAGGCGGCCGATCAGGCGGTGACGCAGGCCCAATCGGCGCCGCGGGGACTGCTGCGCGTCAACGCGCCGATGTCGTTCGGCACGATGCGGCTCGGGCCCGTGCTCGCGGACTTCATGGCGCAATATCCCGAGCTGCAGCTCCAGATCGTGCTCAGCGACGATCTGCTCGATCCCGTGCAGGACGGCTTTGACGTGACGCTGCGGATCGCGGACCTGGAATCGTCGAGCCTGATCGCGCGGAAGATCATGCCGGTGCCGCGCATGATCTGCGCCTCGCCTGAATATCTCGCGCGCCACGGCACGCCAAAGCATCCGCAGGATCTACGGACGCATGCCTCGCTCACCTACGGCTTCCTGCTGACGGGCAATCAGTGGAAGCTCTCAGGCGCCGACGGCGACCACTGGATCCAGCCGGCCTGGTGGCTCTGCGTCAACAACGCCGAGGTGTTGCGCGACGCCGCGATCAAGGACAGGGGGCTCGCGCTGCTGCCGGAGTTCATCGCGGCGGAGGCTTTGCGGAAGGGCGAACTGCGGACGGTGCTGGACAACTATTCCGCGCCGCCGCTCGCGCTCTACGCGGTGTATCCGCCGACGCGGCATCTGTCGGTGAAGGTGCGGCTGTTCATCGATTTTCTGGTGGAACGGTTTGGACCGCGTTGACAGGTCTCGCATCGACATGCAGTCGTCAGGGATGACATTCCGCAACACAATTGAACCCTACTCTGCGACTGCCGCGTACAGGTGTCCGTGCTGTCAATTCCGGACATTGCACGAGCGGGGCGGCTTTGAGATTTGCCCTGTGTGCTTCTGGGAGGACGATGGGCAGGACGATCACGATGCAGGCAATGTCCGAGGTGGTCCCAACGGTTCGTTATCGCTTATCAGAGCGCGACAAAACTTTAAGCAATGCGGTGCTTCAGATGCGGACATCGCGCGTCTGTTCGACCTCCCACAGAAGAAGAGCGCTAGCTGGTAGGATGGGTTGAGCCCTTGCGAAACCCATCTCTTCGCGATCGCCGCAGGCCATCACCTGACTGATCGCGCTGCGCGAGATTGTCATAGCGCGACGCTATCACGAAAAATGTGCGATGGGTTTCGCAAGAGCTCAACCCCATCCTGCGAGCTGCTACGCTGCCTCAGCACGAATCAGGGTTGAGCGGCCGCGATGTATATCCTCAAGCAGGGCATAAAGGGGGATCCGCATCGGCAGTGGTCGCTGCCGGACCGCATCTTCTTTGGATACGGCGCCTGTCATATCCTTGCTGGCGTTTTCCTGGATCAACCTCCGCTTCCCGGTTTTTACGCCGAGCGAATTATCCCGGCGGAAGGTTTCCTGGGATTTCATGTCTACATGACCAACGGCGTCATCGTATTCGATTGTCACGGCTATTCCATCCGCGACCGGCTCCTGGAACATCACAGGCGGGTCTGGACGAGCCAACATGGCGGCTGGTTCTGTGCAATCGAGAGAGTCGATTTCGACCTTCTCTCGACAGCTGAATTGAACAAGCGAAAGATGCGAGGACCAGATCAGTATCTACACGATCCGGTCCCTCGCGCTCGCAGGTTCATCGAGCAACGAGATCACGCCAGTGCATCGGCCAAAGCGCTTGCGACCGCGTAGCTCGTAGGATGGGTTGAGTTCTTGCGAAACCGATCTCTTCACGATCGCCGCAGGCCATCATCTGACTGATAGCGCTCCGCCAGATTCTCATGGCGCGACGTCATCACGAAAAATGTTCGATGGGTTTCGCAAGAGCTCAACCCATCCTACAGGCTTCTACTTCTTCCCGTCGATGAACTCGCGCACTGAGAGACATATCGCACCTCTGGACTCCCCCCGGTCGCCGTTGATTGCAGAACAGGCCGCTCAGAGCGGCATTCCGCAACGCTTCCTGCAGGTCCCGTAAGGCAGCTTTTCCCAGAGCCCCTTGGCTCTCAGATCTTTCTCGCAAGCCGAGCGGCATGCCTCGCCTGCGGGTTTGACTGCCCTCTTGTCAGTCTCGGCGTTCGCAGCCGTCGAAACTGACGCGGACGTCAGGATTGCGAGAACGATCCACGTCGTTGCCCTAACAAGATGCATGATGGTTCTTCCTCGGTTGTTGAGTCCAACAGGAGCTCACAGGATGGGTTGAGCCCTTGCGAACCCATCTCTTGCGATCGCCGCAACCGCGGCCATCATCCCACTGATAGCGCTCCGCCAGATTGTCAGGGCGCGACGTTATCACGAAACAAGTGCGATGGGTTTCGCAAGAGCTCAACCCATCCTACGAGTTCCGGCTGGCCGAACGCTGCTCTGCTGGCGCGAGCATATTGTCCAGCGCGCACATCGAGACCTCGCGCAGCGCCGCGAGTTCGCGCGCGGCGCTCTGGCAGTCGGGCGCGGACATCGACGGCGCTGCCTCTTCGATCTCGCGGCAGCGCTCGAACAGGCTGACAAGGCCGAGCGCGCTCGCGGCGCTGCCGAGCTGGTGCGCGGATCGCGCGAGCTGCCTGGGATCGGCGGCCGCGGCGGCCGCTTTGATGTCGGCAATCAGCTTTTCGCTGGTCTCTCTCAGCAGATGATGCAGCTTCGTGATCTGGCTGGTGCCGAGCAGTTCCTTCTGGTCGTCGAGAAAGTGCCGATCGATCAACGCCCCTGATACGAGCGGCGCGTCGGTCGCGCCGTGTTCGGGCTCGTCCTCGATCGCCTCGCGGAGCGCATTGATCAGGATCGGCTTGCTGACGACCTTGTTGATATCAGCGCTTGCGAGCCGCTCGCGGGTGCTGGGCGACGCGTCGGCGGTCACGACGATGATCCGTGGCATGGGCCGCAAGGGAAGCTGCCGAATGCGCGTGGCCGCCTCCACGCCGTCCATGTCGGGCATGTGCAGGTCCATCAGGACGACGTCGAACGGCTGGCTTCCGGCGAGCGCGACGGCGGCCGCGCCATTCCTTGCGATTGCGGCGCGGTGGCCGAGCCTGATCAAAATCGCTTCGCCGACCTCGCAATTGACGGGGTCGTCGTCGACCAGCAGCACGCGCAGCGGTCGCGAGGGCGGCGGCAACGCGCCCTGCACAATGCTGCTTCCCGCGGCGCCAAGCGGCACGACAAGCGTAAACACGCTGCCGTTGCCCGGCATGCTCTCCACCGTCAAGTCGCCGCGCATCAGCCGCGTCAGCCGGCGCGCGATCGCAAGGCCAAGGCCGGTGCCGCCGAACCGCCGCGCGATGCTGTCGTCGGCTTGCACGAAGTCCTCGAATATCCGTTCGTGCATGTCGGGCGCAATGCCGATGCCGGTGTCGCGAACGACGGCGCGCAGCAGCGCTTGGTCGTCACGGCGCTCGATCGTTGCACGCATGGATATCCCGCCGCTCGGGGTGAACTTGATGGCGTTGCCGATCAAATTGAGCAGGATGCGGTTGAGCCTGACGGGGTCGCCGTGGACTGACGTGCTGACTGACGGATCGCAGGAAAGGTCGAAGGAGAGGCCCTTGCCGAACGCCTGCGGACGCATCAGATCGGCCGCCGTCTCGATCAGCTGGTCGAGGCGGAAGTCGCGCGTCTCCAGTGTTTCGGCGCTGGCCTCGAGGCGGGCATATTCGAGAATGGCATCCACCAGTGCGATCAGTGTTTCGCCCGAGGCGGCGGCGGTCGCGAGGTGGCGGCGCTGGACTTCACTGAGCCTGCCGTCGTCGAGCAGCTGCAGCACGCCCATGACCCCGTTGAGCGGCGTGCGCAGCTCGTGGCTGACCACGGCGAGGAAGCGCGATTTGGTTTCGTTGGCCGCAACCGCGACGCTGCGCGCGCGCTCGGCCGCATCGTGCTCGGCAAGCGCGTGATCGCGCGCCTTTTCGAGCTCGGAGGTGCGTTCGATCACCTTGCGCTCGAGCGTTGCATAGGACTCGCGCAAATGCGCCGCCATCCGGTTGAACTGGTCGCCCAGCGCCTCGAGCTCGTCGCCGGTCTTGATGGCGAGCCGCTGTTCGAGATCGCCGCTGCCGATTCGCCGTGCACCCTGGGTCAGCATCTGGATCGGCACGGTCATGCGCCGGCTGAGCCAGAGCGATACCAGGGCCGCGACAGCGAGCAGGACGATCAGCAGGAACGTCGAGCGTCCGATCGAGGCGTAGATCGGCGCATAGGCTTCGCTGAGCGGAAGCTCGACGAACACAAGCCAGCCGAGCGAGGGGACCGTCGCATAGGTCGAAAGCACGCGCTGACCGGACAGATCTTCCTTGATCAGGCCGCCCGAGGGCGGCCCGACGCCGTCGAGAGCGGCGCGCACGTCAGGTTGGCCGGAGAGATCGCTGCGGCGCAGCGCCGGCCACAGATCGGGATGCGCGATCAGCACGCCGAGGCGGTCGACCACATAGGCCTTGCCGGTATTGCCGACCCTGATCCCGGCGACGAGGTCCCAGATGAAACGCAGATTGACCTCGGCGATCACCACGTTGGGCTCGCGGCCGGTCCCGCGCAGGGCGATCGTCATGAAGGGCTCGGTGTCGGCAAAGAAGTAGACCGGTCCGTAATAGGCTCGGCTTTCATTGGCGCCCCGGAAAGCGGCAAGGGAGGAGCGGTCGATCTTGCTGCCGACCCTGTCGGCGACACGACGCGACACGTGCACCTGCTCGCGGCCCTGTGCGTCGAGCTCGGTCAGTTCGGCGATCGCGGGCGACAGACGCAGCAGGCGGATGGCGTTCAGGCGCTCATCTTCGTTGGTCGAGAGCTCCGGAGGCAGACGGGCGAGCCATCTGATCTGGTTTTCGATCTGGCCGATGAACTGGCCGATCTGGATTGCGGCGCTTGCCGCCTGCTCGCGCTGGGTTGCTGCGAGGAGCAGCTTCTGCTCGCGATAGGAGAACCAGACGTCGAAGCCGGTGTTGATGGCGAGCGCAGCGAAGGCAAGCGCGACGATCGAGTAGAGATATTTGCGGAACAGCCGTCCGGGAGGCGTCCGCAATTGTCCCTGGTCGACCTGTTCATTCACTCGCGAATCTCGTCGGCGCGCGCCAGCAGCGTATACGGGATCTTCAATCCGAGCGCGCTCGCGACGGTGCGGTTGATCAACAGCTCGTATTTGCGCGGCGACTGCACCGGCAGGTCGCCGGCCTTGGTGCCGCGCAGGATGAGGTCGACGTAGTCGGCCGAGCGCACCTCCAGCGTCGGCCCGTAGCTCATCAACCCGCCGGCATCCATGAAGTAGTGGAACGGATAGATCATGGGCACGCGATACTTCGCCGTCGTCGCGACGATGGCTTGCCGATTGACCACCAGGAAGCTGTCAACGAGCGAGATCATGGCTGCCCTCGGAGGCTCGGCGAAGCGCGCGATCGCGCCGTCGATTTCCGCTGCCGTGCCGATGGGCGCAAGATCCACCTTGACGTCCGATGTCGCCGCCTCCTGCTCGAGCGAATCGAGATAATAGCGCCCGGCGCGCGGCGTGCTCGCCGGATTGAACAGGACGCCGATGCGCTGGATGTCAGGCACCGCCTCCTTGATCAGCTGAAGCCATTTGCCGCCCATCTCGGGGGCGCCGCTGGTGAAGCCCGTGACATTGCCGCCGGGGTGGGCGAGGCTTTGAACGAAGCCATTGCCGACGGGATCGTTGGAGGTCGCGAACACGATCGGGATCGTGGTGGTGGCCGCCATGACGGCCGCGGTCTCGACGGTCGAGCCGGTCAGGATAACGTCCGGCTTGAGGTCGACGAGCTCCTGCACTGCGGTTCTCATCTTGTCCGGGCCGCCGAAGCTCGAACGGACCTCGAAACGATAATTGACCCCTTCGACCCAGCCGCGCTGTCGCAAGCCTGCGATCAACGCACCGAGGCGTGAGGTCGAGCTCTCGCTCATGTTGCGTTTGGTCAGCTCGTCGTCGAGCGGCAGGACCGTGATCGAGGCGACGATTCGCATGCGATCCGGCGTTGCGCCGAGCGCAAAAAAACCTGCGGCAGTTGCGCCCGCAAGCCGGATGAAATCGCGGCGGGCGACCGCCGCCACGACACAGGCAGGAGCAGGCCGCACAGTCATGAAATGTTTCGCAAAAGTTGTCCCTGGCGATGTGCATAACGCGAAAGGACAACAACCACAATTGATGAAAAAATGCGCGTGTGAATGTTCATTCGCAGCCACGGGCAGCCCGATACCGTATTGCTACGCAAATCGCTGGCTCGATCGAAGTCCGGTCCGTGATGCCTTGCAAAGCCTTCTGGCATTGCAACATCTCCCTTCCTGACGAGGCGGTGTTTCGGGAAAACCGATTGAGCGAACTGCCGATTTTTGAGCCGTTGTTTCAGGTTTGTTTTCGAAGGTCTACGATGCGCAAAATCTATCTCGTGCCGGCCCTGGTTGGCCTTTTCACCACTGTTGCGGCCGGGCCGCTGATGGCCCAGGGGGCTCAAGGCGCGGCTGCCAAGCAAAAGGCCGCGGCCGCGCCGAAGGCGGTCGCGGCAGGTGCGCCGCCGGCCGCGGCCGCCCCTGGCGCCGCCGTACAGCCAGCCCCGAGCGAGGGCGCCACCGCCGACGACAAGACCAAGGCGATCGACGGTTTCCGCTCCGCCAAGTTCGGCATGAACGAGGCCGACGTGCGCGCGGCGATAACCAAGGACTTCAACCCGAAGGCCGACGCCATCAAGGCCCAGGACAATCCGTCCGAGCTGACCCACAGCGTGCTGATGTCCGTTCCGGATCTGTTGCAGAACGGCGGCACCGCCGAGCTCTCCTACGTGTTCGGCTACAAGTCCAAGTCGCTGATCCAGGTCGGCGCGGTCTGGTCCAAGTCGACCGATGCGGCCATGACGCCGGAGAAGCTGTTCTCCAACGCCAACATCCTGCGCGCTCATTTCCTCAGCGAGGGCTTCAAGCCCGATTCCATCGCGGTCAACATGCCGGTCAACGGCGGCATCGTGATGTTCCGCGGCAGCGATTCCAAGGATCGCTCGGTGATCCTGCTGCTCCAGGGCACGTTCGAGAACAAGGAGAACAACCAGCGCGTGCTCACGCCGACGAGCCTGCTGCTGTTCTACGTTGCCGACGCCAAGAGCCCTGATGTCTTCAAGCTTCCGCCCGGCCAGTTCTGATCCCGAACTTTCTCACGTCGTTCTCCCACCCGGTTGTGGATCGGCGCAAATGCCGATGAAGAGGATCTGAAATGCGCGGACCGTCTGCGAGGCGAGCCAACAACGAACGGATGCTGCAAGGCCTTGCACGCTTCCGTTCGATGTCGCTGCTTTGCGCGATGCAGATGGTCTTCCTGCCGGTGTTCAGCGTCCGTCTCCAGGCGCAGACGGCGAACGTCATCGTCCCGGACGGACGCACCGGGACCGCCTTGCACACGTCCGGCAGCGTCACCAACGTCACGACCTCGACGGTGGCGGGTGCGAACGCCTTCAACTCGTTCTCGCAGTTCAACGTCGGGCAGGGCAACACCGTCAATCTGCAGCTGCCTAGGGGTACGCAAAACCTCGTCAACGTCGTCCGCGACGCGCCTGTCTATGTCAACGGCACGCTGAACTCCTACATGAACGGGGCGATCGGGGGTAACGTCTACTTCGCCGATCCCAAGGGCTTTGTCGTCGGCCGCAGCGGCACGGTGAATGTCGGCAGCCTCAACGTCTCGACGCCGACGCGCGAGTTCACCGACAGCCTGATCGGCCCGGGCGGAGCGATCAACGGCACGGCGGTCGGCAATTTGATGGCGGGCTCGTTCCCGGTCTCGCCTGACGGCAATGTCAGGATCTACGGCCGGATCAATGCCGTCGACGGCGTTCGCCTGACCGGGCAGAACGTTCTTGTCGGCGGCGCCAGCCAGCGCGACATCGCCAATCTCGATCATGCCGCGAAGTTCGCAGCCTCCGTCAATTCGAAGGGCCTGCACAGCGCCAGCGCCATCACCGTCAGCAACGGCTCGATCCATATCGGCGCCGTCAACAAGGCGACGGTCAACGGTCGCCTGACGGCGCGCAGCAAGACGACGACGCCCAGCAACATCACCGTCACCGCCGGCAACGGCATCGAGGTCGGCAACGACGCCAGGCTCGTCACGGCGAGCAGAACCGGCGATGCCGGCAACGTCACGCTGAAGACCCAGGGGGACCTCACCGTCAAGAGCGGCGCGAAGATCAATGCCAGCTCCGCCAAGGGCAATGGCGGCGTGGTCGACCTCAGCGCCGATGGCAAGTTCGATGTCGGCGACAAGGTGAAGATCAATCTGGCGGCGCCGAACGGCAAGCAGGGCACGCTGGTCCTCGATCCCGTCGACATCGTCATCGGCGGCGCTGGCGATGCCAATGTCAACATGTCGAACGCGACGGTCGCGGCCGCGATCGCGGCGTTGAACGGCACCGGCACCTTCACGCTGCTGGCGAGCAATTCGATCACGATCGAACAGCATGGCCGGGTCGACGCCGGCGCCAGCGGCGTCAACGTCACCTTGAGCGCGCCGACGTTGACCCTGCTGGCCGGCAGTTACGTGCGCGGTGATACGGTATTGCTGGATTCCGGCGCGAACGGCACCATCAACGTCAACGCTGCCGCCAACGGCGGTGCCCAGCTGGTGAGCAACACGGCGCTGCAATTCGTCGCCGCACACCTGATGCTGACCAGCACTGCCACCGCGTTCGTCGGCGACGGCACCGGTTCGGGCAACAGATCCGGATCGGGATTCATCTCGAATGCGACGATTGCCAGGTACGCCGCCGCAATGAACGGGGCGGGCGACCTGACCGTGAGTGCGGCAACCTCCATCACGGTGGACGCCACCGGTATCGTCGACACCCGCGGGATCAGCAACGGCCTTTCCACCGCCAGCTCACTCGGCGTGACGCTGAAGGCGCCGACCATCATCGTTCAGGACGGCGGCCAGATCCTGACCAAGGCGGTCAACGATTCCAACTCGGCCTTCACGACCGGCGACATCACCCTTGATGCCACCGGCGTGCTGACCGGCACCGTTTCGCTGGCAGGTACGCTGGCTGGCGGCGTCACCACGCTCCGGGCCGGCGCCTCGGTCACGCTGGGCACAACGGCCGTCATCGACACCCGCATTCGCGATTCCAATGGTTTTGCCGCCGCGAGCTCGCAAAACGTCGTGTTGAACGCCCCGTCGATTATCGCATCGCAGGGCAGTCAAATTCTCGCCGGTGCGGTCAATGCCGACAGCACGACGACCTATGTCGGCGGCAACGTCAGGTTCGACGCGACGAGCTCGTCGAGCGGCGTCGTCGCGGCCAACGGCGCGATTGTCGGCGACAATGTCGACCTCTGGGCCGGTTCAACCGTCAATGTCGGCCCGCAGGCCACGATCGCCGCATCAGTTCCGTTGGGTACGGCAGCGATTACGCTGCAGGCGCCGAACATCTCGGTCGCCGCGGGCGCAGCATTTTCGGCGCCGGGCGTCTACGGCGGCGACCCAGTCGCGGGGGCGGTGGTCAACTACAATCTGCAGTCGGCATTCTCGGTCAACGATTCCGCGACGAACGCGACCGTGCAGCAGTACGTCGCCGCGCTCAACGGCAGCGGCAAGATGACATTGTCTTCGACGGTCTCGCTGGTCGTCGGCTCGGCCGGCGCCATCACAGGCGGCAATGTGGACGTAGCGCTGAGCGCACCGTCGATCACGCTCTCCGGCGGCAGCAGCGTCAGCGGCAATGCCGTGTCTCTGCTGGCCGGCAGCGACCTCAATATCGACGCCAGCCGGACCGGCGGCGCCCAGATTTCGTCCGTGACCCCGCTGCACTTGTCCGCGCTCACGTTGAATCTCACCAACAGCGCCGCCGCCGTCGTTGTCGGCGATCCCAGTGCGGATGCCGCCGTCAATCTGACGAATTCCACGATCGCGAATTATCTCACCGCGGGTCCGATCGGGACGTTCAAGATCTCAGGCGCATCGTCGATCGCGGTCGATGCCAGCGGCATTATCGACCTCCGCCATCAGAGCGGAGGGGTCACCAATGGAGTGTCGGCGAACATCGTCCTTGCCGCGCCGACCATCAGCATTGCCACCGGCGCGTCCATACGTTCGGATGTCGTCAATACCAGCAGCACGTTCTATACGGCCGGCGACATCACGCTGACCTCGTCCAACATCACGGTCGGGGCCGGAACCCTGAACGGCGGTGTCGTGACGTTCAACGACGGACAGAGCGCGATCTATGTCGGGCCGTCCGGCGATACGAACGCCGGCAACGCGGGCTTCCTCTCCAATGCCCAGATCGCGAGCTACCTCGCCGCGCTCGGTGGATCGAGTTCCTTCAGGCTTTCCGCAAGCACCTCGATCTCGATCGACAGCGGCGCCGTCATCGCTGGTGGAAATTCCCGCAATCTGACGTTCTCTGCGCCGACACTTTCCTTCGCGGCCAACAGCACCGTAAGCGGCAACACCGTCCTCCTGAACGCGGGGAGTGCCGGCGTCATCAACATCAATGCCGCCTCCAGCACCGGGGCGCAGATCAGCGCGCAAACGCCGCTGCAAGTGACGGCCTCGCAGATCAACCTGACCAGTGCAGCCGCCATGTTCGTCGGCGATGCGAGCACGTCGACTAACAATTCCGCGGCTGGCTTCATCTCCAACACGACCGTTGCCCGCTATGTCACCGCGATGCACGGCATCGGCACGCTGCAACTGTCGGCCTCGTCCTCGATCGCGGTCGACGGCACCGGCGTCGTTGACGGCACCCAGATGAGCAACAACGTGTCCACCGGAAATTCGGTGAACCTGCTGTTGACTGCGCCGTCGATTACGGTCGCCGCACTGGGCAAGGTGACGGCGTTCGCGGTCAACAGCGGCACCAGCTACACGTCCGGCACCGTCACCCTGAACGCAGCCGGCAGCGGTTCAGGTCTTGTCAGCGTTGGCGGCACCGTCAAAGGCGGAACGGTTCTGCTCAGTTCCAACCTCATCACGGTTGCGAATGGAGCGACGCTCTCGGCGGGCCCTGGTGGCACCGTGATTTTCGCCTTCGACGAGGATCTGACGGTCAACAATACGTCGGGCAGCAACGGTACCGGCGGCATCCTGTCGAACAACGTCATCACCAACTATGTCGGCGCCATGAGCGCGGGCACCTTCGCGCTGTCGGCCGGTACCCACGGCCTGACGCTGGCATCGACGGCATCCATCACGGCGGGCAACGGCATCGCGGTCGCCCTGTCGGGCGCCTCGCTGAACGTCGTGACCGGCGCGTCCATCAATGCAGTCACGGTCGGGTTCGGCTTCAACGAGGACAACATTGTCATCGCGGCGAGCAACCCCAACACGCCGAACTACGCATTCGTCAGCAACAGCCAGATCGCGGCGCTCATTCTCGCGTCGGCCAACGCGACCAAGCTGACGATTTCGGCGAACAAGGAGGTCGACGTCGCGGCGTCGGGCATCATCGACACCCGCTTCCTGAATGCCCAGTCTCATTCCACACACAACGCGCTGGGCATCGAACTCGATGCGCCGATCATCAAGGTTGCGACCGGCGCCCAGATCCTGGCCAGGGCGATCAATTCCGGCGGCAGCACTTTTACCGACGGCGACGTCACGCTGTCCGCGGCCTGGAGCACGAGCCTCATCGCCGGCCTCGCAAGTTCGACCACGAGCATTACGGTCGATGCGGCAACGATCACGGGCGGCAACATCACCATCGCCGCGAACTCGTCGGCGTCGTCAAATTTCACCAGCAACGCCTTTGGGTATCTGGCTACGATCGGCATCTTGCTCGCCGGGCTCGGCGTCAATGGCGGTTACGTTGCCGGCGAATCGAACGCAACGGTGGCGATCAACTCACACGCCAATATCTCGGGATCCGGCAACATCGCGATCACGGCAACGGGGTCCGAGACGGCGGCAGACCCTGTCATCGCCATTAGCGCGATTTCGCCGTTCGGCGCCTCCGCCGTGGTCGGCAGCGTCAAGGCGAATGTCTCGGTGACCATCGCCGACCAGGCAACGGTCGCCGCCGGTGGATCGCTGAGGATTGCTGCGGCCAACGATGCCATACTGGATGTCTCGGCGCTGACTATCACGACAGCGGGGCAATTCGTCACGACCGCAGCCGTTGGCCTTGCCGACATCCAGACCCAGGCGGTCGTGAACAGTGGCGCTAATATCAGCGCCGGCGCCGGCGGCATCAGCGTCACCGCGCGGAACGGCAACTCGTTCTCGACCAGCGCGACCGCGTTCGCCTTCAACCCGACGAGCGGTTCCGGTGGCGTCGGCGGTGTCGTTGCGGTCAGTAACGTCAGCAGCGTGGCAACAGCGATTCTCGGCGCGAACGTCGGCAGCTTGGGCGTGGCGGCGGCAGGCCCGGTGCAGGTCTCGGCGTTTTCGGATACCAGCAAGAACGCGGTCAGTGCTTCGGTGACGCTGGGACAGCCGGCCCTGGTCGGCGGGATCGTCTCTGGCGTCGCTGGCCTTGGCAAGGTGTCGGCTGGCGTTATCGGCGCGCTGATGTCGCCGCTGGTATCGATCGAGTTTCCGTTGAAGGTCGCAGGCTCGCTGTCCCTTGCCACCAGCAACCAGTCGGCAAATGCCGAGATTACCGCGACCGGCGGCGGCAGTGGTCCGGCGATCTATTCCTCGGGTGATGTCAGCGTGGTCAGCCGGTTGGTCGACGACCGGATCCGCAACAATTCGTCGTCCTCGGTCACGGTCAGCAATCCGAGCAAGCCCGAAGCGGCAACCATCGCCGCGGCGGTTGCCTATGGAACCTACACCAACAATTCGAACGCCTATGTCGGTCAGGGTGTCATTATCACCGCATCACGGATCGCGGTGTCGGCCGATACCCAATTGCCCAACACCAATACCTGGGGCCAGTGGGACGGGCTGAACGAGACACTCAGCCATCTCAACGCGAATTTCGGCGTGGTCAACAACATCGTCACCACCTATGCCGACGCGACCGCGAGCGGCGGGAGCTCGGCCAGCGTTTCCGGCTCATTCGCCTATTTCGGCAATACCGACAACACCACGGCGTGGATCGCGAGCGGCGCGACCCTGACGTCGAACAAGACTACGACAGGTAGCTGGTCGACGCAGGTCGCCGACGGCAGCCAGAATGGCCTGACGGCGAATTTTGCCAGCAACATCACCGTAGCGGCGACAGCGACCAACAACTCGATCAATATCGGCGGCGTGTTCGGACCGTTGGTGCTGTTGCCGGGAGCGGATTCCGGCGGAGTGGCCGCCGGCGGCTCGCTCAACCTCATCATTTCGACCAGCAATACCAACGCCGGCGTTTCCAACGGCGTCACGCTCAGCGCCAAGGACATCGCCGTCACGGCCGTCACGACCGACCTGATGTTTGCGATCGCGCCGTCGTCCGGGTCGTCGTCGGGCAGCATCGCGCTCAACGGTCTGACATCGCTCGGCTTCATCAACAACGAAACCCACGCCTCGATCAGTTCGGGTGCCACGGTCACGGCGCCGACGATCAACGTCGAGGCCTACCAGAACATCTCGGTGCTGTCGCTCGCCGGCGCGATCCAGCTCAGCACCACCTCCGGCGTTGGTCTCGCGGTCGCGTACCTCACGGCCAACACGGACACGGCCGCCTATATCGGCGACAATCACAGCGACGTCAGGACGTTCAGCGGCGACGACAGCGGCGCCATGTCGGCTGACGGCGGCAATATCACCAGCAGTGCGCTGACAGTGCTCGCGGCGACTGCCGGCCGCCTGACGGTTGCTTCGGTGGCCGTGGTGGAATCGGATCCGTTTGCCCAAGTGGGCTCCGTGACCAAGGCAAAGTCGATCCTGTCGGGATCAACCGGCGTGTTCGGGACTTCCGTGGCCAGCCAACTTAACCGGGCCGCTGCGGCCGCTGCCTCCAAGTCCGGCAAGTCGCCGAGCTTCAGCATCGATATCGCCGGCAGTTCGGCGGTCTCGCAGACCGCGATCGACACCACGGCCTTTATTTCCGGCGTCACGATCAATCAGGGCAATCCCTACGCGGCTGCCGCTGCGCCGTTCGTGCAGGTTCAGGCGCTGAATTACACCATTCTGGACAACGGTTCCGGCGCCGCCGCGCTCAATCTTGCCGGCGGCAGCAATCCGAGCGCCGCCGTTGACGGCACCATCGCGGTCGCGATGTCACAGAATTCAACGACCGCCTTCATCGCCAACACGACGCTCGGCGACGAAGCCAGCGCCAGCGTCACGGCGCTGACCGGCGGTTCGGAGACCGTTGTCGCTCTCGGGCTGACCGCGACCCGCACCGGTATTGCGGCCTCGGTCGCGGCCTCAGTCGCCCTGATCTCCGACAGCACCACGGCCTATATCGACAATTCGAACATGACCGGTGTTGCGGCGGGAACGTCGAACGCGCTCAACGTCAATGCCTACCAGACCAGCAACATCGCGATCGGCGGTGGCTCCCTGTATGTGTCCGGCAGCTCCAGTAACAGCAGCGGCAGCGTCGGGCTGGCGCTGACTTATGCCGAAATTCGCGATCCCGGCGGGAGTAAGGCCGTCGATGCCCACATCACCAATTCGCAAGTCAACGGCTTCAATACGCTGACCGTGATCGGCGACGACACGGCCGTGATTGCGGCCGGCGCGGCTTCGGTCGGACTGGGCGGCAACGGCCTGGCCGGCGCCATCGTGGTCGACGTGATCAGTCCGACGACCACTGCCTACATCAGCGGCAGCACTATTACGATGTCGGCCGGCGGCACCATCACTGTCAGTGCGGAAAGCGTCGACTCCTCCAGTCTCGATGGCGCGCTCGCCATCCTCGTCGAGAGCACGAATAGCGGTCAGGCCGCGCATGACAATTGCCCGACCTCGAGCGGCTCGCAGGCTTGCGTCGATTTCAGTGGTGCCGCGCTCAACGGTGGCGTCGGCGCCGGGCCGGGCGCTGCGATCATGTCGGTCGCCGGCATCGTCGAGGCCGGCAAGAACAACGTCGGCGTCGCCATCGTCGCCGATGCCATTTCCACCACGCACTCGGCCTACGTCACCCAGACGCTGATGACTGCGACGACCGGCAACGTGCTGGTGGCGGCGGAAGATTCCTCGAAGATCCAGTCCGTTGCGGTCGGCTTCGGCTTGTCGACCGGGCAGTTCGCCGGGCAGGGCGGCGTCGTCGTCAGCACCATCAGGAACGACGTTTCGGCGGCGATTGGCGACGGCAACTCGACCCCCACCAATACGGTGGTGAACGCCGGCAATGTGACCGTCCAGGCGCGCGACAATTCCGCGATCACCTCGACGGCGGCGGTTGCGGGAGCCTCTACCCAGGGCAGCGCCGGCGGCCTTTCCATCGTCTACAGCGAGATCAGCAACGAGCTCAACGCCAGCGTGACCGGTGCGAAGATCGTCGCCGGCAGCGACGCGACGGTCAGTGCCACCTCGAACGCCACGATCTCGACGGTCGCCGTCGGCGTGGCCTTGTCCTCGCAGATCGGCCTTGCGGGATCGGTCGCGACCAATGTGATGGGCACCAACGTCACCGCCAGCATCACCGGCGGCGCCGATGTGCTCGCGAGCAACAATGTCGGCGTGCTCGCCAACAACACCGATGGCGTCGCCGTGTTCGCCGGCGCTTTCGCCATCTCGAAGGGCGCGGCCGGCGGCGGCGGCTCGATGGTCACCAACTCGATCAACGGCAGCACCTCGGCGTTCATCGGCGGCCAGACCACCTTGGTCGATGCGCTCGGAACCAGCTCGTCGGATACCCTGTCGGTCAACAGCGGAACGCTGACGCGCGCCTTCAATATCGGCGGCTTCAGCGCGCCGACCGACAATATTCCCGATCTCAGCGAGACGCAGGAATCGGTGAAGGGCCTTGCCGTCGTCGCCAGCTCGCATCAGGCGGTGGTCGCCAACGTCGCAGGTCTCGCCGCAGGAAGCAGCATCGCCATCATGATCAACCCGATCGTGAACGTGATGCAGGGCACGACGAAGGCTTATATCGACAAAGCCAGCATCGACACGCGCCTCGCCAATTCGTCGCCGGCGACACAGCCGTTCCCGCAAATCGACGTCGCGGCCAGCAGCTTCTCCTATTCGGGCACGTTCGGCGTCGGCGTCGCGATGGTCACCGGTGGCGGCGGTGTCGGCGGCGGCGCGACCATCGTCAGCACGACGATGGCGCGGAGCACGTATGCCACCATCACCAATGCGACGATCGGCACCATGATTGGCGGCGCGCCCGCGGTCGGCGCGGTCACCGTCAAGGCTAATGCCGAGCAGGACGCATCTTCGATCGCGCTCGGCTTCAACAGCGGTTCGGTCGGGCTCAACGTCTTCAAGGCGACCACCGAGGCCTATGTGGATGGCGGCGCGCTCAACGCCACGTCGCTGTCCGTTCATGCCACCGACAGCACGGGGATCGCTTCGGCCAATGGCAGCGGCGCCTATGGCAGCCAGGCGGCGATCGGTGCCGCGTTCCTGGTCCAGGTCAGCGCCAACAAGACCGAGGCCTATGTCGGCGACGAATTCTTCTATCGCGGTGACAGCACGACGGGGCATACCACCGCGATCACGCTCGCCAGCACCGGAACCCTCGACGTTGCGGCGTCGACCACGGACAATTTCAAGGCCTACTCGGTCGGCGGGGCGGTCTCGAGCGGCACCGCCGCCATCGCCGGGATGGCGAATATCGAGATCGCCAACAACACGACGATCGCGGGACTTTACGACACCAATGTGCAGACAGCGACCGGCGGTACGGTCGGCGCGATTTCGATCAACGGCACCGAAACCGTCGACATCATGGAGATCGCCGGCGCGCTGTCGATCGCGGCGACTGGGGCAGGGGTCGGCGTCGGCGCGGCGGCCAACGTCATCTCCTTCGAGAGTTCGACCGTTGCGGAGGCACGTGGCAGCACCCTGAAATCGTCAGGCACGGTCAGTGTCGTCGGCCAGAGCACGCGAGAGGTCCAGTCCTACGCGGTGACCGCCGGCATCGGTGGGTCGGCCGGACTTGCCGCAACGATCGGCGTCATCAATGTCGGCGTTAATCTCGCCGATGGCGCCGTGTTCGCTCAGCAAATGGGACAGCTCGGCGGCACC
Organism: Bradyrhizobium sp. CCBAU 11434; assembly: GCF_028128895.1. Lineage (NCBI taxonomy): Bacteria > Pseudomonadati > Pseudomonadota > Alphaproteobacteria > Hyphomicrobiales > Nitrobacteraceae > Bradyrhizobium > Bradyrhizobium sp. CCBAU 11434. The sequence continues at coordinate 217,998 of NZ_LBJX01000011.1, forward strand.
CTCGATGCGACCAATTCAGGAACCAATTCCGACCAGGGCGGCAATGCTGTCGCGAGCGGCACGGCCGGCTCTCCGTCGGGCGCGCATGCCAGTTCGAGATACGATGTCAGCGGGGCGCTGAACGGCGGTGCTGACGGCGTGACCGCGCAGATCGACGGTGGCTCAGTCACCGCCAACGAAATCGACGTGGGAGCGACCAGCGCGACCAGCGCACAGATGTTCCTGCTCGGCGCCGGCTTCGGCAAGAATGCCGGCGTCGGTGCCGCGGTCGGCTTTGCCACCGTCGGCAGCAATGTCCTTGCCAGCCTCAATCCCGTCACGGCGGTGGCGCCCACCATCAACGTGCTGGCGACGGTCCAGGATGCGAGCAGTGGCTCGCATCCCGGCCGCACCATCGACATTCAGTCGATCGCCGGTGGTGGCGCGCTTTATTTCGGCGGCGATGCCGCCGTTGCCGAGGGTGAGATCGGCAATGTGGTCACGGCGCAAATCGGCGGGCAGATCTCGGGAACCAACGCCGCCATCAATGTCGGCGCCCGCGACACCTCCTCGCAGCGCGCCCAGACCGAAGGCGCATCGGTCGGCATCGCCGCAATCGGCGCATCGGTTACGACGGCGCAGAAGACCAGCCTGGTGACGGCCCAGGTGCTGCATGGTGCCCAGATCACGGCCGCCTCGCTCGGCGTGAACGCCTCTAACGCCGGCATGCTTTGGGCCTATTCGGTCGCGGTCTCAGGCGGCATCCTGAGCGGCAACGGATCGACCGCCTTTGCGACCGACCTTGCGAACGTCACCACACGGGTCGGATCCAACGCCATCGTCACGACCAGCGGCAGCAGCGGCCTGACGATGACCGCGACCGATACGCCGGATGCGGAAGCCAATGCGCTCGGCGTTGTCGCCGGCGGAGCCGCGGTCGGTGCCTCGGTTGCGACCGCAACCGTCAGCTCCACGGTGACGTCGGAAGTGCTTGGTGGTGCAGCGCTGACGGGTAGCGTGAATGTCGCCGCCTACGAGAAAGTCCAGAACGGTGGCAACGCGGCCTATACCAACGCAATCGGTGCCTCCGGCGGCGCTCTTCTCGGGGTTCAGGCAACGGCATCGCTCGCCTCCAACAACTCCAGCGTCGCGGCCACGATCGGTGACAACGTCACTTTGTCCTCCGGCAACGTGACCGTTCTCGCCCAGAACACGACCGGCCAGAGCGCCAATGCCACCGGTATCGCGGCAGGCGGTATCCTGGCGGTTGGCGTGGTGGTGGTGAACGCGACCTCGAGCACGAGGACCGTCGCCACGATCGGCGATAACACGGACGCCTCCAACACCGGCGTGATGCAGATTTCAGCCATCGGTGCCGACAACAATTATGCCCATGCGATTTCCGGTAGCGGCGGCACCTTTGCCGGAAACGGCGCCTCGGCGAACACGTCGGATAATTCGACCGTCAATGCCGGCATTGGTAACGGCAACCGCGGCGCCGCACCCTCCGGCTCCGACAACTTCATCTCGGTCGCCTCGCTGGCGATCCTCGCCACCCACACCGACAACTACACGACGATCGCCGATTCGGCGCAGGCCGCGGTCCTCGGGGCCAGCGGCGCGGCCTCGACACACAGCGCCAATTCCGTCGTGACGGCGGGGATCGGCATCAACAATACGATCGGGGTGAGGGGCACCAATCCCGGCCATTGCGACGTCTCGGATTGCGCCCCCGACCTGACCATCGCCGCCAACAACATCTTCAATGAGGTCGGCACCGGTTCCAGTGCCAATGCGGGCGCCGGTGGCGGCATCAACGGCGTCGGCGCCACCAGCGCCATCACGCTCGTGGGCGTTGCGACCGTCAATATCGGCAAGAACACGCACATCACCGCGGGCACCGACACGGTGCTGAACCCGGGCAATGTGAGGATGCTCGCCACCAGCACGATCACCGGCACCGACCGCGTGACCCTGGTCACCGGCGGCGGCATCGAAGGTGCCGGCGTCTCGTCGTCGCTGTCCGCGAATGTCGACAATAACATCAATATCGGCTCGGCAGCGGCGTTCGATGCCGGCGCGCTGACGTCGCCGTCTGCGGCCACGGCCGACCAGGTATGGATCACTTCGTTCGGCACGATCGGAGCCGGCACCTACACCATGTCGTCGGCCAACACCTCGTCCAACGCCAACACCTATGGCGTCGCGTTCGTCGCCGCCGCGGCCTTCGCCAACACTGACATCACCACCAACCAGAACATCGTGGTCGGCTCGTCGGTGCTGACGGCGTTCGACAACATCGATCTCGCAGCCGGTCGGAGCCCCGACGGGTCGAGCCCGACCACCATGCAGGATGACGCGTCTGCGATCAGCTTCGCGAGGGGACTCATCGCGGTGCCGGACGCGCGCGCGTCCTCGACGCTCACCAACAACACCAGCGTCACGATCGCGGCCGGCGCATCGGTCAACAGCGGCCAGAACATCATCGCCGGCGGCTATGCCGGCGTGGTGAACGCGACCGCGACCGGCAGCGGCCACGGCTACGAGCTCGGATTCATTCCTGCCAGCGACGGCCACAGCGACCCCAGCAACAACGCCCATGCCGAGCTGACGGTCAACGGTGCGCTGACGGCCGGGATCTACAACTCTCTGCTGATCACCATTTCCTGCGACTACAGCGCCAGCTGTCTCAGCGTGGCGCCTGGCGGCGCGCCGTTCAGCTTCAGCTACACCAATGCCTTCGACGGCACCACGCTGATCAACAGCCATTTCGACCAGGAGGTCCGCCACACCCTGCTCGCCGGGCTGAGCACGTCGGGGAACGCGTTCGCACTGGGTCAGCTGTTTGCTTCGGGTGGCACCGTCACCCTGAACGCCGACCACATCACCGGCAGTGGCACCGTCACCGCCAGGGGTGCGCCGACGATCTCGGTGAACAACCAGAGCGACGCTAATCTGATTCTCACAGGCGCCTATATCGGCATCGCTGCGGCGGGCGACATCTTCTTCACGGGCGCGGCGAGCGGCTTCGCGAGCGGATCGACGGCGACGCTTCACGCCAACGCGAACACCAGCGGGATCGCCACGATCGCGATCAACAACTCGTACAATCCGCCAAACTACGATCTGAGCGTCAACGGTCCGACGCTGCTGATCCTCGGCGACGTCACCAACGTCAACGGCCTCGTCACCGTGAACAACACGCTCGGATCCTACGGACTGTCGGCCAATCTGACCGGCCAGCAGGTCCAGATCACCGTGCCGAACGGCGCGGTTGCGGTCTCGGCGAATGATGATTCGGGCATGTATATCGCTGGCGGCTCGCCATTCTCGGAATGGTCGAGCTTCATGGTGTTCCCGGGTGGCAACCCTGCGAGCGGCGCGCCGGTCGGCAACATCGCAGCCGCGGTTTTGGCAAATACGTTGTATCCGGACGCCACTAGCGCTGCCGCGCTGAACAGGGACCTCTACGGCGAAGTCGGCGACCACCCCCCGGGCAATATCAGCATGATCCTGTTCGGCAACTGCATCATGTATTCCGGCAATGGTAATTGCATCCAGTTCCACGACCGGTACACGTCCAATTGGAACGGGGCCGTCAGCCAGTCGCAGAATTACGATTTCAACGTTAACAACTCCGACGCGATGCAGCCGTACATCACGTACTTCCAGCCGCTGACCAAGTCGACCGATGCGAGCCTGAGCGTCTCCCAGCAATATGCGCAGGCGAACCTGAGCGGCAGCCTCGCGAGCTTCCAGATCTACGGCTCCCAGGTCGCAATCAAGGCCAGCATCATCGACGTCAACGGCAGGATCACGGCCGGACGCCAGACCAATTACAGCATCAACCTGGACTCGAGCCTGTCCGCGCCCGCGGTCGTCACCACGACGACGACGGCCGTCGGCAACGACAACTCGTTCGGCTGCATGTTCTTCCAAACCGGCTGCGCGACGACGGTGACGAACACGAGCGTCTCGGGCGGATCCATTTCCGTGTTCGAGTACAATTATCAGCAGGCCATCCTGACCAATCCGACCGTCAACGCGCTGATGACGCTGGTCACAGATCAGTTCGGCGCCCCGCTGGCGACCTACAATGCCGCAACCAACCAAATCACCGTCGCCAACATCAACGCGTCGTCTGGCGGCGGCAGCGTGCTGCTCGACGGCAAGATCATCAGCACCAACCAGCTCGGCAACATTCACGTCAACGGCGGCTACGGCAGCGTCAGCATCAACAACCAGACCGGCCTCGACCTCGTGGTCAAGGGCGTCAACACCGGCAACACGGCTGCGGCCGCAGCGTTGACCAGCACCGTGACCCTGGTCGATCGCAATATCACGTCCGGCAACAACACTTCGACCTACGTCTATTCGCCGGCGACCAACGCCATCAACCTCTACAAGACCGCGAACGGCGCGCCACCCGTCACCAGTGCCGGCTGTACTGCGGCCAATAACTGCTCCACGACCTCTGGTTCGGACGGATATTACGATCCGGTTTCGGGGCTGCGCTTCCAGTGGATGCAACAGGCCTCGATCCGTCGTGGCACTCTGACCACCGATCCGATCACCCACGTGGTCACGAACGTCATCGGGGCCTACTCGGACTGGGAATTCACCGGCGACGTCAATCAGCCGTGGTCATACGTCGCGGCGAACGGCACGCTGTCATCGACCCCGCAGGGACAGATCACGACGGGCAATTCCACGAGCTTGCCGGTATTCCAGGAGACCATCACCGGGAGGGTGGATCATTACGCCCAGACCAACGTCCAATATGGCAATTGTGACGGGCACACCTGCAGCTATTTCTTCTATCAGAACGGTAGCAACTACGCCGACTGGAACTACAATCTGGCGGACCAGGGCACGCTGACCCTCACCTCGTCGGTGAAGGCGGACAACCGGTTCGGGATCAATTTCGGCGGCAACGCCAGCGGCACGGTGAACATCGCCTCGAACGGCAACGTGATTTTCACCGGCGGCATCGTCAATCCGAACGGCGCGCTGTCGGTGAGCTCGTCCTCGCAGCAGCAGCTCTTCAACACGACGACCGGCGGCAGCATCTCGCAGACCTCGACCGGCTCGATCCTGACGCAGAGCGCAAGCTTCACTGCCTCGGGAGCCATTGGTTCGAAGGCGGCCCCGATCAACGCGACGTTGTCCAATACCGGATCGGCACCGGGTGCCCTGTCGGCGCAGGCGGGCGTCGGCGGCGTCTACCTGAACCTTGGTTCGGGCGCGACGCTCGGGCAGGTGTCGTCGGGCAACAGCAACACCGGCTTCGGCGACGTCGACATCACCGCGACGGGCGATCTGATCGCGGGGGCTAATGCGCAGGTCACCGGCCGCAACATCTCGTTGATCAGCACGCTCGGTGCCGTCGGTTCGACCAGCAATCCGCTCTCGATCAGCGCCAACGCGTCGCAGCAGGCCGACGGCTCGTATAGCGGCGGCATCGTCAACGTCGTCGCCCATGGCGACATCGGCCTGACCCAGACGGCAGCGTCCTCGGCCTATTCCAGCGATCTCAGGGTCGGCCTGATCGCGTCGGCGAGCGGCGACGTGCTGCTGAACGTGCCCTATGGCACGATCCGCGACGCGAGCGGGCAGACCGCGTCGCAAACGCTGACATCGGCTCAGGTCGCGGCGGTCTCCTCGGCCTTGCACCTGACTGCGCTCGATGGTGCCAACGATACCGCGCTTGCGAGCGTGATTGCGTTCTCCAATACGGTGAACCGCGATCTCGTGGCCTATAGCGTGCTGCTGCAGCATGGCACGATCCAGGCCGGTTCGGCGCCGCTGAACGCGTCCGGAATCGCGCATCTGGCCGTCGGTGTGCTGAGCTCGACCGATTACGCCACGTTCCAGAGCCTCACAGCCGCAGCCAATGCCACGATCGGATCGGACGGCACCCTGACCCTGACGGCGAACGGCATCAGCCAGTTCAGGGCGGCGGCGGCCACCGCACTCGGCATCGCCAACCCGACATCGGCGCAGATCCAGAGCTACGCCAACAGCCAGTACCAGGCCTTTGCAACGGCGATCCAGAGCTACGCCAATGCGCAGGGCACCTACGTGCTGGCGAGCGACCTCGCGTCGATCGCGACCTATGCGCCGACGGCCCTGTCGGCTGCGGACTATGTGACGTTCCAGACGTTGACCTCGAACGGTGCGACCCTCGGCGCTGCCGGCGTTCTGACCTTGACCGCGGCCGGCGTTGCCGCGAACGCCTCGGCGGCGCTGGGATCGACGGCTTACACCGCGTTCCGGACACTGACCTCGAGCGGCAACGCCACGTTCAGCGGCAACACCCTCGTGCTGACCGCGGCGGGCCTCTCCGCCTACGCCTCGTCCGCACTCGGAGCTGCGTCTCCGGGCTACACCGCGTTCCAGAATCTGACCTCGGCCACGAACGGATCCGTCAGCGGCGGCGTGCTCACGCTGAACGCGACTGGCATCGCCTTCTTCACCGCAGCCGCGGCCGCGGCGCTCAATGTTGCCTCGCCGACGGCAGGGCAAGTGCAGGCTTATGCCAATGCGCAATACCAGGCCTACGCGCAAAACATCCAGGCCTACGCCAATGGCCAATACCAGGGCTATGCGCAGACGACGCAGACTTACGCCAACACGGCCTATCAGGGCTTCAAGACCACTATTCAGGCCTACGCGCCGACGCTGTACCTGCCGATCGCCACCGTGTTCGGACAAGCCTACGGGTCGAACTGGAAGACCAATTCGCAGGTCGCAAGCTATGCGGCGAATTCGTCGGCACTGCTGACGCTCAACACCTATGGCAGCGTCGTCAATGGCGTGTTCACGCTGGGCACCGGCGCGATCGGCGACGCCGCCGTCGCCAACTACGCGTCCGCCGGGCTGACGTCGACGCAATACGGCCTGTTCCAGACCCTGACGTCCGCGCAGAACAGCTCGGTCAGCAATGGCGTTCTCACGCTGACGGCAGCCGGCGTTGCGTATTATGCGTCGTCCGCGCTCGGATCGGGCTCCGCCAATTACACGACGTTCCAGGCGCTGACCGCGAACGGCTCGACCGTCAGCACCGCCGGCGTTCTGACCTTGACCGCGGCCGGCGTTGCGGCGAACGCCTCGGCGGCGCTCGGGTCGACGGCCTACACCGCCTTCCAGGCGCTGACCTCGAACACCAACGCCACGGTCAGCGGCAACACCCTCGTGCTGACCTCGGCGGGCCTGTCCGCTTACGCCTCGGCCGCGCTCGGATCGGCGTCCGCCGGCTACACCGCGTTCCAGAACCTTTCCTCGGCCGCCAACGGATCCGTCAGCAATGGCGTGCTCACGCTGACCCCGGCCGGGGTCACCTTCTTCACCGCCGCCGCAGCCGCGGCGCTGCATGTTACCTCGCCGTCACAGGCGCAGGTTCAGGCCTATGCCAATGCGCAGTACCAGGCTTACGCGCAGAGCATCCAGACCTACGCCAATGGCCAGTACCAGGGCTATGCGCAGACGATCCAGATCTACGCCAGCGCCAAGTACCAGACCTTTGCGCAGACCATCCAGACTTACGCCAACGGCCAATATCAGGGTTATGCGGGGACCATCCAGACCTACGCCACCGGCCTGTACCAGCCGCTGCAGACGGCCACGACGTTCAATGCCACGCCTGCGGTCGCGTTCTCGCTGCTGAGCGCCAGCGGCTCGCTGCAGAACGGCACCTTCGTGCTGACCAACAGCGGCATCCTGAGCTACGCAAAGAGCGCGCTGTCGAGCACCAACTACGCCCAGTTCGCCAACCTGCTCAGCAACGGCAGCTTGAGCGGCGGCACGTTCCAGCTCACGGCCAGCGGCGTCTCCTCGCTGGCCCAGACGGCGCTGACGCAGGACTACCAGAACTTCCAGACGCTCTACACCAACGGCTCGCTGGTGAACGGGGTCTGGACGCTGACGGCCGCGGGCATCGCAGCCTTCCGTCAGGCGGCAGCGACGACACAAAATCCGAACCCGACCGACGCGCAGGTGCAGGCCTATGCCAATGCGCTGTACCAGTCCTATGCGGCGAACATCAACGGCGCGGCCAACGTGCAGTATCAGGGCTACCTGACGTCGATCTCGACCGCGGCAAGCACGGCGTACCGGAACTTCGCCGCCGAATTGCTGGCGCAATACAATCAGTACAACCCCAACAACCCGATCGCGATCACCGATCTGCTCGGATCGACGGCGACATACACCGCCGCCAATGCGATGCAGTTCCTGCAGACCTTTGCGTTCCTGCTCCCTACCGCTGACAGGACGACGTTTGCGAGCCTGATGGCGCTCGGGCAGATTCAGAACGGCACCTTCGTGCTCAACAACGTCGCGTCCTATGCCCAGACCGGACTGAGCGCCACCAACTTCAGTGCGTACACCGCGCTGCTGGCCTCCGGCACGTTGTCGAACGGTGTGCTCTCCCTGTCGCCGGCTGGCTTGAACGGCATGGCGCAGGCCCAGCTGACGCCGAACTACCAGTCCTACGTCAATCTCACCTCCAACGGCTCGTTGCAGAGCGGTAACTTCGTCTTCAGCAGCGCGGGCGTGTTCGCCAACGCGCAGGCCGGCGTGACCGCCGCCTATAATTCGTTCCAGCAGTTGATGACCAACGGCTCGGTCGTCAACGGCGTGTTCACGCTGTCGAGCAGCGGCCTGTCGGCCTACACGCCGATTGCCGCGGCGGCGCTGGGCATCGCCAACCCGACGGCGCTGCAGGTGCAGACCTACGCCAACCAGCAGTACCAGAACTCGCTGTTCAGCAGCGCCAACCCGATCTACCAGTCGTACGCACAGTCGATCAGCTCCGGCGCCCAGGGGCAGTACACGGATCTGGCCCACAAGGTCTTCGTTTACCTGCAGCAGCATGATCAGCAGGGCTGCAGTGGCTTTGGCGGCTGTTCGGGCCCGATCCTGGCTCCGGGGCAGACCTCCGCCACCGATGCCCAGGTTGCGCAATATGCCAGTCAGGCGCTGTTCGGCACTGACCTGCAGAACTATCAGACGCTCACCGCCAACGGCACGGTCGCCAATGGCGTGCTGACGCTGAATGCGGCCGGTCTCGCACCGGTGTCCGCGCAGGTGCTTTCCGCGCCGCTCGCGACCGCCTTCAGCTCGCTCCTGAGCACGGGCTCGCTGCAAGGCGGACAGTTCGTGCTCAGCTCGGCGGCCGTTTTGCAGAATCTTCAGACGTTGGCGACCGGCGGCAGCGCGGCGTCCGGGCTGTTCCAGTTCAACACCGCCGGCATCCTGGCCAATGCGTCGACGGCGCTGGGCAGCAATCCCTTGCAGCAGCTTCTGGCGAGCGGCTCGGTCCAGACCACGACGGTGAACGGGGTCTCGACCCCGAGCTTCGTTCTCAGCGATCCCGGCGTGTCCTATTATGCTGCGGCGGCGCTGACGGCCGCGAACTACCTGACGTTCCAGGGGCTGACTGCGAGCGCCAATGGTGAGGTCGTCAACGGCGTGCTGACGCTGTCCGCCGCGGGCATCGCGCAATTCTCGGCGGCGACGGCTGCGGCGCTGCACCTGGGCACGACGGCTCCGACGGCGGCACAGGTTCAGGCCTATGCCAACAGCCAGTACCAGGGCTTCGCGACCACCATCAAGACCTACGCCAATTCGCAGTATCAGAGCTACGGCAGCACGTTCTCGTCCTACGCCAACGGTCAGTACCAGCCGTTGCAGCAGGAGGTGCTGAACTACGCCGCGAACAACCTCAACATCGTGGTTGACCTGCCGAGCGGCACATACCGCACCAGCTTCGATTTCAGCGGGACTTGCCAGTACAATAATTGCTCCGCGCCGGCGCCGATCACCAATGCGGTTCTGGCCGACTGGGCGCAGCAGGCGCACTCGGGCACGAACGTCAACAATCCATTCGGCAACGGCTTTGGCACGATATCGACCGCGGACTACAACAGCTTCACCGCGATGCTCGGGCAGGGCAACGTGCAGAACGGAACGCTGACGCTGAATTCGGCGGCGCTGCAAAGCTACTACTCGAACCCGGCGTCGACCTCGTCGATCCTGAATCAGTCCTATCAGGTGTTCCAGGCGATCGTCGGGGCGGGTAACAGCACGATCCAGAACGGCACGCTGACGCTGACCTCGGCCGGCATCACCAACGTTGCGGCCGCCGCTGCAGCCTTCCTCGGATATAATCCGACCAATGCGCAGGTGCAGGCCTTCGCAGCGCAGTCCTATGTGAGCGATCTGGCTTCGATCCAGGGTTACGCCGCGACCCAGTACCAGTCCTACGCAACGTCGATCAGCACCTACGGCAACACCCAGTATCAGGGCCTCGTCCAGACCATCCAGAACTACGCCAGCACACAGTACCAGGCGAACGTGACGACGATCCAGGCCTACGGCAATTCGCAGTACCAGGCCCTCACGGTCAACGGCACGCCGCAGGTGAGCACCGGCATCCTCAGCCTGGTGGCCAACTCGGTCTACTCGACGGGACAGATCGTCTCCACGCTGAGCAATGCCGCGTTGCTGCCCTCGGCAGGGACCGTGGGCACCAATGTCACGGCCAGCGTTGTCGGCCGTAACGTCACGCTGAATGCCGGCAACAGCGTCGGCAGCACGGCGCCCAGCGTCTCGATCGGCCTGACCGATCTGAAGGACGGCACGATCACGACGACACAGCAGGCCGCGCTGTCGGTTGCGACCACGCCGGGTTCGATCACGTTCAGCGCGACGGTCAGCAACCAGGTTCTGGCCGGGATCGACCTCGCTCATCTTCCGGCCGGCGTCACCGTCAACGGAAACACGCTCAGCGGCCTGACGCTCGGCAACCTGCCGAGCGGCGTCACGGTCAACGATCTGAACTCCGTCGAGCTGGCGCAGACGGCGCCGCTCTACGTCAACGCCAGCGGCACCTTCAACGCGACGGCGGGTACAGCGCTGTACGTCCAGGCGGCCGCGAGTGAGGGACATCCGGTCGCGAGCCTGACGGTCGGTCAGATCACGGCCGGCGGCGATGTCACCCTGCTGGCGCCGCAGAGCATTCTGGCGGCGACCAATTCCTCCGGCGCGGCGCTGTATGCCAACCAGGTGGTGATCAATCCGGTCAACGGTGCGATCGGCAACCTGACGATGGCCGCCACGAACGCGATCGGTTCGGCCGCCAACGCGTTCACCTATCAGATCAACGGCAAGCTGGTCTCGGCGCAGGCCGGCACCGACGCCTATCTGACTGCAACCGGTGGCGACGCCATCTTCGGCAAGGTGTTTGCCACGAACACCGTCTCGCTCACCGCGACCAACGGCAATATCGACAGCTATCTGGCGGGTGTCACGATGGCCGCCAGCAACATCATCCTCAACGCGTCGGGCGATGTCGGAACACAGAACACACCGTTCACGGTTCAGGTCGGCGCCACCGGCCTGTTGAGCGGTACGATCGCCGGATCCGGCTTCTTCTATAGCCCGACGCTGGCGACACAGAATCCGGTGTCGCTCAACGTCGGCAACCTGACAGCCGCGAACGGACTGACACTGATCAGCGATGCCGGCATCTCGTTCAGCGGCGCCGCGGGTTCGTCGCAGGGATCGGTCACGGTCTGCTCTGGACCGTGCCTGACCGGTTCGACCGCGGTCGGCGGATCGATCACGATGAGTGCGAATGCCTCGATCCTGACAGGACAATCGATCAGCCTGACCGCGCCCGGCGACATCGTGCTCGGCGAGCTGATCTCGACCGCCAGCCCGTCCTCGACCGCGACCGTCATCACGGTCAACAGCACCGGCGGCACCATCACGGCGAACGGCGATGGTCACACCAACCTCACGGCGACGGCGGCGAACGCCGAAGCGTCGCTCGCCGCAAACAGCGTGGGCACCTCGAGCCAGAGGCTCAGCGTCAATGCGTCGCTGCTGACGGCGACCGCCTCTACTGCAGGCATCTATCTGAGCTCGGTCGCCGATCTCGATGCGGTCGAGCTGTCGGCAATCCACGGGTCGGTCGATATCGTCTCGAGCGGCAAGCTGACGCTCGACAACGTCCTGGCGGGCACGGCCATCGGCGCGAGCGGTACCATCACCGCCAAAACGCTGACGCATACCGGCGACGTCGTCATTGGGACCGCGACGAGCCGTGGCTACATGACGGTCGACAGCGCCGGCGCCCTTCGCTTCACGCAGCTTGGCACCACGGCTGGAGCCATCGGGCTGACCGCCTACGCCGCCGTGAACGGCGGAACGCTCGATGCGGCGGCTGGGCTCGGCGTCACCTCGATGATCGACAGCATCACGCTGGCGTCAGCGAGCAGCGGCGGCTCGCAGTCGATCCGGGCCAACCAGAACGTCACCTTCAATAGCCTGACCGCGACGGGTATCACCGGCGATGCCGGCAACATCACGGTCGTCGCCAGCAACGGCTTCGTGCTGGCGCAGACGGTGCCTGCGAACGGGACGGCAACGCTAGGTTCGGTCGTGGCCAACGGCTCGGCCTCGTTGACCGCAGGCACGACCAACACGGGCAGGGTGCTGACGGCCACCACTGGGTCGGCCTCGATCACCGGCGCTGGCCTGGTCGATTGGACCTCGCTCACGACCGCAACCACGCTGGGTGTGACCTCGACGGCCGACAGCATCACGCTGGCGTCAGCGAGCAGCGGTGGCTCGCAGTCGATCCGGGCCAACCAGAACGTCACCTTCAATAGCCTGACCGCGACCGGCATCACCGGCGATGCCGGCAACATCACGGTCGTCGCCAGCAACGGCTTCGTGCTGGCGCAGACGGTGCCTGTGAACGGGACGGCAACGCTAGGCTCGGTCGTGGCCAACGGCTCGGCCTCGCTGACTTCAGGCACGACCAACACGGGCAGGGTGCTGACGGCCACCACCGGCTCAGCCTCGATCACCGGCGGTAGCCTGGTCGATTGGACCTCGCTCACGGCCGCAACGACGCTGGGTGTGACCTCGACGGCCGACAGCATCACGCTGGCGTCCGCCAGCAGCGGCGGTGCGCAGACGATTCATGCGAGGCAGAATGTCACCTTCAACAGCCTGACCGCGACCGGCATCACCGGCGACGTGGGCGACATCAACGTCACCGCCGACCAGGGCTTCATCCTGGCGCAGACGGTGACGTTGGGCGGCGTGACGACGCAGGGCTCGGTCGCGGCTCATGGCTCGGCGGCGCTCGTTGCCGGCACGACCATCACAGGCAATACGCTTGCGGCAACGACCGGCTCGGGCCTGCTGACCGCAGGCGGTCCGATCAACTGGAACGGTCTCAATGTCGGCACGACGCTCGGTGCGACAGCGAGCCAGGGCAGCATCGCCGTCCAGACCGCTCAGAGCGGCGGGACGCAGACCATCCACGCCCATGACGCCGTGACGTTCAACGCACTGACGGCCACCGGCATCACCGGCGACGGCGGCGACATCAACGTCACCGCCGACAACGGCTTCGTCCTGGCACAGACGGCGACGTCGGGCGGCGTGAGGACACAGGGCTCGGTCGCGGCCCATGGCTCGGCGGCGCTCGTTGCCGGCACGACCATCACGGGCAACACGCTTGCGGCGACGACCGGCTCGGGGCTCCTGACCGCAGGCGGTCCGATCAACTGGAACGGTCTCAATGTCGGCACGACGCTCGGTGCGACAGCGAGCCAGGGCAGCATCGCCGTCCAGACCGCTCAGAGCGGCGGGACGCAGACCATCCACGCCCATGACGCCGTGACGTTCAACGCACTGACGGCCACCGGCATCACCGGCGACGGCGGCAACATCAACGTCACCGCCGACAACGGCTTCATCCTGGCGCAGACGGTGACGGCCGGCGGTGCCGTGACGCAGGGCTCCGTGGCAGCCCATGGCTCGGCAACGCTGATCGCGGCATTGTCCAACACCGGGCACAATCTCACGACGACCACAGGCGATGCGATCCTGCGCGGCACGGTGGTCCGCTGGGACAACCTCAACGTCGGCGGCTCGCTCGGTATCAGCGCGACATCAGGCGGCATCAATCTCGGAACGGCCGTCAGCGGCGGCACGCAGACGCTGCACGCCGTGACCGACATCGTCTTTAACCAGCTTACCACCACCGGAATCCCGGGCGATGCCGGCGACATCAACCTCACGTCCGACACCGGCGCGCTTCGCGGCGGATCGATCAGCGCTAACGGCGATACGCATTTCGACACAGCCGGCCCGATCGCGCTCGACCGTATCAGGGGCAGCACGATCAAGCTGTCCTCGCGCGGCGACCTGACGATCGGCTTCGTCAGCGTGATGAGGGAACTCGACCTCGCCGCCAACACCATCAACGTCAAGGGCGAGCAGATCCGCTCGACGCCGCCCATTCCGCTGATCATGAACGTGACCGGCTACAACGGCGGGACGGCGACATCGGCCAACATCTCGCTCGATCCGGACAGCATCATGATCAATCAGTTCAAGGTGGTGGATGCCAACTTCCTGACCGATGCGCGCGCGGTGTCGATCCTGAACGGCTATGTGCCGGGTCAGCTCATTCTCATCACGGCGACCGAGCAGGTGCTGCTGAACAACCGGTCGCCGGCGCCGACCAACTGGCCCTCGCTGCAGCTCTACCAGCCGGGCGGCGTCTTCACGATGAGCCAGGTCGCAAACGCCAATGTCAGCAACGCCTATGTGGTGTTCTACAGCGGCGACATGTCGGCGACGGTTACCAATTATGGGGCAACCCACACCTGCTGCACCGACTACACCGGCGCCAGCATGATGCGGAACATTGCGGTCGACGGCGAGGGCTATGAGAGCATCGACACCTGGTTGGCGCAGAAGAGCGTGGGGACGTTCTACCAGCTCGGTCTCTCCGGCCATGCGCGGCTCGACGCATTGCTGTCGCCGCGTCCGGTCGAGACCATCGGGTCCGGTCCTGCAGTGAACATCGAGGGGCTCAGCGACATGCGCAAGCTGCGCCGCCACGGGCAGCGCACGGGGCGCCCAGGCTGGAAAGATGCCGCAGCGGGTGTCGTGACGAAGCCGGCGACAAGCCGTCTTGCGGAGGCGTGGTAGGTCTGGGATGCGGATTCTGGGGGCGGCACTGGGGATCGGGCTTGCGGCGTCGAGCATCGTCGCCGCGCGCGCGCAGGTGCCCTCGATCAATCCCGGCGCCATTCAGAACGACGTCGACCGGCAACGCCGCCAGTTCGAACAGCAGAGCGCGCCGCCCAAGCTGAACGGTCCCGCCGTGGTCGGTGGCCAAAGGGAAAAGTCCCCGCTGATGAGGCCGGGCGGCCCGAAATTCCGCCTGCGCAAGCTCGAGTTCGACCCGTCCAAGTTCATCACGCAGGCCGAGCTCGATGAGATCGCCAAGAAATATGTCGGCAAGAATGTCGATATCGCGACGCTGTTGCAGATCGTCGCGGACATCAACGCGATCTATACGGAGCGTGGGATCGTCACCGGCATCGCGACGCTGCCGGATCAGGATCCCAAGGACGGGACGGTCAAGATCAAGCTAACCGAAGGCCGGCTGCAGAAGACCACCGTCGAGGGCAACCAGCAGACCCGGACCGACTATATCCTCCAGCGGGTGCAGGAGCCGGAAGGCGAGGTCCTCGACGTTCCCAAGCTCAATCGCGACGTGACCTGGTTCAACCGGACCAACGACGTGCAGATCAAGGCGCTGCTCCAGCCCGGCACGAGCTTCGGCCTGACCGATCTCCAGTTCGCGGTGATCGAGCCGCCGGTCGACACCTGGCAGCTCTTCGTCGACAACCAGGGCTCCGAAAACACCGGGCGCTGGGAGGGCGGCACTTTCTACAAGCGCCACGGCCTGTTCGGCGTCGACGACCGCCTGACCTTCTACGGCGTCCGCTCCGACGGCAACCTCAACGGCAATGTCGCCTACAGCGTGCCGGTCAATCCCTGGGGCGGACGCGTCGGCGTCAGCTATACCGAAGGCAAGATCAAGATCATCGAGGGGCCGTTCGTTGCGCTCGACGTCACCGGGCGGTCGAGCCAGGCCGCGGTGAATTTCAGCCAACCGGTCTGGGCGACGCAGAACTGGCTGGTGTTGCTCAACGCCGCCGAGACCGAGGGCAAGACGGTGAGCCGCTTCTCGACGGTTGCGGTGACCGACGACCATTATGACAAGGCCACGGCCGGCGTCTCCGTGACCAATTCCGGCAACACCTATTCGATCACGGTCTCGCCCGCCGTGAACTACATCGAATGGCAGGACCACGTGCTCGGCAACAACCGCACGTTCAACACCTATACCGGCTCGCTGAGTGCGACCAGCGCGGCCGGTCCCCCCAATTTCAGCACCAATGTGCTGGCGAGCTGGCAGTACACGCAGGAAAAGCTGCTGCCGGGCGACCAGATTTTTACAATCGGTGGTCCGACGACGGTGCGCGGCTATCCGTCCAACGCGGCGTCCGGCGACAGCGGCTATTATTTCAACGCCGAGCTGCACTACAACTGGTCGCAATGGCTGCGGGGATTTGACACCTACATCTTCACCGACTGGGGTGCGGTGTATTCGACAGCCCCCGGCATCACCGAAATGGCCTCCGTCGGCGTCGGCTTCTCCTGGACCTATGCGCAGTTCATGACGTTCGAGGCCAATTACGCGACACCGCTGAAGAATGCGGTCTCGACCCAGCACCATTACGAGGCGTATGGCCGCGTCATCTTTCGCCCGCTGTTGATGTTCGAGAAGCAGCACACCGCCACGCCTGTGGCGGCTGTTGCAGACAAGAGCAAGTCGTAAGGCCTCTCTAGCGCCGCAGCGTGAACTCGCTCGCGTCCCGCCGATGCTCCCACTTCGCCCGCTCGAGCTCGGGCTGGTCGCACTCGGCCTCGGGGTAGCCGATGCAGAGATAGGCGATGAACTTCCAGGAGGCGGGCACGTCGAGCACGCCGTGGATGCGCTGCGGGCTGAGGATGGAGACCCAGCCGAGCCCGATGCCCTCGGCGCGCGCGGCGAGCCACATCGCGGTGATGGCCGCGACCACGGAATATTCCAAGGTCTCCGGCATGGTGGCGCGGCCGAGGCCGTGGCCGATGTCGCTGGCCTTTTCGGCGAAGATTGCGAGGTGGCAAGGTGCCTGTTCGAGACCCGAGAGCTTGAGCGTGGCATAACGGGCGGCGCGCTCGCCGGAATAGCAGCCGAGCGCATCGGCGTTGCACGTCTTGAAGTCGTCGATCACGGCGCGGCGCCGCGCGGGATCATCGACGATGACGAAGCGCCACGGCTGGCTCAGGCCGACGGACGGCGACAGGCAGGCGGTGTCGATCAGCCGCTCCACGGCGCCGTCAGGCAGCGCCCGGTTGCGAAAGCGGCGCACGTCGCGGCGCCACACGAACAGCTCGCGCAATTGCCGGCGGAAGGTATCGTCGAACTCGACCATGGCTCATCCTCCGCCGTGGAGGAAGGCTGCCGCGACCAGCAGGATCAGGATCTCGCCGACCTGCTCGAACGTGCCGAGGATGTCGCCGGTGTGTCCGCCGATCTGGCGAATGGCAAGTCGCGCCAGGATCAATCCGGCTGCTGACAGCAGCGCGAGGCCGACCAGAGCCTTGGCCGGCCCGAGCGCCAGCGCAAGCACGAGCGTTCCGAGACCGAACGCCGTGGCCACGCTGCGGCCAGGCGGCGCTCCTGCGTTCGCCGAAAGCCCGTCGGCGCGCGCCGGGGCGACCAGCGACATGAAGGCCGGCAAGCCCGCGCGCGCTGCCGCATGCGCGGAGACGAGTGCGAGCATCACGGCCCAGGGATTGGCGATCGCCGCTAGCGCGCTCCAGCGCAGGCCGAATGAAAGGATCAGTGCGCAGACACCATAACTGCCGATCCGGCTGTCGCGCATGATCTCGAGCTTGCGCTCGCGCGTGCGGCCGCCGCCGAGCCCGTCGGCGGTATCGGCAAGCCCGTCCTCGTGGAGCGCGCCGGTGATGAGCGTGGTCGTCGCGAGCGCGAGCAGGGCGGCGAGGTTCGGCGCCAGTCCAACGCCAATGGCGATCTTGTAGACGAAGGCGCCCGCAAACCCAACCAGCAATCCCGCGACCGGCAGCGCCCAGGTCGCGCGCGCGACGGTGCCTTCGCCAGATGGCTTCGACGAGGCAACGGGGAAGATCGTGACGAAGGACGCCGCGATCCTGAGATCGGCGACGACGTCTTTCAGAATGTCGGCGCGCGGCGTCATTTCAGCTTCATCGGCAGGCCGGCGACCACGAACTCGACTTCGTCGGCGGCGGCTGCAATGGTCTGGTTCATGATGCCGGCAGCGTCGCGAAAGCTGCGGGCCAGCGCATTGTCGGGGACGATGCCAAGTCCCACCTCGTTGGTGACGAAGACAACGGGGCTCTTGAGACGGGACAGGGCGGCGGCGAGTTCGCTCACCGCGTGCTCCCAGTTGCGCTCGGCATGCATCAGATTGGAGAGCCACAGCGTCAGGCAATCCACCAGCCGCGCACCGCCGCCATCGCTTGCGATCAGCGCGGGCACGAGATCGAGCGGCACCTCCCGCTCGATCCAGTCGGTTCCGCGCCGCGTGCGGTGTCTTGCGATGCGCGCCTCCATCTCGGCATCAAGCGCCTCGGCCGTCGCGACATAGACGGGCTGCCCGGGAAACGCACGCGCGCGCGTTTCCGCACGCTTGCTCTTGCCCGATCGCGCTCCGCCCGTGATCAAGATGACGGCCATCAAAGTCTCCTGTGGGCCTGACTAATCACCAATCGCGGCCAAAGACAAAGCCGAAATCAGCCGATCAGGGGCTTGCGCTTGCCCCTGGCTTTGCGCAACAGGGGCGGGACAGGAGGCGGATGTGGGCTTTGCGGGCGCGATGGTGGTGGCGATGGCGGTGGATGCCCTCACGGGCTGGCCGTCATGGCTGTTCGCGCGGCTCGGCCACCCCGTGACCTGGCTGGGCCGGTTGATCGCAGCCGTCGACGCCAGCTGGAATCGCGAGTCCGACCCGCCAGCGTTTCGCCGCGCCGCCGGCGTCGTCGGCGCGCTTCTGGTGATTGCGCTCACGGTCGCGCTTGGTTGGCTGCTTCAGTCTCTGCTTCCCTCAGGCTGGATCCGGATCGTGCTGATCGGCATCCTGGCCTGGCCGCTGGTCGCACTGCGCTCGCTGCATGATCATGTTGCTGCTGTCGCCAGGCCCCTGCTGGACGACGACATCGCCGCCGCGCGCGAGGCGGTCTCGCGCATCGTCGGCCGCGATCCCGCCGCGCTCGATGAGGCCGGCATCGCACGCGCGGCGATCGAGAGCCTCGCCGAGAACGCCTCCGACGGCGTCGTCGCGCCGGTGTTCTGGGGCGCGCTGTTCGGCTTGCCGGGAATCCTCGGCTACAAGGCCATCAATACGCTGGATTCCATGATCGGCCATCGCAGCGAACGGCACGAGGCCTTTGGCTGGGCAGCCGCGCGTATCGACGATGTCGCGAACTTCATTCCGGCGCGCGTGAGCGGATTTTTGTTCGTGCTGCTCGCACCGCAGCGCTCCCAGGCGCTGTCGTGCATGACGCGTGATGCGCGCCGGCATCGCTCGCCCAATGCCGGCTGGCCGGAAGCGGCGATGGCCGGCGCGCTGGGTGTGCGGCTCAGTGGTCCCCGGACCTATCACGGCAGCGTCACGAACGAGCCCTGGCTCAACCAGGGCGCACGCGATCCGCTTGCGGCCGACATCGCCGGGGGACTGGCGATCTACCGCCGCGCCATGATGTTGCTCGCGGGCCTGCTTGCGATCCTGGCCTTCGCGTGAAAGAACGGGACATGCGCGAGCACGGTGGAAATCTCGATCTGGCCCGGCAGCGTTTTGGCGGGCGCGCAGAAGACTGGATGGATCTGTCGACCGGCATCAACCGGCTGCCTTATCCCGTGGGCAAGATATCAGCGCATCACTGGCAGGCGCTGCCGTCGCGATCCGAGATCGAGGCGCTGCATCGGGCTGCCCAACACGCCTATGGCACATCAGCGCCTGTTGTCGCGATGGGTGGCGCACAAGCCGCCATTCAATTGTTGCCACAGCTCGCGCCGCGCGGCCTGGCCCGCATCCTCGCTCCGACCTACAACGAATATGCGTCCGTTCTCTCAGCCGGGGGATGGCAGGTCGAGGAGGTGAAGGAGATCGACGCGCTTGCGGGCGCGAACCTTGCCATCGTCATCAATCCCAACAATCCCGACGGCCGCCGTCACGACCCGAACGACCTGCTCGCGCTGTTGCCGCGCGTTGGACACCTTGTCATCGACGAGAGTTTTGCCGACGCCGTTCCCGAGCTCTCGCTCGCCTCGGAAGCCGGTCAGCCGGGGCTGCTGATCCTCCGCTCGTTCGGCAAGTTTTATGGTCTTGCCGGCCTGCGGCTCGGCTTCGCGATCGGCGAAGCGGAGGACATCGGCAAGCTCGCGGCGGCATCAGGTCCATGGCCGGTCTCGGGCGCTGCGATCGCGATCGGCTGCCGCGCCTTGCATGATGATGCCTGGGCGAAGGCGACGTCAGCGCGGCTCGTGCGGGACTGTGCGCGCCTCGACGAGATGGTGCAGGCGCAGGGCTGGCGGCTCGTCGGTGGCGCATCATTGTTCCGTCTCTACGAAACGCCTGACGCGCTTGTTGCGCAGGAAAAGCTCGCGGGCGGCCAGATCTGGTCGCGGGTGTTTGCGAAAGAGCCGACGTGGCTGCGACTCGGCCTTCCGGGCGCCGAGGCCGAATGGACGCGCTTGGCCAAAATTCTAGCGCGCTAGCGCGAGCAGGCCTTCGACGTCAAGATGCCGTTCGATGTGATCGGCGAGGGCCTCGAGCGCGCTCTCGACCCTGGCGTGATACGGCTCCTCGCCTGCGGGAATGTCGAGCTTTGCCAGATATGCCTTGCGGAAATCGTCCGACGTGAACAGGCCGTGCAGATAGCTGCCCTGCACGCGCCCGTCGCGTGAAATCGCACCCTCCGGCTCGCCGTTCAACTTCGCGAACGGCCGCGTGCGGTCGGGTCCATCAGTGCGGCCTATGTGGATTTCGTAAGCCTGGATCGGCTGATCAGTCGCCGCGTGAACGGCTGCCACACGCGTCAGCGTCTTCTGCGGACTCATCACGGTCGTCACGTCCAGTAGCCCGAGACCCTGTGTATCGCCGGCAGGACCTTCGATTCCGGCCGGATCAGCAACGCTGCGCCCGAGCATCTGATAGCCGCCGCAGAGGCCGAGCACATGGCCGCCCCTGCGGCGGTGCGCGATGAGATCGATGTCCCAGCCTTGCGCGCGCAGGAAGGCGAGATCGCCCCGCGTGGACTTTGAGCCGGGGATGATGACGAGCCTGACATCGCCGGGGATCGCTTCGCCCGGGCGCACCATCACGAGATCGACTGAAGGCTCGAGCTTGAGCGGATCGAGATCGTCGAAATTGGCGATCCGCGACAGCGCGAGGCAGGCGATCTTGCACTGGCCGGGCTTGCGCGCGTCGCTCAGGCCCAGCGCATCCTCGGCCGGTAGCTCGCCGGCGCGCGGAAACCACGGCAGCACGCCGAGGCCGCGCCATGCAGTCTTTTGTTCAATCAGCTTGTAGCCGTCGTCGAACAGTGTGGGATCGCCGCGGAACTTGTTGATGACAAAGCCCTGGATCATTGCGGCATCATCAGGGTCGATCACCGTTTTGATACCGACCAGCTGTGCGATGACGCCGCCGCGGTCGATGTCGCCGACCAGCACGACCGGAACGTCGGCCTTGCGGGCAAAGCCCATATTGGCGATGTCGGCCTTGCGCAAATTCACCTCGGCCGGGCTGCCGGCGCCTTCGACCAGCACCAGATCAGCGCGCGCCTTCAGCCGTTCAAAGCTCTCCAGCACCGCGCCCATCAGCGATGGTTTCATCGCCACATATTCGCGCGCGCGTGCGGTTGCGATGCGCTTGCCGTGCACGATGACCTGCGAGCCGACATCAGTCTCGGGTTTCAGCAGCACCGGATTCATGTCGGTATGCGGCTCGACACCGGCGGCGAGCGCTTGCAACGCTTGGGCGCGGCCGATCTCGCCCCCATCGACGGTGACGGCCGCATTGTTCGACATGTTCTGGGGCTTGAAGGGAAGCACGCGCAATCCGCGCCGTGTGAAGGCCCGCGCGAGACCGGCGACGATGAGCGACTTGCCCACGTCCGAGCCGGCCCCCTGGATCATCAGCGCGCGTGTCATTGATCTCAGAACTCGACGCCGGGCTGCGCCTTGATGCCGGAGCGGAACGGATGCTTCACCAGCGTCATCTCGGTGACGAGGTCGGCGATCTCGATCAGCTCGTCCTTGGCATTGCGGCCGGTGAGCACGACATGCGTCATCGGCGGCTTCGAGGTCTTCAGGAAATCGACGATTTCGGCGATGTCGAGATAGTCGTAGCGCAGCGCGATGTTGATCTCGTCGAGCACGACCATGTGCAGGCTCTCATCGAGAATCAGCTGCTTGGCCTTCTCCCAGCCGGCGCGCGCGGCCGCGATGTCGCGGGCGCGGTCCTGCGTCTCCCAGGTGAACCCTTCGCCCATGGCGTGGAACTGGCAGAGCTCGCCGAAATGGCCGGTGAGCAGGCGCCGCTCGCCGGTATCCCAGGCGCCCTTGATGAACTGCACCACGGCGCAGGGGAAGCCATGGGCGACACAGCGCACGATCATGCCGAAGGCGGAGGAGGACTTGCCCTTGCCGGCGCCGGTGTGGACGATGATGAGGCCTTTTTCGCCGCTCTTGGTGGCCATGATCTTGTCGCGGGCGACCTTGATCTTCGCCATTTTGGCGGCGTGCTTTGCGTCAGTCTTGGCGTCATTCTTGGCGTCGGTTTCGTCGGCCGTTTGGGTCTCCGGTTCAGTCGTCATCGTATCCGGTCCTTCGGCTTGACAAGAGGCGGCCGGGGGCAAATGGTGGCCCGGCGTTGGTTCCTGTCCTATGACAGGCGAAGAGGGAATGCGATAGGGTCCGAATCGGCAAGATTTGGGTCCAAAATGCAGCCGCCCCCGCGACCGTGACCGGAGAGATGCCCAAAGCCACTGATCCCCCAGGGATCGGGAAGGCGGGGATCGAAGGGGAAACCCTGCTCCGCAAGCCGGGAGACCTGCCAGCGCGGACGATGTTTGGACCGGCGGACGGGGTGTTCCGCGACGGGGAAACGGACCGTCGCAAGCAAGGTCCGTGAGCCTCTTCGCCTCCCGCTGATACTTCTGGAAGAGGCGATGATTGTCACACTGCACGTCTGCATCACCTGCCGCGCCGGCCAGACGCTGGGCGAAGGCGAGACCACGCCCGGCAAGCGCCTGCACGGCGCGATTCTCGAAGCCGGCGTGCCCGAGGGCGTCAGCGTGGTTCCCGTCGAGTGCCTGTCTGCATGCAGCCAGGGCTGCTCGGTCGCGCTCAGCGCGCCCGGTCGCTGGTCCTATGTCTATGGCCGCCTGTCGGATGCCAACGCGCGGGACGTGGTTGCGGGCGCTGCCGCCTATGCTGCCGCGCCCGATGGCCTCGTGCCCTGGCGCAGCCGCCCCGAAATCTTCCGCAAGCAATCGCTTGCGCGCATTCCCCCCATCGCCGTGTTGCCGGAGGCCGCCGAATGAACTCGCTTGCAAAAGTTCCTGTGACCGTGGTCACCGGCTTTCTCGGTTCGGGCAAGACGACGCTGATCCAGCATCTGCTCAGCAATCCCAATGGCATGAAGCTCGCCGTGCTTGTCAACGAGTTCGGTAGCGAAGGTGTCGATGGTGAGATCCTGAAGTCCTGCGCCGATGAGAACTGCCCGGAGGAGAACATCGTCGAACTCGCCAATGGCTGCATCTGCTGCACCGTTGCCGACGATTTCATTCCGACCATGGAGAAGCTGCTGGCACGGCCAGTGCGGCCCGATCACATCCTGATCGAGACCTCAGGCCTGGCGCTGCCAAAGCCGCTGCTGAAGGCGTTCGACTGGCCGGAGATTCGCTCGCGCATCACGGTCGATGGCGTGATTGCGCTGGCCGATGCCGAGGCGGTGGCCGCCGGTCGTTTCGCGCCGGACCCGGCTGCCGTCGAAGCGCAGCGCGCGGCGGATGGGAATCTCGATCACGAGACGCCGCTGTCAGAAGTGTTCGAGGACCAGATCGCCTGCGCCGATATCGTGCTGCTAACCAAGGCCGATCTCGCAGGCGCCGCGGGCATCGAGGCCGCCAAGGCGTTGATCACCGCCGAGATGCCGCGCCGCGTGCCGATGCTGTCGATCACTGACGGTGCCATCGACGCGCGCGTGATCCTCGGCCTCGGCGCTGCCGCCGAGAACGATCTCGCCGCGCGTCCCTCGCATCATGATGGTGAGGACGACCACGAGCACGACGATTTTGCCTCCGTCGTGATCGATCTTCCAGAGGTCACCGACATCGATGTGCTGGTCGCGTCGGTGCAGCGTCTTTCGCGCGAGCAAAACGTGCTTCGCGTCAAAGGCTACATCGCCGTCGCGGGCAAGCCGATGCGGCTGCTGCTGCAAGCGGTCGGTGAACGCGTGCGCCACCAGTTCGACAAGCCCTGGGGTGCAGGCAACAGGCAATCAAAGCTCGTCGTGATCGGCGAGCACGGCGATATTGACGAGGTCGCGATTAGAGCGGGACTGGGAGTCTAATGCACGTCGTCTTCCGCGAGAGCCGCGGTCTCGAGGAGACCACGACGCCAAGGGACATTGGCCAGGACCCGGCCGATCTCGTGGTACTCTCGTTCTCGGATTCCGACCTTGCGGCGTTCGCGGCGGGCTGGCGGCGTGGCCAGGACAGCCTGCCGTCGCTGCGGCTCGCCAATCTCGCGGAACTGCGTCATCCTCTCTCGGTCGACACCTATATCGAGCGCACGCTGTCGCAGGCGCGCGGCATTCTGGTGCGCCTCATCGGCGGTGAATCCTACTGGCCATACGGGCTGGCGGCGCTCCAGCAACTGGCCAAAGACCGCAATATCGTTCTCGCCGTGCTGCCGGCCGACGGCCGCGACGACATCAGGCTGGATGCGTACTCGACCTTGCCGGTTTCGACGCTGCGCCGGCTCAAAGCGCTCTGCGACACAGGCGGTCCCGTCGCGGCGCAAGCCGCGATTGCGCAGCTCGCGCTGGCCTCAGGCCTTTATGCCGGGCCTGTTGTCGGCGAGATGAACGTGCCCGAAATGGGCTTTTACGACCCTGCGCGTGGTGTCATTGCCGCGCCGACGCCGCGCGAGCGGAAGCCCCTCACGCTCGTGACGTTCTATCGCTCCTATCTCACGGCTGCCGACACCGGTCCCGTCGATACGCTGATCGCCGCGTTGCGCGAGAAGGGTTTTGACGCCTATGGGGCCTTCGTCACGTCGCTAAAGGCGGCAGGCGTCGGAGATTGGCTTCGCGCGCATCTCGCGCAAAATCCGCCAGCCGCGATCGTCAACGCGACGGCGTTCTCGGCGATGGGCGACGACGGCACGACGCCGTTCGACGCTGCGCCGTGTCCCATCTTCCAGGTCGCGCTCTCCTCGGCGCGGCGCGAGGACTGGGCGGAATCGCTGCGCGGCCTGTCGCCTGGCGATCTCGCCATGCATGTAGTGCTGCCTGAGGTCGACGGCCGCCTGTTCGCCGGCGTGGTGAGTTTCAAGTCGGCCGCGGAACGCGATCCCGATCTGCAGATCTCGCATCTGGCCCATAGGCCGGATGAGGAGCGTGTGAAAGCGGTTGTCGCCCGCGTCGCTGCTTGGCGAAGGCTTGCCTGGAAGCCGGCGGCCGTGAAGCGGTTGGCCATCGTCCTGTCGAACTATCCCGGGCGTCCGCATCAGATCGCACATGCGGTCGGTCTCGATGCGCTGGCGTCGGTCGAAGCGCTGGTGGCCGATCTCGGGGAGGCCGGCTTTGATGTTGCGCCGGTGCATGCACTCGGCGAGACGTTGCTGAAGCAGAAATTGACATGGAGTGTCGCAGACTACCGCGCGGCGCTCTCGCAGCTTCCGCAAGGTTTGCAGGACGATCTCGCGCAAGCCTGGGGCGCGGCGGAGAACGATCCGAGCTGCCGCGATGGCGCTTTCCACTTCGCAGCCATCGCAAGCGGCCGATCGATCATCGCGGTCCAGCCCGAGCGGGGCGATGCGGCGACACGCGATGGCGACTATCACGATCTCGCCCGCACGCCGCGCCATGCCTATGTTGCATTCTATCTCTGGCTCCGCGGGCAGGGGATCGATGCTGTTGTGCATATGGGCGCGCATGGCACGCTGGAATGGCTGCCGGGGAAATCCGTGGCCCTTTCATCCGCGTGCTGGCCGGAAGCGCTGATCGGCGATCTCCCTGTGATCTATCCCTTCATCGTCAATGATCCCGGCGAGGCTGCGCAGGCCAAGCGGCGGATCGGCGCCGTCACCATCGGCCATCTGCCGCCGCCGCTCGAACAATCCGCGATACCGGAAGGCCTTCGCCGGCTCGAACGCCTGCTCGACGAATATTCGACCGCCGATGGTCTCGACCCCGCCCGCCGTCAGCGCCTGATCGCCGCGATCCGCGACGAGGCGCGTGCGGCCGGCCTCGAAGACGATCTTGGTATTGTAGCCTCGGCTGCGCCAGCCGAAGCCATCCCGCGGATCGATCGCTTCGTCTGCGATCTCAAGGAAAGCCAGTTCGGCGAGGGCCTGCACGTGTTCGGCCGCGGGGCCTGTGGCGATGCTGAGCGGGATGCGCTACGCATCGCGCTCGCAGGACAACGCGTGGCGCCGGGCCCGTCCGGCTCGCCCTATCGCGGACGCCAGGACGTGCTGCCGACGGGACGCAATCTCTTCGCCGTCGATCCGCGCGCCGTGCCGACGCCCTCAGCGCATGCGCAGGGCATCAAGCTCGCCGAAGAGCTGCTGCGTCGTCATTTGCAGGATCATGGCGACTGGCCGAACGGCCTCGTGGTCGATCTCTGGGGCTCGGCGACGATGCGCACCGCGGGCGAGGAGTTCGCGATGGCGCTGCATCTGGCCGGCCTCGCGCCGCACTGGGATTATGCCTCCGGCCGCGTCACCGGCTACGACATCATCGCGCCGGCTGAGCTCGGCCGTCCCCGAATCGACGTGACGCTACGCGTGTCCGGCCTGTTCCGCGATGTATTCGCGGGCCTGGCGCAATTGTTCGAAGCTGCTTCCGAAGCGCTCGCATCGCGCGAGGAAGAGGGCGACGAAAATCCTTATCGCCATCGCGCTTCCCGTGTGTTCGCGCCGCGCCCCGGACAATACGGCGTCGGCCTTTCGGCCATCCCCGATGCGTTCACATCGGAGACGCGCGATGCGGCCGGCGAAGCCTGGCTATCGGCATCGTCGTGGGCGTTCTCCGCCGATGGCGAGATCAGGCCGGATCGCACCGGTATCGAGCAGCGGCTCGCGTCTGCCGATGCGTTCGTCCACACGCAGGATCTACCCGAGACCGATCTGTTGCTTGCCGCCGATTATGCTGCGCACGAAGCCGGCGTCGCTGCAGCGGCCGCGCATCTCGGTGCAACAGGGCCATCGCTCTATCATCTCGACACGACGCGGCCAGATCAGCCGCAGGCGCGTACACTGACCGAGGAAATCTCCCGCGTCGTCCGCGCCCGCGCGGCCAATCCGGCCTGGATCGCCGGCATGATGCGCCACGGTTTTCGCGGGGCAGCCGAGATATCAGCGACGCTGGAGCATATGGCCACCTTTGCTCATCTCGCCGGCGCCGTGCCGCCGCATCTGTTCGATCTCTACTATGATGCGACGCTCGGCGACTGCGATGTCCGCGCCTTCTTGGCCCGCGAGAATCCGGCGGCGCTTGCCGTAATGGAAACCTGCTTCACGCGCCTGCACGAGGCCTCGCTCTGGCGGACGCGCCGCAATTCGATTGCGGCGGCGCTGAAGGAGGCGTCATGAGCGCGGCGTCGGTGAAGGGCTGGTGTCCCGGCGCGCTGCGGCCGATGCAATCGGGCGATGGGCTCGTGGTCCGCGTTCGCCCGTTCGGCGGCCGGCTCGATGCCGCACAGACCGCCGGGCTCGCGCACCTCGCCGAGCGCCACGGCAATGGTTTGATCGACGTGACCAGCCGCGCCAATCTCCAGATCAGGGGCGTCAGCGAGGCCAGCCACCGGCTGCTGGTCGACGGGCTCGCACAATTGACGCTGCTCGATCCCGATGCCGAGACTGAATCCCGGCGCAACATCCTGGTCACGCCGTTCTGGCGCGAGGGCGATGAGACCCAGGCCCTCGCCGCCGAGCTCGAAGAGGCATTGGCGGGCTCTGCGCTCGAGCTGCCGACGAAATTCGGCTTCGCCATCGATGACGGCACCTCGCGCGTGCTTGCCGGAAATTCCGCTGATGTGCGGATCGAACGTGACGCTGCCGGTGGCCTCCTCGTGCGCGCGGATGGCGTCAGGCTCGGTCGCAGCGTCGCGCGTGGCGAGGCTGTAAGCACCGCACTTGCTGTCGCACGCTGGTTCGTCGCATCAAGTATCAGGGATGGGCGCGGGCGCATGGCAACGCATCTTGCGGCCGGGGCAAAAATGCCTGAGGGCTTGCGCGGCCAGGCGGAGCCTGCGCCGATCATGGCCGCCGCGCGTCCTGGTCTCTATCCGCAAGGCGCCATGGTCGGCATCGCCTTCGGTCAGATGCCGCATACGACGCTCAATCAGCTCTCTGCTTGCGGGCTTGCGCTGCGGATGACGCCGTGGCGGATGGTTTTGAGCGAGGGCAAGCGGACAATGCCATCGGCCTCTGGCTTGCTCACGGAGCCTTACGATCCGGCGCTGCGTGTCATTGCCTGCAGCGGCGCACCACGCTGCCGCGAGGCCCATGCCGATACGCGGGGGCTGGCGGCGGCGCTTGCGCAAAACATCGGTGGGGCCGCGCAGCTTCACGTTTCGGGCTGCGCCAAGGGCTGCGCCCATTCCGGCGCGGCCGCGATCACGCTGGTCGCGACGGCCAAGGGATTCGATCTCGTGCGCGGCGGCTCGACGCGCGACGAGCCGATCCTGCGCGGGCTCGACCGCGACGACATCGTTCGCGATCCCTCCATTCTGATGGGAGGGCACTGATGCCGCATATTTACGAGACCGATGGTGCGGCGATCTACCGACAATCCTTTGCCACTATACGGGCCGAGGCCGATCTGGCGCGCTTCACGCCTGAGGAGGAGCAGGTCGTGGTGCGGATGATCCATGCCGCCGGCATGGTCGGCCTCGAGGCGCATATCCGCTTCACGCCGGGCATGGCAATCGCCGCGCGCGCGGCCTTGCAGAAGGGCGCGCCGATCCTGTGCGATGCGCGGATGGTGTCTGAGGGAATTACGCGCGCCAGACTGCCTGCGGCAAATGCCGTGATCTGCACGCTTGCCGATGAGACCGTTGCCGCGCTGGCGCGATCCATGCGCAACACCCGCTCGGCCGCGGCACTGGAGTTGTGGCGGCCGCATCTCGACGGCGCGATCGTCGCGATCGGCAATGCGCCGACCGCGCTGTTTCATCTGCTCAACATGCTTGAAGATCGCGACTGTCCGCGGCCGGCGGCGATCATCGGCTGTCCCGTCGGCTTCGTCGGCGCGGCTGAGTCAAAGGCCGCGTTGATGGCTGATCCGCCAGTGCCGGCACTCACCGTTGAAGGCCGCCTCGGCGGCTCCGCGATCACGGTCGCTGCCGTGAATGCACTGGCGAACCGGAGCGAATAGCCATGGGACGCATCATCTGCTGCGGTCTCGGCCCTGGCGATCCTGATCTGATGAGCGTGCGCGCCGATCGCACGGTGCGTGGCGCCAAGCACGTTGCCTATTTCCGCAAGAAGGGTCGGCCCGGGCAGGCGCGGCGCATTGTCGAGGGGATGCTGGCTGGCGACGTCACTGAATATCCCATGGAATACCCTGTCACGACCGAGATTGCCTTCGACAGCCCGGACTATGTCCAGCTTCTCGCCGGCTTCTACGACGAATGGGCGGAGCGCCTGGCGCGGCTTTCGCGTGCCGTCGACGTGGTCGTGCTCTGCGAGGGCGATCCCTATTTTTACGGCTCCTTCATGCACCTCCACACGCGCCTGCAGGGCCGCGTCGAGATCGAGGTGATTGCCGGCATTCCCGGCATGGTCGGCTGCTGGAATGGCGTCGGCCAGCCGATTGCCCTCGGCGACGACGTGACGACGGTGCTGATGGGCACGCTTCCTGAAGCCGAGCTCGAACGCCGCATGCGCGATTCCGATGCGGTTGTGATCATGAAGACCGGACGTAATCTTGCAAAAGTGCGGCGCGCGCTCGCGTCCGCCGGGCGGCTCAACGATGCCTGGCTGGTCGAGCGCGGCACCATGCCGGGCGAGCGCGTCGCGCGGCTTGCGGAGATCGACGCCGCTGAGTGTCCTTACTTCGCGATCGTATTGGTGCACGGCAAGGGCCGGCTTCCGGACGCCGCCGAATGACGGGCACGCTGACCATCGCGGGCCTCGGCCCGGGTAGCGAGGCGCTGGTGACGCCGGAGGTGTCCGCCGCGCTCGCTGCCGCGACCGATATCTTGGGTTACGCGCCCTATGTTGCGCGGGTGCCGGCGCGACCCGGGCTCACCCTGCATCCCTCCGACAATCGCGAGGAGCTCCAGCGTGCGGCTGAAGCATTAAGGCTCGCGGCCGAAGGCGGCCAGGTCGTTATCGTCTCCTCCGGCGACCCCGGCGTCTTCGCGATGGCCTCGGCCGTGTTCGAGGCGCTCGAACGGGCGCCGCACTATCAGGATCTGCCGATCCGCGTGCTGCCTGGCATCACCGCGATGCTGGCCGCCGCCGCGCGCGCCGGTGCGCCGCTGGGCCATGATTTCTGTGCGATCAATCTCTCCGATAATCTGAAGCCGTGGACGGTGATCGAGAAGCGGCTGCGGCTTGCCGCGGAAGCGGATTTTTCGATTGCGATGTATAATCCGCGCTCGGCGAGCCGGCCGGAAGGATTTGGCCGCGCGCTGGCCGTGTTGAAGGAGGCTGGTTGCGGCGAGCGCCTCGTGATCTTCGCGCGCGCGATCAGCGCTTCCGACGAGAAGATCGCGACCGTGACGCTGAATGACGCGACGCCTGAGATGGCCGATATGCGCACGCTGGTCATCGTCGGCAATTCCCAGACGCGGCGCGTCGGCCGCTGGGTCTATGCGCCGAGGCAGGTCCGATGACCGAGCCACTGCATCACCTCAGCGACGCTCTCCACCCGCAGCCGTTCAGGCAGCTTTGGTCGCGAGATCATGATCACGGGCAGGCCGAGGATGCGGGCCGCATCGATCTTGGCGCGGGCGCCGTCGCCGCCGGAATTGCGGGCGACGATCGAGGCGATGCCGCGCGTGCGCATCATCTCCAATTCGCCGTCAAGCGTGAACGGTCCGCGCGATACGATCACATCCGCGGCGAAGGGCAGGGGCGCTTCGGGCGGATCGACGAACCGCAGCGTGTAGGCGTGCTGTGGCTTCGTTGCGAACGGCGCGATGTGCTGACGGCCGATGGCGAGAAACACGTTGGCCGGCGCCTCGGGCAGCGCGGCGGCCGCTGCGTTGACATCGCCGACTTCAATCCAGATGTCGCCGGGTGCTTTCACCCAAGAAGCGCGCTCCAGCGCGATCAGCGGCGTACCGGTCTCCGCGCACGCGTCGATGGCATGACGGCTCATCTCGGCGGCAAAGGGATGCGTCGCGTCGATCACATGGGTGATGCGTTCGCTACGGATATAATCAGCAAGTCCGCTCACGCCGCCAAAGCCGCCGATGCGGGTCGGCAGCGGCTGATCGGCAGGCGCGCGCGTGCGCCCACCGTAGGAATACACCGCATCAATCCCTGCGCGCGCGATCTCCGCGGCGAGCAGGCTCGCATCGGCAATCCCGCCCAGAATAAGGGCGCGCATCATGGCTGATTCCTTGGCTGATCCCTGGCTGACCATCATCGGTATCGGCGAAGATGGCCTTGCCGGGCTGTCGGAAGCAAGCCGAAAGGCGCTTGCTGGCGCGGAAACCGTGTTCGGCGGTGAGCGCCATCTAGCGCTCGCGAATGCGGGGAGCCGTGGCCGCACCTGGCCAGTGCCATTTGATGCTGATGTCGTGCTCAGTTGCCGCGGCCGGCCGACTGCGGTGCTGGCTTCCGGCGATCCCTTCTGGTACGGCGCAGGTGCAGGCCTCGCCGAAAAACTCGGCGGCGGCGAGTGGATCGCACATCCCGCACCGTCGACCTTCTCGCTCGCCGCCGCGCGGCTGGGCTGGCGGCTCGAATCCGTCATCTGCCTCGGTCTTCATGCTGCGCCGTTCGAACGTCTTGTGCCGCATCTGGCGGACGGCGCTCGGATCATTTGTCTCGTGCGAGACGGCAAAGCTGCCGGCGATCTGGCGCGATGGCTGACGGAGCGCGGATGGGGTGTCTCGCCATTCTGGACTCTCGCCGCGCTTGGCGGACCCCATGAAAAAGTCGGCAAGTATCACGCGGAGACCTATACGCGTGCTTCCACTGTAAATCTGGTTGCTGTCGCCTTCGAGGCGAGGGGGGCGGACGGGCTGTCTCGCGGCTCAGGCCTCCCGGACGCTCTTTTTGCCCACGACGGTCAGATCACAAAACGGCCGGTGCGCGCCTTGGCGCTCTCAGTGCTCGGGCCGTGTCCTGGCAGGAGGTTGTGGGACATCGGTGCGGGTTCTGGATCAATCTCGGTGGAATGGGCATTGGGCGGCGGGTCTGCGATCGCTGTCGAGGCGCGCGAGGATCGTGCCGCCAACATCCGCAGCAATGCGGAAGCGTTCGGATTGGAACACAAGATCACGGTCATCGCAGGCACTGCGCCCGAAGCGCTCGCAACCTTGGACGCGCCGGATGCTGTTTTCATTGGTGGCGGTCTCGATCGCGCAATGTTCGATGCCGTCTGGTCGCGACTTGCGCCGGGGACACGGCTGGTTGCACATTCCGTGACGCTGGAGACGGAGGCATTGCTCGGCGAACTGCATCAACAGCATGGCGGCGAGCTGATGCGGGTCGAGATTGCGCATGCCGCTCCGCTCGGCCGTTACCGCGCGTGGGAGACGACGCGTCCGGTGGTGCAATGGAGTGCGGTCCGATGAAGGTCGCCGGGCTCGGATTCAAGAAGGAAGCGACGCTGGCCTCATTGCGCGAAGCGCTCGTGGCCGCAGGCGGCCCAGGCGGCCTGGCGGCCGTGGCGACCATCAGCGACAAGGCTGACGCGGAGGTGCTGAAACAGCTGGCGCACGAGTGTGGCGTTCCGATCAAGGCTGTGCCAGCCGACGTGCTGGCATCCATCGAAACGCCGACGCAATCGAAGCGGATCACCGAAACGTTCGGCACAGGATCGGTCGCCGAGGCAGCAGCTCTCGCGGCCGCCGGCGTCCGCGCGCGATTGATCGCGACGCGCGCGATCTCGCAGGATCGCACCGCGACCGCCGCGATCGCGGAAGGAGACGGCCCATGACGGTGCACTTCATCGGCGCCGGGCCGGGCGCAGCCGATCTTCTCACGCTGCGGGGGCGCGATCTGATCGCGTCCTGTCCGGTCTGCCTCTATGCGGGCTCGCTGGTGCCCGAGGGCGTGCTGGCGCATTGCCCGCCGGGTGCGCGTATCGTCAACACCGCGCCGCTGTCGCTCGACGAGATCATGGCCGAGATTGCCGCCGCCCATGCCGAGGGCAAGGATGTCGCACGGCTGCATTCCGGCGATCTCTCGATCTGGTCGGCGATGGGCGAGCAGCTTCGCCGTCTGCGCGCGCTCGGCATTCCGGTCACGGTCACGCCCGGCGTGCCGTCCTTCTCCGCGGCCGCCGCGGCGCTCGAAACCGAACTGACACTGCCCGGTCTTGCCCAGTCAGTCGTGCTGACGCGCACACCGGGCCGCGCCAGCGCAATGCCCGAGGGCGAGAAGCTCGCGGCCTTCGCCGCGACCGGCGCCGTGCTCGCCATTCACCTGTCGATTCATCTGCTCGACAAGGTCGTTGCCGAACTCACCCCGCATTATGGCGGGGATTGCCCGGTCGCGATCGTCTGGCGCGCGAGCTGGCCGGACCAGCGCATCGTCCGCGCCACACTGGCAACGCTCGATGCCATTGTAGCTGCCGAGATGGAACGCACCGCGCTGATCCTGGTCGGCAGGACACTTGGCACCGCGGATTTCGACGAGAGCCGGCTTTATGCTGCTGAATACGACCGGCGCTACCGGCCCGTCGGCGCTGAGCCGCGCTTTCCGGAGGCGTCGTGATGGCGGCCGGCCTTGTCATCTCCGCGCCGGCCTCCGGCGTCGGCAAGACCACGCTGACGCTGGCGCTCGCGCGCGCCTGGCGCCATCGCGGCTTGAACGTGCAGTGTTTCAAGAGCGGCCCAGATTATATCGATCCGGCCTTCCACGCAGCCGCCACAGGCCGTGCTTCGGTCAACGTCGATAGCTGGGCGATGGACCGCGCGACGATCGAACATTTGGTGAGCCGTGGCAGCGACGCCGACATCGTGCTCGCCGAGGGCTCGATGGGCCTGTTCGACGGCGTCGCCGCGCGCGGTGTCACCGGCACCGGCGCCACCGCTGATATCGCGGAGATGCTGGGCTGGCCGGTGGTGTTGGTGATCGATCCCTCCGGGCAGGCGCAGACGGCCGCGGCGATCGCCGCGGGTCTTCGCGATTATCGCGCCGGCGTGCGCCTTGCGGGCGTCGTGCTCAATCGCGTCGCCAGCCCGCGTCACGAAGACCTTGTGCGGCGCGCGCTCAACGAGGCCGGCATCGCCGTGTTCGGCGCGCTGCCGCGCCATGCGGAGATCAGCCTGCCGAAGCGGCATCTTGGCCTTGTGCAGGCCGAGGAGCAGGCGGAGATCGGCAAGCTGATCGACGAGGCCGCGCGCTTTGTCTCCGAGCATGTGGATCTCGATGCGGTGCTGCGGTCGGCGGCTTCCAGGTCGCCGCAAGGCGTAACGAATGGCCTGAACGTGATGCCGCCCGGCCAACGCATCGCGCTCGCCCGCGATGCCGCGTTCTCCTTCGTCTATCCGCACATGCTGGAAGCCTGGCGCGCGGCCGGCGCGGAGATATCGACCTTCTCGCCGCTGGCGGATGAAGAGCCCGACGCCAGCGCCGATGTGTGCTGGCTCCCCGGCGGCTATCCCGAGCTTCACGCCGGAAAGATCGCGGCGAACATGCGCTTCCGCAGCGGCCTGCGCGCCTTCGCCGAGACGCGGCCCGTGCACGGCGAATGCGGGGGGTATATGGTGCTCGGCACTGCTTTGACCGATGCCGAGGGTATCCGTCATGAGATGGCGGGCCTGCTCGGACTGGAGACGAGCTTTGCCAAGCGTCGCATGCATCTGGGCTATCGCCTTGCCGCGCTCGCGGCGCCGATGCCGGGGCATCAGGTTGGCGCGCGTTTGCGCGGCCATGAATTTCACTATTCGACGATCCTGGCCCAGCCAGACACGCCGCTGGCGGTCGTGCGCGATGCGACGGGTGCGGTCATCGCCGAGACCGGTTCGCGGCGCGGCCACGCCACCGGAACGTTCTTTCATCTGATCGCGGAGGACCGGTGAGCGGCTTTGTTTCCTTCGTCTCCGCCGGCCCCGGCGATCCTGAATTGCTCACGCTCAAGGGCGCTGCGCGGCTGCGCGAGGCGGATGTCGTGCTCTATGACGATCTTGTCTCCGGCGCGATCCTCGATTTGGTGCGACCCGGGGCCAACCTCGTCGCTGTCGGGAAGCGGGCAGGGCGGCCGTCGACGAAGCAGCATCATGTCAACCGCCTGCTGGTTGACTACGCAGCCACGGGCGTCCGCGTCGTGCGGCTGAAATCGGGCGATGCCGGCATCTTTGGTCGACTTGAGGAGGAGCTGGAGACGCTGCGCGAGGCCGGCGTCGGCTATGAGATCATTCCCGGCGTCACCTCGGCCTGCGTCGCCGCCGCGCAAGCTGGCATCCCGCTGACACGTCGTCACACCTCGCGCCGGGTGCAATTCATGACCGGTGCCGATGTCACCGGCGAGCTGCCCCCAAATCTGAACTGGACCGCGCTGGCCGATCCCGATGCGACGACCGTGGTCTATATGGGCCGGAGAACCTTTCCGGCGCTGGTCGCGAAGCTGATCGAGCATGGCCTCTCGCCGAGCACGCCGGCATTGTTCGCGGAATCTCTCGGCCGTGCCGATGAGCGTCTGGTCCGCACCACTATTGTCGAGCTGGCCGATCAGCTGAGCCGCGGCGGTGCGGCCTCCACGGCCGCGGTCATCATGTTCGGCGCGCTGGCGGAGGGCGCATCGTCATGATGAAGCTGTCTCTGATCGGCATCGGTTGCGGCGATCCCGCGCAGCTCACGCAGGCTGCGATTGGCGCGATCAACGCGGCAGATCTGGTCCTGATCCCGCGCAAGGGCGCCGCAAAATCCGATCTCGCCGATCTCAGGCGAACAATTTGCGCCGATGTGCTCACCAACGCCACCACGCGGATCGCCGAGTTCGATCTTCCTGTGCGTGACGCCAGCGAGGCTGACTACCGCAAGGGCGTGGACGATTGGCACGACGCGGTCGCCGCGAGCTGGTCGCAGACGATCGCCCATCATCTCGGCGGTGAGGGCAAGGCCGCGCTGCTGATCTGGGGCGATCCCTCGCTCTACGATTCGTCGCTGCGCATCGCGCGGCGGCTCAATCCGTTGCCAAACATCGAGGTCGTGCCGGGCATCACCTCGATCCAGGCGCTGTGCGCGGCGCATGCGCTGCCGCTCAACGATATCGGCGAGCCATTTCTGGTGACGACGGGGCGGCGCTTGCGCGAAGGCGGCTGGCCTCAAGGCGTCGATACCGTCGTTGTGATGCTCGACGGCGGCACGGCGTTTCAGTCGCTGGATCCTGAAGGCCTTCACATCTGGTGGGGTGCCTATCTCGGTATGACCGACCAGATCATTCTGTCCGGCACGCTGGCCGAAGTGGGCTCGCGCATCGTTGCCGCGCGGCAAGACGCGCGCGAGCGTCATGGCTGGATCATGGACAGCTACATTCTCAAGCGCAGGCCATAAGCGAGGCAGCATGCTCCCCGAATGGATCACCCAGAAATGCCCCGAGATCTCCGCTGATCATCGCGAGGCGGCCATCGCGCGGCAGGCGCAACTGACGAAACCGACCGGGGCGCTCGGCCGGCTCGAGCAGCTCGCGATCGAGCTTGCGGGCCTGCAGGCGAGCGAACGTCCGCGCGCGACGCGCGTGCCGATCATCATCTTCGCCGGCGATCACGGCATCGTCGCACAGGGCGTGTCGGCCTATCCGCAAGCCGTTACCATCGCGATGATGGCGAACTTTGCGTCCGGAGGTGCTGCAATCTCGGTGCTGGCGCGTGAGCTGGGCTCCAGCCTGGAAGTGGTCGACGCCGGCACGCTGGCCGAGGACGCGTTGCCGGGCATC
This sequence comes from Bradyrhizobium sp. CCBAU 11434, assembly GCF_028128895.1. Lineage (NCBI taxonomy): Bacteria > Pseudomonadati > Pseudomonadota > Alphaproteobacteria > Hyphomicrobiales > Nitrobacteraceae > Bradyrhizobium > Bradyrhizobium sp. CCBAU 11434. Next base: position 255,254 of record NZ_LBJX01000011.1, read on the forward strand.
GTCACCGACAAGCCGCGCCACGGCACGCGCGATTTCAGCGTTGAGCCTGCGCTCACGCCGGCGGAGCTGGCATTTGCCTTCGAGGCCGGCCAGCGCGCAGTAGCGCGGGCGAAGGCCAGTCAGCCCGATCTGCTGATCTTCGGTGAAATGGGCATCGGTAACACCACAACGTCTGCGGCGATGGCCGCAAGCCTGCTCGGCATCAGCGCCGAGGAGATCGCGGGCAGTGGTACCGGCGTCGATGCGGCGGGCCGCGCGCACAAGGTGCGCGTGATCGAGGCCGCGATCGCGCGTCATGGCGTGGCGGGCACCTCGCCCGAAAAGATCCTGTGTGCCGTCGGCGGCCTCGAGATCGCGGCCATTTCCGGCGCGATCATCGCGGCCGCGCAGGCGCGCATTCCCGTGCTGATCGACGGTTTCATCGTCTCGGTCGCAGCACTGGCAGCAGTGCGGCTCAACCCGTCGTGCCAGCCGTTCCTGCTGCCGTCGCATCAATCGGCGGAGCAGGGGCATCGGCTGGTGCTGCGCGCACTGAACGTGCAGCCCTTGATCAGCCTCGATCTCAGGCTTGGCGAGGGCTCGGGCGCCGCGATCGCGTTGCCGCTGGTGCGATCGGCCTGCGCGCTCCACAACGACATGGCAACGTTCGCGCAGGCCAATGTGCCGGACAGGCCTAGCTGACCCGCTGATTGACCGACACGACACGCCAGCCGGTCGCGAGCCGGTCGATCCTGGTCAGCGACAGCGGATCGATCACGAAGCGCAAGGCGGCTGGCGGCGTCAGGTCGAGCGCGATGCAGAGCGCGGCGCGGATGGTGCCGGAATGCACGACCAGCGCTGCCGAACCCGCGCCGATCCGCGCGAGACCCAGCCGGACGCGCGCGACCTGGTCCTCAAAACTCTCGCCACCGTGCGGCCGTCCGCGCGCTGGATCGCTCCAGAACCGCGCATAGGCCTCGCCACCGCTGCGAGCGAGCTCGTCATGCCGCCGGCCGGTCCAATCGCCAAAATCCTGCTCGCTGAATTCAGCCACCAGCTCGGGCGCGAGCCCCAGCGCGCGCGCCGTCTCGACCGTGCGTCGGGCCGGGCTCGCATAGCTCGCCGCATCGCGCGGCAGGCACAGACGCAGCGCCTCCAGCTGCGCGTGATCGCCGAGGTCGGCGGGCGCGTCATTGGCGTGGATGGTCCCTGCGATGCCGTCGACGGGGGCATGCCGTATCAGCCAGAGGAAGGTCTCGCCTTCCATGCAGATCTCCCGGGGAAATTGGCCGCTGCGGCAATATCGCCGCATCGGCACATTGACTCTGTCTTTGCCGTAATCCTAGATGCTCGCGACGGTTTCCCCGAAAGAGGATGAAAAGGGAATGCGGTGCGGGGACGTTGTCCCCAACGCCGCAGCTGCCCCCGCAACTGTAAGCGGTGAATCCTTCGTCACAAGCCACTGGGTCCTCGGTCCCGGGAAGGCGACGAAGCGGTCACGACCCGCGAGCCAGGAGACCTGCCGTCAGCCGTGGTCACACGCGAAGATGTCGGTCGGGGAGTACAGACATTCGGCTTCATCGGAGGGCTTATAGCCTGATGATGGGACCTTGGTTCGCGGTGACGTGCCACTGACGTCACACCGAGGTCCAGGACCGTGTCTTCCATCCGTATCGTACGACCGCGCCGCTTTCTGCTGGCGTCCGCCGCTCTCACATCTCTTGCCGCCGCCGATATGCCCGCTGCGCTCGCGCAGCAGGCCGGCCAATCTCTGCCACCGGTGGAGGTGTCGCCCCCGCAATCCCGCAAGCAGGCAAAACCGCCGGCGCGGGACGCGGCAAGCGGACGCCGCGCGACTGCGCGCAGGCCTGTCGCCGTAGCGGCGGTGGCAAAGCCAGTTGCGCCGAACGCTGCGGTGCCGACGCCGCTCAATAGCAACGCCGTTGCCGAGAGCGCTTCGCGCCTCGGCCTGACGGTGCGGCAGACGCCTGCGACCGTCGAGGTGATCTCCGCCGAGACCATGCGCGAGCAGGGCTACCGCACCGTCTCCGACGTTGCGCAAGGCGCGGTCGGCGTCACCGCCGGCGACAATCCTGCCGAGCCCTCGGCCTTCTCGATGCGCGGCTTCACCAACAGCCAGATCAACACGCTCTACAACGGCATCAAGATCGGCCCGCAGAACATGACTTCGCGGATCATGGACACGGCCAACCTTGAAGCCGTGGAGATTCTCAAAGGCCCGGCCTCTCTGATATCGGGCGAGGGTGCCGCCGGCGGCGCAATCAATTTCGTCACCAAGCAGCCGCACACGGGGCCGATCCGGAACGAAGCTGATTTCTCGTACGACTCGCTGAACTCGTTCCGCGCGCATTACGGCTCGGGCGGCAGCACCAATGTGCAGGGGCTGGACTATCGCTTCGACGTCAGCCGTTCCTCGCTCAACGGCTTTGCCGACGACACCAACACCAAGACGTTCGACGTCTCGGGCCAGCTCAATTACCGCATCTCCGACAGCCTCAAGGTCTGGGGCGCGATCGAGTATCGCGAGGACCGCGGCAAGGCCTATTGGGGCGCGCCGCTAGTACCCGTGGCCTTTAGCAGCTCGCATGCGACGGCAGGCATCGTCTCGGGCACTTATGTCTCGAACTTCAACGGAACCAATCTCGGCCCCGTTACGATCGATGATCGCACCTTAAATACCAATTACAACGTGCTCGACAACCGCAACGTGGCACAGGAAGTCTGGCTGCGCGGCGGCTTCGAGCTGAAGCTGGCACCCGACCTGACATTAGAGAGCCAGGCCTATGCTTACGGCGCGGAGCGATCGTGGTTCAACAATGAGGTCGAGGCGTTCAACGCCACGACGAATACAGTGGATCGCAGCCGTTTCTATGTCGCGCACAGCCAGCGCTTGGTCGGCAACATCACCGACCTGACCTGGGACTCGAACATTGCTGGCCTCGACAATCGTCTCGTCACGACGCTCTCGTCGAGCTATCTCGATTTTGTCCGGCCCGGTGCGGCCAATTTTCCTGGCGATTCCGTCGATCTCGTCGATCCTGATCGCGGCTTATACGGCCTGCTTACGACCAAAGAGCAGACTGCGCGTATCGACAACGAGGCCCTGTCGTTCGAGGACCGGCTGAAGCTGACACGGACTTTTGCGCTGATCGGCGGCCTGCGCGTCGAGCATATCGGGCTCGATCGCAACTCGACCGACGTCGTCGGTCTGGAGAACGCCGGCTTTCCGTTCTCGAAATCGTGGGCACCCGTCACGGGGCGCATCGGCTACACCTGGGAAGCGGTTCCGGGCCTGACGTTCTTCAGCCAGTACGCCACCGGCGCCGACATCTCGGCCAACAACATCTTCCTGCTGGGACCGACCCAACCGCTCGACCTCACCACCGCGCGCACCTATGAGACCGGCGTCAAGCATGTGCTCTGGGATAACAGGGCGGAGTGGTCATTCTCGGCCTACGATATCGTGCGCAAAAATGTCTATGCCGCAGCCGGCGGCCAGACGCTCAACATCGCGGGACGGCAGGACTCAAAGGGCGTCGAGCTCGCCGGATCGATCCGCCCGATCGAGCCTTTGCGTCTGTGGAGCAACATCGCCTATGTCGATGCGCGCTATGCCGACTATGATTTCGTCGGCAGCTCGTTCTCGGGCAACACGCCGCCGAACGTACCGCGCATTGTCGCCAATGCCGGCGCGTCCTGGCGGTTCCTCACGCCATGGCCGGTGGAGATCGGCATCACCGGTCGTCATGTTGGCGATCGCACCAACAGCGACGCCAACACCGTGACGATGAATGCGTACACGGTGGGAGACCTCTACGCCTTCGTCGATATTCCCAAGGCGGTCTTCAATGCCGTCGACCAGGCCCGCCTGACCTTCCGGGTGCGTAACTTCACCGACAAGCACTACGCGATCTGGGGCGACCCGTTCTATCCCGACCAGATCCTCTTGGGCGCACCGCGGACCTACGAGATCTCCGCTGCGTTCAAATGGTGAGGCCATAAACGCATGATGGCCGCGATTGTCCTCTTGCACCGCTGGCTTGGGATCGCGTTCTGCCTGATGTTCGCGATGTGGTTCGCGAGCGGCATGGTGATGCATTTCGTTCTGTTTCCGTCGTTGACGGAGGCGGAACGCTTTGCTGGGCTCGCGCCGGCAGAGCGCGGAGCGACCGTCATGGGTGTTGCCGATGCCGTGACCGCGAGCGGAATCACCGACGCCACGCGCGTTCGCTTGATCCAGCGCGGCGACGGGCCCGTCTATGTCGTGTCGGGATCCTCGCGCGTACGGGCGATCCATGCGTCGGACGGTGCTGACGCCTCGGTGGAATCTCCCGATGCCGCGCTCGCCATTGCGCAAGACCATGCCCGCCGACGCGGGCTCGATGCCGTACGCGCCACGATCGTTGCGCGCGCGGACTACGATCAATGGAGCGTCGCCAACGGCTTCGATCGCCACCGGCCGCTGTTCCGCATCGCTCTCGGCGATGCGGCCGGAACGGAGGTCTACGTGTCGTCGCGCACCGGTGAGGTCGTACTGGACACAACCCGCAGCGAGCGTGGTTGGAATTGGGTCGGCAGCGTCCTGCACTGGATCTATCCAACGGTTCTCAGGAGCAACTGGGCGCTGTGGGATCGCGTGATCTGGACGCTGTCGCTGTTGGCCTTGATCGCGGCAATGTTCGGCGCGGTGCTCGGTGCGATCAGGACCAGGATTCGCGGCGGCCTTATCTCGTCGCCTTACCGCGGCTGGCACGCTTTGCATCACATCATCGGCCTCGTTGCGACCGTCTTCGTGTTGACCTGGATTTTCAGCGGCTGGCTCTCCATGGATCACGGCCGGCTGTTCTCACGCGGGCAATTGACCGCGGCTGAGGCGAGCGTGACGAATGCGGTGCCGGACTGGCGCGCGGCTTCATCTTTCGATCAGCGGCCGCTATCGACGTCATCCCGTGAAGTCGAATGGTTCGCCTTCAATGGCAGCGCCTATCGGCGCGATCGGACAGACCTTGGCAGCCAGACCCTGATCAAAGCAGGCGAGCCAGCCCGCGATCGGCAGATGGCATTCCTGGAGGAGCAGGACGTCTCCAGCCTGACACCACGTTTGGCGGCCGGATGTGACGCGGCGTCCGTTCTTGCCGACAACGACGCCTATCCCGCCCGTCCCATCGTCCCCGGTGCGCCCGTCTATCGCTCCCGCTGCGGCGATCTCTGGTTCGACATCGATGGTGCCGATGGCAGCATCGTGCAGCGGCTCGATGCCTCGCGGCGGGCCTATCGCTGGGCCTACAGCGCGCTGCACACGCTCGATCTCCCCGTTCTCATGGCGCATCCGCGCCTGCGCGATGGCCTGATCGTCGGACTTTGCGCACTGGGCCTGGTGTTTTCCGTCACCGGCATCGCGATCGGCTGGCGGCGTTTGCGGGCGACATTTGCGACCAAAGCGGCATGACGCGCCATTAAGTGTTTCTGGTCACGGCGCGCGCCGACAGCGTAACGACGCACATCAGCGCGGCGAGCATCCAGAACGCCGCCGGCAATCCGACGGCATGGGCGACAAAACCGATGCCGGCAGGGCCAACCAGAACGCCGGCATAGCCGGCGGTGGTGATCGACGCCACCGCGAGCCCGGTGGGCATGGCCGTTTGCCGCGCCGCGCCGCGGAACAGCACCGGCACGAGGTTCGACGCGCCGAGGCCGATCAGCAGGAAGCCGGCGATGGCAACGGACGCGTTCTGTGCCAGCAGCAGCACGGCAAGGCCCGCGACCGCAAGCAGGCTTCCCCCGATCAGTGTCGCCCGATCGCCAATCCGTGCCACGACGGCATCGCCGCCAAGCCGGCCGGTGGTCATCGCGATCGAGAACACGATGTAGCCGATGCCGCCTCGCGCCTCGCTGACGAGGCCTGCGTCGATGACGAGCAGTGCGCCCCAGTCGAGCATTGCGCCTTCGATCAGGAAGGTGACGGCCGCGAGTAGCGCCAGCAACAGCACGATGCCGTGCGGCAGCACGAATAGCGGGCCTTCCTGCGCCTGAGCCCTTCGCAGGAGGCGCGGCCAGGTTGTCGCCATCGCGATCAGCATCAGCGCGGAACAGATCAGGGCGCTTCCGAGCGGCCCAAGATGCAGCGACAACAGCGCCGTCATCACCGCGGATCCGGCGAAGCCGCCAATGCTGAAGAGTGCATGGAAGCCCGACATCAAAGGCTCGCTCGCCGCGCGTTCGACCTCGACAGCATGAATGTTCATGGCGACATCGATCGAGCCGAGCGCACCACCGAACGCGAGCAGCGTCAGCGCCAATGCCACGGGCGTGCCGGCGACGACCAGCAGCGGCAAGATCAGGGCAAGGCCGATCCCGCCGGCGATGATGATCGGCTTGGTGCCGTAACGTGCGCTCAGGATACCGGTCGCGAGCATCGCGAGGACCGAGCCGATGCCGAGGCTGAGCAGCAGCAGGCCGAGGACGGCGTCGTCGACCGCGAGCCGCGCCTTCGCGAACGGGACCAGCGGCGCCCAGCACGCAAGGCCAAATCCGGCGACCAGGAACGAGAGGCGCGTGGCGAGCCGCGTCGCTGGCCGGTCGGCTGAGGTCATCGATGGACTCCGGGAGGGAAGCGCGCGGGTGAGGGGTGTGCTTAGATCATCAACGGGAAGCGAAGGCCAGAGTTCCGGCAGCGCGGTGAGTTGACGTTTTGTATCATTGTGATGTCGTTCCTTGCGCGGTCACCTGCTCGGTCAACCCCCGCACATCAGAACATTCCATTTTACCGAAGTTCGGATTTGTCGCATATATCGGCCGTCGCGCGAGCCGCGGATGGCGGTGATGGACCCTAGGGGCACAAATAAATGGAAGCTGCGCTGACCGCTGTGCATAGCTCGTAGGCATCCGACGATCGGATATCGCGATTCGAGCGCCTGCAAATTAGCCAAACGGTTCGTTTGCTCCGAGTGCAGCGCGGCGAAAGTCGCTATTCGCACGGAAAAATCCGTGGCGCGCTGCACGTTTCTCCCTACACTTGCGTGCTCATTCCGCGGGCAGTTCGGCCCGCCGTGATGGTCGCGAGCCGCACCTTCTAGGCGTGCATCATCATCTCCGCGCCCGAGGGTTTATTGTGGTGCGGCTGCAGGTGCCAAACGGGAAAGGCGGACGGCATGAAAGCTGCTTGGCTGGAAAAGCGTCGCTCGGCCACGTTATGCTGCGCGCCGACCCGCCATTGAAGCTGCGATCGTCAGCCTCGCCAAAAAAAGTCGTCAAGAAATCAGGATATCGCTGATGCGTCTCGTCACAGTTGCCGCCGCCCAGATGGGCCCGATTCAGAAGGCCGACAGCCGCGAGGCCGTGGTCAAGCGCATGATCGCGCTGATGGACGAGGCGAAAGCCAGGGGTGCTGATCTCATCGTCTATCCGGAACTGGCGCTGACGACATTCTTCCCGCGCTGGTATGTCGAGGACCGCGCGGCATTCGACAACTGGTTCGAGCGCGAGATGCCGAATGCGGCGACCAAGCCGCTGTTCGAGCGCGCGGCGCAGCACAGAATCGCGATGAATTTCGGCTATGCCGAGCTGACGCCCGATGGCCACCACTTCAACACGGCCGTTCTGACCGACAAATCCGGCAAGATCGTCGGCAAATATCGCAAGGTCCATTTGCCCGGTCATGTCGAATACGAGGCACATCGATCGCATCAGCATCTGGAGAAGCGCTATTTCGAGCCGGGCGATCTCGGCTTCAATGTCTGGCGCGAGCTCGGCGGCATCATTGGCATGGCGATTTGCAACGATCGCCGCTGGCCCGAGACCTATCGCGTCATGGGCTTGCAGGGCGTCGAGATGGTGCTGATCGGCTACAACACGCCGTCGGTGAATGCGGAGCGAGGCGAGGAGGGTGTCGAGAAGCGCCTGTTTCACAACCGCCTCTCCGTGCAGGCCGGCGCCTATCAGAACGCGACCTGGGTGGTTGCCGTCGCCAAGGCCGGCGTCGAGGACGGGCATGCGCTGTTCGGCGGCAGCCTGATCGTCGATCCCAATGGCGAGATCGTCGCTGAAGCAAAGACCGACGGTGACGAGGTTCTGGTCCATGCTTGCGACCTCGATGCCACCACCTTCGGCAAGACCACGATCTTCGATTTCGCCCGGCACCGCCGCATCGAGCATTACGGCCTGATCACCAGCCGGACCGGCGCGGTGCCGCCACCGGCGAAGTGACGCCACCGGTCTTCCCGCAAGCTGACGACCACGATGGAGTGCCCCGTGACAGAACCCACCTACGACCTCATCATCCGCGGCGGGCGCGTCGCCACCACGACCGACGTGTTCGAGGCCGACGTCGCCATCTCCGGCGGGGCCATCGCTGCGATGGGCCGCGGCTTGCCGCCAGCCAAGCGCGAGATCGATGCGCGGGGCAAGCTGGTGCTGCCGGGTGGCGTCGACAGCCACGCGCATATCGAGCAGCTCTCTGCGGCCGGAATCATGAATGCCGACACGTTTGAGAGCGCGACCGTATCGGCAGCCTTTGGCGGCACCACCACGGTGATTCCATTCGCGGCCCAGCACGTCGGGATGAAGCTGCCGCAGGTGGTGGAGGACTATCACGCGCTCGCCAGGAAGGGCGCCGTGATCGACTACGCCTTTCACATGATCATCGCGGACGCGACCAAGGAAACGGTCGAAGAGCACATTCCCGCGCTGGTGAAGCAGGGGCATGCGTCGATCAAGATCTTCATGACCTATGACCGGCTCAAGGTCGATGACGAGCCGCTGCTCGATATTCTCCTGGCGGCGCGCCAGTCCGGCGCGATGCTGTGTGCGCATGCGGAGAACCACGGCATCATCGCCTGGATGGTGAAGCGCCTGCTTGCACGCGGCTACACGATGCCGAAATACCATGCCGTCAGCCACGCCCGCGTGTCGGAAGCAGAAGCCTTCACGCGGCTGATCGGCATGGCGGCGCTGCTCGACCAGCCGATCATGATCTTCCATGTCTCGACCGCCGAGGGTGCCAAGGTGATCCGTGATGCGCGCGGGCAGGGGTTGAAGGTGTTTGCGGAGACCTGTCCGCAATATCTGTTCCTCACCGCTGGCGATCTCGACAAGCCCGGCGCGGAAGGCGCGAAGTGGATGTGCAGCCCGCCGCCGCGCACGCATGCCGACCAGGAAGCGCTGTGGCAGGCATTGTCGCTCGGCGATCTCCAGACCATTTCGTCGGATCACGCGCCGTATCGCTTTGACGAGACCGGCAAGCTGCGCGCCGGCCCCAATCCGAACTTCAAGCAGGTCGCCAATGGCCTGCCGGGACTCGAGCTGCGCTTGCCGCTGCTGTTCGACGCGATGGTCTCGAAAGGACGCCTGGGTCTCGAAAAATTCGTCGAGCTGACCGCGACGGCGCCCGCCAAGATCTACAATCTGCATCCGCGCAAAGGCTCGATCGCTGTCGGCGCCGATGCCGATATCGCGATCTGGGATCCCAATCGCGAGACCGTCATCGCCGACGAGATGATGCACGATCTCGCCGGCTACACGCCGTTCGCTGGACGCAAGCTGAAAGGCTGGCCGGTGTCGGTGCTGTCACGCGGCCGGCTGATCGTCGACGGCGGCAAATGCCTCGCCAGTGCGGGCAGTGGCCAATTCCTGGCGCGCAGCGGCGGCGAGGCGGCAAAGCCGACCGGCCGGCTCGTCGCGGACATGGATCCGGAGCGGAATTTCGGAGCCAGACTGCTGTGATCGCGCGCCCCGCGCGATGAAGATTGTTATCCGTGCAGCTGCGCAGCGACAGCCGGAAGTCGCCAATATCCTGCTAGCGAGGAACGGTTGCTGGCATACCATTTGCAAGCCAATGGGCTCTGTTTCACCTCGCTTTGGCCAATGAACGGCCGGCATCACGGCATGATTGGGAGGATTTTATGGATCGCAGGACCGTATTGAAGGGACTGGCCGGCGCGAGCGGTCTGGCGTTGACCGGTCGCCTCTCGGCTCCGGCGATCGCGCAAGGCGCCTCAGCCCGCACCCTGCGTTTCGTGCCGCAGGCCAATCTCGCCAATTTCGATCCCATCTGGGGCACCCAATATGTCGTGCGCAATGCGGCGGCCCTGGTCTGGGACACGCTCTACGGCGTCGATTCCTCGCTCGTACCACAACGCCAGATGGTCGAATCCGAGGAAGTGACCGACGACGGCATGACCTGGACGTTCAAGTTGCGTTCGGGCCTGAAATTCCATGACGGCGAGCCGGTGCTGAGCAAGGACGTCGTCGCGAGCCTCAATCGCTGGGCTGCGCGCGATCCCATGGGCCTGATGCTCAAGGCGATCCAGCAGGAGCTCACGGCCGTCGACGACCGCACCTTCAAATGGGTCCTGAAGCAACCCTTTCCGAAGATGCTCTATGCGCTTGCCAAGAACAATTCGCCTTGCGCCTTCATCATGCCGGAGCGCATCGCGCAGACCGATCCGTTCAAGCAGATCTCGGATTATGTCGGCTCCGGCCCGATGAAGTTCTTGACGGGCGAGTGGGTGCCGGGCGCGAAAGCGGTGTTCGAAAAATTCGCCGATTATGCGCCGCGGCAAGAGAAAGCGTCCTGGCTCGCGGGCGGCAAGCAGATCCTGGTCGATCGCGTCGAATGGGTGATCATGCCGGATCCGGCAACCGCAGCGGCGGCGTTGCAGAATGGCGAGATCGACTGGTGGGAAAACCCGATCGCCGATCTCGTTCCGGTGCTGAAGAAGAACAAGAACATCAATGTCGATATCGGCGACCCCCTCGGCAATATCGGCTCCTTCCGCATGAACTTCCTGTATCCGCCCTTCAACGACGTGCGCGCGCGGCGCGCCGTGCTGATGGCGATGAGCCAGGAAGACTACATGCGTGCGCTCGTTGGCGACGACGACTCGCTGTGGAAGCCGCTGCCCGGCTTCTTCACGCCAGGTACGCCGCTTTACACCGAAATGGGCGGTGACATCCTGAAGGGCAAGCGTGACCTTGATGCCGCCAAGAAGCTGCTTGCGGAGAGCGGCTATTCCGGTCAGCCGGTGACGTGTCTCGTCGCGCAGGACCAGCCGATCACCAAGGCGATGGGCGATGTGACGGCCGATCTTTTGAAGAAGCTCGGCATGAATGTCGACTTCGTGGCGACGGATTGGGGCACGGTCGGCTCGCGCCGCGCACAGAAGACGCCGCCGGGACAGGGCGGCTGGAACATGTTCCACACTTGGCATGCAGGCGCGGACTGCATCAATCCTGCGCCCTACACCGCCATTCGGGCCAATGGCGACAAGGCCTGGTTCGGCTGGCCGACCAGTGCCGGCACGGAGAAGGAGGTCACGTCCTGGTTCGAAGCCAAGAATCTCGACGAGGAGAAGGCCGCAATTGGCCGTCTTAACAAGGCGGCGATGGATGACGTCGTCTACGCGCCGACCGGTTTCTTCCTGAGCTACACCGCGTGGCGCAAGAACGTGTCCGGTGTCACCAAGGGGCCGCTGCCGTTCTTCTGGGGCGTGTCGAAGACCGCATGATCCTGCGCTGAGGCCAGATGCTCTCCTACATCCTCCGGCGCATCGTCGCCACCTTGCCGGTGATGGCGATTGTCGCACTGTTCGTGTTCGGCCTGCTTTACATCGCGCCGGGTGATCCGGCCGTGGTGATCGCGGGCGACCAGGCGAGCCCGGAGGATGTGGAGCGCATCCGCCAGAGCCTTGGCCTCGACCGGCCGTTCCTGATCCAGTTCGGAAGCTGGGTGTGGCGTCTTATGCACGGCGATCTCGGCACCTCGATCTTCACCAACCTGCCGGTGTCCACGATGATCGGGCAGCGTCTCGGACCGACACTGTCTTTGATGATGGTCACGCTGCTGCTCACGATCGTCGTCGCGGTGCCGCTAGGCGTCGTCGCGGCGTGGAAGGCCGGCAGCTTCATCGATCGGGCCATCATGGGCTTTGCCGTGTTCGGCTTCTCGCTGCCTGTCTTCGTCGTCGGCTACGTCCTCGCCTATGTCTTCGCGCTCCAGCTCGAATGGCTCCCCGTGCAGGGCTATACGCCGCTCAACCAGGGCTTCTGGCCCTGGCTGCAGAATTTGATCCTGCCGGCAATCGCACTCGGCTGCGTCTATATCGCGCTGGTCGCGCGCATCACCCGCGCCGCCATGCTCGAAGTATTGCAGCAGGACTATATCCGCACCGCCAAGGCGAAGGGCCTCGGGCAGGGTGGCATCCTGTTCATTCACGCGCTGAAGAACGCTGCGGTACCGATCGTCACCGTGATCGGCATCGGCATCGCGCTACTGATCGGTGGCGCGGTCGTGACCGAGAGCGTGTTCGCGATCCCAGGCCTCGGCCGCCTCACCATCGATGCGATCCTGCGGCGCGACTATCCGGTCATTCAGGGCATCGTGCTGCTGTTCAGCTTTGTCTACGTCCTTGTCAATCTGATGATCGACGTCACCTACACGCTCGTTGACCCGAGGATCCGCTATTGACCGACACGACCGTCAATCCGCAGGTGCTGCCGGCCGGCCTCGTGCTTGCTCCGCAATTGCCTGACATCCTCCGGCCGGTCACGATCCGCCGTGGCTTTATCGGGTTCTTGCGCAGCCATCCCACCGTCGCAATCGGCGGCGTGCTGCTGCTGATGCTCGTCCTGATCGCGGTTTTTGCGCCGTATCTGTGGACGGTCGACCCGACTGCGCTCGCGCCTGCCAAGCGCACGAGGGCGCCGTCGGCAGTCTTCTGGTTCGGCACCGACGCGCTGGGCCGCGATATCTATTCACGCGTGCTGTTCGGCGCACGGGTCTCGCTGACGGTCGGGCTGTCGGTCGCGATCTTCGCCTCCGCGGCCGGTCTTGCCATCGGCATGGTCTCGGGCTTCGTCCGCTGGGCCGACGGCATCTTGATGCGCTTCATGGACGGCTTGATGTCGATCCCGCCGATCCTGCTCGCGATCGCGCTGATGGCGCTGACGCGCGGCAGCGTCGGCAACGTCATCCTGGCAATCACCGTCGCCGAGATTCCGCGCGTCTCGCGCCTCGTCCGCAGCGTGGTGCTGTCACTGCGCGAGCAGCCTTATGTGGATGCTGCGGTCGCATGCGGCACGCGCGCGCCGATGATCATCCTGCGCCACATCCTGCCCAACACGGTCGCGCCGATGCTGGTGCAGGCGACCTATATCTGCGCCAGCGCCATGATCACCGAGGCGATCCTGTCCTTCATTGGCGCCGGCACGCCACCCACCATTCCGTCCTGGGGCAACATCATGGCCGAGGGGCGCGCACTATGGCAGGTCAAGCCCTACATCGTGTTCTTCCCGGCGGCGTTCCTGTCGATCACCGTGCTCGCCGTGAATCTGCTCGGCGATGGCCTTCGCGATGCGCTCGATCCGCGCATGGCCAAGCGTCTCTGACGGGGGCTGATCGCGATGGCGTTGTTAGAGGTCGAAAATCTCCAGACCCATTTCCGTACCCCCAGCGGCATCAACCGCGCGGTGGACGGTGTGTCCTTTCATGTCAATGAGGGCGAGACGCTCGCCATTGTCGGCGAGTCCGGCTGCGGCAAGTCGGTTACCTCGATGTCGCTGATGCGGCTGATCCCGGAGCCGCCGGGCAGGATCGCGGGCGCGATCCGCTTCGCCGGCAAGGATCTGCTGCGGATGTCCGACCGCGAGATGCGGGCCATCAGGGGCAACGACATCTCGATGATCTTCCAGGAGCCGATGACGAGCCTCAACCCGGTTCTGACCGTCGGCCGCCAGATCCGCGAGACGCTGATGATCCATCAGGGCCTGGATAAGCAGGCGGCAGAGACGCACGCGATCGAGATGCTGACGCTCGTCGGCATTCCCGAGCCGAAGCGGCGCGTCCGCGAATATCCGCACCAGCTCTCCGGCGGCATGCGCCAGCGCGTGATGATCGCGATTGCGCTCGCCTGCAATCCAAAGCTCCTGATCGCCGACGAGCCGACCACCGCGCTCGACGTCACCATCCAGGCGCAGATCCTCAAGCTGATGCTCGATCTGAAGCGTCGTGTCGGCGCCGCGATCATCCTGATCACCCACGATCTCGGCGTCGTTGCCGAGATCGCCGAGCGCGTCATGGTGATGTATGCCGGCCGCAAGGTCGAGGAGGCGCCGGTCGCCGAGCTGTTCCGCTCGCCGCGCCATCCCTATACGCAAGGATTGCTCGGCGCGGTGCCCAAGCTCGGTTCGTCGCTCGCCGGCACCACGACGCGGCTCGCTGAAATTCCAGGGCAAGTGCCCGATCTGCGCAAACCGATCGCCGGCTGCGTCTTCGCCGGCCGCTGTGCGCTGGCGACCGATCTGTGCCGGCAATACGCGCCGGGCCTCGAAGAGAAGGGCCCGGGCCATATCGCGGCCTGCCACTACGCAGCCAAGGGAGCCGTCGCGGCATGAGTGTCCCTCTGCTCCAGGTCAACGACCTCAAGAAACATTTTCCAGTCAACAAGGGCCTGTTCGGGCGACAAACCGAATTCGTTTATGCCGTGGACGGCGTGTCGTTCGAGATTGCGCGTGGCGAGACGCTGTCGCTGGTCGGCGAATCCGGCTGCGGCAAGTCGACGGTCGGCCGCGCGATCCTGCGGCTGTTCGATGTGACCTCGGGCCAGGTTGTCCTCGACGGTCAGCGTATCGACGACGCACATCCGAGCACGATGCGCCAGCTGCGGCAACGCATTCAGGTCGTCTTTCAGGATCCGTTCTCCAGCCTCAATCCGCGCATGCGGGTGCGCGACATTCTGGCCGAGCCGATCCGAAATTTCGGCCTCGCCAAATCGGCAACCGATCTCGAGACGCGCGTGACCGCGCTGATGGACACGGTGCGCCTGCCGCGCGAGGCGCTGAACCGCAGGCCGCACGAGTTCTCCGGTGGCCAGCGCCAGCGCATCGGCATCGCCCGGGCGCTCGCGGCTGAGCCCGAGCTGATCGTCTGCGACGAGGCTGTCTCTGCGCTCGACGTCTCGGTCAAGGCGCAGATCGTCAATTTGCTGCAGGATCTGCAGCGCGAGTTTGGCCTTGCATTGCTGTTCATCAGCCATGATCTCGCAATCGTCGAACACATGACCCACCGCGTCGCGGTGATGTATCTCGGCAAGATCGTCGAGATTGCGCCGCGCCGTGAGATCTTTGCAGCACCCCGACATCCCTATACCAAAGCGCTGCTCTCGGCGGTGCCGCTGCCGGAGCCCGGGGCCAAGCGCAGTCCCATCATTCTCGGCGGGGACGTGCCGAGCCCGATCAATCCTCCAAAAGGCTGCCGTTTCCATACGCGCTGCCCGTTTGTGTTCGATCGTTGCCGGACCGAAGAGCCGCAGCTTCGTTCAGAAGGCGAGCAATGGGTCGCCTGTCATCTGGATGCGCTGCCGGCGGGATAGGGCGCAGTCGTGATGCTGAACGCAGCCATAAAAAAGGGGCCGTCCTGTTGGGGGCAGGGCGGCCCCAAGAGGCTCGTAGGCCCGGGAGGAGGAGGGCGCGAGCCGGCGCAAGCGGCAGGGCACTTACGCGAAGAGCGGTATCGACGGTGTTGTCATGCAGCCGTGCTCACGATGTGGTCCTGATCCCATGACGGGCGTCGTCGTGGCATCGCTTCAACGTCAGGCCGGTGGTTCTTGCTGGCCGCACGCCAGCGCGCCGGGGTCTTGCCGCTGATGCGCTTGAAGACGGTCGAAAAGTGCGCCTGCGTGCTGAAGCCGACTGCCAGAGCGATCTCCGCCAACGGTCTCTCGGTCGTCGTCAACAGCGACTTCGCCTGTTCGATGCGATGATTGAGCAGATATTCACGCGGACGATATCCGGTCGCTGCACGGAACTGCGCGGCGAAATGCATCCTGGAAAGGCCCGCGACGCCGGCGAGCTCGGACAGGCTGATGCCGCGTTCGAAATGAGCGGCGATGTGTTGTTCGACGCGCCGCAGGCGCCATTTTGGCAAGGCATTGACCTTGGCGCGCGGCAATTCGGGCCGGGCCAGATGCATCGCCAGAATCTGGCCAATGCAATGCGCGAATTGATGTCCGGCAGCGTCGCCTTGCTCGGCGAGCGCTCTGGCCAGTCCCGCAGCGAGTGGATCGCGCAGCAGAATGAGGTCGTCGAGACCTTCGGCTGCGGCTACGGACCACCGCGTCGGGAAATGCTCGGCGGAGATGTGGAGGTGCAGGAAGGCGCAAGGCGACTGGAATTGTGCGCTCAGTTGCCGCGACGGCGCGCTGACAAATAGCGTGCCTGACGGCATGGTGCCGTCGAAGATGATCCGGCGGCCCCTGGTCAAGGTGGCCCGCGTCGTCTTCAGCGCAATGCCGACAAAATAGCGATCGGACGGCGTCGTCGCTGAATGCCAGGAGGTCTCGCGGGAATTCTCCCACCGCGAAATCGTGATGTCGTCTAGCTCGGTCTGCGCGCTGCAAGCGATCTGACGCCACTCGTTTTCCCGGGTGATCGCCTTGGCCGCGCGGGGCGCTTCGTGATTCCCCCGACCGGCCGGAAGATTGATCCGGGCGTGGGCCCTCTGCAATTCGGTCAGCATTGCCTGTTCCTTCTGAGCTGCGCGATCGTTCGCGAGGATCGGTGGAGACGCATCCTCGGCATGCTCACAGGATAGGCCTGGGCAGGCTCGGACGCCCGTTAGGGGTGATTAGGATCTGTTAGATTATGTGGGGGAGGATCGGATGCCGCGGCCAGTCGCAGCGACCTCAACTTAAGCCAATATGTCAGGGACTTATCGGTCACTCGAAGACGGCATCGAAGATCTCGACGTCGATCAGCACGGGTTTGGCAATCACGGCCGCGTCAGGCTGTCGCGTCAATGTGCGTCGGAGGGTTGGCACCACGATGCCGCAGAAATTCTCGTGGGCCCACGAATAGTGCGCGACACGCGCGCCCAGGAGATCGTGGTCGGCTCGTCGCTGCAAGGCGTTCTCGTCGAAATAGAAGATTTGCTCGGACGCAAGGTTGATGAGGCTCGACGGGAATTGCGCGCGAAGGCATCGCCACGTCTCGCTGTTCTCCTGCCAGGGCGGCAGCTCCTCCACCACGACGTCAGGACGGGCGAGGAGGAATGGTGTCGTGAGATAGGTCCAGATCTGGACGCCGCAGAAGAACACCAGATGCAGTTCGTCCGCCAGCGCATGCGTGCCGTTGGTCGGGAAGTCAAGGCTTGGGTTTCGCCAGGTTCGCAGCACCTGGCCATCCAGGCTCTCGATCGTGATCGCGTCCGCCTGAAAGGCGCCGGACTGCTCGCCGCCGGTGATTCCAGTGAAACGGACCGATTGTGTGCGCGTCGATCCTTCCGCGGTCACATCCTTGAATTCGCGGGCATGTCCGGCGTCGGAAAACAGGCTACCGCCGACCGACAGATGCAGAGTGAACCGGCTCAAGCTGTCCCAGCGGGCCAGTCCCCCGCAGGCGTCGATCGCATCATCAAGAAGTGCCATGTCTCACTGCATCCACCATGAATTGTCGTCACCATGGCGGGGCGCGGGCGGCTTGGCGTGTTAGAAGTTGTTAGGAGTTGCAAGAACGTGATTTTGCGGTATCCCGTTGAAGACGCTTCTAATTCAGGGTGCTCAGCAGCCCTTTGGCGGCGACCAGGTCGCGGCTCGACAGGCCTTCCTGATAGTGCGCGACGATCGGCGCCAGCAGGGCCTGGGCGTCGCTCTTTCGACCGGCCTGCAGCCAGACGCGAGCGAGGCTCATCGCCCCCCGCAGCTCCCAGCCGCGCGCGCATTGCCGGCGCGACAAGGCGAGCGATTGCTGGAGCCAGGCTTCGGCTTCCGTCGCCCGGGCGGATTGCACCAGAATGTCCGCCTTGACCCGGAGCATTTCCGGCATGTCGAAGGATTCGCCGTGATCGCCGATCTGGGCGATGGCCTCATCGATCGTGCGCAACCCCTCATCAGCCTGGTTCTGGGCCGCAAGCCCCTCCGCGAGCGCCGTTGCGAACACCGTCGTCATGATCCGGTGCCGCGTGGCGTACAAGGTCGCCTGGCTGCGGCGAAGATGCTCGATGCCTCCGGCGATATCCCCGCGGCGGAGCAGAAGCTCGCCCTTCTGGCCGATACCGACCGCGTGATAGGGGCCGAGAAAATGCCGCGCGGCGTGATCGATCAGCCGCTCGATCAGGCTCTCGGCGCTGGTCCAGTCACCGACCCACAGAAACACGTAGATGGTCCAGATCAGGGAAATGCCGAGCGTCAGCGGTTGCTCGAGCTGCTCGGCTTCCTTCACGGTGTAGCGCGCCGCCTCGATGGCGCGATCGGGCCGGCCGCTGAGCCAGAGCCCTCGCGCCAGAGCCACCAGCGCGACAATGCGGTCGTCATAGCCAAGATGGCCGATATTCAGCCGCTGTGAGCCCGGATTGTCCACCATCGCGCTCTCGCAGAACTGAACAGCCTTGTCCTGGTTGCCGATCAGATGATGGGCCACCCCCAGCATCCACTCGACGTTCAGCGTGCTGGTCGGGTCGTTCAGCTTCCTGGCGACGGCCTGGCCTTGTTCGCCGGTGCCGAGCGCACCGTGAAAATCGCCGACCCGGGTGAGATAGATATGCAGCCCGCGCAACAGCCAGAGCTGCCAGTGCAGATCGTCGAGTTCCTCGGCCAGTTGCAGGCTGCGCGTGAATGCGGAGCGGACCCCTTCCGCATTGCCCTGGGTGAACATCACGGACACGCCGTGGGCCGCCTGCAAGGCCATTTCCTTGCGGCGGTCGATGGTATCCGCAGATGCAAGCGCCTGCTGGGTCCAGCTATGGCATTCCGTCAGCAAGGTCAGCTCGAGGAAGAACTGCGCGGCTGACGCGGCCAGGTCCACGCCGACCGTGCGGTCGCCACTTTCCGAGAAGCTCCACGTCAGCGCGGCGCGCACATTGGGCAGATGATCGGCATAGGGCAGGAAACCGCCCGCGCTCTGCATGCCCGTCGATTTCGCCGAGATGTTGTGCAGGAAATCGCGGAAATATTCGGCGTGGGCGCGCGCGACGCGGGCCGATTCTCCGCTCTCGACGAGCTTGTCGCCGACAAATGCGCGAGTCGTATCGAGCAGGCGGTATCTCAGCCGACGTTCCGCAGGCGAGGTCGCAATGAGAGATTTCGAGAGCAGATTAGTGATCGCTTCGACCGCCTCGGCTTCGTCGATGCTCTGACTTGCGGCGACCGCGAGTGCAGCTTCCAGCGTGAATGGTCCGACGAAGATCGACAATCCGCGCAAGGTCGCGCTCTCCGCCACGGGGAGAAGATCGTAGCTCCAGCTCAGCGCCGCGCTCAGCGTTTGGTGCCGGGGTATAGCGGTGCGACGTCCCCGCCAAAGCAGCGAAAAACGGCTGTCGAGCAGCGATGCCGTGCCGGCGATGCCGTAGGCATTGACTCGTCCGGCTGCAAGCTCGATCGCGAGCGCAATGCCGTCCAGGCGCCGGCAGATATCGGCGACGAGAGGCGCATCCTCCTCGCTGAGTTCGAATTCGCTGAGGCTCTCGGCGATCCGCTCGACGAAAAGCTGGCTGGCCGGATAGGCAAGGACGTCGGCCATGCTCAGTCCGTCGCGTTGCGGCGGACAATCCAGCGGAAACAGCCGGTATACCCGTTCGCCTTCGGTGCGGAAGGATTCCCGACTGGTGGTGAGAATATGCAGCTCAGGGGCTTCCCGCACGATGCGCTCTGCCAGGGGGGCGAGCTCGTCGATGATATGCTCGCAGCTGTCGAACACCAGCAGCATCGGGCGGCTGCGCAGCGACTGCAGCAGCCCCGGTAGCGGGTCGTCGGAACTGACGGTCAGGCCAAGGGCTGCGGCGATCGTGCCAGGGACGAGCTGAGGGTCCGTCAGCGCGCCAAAATCGACGAAGCAGACCTGGCCGTCGAAGGCCGCATACTGGCCATGCGCCACGGCGAGCGCGACGGAGGTCTTGCCGATGCCGCCGGGGCCGACGATGGTGACGAACCGATGCAGGGAAAGTTCGGCTCCGATCTTCTCGACCGCGTCGTCGCGGCCGATCATCTTCGCAAGCGGGGCGGGCAGGGAGCGAAGTGCGGAAACAACCGCGCCGGTCCTGATCTCTGCAGGTGCCGCGCGGAGCAGCGGCGCCGTGAAACAATAGCCCCGGCCAGGCACGTTGACCACATAGCGGGAGCCTTCGCCGGCATCGCCCAGCGCCTTGCGAAGCGACGTGATGTGAAATCGCAGGCTGCCCTCATCGACATTCACATCGGCCCAGACCCGCTTGACCAATTCCCGCTTGTCGACGACCTCGCCGGCACGCTCGGCGAGAAAGATCAGAATGTCGAGCGCGCGGCCGCCGAGATGCAGCGGCACGCCATCCTTTTCGAGCAGCCTGGACCGCGGAAACAGCCGGAAGGCCCCGAAGGAAATGGCTGAGTCCTGGTCGTTAGTGTCCGGCACGCGCCATGGTTCCAGCGAAAGGAAAGAGCTGCTGTCTGTTTGATCTACCAGAACGTTACCGAGAGTAAACCGGCCGAAAGCGGCGAAATCGAGCAACAGGCATAGGACCGGGTCGAAAGCGTTGGGATGAAACGCCGCGAATTTTGTTTAAACGCGAACGGCTTATGCGGGAAGCGGGAAATATCAGAGTGCTTCAGGCTGAAGCTTGTGCCATGGCCCGAAGATATCACGCGCCATGCAATCATAACACAATCTTGCAACGTCTAACGAGCGTGAGCGGCGGGTCTGCATCAGTATAGGCTTCGAGTTAGGCCCAATTTCAATGGGGGAAGCTATGATGCCCGATATCAGCGCTCGGCCGAACGACAGGGGCGTTCGATCACATTATGTCGCCAATCTGGACGACGTCTCGCGCGACTGGGAACTCGTCCTGCGTGAGTCTCACCATCGTATGAAAAACACGCTGACGCTGCTGGGCGCGTCAGTCCGTCGCGACTTCACGCGGGCCGGAGGCCCAGACATGTCGGTCGCGGTAGACCGGCTGGAGCGGCGGATCGTCGCCTTCGGCAGGCTCTATCAGCTCTTGTCCGATAATGACGATCTCTCGGAGATCTCCGTCGGGGCCTTCTTCGAAAAGCTCTGTGGCGCGCTTTCCGAAGCGGTGCTGGAACCGGCCGGCATCCGCTGCGAAGCGTCGGTCGAAAGCGGGACGCTGCCGGCCTGGCAGTGCCACCGGCTCGCGCTGATGTTGACGGAACTGATTACGAATGCGGCAAAGCATGCCTTTCCATGCAAGAACGGCGCGCTGATCCGCATCGAGGTTGTGAACCGCGAGGGCAGCTGGCTCTGCGCGGTGGCCGACAATGGCGTTGGCGCGACCGGACCGCTTCAAGGGGCCGGCAGCCGGATCCTGGAAGGCTTGGCGCGCAGCATCCGTGCCCGAATGCATGGCGAAGCCGGGCAGGGCGGCACACGTGTCACCATCGCCATGCCGCTCGCTGCTGCGTGAGGAAGTGGCGCACATTCGCTAACGAAGCATAACAACCGATAGCGAGCACTATTTCATCGTTCGCGCAAAACTCGTGGTGTCACAAACGGTCTCGGTGCCGAGCCCGTATCTCAAATCAGGGAGTGCGACATGACCATCGCCGGGATGAATCACACAGCCGCCGCCAACCCGGCGAAATCGCGTGCCGTCGACCTCAAGCTCGAGGTCGTCGTGATCCCCGTGTCGGATGTGGATCGCGCCAAGGCATTTTATGCCAGTCTTGGCTGGAGGCTGGATGCGGATTTCGCCTCTGCCGACGGCTGGCGCGTCATTCAGTTCACACCGCCGGGCTCAGCCTGTTCGGTGATCTTCGGCAAGAACATCACGTCAGCGGAGCCCGGCTCGGCGCAAGGCCTGTATCTGATCGTCTCCGACCTCGAAGCTGCACGACAGGATCTGCTCGCGCGTGGCGTCAAGATCAGCGAACCCTTTCACGGTGGCGGCGATGTTCACGCCGGCACGGACGAGCCATACCTGTTCGGCAGTATCAGGCTCAACGGTGCTGATCCAAAACGCGGCAGCTACAGCTCGTTTGCCTCCTTCAGAGATCCAGATGGCAACGGCTGGCTGTTTCAGGAGATCACGACGCGGCTGCCGGGTCGGATCGAGGCCACGGACACCACGTTCACCTCGTCAAGCGAACTTGCAGGCGCGCTGCGGCGCGCGGCAGCGGCGCATGGCGAACACGAGAAGCTGACTGGCGGACACGACGAGAACTGGCCGGCCTGGTACGCCGATTACATCGTGCGCGAGCAAGCCGGTCAGCCGCTGCCGACCTGACTTACGACCTTAGCCGATGGGTCGGCATTCACGGCGCGCGATAGCCGACCGCGCGCCGTAACGCGTTTGCGCGGCGCGTCTTGTGATGATCATACTTCACCTTTCGAGCTTGCGTCGCGACAACTCGCAAAGGCTAACGCGCCCTAACAATCCATAACGAGCCAATGGACTGTCTCTGAGCCAATCTAGATCAAGGACGAGCCGATCTCGATTTCGAGTTTCGGTCAACGTCACGGACCAGAACCAGGGAGATGCGTAATGACAACGCAGACACGAGTCGACATCATCAACCCGGACCGCCGCCAATTGCTGGGTCAGGCCGCGATGATGGCTGTTGCTGCAGGCACGGCGAGCCTGTTTCCGGCGGGTTCGGTCAAGGCCGCCGCGAGCGATGCAATCCGCCCGTTCCACGTCAGCGTGCCTGAGGAGGATCTACTCGACCTGCGCCGCCGTCTCGCCGCGACGCGGTGGCCGGATCGCGAGATTGTCGCCGATCAGTCGCAGGGCGTGCAGCTGTCGACCGTCCAGCAGCTCGTTCGCCACTGGCAGACAGACTACGACTGGCGCAAGATAGAGGCCCGCCTGAATGCGCTCCCGCAATTCGTCACCGAGATTGACGGCGTCGATATTCACTTCATCCACGTGCGTTCGAAGCATGACAGCGCGCTCCCGATGATCGTCACGCATGGCTGGCCCGGCTCGGTCATCGAGCAGATGAAGATCGTCGGTCCGCTGACCGATCCGACCGCGCATGGCGCAGCAGCCGCAGATGCGTTTCACCTCGTGATCCCGTCGCTCCCGGGATACGGCTTCTCCGGCAAGCCCGCGGCCCTTGGCTGGGATCCGCAGCGTGTTGCAAGGGCCTGGGTCGTGCTCATGGAGCGGCTCGGCTACAGCAGGTACGTCGCCCAGGGCGGCGATTGGGGTAACGCGATCACGGAGCAAATGGCGCTGCTGGCGCCTCCGCAGTTGCTCGGCATCCACACCAATATGCCCGCGACCGTTCCGGACGAGATCGCCGAGGCACTCCAGCCCGGTGGGGCAAAGCCGTCGGGCCTCACGGCCGACGAGAACCTTGCCTACGATCAGCTCGACGATTTCTACAAACATGGCCTCGGCTATGCGATCGAAATGTCGAACCGGCCGCAGACGCTCTATGGCCTCGTGGATTCGCCGGCAGGTCTGGCGTCCTGGATGCTCGACCACGACGCCCGCAGCACAGCGATGATTACACGAGCCTTCGACGGCAAGTCCGAAGGATTGTCGCGCGATGATGTCATCGATAACATCACGCTCTACTGGCTGACCAACACGGCGGTGTCTTCGGCGCGTCTGTACTGGGAGAACAAGCTGGCGTTCTTCGCGCCCAAGCACGTGAAGATTCCGGTCGCTGTCAGCGTTTTCCCCGACGAGATCTATGCCGCGCCGCGCAGCTGGGCCGAAAAAGCCTATCCCAAGCTGATCCATTACAACCGGCTCGACAAGGGCGGCCACTTCGCGGCATGGGAACAGCCCGTGCTGTTCTGCGCGGAGGTGCGCACCGCGTTCCGCTCGTTGCGCCAGTCGATTTGAGGCAGGCCGGCAAGTTGAGGCAGGCCGGCAAGGCGTGTCCCGCCCTTCAAAAGACACTTCGGCGGTGCAAATCCTGAAGTGTCCCACGCAATGCCAGCGGCGCCGCCCTTCCACCGGTGCGGAGCGCCGCTGGTCAATCCGCCCCCAACAAGGAGAAGTGAGATGATCCGCAAGGCAAAGGCAGTTTGGCAGGGCACGGGCCGCGATGGCACTGGTCATCTGTCGAGCGAATCCGGCGTGCTCGCCGCGACCCCTTATTCGTTCAAGACCCGTTTCGAGAACGAGAAGGGCACCAATCCCGAGGAATTGATCGCGGCCGCACATGCCGGCTGCTTCACCATGGCCCTGGCGTTCGGCCTCCAGCTCGCCGGGTTCACGCCGACGGAGCTGTCGACCGAGGCCGCAGTCTCGCTCGAACCGGAAGGCAAGGGATTCAAGATCAGCAAGTCCGCTCTCACGCTGCGCGCCAAGGTGCCTAATCTCGACGATGCCGGCTTCGCCCGCATTGCCGGCGAGGCCGAGAAGAACTGTCCGGTTTCCAAGGTTCTCAATGCCGAAATCAGCCTCGACGCCAAGCTGGTCTAGTCGGACCGCTTCGAATAGATTGGCCATCCGGTCCTTCGCCAAGAGGCTGAAACCGGAAGGACGTCCCTAGCATGACGGGAGCTGACAAATGACGACAGAGCGCGCGGTTTTGGCGGGAGGTTGCTTCTGGGGCATGCAGGATCTCATCCGCAAGCAGTCGGGCGTGATCTCCACGCGCGTAGGCTACACCGGCGGACGGGTGAAGAACGCCACCTATCGTAACCACGATGGCCATGCCGAAGCGATCGAGATCATCTTCGATCCTGCGAAGACCACCTTCCGGACCATGCTGGAGTTCTTCTTCCAGATTCACGATCCGACGACGCTCAATCGCCAGGGCAATGATTTGGGGACCAGCTACCGCTCAGCGATTTTCTACACGTCAGATGAGCAGAAGCGTGCAGCGGAAGATACCATTGCAGATGTCGAAGCGTCTGGCCTGTGGCCCGGCAAGGTAGTGACCGAAGTTGCTCCAGCCGGCGAATTCTGGGAAGCCGAGCCCGAGCATCAGGACTATCTCGAGCGTTACCCTGAGGGCTACACGTGTCACTTCATTCGGCCGAACTGGAAACTGCCGCGGCGCGCGGCCGTCGCCGGAGGCTAGCGATGGCCAAGGGCTACTGGATCACCCTCTATCGTTCGATTTCCGATCCAGAGGCGCTGGCGGCCTACGCGAAGCTCGCGGGGCCCGCGATTATTGCCCACGGTGGTCGCTTCCTCGCCCGCGGCGTTGCTGCGAAGGTCTATGAGCAGGGCATCGCCCAGCGCACGACGGTGACCGAATTTGACAGCCTCGAACTGGCGGTGGCGGCACACGACAGCCCTGCCTATCAGGAGGCGCTGAAGACGCTCGGCAATGCCTGCGAGCGGGATGTCCGGATCATCGAAGGACTGGAGTGAGGGGCGGCGGTGCGAACTCGAACCGAATCGCGCTGGTGCTTGATTTGAGAACGGTCGCTAAACTCTAACGAGAACGCGGGCGGAAATGCGCAAGCCATCCTCGCCGCATTGCCAGCAGCGTTGGTTGCCAACCGGCTCGGCCGGTAAAGGGCTTGATCTCAGGCGGGCGTCGCGTCTTGGCGCGCCTGCGGCCGGCATCCGCAGATCGCGTCGACGGCCTTCCGGGCGAGTTCTCGCAGTTCGGCGCGGCGGGTGCCAGCACGCGCGCGAATGGCAATCGTCTGCATCGTGGCAGCAGCAAGGATTGCGAGTGCGGCAGGGTCGACGTCCGGTTTCAGCTCGCCCTCGTCCCGCGCGCGGCGGAAGCGAGCTTCGAAATCGGCATCGATTGCGCGCAGTCCGGCCGAGACGCTGTTGCGGATCTCCGCATCTTCCGCGACTTCGGTTACGGCGGTTCCGACCACGAAGCAGCCGCGCGTGGTTCCCCTGCCGGAAAAATAGATCGAGAGCGCTGCCTCATAGGCCAGCATCAAGGCTTCGTCCAAGGGATGGTCCCCTGCGAGGGCCTCGCGCGTGGCGGCCAGGCTCGTCTCCCAATAGTGCGCGAGCGCTTCAAGATAGAGCGCGTGCTTGTTACCGAACACCGCATAGAGGCTCGGCGGGCTCATGCCGGTCACGGCGGCGACCTTGTCGAGAGATGTGCCGGAATAGCCGGTCCTCCAGAACGCTTCCGTGGCCCGTTTGAGGGCCGTTTCTGCGTCGTAGGCGGGGGGGCGTCCGCGGCGCGACGGGCTCGTGTCGTTCTTCTTCCGTGCCATGTCAGCATGATCCTGGTTGCGACGGTCTACACGTATATTTGTATGGATCGTTATAAAAATCAATGGCGGGCCATCTTGATCACCATATGGAGGTACAATATTTGTAACGAACGTTATTAAATGAGATAAGGACAACGTCTATGAGTCTGAACTTTGCGCCAATCACCGGCTGGCTGGGTGATCGCAGGCGCTCCCGCGGGAGCGGAGCAACTGAGCCTTTGTTCGGAATGGATCTTGCCGAGCGGCTGCGCCTGCCCCTGATGGTTGTGCTGCCGGCCGCGGCTGCCATGTTCGGCGCCTACATGTATCTGGTGCAGGAACGCTTTATCTCGACGGATGACGCATTCGTGCGCGCCGCGAAAGTGACCATCAATGCACGCGTGTCCGGTCAGGCGGTCGAGATCGCCGTGCACGACAACGAGCGCGTTCGGCAGGGCCAGGTCCTGTTTCGGATAGATCCGGAGCCTTATCAGATTGCCGTCGACCAGGCCGAGGCCCGGCTCGCCAGCGCGCGGCTCCAGATCGAATCGCTCAAGGCGACCTACCGCCAGCAGCAGGCTGAACTGCAATCGGCGAGGGACGCTGCTGCCTTCGACGAGCACGAGTTCGATCGCAAGAAAATGCTGGTCGCTTCCGACTTCACGCCGCGCGCGGTCTACGAGCGGGCTGAAACCGATCTCAAGGTCGCGCGTCAACGCACGGCGTCGATCGAACAGCAGATTGCAAAC
The DNA here is from genome assembly GCF_028128895.1 of Bradyrhizobium sp. CCBAU 11434. NCBI lineage: Bacteria > Pseudomonadati > Pseudomonadota > Alphaproteobacteria > Hyphomicrobiales > Nitrobacteraceae > Bradyrhizobium > Bradyrhizobium sp. CCBAU 11434. The sequence continues at coordinate 282,058 of NZ_LBJX01000011.1, forward strand.
ACGGTCGTCGCGCTCAATGGCGATCCTGATACCGACATCGACCGCCACCCGACGGTTCGTGCGGCCAAGGCGCAGCTCGACCGTGCACGGCTCGATCTTTCCTACGCGACCGTGAGGGCGCCCGACGACGGTGTCGTTACGAAGGTCGACGACCTGCAGGTTGGTGGGTTCGTTTCCGCGGGGGCGCCCACGTTCTCGCTGATGTCGAGCCGGGACGTGTGGATCGAAGCCAATTTCCGTGAGACAGGCCTGACCCACATGCGTCCGGGCCAGGCGGCGATGATTGATGTCGACGCCTATCCGGACCGCAAATTCGAGGCGCATATCGTCAGCATGAGTCCCGGCACCGGGTCGGACTTCTCGGTTCTGCCGCCGGAAAACGCGACCGGCAACTGGGTCAAGGTGGTCCAAAGACTGCCAGTGCGTCTGGAACTCGACGATACCGATCCGAGCCGACCATTGTTCTCCGGCATCAGCGTGACGGCGCGCGTCGACACGGGCCGTCGCCGAAGCTGGATACAACTGCTCCAACCCGCGAGCGCGACGGAGGTCAAATGAGTACGCCCATCCCATCGACATCGGGGGCCGGCGGTCGTTATGCAATCTCCGCGGCGGCCCTTATGGCAACCTATTTGCAGGCGGTGAACATTTCCCTGCCGAACGCGGCGCTACCGCACATCCAGGCGACGCTCTCGATGGCCAATGACGAGGTCGGCTGGGTGTTCTCCTCGTATATCGCTGCAAGTGCCGTGACCATGTCGATCACACAATGGCTGGCGGGACGGTATGGGCGGAAGGCGATATATCAGGCGGCGCTGATCGCATTCGGGCTAGGTCTCGTCTTCGATACGCTGGCGACGACGTCGATCCAGTTCGTGCTGGCCCGGATTCTCCAGGGAGCGGCGAGCGGGCCGCTGGTGCCGCTCTCATTGGCAATTCTGCTCGAGGTGACGCCGGCAGAGCGGCGTGCGCGCATGGGTCTGGCCGCGACGGCCTGCTCGCTGCTCGGCATCAGTACGGGTCCCGCGATTGGCGGCTGGCTCAGCGAATATTACGGTTGGCCGTCGATCTTCAACGTCAGTGTGCCGATGACGGCCATCATCTTCGTGACGATGGCTCAGTTGCTGGGAGAGAAGCGTCAAGACCGAGGCCAGGCGTTCGACTTCTTCGGGCTGACGACCTTTTCCGTTGGCATGATCGGGCTACAGATGCTGCTTGATCGAGGCGAGCGCCTGGAATGGTTCGCCTCGAAGGAAATCTGGGTCGAAGCGATCGCCGCGGTTCTCGGCTTCTATCTCTTCACCGTGCACGTTTTGACGAGAAAGGAGCATTTTCTGCGCACGGTGCTGTTCAGGGACCGCAATCTTCTCCTCGCGACGGTGATTTCCTTCGTGCTCGGTTTCGTCCTGTTGCCGACATTGGCATTGACGTCTCCGATGCTGGAGGAATTGCTCAATTACCCAGTCGACACCACCGGCTACATGAGTGTTCCCCGCGGCGTGGCGTTGGTGGGAGCCCTGGTACTGACGAGCCTTGCTCCGAGCCAGTTAGACTATCGGCCGTTCCTCATGGGTGGAATGGTGCTCGTGGTCTATGCCAATTGGTTGATGCTCGGCTATTCGCCGGGGATGGATTGGCGGCCGATTGTCGAAGCCGGTTTCCTTCAGGGTGCAGGTCTCGGCATGTCGCTGGCGGCGCTCGCGAGAGCGGCGTTCGGAACCCTTGATCCGAAGTTTCGCCCTGAAGGTAGCGCTCTGATCAACCTGTCGCGGCTCTATGGCAGCACCATCGGCATTGCCGTGGTCCAGCTGTTCTTCTATGCCAACACGCAGGCCGTGCACATAGCCCTCGCCAAGCACCTCACACCGTTCCGTGTGGCGGCGAATACGGTAGGTTCGATCGCGAAGCCGAGCCTCGCCGCTCTCAATGGCATTGTCACGCGCCAGGCGGCCACCGTTGCAGTTATCGATCAGTTCGAGATCCTGATGTTCGCCATGCTCGCCGTGATCCCGCTGGTCTTCTTTCTCCGCAAGCCTCGGCCCTCCGGTTAAGGGCGCGAGACAGAAAGTCGCATCTCATCTTCAACTTCAATCATTTCGTCCCGCGCAGGTGCGGGAGTCGGGGACAAGCAAAGGAGTATCAGCATGACGACGTCCGATTCGCTTCGTGACACGAGGATTCCCACACACGCGTCCGGCTCCATCCCCGCCGTGGGATTTGGCACGCTGATCCCGGATCCGGTCGTGACGAGGCAGGCCACGAAGGCTGCTTTGGAGGCGGGGTTTCGACATCTCGATTGCGCCGAGCGCTACCGCAACGAAGAAGCGGTCGGCGACGCGATGCAGGAGGTGTTCGCAACGGAGAAGCTTCGGCGTCGGGACCTCTTCGTTACGACCAAGCTATGGAACACCAACCATCGGCCGGAGCGGGTGAAACCCGCATTTGACGCGAGCCGCAGGCGGCTGAAACTCGACGACATCGACTGCTACATCATTCACACGCCCTTTGCCTTTCAACCTGGCGACGAGCAGGACCCGAGGGACGAGCGCGGGCGGGTCATCTATGACTCTGGAGTCACGTTGGCGGAGACATGGGAGGCAATGGAGCGGCTCGTTGACGAGGGCCACTGCAGGTCGATCGGCCTTTCGGACATCACTTTGGAGAAGCTGCGCGAGATCGTCGCAGTCGCGCGGATCAGGCCCGCCATGGTGCAGGTCGAATCCCATCCGTATTTGCCGGAATGGGAGTTGCTCGACTTCTGCCGCGAGCATGGAATTGTGCTGCAAGCGTTTGCGGCACTTGGACACGCCATGAAGCCGAACGTCCTGGCCGATCCTGTGATCACAGCTATCGCGGAGCGCCTGCATAAGACGCCGGCTCAGATTGCGCTCGCGTGGGCCGTACAACGCGGCTCTGCCTTCCTGACCACCTCGACGAATCCTCGGCGCATCCGGGAAAACTTCGATATCTCGGCTCTACCTGAGGACGCCATGCGGGAGATAAAAGAGCAGATCAAGACGAACATCAGGTTCAACTCGGTAGTTGAGACCGGTGTACCCGGCTTTATTCCGAGGGCCGAATGAACGGAATGACCTGAGCCGCGTTCCATGACCACGATCAGCTTTGACTTTTTGGATCGGAATCTCCGGAGCGAGATGCGTTCGGATCATGTTTGCAGGTCCGCAATCAGGTCGCGCGCGAACCGCATATCGGCGATCCCGGATCCTTCGGTCATCGCATTGCATGCCTTCTCCAGAACCGCGCGTGCCTCAGCGCGCTGGCCTTGTCCGATCCTGAGCTGCGCAATGCTGATCGCGCAGCGCAGCTGCCAGAAATGCGCGCCTTGCTGTGTTGCTAGATCCATGGCTTCGTGAAAGCAGGCGTCGGCGGCTTCCGATTGCGGTGACTCCCTCAGCAACAGCTCACCCTTGATGCGGAGTAGCTCCGGCAGATACCAACGCTCCTGCCTGTCGTTGCAGCGCGCCAACACGTTCTCGATCGTGTCGAAGCCATGATGAACCTGATTGGCTTGTCCGAAGCAGGCGGCTAGTTCGCCAAGCAGGGGAAGGAAGCGCGGCAGGAAGCGGGCATCGCCGGCGCGATTGAGCTCGTCTCGCAACAGCGGCAAGCCGGTCTCGACGTCTGTGCGCTTTGCAGCGACCAGCGCGTTGAACGCGCGGGCCCATAGCCCCCAGAGCCGGATGGCGTGGCGATCAGCATGCTCCAGCAATTCGGTCCCGTAGCGCTCGGCGGCGTCGTAGTCGCCAGCCAGGAAGGCAATCGGGCAGGCGGCCTGTCCCAGCACGCTGCAGAAGGTCAGCGCATGGCCGTTGGCCCGACCTTCGTGGATATTCTGTTCGGCCAACGCCAAAGCCTGATCGGCATGACCCTGCAGCCACAGGATGCGGGCGCGAAAGTATTGCGTCGATATCCGCAGATCGAGCGGGAAGATCTTGGGCTTCTCGGCCAATACATGCAGCGAGGCATTGACCCGGTCGATACGGACCCGTGCCTCGCTCTGGTCTCCGAGATAATGCAGTGCGACGGCCATCAACCGGTCCGCCAGCATGAGATCAGTCTTGTCGGACGAATTCGCGGCGGCTTCGGTGAAACGATCGGCGAGCGCGCGCGCCTTGCCAAACGCCCCGTTGTTGAACTGATCGATGCACAAGCCCCAGAGAGCCCGTAACCGGAAATCCTTGTCGTCGAGCTTCTCGGCCAATTCGAGCGTGGACTCGAGGATCGGGCGGGCCTCGCGTGCCCGGCCTTCGCCATACATCAGCGACCAGCCGAGCGCTGCCAGGAGCTGCATGCGTACGCGCTCCTCGTCATGGTCTGCCAGCGCGGCAAGCGCGGTCCTGGCGCGCTCGCGACACTCTGCGAACAACGAAAGCCGAATCCAGAGCGTCACGGCCACCGCCGTCAGGGCGATACCAAGCCGTGCATCGCCTTCAGGCGAAAAGGCCCAGTCCAGCGCAGCGCGCAAATTGTCCAATTCGGCGCCGTAGGCGCCAAGCCAGTCCGACAATGGGGAGGAGGTTTCGGCTTCAGCGCGTTCGAACAGGCCGTGAAAATATTCGGCATGCCGCTGTGCGATCCGCTTCGCTTCATTGGCTTCGCTCAGCTTGCCGAGCGCATAAGTGCGCGTGGTGTCCAGCAGGCGATAGCGCAATGTTCGCGCACCTGATGGTGCGATCAGCGACTTTGTGACGAGATTGTCGATCGCCTCCATGGTCGCGGCGGCGCTGAGCCCGTCGCCCGAGGCGACGGCAGCAGCCGCCTCCGGCGTGAACGGCCCGGCGAACACGGAAAGTCTCCGCAAAATGGCGCTCTCGGATGCGGGAAGCAGGTCGTAGCTCCAGTCGAGCGCGGCGCCGAGCGTCTGATGTCGCGGGATGGCCGTGCGCCGCCCGCGCCATTGCAGCGAAAAGCGGCTGTCGAGCAGGGATGCCGTGCCGGCGATGCCATAGGCGTTGACGCGCCCTGCTGCGAGCTCGATCGCAAGCGCGATGCCGTCGAGGCGGCGGCAGATGTCAGCCACCAGCGGTGCTTCTTCTGCGCTCAGCTGAAATGGTCCGGAGCTCTGCGCGATACGTTCGACGAAGAGCTGGGCCGCCGGATAGGCAAGGACGTCGGCCACGGCGAGGTCGTCACGCCGGGGCGGACAATCCAGCGGGAACAGCCGAAAGATCCGTTCGCCTTCGCTGCGGAAGGATTCCCGGCTGGTTGCCAGCACATGCAGTCGCGGTGCTTCGCGAACCAGGCGCTCGACCAGCGGCGCGAGCGTCTCCAGCACGTGCTCGCAGCTGTCGAAGATCAGCAGCGTCGGTTTCGTCTGCAGGTGCGTCAGCAGCGCCGGGACCGGATCCTCCGCATTGATGGATAGCCCGAGCGTCGATGCGATGGTGATTGCTGCGAGTTCAGGCTTCCGCACCGGTCCGAAGTCGACGAAGAACACATGCCCGTCGAAATGGGCAAGCCGGCGATGGCCGACGGTCACGGCCACCGCGGTCTTGCCGATGCCGCCGGGGCCGACCACTGTCACGAAACGATGCATCGCGAGCCCGGTCGAAATCTTCTCGATGACGTCGTCTCGCCCGATCACGCGCGCGAGCGGGGCGGGAAGGAAACGCGGTAGAGGGATATCAGTCGGGCGAGCAGGAGGGGCGGGAGCAACCTGGGTGAGAGATGCGACGAAGCAATAGCCGCGCCCGGGGACGTTGACGACATAGCGGGCCGACTTGCCGGTGTCGCCGAGTGCCTTGCGCAAGGCTGCGATGTGGAAGCGGAGGCTGCCATCGTCGACATTCACGTCTGCCCAGACTCGCTTGACGAGCTCGCGCTTGTCGACGACTTCGCCGGGCCGCTCGGCCAGGAAGATCAAGATGTCGAGCGCGCGGCCGCCGACATGAAGATGCGCGCCGTCCTTTTCCAGGAGTCGCGACCTTGGAAATAGACGAAATGGCCCAAAAGAAATGGCCGAGTCCTGGTTGTTGTCTGACACGCGCCATCGCCCCCGCTGCGGGGAGTCAAAATTGTTTGACTTTTTCCTATCAGAACGAAGCGTACAGTAAACTGGACGAAAGCAGCGGGAGCGGCTTGAGGTGCGCGCGCTGTTGCATTGACTGGATCTGGGGCATTTTGAAATATTGCTGTCAGATGAACGGTTTAGGCTAGTGGATGAGGTTGGTCATTCGCTTAGCTGTCCGTCTTGCGCAGGGATCGTAGTCGAAAAACGGATGGACACTCTCATTTTGCGCACGAACCGCGAATGCCGCGCTGATCGACTGTGCCGTTGACGATGGCCGGTTGCTGCTGCGTATGGAGGCTTGGGAGCCGGTCCCTTCTCTGATCAAAGCTTACGACGTTCGGAACAGGACATGTCTTCGCCCTCGAGACGAGATTTCGTCAATGCGGCCACGTTTGCCGTTGCGCTCGCCGGACTTTCGCGCGGCGGGAAAGCCGCTGATTATCCATCGCGCCCCATTCGGCTTGTGATTCCCTATGCGGCCGGCGGCTCGGGCGATCAGATCGGGCGCCCCTGGGTCGAGAAGATGTCATCTCAACTTGGCCCGACGTTTGTGGACAATGTCGGCGGTGCGGGCGGCGCGATCGGGACGTCAGCGGTGGCGCGCGAGAAGCCCGATGGCTATTCGCTGCTGCTGGGAAACGGCAGCACGCAGGTCATCATCCCCCTGACGACGCCAAATCCCTCGTATTCCGTCGGGGATTTCCGGGCGATCTATCGCCTGATCAGCAGTGCGCTGGTTTTCGCCGTCCATCCATCGCTGCCTGCCACAGACCTGCAAGGCCTGATCGCCTATGCCAGGAGCAAACCGGGTACGCTGTCCTATGGAACTCCGGGCATCGGCACCGGCAATCACCTCGTGGGGGAACTGTTCAAGCAGCAGGCCGGAGCCCTGGATATCGTCCACGTTCCCTATCGCGGCATCGCACAGGCCACCAACGACCTCGTGAGCGGTCAGATATCTCTCGTCATTGCCGTCATGTCGGTTCAATTGCAGCAACTGGGCCGGGCCGGCAAGGTGAGGTTGCTTGCGGTCACGACCGACAGACGGTTGAGCGGCGCGCCGGAGATTCCGACCGCGATCGAGTCCGGCATGCCTGATCTCAGCTACGAGGGATGGTTCGGTCTTTTCGCTCCGAAAAAGACTGACGACGCGATCATCGATCGCATCGCGCAGGCAACACGGGTGGCGATGGCCGATCCGGCACTGCTGGCGAATTATCGCGCGCAGGGGATGGAGCCCGACAGCGATTCGGGTCCGGAGAAATTCCAGCAGACTGTCGATGCCACTTCGGCAAGTCTTGCGCCGGTGATCAAATCAATCGGACTTCAAGCGCTGTAAGTGCGCCGGCGTTTCGTGTGTTGGAGGCGTCGTACAATCTCTGCGGGCCCGATGCCGGTGGCCCACGAACTGCGCTTGCAATGTTTAGTAAACCGTGCATTACTAAACAAATCGAGCCTGCCGGGCCTATAGAATCCGGGTGGCGCGAGGAAACACCAGTTTAGTTACTCAGCTCGTCGTGGACTGTGTCGCTCTGCTCGAAGCATTCGAGCGGGTAGGAAAGCCGCGCCATGTCGATGGCCGGCCCACTCGGAGGGAACGTGTAATGAAACGAACGAAGACGCTTGTAGTGGCATGCGCGGCAGTCGCCGCCGCGCTCAGTGTCGGAGCGGGCACCACGCCCGCGCACGCGCAAGGAAAGACCATTACGCTGTGCTGGGCCGCATGGGACCCCGCCAACGCATTGGTCGAATTGTCGAAGGACTTCACCGCCAAATCGGGTATCGGTATGAAGTTCGAATTCGTGCCGTGGACCAATTACGCCGATCGCTTCCTGAACGAACTCAATTCGCATGGCTCGCTGTGCGACCTCATCATCGGCGATTCACAATGGATCGGAGGCGCCGCGGAGAACGGCCAGTACGTCAAGCTCAACGATTTCTTCAAGAAGGAAGGAATCAGCATGGACGACTACATGCCGGCGACGGTGGTCGGTTATTCCGAGTGGCCGAAGAACACGCCGAACTATTGGGCGTTGCCCGCGATGGGCGATGCGGTGGGCTGGACCTATCGCAAGGACTGGTTCGCGCGGCCTGACGTGCAGAAGGACTTCAAGGCCAAGTACGGTCGCGAGATCGGCGTGCCGAAGACGCTTGCCGAGCTGAAGGACATCGCGCAATTCTTCCAGGGCCGCGAGATCGACGGCAAGAAGGTCTATGGTGCCTCGATCTATACCGAGCGTGGCTCGGAAGGCATCACCATGGGCGTCTCGAATTACCTCTACGATTACGGCTTCAAATACGACGATCCGAAGAAGCCTTATGCGATGGACGGATTCGTGAACTCGGCCAATGCGGTGAAGGGACTCGAAGCCTACAAGGAGCTCTACAAGTGCTGCACGCCGCCCGGCGCCTCCAACTCCTACATGTCGGAAGGGCTTGACGCCTTCAAGTCCGGTCAGGTCGCGCTGCAGATGAACTTCTTCGCGTTCTTCCCGGGCCTCTACAAGGACCCGAATGTCGGCGGCGACAAGATCGGCTTCTTCGTCAATCCGGCCGGTCCCGCCGCGCAGGCGACGCAACTCGGCGGACAGGGCATCTCGGTGGTCTCCTACTCGAAGAACCAGGCCGAGGCGCTGCAATACATCAAGTGGTTCTCCGGCGGCGACGTCCAGAAGAAGTGGTGGGCGCTCGGCGGCTATTCCTGCGCCAAGTCCGTGTTGAACGATCCGAGCTTCCCTGGTAGCGCGCCCTTTGCCAAGGAGTTCCTGCAGTCGATGGGCATGGTGGTCGACTTCTGGGCCGAGCCGTCCTACGCCCAGCTGCTGCAGGCGGAACAGAAGCGCGTGCATGATTATGTGGTGGCCGACAAGGGCACCGCACAGGAAGCGCTCGACGGTCTGGTCAAGGACTGGAAGGCGATCTTCAAGGAAGAAGGCAAGAAGTTCTGAGGTTGATACCCGGAGCGCGTGCGCTCGCGCTCCGGGCTTTCCTTCGAGATGACCGGGATCTGTCGCCACGCGACGGCCCGGGTGCCAGGATCGGTCGCTGCAATGAATGAATTGAGTGCCTCTTCGCGGATCACCTATCGGGCCGTCATGGTCCGGCCCAGTGTGGCGCGTCGTGTCCGCGGCCTGTCGGACAAGACACTCGCCTGGCTCTTCATCACGCCGACGATCGTGTTGCTGCTGGCGATCAATATCTTTCCGCTGCTCTGGACGATCTATCTGTCGTTCACGAATTATCGCGCCAACCGGGCCAATGTACCGACCATCTGGCTGGGTGCCGACTGGTACCAGTCGATCCTGACCGATCCGGACATCTGGGCGGCAATGCAGGTCACGGCGCATTTCGTGATCTGGACTGTTGTGATCGAGACCGTTCTCGGATTTGGCCTTGCCTACCTCATCGACAAGAAATTCCGCGGCCACGGCATGTGGACCACGATCATCCTGCTACCGATGATGCTGTCGCCCGCGGTCGTCGGCAATTTCTGGACGTTCCTCTACCAACCCCAGATCGGCTTGTTCAATTATGTGGTCGCCTTTTTCACGGGACGCGCGGCCTCGTCCTTCCAGATGCTCGGCGACGTCACGCTGAGCCCCTGGGCCATCGTCATCGTCGATGCCTGGATGTGGACGCCTTATGTGATGCTGATTTGTCTCGCCGGCCTGCGGTCGATCCCGGATTACATCTATGAAGCCGCCGAAGTCGATCGCGCGTCGAAATGGCGGCAGTTCTGGTCGATCACGCTGCCGATGGCGCTGCCGTTCATCATGTTGGCGGTGCTGTTCCGCGGCATCGAGAATTTCAAGATGTTCGACATGGTCAACCTGCTTACCGGCGGCGGGCCGGGATCGACCACGGAAGTTGCCTCGATCACACTCAAGCGAGCAGCGTTCGAGAGCTGGCGTACCGGCTACTCCTCGGCCTTCGCGATCATCCTGTTCGTGACGGTGTTCGGTCTCGCCAACATCTATGTCAAGGCGCTGAACAGGGTGAAAAGCCGATGACATCAGCCACCACAGCCCATTCTGTCGTCGAGCCGTCGGCCACGACGCGGCGTTTTGCCGGCTCGCTGGTCGTGCTCTACGCTGTCATCACCATGATCCCGCTGGTCTGGATCATGCTCACCGCGTTCAAGTCGCCTGACGATGCGATCTCCTATCCGCCCAAGGTGCTGTTCAGGCCGTCGCTCGAAGGCTTCTGCAATCTGTTTACGACACGCTCGCGCCAGACGCCCGAGTTCATCCGCTCGTTGGGACCGCCGCAGGGGATGTGCGACAGCATCGCGCGCGACCGCAACATGGTGGTCGCCGGTCCTTCGAATTATGTGCCGCGCTTCATCAACTCGCTGATCATCGCGTTCGGCTCGACCGTGCTCGCTGTCGCGCTCGGCACCTTGTCGGCTTACGGCTTCTCGCGGTTCCGCGTGCCTCTGAAGGATGATCTGCTGTTCTTCATTTTGTCGACCCGGATGATGCCGCCGATCGCGGTCGCGATCCCGATCTATCTGATGTATCGCACCGTCGGTCTGTCGGACACGCGGCTCGGAATGATCCTGCTCTATACCTCGGTCAACGTCTCGCTCGCGGTCTGGCTGCTCAAGGGCTTCATCGACGAAATTCCGCGCGAATACGAGGAAGCCGCGATGATCGACGGCTATACCCGCTTCCAGGCCTTCGTGAAGGTGGTGCTGCCGCAGGCCACCACGGGAATCGCGGCAACGGCGATCTTCTGCCTGATCTTCGCCTGGAACGAATACGCTTTCGCGGTGCTTCTCACCTCGGGCAATGCGCAGACGGCCCCGCCGTTCATTCCGATCATCATCGGCGAGGGCGGACAGGACTGGCCCGCAGTGGCCGCCGGCACGACGCTGTTCCTGGTGCCGATCGTGGTGTTCACGGTGCTTCTGCGCAAGCATCTGTTGCGCGGCATCACCTTTGGAGCTGTCCGCAAATGAGCCTCGATGTCACCCCAGCCATTGCACGTCGTGGTCTCGCCGACCGTGTTCTGCGTCGCGGCCCGCTCGAAGCCATCGCGACGACAATCATCGCCGCCGGCGTCGTGATGCTGATGCAGCCGTTCTCGCTGACACTGTATTCCTGGTCGTTTGCGACAACCCTGTTCGGCACGGTGATGTTCACCATCGTGTCCAAGGTGCGGGAGTAGGGCGCGATGGCACAGATCAAGGTCGAGGCGCTCGACAAATCTTTCGGTGCGTTTCATGCAGTCAAGTCCGCCAGCTTCACTGTGGAGAATGGCCAGTTTCTCTGCCTGCTCGGGCCTTCCGGCTGCGGCAAGACCACGACGCTCCGCATGATCGCGGGACTGGAGCTGCCGACGGCAGGGACTATCCGGCTCGACGGCGAAGACGTGACGATGAATCGCGCGTCGGCCCGCGACATCGCCTTCGTGTTCCAGCTCTTCGCGCTCTATCCGCACATGAACGTCCGGCGCAACATCGGCTTTCCCCTGAAATGCGAGGGCATGGGTGCGGCCGAGCGCAACCGGCGGGTGGTCGAGGCCGCGCGCATCCTGCGGATCTCGCATCTGCTCGACCGTTCCGTCTCGGGCCTTGCGGGCGGCGACCGGCAGCGCGTGGCGCTGGGGCGGGCGATCGTGCGCAAGCCAAAATGTTTTCTGATGGACGAGCCGCTCGGCGCGCTCGATACCGAGATGCGCGAGGCCATGATTCATGAGCTGCGTTCTCTGCATGACCGGCTCGGCGCCACGACCGTCTACGTCACCCATGACCAGCTTGAGGCCATGGCGATGGCCGACCGGATTGCGGTGATGAACAATGGCGTGGTCGAACAGGTCGCAAGCCCGCGTGACATCTATGACCGGCCGGCGTCGCTGTTCGTCGCGGACTTCATCGGCTCGCCGCCGATGAACTTCCTGCCGTTCCGTGGCGGCTTGCAGACCGGTGCGGAGGCGATCCGACTCGGCGAACGGGACGTTGCGATTCCGGCTGCGCGCGAGGCGATGGCGGAGAGCGAGCTCGTGCTTGGGGTGCGGCCCGAGCACGTACGTTTCACGGATCGCGGCATGGTGCGCGGCGAGGTCTATGGCACGGAATATCTGGGCACGACGCAGATCGTGACGGTGGCGACGAGCTACGGCGCGCTCAAGGCCCGCTCACCCAGCAGCAGATCGTTTCGGACGGGCGAGACTGTCGGGCTCGACTTCCGGCCCGATACGCTGTCGATCTTCGACAAGGCGTCGGGTCGGGCCATTCGCACCGCGCTGCACGAAGGAGTTGTGCATGGCTGAGGTTGAGATCATCTCCGTCTCCAAGGCCTTCGGCAAGACGCAGGCGCTGAGCGACTTGTCGCTGACGATAGGTGACGGCGAATTCGTCGCACTGCTCGGGCCGACCGGTGCCGGCAAGACCACCGCGCTGCGTTTGATTGCCGGGTTGGAGCAGCCGGATAGCGGCTCGATCCGCATCGACGGGCGCGACGTCACCGGCGATGCTCCCGCGGACCGCGACGTTGCCTTCGTCTTCCAGCAATATTCGCTGTATCCGCATCTCACCGTGTTTGAGAACATGGCCTTTGCGTTGCGGGCGCCAACCCGCCGCGTAGGCGAAGCCGATATCCGCACGAAAGTGCAGGAGGTCGCGCGTCTGCTTCATATCGAGACCAAGCTCGACAACAAGGCGACGCAGCTATCGGGCGGGCAGATGCAGCGCGTCGCGATCGGTCGGGCGCTGGTGCGTTCGCCTTCGATCTATCTGATGGACGAGCCGCTGTCCTCGCTGGATGCCAAGCTGCGCGGCGAACTCCGCCTCGAGCTGAAGCGGATCCAGGTCGATCTCGGCGCGACGATCCTCTATGTCACCCACGATCAGACCGAGGCGATGACCATGGCCTCGCGCATCGGCGTGATCGAGGGCGGACGGCTGTTGCAGATCGGCTCGCCGCGCGAGATCTACGAGAACCCGATCAACGCGCATGTCGCCGCAAGGCTGGGCCAGCCGACGATCAATCTGCTGCCAGCGGCCCTGTTCGGTCGCGCGCCTGCCGGTGCCGAGACGGTCGGCGCTCGGACCGAGCATCTGACGATTGCGCGCGGCGGCGGCGATGTCTCGGCAACCGTCAGGCGGGTCGAGCATCTCGGCGACCAGAGCCATCTCCATCTCGACCTTGCCGGCCGACCGGTTGTGACCCTGGCGGATCCCGAGGCGGGCTTTGGCGCCGGCGATGTCGTGTCGCTCCGTCTGAACAAGCCGCTGTTTTTCGATGCGAATGGCTGGAGGGTGGCGGCATGAGCCTTGATCGGGTAGCCAGGGAAAGACTGGTGCGAGCGCTGGCATGTTCAGTGATCGAGCACGCGGACGAATTGACGAGCCTCGACCAGGCGATTGGCGATGGGGATCACGGGCTGAACATGAAGCGCGGTTTCGAGGCGGTGCTCGCGGCATTGCCGGGCCTTGCCGACAAGTCGCTGCCCGACATGCTGAAGGCGATTGGAATGACGTTGGTCATGAAAGTCGGCGGTGCGTCAGGGCCGTTGGTCGGAACTTTCTTCATGGAGCTGGGTAAGTCTCTTCCGGAACAGCCGAGCCGGTCTGATCTGGTCGCGGCGACGGACAAGGCGATCGAGGCCGTCAAGGCGCGCGGTCGTTCCGAGGCGGGGCAGAAGACGCTGCTGGATGTCCTGGTACCGGTTCACGCCATTCTGGCAGGCGGCGGTGATGCCAAGGCCATTGCGGCTGAAGCTGTGCAGGCGGCCGATCGCACCACGCCGATGCTGGCGATTCGCGGCCGCGCATCGTTCCTTGGTGAACGCTCCATCGGTCATATGGACCCGGGCTCGCGCTCGGCATCCCTTCTGATCGGCGCGGCAGTTGAGATATTGGAATTCGAGGTCAATCCATGAGCAACGTCGGAATTGTCATCGTGTCGCATTCGCCGAAGATCGCGGAAGGCGCGGCCGATATGGTTCGCCAGATGGTCGGTGAAGCAGTGCCGCTGGCCTGGACCGGCGGCGATGTCGATGGCGGGTTAGGTACGAACGTTGCCGGAATCCTCGAGGCGATTGAGACCGCCTGGTCGCCGGCGGGTGTTGCGATCCTCGTCGATCTCGGCGGCGCCGAGACCAATTCGGAGATGGCGGTGGAGATGCTCCCCGAAGATCGTCGCGCGCGCGTGCTGGTTTGTAATGCCCCGGTGGTCGAGGGGGCGGTGATTGCTGCGACCGAATCTTCGGGCGGCTCATCGCTTGCCGCCGTCAAGCGCAGCGCGGAGGAATTCTATGCATGATGCCAACGCCAACCGTGCGGCTCAGTCGTTCGCGCCGCTGACCGCCTCCGCGGTTCTCGTCAACCCGGTCGGCCTGCACGCGCGACCATCGGTGAAGCTTACGCAACTGGCAAAGGGCTTTACCGCGAAGATCGAAATTGCGCTTGCGGCGGAGGGACCCTGGACGGACGCCAAGAGCCCTGTGAAGGTCATGCGTGTGAAGGCGCCGCAGGGCGCAACGCTCCATTTCCGCGTCAACGGTCCTGATGCCGAGGCCGCGCTCGCGGCCATGCTGGCGCTGGTGCATGACGGTTTCGGCGAGGCGTAAGTCGTGGACGAGATCCATCTCACCGGCCATCCCGCTTCGCCCGGCCTCGCCATCGGGCCGGTCGCGGTGCTGACGACAGAAGTGGCGGGCAGGGCTGAGAAGGGCGATCCGGCACAGGAGGCCGCGGCGCTGAAGGCAGCGATTGAAGGTGCAGCAGCGGAGCTCGCCGATCTGATCGCGACGGTTCACGGCGAGGCCGCGGAGATCCTGGAGTTCCAGGTTGCGATGCTCGGCGATGATGCGCTTGCAGAAGGCGCTTACGAGGCCGTCGCGGGCGGTACGGCCGCCGATGAGGCCTGGCGCGCGGCGCTCGAAGCCGAGATATCAGGCTATCGCGCGGCGGACGAGGAATATTTTCGGGCGCGTGCTGCCGATCTCGTCGACATTCGCGATCGCGTCCTCGCGGGCCTGAACGGTGCAAACACGATCTCTGAGATTTCCGGCGATTCCATCGTCACGGGTGATGATATTTCGCCATCGACGTTCCTCGCTGTCGACTGGACCCGCGGCGGCGCAATTGCGCTCGCCAGCGGATCGCCGTCATCGCATGTTGCGATGCTCGCGCGATCGCGGGGCGCTCCGATGGTGGTCGGGTTGGGGCCGTTGCCATGGAACGGACAGCCGCCGTCACTGGCGCTGGTCGACGGTGACGCCGGCACCGTGATCTTCGATCCCCAGCCTGAAACGCGCCGCCTGTTCGAGCACCGGATGGCAGCCGCGACTGCCGCGCAGATTGCTGTCGATGCTGGTCGCCTCAAACCCGCGCTGACCGCCGATGGAAAGCGCATCGCCGTCATGCTCAATGTCGCCGCGCCGGAAGAGCTGGCGAGTCTCGATCCCGCCATCTGCGACGGCATTGGCCTCGTACGGACGGAGTTTCTGTTCGAGGGATCGAGAGGGCTTCCGGGCGAGGACGCGCAATATCAGGTCTATCGGCGCATTCTCGAATGGGCCGAGGAGCGGCCCGTGACGATTCGCACGCTCGACGCTGGCGGCGATAAGCCGATTCCCGGCGTGACGGTCGATGGCGAGCGCAATCCATTCCTGGGCCTGCGCGGAATCCGGCTCTCTCTGGCGCGACCGGAGGTGTTTCGCGTGCAGTTGCGCGCGCTCTGCCGCGCGGCCGTGCATGGGACACTGAAGGTGATGCTGCCGATGGTCGCTGTCCCCTCCGAGCTCGACCGCGCCAACGCCATGCTGGACGCAGAGTTTGCGGCTCTCAGCGCAGAGGGCATTGCCTGCGCCCGGCCGCCGCTCGGCATCATGGTCGAGGTCCCCTCGGCCGCACTCTGCGCCGACGATTTCGACGCGGCGTTTTATTCCATCGGGTCCAACGACCTCACTCAGTACACAATGGCCGCGGCGCGCGACATCGGCGCTGTCGCGGATCTCAACGACGCCGGCCATCCCGCGGTGCTGGCGCTGATCGCGCGGACGGTCGAGGCCGGGCTTAAGCGTGGCGTCGAGGTCTCGCTCTGCGGCGATGCCGCCGCCGATACGCGCTTGACGAATGCGCTGCTGGCGACGGGCCTGACGATCCTCTCGGTCTCGCCGATCGCTGTAGCCCGGCTCAAGGCTGCCATCGCCGGGGTGACCGCATGAGTGACGATGCAGGCGAAGACGCGAGCCGGCCGGGCGACAGCAACGTCGCGGATTACAAGCTCATCCTGCGGCGGGCGCTCGACAACCGGCCCTCGGGGACGCGGTTGAAGCTCGCGGCCGCGCTCGGCAAGAACCGCTCCTTCGTCAGCCAGATCACCAATCCGGCCTATCTGGTGCCGATCCCTGCAAAGCATGTCGCGATCATTTTCGAGGTCTGCCATCTCTCCGGCTCTGAGCGTGCGGCGTTCCTCGAAGCCTATGGGCGCGCGCATCCGGGGCGGCTGCGCGGCGCCCATCGCGAGGCGCGCACGCGCGTCGTGACGGTGACGGTGCCCGATCTCGGTGACGACAAGAAAAATCGTGCGCTCGAGCAGCTCATCGTCGACTTCGCTGCCCAGCTCGCCCGCTACGCCGAAAGCATCGGCTGACGAATTCGTAACGCAAAAGATAACCGGGAGGACGCCATGAAAAAGCTGATCAACAGCGCCGACACGGTGCTCGAAGAGAGTCTCGACGGATTGGCGGCAGCCCATGCCGATATCCTGCTGCTCGGTGCTGACAGGAAGTTCGTGCGCCGCCGCAATCTGAAGCCTGGCAAGGTTGCGCTGATCTCGGGCGGTGGCTCCGGGCACGAACCGCTCCATGCGGGTTTTGTCGGCCACGGCATGCTCGACGCTGCCTGTCCGGGGCAGGTCTTCACCTCGCCGACGCCGGATCAGATGATCGAGGCGGCGGAGGCCGTCGATACCGGGGCAGGCGTGCTCTTCATCGTCAAGAATTACGAGGGCGATGTGATGAATTTCACCATGGCCGCCGAGATGGCCGGGCGCGAGGTTGCAAGCGTGGTCACCAATGACGACGTCGCGGTCGAGAAATCGACCTACACGACTGGTCGTCGCGGCGTCGCGGGCACGCTGATTGTGGAAAAGATGGTTGGCGCTGCGGCCGAAAAGGGCATGCCGCTCGCCGCGCTCAAGACGCTCGGTGACGATGTGAACAGGCGCACCCGCTCGATGGGCGTCGCGCTGTTGCCGTGCACCGTGCCGGCGGTGGGCCGGCCGAACTTCACGCTGGCCGACAACGAAATGGAGATGGGCGTCGGCATTCACGGCGAGCCGGGGCGACGCAGGGTGCCGCTGGCCTCTGCCGATGCGATTGCAGCCGACATACTTGGCGCGATCCTGGATGATCTCGAACCGAGCAAAGGCAGCGAAGTCCTGCTTCTGATCAACGGGTTCGGTGCGACGCCGCTGATCGAGCTCTATCTGATGGCCAATAGCGCCAAGCGCATCCTGGACGGGGCGGGAGTTACGGCCACGCGTTTTCTTATCGGCTCCTATGTGACCTCCCTCGACATGGCCGGTGCCTCGATCACCGTCTCCGTGCTCGATGGCCAGTCGAAGGAATTGTGGGACGCGCCGGTGCATACCGCCGCGCTTCGCTGGCGCATGTGATTGGCGGAAACCAGGCTCGATCACCAACGACATGGCTCACGTCGCTCGATGACGGATTGGGGCGAGGGTTGGTCTTGCAAGATAGCGTGTGCACGATGCGTGCACGGGAGCTTCAATAGAAGCTCATCGCAGTCGGTATGAGCTGGCTTTGGCCAGCCTCGCACGATGTGCGCGACCCGCGGGCGTCTGGTTGCGGAAGCAATTTCTGTCGCTGGACGAGGAACCTGGCGTCGGAGCAATCGTGCCCCGTCCTCCACTCTAGGCAAATTCCCTGAAAGCACCGGCCGCCCTTGCCGCCGCCGCAGTCGGACGACCTGGGACGGCGCCAGCGGCCGTTCGAACCGGCTCGGGAAGGCGGGATCTCCCATTGACAGGTCGCCCGGGATGATAGAATTATAACAAGATAAGTTGCAAAAATAACAATATGTCACCATCGTACCAGCATCTCGCGGGGGCGACGGGAGGAAAGTTTGGAATTGTCGGGTTCGGTTGCAGCAGAATCCCTGCCGTCGACCTCGCTTGTGATGGTCAGTGCCATCAACAAGCGTTTTGGCGGCGTGCGGGCGCTCCGCGACGTCGACCTCCAGGTTCGCGCCGGCGAGGTGCATGCGCTGCTCGGCGAGAACGGCGCCGGAAAATCCACGCTGATCAAGATCCTCAGTGGAGTTCATAGCCTCGACAGCGGCACGATCGAGATCGCTGGCAAGCCCGTGGAATTCGACAGCCCGGCGAAGTCGCGCGAGGCGGGGATCGCCGTTGTCTACCAGGACCTCAGCCTCGTCGAATCCTTGAGTGTTGCGGACAATTTGCTGCTCGGTCGCGAGCCGCGCACAGCTTTCGGCTTTGTCCGGAAGCGCGCGCTGATGGTCAGGGCCGAGGCGTTCCTGAAAGAGCTGGGCATTCCCCTGGATACGCGCGCGACTGTCGGCTCGCTGCCGTTCGCCTACCGCCAGATGACGGAGATCGCAAAGGCGCTGATGGGCGAGGTCCGGCTGCTGATCCTCGACGAGCCGACGTCGTCGCTGACATCGGATGAGGTCCGGATCCTGTTCGACGCGATCGGGAAGGCGACGCGCCGCGGCGTCGGCGTGATCTATGTGACCCATCGGCTGAACGAGGTCTTCGAGATCTCGCAGCGCGTCACTGTGCTGCGCGATGGCGCCAACGCCGGCACGTTCATCACCGCCGAGACCGACATGAAGCGGCTGGTGAACGCCATCGTCGGGTCAGATCGATCGGTATTGACAGGCTCGCGCACTGAGCCTGCCGTGAAGCGTGAGTTGGATCCGTCGCCGGTTTTGTCGCTGTCGAACGTATCCAACGACCGGCTTCGCGCGGTCGATTTGTCCGTGCGGAAGGGCGAGATCCACGGTCTTGCCGGGCTGATCGGGAGCGGACGCACGGAGATTTTGGAGACGGTGTTCGGCCTGCGACCGCTCGAGAGCGGCGCAATCGAAATCGAAGGCCGCCGCTGGCTGCCGGCCGGGCCGGCCGATGCGATCGAGCAGGGCGTCGCGCTGGTGCCGGAGGACCGGCACGTGCAGGGCCTGGTCCTCGATCATTCGATCGAACGAAACGTCACCTTGCCGCGGATTCCGCATTTCTCGCGCTGGGGCTGGATGCAGCAACGCGCCGCAGCCAGGCGTGCGGAAAGTGCGGTCGCAAGGCTTTCGGTGAAAGCGCAAGGCGCCTCCAGCCTGGTCAGGACGCTCTCGGGCGGTAACCAGCAGAAGGTCGTGTTCGGAAAATGGAATGATCCGCGGCCGCGCGTGCTGCTGCTGGACGAACCGACCGTTGGCGTCGACGTCGGCGCGCGTGAGGAGATCTACGCCGTGATCCGGAATGCCGCCCGCGACGGCAGCGGCGTTCTGGTCGTCTCGTCCGACCTCGTCGAATTGATCGAGCTCTGCGACCGCATCTCCGTGATCGTCAATGGGCGCGTCGCTCGAACGCTGGTGCGCGGCGAGATCGATGACGCCGAAGAGCTGCACCATCTCCTCCAAATCTACCAGGCCTCCGGGCTGAGCACATCGCAAGAGTTGTCCGCATGACCGAACTGACCGCTCCCAACGTCGTCGCTTCGTCGACCCGGTCCGACCGGCGCCGTAGAATTGTCCAGAATCTGCTGCGGGGCGAGAGGCCGTACATGCTGTACATCGCCTTCGTGATCCTGCTGGTCGTGTTCAGCCTGTCCTCGCCCTGGTTCCTCTCGGTCGACAACTTCCTGAACATCGGACGGCAGACCACGCTGGTGTCGATCATCGCAGTCGGCATGACCTTCATTATCATCGCGCGTCAGATCGATCTGTCGGTCGCATCGACGCTGGCGCTGTCAGGCATGGCGGCGGCTCTGGCGATGAGCCAGATCAACAACAGCTGGATCGTCGGCGCCGTCGCCGGGCTTGGCACCGGCGCGCTGGTCGGGCTGATCAACGGCATCCTGACCACGCAACTGTCGATTCCATCCTTCCTGGTGACGCTGGGCTCATTGAGCATGGCGCGGGGACTGGCGATGATGGTGACCAACACCAAGCCCGTCATCATCACCAACGAAACCTATTTCGCGATCTTCGGCGAAGGCACGTTCCTCGGCATCCCGGTTCCGATTGCCTGGACATTGGCGGCGATGATCGTCGGCATCCTGCTGCTGCACTACAACGTGTTTGGCCGTCGCATCTATGCGGTCGGCGGCAACCCGACTGCGGCGCTCTATTCCGGCATCAACACCAAGCGGATCACGACGGCGGCCTTCGTCCTCACCGGCACGCTCGCGGGCCTCGCCGCGCTGGTGCTGTCCGCACGCTCACATGCCGCGCGACCCGATGTCGTGCAGGGCATGGAGCTCGACGTCATCGCTGCCGTGATCCTCGGCGGTTGCAGCCTGTTCGGCGGGCGCGGCTACATCCTGGGAACGCTGTTCGGCAGCCTGATCATCGGCACCCTCAATAACGGCCTCGTTCTGCTCGGCGTGAGCTCGCCGATGCAGCTCGTGATCAAGGGCGCGATCATCGTGGCCGCGGTTGCCTTCACGAAACGCTAGCCAGAGTCAGGCGCGGCGCATGAGCCACTGGTTCATTGCGCCGCGTGGGTAGGGGCAAGGTCGCTGGCCCTCCGGTAATCGGCGACCAACATGGAGGAAACAAATGAAACCAATCTTGCGACACGCCTTGCCTTTGACCGTGTTGATGGCCACTGCGGCCGTCGCGACGATCCCGTCGGCCCGCGCTGAAGTGCCCGCGACCTGCGTCAAGGGCGTCGATCTCGCAACGCTCGGACCAAAATCGATCGTCGGCCAGGGCCCCCACGGCGAGAAGGCGGCTTCGCCCGAGGTGCTCGCGCTGTCGGAGGCCGACGTTGCGAAGATCAAGGAGAAGCACTTCAAGGTCGGCATCTCCATGCAGACCGTCAACCTCGACTGGTCGCAGCTCCAGATCCAGGGCATCACCGACACGCTGAAGAAGTACGGCGTGACGGTGACCGGCGTCGCCTCCGCCGAATATCAGGTCGACAAGCAGATCGCCGATATCGAGAACACCATCCAGCAGCATCCTGATGGCATCATCTCGATCCCGGTAGACTTCACCGCGACCGCGCCGACCTACAAGAAGATCGCCAAGGCCGGCATCAAGCTCGTGCTGATGGACAGCATCCCGACCGGCCTGAAGCATCCCGAGGAATATGCCACGATGGTCTCGGCGGATAGCCAGGGCAACGGCCAAATCGCAGCGCAGATCCTGGCGTCCTGCATGCCGCAGGGCGGCACCATTGGTCTCGTCAATTTCGGCGTCGACTATTTCAGCACTAACGAGCGCACCAAGGGGGTGCGGGAGTGGATGAAGGCGAACCGGCCCGACATCAAGATGAAGCAGGTCGATTTCACTGATCCGCCAAAGGTCTCGCAGATCGCGGGCGACTTCCTCACCGGCAATCCCGACGTCAAAGGACTCTACGCGGTGTGGGATCAGCCGGCACTGGATACGCTAAGCTCGATGCGCGCCCAGGGCATCGACATTCCCATGACGACGGTCGATCTCGGCCTGCAATCGGCGATCGAGATTGCCAAGGGCGGTCCATTGAAGGCGACCGGCTCGCAGCGTCCCTATGACCAGGGCGTCGCCGAGGCGATGGCGATGATGAACGCGCTGTTGGGCAAGGAAACGCCCGGCTGGGTCGGTGTGCAGTCGCTGCCGGTGACGCAGGCGAACGTGTTGGAGTCCTACAAGACCGTCTTCAAGAAAGACCCGCCGGCCGAGCTGACGGATGCCTGCAACAAGGCGAAGCCCGCTTGTAATTGAGCTCGCGGTTACAATGCGTGGTTCTACCGGACCACGCATTGTCCAGCAGGCCTGATCCGGGCGGACCAGCCCCCATCCGGATCAGGCTGCGCTGGTGATGTATTCGACGGGAAGGTTGCGGAAGTGCTTGCGCGTGTCTGGTGGCACTGCGCCGCCGACGATGATCCGCGAGAATGAGCCGACGTCAGAGAAGAAGGCCGGCTTGAGGCTGCCGAGCTTGCTGGCATCAACCACCAGGATGCTCTCCATAGCGGTCGCGATCACGGCCTGCTTGATAGCGACCTCGTGAAAATTCGAGCAGCTGGCGCCGCGGGTCCAGTGCAGGCCGCCGGCCGAGATGAAGGCCTTGTTGACCCCGAGCCGCCGCAGATAGGACAGGCCGTCATCCGACGAGAATGATTGCGATGATGGATGGTAGAGCCCGCCCATCAGCATCACCTGCGTTGCCGGGCGGTGAGTGACGATCGTGGCAACGTTCAGCGAATAGCAGATCACCGAGAGCGGCATGTCCTCGGGCAGGCAATCCGCCAGCGACTGCATGGTGGTGCCGCAGTCGATGAAGATGGTGTCGCCTTCCCTGATCGAGGCGGCAGCGGAACGGCAGGCGAGGCGCTTGTCCTGCGTGTGCTGGTCGATCTCCTGCTCGAACGTGTACTTGATACCGGTCGGCGAGGCCGCATTGACCACGTAGCCGCCGAGCAAGGCGAGCGTACCGTCCGGACCGGCGAGGTCGCGCCTCACCGTCATCTCCGACACTTTCAGCAAGTCAGCGGCGTCCTTCAGATGCAGCGCGCCGCTGGTTTCGACGGCGCGGCGCAGCCGTTGCAGCCGCTGGACGCGGGTCTCGCTGGAGCGTGCGGTCGGTGTTTCAGCCATTTTCGTCACCGAGCTTGCTTATCCGGTTGACAATGATCTTACAATGATGTGAGTTTAGCAACGTCAATTTGTTACAATAATAACATCTAGTCCGGAGGGCGGTCCTGTCAGCGATGGCAGGCAACGGAAGCTCCGACGGGCAAGGGATGGGAGGATCGCATGTTGCAATCGGCACCAGTCTATCTGTCGCTTCCGCCGATTCGCTAGCACCGCACGCGTACCGATGGCGCAGGGCGTCTTGATATCAAATCCATCCGCGGTGCCGGTGCAGCCACATGCACGGGATCACAATCACACTCATGCCATCGCGCGCAACACCGGCCGCGCGCTCGAGATGGACTGGGTCGACGAGATCAGGATCAATCTGTCCGCCGCCGAGCGCCGCGTCGCGAGCCTGCCCGGCCGACGCACCGTCAAGAAGGACGCGCAGGCGGCGTGGCTGCTCAAGGCAATCACCTGCATCGATCTGACGACACTCAACGGCGACGATACGACCGAGCGTGTGAAGCGCCTCTGCGCCAAGGCGCGGGCGCCGCTACGGCGCGATCTCCTCGAGGCCGTGGGCTTTGCCGGGCGCACGCTGCACACGGGCGCGATCTGCGTCTATCACCGCTTCGTCGCAACCGCCGTCGAAGCGCTCGAAGGATCCGACATTCCGGTGGCTGCGGTTTCGACCGGTTTTCCTGCGGGCCTCATCCCCCACGATCTCAAGCTCAGGGAGATCGAGGCTTCCGTCAGGGACGGCGCGCGGGAGATCGACATCGTCATCACGCGCGAGCATGTGCTGACCGGCGATTGGCGCGCGCTCTACGATGAAGTGCGGGATTTCCGCGCCGCCTGCGGGGAAGCGCATCTCAAGACGATCCTGGCGACCGGCGATCTCAAGACGCTGCGCAACGTCGCCAAGGCCTCGATGGTCTGCATGATGGCCGGCGCCGACTTCATCAAGACTTCGACCGGCAAGGAAGGCGTCAACGCCACGCTGCCGGTGACGCTGGCGATGCTGCGCATGATCAGGCTCTATGAAGAGCGCACCGGCTTCAAGATCGGCTTCAAGCCAGCCGGTGGAATCTCGACCGCGAAGGACGTGCTCAACTATCAGTTCTTGATGAAGGAGGAGTTGGGGCGCGACTGGCTCGAACCGGATCTATTCCGGATCGGCGCCTCGAGCCTGCTCGCCGATATCGAGCGCCAGCTCGAGCATCACGTCACCGGCCGCTACTCGGCCTTCAACCGCCATCCCGTGGGCTGAGCATGAGCATCGCACATTACTACGAGACCATGGAGTATGGTCCAGCTCCCGAGGCGGACGGCGAGGCGCGCGCCTGGCTGAAGCGGCATGAGGCGACGTTCGCGCATTTCATCGCCGGCAAGTTCGTGAGCCCAGCTTCGGGCAAGCATCTGACGACGATCGAGCCGGCCACCGGCAAGTCACTCGCTAAAATCGCGCAAGGCGTCGCTGCCGATGTCGAGGCTGCCGTCACCGCAGCCCGATCGGCGCAGGCACCGTGGGCGAAGCTCGGTGGTCACGGTCGCGCCCGCCGTCTCTACGCGCTGGCGCGTATGCTGCAGCGTCATGCGCGACTGTTCGCGGTGCTGGAAGCGATCGACAATGGCAAGCCGATCAGGGAAACCCGGGATCTCGACGTGCCACTGGCCGCGCGCCATTTCCTGTATCACGCCGGCTGGGCGCAATTGCAGGAGCGCGAATTCGCCGACCACGTTCCGGTCGGTGTGATCGGCCAGATCATCCCCTGGAATTTTCCGCTGCTGATGCTGGCCTGGAAGATCGCGCCCGCGCTGGCGGCTGGCAACACCGTGGTGCTGAAGCCGGCGGAGTTCACCTCGCTCACCGCGCTGCTGTTCGCTGAGCTCGCGGCGGAAGCCGGCTTGCCGCCCGGAGTGCTGAATGTGGTGACCGGCGACGGCGCCACCGGCGCGCTCCTGATCGAAAATCCCGGTGTCGACAAGATCGCCTTCACAGGATCGACCGAGGTCGGCCGATTGATCCGCCAGTCGACCGCAGGCAGCGGCAAGTCGCTGACCCTCGAGCTCGGTGGCAAGTCGCCGTTCATCGTGTTCGACGATGCCGATATCGATGGCGCCGTGGAAGGCGTGGTCGATGCGATCTGGTTCAACCAGGGCCAGGTCTGCTGCGCCGGATCGCGGCTGCTGTTGCAGGAGGGTATCGCCGAGACCTTCCGCAAACGTCTGATCCGCCGCATGGAGACGCTCCGCGTCGGGTCGCCACTCGACAAGGCGATCGACATGGGCGCGGTGGTCGCGCCTGTCCAGCTCGAGCGGATCAAGGCGCTGGTCGAAACAGGTGTGAAGGAGGGGGCCGAGAAGTATCAGGCGTCCGGGGCGATCCCCGCGGAAGGTTGCTTCTATCCGCCGACCTTGCTCTGGAACGTCCATCCGTCCTCGACCGTGGCGATCGAGGAGATCTTTGGGCCCGTGCTGGTCGCAATGACATTCCGCACGCCTGATGAGGCCGTGATGCTCGCCAACAACACGCGCTACGGGCTTGCCGCCAGCGTCTGGAGCGAGACCATTGGCCTCGCGCTCGATATCGCGCCAAAACTTCAAGCCGGCGTGGTCTGGGTCAATGCGACCAATCTATTCGATGCCAGCGTCGGCTTCGGCGGCTATCGCGAGTCCGGCTTCGGCCGCGAGGGCGGGCGGGAAGGTCTCTTCGAATATCTCAAGCCGAAAGCATGGGCCGGCCGCAAAGCGCGAGCCAAGCTGCCGCCACTGCCTGAAGCCGCGACCGAGGGCGCTGGATTCGGCACGCCGTCGATCGACCGAACCGCCAAGCTTTTCGTCGGTGGCAAGCAGGTCCGCCCCGACGGGAATTATTCGCGCAGCGTGTTGTCGCCGAAAGGAAAACACCTTGGCGAGGTCGGCGAGGGCAATCGCAAGGACATCCGCAACGCGGTGGCTGCCGCGCGTACGGCTGAAGCTTGGGCGCGGGCGACGGCGCATAATCGCGCCCAAATCCTCTACTACCTTGCCGAGAATCTGTCAGCGCGCGGCGACGAGTTCGCCCGGCGCATCAGTGATATGACCGGCGTTTCGCCTGCCAAGGCGCGCGCCGAGGTCGAGGCGAGTATCGAGCGGTTGTTCAGCTATGGGGCCTGGGCCGACAAATATGAGGGGACGATCCATGCGCCGCCGCTGCGCGGCGTGGCGCTTGCGATGCACGAGCCGATCGGCGTCGTCGGGGTCGCCTGTCCGGACGAAGCTCCGCTGCTGGGCTTCATCAGCCTGGTGGCCCCGCTGATCGCGATGGGCAACCGCGTCGTCGCAGTGCCGAGCGAGCGGCATCCGCTGGCTGCGACCGATTTCTACCAGGTGCTGGAGACGTCGGACGTGCCGGCCGGCGTCGTCAACATCGTGACGGGCGAGCGCGATGCGCTTGCCAAGGTCCTTGCCGAGCATGACGACGTCGATGCGCTCTGGGTGTTCGGCTCGCAGGAGGCCTCGACTGCGGCGGAGCGGCTCTCGGTCGGCAATCTCAAGCGCACGCTGGTCGACCATGGACTGGCGCTCGATTGGTACGACAGGGCAGCGAGCGAGGGGCCGATCTTGCTCCGCCATGCGGTGCAGGTGAAGAACATCTGGATTCCCTATGGTGACTAGAGACGTCACCTGGCGGTGATATGAATGGGCATCCGGACCATCAGAGTCCGGTCGTTTTTGAAGAAGGGAGGACACAACATGCTCAAGGGCATCAACCCACTGCTCAATGCCGACGTGCTCTATGCCTTGCGCGCAATGGGGCACGGGGATCGCCTCGTCGTGTGCGACACCAATTTCCCGGCGGACTCGATCGCGCGTCAGACCGTGTTCGGCGAGCTGCTGCGCATCGACAATGTCAGCACGGCAAGGGCGATCGAAGCCATTCTCTCGGTGATGCCGCTCGATACGTTCGTGGACGATGCGGCGATGCGCATGGAGATCGTCGGCAAGCCTCAGGAGGTGCCGCCGGTGCAGCACGAGGTGCAGGCCGTGATCGACCGCGCAGAGGGGCGCTCCTGGCCGCTGGTCGGGGTCGAACGCCACGCCTTCTATGAGAAGGCCAAGACGGCCTATTGCGTGATCGCGACCGGCGAGCGGCGCTTCTACGGCTGCTTCATCTTCTCCAAAGGCGTCATCGCGCCGGACGGAGAGTGATGACCATGAGCAAGTCTGGCGTCGCAGTCCTCGGCATCTTCGTCGTCGACCTGGCCTTCCGGGCCGGCAACATGCCGGCGATCGGCGAAACCATCGCAGGCTCGGGATTTGCCATGGGGCCGGGCGGCAAGGGCTCGAACCAGGCCGTCGCCGCGGCGCGCGCGGGCGCGGACGTGACCTTCATCTCCCGGATCGGCAGCGACGCCTTCGGTGATCTTGCCATCAAGACCTGGGAAGCCGAAGGCATCAGGCCGCGCGTCGCCAGGACCAAGGAGGCGCCGACCGGCGCCGCCTTCATCTACGTCCACGAGACGCGTGGCGACAACGCCATCATCGTGGTGAGCGGGGCGGCCGACGGCCTCAGCCCTGATGATGTCGACGCGGCCGCGGAGGCGATCCGCTCTAGCCGCGTCTTCGTGACCCAGCTGGAGCAGCCGGTCGCCGCCGCGCAGCGCGGGCTCGAGATCGCGCGCGCCGCCGGCAGCATCACCGTGTTCAACCCGGCGCCCGCGGGCGTCTTCGACGATGGCCTGTTCGCCTTGTGCGACTACGTCGTCCCCAACGAGACCGAGGCCGAAGCGCTGACCGGGATCGCGGTCGGCGATCTCGCCGGTGCTCGCCGTGCGGGCGAGGCGCTGCTGGCCAAGGGCGCCGGCACCGCGTTGATCACGCTCGGCGAGCGTGGGGCACTGTTTCATGGACGCGATCGCTCGCTGCACGTGCCGCCGTTCGCTGCCGGCAAAGTGGTCGAGACGGCCGGCGCGGGCGATGCCTTCGTCGGCGGCTTTGCGGCAGCGCTCGCGGGCGGCGCCGATCCGCTGGACGCGGCACGCTTCGGCTCGGCGACAGCGGGGATTTCCGTGACGCGCGCCGGCACTGCGCCAGCGATGCCGCGGCGCGCCGAGATCGAAGCCCTGTTGAAGGTTTGATCTACCGATGATGCGGAACGATCCGATCAAGCATGTCTTCATCTGGCCGGCGGTGCTCGTCGTGCTGGCGATTTCGATCTTTCCGCTGATCTATTCCCTCACCACGAGCTTCCTCAGCTATCGCCTGATTCCGCCGATCCCGCCGCGTGTGGTGTGGTTCGGCAATTATGTCACCCTGTTGCAGGAGCCGCGCTTCTGGAACGCGATCCTCACGACGACCTTGATCGCCTTCATCGCGGTCAGCTTGCAATATGTTATCGGCTTTAGCGTTGCGCTCGCGCTGAACGCGCGCGTGCCGGGCGAACGGCTGTTTCGCGTGGCCTTGCTGCTGCCGATGCTGCTGGCTCCGGTTGCCGTCGCGCTTGTGGCCCGCATGATCTTCAATCCGACCATGGGTCCGCTCAACCAGTTTCTCTCCATGTTTGGCCTCGCGAACCTGCCGTTCCTCACCAATGGACATTGGGCGCTCGGCTGCATCATCGCGGTCGAGATCTGGCAGTGGACGCCCTTTGTGGTCCTGATGATGCTGGCCGGCCTGCAAACGCTCCCAGAAGACGTCTACGAGGCTGCCGAACTCGAGAACGCCAGCGCGTGGCAGCAGTTCTGGGGCATCACCTTTCCGATGATGCTGCCGATCTCTGCCGCTGTCGTCTTCATCCGCCTGATCGAGAGCTACAAGATCATGGACACCGTGTTCGTGATGACGGGCGGCGGACCGGGCGTCGACACCGAGACGCTGACCCTGTTCGCCTATCAGGAGGGCTTCAAGAAGTTCAATCTCGGCTACACCTCGGCGCTGAGCTTCCTGTTCCTGATCGCCATCACGATCATCGGCGTGACTTATCTGGCGCTGCTGCGTCCGCATCTGGAGAAGCGCCGATGAGCGGGCAGGGCCTCACCGGACTGTCGACCTGGAGCCGCCGCCTGATCGCAGCAGGCGTTCTCGCCTGGTGCCTGATCACGGCGTTCCCGCTCTATTGGGTGGTGGTCACAGCCTTCAAGACGCCGCCGGGCGTGGTCGGTGGTCCGACCTATATTCCCTTCGTCGATTTCACGCCAACGCTTCAGCCCTTCATCGATCTCTACCAGGGCATCCGCGGTGAATTCTTCCACACCTTCCTGAACTCGACCATCGTCGGGCTGTCCGCGGCAGCGATCGCGACCGCGATCGGGGCGATGGCGGCCTATGCGCTTGTCAGGTTCGAATTCAAGGTGCGATTTGGCGCCGGCCTGATCTTCTTCCTGCTCGCGCTCGGCGGATATCTGCTCTTCAACAACAATCTCGGATTCACTCGCGCGCAGGCGCTGCTGCTCGCGTTTCCGATCGCGCTGGTCGTTGCCATCGTCGCCAACCGCCTGCCGCTGCCGGGTCCGATCCTCGGCAATGAGGACATCCTGTTCTGGTTCGTCAGCCAGCGCATGTTTCCGCCGATTGTCACGGCCTTTGCTCTGTATCTGCTCTACAGCGAAATCGGCCGGCTCGGCTTCCAGCTGATCGACAGCTTTGTCGGCTTGACGCTGTGCTACGTCGCGTTCTCGCTGCCGATCGTGGTCTGGCTGATGCGCGATTTCTTCGAGGCGATCCCGATCGAGGTCGAGGAAGCCGCGATGGTCGACAACGTGCCGAGCTGGCGCATCTTCCTCGGCATCGTGGTGCCGATGTCGATGAACGGGCTGCTGGCGACTTTCATGATCACGCTGGCCTTCGTCTGGAACGAGTTCCTGTTCGCGCTGTTCCTGACCAATTCCAAATGGCAGACGCTGCCGATCCTGGTGGCCGGACAGAACAGCCAGCGCGGCGACGAATGGTGGGCGATCTCGGCCGCGGCGCTCGTCGCCATCGTTCCGATGATGATCATGGCGGGCCTGCTCAGCCGCATGATGCGGTCGGGTCTGCTGCTCGGGGCAATCAAATAGCAAAAACTGATCTAGGGAGGACTGGACGATGTTGCGACGGACGTTTCTGATGCTGACCACCTCGCTCGCCGTGGCTTGCGCTGCGAGCCAGGCGAACGCGGCCTGTAGCCCGGATTATTCCGGTGTCACCTTGACGGTGGCATCGCAGACCGGACCCTATATCGCCTCCGCGCTCAAGCTCGGCGCGGATGAATGGACCAAGAAGACCTGCGGCAAGGTCAATGTCGTCGAGTTTCCGTGGTCGGAGCTTTACCCGAAGATCGTGACGTCGCTGACCGCATCGGACGCGACCTTCGACCTCGTCAGCTTCGCGCCGGCTTGGCTGCCGGACTTCGTGCCCTATCTCAGCGAGATGCCGAAGGCGATGCAGTCAGGCAAGGACTGGGATGATATCGAGCCGGCCTACCGCGAACGGCTGATGGTGTGGGAAGGCAAGATCTATTCGCAGTCGATGGACGGCGACGTCCACACCTACACCTATCGCACCGACCTGTTCAACGATCCCAAGGAGAAGGACGCCTTCAAGGCCAAGTACGGCTACGATCTGGCGCCGCCCAAGACCTGGAAGCAATATCTCGACATCGCCGAGTTCTTCCAACGTCCCGACAAGGGACTTTGGGGCACCGCGGAAGCCTTCCGTCGTGGCGGCCAGCAGTTCTGGTTCTTCTTCAGCCACGCGGCAGCCTACACCAACAACCCGAACTATCCGGGCGCGATGTTCTTCGACCCCGAAACGATGGATGCCCAGATCAACAATCCGGGCTGGGTGAAGGGACTGGAAGAATATATCCGCGCCTCCAAGCTTGGCCCACCCAACGCCTTGAACTTCTCATTCGGTGAGGTCAACGCGGCCGTGGCGGGCGGTCAGGTCGCGGAATCGATCGGTTGGGGCGACACCGGCGTGATCGCGGCCGATCCCAAGCAGTCGAAGATCTCAGGCAAGGTCGGCTCGGCGGTGCTGCCTGGCTCTGACGAGATCTGGAACGCCAAGACCAAGAAGTGGGACAAGTTCCCGGCCGTCCTGCCGGCGCCCTTCATGGCCTTCGGTGGATGGCAGATTGCCGTGCCGAAGGTCGGCAAGAACCAGCAGGCGGCATGGGATTTCATCAAGACGCTGACCAGCCCCGAAGTCTCCGGCCAGGCTGCCATTACCGGCGGCACGGGTGTCAACCCGTACCGCAAGTCGCACACCGCGAATCTGGAGCTGTGGAGCAAGATCTTCTCGCCGCAGGAAGCCAAGGAATATCTCGGCGCGCAGGCCGACTCCATCAACGGCAAGAACGTCGCGCTCGACATGCGTCTGCCCGGCTATTTCTCCTACACCGAGGTGGTGGAGATCGAGCTTGGCAAGGCACTGGCCGGGCAGACCACGCCGCAGGCCGCGCTGGACACGGTCGCAAAGGAATGGAATCGCCTGACTGACGAGTTCGGTCGTGCAAAACAGCTCGCCGCCTATCGCGCGGCGATGGGCCTGCCGCCCAAAAACTAAAGCCGAGAACTAAAGCCAAGAACTAACCTGAGAACTAACCTCCGCTGAGACTTCCCCGGATGACGCGTCAGCGTCATCCGGGTCTTGTTGACCGTCGATCTAGGGGACGGGAAAAGGATTCCATGGCGCGCGTCGAGATCGAGAACGTCAGCAAGGCATACGGGCCCTATGAGAT
Source organism: Bradyrhizobium sp. CCBAU 11434 (assembly GCF_028128895.1). NCBI lineage: Bacteria > Pseudomonadati > Pseudomonadota > Alphaproteobacteria > Hyphomicrobiales > Nitrobacteraceae > Bradyrhizobium > Bradyrhizobium sp. CCBAU 11434. The sequence goes on from NZ_LBJX01000011.1 coordinate 313,576, forward strand.
CATCGAGGGGCTTGATCTGAACGTGGCTGACGAGGAGTTCGTCGTGCTCGTCGGCCCGTCGGGCTGCGGCAAGACCACGACGCTGCGCATGATTGCAGGACTGGAGACGGTCACGAGCGGAAGCATCCGCATCGGTGATCGCGATGTGACGCAGCTGCGTCCGGGCCTGCGCAATTGCGCGATGGTGTTTCAGAGCTACGCGCTCTATCCGCATATGACGGTTGGCGAGAATATTGGCTACGGCATGAAGGTGCGCGGCGAGGAGCGCGCCAGCATCGCGAAAGCGGTCCAGGACGTGGCCCGGGTGCTCGACCTCGAGCAATATCTGGACCGTCGTCCCAAGCAGCTCTCCGGCGGGCAGCGGCAGCGTGTCGCGATCGGCCGCGCTATCGTGCGCAGCCCGGACGTGTTCCTGTTCGACGAGCCGCTATCGAACCTCGACGCCAAGCTCCGCATCGAGATGCGGACCGAGATCAAGGCCTTGCACCGCCGTCTCGCCAAGACGATCGTCTATGTCACCCACGACCAGGTCGAAGCCATGACCATGGCCGATCGCGTCGTGGTGATGAATCGCGGCCGGATCGAGCAGGCGGCCGATCCCATCACGATCTATGAAAAGCCCAGCAATCTCTTCGTTGCGGGCTTCATGGGCGCCCCCAGCATGAACTTCATCCATGGCGAAATCGCCGCGCGCGATGGGGCGCTGGTCTTCACCGAGCCGTCGGGGACGGCGTTGAAACTGCCGAAATCCCGCGAGGCGGCCTATGCAGGCAGCGTCGGCAAGCCTGTCGTGCTTGGCGTGCGGCCCGACCATGTGTTGCGGCAAGACGCCCCGGCTGGCTCGTCCGTTCGGATCATGGTGAAGGACGTAGAGCCGCTCGGGCCGCATACGCTCGTGATCGGCACCGTCGGCGCGTTCCCGTTCACGGCGCAGATGCCGGTGGGGGTGGCTGCGGCGCCGGATCATTTCATCGACGTCGCGCTCGATCTGGAGCGGACCCATCTGTTCGACAAGGCGTCGGGGAAAGCAATCACCTGACAACGCGGCTCAGAACCGCTTCGCCATCTCCGCGAGGCGGCGATGCGCGGTCTCGCGGGCGGCGCGGATCGGCTCAGTCGGACCCGCGGTCGGTCCGATCGGCACGAAGCGCACGTCGCTGACACCGATGAAGCGGAGCGCCTCGCGCAAATATGGCGTAGCCATGTCGATGCGGCCGCGGTTCATGCCGGTGGCAAAGTCGCTGCCGGAGGCGAGGATAACGATGGTCGGACGATCCTTCAGCAATGGAAGATAGCCCTGCGCGGGCTCGAAGCGGAACGTCAGGCCGGGCTGGATGATGATGTCGAACCACTGCTTCAGCTTGTAGGGGATGCCGAAATTCCACATCGGCGTCGAGATCAGAACGCGGTCGGCTAGTGAAAAGCGCAGCGCCATCCGTTCGGCCTCGGCGAAGCTGTCCCGCTGCGCGTCATTGAAGGCCTGCGCCGTCATCCGCGCATATTTGGCCTCGACGATGGGTCCCGCAAATTCCGGCATCCGTTCGCGCCAGAGATCGACGACATCGATGTCCCAATTGGGGCGGGCCTGGCGAAAGCCGTCAAGGAAGACGGCCGCGCCGGCGCTCGACTCGGAATCGGGGCGCGGCGAGCAGGAGAGATGCAGAAGCTTTGCCACCGCTCATCCCAGCGCTCTGATGACGGCATCCGCCCTGGTAACGACGGCAACGTTCTGCATGGCAAAATTGATCGAGGCCGAGTGCCAGTCCGCATTCATGGTCGAACAGCAATCCTCCGGCACGATCATGAAATAGCCCTTGTCGGCGCCGGTGCGCGCGGTGTGCTCGACCGACATGTTGGTCCAGGCACCGGTGTTGATGATCATGTCGCGGCCGGTGGCTTTCAGGATCGTCTCCAGCTTGGTGCCTTCCCAGGCACTCATCCGCATCTTCTCGACCACGTAATCGCCGGGCCGCGGCTCGAGGCCTGACACCGGCGCGGCGCCCCAGCTGCCGCGCACCATCGCCTTGCTGTCGACAAGCCCTTCGAACAGCGGCGCGTTCAGCGTCACGCCGGGCGCTCCTGGCTCGACCACGAACCAGACATGGATGATGGCAACGCCGCGCGCTCGCGCCGTCTCCGCCAGGCGCCGGACGTTCTCGACGACGTGCTGCTGCTTGGCATGGCCTGGCGCACCGGAGTCAGCGAAGGCGCCGCCATCCATGATGACGTCGTTCTGGAGATCCTGGATGATCATGGCGCAGCGCTGCGGATCGAGGCGCAGCTCGCCGTCGGCAAGGATCGGCGCCGCAGCTGCAGGACCGGGGCTCGCGGCGCCACCGCTGCTGCGCCTGCCGCTCATATAGGGTTCGTGGCGCGGTCCGGTCCTGGTCGGGATCGCGTAGACCGAATGCGTCGAGGTCAGGTAGAGCGTGCGAAAATCAGGTCCACCCCAGGCGAGGTTGGCGACCAGTTCGGGCACGCGAACCTTGCCGAGCAGCTCGCCCCGCGGCGAATAGACCCAGACGCCGCCGGGCGCGGTGACCCAGACATTGCCGTGCTGATCGCATTTCATGCCGTCGGGCAGGCCAGGCTCGAGCTCCGACTTGATGCCGCTCGCGAACACCCGAGCATTCGACAGCGAACCGTCGCCGCTGACGTCGAACACGCGGATCAGCGCCTGCACGGTGTCGTTGACATAGAGCAGTCTCTCGTCGGGCGAGAAGCAAAGCCCGTTCGGCTGGTCGAACAACGTTCGATCGACCACCAGCTTCGGTTCGCCGCCAGGCATCACACGGTAGACGCCCTGAAAGCCGAGCTGCCGCGGTCGCTCGACGCCGTAGACCGGCATGCGGCCATACCAGGGGTCGGAGAAATAGATCGCGCCCGAGGAGTGCACGCAGACATCGTTGGGACTGTTGAGCTCCTGCCCGCTAAAGTGCGAGGCCAGCACCTCGCGCCGTCCATCCGGCCGTTCACGGATCAGCGACGACGTCGCATGCTCGCAGACGATCAGATTGAGCTCGGCATCGTAGGTCATACCGTTGCATTTGTTCGACGGACGCTTGACCTCGGCGACACCGCGCCGCGAATCCCAGCGCCGGCGCACGTCGCCCGGCATGTCCGAGAACAGCAAATAATGATCGATCGGATGCCAGATCGGCCCTTCCGTGAACTCAAAGCCTGTGCCGACCTGGGCAACGGGTGCGTAAGGATCGATCAGGGTCTCGAATTCAGAACGTAAGGTGACGTGCGTCATCGGTCGGTCCTCACATCGTGCTACGCGGGAAACCAGTTGCGTGCGGGCAGGGACTGCACGATTGGTCCGGGCACCTGATCGTGCAGACGCCCCACGACATTGCCGCCTTCGATCTTGGCGGGGCGGTCGTGCACTGGCAGCAGATAGCGCGAGTTGCTGAGCAGCTTCTTGATTGCGGCCTTCTCCGCACGCTTGCTGGTGCCGTGGTTGCCCGTCGTGCGCGGCTCCCAGTCATGGATTTCGTGGAAGGGCGTGACGATCTGGTCGTTGAAATCGTAGATCACGTCGCCGCAGATGGTGGCGATTCCGTCGGCGGTCTCGACAATGATGTTCATCGAGCCCTCGGTATGGGCATTGGCGGCATCGCAATAGACGCCGGGCATCAGCTCGATCGGGCCGGTGATCTCCAAGTCGAGAAAGCGGAGCGCACTCTTGGTGTGCAGGCGGTCGATCAAATGCTTGATGTCGGGTGCCGGATATTGCGGATGCATCAGGCCGGAGACTGAATATTCCAGCTCCTTGCGGTTGAGAACGACCGTCGTGTTCATCGGGAACAGATCGTCCTTGCCCGCATGGTCGATGTGCAGATGGGTGTGGCAGACGAAGCGCACGTCGCCCATGCGCACGCCGTGGCGGGCGAGCTGGTTCTCGATCATGTGTTCGTGGTATTGCAGCCCCCGCATGCCCAGCGTCTCCATGATCTGATTGGAGCGATAGCCGGTGTCGACCACGACAGGATATTTGCCGCCGAGGATCAGAAAGCCCAGCGTAAGGACGCGGCGGGTGCGGCCGCAGTCGCGACCGAGCACCAGGAAGCTCGATTCCAGCTCGATATCCCCGTAGTCCAGGATCTTGATCTCCAGCGCCATTCGTTTCCCTCCTCGTGTTCTTTCTTGTCTTTCAAAGCCGATAGACGCGTGTTGCGGTGCCTCGGAAGATCGCATCCCGCTGCTCGGCGCTCAGCGAAGCGGCGGCTGCGCGAAATGCGTCAACAAGCGCGCGATAGCTGGTCCACAATTTCTCGATCGGGAAATTCGAGCCGAACAGGCAGCGCTCGGTGCCGAAGATCGCAACGGTATCCATGACCACCGCGGCGATGTGCGCGGGATCATTGCGGTGGATGAAGGTTCCAAGCCCGGAGAGCTTCGAGACGACATTCGGGCAGGTCGCAAGCCGCGCCATGCCCGCGCGCCAAGCGGCGCGGCCTGCTGGCGAAAGGTCTTCGAGCATGCCGGCATGCTGGAGGATGAAGGTCACCTTGGGGCAGGATTCGGCGAGATGTGCGGCATCCGGCATCTGCGGCGTGAAGACCTGGAGATCAAAACTCCAGCCGTAATCGGCGAGCCGCGCGACGTTGCGGCGGACCACGGGATCGATGCACAGATCGGGCTTGGCCGCGAAACGATAGAGCGGGTTTGCATGCCAGTGCAGCTGCATGCGCACGCCGCGCACCAGGGAATAGCGCTTGAGGCGGTCGAGCTGCGGACGCACGTCGTCCACGGCGAAATTGGCATAGGCGACGATGGCGTGCGGCCAACCGGTCTCGTCGGCGGTCCGCTGCACCCAGGCCGCCTCGTCCTCGAAACGATCGTTGGCCCAGTTGGTCTGGACGTAAACCGAGCGGGTAACGCCGTTGCCCTTGAGATCGTCGAGAAATTCCTCGATCGGATAGTCGCGCCGGATGGCCTCGTAGGGTCCGAAGATGCGAGGTTGCATCGGGCCGACCAGCCAGGGCAGATCGGCCTGCCGCCAGATATGATGATGCCCGTCGATCATCTCGGTCACGCAACTCTCCTTCGTCCCAAGGCGAGGACATGCGCGACGATCGACGCGCTCGATCCGCCGTCGACGAGATCGTCGACGAAGCGCTCGATCGCAACGAGCGCCTCGGTCTGCGGCCGAAAGCCGGGTCCGGACGCCAGCGGCGTCAGCCAGCTCACGCGCCAGGCCCGCTGCGATAGTTTGGCCACCGCATCGCGCAGGGCATCGGGCTCGCCGCGCTCCAGCCCATCGGAGACGACGACCACGGCCGCCCCGCGGGCATAGCCGCCAAAGCGCGGCACCGCGAGGAAGGCTTGCAGCGCATCGCCGATGCGGGTGCCGCCGTCCCAGTCGCTGACGAGATGCGCGGCCGCGCTCAGCGCCTGCTCGCGGCGCTTCACGCGCAGCGCGCGGGTGACACGGGTCAGCCGGGTGCCGAAGGTGAAGACCTCGACATTGGGCGCGGCCTGCACCAGTGCATGCGCCAGCTTCATGTTTTCCTCGGTGCGGCTCTTCATCGAGCCGGAGACGTCGATCAGCAGCAGGAATTTGCGCGGGCGCTGGCGCCGCTTCAGATGCCCGAGCCGCAGGATCTCGCCGTCGCTGCGGACGGAGTCGCGCAAGGTGCGACGGAGGTCGGCAAACGGTCCGCGGCGGGCGCGCATACGACGGTGACCACGTCGCTGCGGCAGGCGCTGTGGTGCCTCGCGGGACAAACGGCGGAGCGCCTCGGTGGTGGACAGCTGCGCGAAGCGGCGCTCGACCAGCGCCTCGGTACGGGTCGCTGTCAGGCCGGACTCGTTGGCGTCGTCGGAGAACAGCGGCTCCTCGTCGCCGCGGCCTTCTTCCTGGAGCCGAACGGTCTCGTCATCCTTGCCGTCATCGGCATGCTCGATTGCCTCACTGCCGCGGAAATGAAGGTCGAATAGCCGGTCAAAGGTCACGCGGCGCTCGGGTGGCGGGGCGAGGGTGGCCAGAGCGGCCTGCCTGATATCCCCGAGGTCGCGCGGGCCCAGCAGTTCGATCGCGGTAAGGAACGCAGTGGTCTGCTCCGGCGCGACAGCAAAACTGTTGGCGCGCAGCAGTGCGACAAAGGAGACGAAGACGCGGGCGGCGCGCGGAAGTTGAAGCTCGGTGCTCATGCGGTGGCCTCCGCGAGCATTGCGTCGAGCCGGGGCGCGATGAAGTGCAGATCCTCCTCGTCCTTGAGCGCCACGCCGATCGAGCGCTTGAAGGCGTCGGGCCAACGCGCACCGCCCTTGTGCAGCAGCGTTGCGGCCTCGGCCCAGTCGACAGCTTCGGCGATTCCGGGCGCTTTGCTCAGCGGCTCGCGCCGGAGCTTGCCGACCGCCGCGACGACCGCCCGCGCAGTGGCTTCGGCGACGCTTGAGGCTCGCAGCATCACGATGCGCGCCTCGCGCTCCTCGGTCGGATAGTCGATCCAGTGATAGACACAGCGGCGGCGGAGCGCTTCGTGCAGGTCGTGCGTCCGGTTCGATGTCAGCACCACCACGGGACGCTCGGCGGCGCGCACGGTGCCGCGCTCGGGGATCGAAATCTGGAAGTCAGAGAGGAATTCGAGCAGAAACGCCTCGAACTCCTGGTCGGCGCGGTCGATTTCGTCTATCAGGAGCACCGTGGAATCAGGCGCACGCAGTGTCGCCAGCATGGGCCGCTCGATCAGGAACGTCTCGCCATAGATGTCGATGCTCTCATCGCCGGCCTGGCGGATCGCGAGCATCTGACGAGGGTAATTCCATTCGTAGAGCGCCGCGGAGGCGTCGATGCCCTCATAGCATTGCAGGCGGATCAGCCGGCGGCCGAGCACGGCGGCGATGGCCTTTGCCGCTTCCGTCTTGCCGACGCCCGGCGCACCCTCCAGCAGCAGCGGCTTACCGAGCGCGAGGCCGAGATAGGCCGCGGTCGCAAGGCCTTCGTCGGCGAGGTAATAGGCCGCGCGCAGCGCCTTCTCCAGCGCCTCCGGGCTGTCGATGCCGACGATGTTGCTGCGGACCGCCATGAACCAAAACCTCTAGCGCCGCGCCTGCGGCCGCGCGCCGCCCTGGGCCTTGATTGCGCGCAGCACCCTCTCAGGGGTGATCGGAAGATCATCGATGCGCACGCCGACCGCGTTGAAGATCGCATTGGCCACCGCCGGCAGCACCGGGTTCGCGCACATCTCGCCGGGGCCCTTGGCGCCGAATGGACCATCCGGGGCAGGGCGCTCCAGCACCGCGATGTCATGCGGGCAGATGTCGCCGGGGCCGGGCATCAGATATTCAACGAAGTCGCGCGGGCCATGCACGGGCTCTGGATAGTAAGGCTCCGGCGTCTCATAGAGCGCGTGGCTGACGCCCATCCAGGCGCCGCCGACGAGCTGCTGCTCGACCAGGCGCGGATTGAGCGCACGGCCGAGTTCATAGGCCGAGTCCATTCGCACCATCGCTACTTCGCCGGTCTCGTCGTCGACATCGACCTCGGCGACGAGGCAGGCATGGGCGTAGCATGTCGCCGGCGACATCTCGCCGGTCTCCGGATTCACTTCGGAGAGCGGCACCAGGAAGATGCCGCGACCCGAGATGGTCTTGCCCTGCTTGAACTGCGCGGCAATCGCGACGTCCTTGGTCGAGATCGAGCGGTGCGGCGCACCCTTGACATGGATATTGCCGCGCCCGTCGGTCTCGAGATCGGCGGCGTTGACCTCCAGCTCCTCGGCGGCCGCCTCCATCATCACGCCGCGCGCCTCGCGCGCCGCCGCCATCACGGCATTGCCGACGCGATGGGTGCCGCGCGAGGCGAACGAGCCCATGCAATGCGGGCCGGTGTCGGAATCGGCCGTGTCGACATAGACATCCTCGACCGGCACGCCGAGCGTCTCCGCGCAGATCTGCCGCGTGACGGATTTCATGCCCTGGCCAAGATCGATCGACGACAGCGCCACCGTGAACTTGCCGCTCGGGTTGGAATGCACCAGCGCCTGGCTGGGATCACCGCCGAGATTCATGCCGATGGGATAGTTGATCGACGCGATGCCGCGTCCGCGATGCCGGGTCATCTAGCGCCTCCTGGTGCCGAAGACGGAGGAGAAGCGGGTCGCACCATGCGACGGTGCAGGTGGCCGCGGCGAGGGCGGCGGAGGAACCGGTGGAGGCGGCTCGCGCGGCGGTTCGCGCGTGACAGTGGGTGGCAGCCTGTCGTAGCTGGTGCGCTGCTGAGCCGGAGCGGTGGGACGTGCGCGCGAAGCATCCGCCGGTGTCGGCGGGATTACGGCGCGACTGCCGCCGCCGTCCTTGCGCGACGATGCGCGCTTGAATTCCTCGCGAAGCGGCCATTTTGCCTTTTCGGCCGCAACCTGCACACATTCGATCAGCGCCGTGTTCTTGGCTTCGCGCCGGTGCGCTTTCATGTCACCGTCGCGATAGGCGTTGAGGATCCGGAACTCCATCGGGTCCATGTTGATGAGGTGCGCCAGCTTGTCCATCTGGCACTCGATGGCAAAGTCCATCGCGGTGACACCGAAGCCGCGCATGGCGGTCGCCGGCGTGCGGTTCGTGAAGACGCAATAGACGTCGCCATAGACGTTCGGGATGGTGTAAGGGCCCGGCAGATGCGCTGCGCATTTCACCGCGGCGTAGCTCGACAGTCGCGTATAGGCGCCGCTGTCGAAATAGGCGAGGATCTTGCGCGCGACGATGCGGCCGTCACGCATCACGCCGTCCTTGATGTAGATGCGCTCGGCGCCGCGCGGCGGGCCGTATTGCATCTCCTCTTCGCGCCCGAACACGTAGCGCACGGGTTTTCCAGTCAGCATCGCGCCGAGAATGGCGAGCGGCTCGGTCAGCGTATCAACCTTGCCGCCGAACCCGCCGCCGACGGTGCCGCCGATGAAGTGGAAGGTGTTGGAAGGGACGTCCAAAATCTTGGCGCAGGTATCGACCGAGAAGAACAGCGCCTGGGTCGAGGTGTAGACGACGAAACGGCCGTTGGTGTCGGGGGCAGCGATTGCACCATTGGTCTCGGTCGGCGCGTGCTCGATCGGCGACATCTGGTAGCGCTGCTCCAGCACGTGATCGGCCGTCGCCAGCGCCGCATCGGCATCGCCGAAGCGAAGCCGCTGGTGGTCATAGGTCTCGTGATAGGTGAAAGTGTTCTTCGGATAGGTCTCGTTGACCACGGGCGCGCCGGGCTTCAGTGCGTCCTCGACGTCGAATACCGCCGGCAACGGCTCGTAGTCAATCCTGACCTTTGCGATGGCCTCAAAGGCCTCGCGCTCGCTGTCGGCGACGATGGCGACAATGGGCTCGCCCTTGTAGCGGACCTTGTCGACCGCCAGCGACGGCTCGTCGTCCTTGCCGAAATTGATCAGGCTCAAAAGCGTGTTGAGATTGACCGGCACGTCGGCGCCGCGGATGATCCGGCGCACGCCGGCCGAACGCTCGGCCTCCGAAGTGTCGATGCGGCGGATGCGTGCATGTGCCTGCGTCGATCGCACGACCTTCAGATGCAGCATGCCTTGCAGCTTGTGATCGTTGAAGTAGCTCGACGTGCCCGTGACATGGCCGAGCATGTCCTGGCGCTGGGTGCCCTTGCCGATTTCCTTCAAATTATCGTCGCGCTCGTCGGCGAAAATATCCTTGCGCAATTCCAGCATGGCGACGTCCTTCAGGCGCTGACCCGGCCGCCGGCGGCGGCGAGGATGGCATTGATGATCGGCTCATAGCCGGTGCAGCGGCAGATATTGCCGGAGATGGCCTCGATGACCTCGTCGCGGCTGGGCGAGGGATTGCGGTCGAGCAGGGCTTTTGCAGCCATCAACATGCCCGGCGTGCAATAGCCGCACTGGGCGGCGAAATTGTCCGCGAAGGCGCGCTGGAGCGGATGCAGGTTCGGACCCTGCTTCATGCCGTCGAGCGTCTCAACGGAGCGGCCCGCGACTGTTTCCGCCAGCGTCAGGCAGGAGAGGTGGAGTTCGCCGTCGATCAGCACGCTGCAAGTGCCGCAGCCGCCCTGGCCGCAGCCGAATTTCGGCGTCATGTCGCCGATCAGTTCGCGCAGCGCCACCAGCAGATTGGTGCCGCCGTCGACGAAGATCGCGACGTCGCGGCCGTTGTGACGAAATTGCAGGGGTATTTTGGACATGCGGTCTATTCCTGTCCGGACAGCAGGCGGCGCAGGTGGACGCCGACAATTTCGCGGCGATACCAGGCGCTGCCGAGCGCATTGTCGGAGGGTGACGTTCCTTCGGTCGCAGCGGACGCCGCGGCGGCGATGGTCGCCGCGTCCAGCGAGCGTCCTTCCAGTGCCCGCTCGGCAGCGCGGGCACGGATCTGTGTCGGCGCCATCGAACCCAGCGCAATCCGCGCGCCTGCGATCCGGCCGCCTGAGATCGGCAGATGCGCGGCGAGCGTGATGACCGAACCGCCCTTCGGCTTGATACGCGCGATCTTGCGATAGCGGAACGCCTCGCTGCTTACAGGCCGGGTGCAGGAGATCGACAAGACCAGCGTTCCGGGCTGCCGGTCGCGCGCCTGCAAAAATTCTTCGACTCCGATGTCGCGCGCGCCAAAGCCGCCCGCGACGGCGACGGTCGCATCGAGCGCGAGCAGCGCGACGGTGAAATCTCCATAAGGATTCGGCGCAAAGAGATTGCCGCCGACTGTTCCCATGTTGCGTACCGCAGGGCCGCCGATCGAACGCGCAGGGGCGTGCAGGAAGCCAAGATCGCGGTCAGCGAGGATGCGCGCGAAGGTGACGCCGGCGCCCAGCGTGATGCGCGGGCCGGATGCGTCGATCCGGGTCAATGCCTGATCTTGGGCGCGGACGACGGTCGAGATCGCAACATCGCCCTCGTTCAGCGCTCGCATCACCAGCGTGCCGCCGCCGAGATAGCGCGCGCTGCGATCCGAGGACAGTGCCCCCGCCGCCTCGCTGGCGCTCGCAAAAGTCTTCACTGTCACGGCCATCTAGGCGGCCTCCTTCAGATGCCGGCGGATCGCATCGAATCCGGCCTGGTAAATGTCTTCGGCGACCATGTGGGTGATGCGGTCGCGGTCTTCCGGCCTGGTCGTGAAGCGCGACTCCCAGTGCCAGAAGGTGCGGTCGCCGTCGGTCACAGGCAGCAGGCGGACATGGGCGACGTAGTTGAACATCGGGATCGGTGTATCGAGCAGGCAGTAGCTAAAACTCTGTTCGAGGTCGGATAGCGCCAGCAATTGCTCGCGCAGCTCCGCGCCGTCCTTCAGCTTGAACCGCCTGATACAGCCGATCTTGTCCGAGGCATGCGCGCGCTCGATCGAGGAGGTCGCCACTGCCGGATGCCAGCGGTCGTGCCCGTTGAAATCGCGCAGCATCGCCCACGCCGCATCGGTCGGTGCGTCCAGGATCGTGCTTTTGACGATATGCGGCACGGATATCAGCCTCCGAACACGCGCTTCAGGGCATCGAACCCGCCCTGGAACACACCGCCGCCGATATTGCCGACGAGCTCGGTCTCGCGCTCCGGTGCGCAGTCGAATTCGGCGGTCCATTCCACAAAGGTCTGGTCGCCGTCGGTGACCGGCGTCAGGCGCAAGGTTGCGACGTAGTTCTCGACGCCCATCGGGGATTCCAGGATCGAGTAGGTGCAGAACATGTCGTAGTCGGAGAGGCCGAGCAGCTTCTCGCGGATGCGGTCGCCATTGCGCAGGCGAAAGTCGCGCACACATCCGATCTTGTCCGAGGGTTCGCCGCCCTCGATGCGGCTTTCGGCAATCGCCGGGTGCCAGTTCGGCAGGCCGTTGAAATCACGCACGCGCGCCCAGACGCGATCGTTGCGCGCATTGACGACGGTGGAGACGTAGACGCGGGGCATGGGTCAGACCTCAGCTCTTCTTCCGCGGACCGCGTTCGGCCGGCGGTTCGCCGCCGCCCTCGGCCGCAGGCGGGGAGGCCGCGGGCTTGTCGCCGCCACCGCCGCTCTTGCGTGCGGACTCCTTGATACCCTGCATGTCGCGAGCTTCGCGGATCAGGCCCGGCATCTTGGCAAGGCTGCCACCCTCGACGCCGATGTCCGACAGAAGGGAGTCGATCAGCGGCGCCTGCACGCGGTAGCGCAGCGCGGAGTCGATCACCTCGTCGGTGGCGCTGCGTCCGCCATTGCCACCGCCGCCGTTGCCATGGAGGCCGTCAACCTGGAGGATACGGATGCCCTCGATCTTCTCCATCGGCTTGACGCTCTCGCGCACGATACCTTCGATCTTGTCGAGCAGCTTTCGACGGAACAGCGAGTAGCGAGCCTGGTCCGTCAGCACGTTCTCGGCCTCGTTGAGCATCCGCTGCGCCTCGGCTTCGACGGCCGCACGCACACGTTCGGCGTCCGCGGCGATCCGTGTCTCCTCGGCCTGCTTCTCGGCGAGCAGCACCTCGACCGTCTTGCGTCGTTTTGCGATCTCGCTCTCGCGCGCGGTGATGACGCGTTCGGCGGCCTCGGTGGCCCGCATCCGCGCTTCCTCCGCCATCGCCTTCGCGGCCGATTCTTCCAGCGACTTTTGATGAATGGCGATCGCCTTCTCCATCAAGACAGTTTCGACCTCCTTCTCGCGGTTGACCTCCAGCTTGCGCAGCTCGCGCTCGCGGCCGACACGAGCCTCGTCGAGGCCGCGGTCGGACGCGATGCGGGCGCGCTCGACTTCCTCGCGGGAGGCGATCTCGGCCTCCTGCAGTGACTGGACACGGGCCACCTCGAGCTGCTCGATTGCGCGTCGGCGCTCGAGGCGGGCGGCCTCCAGCGCCTGCTCGCGCGAGACGTCGGTGGTCTCGACCTCCTTGCGGGCGACGATTTCGGCCTGCCGAACCTGGCGGTCGGCGTCGATCCGCTCGGACTTCTTGGCGGAGAGCGCGATGACGCGGTCTTCGTCCGCGATCTCGATCGCCTTCTTCTGCTCGATATTGAGCACCTCGCGCTTTTTGGACGAGTTGATCCGCTCGGCCTCCAGCGCGAGATCGACCGTGATGCGCTGCCGCTCGATGGCATCTCGCCGCTTCAGCTCGGCGGCCTCCAGAATGCCGGTGCGTTCGATCTCCAGCGAACGCGTGTCGCGCTCGGCCTGGATGCGCTCGGCCGCGACCGCCTTCTCCTGGGCGATGCGGGCCGCCTCGATCGCCTCGCGGGAGGCGATGTCGGCCTCCTCGACGGCCCGGTTGCGCGCGATCTCCAGCGAGCGGACGCGCTCTTCCTGGGCAATGCGCGAGGCTTCCGTGGTCTCGCGCGCGGCGATCCCGGCGACTTCGAGGCTCTGGTTGCGCTCGATCTCCAGTTGCCGCGTGCTCTGCTCGGCGGCGATCCGCTCAGCGGCCAGCGTCCGCTCGCGGCCGATGCGGGCGGCCTCGACCGCACGCTGCGCCTCGATCTCGGCCTCCTGGATGGTGCGGACCTGCTGGATCTCCAGCGCGCGGGTACGCTCATCGGAGGAGATGCGCTCGACATTCACGATCAAGGTCTGGGCGATGCGGGCCTTTTCGGTGGCTTCGCGGGCGGCGATCTCGGCCTCGTCGACGGCGCGGGTGCGCTCGATCTCGCGGCGCTTTGTCTCCTCCTCATTGGCGATGCGGGCGTCGGTGACGACACGGTCCTGCTGGATGCGGGCCTTCTCGATGGCCTCGCGTGCCGCGATCTCGGCTTCCTCGACAGTGCGCATGCGTTCGATCTCGCGCTGGCGGACATCACGTTCGGAGGCAATCCGCGTCGTGTCGATCGAGCGCTGATTGGCGATTCGGGTCTTCTCGATCTCCTCGCGCGCCAGCAACTCCTTTTCTTCGATGGTGCGGGTGCGCTCGATTTCCTTCTGGCGCGTCTCGCGTTCGGCGGCGATGCGGGCCTCCGCAATCGCCTGCTCATTGGCGATCCGCGAGCGCTCGATCGCCTCACGCGCAGAAATCTGGGCCTGTTCGGCCTCGGTCTCGCGCAGCGCGCGTTCGCGGGCGACTTCAGTGCGCTGGAGCGCGCGGCGCATCTCGATGTCGCGTTCCTGCTCCAGCCGCGCGGTCTCGCTCTCGCGCTCGATTTCGAGCGCCTGCCGCTCGGCCTCAAGATTGCGGGTGCGGATCTTGATCATCGAGTCCTGCTCGATGTCATTGCGCAGCTTGCGCCGGGCCTCGATGTCCTCCATCAGCCGGGTCAAGCCTTCGGCGTCGAACCGGTTCGAGGGATTGAAGAATTCAAGGTCGGTCTGGTCGAGATCGGTGATGGCGACGGATTCGAGCTCAAGACCATTCTGGGCGAGGGCTTCGGCCGCATTGGTCTTGACGCGTGTGACATAGTCGCCGCGTCGTTCGTGCATCTCTTCGAGGGTCATTTCGGATGCGACCGAGCGGATCGCTGAAATGAACTTGCCGGCCAGCAGCGCATGGAGCTGTTCCGGCTCCATGGTGCGGCGGCCGAGCGTGGCGGCGGCGATCGAGACCGCTTCGCGGGTGGCCTGGACCCGGACATAGAAGTCGGCCTCGATGTCGACACGCATGCGGTCGCGGGTGATCACCGCGTCCTGCCGCGAGCGCACGATGCCCATCGGCAGCACGTTCATGTTGACGGGCGTGTAATCGTGGATGAAGGGCAGCACGAACGCGCCGCCGTTGATGACGACGCGTTCGCCGAGGAAACCGGTGCGGACGAACGACACCTCCTTGGAGGAGCGATGGTAGAGCCAGTTGACGATGTAGACGCCAACCACGATCACGATGATGGCGACGATCAGCCAGAGGATGAGCTCGCCGACCAGGATCCCTGACATGTTTCCCTCCCTCGATCTTGCAGGCGTTACGGCGCGCCGATCGCCTTGAATTTGCGGACCTGTTCCGTCAAAGCCCGCTCCACCGGCAGCCGCTCCATCGAGGAGGCGCCGTAGAAGCCGTGGCAGTAACGCGTGTTCTTCATGATGAAATCGGCATCGGCGGGATCCGCGATCGGGCCGCCATGGGCGAGCACCAGGATGTCAGGGTTGACGCTGAGCGCCGCGGATGCCCAGGTGTCGATGCGTGCCGGGCAGTCCTTCAGCTTGGGCGCGGTCTGCGCGCCGATCGTGCCGCCGGTGGTGAGGCCGAGATGGCAGACGATGATGTCGGCGCCGGCGATCGCCATCGCCGCCGCTTCCTTCTCGCTGAAGACGTAAGGCGTCGTCAGCAAGTCCTTCTCGCGCGCCTTCGCGATCATGTCGATCTCCAGCGCGTAGGACATGCCGGTTTCTTCGAGATTGGCGCGGAAGACGCCGTCGATCAGGCCGACGGTCGGAAAGTTCTGCACGCCGGCGAAGCCGAGTGTCTTGAGCTGGTCGAGGAACACATCCATGTCGCGGAACGGATCGGTGCCGTTCACGCCCGCGAGGACCGGCGTCTTGCTGACGACCGGCAGCACTTCGCCGGCCATTTCGACGACGATCGCGTTGGCATCGCCATAAGGCATCAGCCCGGCAAGTGAGCCGCGCCCAGCCATACGATAGCGGCCGGAATTGTAGATGACGATGAGATCGACGCCGCCGGCCTCCTCGCATTTGGCCGACAGGCCGGTGCCGGCGCCGCCGCCGACGATCGGCTCGCCGCGCTTCGCCATCTCGCGGAACCGCTTCAGGAGTGCTGCGCGTTCAAACCGGGCCATCGGTCACCTCGCTACTCTCCGGCGTGCCCCGGCGCGTCCGAACAGGGTTCGGAACGCGCTCACGATGATCGAGGCGAACTCGGGATCGTTGATGTTCTGCTTGACGCGAATGAGTTGCCGGTTGCCGGTCTGCCGTACCGTGCGCTCCAGCGCGCGGAACAGGGCAGCGTCGGCCTCGGGGTCCCAGAACGGCTGGCCGCGGGCATCGAGCGCGGAAACGCCACCCTCGGGCAGGAAGAAGCGCACTGGCCCGTCCATCTGGTTCAGCCGTTCGCCGATCCAGCGGCCCATGCGTTCGTTCTCGTCCGCAGTGGTGCGCATCAAGGTCACCTGCGGATTGTGGACGTGGAATTTGCGGCCGCGACAGCGCTCGGGGATGGTGTCGGGCGCGCCGAAATTGACCATGTCGAGCGCGCCGACCGAGCCGACATAGGGCAGGCGGGTGCGGATAACAGCGCCGAAGCGATCCTCCGTCGCCGGAAACACGCCGCCCATCAAGAGGTCGCAGATCTCGGTGGTGGTGAGATCGATCACGCCGGCAAGCTGACCGGAATCGACCAGCTTCTCCATCGATCGTCCGCCGACGCCGGTGGCGTGGAAAACAAGACACTCGAAATCGTCGGCGAGCTCGGCTGTGATCTTCTGCACCGCCGGCGTGGTGACGCCGAACATGGTGATGCCGATCGACGGCAACCCGGCACTCGCAGCGCGCTCCTTCGCTTTACGCGGGTCGAGCCGCGCCTTGACCATGCCGGCGATGGCATTGGCGCCGTTCGACAGCACCGCGCGCGAGATCGAATTCAGCCCCTGCACGTCGGTGACCGAATACATCATGGTGATGTCGGCAGGACCGACATAGGGCGCGACGTCGCCCGAGGCGACCGAGGAGATGATCAGCTTTGGCACGCCGACGGGGAGGGTGCGCATGGCAGGGGCGACCAGCGATGCCGCTCCCGAGCCTCCGGCCGAAATGACGCCGGCGATGTTGCCCTGGCGCTTGATCCAATTGGCGAACGCATCCGCCATCGCGGTGACAGCGGCGCCGCGGTCCGGGCCGAACACAGCCGAGCCGCCGCGGCCGTGGTTCAGCGCAATCTCCTGCGCGGAGACGTCGCATGTGGCGTGCTTGCCGCTTGTGGAGACGTCGACGAGCCGCGTGCGCAGCCCGCTCTCGCCAATGATGTCGCGGATGAAGCGAAGTTCAGTACCCTTGGTGTCGAGCGTGCCGACGACCAGAACCGCTGGGGGCCCTGACGTCTGCGTCGTCACCGGCTCGCGCTTGCGCCGTGCGGGCTCGTCGAGGCGCGAGACCTGCGTCGACAGTGTGCGCGCGGCGGCTTCGATACGGCCGATCGGGACCGGCTGCGACCAGCGCGTCGGCGGAGTGGGGTTGGAAATGTAGACCCGGATCGGACCGCTGGTGCGTGGAAGCTGAGCAGCTGGCTTGGCCTCGCCGTCGGTAGAAGGCACATCGAGATCGGGCTCCAGTTCGGCGTGCAGTCCGACGCCAAGCAGGCGTTGCTGGAGCTCCCGGTCGGCGGACAGCCGAGCTGAATCGATGATGCGGTTGATGCGGCCGTTGACCATGATCGCGACGTTGCGCGAGATCGCGGTGGCGACGCCGATGTTCTGCTCGATCACGAGCACGGACATGTCGCCGTCCTCGCCGAGCTGAAGCAGCATCTCTTCGACCTGGGCGACGATGACGGGTGCAAGCCCTTCGGTCGGCTCGTCCATGATCAGCAATTGCGGATTGGTCAGCAGCGCGCGCGAGATCGCGAGCATCTGCTGCTCGCCGCCCGAGAGCTGGCCGCCGCCGTGGTCCTTGCGCTCGGCGAGCCGCGGAAAGGTGTCGTAGATGCGCTCGACCGTCCAGGGGCCGGAGCGCATGCCGCCGGCGAGCCGCAGATGTTCGTCGACGCTGAGCGAGCGCCAGAGTCGGCGGCCCTGTGGCACATAGCCGACGCCGAGCCGCGCGATATTCGCGGGCGGCCGCCGCGTGATGTCGTCGCCGCGAATCCGGATCGAGCCCCCGCTCACGGGCACCAAGCCCATGATCGCCTTGCACAGCGTGGTCTTGCCCATCCCGTTGCGACCGACCACGGAGAACACGCCGGCATCGAGCGTGAGGTCGACGCCCTGCAGCGCGTGCGAATGGCCATAGTAAACGTCGAGGCCGCGGACCTCGAGCGCTGCAGCGCTGCGGCGGGCCTCACTCATGGCCGCCTCCGAGATAAAGCTCCTGCACCTCGGGGTCGGACTGGATCTCCTCCGGCACGCCTTCCTTGAAGATGCGGCCGTTGTGCATCATCGTCACGCTCTCGACGACACGTAAGGCCACGTCCATGTCGTGCTCGATGATGATGTAGCCGATATGCGCCGGTAGCGAGGTGAGGATCTCGACCAACTCGGCGCGCTCGGTCGGCGACAGGCCCGCGGCCGGCTCGTCGAACAGCACGAAGCGGGGTGCGCCGGCGAGCGCCAGCGCGATCTCGAGCTGCCGCTGCTGGCCGTGCGCGAGCTCGGCGACGCGCTGGTCCCTGACCGCGCTCAAGTGCACCGCCTGCACCAGATTGTCGGCGGCGTGCATCAGCGCATCATTCTGACCGGGCCGCAGGAACGAGAAGCGTCCGCGCGAGACGCCGCGGCAGGCGAGATAGACGTTGTCCTGCACCGTGAGGCCGGGGAACAGCGCGGAGATCTGGTAGGTTCGCCTGAGCCCTCGACGGATACGCTCATAAGGCGGGAAGTGCGTGACGTCCTCGCCGAAGAAGCGGATCGTGCCTGAGGTCGGCGGGAAGTCGCCGGTGATGCAGTTGAACAGCGTGGTCTTGCCGGCGCCATTGGAGCCGAGCACGGCGCGCCGCTCGCCGGGGCGCACGGTGATGGTGACGTCGGTGAGCGCCGCCAGCGCGCCGAATAGCCGCGTGACGCCGCGCAGTTCCAGGGCTGCACCGGCGCCGACGGCGGAGAGGCGCTGCGCGACGCTATCCATGACCGCGCCCTCCGCCCGGGCGATCCGACTGCGGACGATGGCTCCGCCGCCAGCGCTGCCACAGGCCGATCACGCCATCCGACGACCAGAATACGATCGCGAGGAAGCCGAGGCCGATCAGCAGCCGGAAGCGGTTGCCGTCGAGCCCGATCTTGACCAGGAAGTCGAGCGCAAAGGTACGCAACAGCACGAACACCAGCGCGCCGATATAGGGGCCGATCGGCCGCGTGATGCCGCCGACGATGGCGATGATGAGGATGTCGATGCAGGCGCCGACGCTGACAGAGCCCGGCGAGATCTGGCGATAGTTCCAGACCTGGAGCACGCCGGCGAGGCCCGCGATGAAAGATGCCACCGCGTAGGCCGCAACGCGGTGGGCATTGACATTGAAGCCGAGCGCCGCCATGCGGCGCGGATTGTCGCGCACGCCCTGGAGCGCAAGGCCGAACGGCGCGCGGGAGATGTAGTCGACGGCGAAATAGCAAAGCGCGGCGACCGCGAGCACGACATAGTAGAACGGAATGTCCGCCCGCCAGTTGACGCCCCAGAAATGCGGCGTCGCGACGTTGTTGATGCCGGTATGGCCGTTGAAGATCGCCCAGTTCTGGTTGGTAAAGTAGTAGAACGCCGCACCAATCGCGAGCGTGATCATGATGGTGTAGATGCCCTCGGTGCGCACGGCGAGCGCACCGCCGAGCGTGCCGAAGATGGTCGCGAGCGTCAGCGCCATCGGCACCGCCAACCACCAGGGCCAGCCCAGGCTGATATTGGCGTTGTCGCTGGTTCCGAACACCGCGACCATGTAGGCGGCAAAGCCCGCGATGGTGAGCTGCATCAGGCTGACCATGCCGCCATAGCCGGCCAGGAACATCAGGCTGAGCGCGATGGTGCCGAGCATCAGCGTGGTTGCGAAGATCTCGATCAGGAAGAAGCCATTGGCGATCAGCGGCATGATCAGCAGAATGATCGCTACGACCCAGGCGGCGGGATTGTTGAGGTCGGGCCAGGAGCGAGCAGCCTGCCGCTGCGCCGCCGAGGCGGGGCTGCGGATCTGAATGCGCGTATCGTGAGTAACGGACATGTCAGCGCCTCGCCAGCAGGCCCTGCGGCCGAAGCGCCAGCACCAGCACCATGATCAGGAAGGTCACGACGATGGCGTATGTCGGGATGTAGACCGAGCCGAGTTGCTCGGCGAGGCCGATGATGAGTGCGCCAAGCGCGGCGCCGGGGATCGAGCCCATGCCGCCGACGATCACGACGACGAGCGAAGCAAGCAGGAAGCGAATGTCTTCGCCGGGCGACAGTGACTGGAAGGTGCCGCCGACCACGCCCGCGATGCCGGCAAGGCCCGCGCCGAGCGCGAAGACCAGCACAAACACGGCCTGGATGCGCACGCCGGTCGCAGCAAGGATGTCGCGGTCGTCGACGCCGGCGCGGATGATCATGCCGATCCGGGTGCGGTTGAGCGCAAGCCACATCGCGATGCCGATGATCACGGAAGCCAGGAAGATTACGAGCCGGACCAGCGGATAGCGCAAGTAAACCGGCTCGCCCGACGATTTCACCGCGGTGATGAGCGGCAGATCGATCGGGCCAATCAGCCAGTTCGGGGTCTGGATCTGGTAGAAGTCGCCGCCGCAGGCCCACAGCATGAGATCGGCGAACACGATGGAGAGGCCGATCGTCACCATGGTCTGGCGCAGATCCTGCCCCTCCATGCGGCGGAACACGAGCACCTGGAGCAGGACGCCGACCAGCGCCGTCAGGATGAAGGCGACGATGAAGGAGAGGATCCACGAGCCGGTCGAGGCGCTGATGGCGTAGCCGACATAGCCGCCGAACAGATAGAGCGAGCCGTGCGCGAGGTTGACGTTGCGCATCAGGCCGAAGATCAGGGTGAAGCCGCTGGCGACGAGGAAATAGAGGCCGCCGAGCGTGATGCCGTTGAAGAGTGCGTTGAGGAAAACCCGCTTGCGACCGATCGCGTCTTCAAGCCCGGGCGGCCAGACCGCAAAGATCAGCCACAGCACTACCGCGACCGCGATGATGACGATCAACGCCCAGGCCGGATGGCGTTCGACAAAGCGGGTCATGGCGTCACCTCGCTCCGCTTGCGATGGCCACCATCACACCTCGAATGCAGGTCGGACAGCCTTGTGCAGGCTGCGTACCGCGCCATGGATTTGCGTCCTCCCCGGACATGCGATCCTCTTGCAGGGATCGCGTTCCGCCCATCCTAGTGGGGCGGCGAGAGAGGCACTTGATCGTGAGTATCTTTTCGCGCGTCCGTCAGCCGCGCAAAACCTTGGCGGCGCGGCGATAATCGGTCGGCGCCATCCCGACATTGGCGGCGAAGAAGCGGGTGAAACCGCTCTGCGAGGAGAAGCCGAGGTCGAAGCCGATATCGGCGATCGGCGCCTCGCTCGCCACCAGCGCCTCCAGCGCCTGCTCCATCATCAGGGTGTTGAGATAGAGGTGCGGCGTGACGCCGGTCTGGGTGCGGAACAGCCGGTAGAAATGCGGCCGCGACAGGCCGGATTCGCGCGCGATGGTGTCGAGCTCGATCTCCGCGCCGGGGCTCTCCGACATCATCTTGATGCACTTGCGAACGCGAAAATCGGTGATGGAACCATTCGCGCGCAGATCGGGCGCGGTCTCGGCCTGCTGCCAGCTTTCGTCGTAGCAGATATCGATCAGCCGTCGCAGCTCGCCGTCGAGGCTGTTTAGCGAGGGTGCGCCGCACACAAGGGCGGCCGCGTGCCTGATGTGCTTGTCCAGCGCCGGCGTTCGCGCGAACTGGGTGCGGCCGAAGCGGAGGCGGTCGGCGCCGGGCGCATCGGGTGCGAACCATTCCGGATTGACATAGAGCACGAAGAAGACCGCGCCGCCGTCGAGGTCGGTGGGAAGGAAATTATGCGGCTCCCATGGATTGACCGCGACGACGGAGCCTTCGGTGAGGTCGTAGCGTCCGTCGTTGACATCGATGCATGCGGAACGCCCGCCGACATGGAAGATCAAATGACCTTCGCGATGCGCGTGGATATTGAAGGGGCGGTTCAACTGATAGACCGTCGCCCGGCCGAAACGGCCATGGAAGACGGCGAGCGCCCGGCTCATGCCTTCCCTCCCGGAAGCCTTTGACTTTTTTTGATAGCGTTCAACAACCGGGGAGAGAATGCAAGGGCGTGCGTGTCGCGCGCTTTGCAAATCTCTCCCCGGTCAGTCATCACATCGCTGATGCGACTACGTCAGTACTTCTTACATTCCGGTACTGTACGACTGGGCAAACCGATCTTGGCGAACACGGCGGGGTCGTAGCCCAGCGTCTGGTTCACGTTCGGGATCACCTTCACGACCTTCGAGAACAGCGCACCCTTGCCGTCATCCACCACTTCGGTGACGAAATTGGTGCCGATCGCCTGACGGTTGGAGTCGAGCTTGATCTTGCCGTTGGGCGCATCGAGCTCGATCTTGGCGAGCGCAGCCTTGTACTTCGACTGATTGTCGCTGAGATCGCCATTGACCTGACGCAGCGCCAGGATCAGCGCCATGGTCGAGCCGTAATAGTTGGTGGCGAGCAGCGACGGGCTCGGGAAGCGCTTGGCCGGCGGGAAGGCGTCCTGATAGTCCTTCACGAATTTTTGCCAACCCGGATCCTCCCAGGTGTCGGCCTGGCCGCTGGCGGCCAGCGTGCCGACAAGCGCGTTCTTGGCGTTGCCCTTGGACGACAGGATGGTCTGGTCGATCATGATCGAGCCGCCCATCAGATGCGCCTTGCCGCCAGCCTGCTGGTACTGGTTGAGGAAGTTGACGGCGTCGGCACCGCCGAGGCCCAGATAAATCGCGTCGACATCGTCGGGCAGGGCGGCGATGACCGAGGCAAAATCCTTGGTGCCGAGCGGCACCCATTGCCGGTTGGTGACTTGCCCGCCGGCGCCGCAGAACTCGAGCACGAGGCCGAACACCTGGGTGTAGATGAAGGAATAGTCCTCGCCGACGGTCGCGATCTTGCGATAACCCTTGGTCTCATAGGCGTACTTGCCGAGGCCGACCTGCCACTGCGCGCCGTCCATGTTGTAACGGAAGAAGTTCGGGGCCGGATCGACATAGGTCGTTTCCTGCGCGCCGGAGGCTGCGTTGATGAAGGTCAGCTCCGGATGAGTCTTCGCGAAGTTCTTGACCGCGATGCCCTCGTCGCCCGAGAGCGGGGACAGCAGAATCTGCACCTTGTCCTGCTCGATCAGCTTTCGTACCGCGCGCACCGCGGAGTCCGGTGTCGCGTCGGTCGAGGCGATGACGAATTCGAGCTCCTTGTCGCCGACCTTCTTGCCGAGCACGTTCAACGCGGTCTGGAAGCCACGGATGCCGTCCTCGCCGAGCACGGTGTAGGTGCCTTCGAGGGTGGCGGTGACGCCGACCTTGATCTTCTCCTGTGCAAATGCGGTGCCCGACATTAGCAGGCTGCTCAACGCAATCAGTCCTAGACTGCCTTTCAACATTGCTCTCCTCCCTGTGCGTTTTGTCGCTGTTTTTCACCGCGCCTCACGCGTCCGCCGCGCGGTGCGACGTTCTTGCAAAGCTCAACGGGTCTTCGACGATTTCTTGGGATGAAAGCTAGCCGAACTCGCATGCGGCGCACGCGTCGGAGCTGCGCGCGGCTTAACAGGCAGTCTCATTTTGAATGGTGCGTCGCAATTCGTCCCGCGGTGCAATAGGCGCGGGCCCACGCGCCGTGGTTGTCGCTGAAACCCGGCCTCGGGATAGCGCGAGGTCGTGAAGTTCCCAGCTTGACACTGTCTGGCGAAAAGAACAGAAGTCGAACATGGACTCCAGGGAATCACGGGAAACTTCGACCAGAGCGGGGTCGCGCTACGCTGCGCCGAGGGCGACGCACGGATGACGCTGCCTGTCCTGCCGGTCTACTATTATCACGACCACTTCACGGAGATGCTGAGCTTCGTTTGCGAGACCTACGGTCCGGTGCTGGCCGAGAGGCATCATGGTTTTGTCGCTCGCTTCTCGTCGCTGTCGAAGGACGCCCAGTGCCTGTTCATCCGGATGGTCAACCGGAACGGTACGGTCTTCAATCCCTCCACGTTCAAATACGCTGAGATCGCTGACCTTGTCGGTGCGCTGGGGGAGCTTGGCATCGCCGGTTACGTTCGAGGCCTGAGCGAACAGGACTACGCTGCGTTCCTGGCGTGCCTTGCAAAGCCTGACCTGTTCGACGGCGCCAAGGCAGCCGGCATGAGCGATGTCAGGGCGTCGTGGCCCAAGGCCAAGCTATCGGAGTACTATCTCGCCAATCTGTCGTTCGGCACGGCCTTCCGGCATTGCGGTGGTGATGCCTTCATCGCGCTCGGCGACACCGAGCCGCTGGAGTTCCTGCTCTATCTTTATTTCGGCAAGACCGAGAACAACCTCAAGAATTTCGCGCTGCGCGATCTCGGCATCCTGCGCACCAACGACCAGGCGGATTTCAGCGCCCGGTTTGCCGATGCGGACGAGGCGAGGGCCTGCTTCCACTACGCGCGCCTGCTGCGCCACCTCGAGGCCAAATCTGACGAGGTGTATCGCAGGTCCGTTGCCGACATTCTCGGCGGTCCTGTCTGCCCGACGGATTACGCCATCGATCTGCGCAGCCGCGCGGCCCACAAAGCGGGTCTGCACTTCGAGAAGAAGGGCGAAGCCGCACTCGCGGTGCAGCTCTATGGCGCCGGCTCCTCGGCCGAATGCCGCGAACGGCTCGCACGGCTTCTCTATGCCGAAGGCGACAAGGACGCGGCCGAGGAACTGCTGCGGCGCATGATCGACGATCCCGCCAGCGACGACGAGTTCGTCTTCGCGAGCGACTTTTATGCCCGGAAGTTCGACGGGCGCCGGACGGGATTATGCACCGAGCTGCTGCGGGCCGGACGAACGCTTCGGGTCGACGATACCTGGCGCGGCAGCCCGGAGGCCGGGATCGCGGGCGTTCTGCGCCGGCAGGGCCTTGAGGTCTTCCACGCCGAAAATACGCTCTGGCACTGCCTGTTCGGATTGCTGTTCTGGGACGAGCTGTTCGAATCCGGACAGCTGCACAGCGGCTTCGACTGGATGCCGCATTGCCTGAAGGACAGAACCTTTGCGCAGATGTTCTCGTCCCAGATCGAGACGAAGCTGGCGGCCGTCGCCTCCAGCTCCGCGCTGCCCCAGATCCTGCGGATCGTTGCCGCGAAATGGGGCAAGCCGAACGGCGTGTTCGCCTGGGACCATGTCGATATCGACGCGATCCGCGCGCTGCTTGCGGGCGCAAGTGCCGATGGTCTCGCCACGATCCTCCGCCTGATGTGTGAGGACTATCGCGCGATGCGCGATGGCTTCCCCGATCTCATGCTTGTGGCTGATGGCGCCGTCTCGTTCATGGAAGTGAAGGCCGAGGGCGACGTCATCAGGCGCAACCAGCTGACGCGGCTTCGCCAGCTCGGCAACGCCGGCATCCCTTCGGTGATCGGCCGCGCCGATTTCCGCTTCGATCCGGACCAGGACTATGTCGTGGTGGACATCGAGACCACCGGCGGCTGGACCGCCGGGGATCGCATCACCGAGATTGGCGCCGTCAAGATCCGCAACCACGAGGTCGTGGCGGAGTGGCATTCGCTGATCAACCCGCAGCGGTCGATCCCCGCCAAGATCGTCGCGTTGACCGGCATCACCAACGAGATGGTGCGCAACGCGCCGTTGTTCGCGGAGGTCGCGGACAGCTTCATGCAGTTCATGGGTGACGGCGTCTTCGTCGCTCACAACGTCAATTTCGACTACGGCTTCATCACTGCGGAATACGAGCGCCTCGAACGCCGTTTCCGCTTTCCAAAACTCTGCACCTGCGCGAGCATGCGCCGGCATTACCCAGGTCACAAGTCTTACGGGCTCGGCAATCTCACCCGGGCCTACAATATCGAGCTGAAGGACCACCACCGCGCCCTGTGCGACGCCCGCGCCGCCGCGCATCTGCTCAATTTGATCAACGCGAAGCGCGACGAGCTCGAGAGCAGGGCGGAAGAGATCGCAGCGTAATCCTTCGAATCCTGGCGACTGGATCAAATTTCGAAAGTGAGTTGCGGCTCCGCATCGTCTCCGACCTGGAGCGATGACAGCGAGACGCCCAGAAGCCTGACCCGTTTGGGCAGGGGCATCTCGAGCTCGAGCAGGCCGCAGGCGAGGCGAACGAGCTCGTCCCGGCCTGCGACCGGTGTGGCCACGGACCTGCTCCGCGTGATGATCTCGAAGTCGGCAAACTTGATCTTCAAGGTCACGGTGCGGCCCCGGCTGCCTGATGTCTCGCAATGGCGCCAGACCTTGTCGACGAGCGGGCGCAGCTCGACGGCCAGCGCCTCGAAATCGGAAAGGTCGGTCGAGAACGTGGTCTCGGCGCCGATCGACTTGCGGATCCGGTTGGCCCGCACCGGCCTTTCGTCGACGCCGCGCGAGATCCAGTAATAATAGGCGCCCGACTTGCCGAAATTCACGTTCATGAACTCGAGCGTCTGGTTGCGGATGTCGAGACCGGTGAACAGGCCGAGCGCATTCATCTTTGCACTCGTTGCCGGTCCGATCCCGTGGAACTTGCCGACGGGCAGCGTCTCCACGAAGGCGGCCCCCATCTCGGGCGAGATCACGAACTGGCCGTTCGGCTTGCGGTGATCGGAAGCGAGCTTTGCTAGGAACTTGTTGTAGGAGATGCCCGCCGACGCATTGAGGCCGGTCTCGGCCTTGATCTTCTCGCGGATCCGCAGCGCGACATCACGGGCAAGCGGGATGCCTTGCAGGTTTTCCGTCACGTCGAGATAGGCCTCGTCGAGGGACAGGGGCTCGATGATCTCGGTGTGCTCGGCAAAAATCTCGCGGATCTGCCGGCTGATCGCCTTGTAGACCTCAAAGCGGGGCTTCACGAAAATCAGGTCGGGACATTGCCGCTTCGCGGTCACAGACGCCATCGCGGACCGAACGCCGAATTTGCGCGCCTCATAGCTCGCCGCCGCGACCACGCCGCGCTCGGCCGAACCACCGACAGCGACGGGCTTGCCTCGCAGGTCGGGATTGTCGCGCTGTTCCACGGATGCGTAGAAGGCATCCATGTCGATATGGATGATCTTGCGAACGCGCGGCGCGTCGCCGTCCACGGCATCGGACTCGCTCATGCCTCGATGATACAATCGGCCTGCAGGAATCGCGAGGGAGTATGCGGATACGAGACCGTCACCGAACGAGAGCAATATATTGTTGGGCGAATGACAGCCTGATCGCGGCACCTTCAGCCGGAATCTCATCGGTTTGCCGGCTGACGACAAAAAGCTCGCCGATCGGCGTCGAGACGATCATCTCGACGTGATCGCCGAGGTAAGAGGATTTTCTGACGGTTCCGGCGAGGCCATCGCCGAGCATGATGCCGTGGGGCCGGATGGCGGCTTTTGCCTGCCCAGGCGTGAGGCCGCGCGCCGGAAGCGTCAGGCGGAGAGGTCCCAGCATGACCTGGGCCTGCCCGTCATGCACCGCTTCGATCGTCACCTCCACGAGATTGGCATCGCCGATGAAATCAGCGACGAAGCCGTTCGCCGGGGCTTCATAAAGGTCGCGGGGCGAGCCCTGCTGCGCGATCTTCGCATTCGACATCACGATGATGCGGTCGGAGACAGCGAGCGCCTCCTCCTGGTCATGCGTGACATAGGCGACGGTGAGCTTCAGCGACTGCTGGAGTTCGCGGATCTCCTGCCGCACCCTGCGCCTGAGCTTGGCGTCGAGATTGGACAGCGGCTCGTCGAACAGCAGCACCTGCGGCTCCAGCACGAGGGCGCGCGCCACGGCGACGCGCTGCTGCTGACCGCCGGACAGCTCGGCCGGATAGCGCTTCTCGAAGCCTTTCAGCCCGACCAGGGCGAGCTTCTCAAGTGCCATCGCCTCGGCCCGCGCCTTGCCCAGCCCCTTCACCGTCGGCCCATACGCCGCGTTCTCCAGCACATTCATGTGCGGGAACAGCGCGTAGGACTGGAACACCATGCTGACGTCGCGATCCGCCGCCGAGAGCCGCGTCACATCCTTGCCGCCGATCAGGATCTGCCCCTCGCTCGCGATCTCAAGGCCGGCGATCATGCGCAAGGTCGTCGTCTTGCCGCAACCGGAGGGGCCGAGCAACGTCACGAGCTCGCCGGCGTGAATCGTGAAGCTGACATCGTCCACCGCCGTCACATTGCCGTAGCGCATGCTGACATGTCTGAACTCGACGGAGGCGGGACCTGATTTGAGCATGGGAGATCCTATTTGGCGGGCTCGGCGGCCGAGGTCGCGAGCGCGACGGGCCTGCGGCCGAGCTTGCGCTCGCCGACGCCGAATTGGATGAGCGCGATGCCTGCTGCCATGACGACGATCAGCACCGAGGAATAGGCGATGGCGAGGCCAAACTCGCCGGCCTCGACCCGTCCGACGATGTAGGCGGTGGAGAGGTTGTACTCGGCCGACACGAGAAAGATCACGGCGCTGACCGAGGTGATGCTGCGCACGAAGCTGTAGATCAGCGCCGCGGCGAGCGCGGGCTTGAGCAACGGCAGCACCACACGGCGCAGCGTCGTGAAGCTGCGCGCCCGCAGGGTCGTCGAGGCCTCGTCGAGGCTCTTGTCGATCTGGGCCAGTCCCGCAATGCCCGAGCGTATGCCGACGGGCATGTTGCGGAAGACGAAGGCGAGCACGAGGATGAGGCCGGTCCCGGTGATCTCGATCGGTGGTACGTTGAAGGCTAGGATGTAGGCGACCCCGAGCACGGTGCCGGGAATGGCGAAGCTCAGCATGGTCGTGAACTCGAGCAGCTGCCGGCCGACGAAGCGTTGCCGCGTGAGCAGATAGGCGGTGAGCAGGCCGATCAGCGCCGTCAGAGGTGCGGAGATCGCGGCGACCTTCAGTGTCGTGAACAAAGATGGCCAGGCCGCGCCCTCGAAGAACAGGCCGTGGCTGAAATCGACGGCGAAGCCGGTGCGGTAATGCTCCAGCGTCGGCGTATGGTCGCGGCCCATCGTCTTGACGAAGCCGCCGATCAGGATCACCGCGTAGATCACCGCCGTCAGCACGACCCAGGGTATGATGACCGCGGCGGAGAGCACGGTGACGGAGGTCGGCAGCTTCGCCGGAATGCCGGCGTCGCCTTTGCCGGAGACCGTGGTGTAGCTCTTGCCGCCGAGCCAGCTCTGCTGCAGCCAGAACGCGCCGAGCGTGAAGACGAGCAGCACGATCGCGAGCACGGCCGCCAGACCCTGATTGTGTGCGGCACCGACCACGGCGAAGAAGATCTTGGTCGAGAGCACCTCGAAATTGCCGCCGAGCACGAGCGGGTTGCCGAAATCGGCCAGGCTCTCGACAAAGCCGAGCAGAAAGGCGTTGGCGAGCCCCGGTCGCAGCAGCGGCCAGGTCACGGAGCGGAACGTCTGCCAATGCCTGGCACCAAGCGTCTGGGACGCCTCTTCGAGGCTCGGTGCGATGCCCTGGACCACACCCATCAGCACGAGGAAGGCGATCGGCGCGAAGGCCAGTACCTGCGCCAACAGCACGCCCGGCAGACCGTAGATCCAGCGCGAGCGTGGGATGCCGAACCAGTCGGACATCAAGCCGGTGACGACGCCGGCACGGCCGAACAGCAGGATGAGCGCAAGGCCGATGACGAAGGGCGGCGTGATGATCGGCAGCACCGTCATCGCGCGCATCAGCCGCTTGCCCGGCATCGCCGTGCGCAACACCAGCAGCGCGCAGGCGAGGCCCAGCAGCGTGGTGATGAGGCCGGTCAGCACGCCGAGGATCAGCGTATTCCAGGCGACGCCGCAGGCGATGCCGCCGCCGGCGCAGCCGAGGCCCCAGATCGTCGAGGACAGCAGGCGGTCCGCGAATTCGCCCAGCGCCCAGCCGCCGGTGGCATCGACCAGCGCGCTGCGCAGGATCGTCGCCACCGGCAGGAAGATGAAGAGGCCGATCAGCAGCACCACGACGCCGATGGTGGACGTGGTGAAGAGATCGCCCCGACAGAACCCGCGATAGTCGAGGCCGTGGCAGAGCAGCAGGAGAAGCGAGAACAGGGTCAGCAGCGCGCCGAAACCCATGCCGGGCTGCGCGCTGCCCGCGCCGCCCAGCAGCGCGGCGAGCCAGGGAATGCCCTGGCCAGGCAGCGTCACCGCAAATCCTTGTGCGAAGAACGCGACCAGGCCGAACAGCCCGGCGACGATCAACGCCGGGCTGCTAAGGCTGGACTCGGCGCGGACGGCGAGGAACGTCGGCGCGAGGAGTGCGATGCCGATCGGCCAGAGCCAAGGCGCTGCGCCTGATGTCGCAAGCACCAGCGCGGTGCCGGCCCGCCCGAACGGATAGCCAGCAAGGTCCCAACCTTCCGGCAGGTACCAGGGCACGAGCATGTAGCCCAACCAGCCGAGCAGCAGGGCAAGCCGTGTCGAAGGGCGCATCCGATATCTCCGCAGCCTTGCTGCTATTTCGGCAGCGCCTTGACCTCCTTGTCCCACTTTGTCAGCAGCCGCGTTCGCTCGGCCGACGAGCCGTATTTGACGAAGTCGTAGTTGATCAGCTTCATCTCGCTCATCTTCGGCGCCTGCGGCGGCACCGTCGCGTTCTTGTTGGATGGCACCTGATACGACTTCGCGGGGGCGGCGAGGGCCTGTGCGGCGGGGCTCAGCGCCCAATCGTAGAACTTCTTGGCGTTCTCCAGATTGCGTGCGCCCTTGATGATCGACATCGAGCCGATCTCGTAGCCTGTGCCCTCGCACGGCGCGACCGGCTTGATCGGATCGCCTTGAACCGCGAAGACGACGGCATCGTGGATGAAGACGATGCCGACGGCGGTCTCGCCGAGGCTCGCTGCCTTGGCTGGTGCTGCGCCTGATTTGGTGTACTGGCTGACATTCTTGTGCAGGGCCTTGAGATAATCGAAGCCCTTGTCCTCGCCCATCAGCTGCACGACCGTGGCAAGCAGGGTATAGGCGGTGCCGGACGAATTCGGGTCGGCGACCTGCACGTCATCCCTGAGCTTGGGGTTGAGCAGGTCGGCCCAGCATTTCGGCTCCGGGATACCCTTGGCCTTGATCTGCTCGGTGTTGTAGCCGAAGCCGAGCGCGCCGGCATAGATGCCGATCGAGCGCTGCTTCGCCGCTTTCCACTGGTTCAGCGCCCAGTCGTGCAAATCTTTGTTGGCGGGAGATTCGTATTCGAGCGTCAGCCCCTCGTCGGCCGCCTGAAGATGTGGATCGCCGGTGCCGCCCCACCAGATGTCGCCGCGCGGGTTCGAGGCCTCCGCCCTGAGCTGCGCATAGGTCTCGCCGGCGGATTTCCGCGTCATCGAAACCTTGATGCCGGTCTCTTTCTCGAAAGTGGTGGACATCGCGCGGCACCATTCTTCCTGCACGCCGCAATACATGACGAGCGAGCCCTCGGCCGACGCCGGCGCCGCGCCCGCGATCAGGATACCGGCACCGAACAGCGCCCTGACAGTCAGGGATCTCGAAACCATGGTCCACCTCCCCAGAACGAGAACTTGATGTTCTCTGTAATTGGCTGTGACGGTGGCGTCTCTTCAGCTCCAAAGCAACAACTATTAAGTCGACTAGGTAATCCCGGTGATGTCGCTGAGCTGCGATGCCAGCGCCGGTGCGCAGCACAGGATCGGGTTGCCCTTGCTGATGCCGTCGCCCGCGAAGAAGTCGCTGACCCAGCCGCCGGCTTCGCTAACAATCACAATGCCGGCTGCAACGTCCCAGGCGTTGATGTGCAGTTCGGCGTAGCCCTCGGTGCGCCCGTTGGCGACATTGCAGAGGCCCAAAGTGCCGGAGCCCGCGCGCTTGATGGAGCAGCCGGCGGCATAACCGCGGCTGATCATGTCGAGATAGCGCTGCGAGGGAATACGGGGCGACCAGCCCAGTTCGATACAGGCGCGGCTGATGTCGTCGGCACCAGAGACGACAATGTGCTGCCCGTTCAGCGTCGCGCCCTCGTCGCGCTGCGCGACATAGAGCTCGCCCAGTGAGGGCGCGCTGACGATGCCGATCGTCGGCTGGCGGTCGAGCAGGAAGCCCATGGAGATGCACCAGTTGCGATCGCCATGGGCGAAGTTCGCAGTGCCGTCGATCGGATCGAGGATCCAGACCGCATCGCTGGCCTCGCCGCCGCCTTCCTCGCCGATGACAGTGTCACCAGGGAAAAGCGCCGACAGCCGCGCACGCAGAAAATCCTCCACCGCGCCGTCGGCGACGGTGAGCCAATCCTGCGTCCCCTTCATCGTGACGCCGAGGCTTTCCCTGCGGCCGAAATAGTCGAGCGCGATGCGCCCGGCCTCGGCGGCGAGGCCCTGGGCCGCATAGCGGCGCAGCATGAGTTCGGCTGGCGTCATGGTCAGGCGGACTTGATGGTGACAGGGCGGCCGGTGCGCGCCGACTCGGTCGCCGCGTCGGCGAGCATCTGGGCGCGGAGCCCGTCGAGACCGGTCGGAGAGGGCGCCGCCTTGCCGGTGCAGGCATCGATGAAGGCCGCGAGCTCGGCACGATAGGCGGCGGCATAGCGTTCGAGGAAGAAGTTCTGCACCGGGTCGGCACGGAAGCCCTGGCCGGTCGCGATCTCGAGGGTCGTTTCGTGGATGTTGCCGGCCCTCAGCATGCCCTTCGAGCCGTGCACCTCGATGCGCTGATCGTAGCCGTAAGTGGCGCGGCGCGAATTCGAGATCTGCGCGATGCGCCCGCTCGCCGTCTTCATCAGCACGGCGGCGGTGTCGACATCGCCGGCTTCGCCGATGGCCTTGTCCACCAGCGCGGAGCCGAGTGCGAAGATTTCGACCGGCTCCTCAGCCAGCAGGAAGCGCGCCATGTCGAAATCATGGATCATCATGTCGCGGAACAGGCCGCCCGAACGCTTCACGTAGTCGACCGGCGGCGGTCCGGGATCGCGCGAGATAACGCTGACGATCTCGATCTCGCCGGCCTCGCCGCCGCGCAACCGCTTCTCCAGCGCCGCAAAATTCGGATCGAAGCGGCGGTTGAAGCCGATCATCAGAGCCTTGCCCGACCTCTCGACCGTGGCCAGGCAGCGGCGAATGCGGTCCGAATCGAGATCGACCGGCTTCTCGCAGAACACCGCCTTGCCGGCCGAGACGGCAGCCTCGATCAGATCGGCATGCGTGTCGGTCGGCGTGCAGATCAGGATGGCGTCGATGCCGGCATCGCCGATGATCGCATCCGCGTCGGCCGCTTTTGCGCCTGTCGCCTGCGCCAGCGAGGACGCGGCCTCGTTCGAGGCATCGGCCACCGCGACGAGCCGCGCATCGCCGCGCGCCGCAACATTGAGACCGTGAATGCGCCCGATCCTGCCGGCGCCGAGAAGTCCAAACCGCATTGTCATCATCACTGCTTGACTATTCGAATAAGCATTCCATTCTCTGCGCCGCCCAGTCAAGGTCGGAGCCTGCACTTCTCGATGTCATCAACCGCCTCGCAATATCGTATCGGATCGAGCGACGACACATTCGCGACACAGTTGCGCGAGCATACGCGCACGGTCAGCGCAATGATGGAACATCTTGACAGGCCGGTCTGCGCCGGGCGGTTCAGCGGGAGCGAGTGATGGCGACGATCAGGCTCACGATGGCGCAGGCGCTGGTCGCCGCGATGGCCGCGCAAAGGACTGTCATCGACGGGCAGACCCAGCCGCTGTTCGCCGGTGTCTGGGCGATCTTCGGACATGGCAACGTCGCAGGCCTCGGCGAGGCGCTGTATGCCGCGCGTGACCGCCTGCCAACCTTGCGCGCGCATAATGAGCAGGCGATGGCGCATGCCGCAATCGCTTTCGCGAAGACCTCGCGCCGTCGACGCATGATGGCGGTGACGAGCTCGATCGGCCCCGGTGCGACCAATATGGTGACGGCAGCAGCCGTTGCTCACGTCAATCGCCTGCCGGTGCTGCTGCTGCCGGGTGATGTCTTCGCCGGACGCCGTCCTGATCCGGTGCTGCAGCAGATCGAGGATTTCGGCGACGGCACTGTCTCCGCCAATGATTGCTTCCGGCCCGTCTCGCGCTATTTCGACCGCATCACAAGGCCTGAACAGATCATGCCCGCCTTCGAGCGGGCGATGCAGGTTTTGACCGACGCGGCCGAATGCGGGCCCGTGACGCTCGCGCTCTGCCAGGACGTGCAGACCGAAGCCTTCGACTATCCCGACTGGTTCTTCGCCGAGCGCGTCTGGCAGCCGCGCCGCCCGCGCGCCGACGAGGCGCAAATGGCGCAAGCCGCAGCGCTGCTCAAGGCCGCGAAGCGCCCGCTCGTCGTCGCCGGTGGCGGCGTCCTCTACAGCGAGGCGGAAGCTGATCTCGCCGCCTTCTGCATGGCGCACGGCATTCCGGCGGCGGAAACGCAGGCCGGCAAGAGCGCGCTGCCTCATGATCATTCGCTCAATCTCGGCGCGATCGGCGTCACCGGCACCGGTGCCGCCAACGATGCGGCGCGACAGGCCGATGTCGTGCTCGCGATTGGCACCCGCTTGCAGGATTTCACCACGGGCTCGCGCTCGCTGTTCGCCGATCCCGCCTGCCGGATCGTCGGCCTCAATACGCAGAGCTTTGATGCCGGCAAGCATCGTGCGCAGCCGCTCGTGGCTGACGCTAAGGTCGGACTAGCGGAGCTCGGCGCCGCCCTTCGGGGGTGGACGGCACCTGCTGTCTGGAGCGGGCAGGCCAAGGCTGGCCGCACGGCCTGGCAGGCAACGGCCGCACGCTACACCGCGTCAGGCAACGAAGCCTTGCCAAGCGATGCCCAGGTCATCGGTGCCGTTCAGCGCCACAGCCGGCCAAGCGACATCGTGCTTTGCGCCGCCGGCGGCTTGCCCGGCGAGCTGCACAAGCTCTGGCAGCCGGGCGCAGCCGGCGGCTACCACATGGAATACGGCTATTCCTGCATGGGCTACGAGATCGCCGGCGGGCTCGGCGTCAAGCTAGCTGATCCCAAGCGCGAAGTCATCGTGATGGTCGGCGACGGATCCTACCTGATGATGAATTCCGAGATCGCCACGTCGGTGATGTTGGGTGCGAAACTCATCATCGTGGTGCTCGACAACCGCGGCTTCGGCTGCATCAACCGGCTCCAGAACGCCACCGGTGGTGCCCCTTTCAACAACCTCTTGCGCGATGCTCGCCACGAGACCTTGCCCGAGATCGATTTCGCGGCCCATGCCGCTTCGATGGGGGCGATCGCGCGCAAGGTCGCTGGCATCGTCGAGCTGGAGGCGGCGTTCGAGGAGGCGCGAGGTCACGATCGAACCAGCGTCGTCGTGATCGACACCGACCCGCTGCGCTCGACCGATGCCGGTGGCCATTGGTGGGAGGTGGCGGTGCCGGAGGTCTCGGAGCGCACCGAAGTCGAGGCCGCAAGGCGCGGCTACATCGAGGCGCTCGCGCGTCGCAATATCTGATCGAGTGAGGACGACATGCCAATCCGTATCGGCGCCAACCCCATCGGCTGGTCGAACGACGATCTCCAGGAGATCGGCGGCGACACACCGCTCGAAACGTGCCTCGCCGAGGCACGCGAGGCGGGCTTTGTGGGCATGGAGCTCGGCCACAAATTTCCGCGCGAGCCGCAGGCCCTGAAGGCTGCGCTCGCGCCTTTCGGGATGGCCTGCATCTCCGGCTGGTATTCGGCTGAACTCCTGAGGCGCGATGCCGACGAGGAGATGCGGCATCTGCGCCCGCATCTCGATCTCCTGAAGGCGATGGGATCATCAGTCCTCGTTTTCGCCGAGACCTCGAATGCGATCCATGGCGATCGCAGCAAGCCGTTATCGCAGCGGCCGGTGATGAAGGCAGGCGACTGGGCGGAGTTCGGTCGCCGCATCACTGAAGTCGCGGAGCGTACGCTCGCCGAAGGCGTCAGGCTGGTCTACCATCATCACATTGGCACCATCGTCGAAAGCGCCGATGATATCGATGCCTTCATGGCGTCGACGGGCGAGGCCGCACATCTCCTGCTCGACACCGGCCATGCCACCTGGGGCGGTGCCGATCCGGCCGCGCTGGCTCGAAAATATCGCGCCCGCATCAGCCATGTCCACGCCAAGGACGTGCGCCGGGCGGTGATGGAGCAGGCGCGGCGCGAGGATTGGAGCTTCCTCGATGCAGTGCTGGGGCAGGGCAGCGCGCTCGGTGTCTACACCGTGCCCGGCGACGGCATGGTCGACTACCCCGCCGTCTTCCGCGAACTCAAGGGCTATTCCGGTTGGATCGTCGTCGAAGCGGAGCAGGACCCGCAGAAGGCGCACCCGCTGACCTATGCCAAAAAGGGTGTTGCCCATCTGAAGCAGAGCCTGATGGCGGCGGGGCTGGCCTGATACGCGGACGCTGTTGAGTTCTGAAACGTCCGGAGCAGCACGACATGGCCATGGTTTTCATCACCGGCAGCACGGACGGGCTTGGCCGCGCGGCGGCACAATCGCTCCTTGATCGGGGCCACCGTGTGGTGCTGCACGCGCGCTCAGTCGATCGCGCTGCGGCGCTCGAGGACCTCGCCTCGCGCGCCGAGGGCGTTGCGATCGGCGATCTCCAGAGCGGCGCCGAGACGAAGGGCGTCGCGGATCAAGTGAACGCGATCGGGCGCATGGATGCGGTCATCCACAACGCCGGTGTCTATGCACAGCGGAGTCGCGGCTCCACTCCGGAAGGCCATGCGACGACATTCGCGATCAACACCCTTGCGCCCTATATGTTGACCGCGCTGATCGAGCGCCCCGCCAGATTGATCTATCTCAGCAGCGGCTTGCATCGCGGCGGAGAGCGGTCGCTGAATGACCTCGACTGGGCGAAGAGGCCGTGGGATTCGGCAACCGCTTACGCCGAGAGCAAGCTTCAAATCGTCGCACTCGCGTTCGCGTTGGCGCGACGCTGGCCGCAGGTCCTGAGCAACGCGGTCGATCCCGGCTGGGCGCGGACAAGGATGGGCGGCTCTGGCGCCCCGGTCGATATCGCGACAGGACAGAAGACGCAAACCTGGCTCGCCGTCAGCGACGATCCCGCGGCGCTCGTCAGCGGCCGCTACTGGCATCATATGCAGCAGCAGGAGCCGGCCCGCGAAACCATGGACCCCGCCTTTCAGGACGCTCTGGTCGACAGGCTGCGCGAGCTGACGGGCGTCGCGCTGCCCCGGTCCTAGCGGCCTTTTCGCCGGAGTGCGCAGGGCGCGGCAAGCGTCTCAGACCCAGCCGCCGTCGACGATGTAGTGCTGGGCGGTGCAGGCAGAGGCTTCGTCGGAGGCGAGGAAGAGGGTGAATTTCGCGACCTCGTCAGGCACCAGCCGGCGCTTCAGGCACTGGCGCTGCTGCAGTTCGGCCTCGCCGGCCGGCGTCATCCATTTCTCGAGCTGGCGCTCGGTCATGATCCATCCCGGTGCAATCGCGTTCACGCGGATGTTGTAGGGACCGTAGTCGCGCGCCAGCGAGCGCGTCAGCCCAATCACGCCGGATTTGCTGGCGGTGTAGGCTGCCATGCCGCCTTGTCCGGCGATCCATGACACCGAGCCGAAATTGATGATGGCGCCCGCGTTGGCCGCCTTCATGTCAGGCAACACGGCCTGCGACGCGAAGAACTGATGCTTCAGGTTCACCGCGATGCGGTCGTCCCAATATTCGGGCGTCATCTCCTCGGTCGCGTGCCGCTCGTCATGGGCGGCGTTGTTGACCAAAATGTTGATCGCGCCGTGTGCCTTGCGCGCCTCCTCGACGCCGGCGCGCAGGGCCGGGATGTCGGTCAGGTCGACGCGCTGGAAATGCGCGGCCAGCCCTTGATCCGACAGCTCGCGCGCCAGGCGCTGACCCTCCTCGACCTTGATGTCAAAGAACACGACCTTGGATTTCTGCTCCGCGAAGCGCCGCACGATCGCAGCGCCAATTCCCGCGGCACCTCCGGTGACGAGCACAACCTTGCCGGAGAGGTCGGAATAGATGGCGGCCATGGGGGAACCTTTCAGTTTGTTATGGGCGGCGAAGGCCGCCCCGATTCTTTCGCAGGAACTTAACCGTTCCTCTCGTGAGGTCCATATGTCAGAATTTTAGTTGCGTACCTCAAAAACTGAAGGCAGGATTGCGCCCAAAGAATAAAAGCCGTTGGGAGGTTGTGATGAGACTGCTCGGGAAGCTGGGATTCGCCTTCGCTGCATGCCTGCTAGGCGCAAATGTCGCGGCAGCCGACACCACCGTGAAATGGCTCCACATCGAGGTCAATCCGGCCCAGGTGAAGATCTGGGAGGAGGTCGCGCGCAGCTATGAGGCCTCGCATCCCGGCGTGAAGGTCGAGATGCAGTTCCTCGAGAACGAGGCCTACAAGGCCAAGCTGCCGACCATCCTGCAATCCAAGGATCGGCCGAACATCATCTACAGCTGGGCCGGCGGCGTGTTGAAGACGCAGATCGACGCCGGCGTTCTTGAAGACATCACGGACCAGGTGAAGGGCTATAGCGACAGCATCACGCCCGCGGCGCTCGCCGCCTTCACCAGCAATGGCCACGTCTATGGCCTGCCCATTTCGCTGTCGCAAGTCGGCTTCATCTGCAACAAGGATCTGATGGCCAAGGCGAAGGTCGATCCCGCCTCCATCAAGACGTGGGACGATCTGCTCGCCGCAGTGAAGACACTCAAGGCAGCCGGCGTGACGCCGATCGTGGTCGGCGGCGCCGACAAATGGCCGCTGCACTTCTACTGGACCCACCTTGCAGTTCGGATCGGTGGCAAGGCAGCCTTCGACGCTGCATTGCGCGGCGAGAATGGCGGCTTCGCCGGCGAAACCTTCCAGAAATCCGGCGAGCTGTTCAAGCAGCTCGTTGATCTCCAGCCGTTCCAGAACGGCTTCCTCGGCTTCAAGAACCCTCAGGCGGTAGGCTATTTCGGCGATGGCAAGGCTGCGATGTCGCTCGCAATTAGCTCGGTCTATAATTTGCAGCGCGCGCTGGCCGCCGACAAGGTCGGATTGAGCGAGGACAAGATCTGCTGGTTCGATTTCCCTGTCGTGCCCGGCGGCAAGGGCGCGCCGACGGATACGCTCGGCGGCATCACAGGCTGGCTGGTCACCAAGGACTCGCCGAAGGAGGCGGTCGATTTCCTCAAATACTTCATCTCCAAGGACGTGCAGACGAAACTTGCCGCGGGCAGCTACATCATCCCCGTGGTGCAGGGTGCGGACGCCGGTCTCAACAATTCTTTCATGAAGCTGATCGCGTCCAATCTCGCAAAGTCGAACTACCACCAGAACTTCTATGACCAGAGCCTCGGCCCCTCGGTCGGCCGCGTCGTCAACGACGTCTCGGCGGAGATTGCCGGCGGCAGCATGAGCCCGCAGGACGCGGCGAAAGCGATCGAAGCGGCGTTCAAGCAGGGTAACTGACGGTGGAGCGACGGATGGCGATCACCTCGCCGGTCGGCGTTGCCGGCGAGGCGGCTCCTCAGGCCGCGGTCCGCGGCCCGCATTGGGACAGTCGTTTCACCGTTCTGATCCTGTTCCTGCCGCCGGCATTGCTGCTGTTCACGCTGTTCGTGGTGCTGCCGATCGGCGAGGCGGCATGGTACTCGGGCTTCAACTGGAACGGTTTCGGCAGGCCGACCCACTGGATCGGCTTCGATAACTATCGCTTCGTCTTGGAAACGCGCGCGTTCTGGCTCGCGCTGCGCAACAACGGGCTGATCATCGCAGTCTCGCTCGCGGTCCAGCTGCCGCTGGCGCTGACATTGGCCCTGATGCTGGCCGAGAAGTTTCGCGGCGCGGTGGCGCTGCGCATGCTGTTCTTCATGCCCTACATTCTGGCGGAGATCGCGACCGGGTTGATCTTCTCCTTCGTCTACGACGGCGACTACGGACTTGTCGCATCGATCTGGCGCACCTTCGGTGCCGAGCCGCCGCATCTGTTGGCCTCGACCGACACGGCGATGCTGGCGGTGCTGATCGTGATCGTGTGGAAGTATTTCGGCTTCCACATGATGCTGTTCATCGCGGCGCTGCAGAGCCTCGACAAGACCTTGGTCGAGGCGGCGCGGATCGACGGCGCAACGCGATCGCAAACCTTGCGCCATGTCGTGATCCCCTTGCTCTACCCGACCATCCGGCTCTCGGTGTTCTTCGCCATCGTCGGCTCGCTGCAGCTGTTCGATCTCGTGATGCCGCTGACGCGCGGGGGGCCGGCGGATTCCTCGAACACCATGGTCAGCTTCCTCTACAACAACGGCATCTCGCGCATGCGGGTCGGCTATGGCAGCGCCATCGGCGTCATCCTGTTCGCGATCTGCGTGACCTTTGCCTTCACCTACAAGCGATGGTTCATGCGCGATGAATAGTGCCGAGACTGCCCGCGCCCCGTTCGACCCCGCCGTGCTGTTCAAGGCGGCATTTCTCGGGATCGTTGCCATCTTCGTGCTGGTGCCGCTGCTTGCGACCTTGCTCGGCGGCTTCAAATCGCTCGGCGAATTACGCGTCAATCCGTTCGGCCTGCCGCAGCATTGGGAGTGGCAGAACTATGCGGACATCCTGTTCTCGGGGCGCTACTGGCAGCTCCTGCGCAATTCGCTGATCATCTCGACCCTCACGGTGACATTGACGCTGATCGTCGCCTCGATGGCGGCGTTCACCTTCGCCCACGTCAGGTTCTTCGGCTCGTCGATGCTGCTGAGCTATCTGACGCTCGGCCTGTTGTTTCCGGCGGCGACCGCCGTGCTGCCGCTGTTCATCAAGGTGCGCGATCTCGGCCTGCTCGATACCTATTTCGGCGTTGCGCTGCCGCAGGTGGCCTTCAGCCTTGCCATGAGCGTGCTGCTGCTGCGCCGCTTCTTCAAGGACATTCCCTATGAACTGCTGGAGGCCGCGCTGGTCGATGGCTGCAGCTACATCAAGTTCTTTCGTTACGTGACGCTGCCGCTGTCGCGGCCGATCCTGGCGACCGTCGGCACCATCACCTTCGTCAACAGCTGGAACGCCTACCTGCTGCCGCTGGTAATGCTCAACACCGATGCGCTCTATCCCTGGCCGCTCGGCATCATGGTTTACCAGGGCGAATATTCGTCCGAGTGGCACCTGATCCTCGCCTTCATCACGCTCACCATCCTCCCGACGATCATTCTGTTCCTGCTGGCGCAGAAGCATATCGTCGCCGGCCTCACGGCAGGCGCAGTCAAGGGATGAACAAGACTTCACGGAGACAAAAATGAGAAAAGTCGGCGTCGGAATCATCGGCTGCGGTGTCATCAGCACCGCTTACCTCAAGGCAGCACAGCGCTTTCCGGTCATGGAGGTGAGGGCGCTCGCCGACATGCGGAGCGATGTCGCGGAGCGCCAGGGTGCCGCCTTCAACCTGCCGGCGATGCGGGTCGACCAGCTGCTCAAGCGCGACGACGTCGAGATCGTCGTCAATCTCACCGTGCCGCTCGCCCATACCGATGTCAGCCTCGCGGTGCTGAACGCCGGCAAGCACGTCCATTCCGAGAAGCCGCTCGGCATCAACGTCGCGGAAGCCCGCAAGGTGATGGATCTCGCCGCGCAGAAGAACCTTCGCGTCGGCTGTGCGCCCGACACGTTCCTCGGCGGTGGGCACCAGACCGCGCGCAAGCTCGTCGACGACGGCGCGATCGGCACGCCCGTGGCGGGCAGCGCCTTCTTCGGCTGCCCCGGCCACGAGCGCTGGCATCCGGCGCCCGGCTTTTACTATTTGCGCGGCGGCGGGCCGATGCTCGACATGGGACCGTATTACATCACCGATCTCGTGCAGCTGCTTGGGCCTGTCGCCAGTGTGATGGGCTCGACCGCGCGCCCGAGATCCGAGCGTTTGGTCACCAGCCAGCCGATGAACGGGGCCTTGATTCCGGTCGAGGTGGCGACCCACGTCGCGGGCACACTCGAATTCGAGAGCGGGGCCGTCGTCTCGATCACCATGAGCTTCGATGTGCCGAAGCACCGCCACGCGCCGATCGAGATTTATGGCGACAAGGGCAGCATGCTGGTGCCCGACCCGAACCGCTTCGGCGGCGAAGTGCAGGTCGCCAAGACCGGCGGCGAATTCGAGACGATGCCGTTGACGCACGGTCATGTCGAAGGCGAATTCCGCTCGATCGGCGTCGCCGACATGGCTTCCGCGATCCTGAACAACCGGCCGCACCGCGCCAGCGGCGCGCTGGCCTTCCATGTGCTGGAGGTGATGGAGGCGTTCCAGATCTCGGCGGACGAGGGACGGCGGGTCGAGATCGAAAACCGCGTCGAGCGGCCGGCGATGCTGCCGGCCGGACGTGAAA
Organism: Bradyrhizobium sp. CCBAU 11434; assembly: GCF_028128895.1. Lineage (NCBI taxonomy): Bacteria > Pseudomonadati > Pseudomonadota > Alphaproteobacteria > Hyphomicrobiales > Nitrobacteraceae > Bradyrhizobium > Bradyrhizobium sp. CCBAU 11434. Next base: position 355,530 of record NZ_LBJX01000011.1, read on the forward strand.
CCGGACAGATCGACTGAGGGAATGAGCATGCGCAAGGCATTGATTGTATGGGGCGGCTGGCCGGGACACGATCCGGATTTGTGCGCCTCGATGATCCGCGGCTGGCTGAAGGCGGAAGGCTTCGAAGTCCAGATCGAGACGACGACCGAGGCATTCGGCGATCCCGGGATTCATGATCTCTCGCTGATCATCCCGATCTACACCATGTCGAAGATCGAGAAGGCGGACGCTCTCAATCTCTGCGCCGCGGTGCGAAGCGGCGTCGGGCTCGCCGGTCATCATGGCGGCATGTGCGACGCGTTCCGTGACTCCGTCGACTACCAGTTCATGTGCGGCGGGCAATGGGTCGCGCATCCCGGCAACATCATCGACTACAAGGTCGACGTGACCAAGCCTGATGATCCCATCATGAAGGGCCTGAAGAGCTTCGAGCATCGTTCCGAGCAGTATTACATGCATGTCGACCCCGCGATTGAGGTGCTGGCGACGACGACGTTTACCGGCGAGCACGCATCCTGGATCGATGGCGTGGTGATGCCGGTGGTCTGGAAGAAGCAATATGGCGTGGGCAGGGTGTTCTATTCCTCGCTCGGTCATCGCGCCTACGAGCTCGACGTGCCGGAGATCCGGACGTTGATGACCCGCGGCATGCTGTGGGCGGCGCGCGAATGACTGAAGGCGCGACCCAGCCCATGGTTCGCGCCACGCTCGAGGATGTCGCGCGCGCCGCGGGGGTTTCGCTCGCCACCGTCGATCGCGTCGTCAACCGGCGGGAGGGCGTGCGCGCCAAGACCGTCGCGCGTGTCGAGGCGGCGGTGGCAAAACTCGGCTATCGTGCCGACGTCGCTGCTGCGCGCCTCGCCCGCGGACAGTCGTTTCGTTTCGCCTTCGTGCTGCCGACCGGCAGCAACAGCTTCATGACCAATTTGTCCGAGCAGGTCCAGCGCGCCGCCGACTGGCTTGCCGGCCAGCGCGGCTTCATCGACATCCTCCACGTCGACGTGTTCGATCCTGACGTCCTCGCCGGCGCGCTGGATGATTTGTCGCCGGTCTATCAGGGGGTCGCCGTGGTCGCACTCGACCATCCGAAGGTACGCGACGCGATCGACGAACTCACCGCGCGCGGGGTCGCCGTAGTGACCCTCGTGTCGGACGCGCCAAGCTCGCGCCGTCTGCACTATGTCGGCATCGACAATCCGGCCGCAGGCCGAACCGCGGCAACGCTGATGGGGCGCTTTCTTGCCGCCCGCGAGGGCAAGGTTGCCGTCATCGCGGGATCGTTGTCGCTGCGCGATCACACCGAGCGGCAGTTCGGCTTCCATCAGATATTGACGAGCGAGTATCCGAACCTCGCGACATTGCCGGTCATCGAGGGCCGCGACGACAGCGCGCGCACGCGCGAGCTCACCGCCGCGCTGCTGAAACGCCATGCCGACCTGCGCGGCATCTATTGCTGCGGCGCCGGCAATCGCGGCATTGCCGAGGCACTCGAGGCATCCGGCCGCGCGCGCGACGTGGTCTGGATCACCCATGAGCTGACCCAGCATACGCGGCGCTTCCTGGTGCGCGGCACGCTCGATGCGATCATCAACCAGGACCCCGGCCACGAGGCGCGCTCTGCCGCGCGGGTGCTGCTGGCGCACTGCATGGAAGAGCCGATCAGCCCCGATCAGGAGCGCATCCGGATCGACATTTTCCTGCGCGACAATCTGCCGTAGCGGTCTGATGGTGTCGGGGGCGCGCGCGGGGCTGTTCAGGCCGGCACACGCGCAACGCGCCAAGAGCTTCATCTTCCCAACTAGTTAGAGGCGCCATGTGCGCCCTGCCGGGCCTGTCCCGCGCCGACGATTGACAGCCAATTATTACATGTCTAAAAATATGCAAATTCATATAATTCACGAGACGGCTGAATGGACGCGCATCCGCTCAAGCTCAAGGTCAGGTCGTATGTCGCGGAGACGCCGTTCGTACGGAGCCTTGTGTTTGGCGTGGAGGACGGCATGGTGCCGCGTTGGCAGGCCGGCGCACATCTGCGCGTGGCGCTTCCTGATGGAGGGGACCGGCCGTACTCGCTGATGGCGTTGCCGGGTCTGGCCGAGGATGCGCTGGCGCTCGGTGTGCTGCGCGAGGAGGCTTCGACCGGCGGCTCGCAATTCATGCACGCGCTGAAGGTTGGCGATGTCGTGAAGGCGAGCGCGCCGGTCAACAATTTTCACCTGCACGAGGGCAGCGCGCCGGCGCTGTTGTTTGCCGGCGGCATCGGCATCACGCCTGTCCTGTCGATGGCCGCGGAGCTCGCGGCGCGAGGTAGCCCGTATCGCCTGCACTATGCGGGTCGCACCCAAGGACTGCTGGCGTTCCTGCCGCAATTGCAGGAGATCTGCGCCAAGGGCCTGTCCGTCCACTACGACAGCGACGAGTCTCGCCTCGACATTGCAGCAGCGCTCGCCGATGCCGCCGCAGACGCCCACGTCTACGCCTGCGGGCCCTCAGGCATGATCGATGCCGTGAAGGTCGCCGCGCTTGCCGCCGGCGTGTCGGCTGGCCGCATTCATTATGAACTCTTCAAAGCCGAGCAGCCGTCATCGCCCGATCGGCCGTTCGAGGTCGAGCTGAAATCGACCGGGCGGGTCATCGGCGTTGCCGCCGGCCAGACCATCATCCAGGCGCTGGAAGCGGCCGGGCTCGACGTCCTCTACGACTGCCAGCGTGGCGATTGCGGCATCTGCCAATGCGGGGTGATCGAAGGAGTGCCTGATCATCGCGACGTCATCCTCAGTGACGACGAGAAGGCGTCCAACAAGGTCATGCAGATCTGCGTGTCACGCGCCAAGTCGGAACGTCTGGTGCTGGATCTCTAGGGGGAGGCGAAGGACGCCATGAACAAATACGGAGGCAATGCCGGGGCGATTGCGGCGCTGGTGCGCGAGGCCGAGGTGCACCGCGACGTCTATGTCGATCCCGAGATTTTCGAGCTCGAGATGGAGCATCTGTTCCCGAACAGCTGGATCTATGTCGGGCATGCGAGCCAGCTGGCAAAGCCAGGCGACTTCATCACCGCCAATATCGGCCGGCAGCCCGTCATGGCCAGCCGCCACACCGACGGCTCCATCCACGTTTTCTACAACCGCTGCCCGCACAAGGGCGTGAAGATTGCCTCGGAACCCTGCGGCAACACCGGAAAGTTCTTCCGCTGCCCCTATCACGCCTGGTCGTTCAAGACCGACGGCTCGCTGCTCGCGATCCCCTTGAAGAAGGGCTATGAGGGCACCGGCTTCGGCGACACCCAGGCGAATGAGGGGCTGTCGAAGGTCAGGAACGTCGTCATCTACCGCGATTTCATCTTCGCCCGCCTCAGCGATTCAGGCGTGTCCTTCGAGGATTATTTCGGCGAGAGCCTTTCGACCATCGACAACATGGTCGACCGCTCGCCGGAGGGGAAACTCGCAGTCCAGGCGACGCCGATCCGCTACATGCACACCTGCAATTGGAAGATGCTGGTCGAGAACCAGACCGACACCTGCCATCCCATGGTCGCGCATGAGAGCTCGGCCGGCACCGCCGTCAAGGTCTGGAAGCGCGAGCAGGGCGATGCCACGGAGACGCCGATGGCGGTGCAGCTCTACGGTCCCTTCATGAGCCCGTACGAGTTCTACGAGCAGAGCGGCATCAGGATCTGGCCGAACGGCCACGGCCACACCGGCGTCGCCAACTCGATCCATTCGAACTATCAGGATATCCCTGGATATCTCGACCAGATGGTCGCGGCCTATGGCGAGCAGCGGGCCCACGAGATCCTCGGCGAGGTCAGACACAACACGGTGTACTTCCCGAACATCATGGTGAAGGGCGCGGTGCAGATCCTGCGCAATTTCATCCCTGTAGCGGTCGACAAGACGCTGGTCGAAAGCTGGGTCTATCGCCTGGTTGGCGCGCCCGACAAGCTCTACGAGCGCGCGTTGATGTACAACCGCTTCATCAATGCGCCGACCTCGATTGTCGGGCACGACGATCTCGAAATGTACGAGCGGGCCCAGGAAGGGCTGAAGTCAAACGGCAATCAATGGGTCAATCTGCGGCGGCTCTACGACGGCCATGAAGAGCAGGACGTGACGGCCGTGATCAACGGCACGTCCGAACGGCAGATGCGAAACCAGTTCCACGCCTGGGCGAAATTCATGACCATGGACATGGACAAGCGCATCGAGGCGGCGGAATGATCAGCGAGAAGACCATCACGGACTTCATTTACGAAGAGGCCGAGCTGCTTGACACGATGCAGTGGCAGGCTTGGCTCGATCTGTTTCACCCGGAGGGGCGCTACTGGATGCCGTTGGAATGGCAGCAGCAGGACCCGGTGCTGCAGCCGTCCTTGATGTATGAGGACCTGCTGCTGTTGAAGGTCCGGGTCGAGCGGCTCGCCGGCGAGCGCACCTTCAGCCAGAAGCCGAAGAGCCGCTGCCATCATCTGCTCCAGTCGCCCCGGATCGTGGCGTGCGACCCGGCTGCCGGCGTGTTCAAGGCGCGGACGTCCTATATCTACACCGAGACGCGCGGCGATAATCTGGAGCGGTATTCGGGCTGGGCCTCGCATGATCTTGTCCGGGTCGGCGATGCCCTGAAGATCAAGCTCAAGCGCGTCGATCTCGTCAATTTCGACGCGCCGTTCGGCAATATCCAGCTTTTCATGTGAGACTGCTTTGACTACTGCGACCACAGTCTACGACCGCTTTCGCGAGACCGCGCTCCGCCGGGGCGAGGCGGGTTTCCTCAACGTGCTGCCGGAAACCGCCGGGATCTACGGCATCGCCGCCGGAGAGATCACCTACCGCGCCATGCTGGATCGGGTCGAACGCTGGCGCGCGGCGTTCGCAGAGCGCGGATACGGCGAGGGCCACCGGGTCGGATTGCTGCTCCAGAACAGGCCCGTCTTCGTCGAGCTGTGGTTCGCGCTCAACGCGCTCGGCGTCTCCGTGGTGCCGATCAATCCGGATTTGCGACTCAGCGAGCTCGAATACATCATCGCGCATTCTGAGATGAATGCGGCCTTTGTCCTTGCCGATCGGCGCGAGGAAGTCGAGACGGCGGCGCGTCGGGCCGGCCGGCCGATTCCAGTCGTGACGGACGAGAGCGACGTTCCCGCGCCCTTCGGCGGCGTGCGGCCGGCGACGGCCGGAACCGAGGCGAGCGAATGCGCGCTGCTCTATACCTCGGGGACGACGGGGCAGCCCAAGGGCTGCGTGCTCACCAACAGCTATTTCCTGCATTCCGGCAACTGGTATCGCGATGTCGGCGGGCTGATCGATCTCAAGGGCGACGGCGAGCGCATGATCACGCCGCTGCCGCTGTTCCACATGAATGCGATGGCGGTATCGCTGATGGCGATGCTGTCGGTCGGCGGCTGCCTGACCATGCTTGATCGCTTCCATCCGCGCAGCTGGTGGGCGTCGGTGCGCGACAGCCGCGCGACCTGCCTGCACTATCTCGGCGTGATGCCCTCGATGCTGATGAGCGCACCGCCTTCGGCGCAAGATCGCGCGCACAGCGTTCGCTTCGGCTTCGGCGCGGGTGTCGACAAGCTGCTCCATGCACCGTTCGAGGCGCGCTTCGGTTTTCCGCTGCTCGAGGCCTGGGCGATGACAGAAACGGGCAGCGGCGGCGTCATCGCCGCCAATGTCGAGCCGCGCAAGGTCGGCACGTCTTGTTTCGGCCGCCCGGCCACCGAGGTCGAGGTGCGTATTGTTGATGATGCCGGCAATGACGCCCCCAGCGACACGCCCGGCGAGCTGCTGGTGCGGCGCGCCGGCGCGGACCCGCGATACGGCTTCTTCCGCGAGTATCTCAAGAACGAGGCCGCCACCGCCGAGGCGTGGGCCGGTGGCTGGCTGCACACCGGCGATATCGTCTCGCGCGATGCCGATGGCGACCTGCATTTCGTCGACCGCAAGAAGAACGTGATCCGTCGCTCCGGCGAGAACATCGCCGCGGTCGAAGTCGAATCCGTCCTCAACCGCCATCCTGCGATCCGGCAGGCCGCGGTTGCGGCGACGCCCGATCAGGTGCGTGGCGATGAGGTTGCAGCTGTCATCATCGCCGAACAAGCTGGCGCCGATCGTGCGCTCGCCGAGGAGATCGTGCGCTGGAGCCTGGAGCAGATGGCCTATTACAAGGCGCCGGGCTGGATCGCTTTCGTCGACAGCCTGCCGCTGACGGCAACCGAGAAGATCCAGCGCGGCGGCCTGAAAGACTTCGTCATCAAGCTGATGCATGACGGTGCGTTCTTCGACCTGCGCGACCTCAAGAAGCGGCAAGTCTGATCGAGGAGTCTGATCATGGTCGAGATCCGCACCACACTCATCACCGGCGGCAATTCGGGGATCGGCGAGGCACTGGCGAAGAAGCTCGTCGCGCGCGGGGAGCGCGTGGTCTCGGTCGGGCTGGAGAAGCCGAGCTGGACGCACGAACTGCTCGCAGCCTATTGCGCCGATCTCTCCAACCTTGAGGAGACACGCGCCATCTCGCAGGAGATTTGCCGCGACCATGCCATCGATCGCCTCGTGCACAATGCCGGCGTGATCCTGCCGAACCTGCTGCCCGATGCCAGGCCGGAAGACATCCTGATGTTGGCGCAGCTGCATCTGGGCGCCCCGATGCTGCTGACCCAGGCGGCGCTGGACGGGATGCTCGCGCGTCGCTTCGGGCGTATCGTGTTCGTCTCGTCGCGTGCCGCGATGGGGGCGGCGACGCGATCGGCCTATTCGGCCACCAAGGCCGGCGTGCACGGCATGGCGCGGACCTGGGCGCTGGAGCTCGCCGCGAGCGGCATCACCGTGAACGTCGTCGCGCCCGGGCCGATCCTGACCGACAATTTTTGGGGCATCATCCCGAAAGGCTCCGAGCAGCAGGAGCGGATGGCGCGCAACGTCCCGGTCGGCCGGCTCGGCTCGCGCGAGGATGTCGCGCACGCGATCTCGTTCTTCCTCGACGAGCGCTCGGACTTCGTCACCGGCCAGGTGCTCTATGTCTGCGGCGGCACCAGCCTCGTCGGCCTTGGCCCCTAAATCTGGTTCTGCCTGATATTCTCGACCATCTTGGCCAGCACGCGCGCGCAGACCTCGATGTCGTCAGGGTCGATGCCTTCGATCAGCCTGTCGTAATTGTTCGCCATGATCGGCCAGATCTTGCGCAGCAGCGCCTCTCCGTCAGGTGTCAGCCCGACGACGCGGCGGCGCTGGTCCTCCTCGGCGATCTCGCGCTTGACGAGGCCCGATGACACCATGGACTCGACCATGCGGCTTGCCGTCGACTGCTCGGTCACCGCGAGCACGGCGACCTCGTTGACTGTCAGGGTCTTGTAGATGAACAGCACCGACAGTGTCCGGAACACGACATTGTTGATGCCGTGCTCGCTGAGGTCGCGGTTCTGATCGAGGTTCCAGCGATTGGCGAGCCGGTTGAACAGATACGGTATGTAGGTTTGCAACTGGTCCCGCGTCCGCGGCGGACCCGATTTCCATCTGCTCTTGGATTCTCTGGCCATTATCTCTTGCGACTTTGCTTCTTGCTCTCGGTATGATCATTTGAGGACAGCGATTTCAGCACGGACAGCGCGCTGTCCAGATCCCGGGCCGGGACGTTCTCGAACCGTTTGGCGAGATGTTTCTTGTGGATTTCGGCCGCCTTCCTGAAAAGTGCTTCGCCCTTCGGCGTCAGGCGGACGATGAAGGACCGCCGGTCCTCGCTCGACATCTCCCGGCTGATGAGATCGTCGGCGAGCAGGCGCTGCACTAGGCCGGAGACATTGCCGCCGGTGACCTTCAGGTTTTGCGACAATTGGCCGAGCGCGAGACCATCCCTGTAACGATCGAGCTGGGCCAGCACGTCGAATTTTGCCAGCGACAGGCCGAACTCGGAGTTCAGCATCGAATTGAGCGAGGCGAAGAGTTCGCCATGCAACGACAGCAATTGCAGCCAGAGCCGGGTTTCGATCTGCCCGGGCACGGGAACAACGTTCTCTTTGAGTGCTGCCGGCATCGCCCAGTCCGTTTGAATCATGCGAAAGTCTTGATGGTCTGGATTACGCCGTCGAGTGCCGTGCCAGCGCTGTCCTTCAGCGCGGCCTCGCGCAATCGGCGCGCCCAGTCGGCGGCATCCTCGCGGCGTTCGACCAGCTTGATCGCAGCGAGCGTCCTGTCGAATTTCGACAAGCCGCGGCTGTGGGTATCGGAATAGCCTTTGACGAGGCGGCGGCATTGCAGGATTTCGACGCCGAGCTGGTAACTGTTGGCGACAGCGTCGGTCGCGGCCCTGAGCCAGGCATCCCGGTGCGCCGTCTCGACGGCGTGACGGAGCGAGCGGCGGCGCAAGCCGCGCATCCCGCCGACGACATAGAGCGCCAGGAACCAGGGCAGCGAATAGGTCTTCACTCGGCGCCCTTTGTTGACACGCCGATCGAGCCAGCCGAGCAGGCGCGGTCGCGCGCCAAGCCAGCGGCTGACGCCCACGGGCAGCATGCCCATCACTTCCTCCATGCGCGGATGCATGAATTCCGTGGTCTGCAGCACCTCTCCGTCCGACATCTCGAGCTCGTTCTCGATGCGCGTGCGGCGACCGGCGCGGGTCTTGAGGTCGGCGACGCGGATCACGTCGTCATAGCTCATGGCGTTGGCGAGGTACTTTGCCGCGACCTCCGTGAAGGCATAGGCGTGCGCGCCGCCGCCAGCGCTTCGGTCGGCCGCGTGCAGGACCTTGAGGATATCGAGATATTCGCCGCCATAGGCGACGTCCTGGAAGTCGACAACCTTGCGCAAGCCCGCGCGCGCCATGGCAAGCGCAGGCGCGGGCAGTTCCTGGTTCAATCTTGCGATCAGTGCGCTGAGCTGCGGATCTGAGATTGCGGACGAGGGGATCTTGCTGACCGGTATCGCTTGCGTCGGGGCTGCAACCTCGGCCGGACCGGATTTGACCCGCGCGAAGGCAGCCTCGAACGTCTCGACGCTGGCCTTGGCGCCTTTGCCGCCGGCGCGAATCACGTCGAGATAGCTGTCGCGGCTGAACGGCAGCACACCGGCCGCGGCGAGCGCGCCGAACATCGCGGCCGAGATGACGCTGCCATGCGCGATCGCGAGCGCATTCAGATCGAAGATAATCTCGGTCTTCGCCGCAATGCCAATGGCGCCGGTGACGGCGCCGCTGTCGGCGATACCGTTGCCCGGCGCGATCTTCTCGCCAACCGCGAACGAGCGGTGATTGGACGCGATCAGCGTGGTACGGTCAGGCGTCACCAGGCCGCGCAGGATCGAGCGGCCGGCCTCCATGAACTCCGCCGCCATCACCACGTCGACATCGCCGGGCGTCGGCATCAGCGACAGGATCGGCTTGCGGCCGTCAAGCGGCGGCATCGCCTCGATGTAATAGATCGTGGCGCCGGTACGCTGGGCAACGCCGGGCACGGAGGTCGATTGCGCGACCCAGCCGTGGTTCTCGGCGAGCTGCACGATCCAGTCTGTCAGCACGCCGCCGCCCTGGCCGCCCATCGCGACGATCGCGATCGAGATCGGCCGCTCGGTCGCTTCGCCTGAAGCGGGCAGGGCCAGCCGGACCGTCTCGTCCCTCATGCCAGTGCCTCGAGCGCCGGCCGGCGGCGGTCGCGCCGCCGCTGCAGCCAGCCGATCACGTTCATCGCGATCTTCGATTTGAACTTGTCCCAGCCGGTCGGATTGTGAATCACGTCGGCGCGGTAGAACGAGGGGCAGAGCACGGCGGCCTCCGAGACCTCGCCGCAATTGCCGCAACCGACGCAGGAATTGTCGATCGCCGCGACGGGATCGTCGCGCAGGGGATCGTCGAGCTGCTTCACCGACAGCGACGGGCAGCCGGAGAGGCGGATGCAGGCGTGGTCGCCGGTGCAGACATCCTCGTCGACGCCAAAGCGCTCCTTGACGATGCGCACGCCGTCCTTGATCGCCTTGTTGATCTGCGGCTTCACGCGGCGCTGCTTGTTCAGCATGCATTCGGAGGAGGCGACAATGACCTTGGGGCCTTCGTCCTTGGTCGTCAGCGCCTCCTTCAGAATGTCGCGCATCTTGGCGACGTCGTAGGTGCGGTCGAGCTGGCGCACCCATTGCCCGCCGATGCCCTTCACCGCCTTGACGATCGAATTGTTGGTGTCGCGCCGCTTGTTGATCGCGCGCGAGGACAGGATGTCCTGACCGCCGGTCGCCGAAGTGTAGAAATTGTCGACGATGACGAAGACACCGTCATGCTTGTTGAACACGGCATTGCCGATGCCGCTGGTCAATCCGTTGTGCCAGAAGCCGCCATCGCCCATCACCGCGATCGAGCGCTTGTCGGCCTTGACGTTGAAGGCCGAGGTCGAGGCCGGGCCGAGGCCGAAGCCCATCGTGGTTGCTCCGATGTTGAACGGCGGCAGGATCGAGAACAGATGGCAGCCGATGTCGGCGGAGACGTGGTGCTGGCCGAGCTCTTCCTCGACCAGCTTCATGGCGGCGAAGATCGGCCGTTCCGGGCAGCCGGTGCAGAGCCCGGGCGGGCGCGCCGGCACCACCTGCTTGAGCTTCTCGACCGCGGGGTGATTGAGCACGGGCGCGGCATCCGGCGCCGGCGGCCGGTTGCCGAGCAGCCGCGGCTCGGTCTTCTCCAGAAATTCCCTGACGCCGCCGAGCAGCACTTGCGCGGTATAGTCGCCGCCCATCGGCAGCACATCCTTGCCGTGAACGCGCGCCTGAATGTCCTTGCGGCGCAGCACCGTGTTGATGGCCTGCTCCAGATATTCCGGCTGTCCCTCTTCGACGATGAGCACGGCGTCCTTGCCGGCGCAGAACTCCGCGACCTCGGTGTCGATCACGGGGTAGGTGACGTTCATGACGTAGAGCGCCACTTGCGTGTTGCCGTAGGCGTCTGACAGCCCAAGATATTGCAGCGCGCGGATGACATTGTTGTACATGCCGCCTTGCATGATGATGCCGACCTTGCCCTGCGTCGGTCCCATCCATTCGTTCAGCTTGTTGTCGCGGATGAAGCCGATGGCCGCGGGCATCCGCGTCTTGATTTTCTCCTGCTCGTGCTCATAGGCCGCCGGTGGCAGCACGATGCGGTTGACGTCACGCTTGGGATTGTTCAGCGCGTCCTTGATGGTGTGCGCCGGCTTGCGGTTGTCCTTGCAGGCAAAGCTGCCGTGCATGTGACAGGCGCGCACGCGCACCTCGAGCATGACGGGCGTGTTGGAGAACTCGGAGAGCTCAAAGCCCTTCTCGATGAGATTGACGATGCATTCATGCTCGGGACGAGGATCGAGCAGCCACATCTGTGACTTCATCGCAAACGCATGCGTGCGCTCCTGCATGATGGAGGAGCCCTCGCCATAATCCTCGCCGACGATGATCATGGTGCCGCCGGTGACGCCGCCCGAGGCGAGATTGGCGAGCGCGTCGGAGGCGACGTTGGTGCCGACGGTGGATTTCCACGCCACCGCGCCGCGCAGGGGATACATCACCGAGGCCGACAGCATCGCCGCGGCGGCCGCTTCGTTGGCGGAGCTCTGGAACACGACGCCGAGATCGTCGAGCACGTCCTTGGCGTCGGCGAGCACGTCCATCAGATGCGAGATCGGCGAGCCCTGGTAGCCGCCGACATAGGCGACGCCGGATTGCAGCAGCGCCTTGGTGATGGCGAGGATGCCTTCGCCGCGGAAGGTGTCGCCGTCGCCGAGCCGGAGATCCTCGACCTCACGAGCAAAGGAACGTTCAGCCATTGCACCCTCCAGAAATATGCGATAGCATACGTTTACATGTGAAGTAAGTCAACGCCGCGCCATGCTATCACGCCTGCGGATGGTCTCTTTCGGCAAGGCGGTCATGAGCGAGCCGACAGGGTAGGGCCGATGCTGAAGCTGCCTCGCTTTAGAGCCGCCGCCGTCCAGGCTTCACCAGTCTATCTCAACGCGAGCGCGACCGCCGACAAAGCCGCCTCACTGGTGCGTGAGGCCGCGGCCAACGGCGCGAAACTCGTCGCGTTCCCCGAAGTATTCGTGCCCGGTTACCCCTATTGGAACTGGATCACCGATCCCGTCACCGGCAGCGCGTGGTTCGAGAAGCTCGCAAAGGTCTCGGTGCTGGTGCCGGGCCCGGAGGTCGACGTCGTCAGGAAGGCCGCGCGCGATTGCAGTTGCTATGTTGTGCTCGGCGTGAACGAGCGCAGCCCGGTCTCGCTCGGCGCGATCTACAATACGCTTGTTTTCATCGGGCCGGATGGCGCACTGCTCGGCAAGCATCGCAAGCTGGTGCCGACCTGGGCAGAGAAGCTGACCTGGACCGGCGGTGACGGATCGAGCCTGCGCGTCTATGATACCGAGATCGGGCGTCTCGGCGGCCTTGCCTGCGGCGAGAACACCAACACGCTCGCGCGCTTTGCGCTGCTCGGCCAGGGTGAGCTCGTGCACGTCGCCAGCTACATCTCGCTTCCCGTCGCGCCGCCGGACTATGACATGGCGGAGGCGATCAAGCTGCGCGCCATCGCCCATTCCTTCGAAGGCAAGATCTTTACCATCGTCTCCTGCTCGACCGTTTCGGAGGAGATCATCACCGCGATGGAGACCATCGTTCCCGACGCGCGTGCACGGCTGCAGCGCAAATCGAGCGCATTCTCCGGCATCATCGGCCCCGACGGGCGCGTGGTCGGCGCATCGCTGATCGACGACGAAGGAATCGTCTATGCCGACATCGATCTCGAGCGCTGCATTCAGCCGAAGCAGATGCACGACATCGTCGGTCACTACAACCGGTTCGACGTCTTTGATTTGCGGGTCAACAGGCGTCCCCTGGCGCCGCTGGGCATCGCAGGCGAGGGCGACGCCGCGGAGCAGAGCTTTACGCCGATCCCGCTGAGATCGGAATAGACTTTGGAGGACAGCATGCGCGAGAACGTGATCGGTCGGGCCAATGTCGAGGATACGCCCGAGCTCAAGGCCTATTACAAGGATCTCGAAAAGTACGAGGCCGGCGCGCTCTGGACTGTCGCCAACAAGATCGAGCCGTGGGCGCCGCAATCTGCCTCAGTCCCCGTGCTCTGGCGCTACAAGGATCTGCGCGAGCATGTGCTGCGCTCGGTCGAGCTGGTCTCGCCGGAGAAGGCCGGGCGGCGGGTGATCTATCTCAACAATCCTGGAAGGCGCGATGTGTCCGCCGCGGTCGGCTGGCTCTATTCGGGATTGCAGGTCATGCATCCCGGCGAGGTCGCCACGGCCCATGCCCATTCGGCCTCGGCCCTGCGCTTCATCATGGAAGGCGCGGGCGCCTACACCGTCGTCGACGGCCACAAGATGACGCTGGGCGCGCGGGATTTCGTGCTGACGCCGAACGGCACCTGGCACGAGCACGGCGTCGAGGGCAACGGCTCGGTGTGCATCTGGCAGGATGGCCTCGACATTCCGCTGGTCAATGCGCTGGAAGCCAATTTCTTCGTCGTGCATCCAAAGCTCCAGCAGGAGCCGTCAGGCTATCCCGTCGACGACATGACCAAGACCTGGGGCAATCCCGGTCTTCGTCCAGCCGGCTCGAAATGGGCGAAGGGCTATTCCCCCATGTTCAAATATGAGTGGGAGCCGACCTACGAGTCCTTGCAGAAATACGCCGCGGCGACGGACGGCTCGCCTTACGACGGCACGCTCATGAACTACGTCAATCCGATCACCGGCGGTCACGTCATGCAGACGATCGGCGCCAGCATGCAATTGCTGCGGCCCGGCGAAAAAACAAAATCGCACCGGCACACCGGCAGCTTTCTCTACCAGGTCGCCAGGGGGCGCGGCTATTCGATCATCGGCGGCAAGCGGCTCGAATGGGAGGAGCGCGACATCTTCTGCGTTCCCTCCTGGGCCTGGCACGAGCACGGCAATGCCTCCGCGAGCGAGGATGCCTGCCTGTTCTGCTTCAACGATCTGCCTGTCATCGAAGGCCTCGGGCTCTACCGGGAAGAGGCTTATGGCGACAATGGCGGCTACCAATCGGTCGCGGCCTGATATCTCTTTGCAAAATTCAACCAGAACAGCCGGGTAAAGCCTTTCATGCGTCTCGTCACCTACACCTTGGGCAACAGCGGTGCCCGTCTTGGAGCTCTTGCGGGCGGACTGGTCGTCGATGTCGAGCACCTCGGTGCGTCCAGCGGCGTGACATGGCCCGATGATATGCTGTCGTTCATCGACAACAGCGTGACCCTGCTGCCTGCGCTTAAGGAGGCACTGGAGGACGCCAATGGCCGCTTTCCGGCTGGCTCTGCCGTCGCAGTCGAGGACGTCAGGCTGCAAGCTCCGATCCCGCGTCCGCGCAAAAACATCTTCGGCATCGGGCTGAACTACCGCGCGCACGTGGCGGAGTCGGCCAAGAGCCTCGACACCAGCAAGGACCTGCCGAAGCAGCCGGTCGTCTTCTCCAAGCCGCCGACATCGGTCGTCGGACCGGGCGGTGCGATCCATCACAATGCCAAGATGACGCAGCAGCTCGACTGGGAGGTCGAGCTCGCCGTCATCATCGGCAAGACCGCAACGCGCATCTCCACCGACAAGGCGATGGACCACGTGTTCGGCTATTCCGTGATGATCGACATTTCCGCGCGCGACAACCGCCGCGCCGGGCAGTGGATATTCTCCAAGGGCATGGACACCTATGCGCCGTTCGGCCCCTGCATCGTCACCGCGGACGAGATTCCCGATCCGCACGATCTCAGGCTGTGGTTGACCAAGAACGGCGTCATGAAGCAGGACTCCAACACCAAATACATGATCTTCGACATCCCGGTGCTGATCTCGGACATTTCGTCGGGCATGACGCTCGAGCCGGGCGACATCATCGCGACAGGGACGCCTGAAGGCGTCGGCGCCGGCATGAGCCCGCAGGAATGGCTGTGGCCGGGCGACGTGGTCGAGGCCGGGGTCGACGGCGTCGGCGTCCTCAGGCATCCCGTCGTTGCGATCTGATGACGGTCTTCTCGTTCGATCGCGAGCTCAGGTTCGGAGACTGCGACCCCTCGGGCATCGCGTACTTCCCGTCCTATCTGAACATCCTCAACGGTGTCGTCGAGGACTTCTGGGTTGAAGTCGGCTTTCCATGGCCGGAGCTGATCACCATCAGGAAGATCGGGACGCCGACGGTGCATCTCGCCTGCGACTTTTCGCGTCCGTCGATGTTCGGCGATCTCTTGATCTTCAATCTGCGTATCATCAAGGTCGGCGGTTCCTCGCTCCATCTGGATCATGTCATATCAGGCGCGAACGGCCCGCGTTGGCGCGCGCGCCAGATCCTGGCCGCGACCTCGCTGGTCGATCATCATGCGATCCCATGGCCCGACGACATCAGAGCTGCGCTCATGGCCCATGTGACCGCGGGTGAGGGGACCGAGGCAACACCGGCATGATCTCGCTGTTCATGACATTCTCCGATTCCACGGGTCAACGGCGAGTACGCCCTGACGAGGTGGACGCCGCGGCGGACTTGGTCGGATCGATCCCTGACATGACCGAGGCCCTGCTGTTCACGCCGCTCGAACAGTCGGTCGATCATCCCTACAAGGCCGACGGCTCAGGCCCCGTGTTTGCGCTTCAACTGCGCTTTCCCGACCTGTTCGCCTGCGAGGCGGCGATGGACGGCGGCAGCATCCTTGCCTGCCTCGCGATAGGGGCCGGACACGCCGGCCTCACCGGGCTCGACGTTACGCACCAGGTGATGCTGACACGCGCATTCCCCGTCGATGTCGCGGATCATCCGGCAGGGACGACAACGCCGTGCAGCTACCTCGTCCACTATCCCGGCCCGGCCGAGGACATGAACGCCTGGAACCTGCATTATCTCGAGCATCACCCATCGATCATGCGGACCTTCCCTGATGTCCGCCAGATCGAGATCTACACCCGCATTGATTGGATCGACCGCCTGCCGTCGCAGCGCGTCGAGCACATGCAGCGCAACAAGCTGGTGTTCGACAGCCCGCAGGCCCTCGCGCACGCGCTCGGCTCCGACGTGATCAAGCACATGCGCGCCGACTTCGTGAAATTCCCGCCATTCGCAGGCGGCAACAAGCATTTTCCGATGCTGACGCGGGTGGTGAGGAAAGACAGGATATGAGGCGGTCGCCTAATCGATGAAGGCGGCGAGTTCCTCAGGCGTACCCGAGGGGAAGGCTGCCTTGAGGAAATCCAGGAAGGCCGATACCCGGGCACTCAGCAATCTGCGCGATGGATAGAGTGCCCAGAGCGCGATCGGCGGCCCGTCGACATCGCCCCAATGGACGAGCTTGCCGGCACTGAGATCGTGACTGACGAGCGACACGGGAAGGCGCGCGGCACCCACGCCGGCGCGGACGGCGTCGCGGACCATGATGAGCGATGACAGGCGAAGCACCGGATCGGTCGGGATCCGAATTTTCCGGCCGCGTGCAGTCACGTCCCAGCCAGGGCCCAGATCGCCCGCGCCCCGTACCACGGTCGGAACGGCGCGATCGCTTTTCGGACGCTTCAGGTCGGGGCTCGCCACCACCACCAGCCGATCGCGCATCAGAATTCGTCCGACCAGCGTTTCATCCGGATCCGGATTGACCCTGATCACGAGATCATAGCCTTCCTCGATCATGTCGACGGAACGGTCTTCCGTCGTGATCTCGAGGCGGACCTCAGGATATTTCAGCGCGAAGCCGGCAGCCAGCTTTCCCATCGCGGTCTGCGAAAACACTAGCGGTGCGCTGACCCGCAACCTTCCGCGCGGCTTGTCGCCGCCGGACGCAATCGCCACTGCTGTCTGTTCGAGATCAGTGAGGAGTGCCGCCGTCCGCTCGTGAAGCGCTCGTCCTTCCTGGGTGAGCTTGACGGTCCGCGCGCCGCGCTCGAACAGGCGCAGATCAAGGCTGCTCTCCAACTCGGAGACCCGGCGAGAGAGCGTTGCCTTCGGCCGTCCAGAGGCTCGGGCGGCTTTCCCGAAGCCTCCATGTCGTGCAACCAGGTTGAAATCGGTGAGGGCAAGCAAATCCATACGGTCCACCTGTGATTTGGTGAGCGACCCGGCCGCGCCGCCGGGCTGATCGCGGTTGACTGCGCGGTCGTCTTGTCTTGCTCAGGAGTCAAGAAGTCCGCGCACCACCAACGCTATTCGCTGATCTCGCGCACTCTTCCTGATCCGACCGGAGCGCTCGAGCTCGGCCAATCCGTGAAGAGCCGCCCAGAATGTCTCGGTCGCGACCTCGACGTCGCCTCTCGACGGCGCGACCACGGAAGCCAGCGCCGCAAAACCGTCCTTCAACTCCGGCTTGGTGTCGGCTTCCGCGAAGCGGAGGCTGGTCGGCAGAGTGAACATCGCCTCATAGAGCGCCGGGTGCTGGCGCGCAAAGGTGAGATACGCCATTGCGACGTTCTCGATCGCTTTTCCTCGATCTCCCGATCGGTGCGCGGCCTTTCGAAGCGCTTTGGCGAGTTCGCCGAACCCTTCGAGCGCGACCGCTGTCACGATCGCGTCCCTGTTCTCGAAGTGAGAATAGACCACAGGCTGGCTGTATTCGATCTCGTCGGCAAGCCGCCGGATCGTGACGGCAGGCCATCCCTCCCGCTCGGCAATCAGCCGAGCTGCCGCCGTGATGCGGTGCTCCCGGTCGGCCCGCTCCCTGGTTTTCCTCTCGGCGACACCCAAGACCTGATCTCCAAACCGTGATGATCAGACATAATAGCGATACTTGATAATCTAGCAATGCTAGAATAGTTAGCAACGAAAGAAGGAGACGTCTATGTCCTGGTTTTCAATCGCTGTGGCGTGGCTAGCGGCCCTCGGCATCATCGCCATCGGAGTCATGTACCTGACCAACCCGCGGGCCGCGACGCAGAGCTTTGGCCTGCCGCTTCCCGAGCAGGGGCCGAACGTCGCCTGGTGGCTGCGGCTCAAGGGCGTGCGCGACGTCGTCTCGGGACTGGTCGTGCTCGCCTTGATGGCGTGGGGCGGCCCGCGGATGCTCGGCGTGGTGCTGCTGATCGAAGCGATCATCCCCGTGGGTGACATGTCGCTCATCCTCGCCGCGAAGGGCTCGACGGCGAGGGCGTTGGGTGTCCATGGCCTCACCGCGGCGCTGATGATCCTGGCGGCGATCCCTCTGATCGCGAACGCGGGTTGATCAGACGAGGATACGAGGCGCCGCGGTGGCCTTGTCACCCGAATTCGGCGTCCCCGTCGGTTCGATCAAGAGGATGTGCACTTCGCCCCGCGCCACGGGCCTGTGCTCAACGCCCTTGGGGACGACAAAAACCTCGCCCGGGTTGAGTGTGACCGTGCGATCCCGAAGTTCGATGTCGAGCGTCCCGCTGAGCACGAGAAAAAAGTCGTCCGTATCCTCGTGCTTGTGCCAATGAAAGGGCCCCTCGAGCTTGGCCACCATAATGTCATTGTCGTTGTAAGTCGCGACCGTGCGCGGAGAGAAACGGTCGGTGAATGTTGCGAGCTTCTCGGCGAGATTTGCGGGTGCTTTCATGGCGTTTCCTTGAGCGAGCGGTCTGGTCCACGTTTGCAAGACGGGGGCGTGCTGGTTAGCACGAGCTCAATCACGGAACGAGACTGCTGCGACTTAGGCATGGCCGAGAGGCGCACGAGTTCCGCATCGCCATAGCCGGAACCATGACGAGCCTGCCGGTGCTCAAGCGATTGCGGGCGCCCGGCCTGACGGCCGCTCGCTCTCGGAAGCGACCGTTCCACCAGTGAGACGAACTGTCCAAAATCGTCGGCTATCGTGATTGATTTGGATCGCTAGTTTCGTGGCTACGAACTCGGTCGACACCGCTGACGCGGCCGAACGTCAACCACAGCGACAAGGACGATCGTCATGATCTATTCGACCGCCACCGTCCCCGTGAACCCTGAGGGCGAAGCCACGCTGACCCGCGAGCAGGTCTGGAAAGGGCTGGAGCTCAAGGCGCGCGACGCCCGCCTTTTTCTGCCGCCCGGCCTCTGCACGCGCTGCGACGTCGTCGAGGGGAGCGCAACGCACCTGGTGCGCGAAGCCACGATCGCCGGCGCGGATCTGCGCGAGATCATCACGCTCGAAGCTCAGAGCAAGGTCACGTTCTTCCAGGCCACCGGCCCGCGCGAAGGCGTCATCGTCAACGAGATCGTCGAGAACGACGCCGGCGAGCTGCAGCTCAGGTTCTACTGCTACGTCGGCCTGCGCGGAAAGCGGCCTGATGGTCCCGAGGAGCGGGCCGAGCGGCGCAGTCCGACAGCGACAAGGGCTACAGGGCCGCGCTGCTGTCGACGCTCAAGCGCACCCGCGAGCTGCTGGCCGACGGCACGCTCTGACCAATCCCATTACGCCGAGCAATCTGGTCCCTGATCACTCTCATTCATGGAGGCAACAATGAACACGCTCACGGACAACAACGCGAAGACATCCGCAACGAATATCCTGGTTCTTGGCGCAACCGGCGGCACCGGTCGCCAGATCGTCAAGCAGGCGCTGGCTCGCGGCCATCAGGTCACCGCGCTGGCGCGGTCACCGGAAAAGGCCGGCGATCTGAACGGCGCCCGGCTCGTTGTCGGCGACGTGCGCGACGAGAAGGTGCTTCGCGAAGTGCTCAGGGGACAGGACGCCGTCGTCAGCGCGCTCGGCACGCCGGCAAGTCCCTTCCGCGAGGTGACGCTGCTCACGACCGCGACGCGCGCGCTCGTCCAGGCGATGACGGCCGAGCGCGTCTCTCGTCTGGTGGCCATCACGGGGATGGGCGCCGGCGACAGCCGCGGGCACGGCGGCTTCCTCTTCGATCGCCTGATCTTCCCGCTGCTTTTGAATAAGGTGTATGCCGACAAGGACAGGCAGGAAGCCATCGTGAGGGAGAGCGGGCTCGACTGGGTCCTCATTCGTCCCACTGTTCTGAACGACAAGCCAGGCCGCGGCTCGGTACGGGCCCTGACGGATCTCTCTGATTTGCACGGCGGCAGCATCTCCCGACAGGACGTCGCGACATTCGTTCTTGATCAACTGCGCAGCGATGATTGGCTGCATCGTGCTCCGTTGATCACGGGGTGAGGGGCGAGGCCTCTGCTTCCTCCCGTGAGGGCGATGGTGGATGGAAACGGCGCGAGAATCTCGCCGGGTGTGTTTGCAAATTGGAAAGATGACTCCAAAATCATAGGGCCGAGCCCGCGCTTTCAACCGTGCCCGTGGAGCTTGGATATCGCATCCATTGCAACGCTCCAGAAGAAGCCATTTTGAAATGCTACTAACCACTTAGCCAAAGTGAGCTGCCCGCGGTTGAGACCAGCCTTCTCGTATAGGTAAGGAAAGGCAACGAGCCCGGCAATCGCCGCCACAGCAAAAGATGACCAACTGAGCGAAGCGGATGCCTGAGAAGTCAGCCAGTCGTAGACGACCTTGGCCAACGCGCCGAGCAAGACACCCAAGAGGATCAAGGGTTGTCGCACACGGCTTTGACCGCTCGAACCGCCGAGTTCGGGGACCGTAGTCCAAAGTGAAAAGTAGTTGATGATGTTAGCCAAGCCACGTCTCCATACTGTAATTGCCGGTAGCATTTTCAGCGTCACGAAGACCCGTAATTGGGGGCTGTCCCGAGGCCAGCGCAAGGAAGTTGGAGAACAACGGTCGCGATAGATCCGGCCGAATGGTTTCCTGAGGGGCCACTACGGCCGCCGCACCACACCGCAACAGGGTTTGAGAAATGGACTCCACCATTGAGTATTGTGCCGTCTCGCAACAAAAGAGATAGACAACCGGCTTGTTGCGATCGATCTCGTCGCGCATCGCTTCGATATCGGCAGGCCGCACTTGCGATCCGTCCGGGAAATAGAGACAGTCGCTCTCTGCGTGAGCAACCAGGACGATCACGTTCTCCTTGCTCCGCAGCGCGCGGGAGAACTCTGACGCTGTCGCATGTGTGGTAGAGGCAGGCGAGAAACCGCGGTCAGCTATCGTTTGCCCGTAGGCTTGAGGTAATGCTTCCCAAAGATCAAAATCCGCAGAATCGAGACCTAAGCGGGCGAGGTCCTCCGCCGATTCTGGCATTGCCGAAAGAATTGACGTGTTCTCTGGTGTGAGTGGAGCCCTGTCATAGAGCATCCCAATCCGTTGCATTATCGGCTCGGCCTGATCGGATCGCGATCTCACGACAACTCGCCCGGATATTATTTCCTTCATGTTTATTTCTGGGAACGCACCATTTAGAACGACCACCGGATCCGATGGATTAAGTCCATCGGCCAGCGCGCCTCGCATTGCCTCCAAGACCTATCTTGCGACGTCTGTCGGATCGAGAAGGCCCGGCAAGGTAACGAAAACACTGCCCGCTTGTCCCGATGCGAATTGAATAATTGTCTGGCCCTCTTCAGTGTCCTGGTAGACAGAGAATACGCCTTGATCTTCTACACGTATCTTGTCCGACCAATCCGAAGCGAGAAGGCGCGCAGCCTGGTTGATCTTTTGTCTTGTAGCTTTACCAATCGGGTCGGGGTCAAAACTGACCTTCGCTTGGCCCAATTTTGTCCAGGCAGCACCCCGCACGTTGAGCTCGTCGAGGAGCAACAGCTCACGGCTCTTCCTTCTCTTTCGCTTCAGTCCAGACGAAGAGATCGCCAGTGCGCGCCAAGGCAATGTACCGAGCTTTCCTTTGACGGCCTCCAATCGCCACTGATGTTGGGCAATCGTGCTCTCCAATCTCCTTCGTTCCGCTGATAGCGCTAGCCGCATTTCAGTTGGTAACTGCGGCTGTTTTTCCTTTTCGAACTCCTTGAAGAGGCGCAGCGTGTCGAAGGCGAGGGGAGTAGGAGGGTTGAAGTTCGCCTTTTTGCAAAATTCGTCAAAAGTCGCGACCACGTTACATGAAAACGGAGATTGAAATGGATCCGGGTCAGCGCTTGCGGCATCCGTTTCAGCCTCCGGGCTGGCCGTGATTTCTGCGCCGCTTCTCGAGGCGCGATCGCGAATGAGTCTCCCCAAGGCTTTGATGGCGCCGCCAGTTGCTCCATCTGTTGAACGATTCTCGGACGTTGTTCGGGGACGCGCCCCAGCGGCGCGATTGGACGTCACTCGACCGGTTGGTTCAGCAGAACTATCCTGTGCATTGACGCTCGTCTCCGCAGCGGCGCGATTATGTGCACGACTGCCTTCTGAACGGACCTGGATCTTTGTTGCCAGGTCAGAAAGTTCGCGCGTCAAGTCCCGCAAGGACTCAACAGAAGGCTCATAGTCCGGAGGCTTGGAAGTGGTGGTGGTGACGCCCTCTAAAAATTTCTGTCGTTCTTGGTCGTCGGATAAGGCGTGGTATCGCTCTAGCTCTTGAGGAGATAAATCTGCGTAGATTGGTTCCTCGCGAACGAGTCGCGCGGGACCGACCGCGGCGCCGGACTCGTCAACTGGTGTCTCATAATATTTCTTCCAACCGATCAGTAGCCACACCATGGAGTTAGCCTCCCTCGGCAGGACATGGCTTAGCTCGCGAGCCTTTGGTGTCGACGAGCATGGGCTTCATTTCGAATTGATCGTCGTGCAGTCGAATATTCGCTAAGTAGAGCACTGCACGCAGGGGTTTAATATGATGTACTTCACACTATGCTAGGTAAAGCAGTGAGGTGAATTGCCGTCGGTTCAATCCGCTATCAAAACCGGATTCGGCATGCCTCTGGCTTGAACGACGCCGGCCCCCGGGGGGGGCGCGCATAACGCTTTGGCTGACCTTGAGACTTCCGCGTGGCCGTCCGAACCCGGCATTCGCCTTTGCGTGCGCGCCCGGGACGCAAGTGTTAGCGCTTGGGTCACGAGCGGGATGATGACACTATGCCACTGTTTTGCCCGACGGAACAAGCGAATTTCGCAAAATCCGCAAGAGAGGACTAAGCCATTGACGTCGATGCTACCGGCTACTGTGCATGGGGTTGTTTTCGGCTGTTCTGGTCGGACCGGCCTCAATGCCCGCCGAGATAGGCCGTGATCAGCCTCTTATCGTGGATCAGATCCTTCGCGGGACCCGACTGCACGATCTCGCCGGTCTCCAGCACGTAGCCGTAGTCGGCGGTCTCCAGCGCGGCGCGGGCGTTCTGCTCGACCAGCAGGATGGAGACGCCGAGATCGCGCAGCGAGGCGATGGTGCGGAAGATCTCGCGCACGATCAGCGGCGCAAGGCCGAGGCTCGGCTCGTCCAGCATCAGCAGCTTGGGCTTCGCCATCAGCGCGCGGCCGAGCGCGAGCATCTGGCGCTCGCCGCCGGAGAGGGTGCCGGCGGCCTGGCGCTGCCGCTCCTTCAGGCGCGGGAAGCGGTCGTAGACCTCGTGGAGCGTCTTCTGCACGCCGGAGCGATCGCGCAGGCTGTAGGAGCCGAGCAGGAGATTGTCGGCGACCGACATGTCGGAGAACAGCTCGCGCTTTTCCGGCACCAGGCACAGCCGGCGCTCGACGCGATCCTCGACCGACATCCTGCCGATGTCATTGCCCTGAAAGACGAGGCGGCCGCGCGAAGCGAGCAGGCCGATCGCTGCCATCAAGAGCGTGGTCTTGCCGGCACCGTTCGGGCCGATCACGGTGACAATCTGCCCTTCCTCGACCGACAGCGAAACGTTGCGCACCGCTTCGACATTGTCGTAGCAGACGGTGACGTCAGTCATCGAAAACATCTCGGTCACGCGACGCCTCCGAGATAGGCCTCTTGCACGCGCTCGTCGCTGCGGATCGCGGCGGGCGCGCCTTCGCAAAGTTTCGAGCCGAAATCGAGCACCACGATGCGGTCGACCAGCGACATCACGAACTCCATGTCGTGCTCGACGATCAGGATGGTGAGATGGTCCGATCGCAGTGACCGTAGCAGCTCGGCCAGCCGCAGCTTCTCCTGGCGGCGCAGGCCGGCGGCCGGCTCGTCGAGCACCAGCAGCGCCGGATCCGCGGCGAGCGCGCGGGCGATCTCGAGGATGCGCTGGTTGCCGAGCGGAAGATTGCCGGCAAGCTCGAACGGCTTGTCGCCGAGCCCGACGCGTTCGAGCTGCATCAAGGCCTCGTGCCGGATGCTCGCCTCCTCGCGCCGGTTGAGGCGGAAGGCGCCGGCGAACAGGCCGGCGCGGGTGCGCGCATAGGTGCCGAGCATGACGTTCTCGAGCAGGCTCATGCGCGGCCGCAGCTTCACATGCTGGAACGTCCTGGCGACGCCGGCCTTGGCGATGCGGGACTGCGGATCGCGCGTGATCGGGCGCCCGGCAAAGACGATCTCGCCCTTGTTCACGCGAAGCGCGCCGGTCAGGCAATTGAACATCGTGCTCTTGCCGGCGCCGTTCGGGCCGATGACGGCGAGGATCTCGCCGGAGCGGACTTCGAAGCTGACATTGTTCACCGCGACGAGGCCGCCGAACCGGCGCTCGGCACCGTCGACTTTCAGAAGCAACTCGCCCGGTGTCGGCTGCGGGCGGCGGGGCAGGGGTGGCGCGGCCGGCGGCCGCTCGCGCTTGATCTTCGGCAGATAGCGCGCGACGAACGGCACGATGCCTTGGCGGGCCCATTGCAGGAACAGGATGAACAGCGCGGAGAAGGCGACGATCTCGAGCTGGCCGGATGCGCCCTTGGCGATCAGTGGCAGATAGTCCTGCACGCTGTTCTTCAGAAGCGTGACGATGGCAGCCCCCACGACGCCGCCAAGCAAGCTGCCGGCGCCGCCGACCATCGACATCATCAGATATTCTATGCCCATGCCGGCGTCGAACGGCCCCGGGCTGATGAAGCGGCTCATATGGGCGTAAAGCCAGCCGGAGAGCGAGGCGAGGAACGCCGCGATCACGAAGGTGACGAGCTTGATCCGGAAGGCATTGATGCCGAGGCTCTCGACCAGGATGTTGCCGCCGCGCAGCGCGCGCATGGCGCGGCCGAGCCGGGAGTCCAAGAGGTTGTAGCCGAGGAAGAGGACCACGGCGACGATGCCCCAGATCAGGAAATAGATCTGGACGCTGGACACAAGCGCGAATGATCCGACGCTGATCGGCGGGATCGACGAGATGCCGTTGAAGCGGCCGAGCCCGTCGACATTGCCGAACAGGAAGCCGATGGCGAGGCCCCAGGCGACAGTCGAGAGCGACAGGAAATGGCCCTGCAGCCGCAAGGTGACTACACCAAGGATGCCAGCGACGCAGCAGGTCAGCGCCACGCCGAAGACGAGGCCGAGCCACGGCGAGTATCCGTTCAGCGCGGAGACCCAGGCGGTGGCATAGGCGGCGACACCGACGAAAGCGGCCTGTCCAAACGACACGATGCCGCCGACGCCGGTGAGGAGCGCAAGGCCGATCGCGACCAGCGAATAGATGCCGATATAGTTCATCAGCGTGATGCTGAACGGGCTGAGCACCAGCGGCGCGAGCGCGAGACATACAACGGCCGCCACAGCCGCGAGCTGAACGTGAAGGCGCGTCATTCCTCGATCTCCTCCTCGGAATGCAGCGAGGCGAGCGATCGCCAGATCAGGATCGGGATCAGCAGCGAGAATACGATGACATCCTTCAGCGCGCTGCTCTGGAAGGAGGCGAAGCTTTCGAGGATGCCGACGCCGACGGCGCCGATTGCGGCTCCGGGATAGCTGGTCATGCCGCCGACGATGGCGCCGACAAAGGCCTTGAGGCCGATCAGGAAGCCGGAATCATAGAATACGGTGTTGACAGGTGCGATCAGGATGCCGGAGACGCCGGCCATCAGCGAGCCCAGGAGATAAGCGATGGTGCCGGCGCGGGCGGGGCGGATGCCCATCAGGCGCGAGCCGGTCCGGTTCACCGCGGTGGCGCGCAACGATTTGCCGACCAGCGTGAAGTCGAAGAAGAGATAGAGCAGGCCGGAGAAGACGAGGGCAGCAATCACGATCAGCATGGTCTGGCCCGAGATCAACACGCCGGCGAATTCGGTGGAGAACGAGGTCAGCGGTTCGGTTCGCACACCTTCGGGGCCGAAGAAGAGGAGCCCGAGGCCGACCAGCGCGAAGTGTAGCGCGACCGAGACGGTTAGCAGCAACAGCACGGTTCCGTCCGCGATGGGACGAAAGACGATCCGGTCCAAGAGCGGGGCAATCGGCGTGATCAGCATCAAGGCGAGCAAGAGCCTGACGGCGAGAGGAGGATCGGCGCGCATCGTCAGCCAGGCAATGCCAACCACGGCCAGCGGCAGAACGAGATAGAAAAACAGCGCCCGCGGAAGCAGCCGAAGCTCGCCCGCGCGCACCAGCGAGATGATCTCCATCAGGGTCGCGAGGCACGCCAGGATCACGACCAACGCGCCCGTGCCCGGAAAGCGCTTCGCATCGAGGGCGGCCAGCGTCAGCGCCGTAAAGGCAGCGATGTCGCCAAAGGGGATGAAGATGACCCGTGTCACCGTGAAGATGAGGACGGTTCCGATCGCCACCAGCGCATAGACCGCGCCGGTGGCGATCCCGTCGATCGCAAGAATGGCTGCGATGTCGCTCGTCATTGAGAACGCCGTCCCCTTGTTGTGCTGGCCAGCCGCCGTCCGGCTACGGCGCGTACTTCCAGGCGCCGCCGTTCAGGCGCACCACGACGAGCGAACGCTCGTCGACGCCGGTCACCGAACCTGGCTTGAAGTTATAGACGGCATGCACGCCGGCCAGCTCCTTGGTGCTGAGGATCGCGTCTCGCAGCGCCGCGCGGAATTCCACTGTGCCCGGTTTCGCGGTCTTCAGCGCACGCTCCGCGGCGTTGGCGAAGATCAGCCAGGCGTCGAAGGAATAGGCGGAAAAGCCGTCGGTGGTCGGGATGTTGTGGACCTTCTGGTAGACACTGCGGAATTCCAGCGCGATCTTCTTGGCGAAGTGGTCGTCAGGCAGCTGCTCGGCGACGATCACGGGACCTGCGGAAACCTGGATGCCGTCGGCCGCCTTGCCGCCGACATTCACGAAGTCCGGATTGACCAGAGCCACCGTGCCGTAGGTGTTTCCCTTGAAGCCGCGGTCGGCGAGGCTGAGGAGAGGCAGCGCGCCCTGCGTTCCCGAGCCGCCGTCCAGCACGGCGTCCGGCCGCGCGGCCAGGACCTTGAGGATCTGCGCGGTCACCGAGGTGTCGGTACGGGCATAGCGCTCGTTGCTTTGGATCTTGATGTCGCCAGCGGCTTCGGCCGCCTTGGCACCGTTATAGACGAGATCGCCCCAGGCGTCGGAGAAGCCGATATAGCCGATGTTCTTCATGCCATCGCGTTTCATGCGATCGGCGACGATCTTGACGAGGAGGGAGGCCGGCTGCGGCACGGACACCACCCATTGCTCGGGCGTATCAGGCAGCTTGCCGATCGGCGAGACCGCGATCATCGGCACCTTCAACTCGCTCGCCACCGCCGCCATGGCGATGGTCGAGGGCGCAGTAGCCGTGCCGATCAGGAGGTCCACCTTCTCTTCTTCCACCAGCTTGCGTGCGTTGCGGGTCGCGGCCGATGGGTCGGAGCCGTCATCCAGCTGGATCAGGCGGATGGTCTCGCCGTTGATGGTCTTCTTGTATTCATAGGCCGCATTGATGCCGCGCCCGTAGGGGATGCCGATCGACGAGCCGTTGCCGCTGAGCGAGGTGACGAAACCGATCGTGATGTCGGCATGCGCAGCCGGGGCGGCGACGATGCCGACGGCGAATGCAAGGAAGCTCAGAGTCTTGCGCATATGCGTTCTCCTCCGTTGATGCTGGATAGGAATGCCGTGAAGCTGCCGCGCGGGGACCCCGAACGACGAACTATCGATTGAAAACATTGCTGCGGCGCCAAATCCCGGGCGCGACCGAAGAGAGTTTGTTCGCCCCGGCGCTCAGCAGTCATGGTGATGCTTGTCGCGTGAACGTCGAACCCACCGGCGGATGCAAGCGGGCCTTTTGCGGAGCGATGAAAGGTCGTCGGTGCGGCCGCGATGCGCGGCCGGCGATGCTGCTGCTACGGCCGGCTGTTCGAGCCCGGCGACTGTCCACACGATCGAGTCTCTCAAAATCGGTGCCCTGCAACATTCATTGTCATGGCCGCCGGTCTCTGGCCGGCGATGAATTACTTAAAGCCTAAAGTATCGTCTGTGGCGCCGTCAACACGTGTCATGGGGCTGTCAGAAAAAAATGTTGTTGCATACAATTTCGTCAGTGTGCGGCGCTTCTTGACGGTCCGGTTGAGCAAAAAGGTCGTGCGGCCTGGTTCTGAAAGGCGAGCCTTGAGGTCGCCGTCGCGCGCATTTGACGCGCGAATTAGTTTATGATTGAAATATATTCATCGGCAGCCGACGACCGATCCTCCGATCAACGTTTGAGGAGAAGGACGATGCGCATCTTCTGGCAGAGCTTCGTTGATGCGAGCGCGAACGCGCCCTACATGGCGCGGCTGTCGGAATACCTCAACAACATCGCTGCACCAGGCACGACGGTTCACGTCGAGGGCATC
The DNA here is from genome assembly GCF_028128895.1 of Bradyrhizobium sp. CCBAU 11434. NCBI lineage: Bacteria > Pseudomonadati > Pseudomonadota > Alphaproteobacteria > Hyphomicrobiales > Nitrobacteraceae > Bradyrhizobium > Bradyrhizobium sp. CCBAU 11434. The sequence continues at coordinate 383,949 of NZ_LBJX01000011.1, forward strand.
AGCCCGCCGGACCGCGAGTTCGGCCGGCTTGCGGAACTACGCTGCGCAGTCCAGGCGATCGACAACGGCATCGCGGCGGAGGAGGGCGGCTTCGATGCCTTCGTCATGGGGCATTTTCAGGATCCGGGCCTCTACGAGCTGCGCTCAGCGCTCGACATTCCCGTGATCGGGACCGGCGAGGCGACGTTGCTGGCGGCCTCGCAGCTCGGCCGGCGTCTCGGTCTTGTGACGCTCGATCCCGTCTTCGAGGTCTGGCATTATGAGCAAGCCGAGCGCTACGGCCTCGGAGATCGCATCGTCCACGTGACCGGCCTCGGCTGCAAGCCGGAGGATTTTGCCGATGCATTCGCTGGCGACGCCGCCGCGCAAGCCCGCATGATCAAGGATTTCGTCGCCTGCGCCCTTCCGCTGGTCGAGCGCGGCGCAGATGTCGTGATCCCGGCCGGCGTGCTGCCGGGCCTTCTGGTCGGGAAGGAGCATGGCCTGAAGGTCGGTCATGCGCCGGTGGTCAACTGTGCGGCCGTGGCGCTGAAGAGCGCCGAGATGTGGGTGCAGCTCCGCAGGCTCAACGGCACCGAGCCCAGCCGCGGGCCGAGCTTCAAGCGTGCCAGCGCCCAGGCGCGCATCGATTTCCGCGCAATGCTGGCCCGTGACAGCCGCTAAATCCTGGAGAACCCATCGTGATGACTCCCGAAAAGATCCTGTACGAGACCGAGGTGACGGCGACCGGAGGTCGGGATGGCAAGGCCGCCAGCACCGACGGTCTGTTGTCGGTGTCGCTGTCGGTGCCGAAAGGGCTAGGTGGCCCCGGGGGCGAAGGCACCAATCCCGAGCAGCTTTTTGCTGCCGGCTATGCCGCCTGCTTTCTCGGTGCGGTCAAGCTCGTCGCGCGTACGCGGAAGGTGGTGCCCTCTGCCGAGCCGTCAGTGACTGCGAAGGTTGCGATGGGGCCCGTGCCGGTCGGATACGCGCTGGCTGTCGAGCTGAAGGTCAATCTGCCCGGCGTCGAGAAGGCGGTGGCGGAACAGGTCGTTGCCGGCGCGCATGAGCGCTGCCCCTATTCGAACGCAACCCGCGGCAATATTGCCGTGAAACTGACGGTGGTCTGAGGCGGATGAACGAGGGCGGTCGGTGACCAATTCCTTGCGCGCACCGTATGACGGCGTCGTAATTGCGGCTCCCGTCACAATCCCCTATGTGCGCTACTCCATCGAGAGCGCGCAATGGTGGATCGGCCGTGCCCTGAATGCGCTCGTTGCGCAGGCCGGCATCAAGGCCTCCGACATCGACGGCTTGTGCGTCTCCAGCTTCACCATGGGGACTGACAGCGGAGTTGGATTGACGCAGCATTTCGGACTGTGCGTCCGGTGGCTCGACACGATCCCGCTCGGCGGCGCGAGCGCCATCGCAGGCCTGCGCAAGGCGGCGCGCGCGGTTCAGGCGCGCGACGCCGACATCGTGGCGTGCGTCGCCGGCGACACCAATCACGTCGATTCGTTCAGGCTGACGCTCGAGAACTTCTCGCGCTTCAACCAGGATGCCGTCTATCCCTATGGCGCAGGCGGGGCCAATTCGAGTTTTGCGCTGATTGCACGCAACTACATGCGGACCTTTGGGGTCACGCGTGAGGATGTCGGCAAGATCGCCGTCGCCCAGCGCGCCAATGCCTTGCGCAATCCGCACGCGCTGATGAAGGTGCCGCTGACGATGGAGCAATATCTGGCCGCCCGCCCGATCTCCGATCCCATTCATCTGTTCGATTGCGTGATGCCATGCGCCGGCGCGGAAGCGTTCCTCGTGATGCGCGACGAGACTGCGGCATCGCTGGGTCTACCTGCGGCGCGGTTGCTGTCGACGATCGAGCGGCACAATGCCTTTGCCGACGATCCGATGCAGGTGCGCGGTGGCTGGGCGATGGACGTGGGCGAACTCTACGCGATGGCCGGCGTGAAGCCTGACGATCTGGATGTCGTGCAGACCTATGACGACTATCCGATCATCACCATGATGCAGTTCGAGGATCTCGGCTTCTGCAGGAAGGGCGAAGGTGCCGCATTCGTGCGCCAGCACGATCTCACCATTGACGGCGACTTCCCCCACAACACGTCGGGCGGACAACTCTCGGTTGGGCAGGCCGGCGCCGCCGGCGCTTATCTGGGTCTCGTCGAGGGGCTGCGGCAGGTTCTGGGCACTGCGGGTCCCACGCAGGTCAGGAATGCGAGCCTCGCTCTGGCCTCGGGGTTCGGGATGATCAACTATGATCGTGGTCTCGCCTCTGGCGCCGCGATTCTTGCAGGGCCTTCGCGATGATTGACCCGATCAAGCCGCCCCGGCGCAAGAACCCGCTGCTGCGGACGCGGCTGCCCGCGTCGCCCCCGCGAGCGCGCAGCAGGACGTCGCACGGATTCACGCGGGCCGCCGCCGAAGGCCGCTTCATGCTGCAACGCTGCGACGCCTGCGGCTCTTTTGCTTATCCAGCGCGTGAGGCATGTCCGTCCTGCTTGTCGTCCGACCTTCCCTTCGTCGATGCGCCGCGCCGAGGCCTGCTGCTCGCCGAGACGACGGCACGCGTGCCGAGCGATGTCTATTTCCGCGAACGTGCGCCGTGGCGTATCGGCCTCGTCAAGATGGACTGCGGTCCGACAATTGTCGCGCATCTTCATGGCGATTGCGTAGAGGGCGCAGCCGTCCGCATGTCGTTGCAACTCGACAAGAGCGGGCAGGCGGTGGCCTTTGCCCATCCCGAGGGGGAGACTCCGAACATGTCGGACGACAAACAGTACCGGGAAATGACGGCCGATCCGAAATTCCGGCGGGTGCTCGTGACCAATGGCCGCACTGTGATCGGCCAGGAAGCCGTCGCGGCCTTGAAGGCGGCAGGCGCCAAGACCGTGTTCGTCGGCGTCGCCGAACCGTGGCGGCCGTTCGCCGGCGAGAATCTGTTGCGCGGTCAGGATGGGATCGAGATCGTGACCCTCGATGCCGCCGACGAGAAATCGGCCACCGACCTTGCCGCCGATGTCGGCGGCAAGGTCGATATCCTCGTCAACACGACGGAATATGTGCGGCCGGGCGGTCTGCTCGATCGCAGGGGCACGAGCATTGCACGCGATGAGATCGACCAGGCCTATCTCGGCTTCATCAATCTCGCGCAGGCCTTTGGGCCTGCGATGCGAATGCGAGGTGCCGACGGCATCAATAGCAGTAGCGCATGGGTCAATATTCTCTCGGTCTATGCACTGGCGAACTGGCCTGCGTTTGGCGCCTACTCGGCCTCGCAAGCAGCGTGCCTGTCGCTTTCGCATTGTCTGCGCGCCGAGCTGCGGCCGGGCGGCGTCAAGGTGATGAATCTGTTCACTGGGCCCGTCGACACCGAATGGTTCCAGACCGTCCCACCGCCGAAGGTCGCGCCGCGCGCGATCGCGCAGGCGATCGTATCCGGGCTTAAGGCTGGGCTCGAGGAGATGTATGTCGGAGACGTCGCCGAAGAGATTCGGCAGCGTCTCGCGGCCAATCCAAAAGCGCTGGAGCGCGAACTCGACAGGTAAGAAGCGGCAATTCAACCAAGCTGGAGGACGTGACAATGCAAAGCAAGAATCTCCTGGAGCTGGCGAGTGCGATTTCTTCCGGCGCTGTGCGCGTCGTCGACCTGACCTTTACGCTCAGTCCGGATTTTCCGGTCATCGTCCTTCCGCCCGAATTCGGTCAGGCAGCTCCTGTCCGTATCCAGGAAATCTCGCGATATGACGGTCGCGGTCCGGCCTGGTACTGGAACAACGTCACCTTCGGCGAGCACACCGGCACGCATTTCGACGCGCCGATTCATTGGTTCACCGGCAAGGATCTGCCAAACAATGCCGTCGACACGATGCCGCCGAAAGACATGATCGCGCCGGCTTGCGTCATCGATTGCTCAGCACAGGCCGCGCAGGATCCGGACTTCGTCCTGACCGTCCCGCTCGTCGAAGCATGGGAGACGAAGCACGGACGGATCCCCGCTCGTCACTGGGTTCTGTTGCGCACCGATTGGTCGAAGAAGGGGTGGCGCGACTACGCGAATCTCAGGGATGACGGCGCGCATACGCCGGGCCCGAATCCGGCCGTGATGAAATGGCTGGTGGAGGAGCGCGGCGTCATCGGGTTTGGCACCGAGACCATCGGAACCGATGCGGGGCAGGCCGGGCATTTCGATCCGCCTTATCCGGCGCATCACTTCCTGCACGGCGCAGGGCGCTATGGTCTGCAATGCCTGTGCAACCTGGATCAGTTGCCACCCACCGGCGCCGTCATTGTGGCCTCGCCACTTAAGATTCAGAACGGCTCCGGCAGTCCGCTTCGCGTCATCGCGCTGGTTGCGTCGACCTGAGCCCTATTCATGGCACTTGCCAATCAGAACAAGAAATTCTCACGAAAGACAGGTGCCATGAACTTGATCAAGAGTTTGCTCGCTTCCGCTGCAGTGCTGCTTGCCATCCCGCAAGCAGCGCAGGCCGAGATTCTCGTCGGATTCGTCACCGGCCTCAGCGGGCCGGTGTCGTCGATTGGAATTCCCAACGCGAAGGGGATTGCGGCGGGCCAAGCCTATCTCGGCGAGATCGGCGGCGAGAAGGTCCGGGTCATCCAGCTGGATGATGGCTCTGATCCAACCGCGTCCGCTCGCAATGCGCGCAAGCTGGTCGAGCAGGAGAAAGTCGATGTCCTGATGGGCACGTCCGGCGCACCCCAGACGCTCGCGATGGCGACGGCGGCGATCGAGATGAAGATTCCGATGATCGCAGTGTCGCCGATCGCGCCGGTGCCATCAGGCGATGGTGGCCCATGGGTCGTCCAGACGCCCCAACCGACGCCGCTGCTGGTGCAAGGGATCGTTGACAATATGAAGGCGAAAGGTCTGAAGACCGTTGCCTTCATCGGGTTCTCCGATGCGTTCGGCGACCTCATGTACAACGCGCTCGAACAAAGTGCGAAGACGGTCGACATCAAGATCATTGCCAATGAGCGCTTCGCGCGCTCGGACTCTTCCGTCACAGCGCAGGTGCTACGCGTCGTCGCCGCGCATCCCGATGCGATCATGCTGGGTGGAACGGGAACGCCCGGTGCGCTGCCGGTGATCGCGCTGTCCGAGCGCGGCTACAAGGGGCCCCTCTACGGCAATCACGGCATGATCAGCGCCGACTTCCTGCGCCTCGCCGGCAAGGCGGCCAACGGCATCATCTGCCCGACCGGACCCGTGACCGCGGCGGAGCAGCTTCCGGCCAGCAATCCGATCCAGAAGGTGGCGCTGGATTTCCGCGCGGCCTTCGAGAAGGCGAACGGCGAGGCGCCGACGGATTCGTTTTCGTCCTACTCCTTCGACGGCTGGCTGGTGCTCGCCGATGCCGCCAAGCGTGCGATGGCATCAGGCGCCAAGCCCGGCTCGCCGGAATTCCGTATCGCGCTTCGCCGGGCGCTGTTCGCCACCAAGGAGGTTGTGGGGACCCAGGGCGTTTACACCTATACGCCGGCGGATCGACATGGCGTCGACGACCGCTCGCGCATCATGGTCCGGATCGAGGACGGCAAATACAAGCTGTTGCCCTGAGCGAGGCAAGAGCGATGGAGGGCAGCGTGCATGCGCAGAGCGGTGGCGCGGTCGGGGACGGTAGTCCCACGCCGGCCTGGGCGCGCGTGGTAACGTTGTTTCCGCCGTCGGACCGGATTCTGTCCACCATCCTCACGCGACAGGCCGAGCGCTATGGCGACCGCGTCCTGCTGGTCGCGGGCGAGACGCGCTGGACCTTTGCGCAGGCCGCGGCGATCGCGGCTGCCTCGGCCCAGGCGCTTGTCGATGCCGGCATCAAGCCGGGCGATCGGGTCGCGTTGATGTGCTCGAACCGTCCGGAGTTCTTGCAGGTCTATCTCGGCTGTGCCTGGCTCGGCGCCATCGCGGTCCCGATCAACACGGCGCTGCGTGGCTTCCAGCTCTCCCACATCTTCCGCAACTCGCGTCCCGCGCTTCTTGTCGTTGAGGCTCAGTTCGCTGGCGCGATCGACAGCGTCGAGGCCGGTGTCGAGCTGCCGCCCCGAACCTGGATCATCGGAGCAGCCGACGAAGCATTCGATGCCAGGCTGTCCGCGGTGCCGTTGCCGGCGTTTGGCGCTTCCGCGCCGGCCGGCGCCGTGCGTCCCGGCGACACCGTTGCGATCCTCTACACGTCAGGCACTACGGGGCCGGCAAAGGGGGTGTGCTGTCCGCAGGCGCAATTGTTCTGGTGGGGCATCTATTCGGCGCGGGCGCTGGGCATCCGCGAAGGCGATGTGCTGTTCACGACACTGCCCTTGTTCCACACCAACGCGCTGAACGCGTTCTATCAGGCGCTGCTGAACGGCTGCACCTACGTGCTGGAGCCGAAATTCTCCGCCTCTGGCTTCTGGACCGCCGCGCAACGGCATAAGGCAACGGTCGGCTATCTACTCGGTGCGATGGCATCGATGCTTCTGGCGCAGCCGGAGACGACGAACGACAAGACGCATCGGCTTCGTGTCGCGCTTGGCGGCGGCGTGCCGCCGCAGATCCACGCTCCGTTCCTGCAGCGGTTTGGCGTGCCGCTGGTCGACGGCTACGGGTCGACCGAGACTAATTTCGTGTTCGCCGGCACCATCCCGTCCGATCGTCCGGGGACGATGGGCTATCTGGCCGACGGCATCGAAGCGCGGATCGTCGACGAGAATGATTCCGCACTTCCTGATGGCGAGGCCGGCGAGCTCGTGCTTCGCGCCAGCGAGCCCTTTGCTTTCGCCACCGGCTATTTCGGCATGCCGGAGAAGACGGTCGAGGCCTGGCGCAACCTGTGGTTCCACTCTGGCGATCGGGTGGTCCGGGATGCTGACGGACACTATCGCTTCATCGATCGCATGAAGGATTCGATCCGCAGGCGTGGCGAGAACGTATCTTCATGGGAGGTCGAGCAGACCATCCAGTCCCATCCCGCGGTCGCCGCTTGCGCGATCTACCCGCTGCCGTCGGAATTGGGAGAGGACGAAGTTGCGGCGGCGATCCTGCTCGAGCCGGGCCGATCGCTGGAGCCCGTCGATATTGTCAGGCACTGCGAAGGCCATATCGCCTATTTCGCCATCCCGCGCTATGTGCGCATTCTGAGCCAGCTGCCGCTGACGGAAAACGGCAAGATCAAGAAGGGCGTGCTGCGCGATGAGGGCGTCACCGCGGATACATGGGATCGCGAGGCGGCCGGCGTGAAGTTGCGGCGTTGAGCATCGGCCGGCTCAGGGCTTCTGTAGCGCGTCCCTGACGGCGCTCTTGAGCTCGTCGAGCTCGCCGATCAATCCGTCGAACCGGTCCGCCGGGAAATCCGCCAGCAGTTCGGCAAGCCATGCGCCGTGGCTCTTGGCCATTCGCCTGAAGGTCTTGCGGCCTTCGACCGTCATGCAGACAATCTGTACGCGGCGGTCGAGGTTTGACGGCGTGCGGGTGATGTATCCATCCGCGACCAGTCGGTCCACGATCGGCGTCAGGTTCCCGGCCGAGACCATCAGGCGCTTGGGCAGCTCTCCCAGCACAAGCCCGCTCGGCTCACGGTCGAGTTGGGCGAGAACATCGAAGCGCGGCATCGTGAAATCGAACTCTTCGCGAAACCGGCGCCGCAGCTCGCCCTCGATCAGAGTCGTGCAGGCGAGCAGCCGGAGCCAAACTCGCGTTTGAGCCCTGTACTCGGCTTCCTGATCCGCCCCATTCTTGGCCGAAACAGGCGTGGGCTCCTTCGCGAGTGCCAATCGAATCTCCCGGGCTTCGTGGCCATTTGAAAGCTGGAGCAGCTCTCATGGACATGGGCAAGATAGTTCGTGCCAAAAGTAAATTCAAGGCGGAGCCCGAGGGTCTCGGAATCGGCGCCGCTGCTGCGGCTTTGAGCTGCCGCGTCGGGTCATCGCAGAACCGCCTTGACAATGCACGCGCCGACGAAATACTTTATGCTTAAAATAATTTGAGTGAGAGCTCGACACACGGCGCGACGCGCGAAAGCGAGGGATCATGCGCATAGTCTGTATCGGCGGCGGCCCGGCCGGCCTTTATCTGGGCCTGCTGATGAAGCGTCGGCATCCAGAGCACGTCATCACGGTCGTCGAGCGCAACAAGCCCTACGACACGTTCGGCTGGGGGGTCGTGTTCTCCGACGCCATGATGTTGGCGATGCGCGTTGCCGATCCCGAGAGCGCCGCCGAGATCGAGGATGCCTTCAATCACTGGGACGACATCGAGCTGGTCTTCAAGGGGACTCGCCAGCGTACCAGTGGCCATGGCTTCATCGGCATTGGCCGCAAGCACCTGCTCAACATTCTCCAGAGGCGCTGTGAGGCGCTGGGTGTCGAGCTCGTGTTCGAGCGCGAGGTCGAGTCCGATCTCGAATTTCCTGACGCCGATTTGATCGTTGCCTGTGACGGCGTCAATTCCAGGATTCGTGCCCGCTATGCCGAGCAATTCCAGCCAGACATGGTGATCCGGCCGAACCGCTTCATCTGGCTCGGCACCAAGAAGGCGTTCGACGCCTTCACGTTCGATTTCCAGAGGACCGAGCATGGCTGGTTCCAGGCGCACATCTACAAGTTCGATGCGGAGACCTCGACCTTCATCGTCGAGACCACGGAAGAGACCTACAACGCCCACGGGCTTGGCGAACTCGATCAGCAGGGGTCGATCGAGTTCTGTGAGAAGATCTTCGCCGGGACGCTCGACGGTGCAAAACTCCTGACCAACGCACGCCATCTGCGCGGCTCGGCCTGGCTGAATTTCAGCCGCCTGATCTGCGGCAAATGGAGCGTCTTCAATGGCAAGTCGCATGTCGTTCTGATGGGCGATGCCGCGCACACCGCGCATTTTGCCATCGGCTCGGGCACCAAGCTCGCGCTCGACGACGCCATCGAGCTCGCCAATCAGTTCGACCGCCATGGTCAGGGTCGCGAGGGCATCCCGACTGTTCTGGAGGCCTATGAAGAGGTGCGCCGCGTCGATGTCGCGCGCATCCAGAATGCTGCGCGCAACGCCATGGAATGGTTCGAGGTGGTCGGCCGGCGCTATGCCGACACGCTCGAGCCGCCGCAATTCTTCTATTCGATGCTGACGCGCTCGCAGCGCATCAGCCACGAAAACCTGCGTCTGCGCGACCGCACCTGGCTGGAAGGCTTTGAGCGCTGGTTTGCTGCGCGCGCAGGGATCGCACTCAAGGACGGCGAACGGGTGCCGCCGCCGATGCTGACGCCGCACCGCGTGCGCGGCCTGTCGCTGGCGAACCGCATCATGGTCTCGCCGATGGCGATGTATTCGGCGCAGGACGGGCTCATCAACGACTTCCACATCGCCCATCTCGGCGCGCGCGCCATGGGCGGCGCGGCGCTGATCTTTGCCGAGATGACCTGCGTCTCGCCGGATGCGCGGATCACGCCGGGATGTCTCGGGCTCTGGAACGATGCGCAGGCTGAGCAATGGCGCCGCCTGGTTGAGCTCGTCCACAGTGTTGGACATGCGAAGGTCGGGATTCAGCTCGGCCATGCCGGGCGCAAGGGCGCGACCCGAGTGCCGTGGGAAGGAATCGATCAGCCGCTGGCATCAGGAGATTGGCCCCTGATGTCGGCCTCGGCCTTGCCGTATCTGCCCAACAGCCAGTTGCCGCGGGCGATGGACCGCAGCGACATGGACCGTGTGCGCGACGATTTTGTCGCAGCGACACATCGTGCCGCTGCCGCCGGCGTCGAGTGGCTCGAGCTGCATTGCGCCCACGGCTATCTGCTGTCGAGCTTCCTCTCGCCGCTGACCAACCGCCGCACGGACGACTACGGCGGCAGTCACGAGAACCGGGCGCGCTTTCCACTGGAGGTGTTCAAGGCCATGCGCGCGGCGTGGCCCTCCGATCGGCCGATGTCGGTGCGTCTGTCGTGCCATGACTGGACCGACGGCGGCAACATTCCGGCCGACGCGGCGATCTTCGCCGCGATGTTCAAGGAAGCGGGGGTGGACGTGATCGATTGTTCCTCGGGGCAGGTCTGGAAGGAGGAGCGGCCGATCTATGGACGCCTGTTCCAGACGCCCTTCGCCGATCTGATCCGCAACGAGGTCGGCATCGAGACGATCGCCGTCGGTGCGATCTCCGAGGCCGATCACGCCAACTCGATCCTAGCTGCCGGCCGTGCCGATCTCTGCGCGATTGCGCGGCCGCATCTTGCCGATCCGGCCTGGACGCTGCACGAAGCCGCGCGTATCGGCATCACCGCGGTGAGCTGGCCGAAGCAATATCTGTCCGCCAAGGGGCAGTACGAAACCAACCTGGCACGCGCCGCCGCGGCGGCCGCCCCGTGAACGGAGGAGATGACAAATGAGCTCCGTTGCGAAGGTCATCAGGCGCGACTGGCTGGACTGGCCGTTCTTCGAACAGCGCCACCACACGATCGGCGAGAAGCTCGATCGCTTCGTGCAATCGGGGGCGCTCGACACGGTCGACCACGATGATGTCGACGGCGCCTGCCGCAGCCTCGTGCGCGCGATGGGCGAGGCGGGGCTGCTCGATTGCGCGGTCGCGCCACCCGATGGCGATGCGACCACGATCGATTCGCGTTCAATCTGCCTGTCGCGCGAGTCGCTCGCCTATGCCGATGGCCTTGCCGATTTCGCCTTCGCCATGCAGGGGCTCGGCTCCGGCGCGATTGCGCTCGGCGGCTCAGTTGAGCTGCGCAAGCAAGTGCTGCCAAAAGTTCGCTCCGGCGAATGGCTCGCGGCCTTCGCGCTGTCCGAGAAGGAGGCGGGGTCTGACGTCGCGGCGATGTCCTGCACCGCGCGCGCCGACGGCGACGATTATGTCATCGACGGCGAGAAGACCTGGATCTCCAACGGCGGCATTGCCGACGTCTACACGCTGTTTGCCCGAACCGGCGAGGCGCCGGGCGCCCGCGGCATCTCGGCCTTCGTCGTCTTTCCCGACGATCCCGGCTTCGGCATCGCCGAGCGCATCGATGTCATCGCGCCGCATCCTTTGGCCACGCTGCGCTTCACCAATTGCCGGATTCCGGCGAGCCGTCGGCTCGGCGCGCCCGGCGGCGGGTTCAAGCTTGCGATGCAGACGCTGGATATTTTCCGCGCCTCGGTCGCGGCCGCGGCTCTCGGTTTCGCCCGGCGGGCGCTCGACGAAGCCCTGTGGCACGCGCGCAGCCGGCACATGTTCGGTGCGACCTTGGGGGATCTCCAGCTGACCCAGGCCGCGCTCGGCGACATGGCAACCGACACCGATGCCGCCGCACTGCTGACCTACCGCGGGGCCTGGCGCCGCGACGTCCAGAAACTTCCGACGACGCGCGAAGCCGCCATGGCGAAGCTGACCGCGACCGAGACCGCGCAGCGCGTCATCGATCGCGCTGTCCAGATGTTCGGCGGTCGCGGCGTGCGCAAAGGAGAGGTCGTCGAAAGCCTCTACCGCGAAATCCGGGCGCTGCGCATCTACGAGGGCGCGACCGAGGTCCAGAAGCTGATTGTCGCTCGCGAGCTGTTGAAGCCGCGCTGAGAAGATAGAGAGTTCCGCATGAGTACGATGAGAAAACCGGAAGCTGTCGCGACCGGTCTGCAAGTGCTCCAGCCCAGCGGCTGGCCGCAACCGAAGGGATATGCCAACGGCATCATGGCCGAGGGACGCCTTGTCGTGACGGGTGGTGTCGTCGGTTGGGATGTCGCGGGGCGGTTTGCCGACGGGTTCGTCGCGCAGGTTCGCCAGACGCTCGAAAACATCGTCGCGATCCTGGCCGAGGGTGGCGCGCAGCCACACCATCTCGTGCGCCTGACCTGGTACGTCGTCGACATGGACGAGTACGTCACGAATCTGAAGGCGCTTGGGAAGGCCTATCGCGAGGTGATCGGCACCCACTATCCAAGCATGGCGCTGGTGCAGGTCGTGCGTCTCGTCGAGCCCTCGGCGCGCCTCGAGATCGAAGCGACCGCCGTCGTCTCGCGCTGATCAGCGCATCGACTGCCAGGCCAAGAGCCTGCGCTCAGCCAGGGACATGGCAACCGACGTCACATAGCCCATTGCCCCGAGCAGGATCACGCCGGCAAAAAGATCAGCCGAGCGGAATGCGCGCGCTGACAGCAACACCCAATGGCCGAGGCCGTCGAGCCCGGCCAGCACCTCGCACACCACCGAGAGGATCAGCGCGACGGTGAGGCTCAGCCGCATGCCGGCGAGGATGTCGGGCAGGGCTGACGGCAACGCGATCTTGAAGACGACCGCGGGCCGCGACATCTGCAACGCGCGCGCGACTTCGTAGAGGCGCGGCTCGACGGCGGCAAAACCGTGAATGGTCGCAAGCATGATTGGCCAGATCGCACCGAAGGCGATCACGAACAGGGCCATGCCCTCCGTCAGGCCGAACAGCGCGATCGCGACGGGGATGATCGCGGAGACCGGCAGCGGGCGCAGAAATTCCAGCGATGGCGCGATGTAGGTGCGCATCAGGCGAGACGATCCGATCAGAGCGCCGAGCGCGATGCCCGCGATCGAGGCGGCGAGCCAGCCATAGGCCATGTGCTCCAGCGTGCCGACGAGCTTGCTTGCGAGATCGCCGCTCGCAAAGCCACGTACTAGCGCGGTCCAGGCGCGGTCCGGGCCGGGCAGAAACACAGGCGAGACCAGCTTGAGATTGGCGATGAGCTGCCAAAGACCGACAAAGCCGGCGGCGACCGCAAAGCTTGCCATGCGCCAGATCATTGCGGTGGCGCTCATGACCCGGCTCCGGCGGTCGCTGCACGGCCGAACAAGCGGTGCTGGACGACGATCAAAGCGAGGTTGAGTCCATAGCCAATGGTACCAATCCAGACGAGATAAGCGAGCATCAAATCGGGTCGCAGCGCCTGCTGGGCCAGCATGATGCCGGCGCCGAGGCCGAGCGGATTGATCGCGATCTCGACCGTCACCGCGACGATCAGTGCAATACCGGCGGACAGCCGGAACGCGACGAAGATCCGCGGCAGCGCGGCCGGAATGATGATCTTGATGGTCCGCTGCACCGGCGTCAGGCGCAGCGCGCGTGACACTTCCATCAACCGTGGCTCGATGCCGCGGACGGCGGTGCGGCTCAGGATCAACATCGGCCAGACGCAGGCAAAGGTGACAATCACGATCTCCATGCGATAGCCGAAGCCGAGCGCGATCAGTGCGATCGGCAGCAGCGCGATCGACGGAATCGGCCGGATCGCCTCGACGGTCACTTCCATGAGACGATCGAGCATGCTCGAAACGCCGAAAGCGATCCCGAGCCCGAGCCCGATGATGCTGCCGATCGCGAGCCCCGCAAACGCCGCCAGCAGAGTGTCACGGGTGGCAATCGGGATCGTGAGGTCGGCGAGTGCTGCGACCAGAGCGGCGAGGACCGCACTCGGAGGCGCCAAGCTGTCGCTCTGCAAATGGGCAAGGCGGATCCAGAGCTCGAAGGCGAGAAGTGCCGCCAGCGGCAGCAACAGCGGCTTGGTGCGCGCGAGGCTCAATGTTCGGTCGCCTTGATGAAGTCGAAGAGTTGCCGGCGCAGCCGCAGGAATTCCGGGTGCTCGCGGGTGGCAAGCTGGTCGCGCGGGCGCGACAGGTTCACGTCCAGCTCGATTCCGATCCGCCCCGGATGCGGCAGCAGGCCGATGACCCGGTCGCCGAGATAGATCGCCTCGTCGAGATCGTGGGTCACGAAGATGACGGTCGTGTTGCTCGCCGACGTCAACGACAGCACCTCGTCTTGCAGACCTTGCCGCGTCATCGCATCCAGCGCGCCGAACGGCTCGTCCATCAACAGCGTGGTCGGCTCCTGTGCGAGACAGCGCGCGATCTGCAGTCGCTGCTGCATGCCGCCGGACATTTCCGCCGGATATTTCTCGGCATGGGTGGGCAGGCCGACCTTGCGCAGCAACGCCGCGATCCGGTCGGGTCGCTCGCGCGCGGGAATCCTAGAGGCCTCCAGCGCAAGCGAGATGTTGCCGGCTGCGGTTCGCCAGGGCAGCAGCGCCTTGCCGTAGTCCTGGAATACGATCGCGACCTCGCGGCGCGGTTCGAGCATCGGCCGGCCATCGAAGGTGACGGCGCCGCCCGTCGGACGATAGAGGCCCGCCGCGAGCCGCAATGCAGTGGTCTTGCCGCAACCGGAGGCACCGACAATGCAGAGGAATTCGCCGGGACGCACCGTGAGATCGAGATTTTCGATAATGGTCTTGCCGCCAAGCCGGAGCGTTGCGCCATTGAAGCTGATCAATGGCTTTTGCTGCCGCGCCGCCTTTGCGTCGTCAAGTCTTGCAAGAAGGATCATCGGTTGCTCTCGCTGGCGGGCGGATAGACGAAGTTGATGGTCGAGTGTAGGTGTGCTTCCAGCATCTTTTGTGCACCTGGCACGTCTCGCGCCAGCACGCGGTCGGCAAGCATTTGATGGCTACGGATGAAGTCCGCACCGCTGTCAATTCCGCTCATCATCACGCGGCGGTAGCGATAAGCCTGGTCGTAGAGGTCGGAATGCGCGCCGAGCATCCGCCCCGAACCGCAAGCCGCGAGGAGGGCGGTGTGAAAGCCCTTGTGCAGGCGGTCGAAATCGGCGGCACCCTCGCGGAATTCGTTGCCGGTGCGCTCGATGTGGCGACGCATCTGGTGCAGCGCGCTGACGATGCCGGCCTCCCATGCGTCATCCCCATGGATGATGGCCAGCCGGATTGCCTCCTTCTCGACGGCGGTGCGCATGCAGGTGATGTCGGCCAGGTCTTCGCGGCTGACGTCGGCGACGCGAAAGCCACGTTGGCCGATGCCTACGATCAATCCGCGTGACATCAGGCGCGATAGACCCTCGCGGAGCGGCGTGGCGCCGATTTCATAGCGCTGCACGAGATCGACGATGCCAAGCCGCGACCCCGGCGCCAGGCGTCCGGCGAGAATGTCTTGCTCGAGGAGGGTAGCCGCGCGCTCGCTCAAGGTGCCGGCTTCGCCGTTCGGACGTTCGACAGGGCGTTCGGAAGCCGGCATCGCAGGGGTCCTCAGTTCAGCACCAGTTTGCTTGTATCGAGCTTTGATTGCAGCATCTTCTGCGACGACATCACCTCGATCCACCAAATGAGGTTCTCCGGCTTCAGGCGCGGCTCGGACCGGTTCGGAGGCGTCGCCTTGACGAGATCGAGCGGCTGTTTGGTGAACTTTGCGATCGAAGCGGAGGCCTTCTCGCGGTCGGAGTTTACGATCACGGCCGCTTCCGCGATCGCATCGCGAAACTTGGTCACGGTCGCGGCGTTCTTCTCCGCCCATTCGCGCGAGGCCGCGTAGAAGATGATCGGGTCGGTGCGGGCGAGCTCGACGGCGTAGCGTGCGCCGACCGAGCCGAGGCCCGCATTGGTCATGCGGGTGACAAATGGCTCGGCGGTGAGAACGGCATCGACGCCGCCGGACTTGATGATGTCGGCCATCGTCGGGAAGGTCACCTCGACGAACTTGACGCTCTTGGGATCGACGCCTTTCTCCACCAGCCACTTCACGAACAGCACATGCAGGAAGGCGTTCAGTCCCGGTGCGCCGACTTTCTTGCCAACGAAATCCTTGGGCTCGTTGATGGTGATGCCGTTCCGGACGAAAGCCGTGATGGCGTTGTTCGACGTCGTGTTCATCACGGAGGCGCCTGCGATGCCGACCAGATCGAGGCCGCCGTCAACCGCCTGGAGGAAGACGGTCGAGGTCGGCCCGCCAATCTGGATGGAGTTCGACAGGATCGCGGCAGGGATGTTCGAGTTGATGGCGATCGGCGTCATCTCGACGTCGAGCCCGTGCTTTTTGAAAATGCCTTCGTCGACCGCGACCATGGCGGACGCACAGTCGGAGGTGGCCGTGCAACCGATCTGGATTTTCGCTTGTGCCGCCGCCGAGCCCGCCAATGCGCAAGCCATCTGAAGCGAAATTCCGAGCGTGATCGCCAATCTTGCCAACTGCCTCTTCAAACTATCCTCCCAAGGCGCATTTTTTTATCTTGATTATCGATATTTTATTCGATCATATATTTTCAATCAGAGCAAGGGGTGTCCAAGGTGAAACTCGCTACATTCAGGTCGGCTGGTCAGGACAAGATCGGCATCGTGCATTCCAAGGACGGTCGGATATTCGACATCGCCGCGTCCGCTGCGCGCGATGGTCAGGATCATCCGGCCTTCGCCTCGATGCTGGCGCTGATCGACGCGGGGCCCGGCGCGCTGGAGCAGGCGGCGGCGCTGTTCGAGAAGCACGGCGCGGATCCGGCGCTGTCCTCGGCGACATCAGCGGTGGACATCCTCGCGCCGGTGCCGGAGCCCCGGCAGATGCGCGACGGCATGTCGTTCCCGCTGCACATCCTCCAGGCGCCGCGCGGGCAGCGCAAGCTCGCGGCGCGCGCCAAAGGCGACATGGAGGAGCTGGCGCGGGTCGACGCCGAGCCGCTCGGCGAATTGCCCGAGGTCTATCGCAAGCAACCGATCTTCTACATCACCAACCGCTTCAGCGTTCGCGGCACCAACACCACCGTCAAATGGCCGCGCTATAGCAAGGTGATGGACTACGAGCTCGAATTCGGCATCATCACCAAGAACAGGGGCGCGAATATCCCTGCGGCGAAGGCGAGGGATCACATCTTCGGCTACACCATCTTCAACGATTTCTCGGCGCGCGACGCGCAGCGCATCGAGATGGAAGGACGGCTTGGCCCCGCCAAGGGCAAGAGCTTCGATGGTGGCAATGTGA
This sequence comes from Bradyrhizobium sp. CCBAU 11434, assembly GCF_028128895.1. Classification (NCBI taxonomy): domain Bacteria; kingdom Pseudomonadati; phylum Pseudomonadota; class Alphaproteobacteria; order Hyphomicrobiales; family Nitrobacteraceae; genus Bradyrhizobium; species Bradyrhizobium sp. CCBAU 11434. The sequence continues at coordinate 400,697 of NZ_LBJX01000011.1, forward strand.
TGGGGCCGTGGATCGTGACGCCGGATGAGATCGGCGATCCCTACAAGTTGAAGATGGAAGCGCGTGTCAACGGCGAGACCCGTTCAACCGGCGTCTCAGACGGGATGCTGTTCTCGTTCGAAGAGATCATCGCCCATGTCACGCAGGACGAGACGCTGATGCCGGGTGAATTCATCGGTTCAGGCACGGTGGGCAATGGCTGTGGACTCGAGCTCGGCTGGTATCTCGAGCATGGCGACACCGTCGAGCTCGAAGTCGAGAAGATCGGCGTCTTGAGGAACAGGGTCGAGCGGCAGGACGCCTGAGCTCGCAACGGACAGAAAAAATCAACGAGGAAACACCATGGCGCGCAAACTGATCGATATCTCCGTACCGCTGCAAAACGACGTGCCGGCCGATCCGCCGGGCAACCACCCGACCATTCAATACATCGATCATCAACAGGGCCTGCCGCGCATGCTCCAGTTCTTCGATGGGCTGAAGGCGGAGGATCTGCCCGACGGTCAGGGCTGGGCGGTGGAAATGGTCAATCTGTCCACCCATAACGGCACCCATCTCGATGCTCCCTGGCACTTCCATCCCACGATGAACCGTGGCGAGCGCGCCTGGACGATCGACGAGGTGCCGCTGGAATGGTGCTTCCAGCCCGGCGTGAAGCTCGACTTCCGCCATTTGCCCGACGGATATGTGGCGACTGCAGGCGATGTCGAGGCGGAGCTGAAGCGGATCGGGCATACGCTGTCGCCGCTAGAGATCGTCGTCGTCAATACCAGCGCCGGCGCCAAATACGGGCGGCAGGACTACGTCACCTCGGGCTGCGGGATGGGCTATGAGGCGACCATGTATCTGCTCGAACGCGGCGTGCGGCTGACCGGGATCGATGGCTGGAGCTGGGACGCGCCCTTTGTCTACACCGCGAAGAAATATGCCGAGACCAGGGATGCCAGTTTGATCTGGGAGGGTCACAAGGCCGGACGCCACATCGGCTATTGCCACATCGAGAAGCTGCACAATCTCGAGCTTCTGCCCTCGACCGGCTTCATGGTGTCGTGCTTCCCGGTGAAGATCGAGCGGGCATCCGCGGGCTGGACGCGGGCGGTGGCCATCGTTGACGGCTAGAGGTCGCAAGCGTTCGATCGGTGTGGATCTACAGGCGTACGACTTCCCCCGTTCGAACGCTCTCGTCGGCGGCAAAGACGATGCGGAGCGAGTTGATCGCGTCCTCGTGATGCTCGGACAGATCGATTTCGCCACGGATCGCACTCAGAAACATCAGCTGCTCGCGTTCGCAGAGTTCCTGATGGCCGGGCTCATCGGCGGTCGAGATTATTTCGTCCGGCTTGGCAAAGCGGTCTTCGCTGTCACGCGCCGCGTGATGGACGCGAAGCGCGTTGGTGCGTGTATGCGAGTCATGTTCCGCCGAACCGGCGCCCGCATCGCCGCTCTCTTTCGCGACGATCGACACGCTGCCATCAGGGCCGATCATGTCTTTCACGAAATGGGCGGTCTCGCTCATCATCGGACCCCAGCCGACCTCGTACCAGCCGACCGAGCCGTCGTCGAACATGATGTGGAGATGGCCGTAATTGTACATGGCCGGCGCGATCTCGCTCGTCAGTCGCGCCCCGACTGCGTGAACCGCGACGGGGCGGGCTCGCGTCACCTGGCACATGATGTCGACGTAATGGACGCCGCAATCGACGATCGGTGAGGTCGACCGCATGAGTCTCTTGTGCACCTCCCAGAAGGAGCCCGCAGACTGCTGGTTGAGATTCATGCGCATCACGAGCGGTTTTCCGAGCGTTCGCCCGATTTCGACGAACCGCGACCATGCGGGATGGACGCGCAGGATATAGCCGACCAGCAGCGCCTTTCCGGCCGCGTGTGCAGCGCTCACGACGTGCCGCGCGGCATCCAGCGTATCGGCCAGCGGCTTTTCGCAGAAAACATGCGCGCCGGCGGCGAAAGCCCGCAACGCCATGGCGGCGTGATGCTCGGTGTAAGTGCAGATCGCGACCGCATCGGGACGCAAATTTGTGAGCGCCTCCTCGTAGCTTTCGAAGCGCGGAAGAGCAGGAAACTCGGCCTCGAGATCGTCGCGATCGGCCGCGCGAGAGGTGCAAAGACCAACGAGCTCGAAACCCTCGATCGATCTGTAGGCGCGGGCATGGCTTGTTCCCATGGTGCCGAGGCCAACCACGAGAACGCGGATCTTCTGTGGGGACGAAACGGAGAGCGAGGACATGGCTCGATCGCGTCCTTCAATCAGGTGTTAAGGGGGCAGCCCTCGATCCAGGTTTCCTGCACGCGCAGCTCGTCGTCGAGATGCACGAGGCTGGCGAGATAGCCTGGTGCGATACGGCCGAGGTCAGTATCGCGCCGGAGAAACGTCGCCGGAATGCGCGACGCCATTGCGAGGGCATTGGCGAGCGGAAGCCTGAGGACGTTGACGGCATAGCGCACCGCCTCATCCATGGTCAGAACCGAGCCGGCGAGCGTCCCGTCGTCGAGCCGCAGGCAACCGTCAACGGACGTCACGCGCCGGCCCTGAAGATCGAAATGATCGGGGCCGCCGGCCGCCGGCGGCATCGCGTCGGTAATCAGCATGAAACGATCGTGCCGCTTGGCGGCCAGCGCAACGCGCAAATTCGCCTCGTGGACGTGATGACCGTCGGCGATGAGGCCGACGAACACATCGTCCAGATCGAGTGCGGCACCGACCATGCCCGGCTCGCGTCCCGTCGGCGGGCTCATCGCGTTGAACAAATGGGTGAATGCGCGCGCGCCTGCTTCCACGGCCCGGCGCGCCTCCTGGTAGGTTGCGTCGGAATGGCCCAGCGAGACAAGCACGCCCTGCCGCGTGAGCTCGGCGATGCTCTCGGCTCCGACCCGGTTGGGCGCGAGCGTCAGCATGATCGCGCCACATTCCGCCTTGGCGATTGTCGCGATGTCGTCGGGTTCGAGATTGCGGATGTAGTTGAGTTCATGCGCGCCCCTGCGGCGCGGATCCAGGAAAGGGCCTTCCAGGTGAATGCCAAGTGCCGCAGGGGTCAGACGCCGCGCCTCGCGCGTCGCTGCGATCGCGGTGGCCATCACCTGCGGCGTGTCGGTCACCAGCGTCGGCAGCAGCCCGATGGTCCCATGGTCACGGTGCGCGGCCGCGATGCGGGCGATGCCTTCGGGCGTCGGGTCCTCGTTGAACAGGACGCCGCCGCCGCCATTGACCTGAACGTCGACATAGCCGGGCGCAAGCAGGCCGCCGCCGAGATCCCGCACGGCGCCGTCAGGTCTCTGCGAGTGGGGAACGATTGCGGCAATGCGCGCGCCGTCGACGACGACCGCATGGTCATCGAGAAAGCGTTCGCCATCGAAGATCCGCGCGCCGGACAGAACGATCATCAGACGGTCTCCGTTACCTTGCGCAGATTGCGCGGGCGGTCGGGATCGCGCCCGAGCCGGAGCGCGAGCGCTTCGGCAAGCCGGTAGAAGCGGTGGATCATGACGATGGGCTCCAACAGGGGCGCCTCGACTCGTGCGGTCGCGAGTCGATCCGGCTCATCGTCGCCGCCGGCTTCGATTGCGATTACCGTCGCGCCGGCGTCGGCCAGCGCCGCGAGCGCCGGCAGCATGCCTTCGCGCGCCGGATCGGACGGCAGGAAGGCGATGATAGGGAAGCCCGAAGCAACGAGTTCGGCCGGGCCGTGCAACACCTCGGCCGCGGAGTAGGCCTCGGCGTGAATCGCGCACGTTTCCTTGAGCTTGAGCGCCGCTTCCGCGGCGATCGCAAGCGTCGCGCCGCGACCGAGCACGAAAGCGCTGCGGGCATTTGCAAGTCTGTCCAGCATCGCCGCGGGCGGCGGCGTTGCCTGGGCGCGCAGGACGTCCGGGAGGCCGGCGAGGGCGTCTGCGAGCTGCCGATCCTCGCGCCAGGCGGCGACGAGGCTTGCCCCGGCGACAAGACCGGCCACCATCGACTTGGTCGCGGCGACGGAACGTTCCGTCCCGGCGCAGAGCGGCAGCAGGATTTCAGCCTCTTGCGCGAGTGGCGAGGCGACGTCATTGACCAATGCGAGGGCCAGCGCACCGCCGCTGCGCGCGGCGCGCTGCATTTCCACAATGTCAGGGCTGCGCCCCGATTGCGAGATCGCGACGGAAACGCTGCCTTTGAGCCGCATCGGCGTCCGGTAAAGCGTCGCAATGGAGGGGCCGATCGAGGCGCAAGGCACCCCCGATAGAATCTCGACGAGATATTTCAGATAGAGCGCGCAGCAATCCGACGAGCCGCGGCCGATGGTTGCAACGAGCGGCGGATCGAGCGCGCGCAGACGGGCGCCGACTTCAGCAAGCCGATCAGCATTCTGACCAAGCTGGCGCGCAGCCGCTTCACCCGCCTCGCCGATCTCCTGAAGCATGTGGGTCGTCATCGCTGCGTCTTTCGGGCCGGGGGCGACAGCGTGAGTTCGGAGACGAAGTCATAGGCGTCGGCGCGGTACCAGGACTTCGTGAACTCGACGCAGGACCCGTCGGCGAGGTAGGCGATGCGCTGGATGTAGAGCGCGGGGCTGTCAGGCGCGACGCCAAGCAGTTCGGCATCCGCATGATCGAGGAGGGTCGCACGCAAGCGCTGCAGGCCCCGGGTTGGTCTGAAGCCCCTTGCGGAGAGCGCCTCGTAGAGCGAATCGCCGACCGATTCCTGCTCAGGAAGAAAGCGTATCGGCACGGCAGCGCGTTCGATCGCCATGGGCGAACCGTCGGCCAGGCGCAGGCGTCCGAGCCGGAACACGCGGTCGTTCGGCCGTACACCGAGCATCATCGCCTCTTCCGGCGTCGGCAGGAAGACGCCGCGTTCAAGCTCGCGCGAGCTCGCCTCCAATCCGCGCAGCCGCATGTCTTCGGTGAAGCTCGTCAAACGCGAGGAGGGCTGTTCGACCCGCGGCGTTGCACGATGGATGAAGGTGCCGGCGCCGTGACGGTGAAACAGCACGCCTTCGGCGATCAGATCAGCGATCGCCTTGCGCAGCGTCGTGCGCGATACCTCGAGCAGCTCGCACAACACGCGCTCGGCCGGAAGCAGCTGCGTCTCCGCGAAGCGTCCGGTCTCGATCTCGCGCCGAAGCGCATCGACCACGGCACGATAGAGCTTTTGGCCGGGCGCCGTCTCGACCGTCATGGACATGCCGCGTCCTCCGCGAGCGTTCCGCCGGCAAGAAGGATCGCACCGTCGACGGCGTCGCGTCGCGGCTGGGCGAGACGCTTGGCCACATCGGGCGGCAGGAAGGGGCGCAAGGGCTCTCCGAAGCCGCCCGCCAGCGCAATGCGCTCGGCGCCGAGCGCGTTCAGCGCGTTCGCGAGAGCCGCTATCGCGGACGCTGCTTCCGCGACGATTTCGCGCGCGCGCATATCTCCGGACCTTGCGACGTCAAGGATCTGGGGCGCGAAGGCTCCGTAGTCTCTGGGTCTGGCGTCCGCTGCCCAGCGGCTCATCCGCAATGGATCGTCATCAAAATGTCGACCGAGCGCCTGTGCCAGTCCGCTCATCGGCTCCAGGCCGTCGATCGCACGCAGCGTCGCGCGCAGCGCGGATTCGCCGAGGCGCGCGGCGGATCCGTCGTCGCCGAGCCAGAAGCCGCGTCCGCCGATGATCGTCGTTCGGGTCCCTACGCGCGCGATGCCCGCCGAGCCCGTGCCCGCGATGATCAGGCCGCCATCGCCGACGCCGTTGGCGCCGACGCAAGCGGCGACAGCATCATTGACGGCGACGACCCGCCCGAAGCCGGGCAGGGCGGCGGAGACACGCTCCGCTTCATTGTCGTCCGAAAGACCGGCAAGGCTGAGGCCGAGGGCGATCTCCTGCCGCGGTGCGCCGGCGCTGATCGCGGATTCGATGGTGTCGCGCACGACCAGCATCGCCTCGTCGAAGTCGAGATAGATGTTCGAAGCCGGCCCTACGGCGCGCCCGAGTTCGCGGCCGGACGAGTCCCGCAATCTCGCGCGGCAACGGGTGGCGCCGCCGTCTACTCCGAGAAAGAACCGGGCTGTCGCCAAGGGGCCTCCTAAAAAAATTCTTAACGGCTCTAGACAAGTGGTATGTCACGTGTCTAAAACGAATACAAGAGGTATCTACCATTGGTATTCACGATGCTGGTACTGCCGAGTGGAGAGACGGTCGGAGAGAGGTGCGGCGACACCGCCGACGTCGTGACGACCGATGAGGCGATGTTTGCGGAGGCAATGCTCGCCTCCTATCGCCGAGCGATTGCTTCGGTCGCGGCTGTTTCCAGTGATATCCGTATGGCGGCACTTCGGCTCGCCGCCGTTTGGCGAGCCGGCGGACGTCTGGTCTATGCCGGCGCGGGGTCGTCGGGCCTTGCGGCGGCCGAAGATGCCGCCGAGCTTCCCGGGACGTTCGGCCTTGACCAGAGCCGTATCGCGATTGTCCTGCCTGGCGGAGCCGTTGAGCCATTTCGCATCGACGGCGCGGCCGAGGACGATGCTGCAGCCGGTGAGCGTTCGATAGCCGAGCTTGGTGATCTCTCCGGCGACGCCGTGATCGCTGTATCGGCGAGCGGCTCGACGCCGTTCACTGTGGCCGCGGCCGCAGAGGCGCGTCGCCGCGGCGCCTTCGTGATTGGCATCGCGCATCGTCCCGCCTCGCAATTGCTCGTTGGCGCCGACGCGTCGATCCTGCTCGAAAGCGGGGAGGAAGCGCTGCGGGGCTCGACGCGGCTCGCGGCCGGAGCCGCGCAGAAGGCCGCGCTTGGCATGCTCTCATCTTTGATGGGACTCGAGCTCGGTCACATCCATCAAGGGCTGATGGTCAATCTGAAGGCCGATAACGCCAAGTTGCGCGAGCGGGCGCGCGGGATCGTCGCGGCGATTGCTGATGTCAGCGATGCCAAAGCGGCAGCGGCGTTGCGTGAGGCTGACGGACACGTCAAGCCGGCGGTGTTGATTGCGTGCGGCATCCCCAGCATGAGTGAAGCCGTCAATTGGCTCGCCGCTGCTGAAGGCCGCATCGACGACGCATTGCGCCGCGCAAGGGGTAACGGAATCAAGGGCGAAGGCCCGAACAAGGGAGCGTAGCATGAGACGGACATTCAAGGCCGGATTGGGAGCTGAGGTTGCCGCGTTGGCGTTGCTCGCGGGGCTGGCGTCGGCCCAGGCGGGCTCGTTGAAGATCGAGAGCTGGCGCAATGACGACGCCGACATCTGGAACTCCAAGATCATTCCCGCCTTCAACAAGCACTATCCCGACATCAAGATCGAATTCGCGCCCTCGGCGCCCAAGGAATACAATGCCGCCCTCAATGCGCGGCTCGATGGCGGGACCGCCGGCGACCTCATCACCTGCCGTCCGTTCGACGCCTCGCTCGCGCTCTATCAGAAGCATCAGCTCGATAGCGTCGACGCCATCAAGGGCATGGACAATTTCTCCGATGTCGCAAAGGCCGCGTGGCAAACCGACGACGGCAAGACCACTTTCTGTGTTCCGATCGCCTCCGTCATCGCCGGGTTCATCTACAACAAGGAAGCCTTCGCCAAGGTCGGCGTGACCGAGCCGAAGACGCTCGACGAATTGCACGCCGTGCTCGAGAAGTTCAAGAAGGACGGGACCTATGTCCCGCTGGTGATGGGCACGGCCGACCAGTGGGAGGCCGCAACCATGGGCTTCCAGAACATCGGTCCCGACTATTGGAAAGGCGAGGCAGGGCGGGCCAATCTGATTGCCGGCAAGGAGAAGCTCACCGACCCGCAATACGTCGCGGCCTTCAAGGAGATCGCAAGCTGGGCACCCTATCTCGGATCGGGCTTCCAGGCGCAGACCTACGCCGACAGTCAGAACCTGTTCTCGCTCGGCAAGGGCGCGATCTATGCCGCCGGCTCGTGGGACATCTCGACGTTCAGGGGCCAGGCGAAATTCGCCATGGGTGCTTTCCCGCCGCCGCAACCCGCCGGCACGACGGATTGCTATATCTCCGATCACACCGACATCGCGATGGGCATCAACGCAGCCTCGAAGAACAAGGAGGATGCCAAGAAATTCCTGGAATGGCTGACGACGCCGGAATTCGCAACGATCTACGCCAACGCGCTTCCCGGCTTCTTCCCCCTCGCCAAGACTCCGGTGAAGGTCGAGGACGACGTCGCTGCAACGATGGTCGGATGGCGGCAGACCTGCAAGTCGACGATCCGCAATTCGTATCAGATCCTGTCGCGCGGAACGCCGAATCTCGAAAACGAACTCTGGAACGTATCCGCGCAGGTGGTCAACGGCAAGCTGACGCCCGAAGCTGCCGGCAAGCAGCTCCAGGATGGTCTCGACAAGTGGTACAAGCCCGCCAAGTGATATGAGGTCTCCCTCTCCCCGCTTTTGCGGGGAGAGGGACCGTTCTTGGTCGATAGTTGCTGCACGCTTCGCCAGGAGATGGCACCAGCAAACAGCGGCGATAACGCATGTTAGGTTTGTTCTTTCCCCGTCATGGCTGAACCGGTCTCGCACGTCACGGCCCAGATGCCCCGCGTAAAGCTCGCGGGCCTTCTGCTGTTCTTTCTCGGGCCTGCGGTCGTGATCTACACCCTGTTTTCGATCTACCCGCTCGTCGCGACGATGGCGCTCTCGACTTATACGAGCGATACGTCCGGAGCCCGATCTTTCGTCGGCCTCGCCAATTTCCAAACGCTGCTCGGCGATGCGCTTTGGTCGAAGCCATTCTGGAATGCGCTCGGCAACAACCTGATATTCTTCGTCGTGCATATGTGCGTGCAGAATCCGGTCGGTATTGCGCTCGCTGGATTGCTCAGCCTGCCGGATGTGAGGCTCAAAGGCTTTTATCGCACCGTGGTGTTTCTCCCGACGATGTTGTCGGTTGTCATTGTCGGCTTCTCCTGGAATCTGATCCTTTCGCCCCTCTGGGGCGTGGCCTCCGGCGCCCTGAAGGCGGTCGGATTGGGCTCGCTCTTTGCCCCCTGGCTCGGGCTCGAATCGAGCGCGCTCGTCACCCTGTCCCTCATTTCAGTCTGGCAATTCGTCGGCATCCCGATGATGTTGATCTACGCCGCGCTGCTCAACATCCCCGAAGAGCTAATCGACGCGGCACGGGTCGATGGGCTCGGACAGTTCCGCATTTTCTTCCACATCAAGCTGCCGCTCGTGCTGCCGACGATCAGCCTGGTCTCGGTCCTGACTTTCGTCGCCAATTTCAACGCTTTCGATCTGATCTACTCGGTCAAGGGCGCGCTTGCGGGGCCGAATTTCGCCACCGACATCCTTGGCACGTTTTTCTACCGCACCTTCTTCGGTAATCAGCTCCAGCTCGGCAATCCGACGATGGGCGCTGCGGTCGCGACCGTGATGTTCTTCATCATCCTTCTCGGCCTCTGCCTCTATCTCTTCCTCGTGCAGCGGCGCATTCGCCGTTACGCATTCTGAGGGGGAGGCATGACTAGGGATCAGCGCGCAAGGAGCATCGGTGTCCATCTCGTCCTGATTGCCTATAGCCTTCTGGCGGTAGGTCCGATCCTGCTCGTCGTGATGAATTCGTTCAAGGTGCGCAGCGCCATATTCGGCAGTCCGCTGACGCCGCCGGACGCATCAACCTTCAGCCTGATCGGCTACGAGAAGGTGTTCCGGTCATCGCATATCCTTTTGTACTATTCGAACTCGCTGATCGTGACTCTCGTCAGCATGGCGCTCGTCCTGCTGTTCGGGGCAATGGCGGCCTGGGCGCTGACCGAGTACCGTTTCCGGGGTTCGACGGCGCTGGCGCTGTTCCTGTCGATCGGCATCATGGTGCCGATCCGGCTTGGCTCCGTCGCAATCCTGAACATGATGCGGTCCGCCGGCCTCAACGACACGCTGACGGCCCTGGTCCTGGTCTATGTCGCGCAGGGCCTGCCGATGTCGATCTTCATATTGAGCGAGTTCATCCAGCAGATTCCCAAGGATTTGCGCGACGCCGCGCGCTGCGACGGCGTGCCGGAAACCCGCATCTTCTTCGAGGTGGTCGCCCCGCTGCTGCGACCGGCCATTGCCACGGTCGCTGTCTTCACTATCGTGCCGATCTGGAACGACCTCTGGTTTCCCTTGATCCTGACCTCGAGCGATTCAACCCATACGGTGACGCTCGGCGTGCAGCAGTTTCTCGGCCAGTACATTACCGACTGGAATTCCGTGCTCGCCGCACTGTCGATGGCGATCCTGCCGGTCGTCGTGATCTACGTCATCCTCTCGCGCCAACTCATCGCAGGCCTCACCTCCGGCGCGGTCAAATAGGTTGTCAGAATGGCCAATCTGAGCATCGAGCACCTCAACAAGCGCTATGGCGCGACGACGGTGCTCAACGACGTCAATTTGAGCATCGAGGACGGCGAATTCGTCGTTCTCGTTGGTCCCTCGGGCTGCGGCAAGTCGACCCTGCTGCGGATGATTGCCGGGCTCGATGGTGCATCGGGCGGGGACATCCATATCGCCGGCAAGCTTGTCAATACGCTCGCGCCGGCCGAACGCGGCATCGCGATGGTGTTCCAGTCCTACGCGCTGTATCCGCACATGAATGTGCGCAAGAACATGACGTTCGGCTTGAAGTTCACTGGCGTGCAGCCGACCGAGCGCGAGCGGCGCGTCACGGAAGCGGCGCGCATGCTGCGGCTCGAGGAGCTGCTCGAGCGCTATCCCCGCGATCTCTCCGGCGGCCAGCGTCAGCGGGTTGCGATCGGCCGCGCGATCGTGCGCGAGCCTGAAGTGTTCCTGTTCGACGAGCCGCTCTCCAATCTCGACGCGGCCCTGCGTGTCTCGACCCGCGTCGAGATCGCGAATTTGCACAGGCTGCTGAAATCGACGATCGTCTATGTCACGCACGATCAGGTCGAGGCGATGACGCTTGCCGACCGCATCGTCGTGATGAACAAGGGCTGCATCGAGCAGGTCGGCAAGCCACTCGACCTCTATTATGAACCCGCCAATCTGTTCGTTGCCGGCTTCATAGGCTCGCCTGCGATGAATTTCTTCGAAGCTGAGGTCGAAGGCATCGAGGGCGGACGAGCGCGCGTCACCGGTGCCGCATTTCGCACCCTTGACATATCAGCGGCATCGCTGAAGGTCGGCGACAGGCTGACGGTCGGCGTCCGCCCGGAGCATCTTGTCCGGGGAGAAGCCGGTGCTTTCACCGCCGAAGGCATCGTCGAGCTGGTCGAACGGCTCGGCGAGGCCTCCTTCGCCTATCTGCGCCGCGTCGACGGCAAGATGTTCGTTGCGGAGGTTCGTGGCCGCCAGACGCCGGCGCCGGGCGAGACGGTGACACTCGTTGCTGCGAGTCCCGATGTCCACGTCTTCGATGCCTCTGGCCTGCGTGTTGCGACAGAAACCCGGTGATCATTCACCCATGACGAATGTCGTCCGCTATCTGACCCATCCTCAGGTCAATATCGATCCGTCGATTCCCGTTCCGCGTTGGGGCCTGAGTGAGGTCGGCAGAGCGCGTACGGAAACCGTGATGGCCACTGGGCCGCTGTCAGGTACCACGCAGGTCATCTCCAGTGGAGAGCGAAAGGCGATCGAGACCGCTGAGATCATCGCGGCAAAGCTGGGGATCGACGTGGAGGTGCGCGAAGCAATGCACGAGAACGATCGATCGGCCACAGGCTTCCTCGTTCCCGACGAGTTCGAGGCGATGGCCAATCAGTTTTTCGGGCAACCCCACGTCAGCATTCGTGGCTGGGAACGCGCGGTTGACGCCCAACTGCGCATCGTCGGCGAGGTCGAGCATGTGCTGGCTCGCGGCACGCCTGGCGACGTGCTCTTTGTCGGCCACGGTGGCGTTGGGACTCTCTTATTTTGCCATTACTCCGGTTTGGCGATTGATCGCGTCCATGACCAGCTTGCTGGCGGCGGCTGCTGCTTCGCATTCACTTCGCATGGACGCCGCGTGCTGCATGGCTGGCGCCGCCTCGAAGAGCTGTGATTGTCCTAGCAGGCACGGCGAGGCAATAGCGAGGGCTGGTTGGCGCGTGCGGCGGAAAGGCTGCACGCGCCGGGAACAGGTTAGATGTCAGCGCGTACCGATACGTTGATGTCGTGGGCAGAAACCGGAAAAATGCGCCACGTCCATCGTTCCCTGTTTTGTCCGGTTGTCACCCGGCGGTGCCGGGGTTAACGCCATCAGGCGGTTTTGGTTCGATGGACGGGCTACAAGACCTCGCGTCGCCCGACGGGCAAAACACGCGAGGTGTGGGGCAATATCCGCCATCAAAAGGATTCCACTTTGCCGAAATTCGGAAATGGCGTATGCGTTACGCAACCTGGCCCCAGGAAGAGGGCGTATCGCGATCGTCACGACGCGGGCCGGACGGCGGCGGGCGTGGATCACATCGGCGCGAAGGGCTTTGCAAGGCGGGCAACCGTGAGCGAAGACCTCGCGCAAACGACCGGTGTGATCCGCGTAGGGCAAAACCGTGTGGTCCTGGCGCCCGGAGCCTGTGCGCCAAGGCTCGTGGTGATGTGCGATGTCCAACCGGGCGTGCACATCAGTCATCTGCGAGACGACGGGGCAATAGTGCATCGCTCCCCGGGGAGATCACGACATAAGCCCTCAACCACTACGCAGGGAAGGCCGGATGTTTCGGCTTCACCTGTATGCCGCTGCGCAGCCTGTTATAGCGCAGATATCGCACAGTGGACCGCGGGTGCCAGCCTGGCACCCGGTCTTCCCTGCGCCCTCTTTCAGAGGAGGGTGAGAACGATGCAAAGCTCGGGCGCACTGCGCCGCGAGAATGCGAACGCGAGTCCTGAGCGTGGGGGTTGGATTGGCGGAGATTCGCGGAGGAACTGCACCGCGGCCTCTCGGGTTGGCCCGGTCATACGATCCTGTCGACTGTTGCCGTCCAGGCCTTGCGATAAGAATCCAGGCCGGAAATCGAAATCGGAGCGATCGGGCTCGGCTCCGCAATAAGGTAAGAGGGCGGCCATTGCGCGAGCATTGCCGCGCCGCGTGCCGTGCCCGCGGCATCCTCAGCCCCGAAGACACGCTGCGTCGGTCGTAGCGCGCCAAGAGTCTGACAGAAGGGACGATTACGAGCGAAGGTTCCTTCGACGATGAGATCGCCGATGGTCGCTCCCATGCGTGTCAGCATCAGATCGCTGACCAGCGCGCAATAGAGGGTCGCAAGTGCGGCCCGATCTCGCGCTGCGACCTCGCCGCGGACCACGCCCTCGGTCGTCGCATAAGGCCCGCCCTGACCGGAGAAGCAGGGCAGGGCTATCGTGCCCGAGGCGATCACGCGCTCGATCGCGTCGATATCCGGGTTGCCACCCCCGCCTGCGATGACGGCGTATTCGCGTCCGCCCATGAAGCGTCCGCAGGCGATCGGACGACCCAGCACGTCGACGTTGGCGAGCGTGTCGTCGCGAGGATCGAGCTGGTCGAGCGAAAGGCCCACGCTCATCAGGATCACCCAGGTGCCCGTCGACAGCACCGTGAACGGCGCCTGGCGCGAGACGAGGTAGGGCAGAAGTGAAGCGTTGGAATCGTGGATTCCGCAAAAGACCGGAGTTTCGGGCGCGAGCCCGGCCGCGGCAGCGATGTCAGGCTGAATCGGACCAAGCGGGTCGAAGGCGCGGCGCATCGGCGGCAGCAAGTGGCCGACGTCGAGGGCGCCGACGAGGCTCGAGACCTGTCCCTGCCGCGGTAGCCAGAGATCACCATGGGCGCCGAGCGTGGTGACTTCCGAGACCGCGATGCCGCTCAAGCGCCAGGTCCAATATTGTGGATAGCCAACGAAATGCTTCGCTTTGGCGAAGAGATCCGGACAGCGCCATTTCTGATAGGCCAGCTGCCGCCCAAGATTGAGGCCAGCGGGCAGTTTCGGAGACAGGCTCTGCGAAAAAGGTGGTCGCAGCTTGGCGTAGTCGGGCTCGATCTCGTCTATGCCTGTGAACTCGTAGTCCATGACCGGAGCCGCGAGGTTGCTCTCGCCGATCAACGCGCCGGCTGCGCCATGCGCGGTCGGAACAATCGTGCCGATCCGATGCGTGCGTGCGGCCTCGCGAAGCGCATCGAGGAAGAAGCTCCATGCGCTCTCGACGTCTTCGTGCGGATATGGCGGTCCCGGCAGAACGCGATTGGGCGCCGACTTTTCCCAGAGAAGGCGGCCTTCGTCGAACAAGGCAAGCTTTACATTTGTCTTGCCAATGTCGAGCACCGCGACCGTCTGGCTCATCGTCAAGCTCACGGCAAGAGGGCGATTTCGATAAGCGTCGCCCGACCGCGCTCGGCGGCCGGGCGACGAGTTCAGATCAGAAATCGAAGTCCTTGATGTTCTGCTTGGTGAAAACAAAGGGAGAACCAAGCAGGATCTCGCTGCCATTGACCACGTTCAGCTTACCGAGCTTGCCCGCGTCGACCGAGGTCGCGCCCGGCTTCAGGCTGCCGTCGACCACGGCACGCATCACGTAGGTTGCGGCATAGCCGAGATCGACCGGATTCCACAGCACGACCGACTTGACGCAGTCCGCGTTGACATACGGCTTCATCGCGTTCGGCGTCGCGAGGCCGACCACCGCCACCTTGCCGCAGAGCTTGGCCTTGGTGACGGCTTCCGCCGAAGCGGGCGTCGCGACCGACGTCATGCCGAACAAGCCCGCGAGCTTGTCGCCATGCTTGTTGATCAGCGTCGTCGCCTGGTTGAAGGACAGGTTGTTGTCCTCCTGCGCCTCGACCGTTTCGAGCCATTTCAGCTTGGGATGGCACTTTTGCGCATAGGCCCACATTTCGGCGATCCAGCGTGCCTGGTTCGGCGTCGTGAAGGTCGAGGTGACGATCGCAAAGCTCTTGTCCTCGCCGGCCTCCTTGGCCATGGAGTCGACCATCGACTTGGCGATACCGTTGAACTCGGCCTGGTTGACGAACCATTCGCGCGCGTCCGGCGACGAGTTGGCGTCGTAGCCAACGACATGGATGCCCTTCGACAGCGCCTTCTTTAGCACCGGCGCGATCGCCACCGGATCGTTGGCGGCGAAGAGAATGCCGTCGACGCCGCTGGTGATGTAATTGTCGATGAACTTGATCTGTTCGTCGATCTTGGCCTCGGTCGGGCCGTCGGTCTTTACCGTGACGTTGCCGAGCGCTTTGGCGGCCTCCTGCATGCCTTTCGAGGTCGCATTGAAATAGCCGATGCCAATCAGCTTCGGCACGTCGACCAGTGTGATCGATTTGCCGGCCTTGTCGGTCGCATTTGCCGGCTTGCCACCATCATAAGGCTTGGCCGCGGGCGCGGCGTTCGCCTCGCCAGCCGAACAGGCCAGCGGATTGACCGGCAGGTCGTCCGCGCCGTCCCATCTCTTGTCCGCCGCCGAGGCCGTTCCGGCCAGCAGCGTCGCGCCGAGGAATGCAGCAGCTAATCCGAGCTTCATTTTGTTTTCCTCCCATGTTGATGCCGCTTTCTTGCGGCTAGACACGCCGTCAAACGCCCTCGCGTCTCCGCTGGAGCGAACTCGCCACAAGAGTTGAAAGGATGAGAACCGTGCCGATGACGACGATTGTCGCGTCACCCTTGACGCCGGTCAGGGCCAGCCCGTTTTTCAACAGCTGGATCATCGCGAGGCCGACCACGGTACCCCAGATGGTGCCGACGCCGCCGAATATGCTGGTGCCACCGAGCACGACCGCCGCGATCACGTCCAACTCATAGCCGATCCCCATGTCCGAGCGGGTGGTGGTCACGCGCGAGACCAGAACACAGGCGGAAAGGCCGGCCATCAGGCCCGATAGCGTGTAGATGATCAGCTTGACGCGATCGACCGGCAAGCCGGAAAAGCGTGCCGCAGTCTCGTTGTTGCCGATCGCATAAAGCGTCCGGCCGAAAGTGGTGCGGTCAAGAACGATGGCCGTGACCACGATCGCAATCAGCAAGAGCCAGAGCTGCGCCGGGACACCGAAGAGGTTTTCCTGTCCGACGAAATAGAACCATTCAGGGTAGCCGCGCACCGAACGCGCCTGGCTGATCCCCTCGGCGAGGCCGCGGTAGAGGGCGAGCGTCGCGATGGTCATGATCAGCGGCGGCACTTTCACTCGGGTGATGACGATTCCGTTTAGGAACCCCGCTGCTGCACCGACGAACAACGAGAAGCAGATTGCCAGCGGCAGAGGAAGGCCGAAAACCTTCCAGGAATAGCCGAGCAGGATCGCGCAGAGGCCGACGATCGAGCCCACCGAGAGATCAATGCCACCGGTGATGATGATAAAGGTCATGGGCAGCGCGATGAGCCCGACCTCGGTCGTCAGCCGGCCCTGGTTGAGCAGATTGTCGAGCGTGAGGAAACGGCTGTTCAAGCCCCCGAGCACGATCAATGCGACGAGCAGGATCACCGCGAGCATGGTTTCGTGGCGCAGCAGCCACCAGGGCACGACGCGCTTGGCGACCTGGGGGAGAGGGATCTCGCTCATGGCGCTCATGCTCCGGCCATGCGCCGGCGCCGCAAGATGTCGGCGATCACGGTCACGAGGATGAGAACGCCTTGCACCGCGCGGATCCAGTAGGGCGAGACGTCGATGAAGACGAGCGCGCTGGCAATCTCGGCGATCAGGACGGCCGCAAGGGTCGAGCCGACGACTGTGCCGACGCCGCCAAGAATGCTGACGCCACCGACGACCGACGCAGTGATGATTGTCAATTCGAGATTGGGCGGTACGGTCGACTGGATGACGCGCAGTTGCGTTGCGTAGAGCAGGGCGGCCGCTCCGGCAAAGAGTCCGTGGAGCGCGAAGACCATGACGATCGTGCGCGGTTGCGAGATGCCGCAGAGCCGTGCCGCTTCGGCGTTGCCTCCGACGGCATAGATCGCACGGCCCGAGGCCGAATAGCGCATCCACAACGCGGCCAGGATCGTCACCAGGATCATGAGAAAGACCGGGAACGGCAGTAGGCCGAATAGCTCGATATCGGCGAGATGGAAACTGTCGGGCAGATCGGTGATCCATTTGCCTCCGGTGACGCTTATCAGGCCGCCTTTGAGGATCGACAACATACCGAGCGTCACCACGATCGCCGGAATGCGCAGATAGGCAATAATGACGCCCTGCAAGGCCATCACCACAACGCCGGCAACGAGTGCTGCCAGCCAGGCGACCACGATCGGTGCGCCATTCACGGCCAAAGTGCCACTGAACGTCGCCAGGACGCCGATCAGCGCGCCGACGGAAATATCGATGTTGCCGGATACGATCACCATCGACATGCCGACTGCGGCGACGGCAATATAGGCGTTGCCTAGCAGCACGTCGGCAAGATTGCGTGCCGCCAGAAAGCGCGGATTGTAAAGCCCGACGGCGATGGCAAGGCCGATCACAGCGATCGCGAGCAAAGCCTCCTGCGAGGCAAGCACCTTCAGCCGCCATCGCGGATCAGCCCCGGCACCGGCCAAGGTCATCGCCATCATGCCGCTTTCTCCGCGCTTTCATGGCTGCCCATCATTGCTGCGCCAACCGACTCCGGGGTTGCCTCTTCGCGCGGAAATTCGGCAACGATACGGCCTTCGCGCATCACCAGCACGCGGTCGCTCATGCCGAGCACCTCCGGCAGTTCGCTCGAAATCATCAAGATAGCGAGCCCTTGGGCCGCAAGCTCGCCCATCAACCGATGGATCTCCGCCTTGGCACCGACATCGATGCCGCGCGTCGGCTCGTCGAGGATCAACAGTTTCGGCCCATTGGCGAGCCATTTGCCAAGCACGATCTTCTGTTGATTGCCGCCGGAGAGCTTGCCCGCGATCTGCTCGAGCGAGCTCGTCTTGACGGCAAAGCGCTTGACGCCATCGCCGGCGAGCTTGCGTTCGGCGCCGCGATCGATGAAGCCGCCGAATGCGACCTTGCCCAGCGCGGCGAGGCTGAAGTTCTCGCGCACCGTCATCGGCCGCACCAGGCCTTGCGTGCCGCGATCTTCAGGAACGTAGGCGACGCCCAAAGACCGCGCCTGGGCGGGTGAGCGAATGTCGGCTTGCTGCCCGTCGATCCGGATCTCGCCGCCATCGGCCGGTGTGACGCCGAAAATGGTTTGCGCGAGCTCGCTGCGGCCCGAGCCGACGAGGCCGGCGAGGCCGACGATCTCGCCAGCGCGCACCGTGAGCGAGACGCTCCTTGTCAGCGGCCGTCGTTCGAGGCCCTTCACCTCGAGCACCGGCTTGCCGATCGGAACCGTGACCTTCGGGAACAGGCTTTCGATCCTGCGGCCGACCATCAATTGCACGAGCCCGGCTGCGTCCGTATCCGCGACGCGCCTGGTTGCGACATGGGCGCCATCGCGCAGCACGGTGACCCGATCGGCGATCGCAAAGATCTCATCGAGCCGATGGCTGATATAGATCACGGCGACGCCGCGGGCTTTGAGCTTGCGCACGATATCGAACAGCCGCGTCACGTCGTATTCGGTCAGGGCCGCGGTCGGCTCGTCCATGATCAGGATGCGCGCATCCTGTGACAGCGCGCGCAGGATTTCGACACGTTGGCGATTGCCGACGCTGAGGGAGCCGACGATACGGTCGGCTTGCAGATCATGTATCTCTAGCGAAGCAAGCAGGGCATTGGTCTTCTCGCGCATCGCCCGCCAGTCGATCCGGCCAAGGCGAGCGCGCGGCGCATGCCCCATGAAGATATTCTCGGCGACCGTGAGCTCCGGAAACAGCAGCAGCTCCTGATAGATCGTGGCGATGCCGGCGCGCCTGGCATCGTCCGGCCGCGCGAGGTCGACCGGCCTGCCGTCCACGAGCACCTCGCCGCGGTCGGGCGGGAACACGCCGGAGACGATCTTGATCAGTGTCGACTTGCCGGCGCCATTCTCGCCGAGCAAGGCGTGGACCTCACCCCTGGCAGCCTCGAACGAGACGCCGGACAGGGCCCGCACGCCTGGAAAAGACTTTTCGATCGCGTGCACCGACAGGAGCGGTGCTGTTGGCGTTTCACGATGCGTGTCCGTTGTCATGGTCACGCCGCCGCAGTGGTTTGAGCGCTCGCATCGACAACAACGACGCGGACACCGTGTCCGCGCAGCATGTCGAGTGCGTCGTTTGGCGCGTCGGCATCGGTGATCAGCGTGTCGATGCGCGAGAGTGGACAGACGACAAGGCTGCCGCGCGAGACGAATTTCGAGGAATCGGCAAGCACGATCAGCTTGTCGGCACGCTTCAGCAGCTTGGATTCGGCGCGCGCCAGCAGGGGATCGCCTTCGATTACACCGAGAGGTCCGATCGAGATCGCACTCATGAACATCCGCGTCGCCGAATAGTGCTGAATCGCATCCTCGTCGAAAGGCGAGACGATCATACCCTGCTCCCGGTAGACCTCGCCGCCCGGCAAGGCGACGCGGCATTTCGATGTGTGGATCAGCGCGTCGGCGAGGAGATAGGAATTGGTCAACACCTTCAGGCGACGCTCGCGCAGATACTCGCCCATCTGATAGGTGGTCGTGCCACCGTTGATGATGATGGTGTCGCCGTCGGCGCAGAGGGCGACGGCCGCTTTCGCGATGGCACGCTTGGCGTCGATGTTGAGTGTCTGGCTGACGTCGAAGGAGCGCGTGGCAAGGGAAACGACGTCGCCCGGTGCGTTGGCGGTTTCCGGCAGGGCTTCGAGCCCGCCGTGCACTCTGATCGCGACACCTTGCTCGGCGAGCCTGGCAAAGTCGCGCCGGATCGAGGCTTCGGAGACGCCGGTCGCGCGACAAGCGTCGGCGATGCGCACCAGCGACCGCTCGCGCAACAGTGCCTTGATGACCTGCCAGCGTTCCCGCTCGTGCACGTCGCCCTCCCTTTTGCCGGTAAATAGGTCACGCTCTCGCGCGACGGTCAACTGCAAACCGTCATATTCGCTCAATATCGCGCTGCATCAATCATATTGCGTCGCGGTTGTGAGTGTGAGTGATTGACCTTGATTGAATCCCCGGCCTAAGCTGCTCGAAGATCCAGCACAGGGAGGATGCGTCATGAGCGAGGTTGCGGCCACGCCCCTGCCAAATCTGTGGGACGACGCGCGCGCCGCCGGGCTCGATGAGGCCGGTCAATTGCTCTACCGCTCGAACCTGCTCGGGGCCGATCTGCGCATCACCAATTTCGGCGGCGGCAACACCTCGGCCAAGATCGAGATGAAGGATCCGCTGACGCGCGAGAGCGTGCGCGTGCTCTGGGTCAAGGGCTCAGGCGGCGACATCGGCTCGATGAAGCGCGACGGCTTTTCGACGCTGTACCTCGACAAGCTGGAGGGCCTGAAAAGCCTCTATCGCGGCCTCGCTCATGAGGACGAGATGGTCGCCTTGTTCAATCATTGTACCTTCGATCTCAATCCGCGCGCGACGTCGATCGATACGCCCTTGCATGCCTTTGTGCCGCACCGGCACGTCGACCACGTCCATGCCGATGCGGTGATCGCCATCGCTGCCTCAGAAGACGCCGAGCGTCTGACTCGCGAGGTGTTCGGCGGCAAGCTCGGCTTCCTGCCGTGGCAGCGGCCCGGCTTCGATCTCGGCCTGAAGCTGGGCGAGATGGCGGCGCGTCATCCCGACTATGTCGGCGTGGTCCTCGGCGGGCACGGGCTCTTCACCTGGGCCGAGACGTCGAAGGCCTGTTACGAGATGACCTTACGGGTGATTCAGCAGGCCGCGGATTGGCTTGCCGCACATGAGCAGAAGCCGGCCTTCGGCGGCGCCAAGGTCCAGACGGCCGCACCGGACAGGCGCCGCGCGATCGCGGCGAGGCTGATGCCGCTGATCCGTGGCAAGATCTCTGCGGATGAGCGCAAGATCGGCCATTTCACCGATGCGCCCGAGGTGCTGGAGTTCGTCAACTCGAACGCGCTTACGAAGCTGGCGCCGCTCGGCACCTCGTGTCCGGATCATTTTCTTCGGACCAAGATCCGTCCGTTGTTGTTGCCCTACGATCCCGGGCGCGACAATCTTGATGAGGTGGTCGCCGGTCTCGACGACGTCCTCGCCGCTTATCGGCACGACTACGCCGCCTATTACGAGCGCTGCAAGCACCCTGACTCGCCGGCCATGCGCGATCCCAATGCGGTCGTGTATCTCGTGCCGGGGGTCGGCATGTTCACCTTTGCCAAGGACAAGGCGACGGCGCGCGTCGCGGCCGAGTTCTACGTCAACGCGATCAACGTCATGCGCGGCGCCTCAGGCGTCAGCGCCTATGTCGGCCTTGCCGAGCAGGAGGCCTTCAATATCGAATACTGGCTGCTGGAGGAGGCCAAGCTCCAGCGCATGCCCAAGCCGAAATCGCTTGCGGGGCGTATCGCCTATGTCACAGGCGGCGCCGGCGGCATTGGCGGGGCAACCGCACTGCGGCTGCTCGGCGAGGGTGCCTGCCTCGTCATTGCCGACATCGACGAGAAGGCGCTCAGCGAGCGGGTTGCGGCGATCACGAAGCGCCATGGCCGGGATGCTGCGATCGGCGTGAAGCTCGATGTGACCGACGAGGCGGCCGTGGTGGCGTCGTTCGAAGAGGCCGCGCGCGCCTTTGGCGGCGTTGACATCGTCGTCTCGAATGCCGGGATCGCCTCGGCCTCGCCTGTCGAGGATACGAGTCTTGGGCTCTGGCAGAAGAACATGGACATTCTCGCCACCGGCTATTTCCTCGTCTCGCGCGAGGCATTCCGGCTGATGCAGCGCCAAAACATCGGCGGCGCCATCATCTTCGTGGCCTCGAAGAACGGCCTTGCCGCTTCGGCCGGCGCCTCGGCTTATTGCGCCGCCAAGGCCTCGGAGATCCATCTCGCCCGCTGCCTCGCGCTGGAAGGCGCAGTGCATGGCATCCGCGTCAACACGGTCAATCCGGACGCGGTGTTGCGCGGCTCGAAGATCTGGGAGGGCGAGTGGCGCCAGCAGCGTGCGGCGTCCAACAAGGTTGCGGAGGACCAACTCGAGGAAGTCTACCGCCAGCGCTCGATGCTAAAATTGTCGGTCTTTCCTGAGGATATCGCCGAGGGTATCTACTTCTTCGCGTCCGACCTTTCGGCCAAGTCGACCGGCAACATTCTCAATGTCGATGCCGGCAACGCCCAGGCCTTCACGCGATGAGCCCCTCGTTCTCGATCAGTGCGGAGTTCGTCGCCGAGCACAATGCGCGGCTCGAAGGTGCGATCAGCGAAGACTATGACGCCCTGAAGCGCGCGCTGGCGCGGCATGGCATCGACGCGGACGCCCTGGTGCAGAAGGTCATGGCCTTTAGCGTCGCCATTCCGACCTGGGGCGTTGGCACAGGGGGCACGCGGTTCGCGCGATTTCCGGGGCCGGGCGAGCCGCGCAATGTTGTCGAGAAGATCGACGATTGCGCCGTGATCCAGCGGCTGGCCCGGGCAACCCCGACGATCTCGCCGCACTTCCCGTGGGACAAGGTCGACGATTATGCCGCCTTGCGCGAACAGGCCGCGGGTCACGGCCTGGCCTTCGACGCAGTCAACTCGAACACCTTCCAGGATCAGCCGGGCCAAGAGCTTTCGTACAAGTTCGGCTCGCTGTCGCATACCGATGCGGGGGTGCGCGCGCAGGCCATCGCCCATAACGTCGAATGTATCGAGATCGGCCGCAAGCTCGGCTCGAAGGCCCTGACCGTCTGGATCGCCGACGGCTCGAATTTTGCCGGCCAGTCGAATCTGACCAGGGCGCTCGACCGCTACATCGACGCGATGCGTGAGATCGTCGCGGCACTACCTGCCGACTGGCGGGTGTTCCTCGAGCATAAGCTGTACGAACCGGCGTTCTACTCGACCGTGCTCTCGGATTGGGGCACGAGTTTTGCGGTCGCGCAGGAGCTCGGGCCCAAGGCGCATTGCCTCGTCGATCTCGGCCACCACGCGCCGAACGTGAATATCGAGCAGATCGTGGCTCGGCTCGTTCGCTTCAACAAGCTCGCCGGCTTTCATTTCAATGATTCAAAATACGGCGATGACGATCTCGACAGTGGCTCAGTCGAGCCGTTCCGACTGTTTCTCGTCTTCAACGAGCTGATCGACGCCGAGCGTCGCAGAGTGGAAGGTTTCGCGCCTGCCTATATGATCGACCAGTCGCACAACGTGACCGATCCTATCGAGAGTCTGATGCAATCGGCGATCGAGCTGCAGCGCGCTTATGCGCAGGCTCTGATCGTCGATCGCGCCGCCATCGAAGCGGCGCAGGACGCGAACGACGCGCTCGGTGCTCATCTCGAATTGAAACGCGCCTTCACCACAGATGTCTCGCCGCTCCTTGCCGTCGCCCGCATGCGGGCCGGCGGGGCCATCGCCCCAATTGCTGCCTATCGCGCATCCGGCTACCGGGCGCGAAAGGCGAGGGAACGTCCCATCGTCGGTGGGACTTCGGCTGGCATCGTCTAGGAAGGTGGTCTCTCGTCTTGCCAGAATTGTGGCTACGTTCCTGCGCGCTCCGATCAACTGCCTGTGCGCGCTGACTCGTCGTGTCTATGACACTGATCGATCTTGTCCAGCGCGAGCAGCAGCGACGCAACGCGGTTGGCCGACGCGGCCCATTCTGCCAGACGCGGATAGTTGTCCGTGAACCAACTGCAGGCGCTTTGGACCACGACGAACGCCGCAGCAGCCTGAACGACCTCGCCGAGGAGCATCGTGCCGGCAACGTATTTCGGCGTGCAGAGCAACAATCCAATGACTGGCGTCACCAGAGAGTTTGTGTGGGTTATGACTGTCAGGCGCATGAGCTGCCAGCAATAATCCAGCCACGCGGCGATCACCGCCTTGAGGGCAAGGCGAATGGCGCGGAGTCCATCCTCGCCTTCGGTTTCGGACGCCACGCCCTCTCCGCGTTCGCGCACATGAGTCCCGATGGCCCTCAATTGCGCCTCAGCCCGCTTGTTCTCCTCAAGTACGTGCGTCAGCCGCTGACCGATCAGTATCGTCATGGCTGCCACGACAATCGAATAGATAATGACGGCGACGACGAGATATCCGGGAATGGTCACAACGAAGGTCCCCACGTCGATTGCGAGGCTGCCTCCAACCACCCAGAGGATCCCGATGAAGGTCGTCCCTGTCAGGAGTGAGGCAATAAGCCCTAGAACGAGGTCGACCGGAAGGTCCGTCGCCAGCCTGCCGTCCTCGGCGATCCGATATTCAGGAGCCTGATAATCTCCTGTCACGGAGTTCAGTCGCACGAAGCGATTCCGCTCCAGCCAGTACCAGTAAAGTTCGTCGCTGAGCCATGCTCTCCACATCCGCTGCAGTGTCATCCGGCCCCAGACCGAGAAAACGACGAGCGACAGGCTGGCCGCGGCAAGGGGGATGAATCGTATCGCCTGGCTTAGAAGCTCCTTTCCGTCCCTGCGTTCGATCGCGTTGAAGAAATCGCGGTTCCAGAAGTTCAGCGAATACTGGGTCAGCAGTTGCAGGAGAACCGTTGCAATGAGCGACACGGTGAGCAGCCAGGCCCAACCCGCCGACCGGCCAGCCCAAAAGCCGCGGGCACTTTTCCAGAAGCGCACCAGCAACTGCTGTTCACCCGGCGAGTGGCGTGCCACGTTGCTAGGCATGATAGCCAGCAACGCTTGCGACGTTCACGCTGGCTGCGAGACGATGAACGTCCGCACCAAGACAAAGTCCTGTTCCGGGGCTGAGCAGCGCCGCCGAACCGCCGGCAACGCCATAGCGCAGCGCGCTATCGAGCTTGTCGCCGTTTGCGAGGCGCGACACCATCGCCCCAAGGAAGCTGTCACCTGCTCCGGACACGCTGACGGGCTCCATAACAAGGCCGTTCGCACGCAAGACGACGTCGCGCGAGATGAGCAGGGCCCCGCTGGGGCCCATCGAGAGAGCAATGATCTCGATTCGATAGCCTTGGAGCAGGCGGCGGCCCGCATCCACCAGCGAGAGCTCGTCGGTGCGGCTGATCCCGGCAAGCTCCTGAAACTCCCGAAGGTTGGGCTTGATGAGATAGACGCCGGCTTCCAGCGCTGGTTTGAGCGATGCGCCGGACGTATCCACAATGACCTTGGCGGCCCCTTTCGATGCCCGGACTACTCTGCCGTAGAAATCGGCCGGTGCGCCGGGCGGCAGGCTCCCGCTCGCGATGACAAACGCAACTTGTGGACTGAGACGCGCAATTGCGTCGAGACATTGCTGCCATTCAAAATCGCTCAGGCAAGCGCCCGGAAACACCAGCCTGAATTGCTCCCTGCTGGTTTCGTCGAAAACGGTGATGTCTTCGCGCGTATCGTTCGATATCGGGATCACGATGCTGCGCACGGCCTCGCGTTCAACCAGTGCCGTCAGGGTTTGCCCGGTTGTACCCCCAGCGGGATAGACTGCGGTTGCGTCAAGGCCGAGCCGTTTCAGGACCCGGGCGACATTGATTCCACCACCGCCGGGATCGCGCTGAGGTTCGGCGCAGCGCATCTTCGTGTAGGGCACCATCTTCTTGACCGAGGTCGACAGATCGACCGCCGGGTTGATCGTCAAGGTCACGATGTGCGGCATGTCAGACAAGGCCTTCCACCTCCATCAGGTTACGAAGGCCGACGAATGCGACGTCGTCGTCAAGGATCAGATAGGCCGGGATCGGTTTGAGGAATGTTCGGAGCCGCCCCTTCTCCTCGAAGCGTCGGCGAAACTGGGAAGCGGCGAGATAGTCGGGCATGTGGCGCAAAATGCCGCCGCCGATGAATATCCCGCCTCGCGCGTTCAGCGCGAGCGCCAGGCTGCCTGCGACGGACCCCAGCATCGCGCAAAACATGTCAACGGCGCTGTGGCTGATCGCACAAGTCCCCTCAATGGCGGCCCGTGTGATGTCGGCGGCCCGACGCTTTGGCAGGCTCGCGCCCTCGATCGTGGCCAGGGCGTCATGGAGGTTTTCCAGCCCTGCGCCCGACAAGATGCGTTCGGCAGACACATGTCCGAAGCGGCGGCGCAAGTGCTCGATAACGGCATCCTCGCGCAAAGAGCCGCTTGCCATCGTGGAATGGCCTCCCTCGCTGGATAATACGATTTGCCCGCCGGGGTGCGGTATGCTGATGGCCATTCCCAAGCCAGTGCCGGGGCCGATTGCAGCGAGAGGCGCTCCCGGTTGGCGCTGCTGTCCCCCCAGCTGCAGCAGACTGCTCGGGCCAAGGCGAGGCAGGGCCCACGCGACCGCTTCGAAGTCGTTGATCAGGCGTACGGTCGAGAATTCATGGACTCGGCGCAGTTCCTCTGCATCGACCACCCAGGAATTGTTCGTGAGCGCGCAGCGCCCATTATGAACCACACCGGAGGCGGCAAGGATTACGTGAACCGGTCGTTCGGCCGTTGCCACAGCGCCGAGGTAGGTAGCGAGCGCCTCCTGAAAGGTGTCGTAGTCGCTAACGGCCATGTGAGTGATCGCGCTGAGCTCGCCGTCAGTTTGCTGCGCGAAGCGGGCATTGGTCCCTCCAACATCTGCAAGCAGAACTCGGCCTGGCGTGGTTGCTTTCATCATGGCCGCGTCGCCTTGATCAGCCCGGCATACCAGCCGAAAGACGATTTCGGGGTTCGCCGAAGCGAAGCATAGTCGACGTATGTCAGGCCGAACCTGTTGCTGTACCCGAAGTCCCATTCGAAATTGTCGAGCAGCGACCAGACGAAATAGCCGCGAACGTCGACGCCGCTGGAAGCGGCATCGTTCATCGCGTCGATATAGGCCCTCAAAAAATCTATCCGCCCCGGGTCGACCACCGCGCCGGTCTGGTCAGGCTGGCCGAAATCGCCGTAGCCATTCTCGAGCACGTAGATGGGCAGGCCATAATTTGTGTGGGCCTCCTGCAGCGTCTTACGGAACGCGTCGGGCTCGATCGGCCATCCGATCGGGGTCAAAGGAACGGCGGGCGGCTTGTCGCCAAAATCGTAGCCGAGCATCGAATCCGGTCGCGCCTTCACGTAGACCGGGCTGTAGTGGTTCAGTCCAAACCAATCGAGCGGACGGCAAATCCGCGCCAGGTCGCCTGGCTGCATATGCGGTTCGATCGCCCCTCGCATCGATATTGGATATGTGCCACGGCATTGCGGATCCGGAAAGGCCGCATTCCAGTACACATCCAGGCGTCGCGCAGCCGCTGCGTCGGCTTCGCTTGCGCTGGAAGGCCGGCATGGCTGTCGATTGTGGATACAGCCAATCGAGGCGTCGATCACGTTGGCGCGGAGCGCATCCACTGCCGCTCCGTGCGCGAGATTGACGTTATGGATCATGAGGTGGAGCTTATCCTCGCAGCCGCGATCCGGCTTGCCGAGTGAACGGCTGAACAGGCTGAACATCGACGGCTCGTTGAATGTCGCAAAGCGCTTGACCCGGTCGCCAAGTCGCCTGGCGATCAGACTCGCATAGTTGGCGAACCAGAAGACCGAGTCCCGATTGAGCCAGCCGCCATGCTCCTCCAGAGCCTGCGGAAGGTCCCAATGATACAAGCACAGCCACGGTTCGATACCGGCGGTCAGGAGCTTGTCGATCAGCCGGTCATAGAATGAGAGGCCGGCTTCATTGGCGGACCCGCGTCCGAGCGGTAGGACGCGCGGCCAGGCGACCGAGAACCGGTACGCCTGTACGCCGAGCGTCTTCATGAGGCCGACGTCCTCTCGGTAGCGATGATAGTGGTCGCAGGCGACGTCACCGGTATCGTGAGTTCTGATTTCACCGGACCGACAATAGACGTCCCAGATGCTTGGTCCGCGCCCATCCTCCTGCGTTGCACCTTCGATCTGGAAGCTGGAGGTCGAAACGCCCCAGATGAAATCGGGGCGCAGACAAGAGGTGTTCGGCAATTGAGTTGTCGGCATGAACGACCTGCTTGGCCCTGCAAGATTGGCGACGGGACTATGCTGCCTCGCCAGCCACCGCTCGGGCGGGTTGCTCCCCTGCGACATTGGTACCGCGCCGGTTCGGGGCGGTATTGAGATAGCTCAAGTAGCCTCGCCCGGACTGTGCGATGGGTTTGAGCTCTTGGACCGTTGCGGGGGCGCGCTTGCAAAGAACAAGATGGGGAGGGGTCATCGACGACGATCTCAGCGGAAACGGCTTCTTCCGCGTGGTCGAGCGTGGTGGCGTATTCTGGCTCGTCGATCCTGACGGCGGTCGCTTCCTCTCAAAGGGGGTCAATACAGTCCGTTTCGATCAGGATCGCATCGGCCGCACCGACCGCGTGCCTTACGCCGAGGCTTGTCGCGCCAAGTATGGCAGCCTGCAGATCTGGCGCGCCGCTGTGTCTGATCGGTTGGCAAGCTGGAGATTCAACACGGTCGGCTGCTGGTCAGACGAACTCGTCGCCAGTTCGGGATCGCAATTGCTGGCGACCACGCCGACCGCGGAGCTCGGCGCATCCTTTCGCCTGCATCGTCGCGATCAGATCTTTCCGGATGTCTTCGATGCGGAGTTTTCGGCGCATATCCACGCAAGCGCCGATCTTCGTTGCAGGCACCGGCGCAATGATCCCGGCTTGCTCGGCACCTTCATCGACAACGAACTCTACTGGTCGCCCGATTGGCGAGGCACAGACGAGCTCCTGACGCTGTTCCTGAACCTGCCGTTTCGCCGACCAGGCCGGGTCGCCGCCATCTCGGCTCTGCACGCGCATTATCGGGATTTTGCTCAGTTCAATGCGATATGGCGTACGCAGGCGCGATCATGGGACGAGCTCGACCGGATCGAACATGTTGTGGCGCCGTTCGTCAGGCTTCGACCCGGCGTCCTGAACGACGCGCTCGAGACGAAGGCCAATCTGGCAGATCCTGCCCGCGAGGCATTCTCAGCGGATTGCGATGCCTTCGTGGCCGTCGTGGCGGACAAGTATTTCGAACTGTGCGTCTCGGCAATCAAAACGGCCGACCCCAATCATCTCGTGCTCGGATCCCGATTCGGCTATCAACCGCCGGCTGGCGTTATTGCAGCAGCCGGCCGCCATCTCGACGTGATCTCCTTCAATTGCTACGAGCTCGACCCCGGACCGCTCGTTGACGCCTATGCTGCCACCGGCAAGCCATGCCTGATCTCCGAATTCTCCTTCCGGGGTGATGACGCGGGCCTGCCAAATACCAAAGGGGCGGGGCCAAGGCTCGCTACTCAGCTCGATCGGTCCCGGGCTTTCGAGGGCTACGTTGCGGCCGCCCTCAGCAAGCCGAATGTGGTCGGCTATCACTGGTTCGAGCATGCCGATCAGCCGGCACAAGGGCGCTTTGATGGTGAGGATTCGAATTTCGGAACGGTGACCATCGACGACCAAGTCTATGACGAGCTGACGAAGACGATGATCGAGGTGAACGCTGCCGCAGAGCGTATTCATTCCGCTGCCGTTCCGGCCGTGGTCTGAACCGCCCGGCGATGCGTCACGTCGCGGATTTTGGCGGATTGGCTTCGGCGTCCGCCACCACAGCCATGGTGCGAAACACGCTCGAAGGATTGACGCTGATCGAATCGACCCCAAGCCGGGTCAAATATCTCGCGATCTCCGGATAGTTCGCAGGCGCTTCGCCGCAAATCCCGATATGGCGACCGTTGCGTTTCGCGCCGACTATCGCCAGCCGGAACATCTCCAGCATTCCGGGATCGCGTTCGTCGAAGTCGAAGGCCACGATATCGGAATCCCGGTCCACCCCCAGCGTGAGCTGGGTGAGGTCGTTGGAGCCGATCGAAAAGCCGTCGAACAACCGGGAAAACGCGTCGATCTGGATGACATTATTTGGGATCTCGCACATAACGTAAATCTCGAGACCGTCTTCACCGCGCTTCAGTCCGTTGACAGCCATCGTCGCGATCACGCGTTCGCCCTCCTGGACGGTTCGGCAGAACGGCACCATCACGCGGAGATTGGAAAGGCCCATCTCTTTGCGCAAGAGGCGCAGCGCGGCGCACTCCAAGGCAAAACCTTCGAGATAGGCGGGATGACTGTAGCGGGAGGCCCCCCGGAAGCCCAGCATGGGGTTTTCCTCCCTGGGCTCGAAATTGTCCCCGCCAAGCAGCCTGGCGTATTCGTTGGTCTTGAAATCGGAAAGCCGTACGATCACCGGCTTGGGATAGAAGGCTGCGGCGATGGTACCGATGCCTTCCGCCAAGCGCTGAACAAAAAAGTCCGCCGGAGTCTTGAAACCCCTGACAAGGCGCACGATCTCGGCCCGCGCCTTGGCTGATTTTATCTTGTCCGGCTTGAGCAATGCCATGGGGTGGACGCCGATATGCGCGCTGATGATGAACTCCATCCGGGCGAGGCCAACTCCTGCCTGTGGCTGCATCGCCGTGCGGAACGCCATCTCAGGCGTTCCGACATTCACCATGATGGCCGTGCGCGGTTGCCGAAGCTCGCTCACGGACGTCTTGGTCACGTCAAACGCAACCTTTCCCTGATAGACGCGTCCCACATCGCCTTCGGAGCAGCAGATCGTAACCTCGGTTCCGCTCTTGATCCTTTCTGTCGCGAGAGTGGCTCCTACCACGGCGGGAATGCCCAGTTCCCGGGCGATGATCGCCGCATGGCAGGTCCGTCCGCCCTTATCGGTAATGATTCCGGCCGCAATCTTCATGACCGGCTCCCAATCGGGACTGGTGGCGGACGCCACCAGGATTTCGCCCGGCCTGAAGGCAGCGAGATCGCGCGCAGACACGACGCGGCGTGTACGTCCTGAAGCGATTTTCTCTCCGACCGCTCGCCCCTCGACGATGACCGAGCCGCGTTCCCTCAGATTATAAATCTCGTACACGTCCGCCGAACGCCGCGAGGCAACGGTCTCAGGTCGCGCCTGAATGATATAAAGCTTTCCGTCAGCGCCATCCTTAGCCCATTCGATATCCATCGGCATCGCCGCGCCGGCGTGTTCGGAGTAGTGGGCCTCGATCCGGACGGCGATCTCGGCAAGGCTGAGCACTTCCGGGTCGGAGATGCAGAACTTTTGGCGCTCAGATTGCGAAACTTTGCGGGTGAGGGTTGCATGATCAGCGCCCCGTTTGCCGTAGATCATGCGAATCTGCTTGGCTCCGAGCCGGCGCCGCAGCACGTGGCGGTATCCCTCGCGTAGCGTCGGCTTGTGGACGTAAAATTCGTCCGGATCGACCTGGCCCTGCACGATGGTCTCGCCGAGACCGTAACAGCCCGTGACGAAGACGACGTCACGAAATCCGGATTCGGTATCGAGCGTGAAGATTACGCCGCTGGCCGCCAGATCGGATCGAACCATCTTCATCACGGCGACCGAAAGCGCGACCTTGAAATGATCGAATCCGTTGTCGATCCGGTAAGAGATCGCGCGATCGGTGAAGATGGAGGCGAAGCAGCGGCGGCAAGCTTCGAACAAGTCGTCTGGCCCGCGTACATTGAGAAAGCTTTCATGCTGCCCTGCAAAGCTCGCTGTCGGCAGGTCCTCGGCGGTCGCAGAACTGCGCACGGCGACGGCAATTTCCGCCCCGGCTTCGCGCTCGAGCTGCTGGTAGGCGTCCACGACCTGCTTGCGAAGGAGGGGTGTGTCCATCGCCTCGTATATGAGCGCACGAGCCTTCGCCGCGTTTTTGGTGAGCTGTCTGATGTTGCTCTTGTCGATCGCATCGAGGAGCCGATGCAGATCGCCGGCAACGTTGTCGCGCGCCAGCGCTTCGCGATAGGCGTCGGCGGTGATCGCGAAGCCGTTCGGGACCGCAATTCCCTGGGACGAGAGCGCCGAGTACAGTTCGCCCAGGGAGGCGGTCTTGCCTCCGACCAAGCCCACGTCGGCCAAGCCGATCTCATGAAACGATCTGATATACCCGGTCATGAAGGCAGCAGATCATGTCGCAGCATTCCGGGCTTGAGCCAAGTCAAGTTGTCCCCGCAGGTCAATAGACGAAGGCGGGAGTTTCCAGCAGGTGGTCATTCACCGCCACCACGCCTGGGATCGCCTCTGCGGCAACGCGAACGGCCGTACGTTCGGCGAGCGATGGCGCGAAGCCCCAAATATCGATCACACCATTCTGCACGGTCGCATTCAAATTGAATGTATGTGCCCATGGCTGCTTCCTGATTTCCTCGAAGAATCGCTTTCGGATGGCTGAATCCGGCAGCGATATTTCGAGCTTTGGCCTGGCGCTTGCGACCGCCTGGAGCAAGTTGGCTCGGCTGACGATTCCGATAAGCTGGCCTTCCCCGTTGACGATAGGAACGCGTTTGATCTTACGCTCTTCGAGAAGCATCGCGATCTCATACAAGGGCGTCTCGGGTGCAGCAGTCGCTATATCCTGCGTCATGATATCCTGTACCTTGATCGAGTGCGATTTGACATAGTCGGTCGCGAGTTGGGCGTCGCCGATCAACAGGCGCAACCACCAGGAGGAAGAGCGTTCGGTCGCGCTCTCGGCCCTGTGCAGCAAATCGCCTTCGCTCACGATTCCGAGAACCTTGTTGTCGGCATCGACGACCGGTACGGCGCTGATCCGACGCTCCAGCAGCATTTGCGCGACTTGGCGGACGGTTGCGGTCGGTCCCACGGTAATTACCGGTGATACCATCACGTCTCGTGCTTGCATGGCAAACCTCCATATCGCCGTACAGGTCTGGACGATCTTGTCGGATCGCGAGTCGCCTGGTTTGATCGGGATCAAGCGGCGCAGCCTGCCAGGCGAAAGGAGCGGAGACGACCACCCCCGTCGCCTGTCACATCGGCGGCAGGCGAAACCGGCTTGTTTGATTTCAGTCAATCGTCTCGCCGATCATGGGCCGATAAAGGGGCGTCGCATACTTTGCCGGAGCATTATCATGTCTGTCGCAAGCGTCATGGTCTACGTCGATTCGGAACAGCAGGAGGCAGGACAAGTCGCCGTTGCGAGGGGTATCGCGAGGACGTTCGAAGCGGCCGTCCTGGGTGTTTCCGCGGTGGCTGTGGAGCCTCCCTTTGTGGCGGAAGGTGTCATCATCGAGCAGACCGCCGAGGAAGACATCAAGCGCATAAAAGCAACGCTTTCCGCAAAAGAGGCTTGGTTCAAGAGGGTGCTCGGCACGGCGGGTGAGACGGCCGAATGGCGCTGGGCGCTCGATTATCCGACCGACTTTTTGGTCGAGCAGGCCCGCGCGGCGGACCTGGTGATCCTCAAGCGCAGGCCGCACACGTCAAGCCACTCTCATTTTTTCGATCCCGCCGGCGCCATGCTACGGATGGGACGACCGACGTTATGGGTGCCGGAAAGCGTAACGGAGTTGTCCGGTGACCGCATCGTGGTCGGTTGGAAGGATACACGGGAGGCGCGCCTCGCTGTTCGCGACGCGATGCCATTTCTGACCAGGGCTTCGCAGGTCACAATCGCGGAAATCTGCACGCCGAGCGATCAGGATGCGGCTCGTAAGCGCGTACGCGACGTGGCTGGTTATCTTCAGCGGCATGGAGTGCAGTGCCAGCACGAGATTCGTGTTCATACGGCGGAGCCGGACGGAGGCTATCTCGTTCGGTTGGCGTCCGAGCTTGGCGCCGACCTTATTGTCACCGGCGGCTATGGACATAGTCGATTGGGAGAATGGATCTTTGGAGGCATGACACTGAGCCTGTTGCAACAGGCGCCGGTCTGCCTGCTGATGTCGCATTGAGACCAGCGCAACAGGGGAGTGCGTGATGAACAAGAATCGTCAAACGGCGCAGGAAAGCGCGGCTGAGCAGAAACCAGAGCTACCCGCATCCAATCGTGATGAGCAGGTGATCGTAACTGGGCAGGAGGATCGCGCGATCAAGGAAGCCCTGGAAGACGACGAGGTGCGTGAAATGCTGAAGCTGTATAACCGGGGCAAGCATCTGTAGGCCGCGACCGCAGCCCCGAGAGAACGCGTCGAAAATGCCCTTCGAAGAAAGCGGTCGTTGCACGAGCCATCCAAGCGTGGTCGCCTCGAGGCTGCGGATGTGCATTCAATTCCGATCGGCCGCCTGTCGGTGGCGTTGACCGCGCGTGTGACCCGCTCGTGCTCATCACCGTCGGCGAGGCTGCGACAGTCGCAGCCTCACCTCGGCGGAGGCGTTCAGGCGGCTTTTACATTGATGGTCTTGGCCGGCTTCTGGGCTTCTTCGGTCTTCGGCAAGACAACCTTGAGCACGCCGTTCTTGAACGTCGCCTCGATCTTGTCGGCATTGACGCCGTCCGGCAGTGCGAAGTAACGCTCGAAGGAGCCATAGCGGCGCTCGGAGACGTAATAGTCCTTCTTCTTCTCTTCAGTCTCTTCCTTCTTTTCGCCGCGGATGGTGAGACCGCCATTGACGAGCTTGACGTCGATGTTCTTCTCGTCGAGACCGGGAAGCTCCGCCGTGATCTCGTAAGCCTTGTCGCTCTCGGCAATATCGACGGCTGGTGCGTTGAAGTTCTTGGACAGATCACGCTCCAGCCGAGCGAGCGACGGGAATGGCCGCTTCCAGAAGCCGTTGCCGAAGTCGTCGAAGATCTGATCGATTTCGTTTCTCAGCGCCTGAAACGGCTGCCATGCCGTGCCAGCAGCTGCGGGCGCAGTGGATGTCTTGGTGACGGGTAGCTTGGTCTCGGTTGCCATGATCATCTTCTCCTGAGAGGTTGACCATATCGGTCACCGGAAAGAATAGTCATGGCTGTGGCGCGCTGGTTGATTTCCCTCAAAAGTCTACAGCAATTCCGGCAAGTTCCAGATGATCGTATTGTCGATCTTCCGGCGTTGAAAAATGATGTAGCTGGGGCGTGCCCTACATCGCCATGTCGTGCTCTGCCAAGCGCTCACGCTTCGGTTCCGGAAGTTCCGTCATCGTCGCTTCCGTCAGAAGCAGGACGCTTGCCACCGAGACGGCGTTTTCAAGCGCGGTCCGTACGACTTTGACGGGGTCGACAATGCCGAATTCGACGAGATCGACATAGACCTTGCGGGCAGCATCGAAACCGAAATTTCCCTCGCTGCCGAGCATCCGCGCGACCACGACGCCGCCGTCGGTAGCAGAATTCTCGGCAATCTGACGGGCCGGTGCTTCGAGTGCTCGCCTCAGGATTTGAACACCAGTGCGTTCGTCTCCCTCGCAAGCAGCTTCTTCCTTGGCTATGGCCGCAACCGTTCGAAGCAGCGCAAGTCCGCCGCCAGGTACGATGCCTTCTGCAACCGCTGCCTTGGTGGAGCTGATGGCATCGTCGAGGGCCTCCTTCTTCGCCTTCATCTCGGCTTCGGTCGGTGCCCCGACCCGGATCACGGCGACGCCGCCGGACAGCCGGGCCAAACGTTCCTCGAGCTTCTCCCGGTCGTAGTCGCTGGTGGTCTTCTCAATTTCGACCCGAATCTGCGCAACCCGCGCGTCGATGCGCGAACGATCGCCGCCGCTGCCGATCAGGGTGGTGTTCTCCTTGTCGGCAACCACGCGCGAGGCGCGGCCGAGCTGCTGCAGGGTAGCACTTTCGAGCTTCAAGCCGATCTCTTCCGAGATCACTTGTGCGCCGGTTAGAATCGCTATGTCTTCCAGCATGGCTTTGCGCCGATCGCCGAACCCAGGTGCCTTGACCGCGCAGGCCTTGAGCACGCCACGTAGCTGGTTGACGATGAGAGTCGCCAGAGCTTCGCCCTCGATGTCTTCGGCGATGATCAGGAGCGATCGGCCGCTCTTGGCAACTTGCTCGAGGACGGGAACGAGGTCGCGCAGTGCTCCGATCTTGTGGTCGCAGAGTAGGACGTACGGATCCTCCAGCACCGATTCCATCCGGTCGGCATCGGTGACGAAGTAAGGGGACAGGAAGCCACGATCGAATTTCATCCCTTCGACGACGTCGAGGAGGGTTTCGGTTGTCTTGGATTCTTCCACCGAAATTACACCATCACCGCCAACCTTTTCGATCGCGTCGGCGACCAGCTCACCGATGGAGGTATCGTTGTGGGCCGAAATCGTCGCGACCTGAGCCCTTTCGGCTCTCGTCTTCACCGGCTTTGCCATCGCGCGCAGCGCCGCGATCGCGGCCTGTGTGCCTCGATCCAGGCCACGCTTCAGGTCGATCGCGCTCGCGCCGGCAACAACGTTACGAACTCCATCCGACAAGATCGCATGCGCAAGGATGGTCGAGGTGCTGGTGCCATCTCCGACGACATCACCCGTCTTTTCGGCGGCCTGGCGAAGAACCTGGGCGCCAAGGTTCTCCTCGGCGTCCTTGAGATCGAACTCCTTCGCGATGGTGACGCCATCGTTGCAGACGATCGGCGCTCCCCATCCTTTCTGGATCAGAACAGATTTTGACTTCGGGCCGAGCGTAACGCGCACCGCGTCCGCGAGGAGGGAAGCGCCGCGCAGGACCTTCTCGCGCGCGGCTGAATGGAACAGAACTTGTTTGTGTGCCATTGAAATGCCTCGGGTGTGCTGCGGTTTGCGGATATTTCGCGGCACAGTGTGTACGACTGTATTTGGCAGCGATTGATCTCGGTCAACAGGGGGCAATGTCGATGTTGTGGTTTCCACCCGTGTTGGTGACCGAGTTGACCTGAATCAATCCGACGCAGCCGTCTCCCATTACCAATTGAGTGTGAGCTGATGTTGACGGGAGGGACAGTTGGAGTCAGGTCAAGGGTCGCGGAAGCAGACCGTCGCGATGGCCATCATCTTCGCCGGCAGCATGTTGCTCGTTGCCCTGCAATTCCTTTTCGCAACCTATAATTCGATCGAGACTATTCCCTACAGCCAGTTTGAGCAGCTGCTCGCCCAGGAGAAGATCGCCGAGGTATCCGTGGGGCCGGATACCATCCAGGGAAAACTGAAGGAGCAGCTCGCGAGCGGAAAGTCCGCGTTCGTCACGGCGCGAGTTGATATGTCCCTGGCAGATAAGTTGGCGCAGAAGGGCGTGAGCGTCACTGGCGTTCCCGGCAGCGGAGCATTGCAAAGCCTGTTGTCCTGGATCTTCCCGGTCGTCGTCTTTGTCGTGATCTGGTACTGGATCGGACGCGGCATGACCGGCCGGCAAGGGTTCGGCGGACTCATGGCGATCGGTAAATCGCGCGCCAAAGTCTATGCCGAGAAGGACATCAAGGTGACCTTCGCCGACGTCGCCGGGGTTGATGACGCGAAGTTCGAGCTTCAGGAGGTGGTTTCGTTCCTCAGGGATCCCGGGAGCTACGGCCGCTTGGGTGCGCATGTGCCGAAGGGCATTCTGCTGGTGGGACCGCCTGGAACCGGCAAGACGTTACTGGCCCGCGCTGTTGCGGGCGAAGCTGGCGTTCCGTTCTTCTCGATTTCGGGCTCCGAATTCGTTGAGATGTTCGTCGGCGTGGGCGCCGCGCGCGTGCGGGACCTGTTCGAGCAAGCCCGTAAGGCTGCCCCATGCATCATCTTCGTCGACGAGCTCGACGCGCTTGGACGTAGCCGCGGGCTGCTGTCGTTCTCGAGCCACGATGAGAAGGAACAGACCCTCAACCAGCTCCTGTCAGAGCTTGACGGCTTCGATCCGAGCGTCGGCGTGATCCTGCTGGCAGCGACCAATCGTCCCGAAATCCTGGATCCCGCACTGCTACGGGCAGGACGGTTCGACCGGCAGGTCCTCGTCGACCGGCCGGACAAGACGGGGCGCATTGCCATTCTCAGGGTGCACGTCCGCAAGATCCGGATGGGCGAGGAAGTCGATCTGGAGAAAGTGGCCGGCCTCACAACCGGCTTTACCGGAGCTGATCTTGCCAATCTCGTCAATGAAGCCGCGATAGCTGCGACCCGGCGGGGCGCCGCCGAGGTCTCTTTCGTTGATTTCGTCGCCGCGATCGAGCGGATCGTCGCCGGAGTGGAAAAGAAGAGCAGGGTGCTCGGCAAGGAGGAGCGGCGTAGGGTCGCATATCACGAGATGGGCCATGCTCTCGTGGCAGCGAGCCTGCCGGGGGTCGATCCGGTGCAGAAAGTATCGATCATCCCGCGCGGAATCGGTGCGCTGGGCTACACCATTCAACGTCCCACCGAAGACAGGTTCTTGCTGACGATTGAAGAGCTGAAGAACCGTATCGCGGTGCTGATGGGTGGACGTGCGTCGGAGCGCCTGAATTTCGATGGTGCGATTTCGACCGGGGCCGCCGACGATCTTCAACGTGCGACCGAGGTGGCCATTGAGATGGTGACCAAATACGGCATGGACGAGACGGTCGGGCAGCGCACCTATGCCCCCAAACCCCAGGCATTTCTCGCGGCCCAGGATGCGGTCGTTACTGCCGCTGAAGCCACCGGCCGCGAGATCGATCTTGCTGTGCGCAATTTGATCGAGGATGGTGATCGTCGTGCCCGCGATATCCTGCAGCGACGCCGCGCCGACCTTGACGCCGGTGTCGAACTGTTGATTACAAATGAAACCGTGACCGCAGAGCAGTTTACGCCGCTACTCGGCAAGAGCATCGAAAAGAACGAATCCATCGCTGCCTGATCGCAACCGACCCGGCCACCATCTACTCAGCAGTTCGCAGCTTGGTGTCACGTTGCCAGCGCGACTTCCGTCCCCTCTCAAGCGGGCCGTGATCCGATTCTGTGGCGAAGGCGGTGGCAGAAATCATCCAGTACCGTGTGAACATTCTCAAGGTGGATCAGGCGTCTTTCCGCGTCTTCCCGCTCTGACGTGCCGAGGGCGAGAGAATCGCGGCGGGAGGCTGCTTGTGCGACCAATTGGCGGCTCCCTGCAACTTTGGTTTCTGCAAACTCCAGATGTTCGCCGTCCTCGCCGAGCTTGTCGAACTCAGCGATAAGCAGTGCGATAGTGGTACTTCGGCGCTGCGTCGTGAGGTTCGTGTCTTTCAAAATCTCCAGGTAGTGATCGACGTTTGCCCGGGCGACGTACCTATGCATGGTGTGCTCCCCCGCTACGCGCAACTGTTAAATGTTACCACCAACGGATGGGGCGGCTAAATCGGATCAGGTGTAGATGGCGGTATTATGATGCGGAATTGGCTCCGGCAACCTACGTGATCTTCCTGAGTTGATGTTCGGGCGGGGGAGAGACAGGTCTGTGTAACGGAGCTTCCATGTCCAACATCCTGTTTCGCTGCCCCAATACGGGCATGAACGTTCAACGTCCCATCAGTGAGCCCGCCTCAGGCACGTCCGCCGGCGCGGTCGCGGTCGTGGATTGCCCGGCTTGCGCGCGGATTCATTTGATCAATGTGTCGACAGGTGAATTGTCGCGCGATGTCCGGAGCAGATGATGATCGAGATGTCCGTTGATCCCGATCAAGCCGAGCCTGGGAGAGGTGCCTAGTATCTTCTGGCGTAACTGGCCCACGACTACGCCTCCAAGCCGCCGCCGAGGCCCATTCCCCAAGGCTCTCGGCGGCCTTTTTGCTTCTTGGGATGGGATAACCCGTTTCGCCGTCAGCCGCAGGACTGATATAATGCGCATGTACTACTTCGACATGAAGGACGGCGTTCCGGTTCGGGACGAAGCCGGCCTGGCGCTGGTGAGTGATGGCGCGGCCATTGCACACAGCAAGTGTCTTGCGGACAAGGTGCGCAAAGAAAAACCCTTAGGGAATCCGGATCTTCGGATTGTCGTTATCGATGAAAGCGGCCGAGAGGTCCACCGCGAACACGTCTATCCGCGGTGACCAGTGCGACTGTTGCGGCCGTGGCTCATCAGAAGATTTTGGTC
Organism: Bradyrhizobium sp. CCBAU 11434; assembly: GCF_028128895.1. Classification (NCBI taxonomy): domain Bacteria; kingdom Pseudomonadati; phylum Pseudomonadota; class Alphaproteobacteria; order Hyphomicrobiales; family Nitrobacteraceae; genus Bradyrhizobium; species Bradyrhizobium sp. CCBAU 11434. The sequence goes on from NZ_LBJX01000011.1 coordinate 440,228, forward strand.
GAGGGTTCGAGACGCTGTGCGCTACCAATGGCCACGATCACTTCTGATGGGTGGAGACCGCCGTCTTTTTTCGACTACGTCGAGACTCCGAATAGCTAGCGCACTGCGGAGATGTTCGTTCTCTATCATTCAGGTGTTGATGCGATGGTCCGAAGGTCTGCCAGCCGAGCGATGGAGTGGGCCGCAAGCTGCTGGGCCAGCTCCAATCGCGACGGGTCGACGGCTTTGTCGGCCTCATCCAGATAAATCGAGGACAATTGCTCCGCGCGGCGAAGCGCGCGACGCTTGATCTCGTCGAACGCTTCAGCGCGCGGCAATGCGTCGTTTTCCTCGGACATCTGTGAGCCGTCCCCAATCAGGGACAGGAGGTGTCTTCGCTGCGGCGCGGGTGCGTCCTGCGACCATCGAAAGATGTCCTTGAGAAGAAGGCTTTCAAGCAGCGCCGCCGAAGACAGCTCGGTGGCTCCGGGCGCGTCTCCCGCAAGAGCGTCTCTTCGCTCAGCCCGCCATGCCAATCGGCGTTCGCGTCGAAGCAGATTACCATCGCGCAGCGCCTCGCGAGCCATACTCTCAGCGGCGGTACGTACGATTCCGATGTCAGCGCGTGCTGCAATATAAGTCCAAAATATGAAGGCACGTTCGCGGTGCCGGACCGCCAGGGCCCATGCGCCATAGGTGGCCGAGAGAAGCGAGTTCTCGATGTCTGAAAGCTCTTCCGCGAGAACCAGCTCCATCGGCATCCAGCGGAGATCGGCCTGAGCCGGCGCGCGTCCGATAGCCGCGATACAGGCTTTTTCGATTGCTTCGGCGCGTTCCTCTTCGCGTTGACTCAACGCTTCGAACACGCGACGGACGGGCGCGAAGGCCTCGTCGCTGGCTGCGGCGAGCTTGCCATAACGCTGCGCAGCTCTTTCGGTCAGTGTAAGTGCGATCGCATAGAGTTCGCCGATGTTCCGGACGGGAGCGGGCGGTTCTATTGCCAATAGGGGTTCGCTGCGCATCTTCAGTTCCAATCAGATTGTAAAGTTTGACCTGATCTGGATCGCGTCAGTTTGAGATAGCTCAAAATCGAGCCCAGTCGCGCTTGTTAGAAGGAGTGGGACTCAGAACAACGGCGTTCTGCTAACTGAAAGCAGCGCCCTTGCGTGAATTCTTCAACATCCGTCTGTTCTTAGGGTTTGCCTTGGCCATTGTTGGCTGGATCGGCTTCGGCTGTCCGGCTCACGCCGCTGGTAGGTTGAGCGACTATCTGTCGAAGGCGCAGCCGGGCGAACTGGTTCCCGGTGCGAACAGGCTGGGAGCGATGCAGGGCGATCCGGCGATCGCACCGGCATACAAAGATGACCAGCTTCTCGGGTTCGTCTACCTGAATTCGGACTTCGCCAACGCAATCGGGTATTCCGGCAAACCGATTCAGCTCCTGATCGGGATCAACCCGAGGGGTGTGCTGACCGGCCTGAAGCTGGTTGAGCACAAGGAGCCCATCGTCCTGGTGGGCATTCCGGAAAAGCGCATCCTGGAAGCCGTCAACAAATTGATCGGCACCGACATGGAACCTGTCGTGCGCGGGGCGGTCCCCGCGCCGCAGGTCGATATTGTGAGTGGCGCGACGGTCACTGTTCTGGTGATGGGGGACAGCATCGTCCGCTCCGCGACGAAGCTCATCAAGAGCGGTCGTCTCGGTACACAAGGCAATGCGCAGGCCGGCACTGCGCCCCAGTCTACCAAGACGATTGATCCCGGTAAGAGCGAGACCCGAGACTGGCAAGGCTTGCTCGGTGACGGCTCAGTTCGCCGCCTGACCCTGACCCTTGCCGATGTCAACCAGGCCTTCGAGAAATCCGGCAACGCGGGCGCGGTGGCCCATCCCGAAGAGGGAGATCCTGGCAACATCTTCATCGACCTCTATGTTGCCGACGTCGCGGTGCCGACGATCGGCCGCAGCCTGCTCGGCAAAGATGGATACGAGCGCCTGACTGCAAGGCTCAAGCCGGGCCAGCAGGCTCTCGTCGTTGCTGGGACAGGCCGCTACTCCTTCAAGGGAGCCGCCTACGTGCGCGGTGGGATATTCGATCGGATCGAGTTGATCCAGGAGACCAACAGCACCCGATTTCGCGATCGCGACCACACCCGGCTGGGGAGCCTCGAAGCCGAGGGCGCACCCGACCTTCCGGAGATCGCCCTTTTCGTCGTGCCGGCTGAGTTCAATTTCGATCCAACCGAACCATGGACGCTGCAACTGCTCGTGCAGCGCGTGGTGGGCACGCGTGACAAGGCATGGGTAACCTTTGAACTGGGATATGCGCTGCCCGACGCCTACGTAAAGCGCGAGCCGGTGGCGCAACCGCCCGCCGCATCGCCGGCAAAGATACCGGAAGCGACTGCAAATCGGCGCGGTGCTGCTCCTCCGCCTGCCGAAGACGAGCCGCTGTGGATGAAGATCTGGCGAGGCAACATCGTCAAGATCGGCGTGACGGTCTTCGCACTGGGCGCGCTCACGCTGATCTTCTTCTTTCAGAATCAACTCGTGCGGCGCCCAAACGTCTACACCTGGGTGCGCCGGGCCTACCTCGCGTTCATCCTGGTTTGGCTGGGCTGGTATGCGAATGCTCAGCTGTCGGTTGTCAACGTTCTGACGTTCGCCAATTCACTGTTGACAGGCTTCAGCTGGGAATACTTCCTCTCCGCACCGCTGATCTTCCTGCTGTGGTGCTCGGTCGCTGCCGGCCTTCTGTTCTGGGGGCGCGGTCCATTCTGTGGCTGGCTGTGTCCGTTCGGCGCGTTGCAGGAACTAATCAACAACGTCGCACAAGCGCTGAAGATACCGCAATATCGATTGCCATGGGGTCTTCATGAGCGGCTGTGGCCACTCAAGTACATCATCTTCCTCGCCCTTTTCGGCATGTCGTTGTATTCGACCGCATTCGCCGAGCAGCTTGCGGAGGTCGAGCCCTTCAAGACGGCGATCATCCTGAAGTTCGCGCGCGAATGGCCGTTCGTCATCTACGCCCTGACACTTCTGTCGGCCGGATTGTTCGTCGAGCGCTTTTTCTGCCGCTACATGTGCCCGCTTGGTGCGGCACTGGCGATTCCGGGGCGTATCCGCATGTTCGAATGGCTGCGCCGCTGGCCTGAATGCGGCTCGCCCTGTCAGCGCTGCGCCAACGACTGCCCGGTGCAGGCGATCCATCCTGAAGGGCATATCAACGTCAATGAATGCATCTACTGCATGCACTGCCAGGAACTCTACTTCGACGACCACCGCTGCCCGCACATGATCCAGGTGCGGCTGAAGCGCGAGAAGCGCGAAGCACTCTCGTCTCAGTCGATGCGCAGTGGCGGCAAAGGCCCGAGCACGATCATCACCGCGGGCGGCAAGCCGGTCGAGCTGCCGCGCGTGGAAGCTATCACCCCACCGCCAACTTGATGACCCAGGAGGCTATCATGAGTGAGAACAAGAATGGAAAATCCGTCAGCCGACGCACGTTGTTGGGGACCACGGCTGCGGCTGCCGGTGTAGGCATTGCAGGCGGGGTCGGCCTGTCGAGCGACGGCCGCGGCCTCGTTGCGGCTGCGGACGCGCAGACCAACGCGGCACCAAGGGCGCCGGCGGCGCGGACCGCGGTGCAAAAGACCGAGGTGGCGCCAGGCGAATTGGACGAATACTACGTGTTCTTTTCCAGCGGCCAATCCGGCGAAATGCGCATCGTTGGCTTGCCCTCGATGCGCGAACTGATGCGCGTTCCCGTGTTCAATCGCTGCAGCGCTACGGGATGGGGACTGACCAATGAAAGTCTGAAGGTGCTGACTGAAGGGTTGCAGCCAACGACCCGCGAATTGCTCAAGAACCGCGGCGGCACGTTCATGAACGGCGATCTGCATCACCCGCATATCTCGTTTACCGATGGTACCTATGACGGCCGATACGCCTTTATGAACGACAAGGCCAATACCCGGGTCGCGCGTGTGCGCCTTGACGTGATGAAGTGCGACAAAATCATTGAGCTGCCTAACCAGCATACCGTCCATGGTCTTCGAGTGCAAAAGTATCCCCGCACAGGATACGTGTTCTGCAACGGTGAGGACGGCGTACCGCTCCCGAACGACGGCAAGGTGCTCGACAAGCCGAAGGAATACCATGCGATCTTCACGGCTCTGGACGGCGATACCATGAAAGTGGCCTGGCAGGTGATCGTCGACGGCAATCTCGACAACGTCGATGCCGACTACCAGGGCAAATACGCATTCTCGACTTGCTACAATTCGGAGGAAGGCGTGAATCTGGCCGAGATGACGGCCAAGGAGCAGGATTGGGTCGTTATCTTCAACCTCAAGCGGATCGAAGAGGGCGTAAAAAAGGGCGACTTCAAGGAAATGAACGGCGTTCCGGTGCTCGATGGCCGCAAGGGCTCGCCCTACACGCGCTACGTCCCGGTCTCGAACAATCCGCACGGCATGAACACCGCGCCCGATGGTATCCATATCGTCGCGGCTGGAAAGCTGTCGCCGACCGTCACGGTGATGGACGTCCGGCTGTTCGATCAGTTGTTCGACGACAAGATCAAGCCGCGCGACGTCGTCGTGGCCGAACCAGAACTTGGCCTCGGACCACTGCATACCGCCTATGATGGCAAAGGCAACGCCTACACGACGCTGTTCCTCGACAGCCAAGTCTGCAAGTGGAACATCGACCTCGCAAAACGCGCCTTCAAGGGCGAGAAGGTCGATCCCATCATCCAGAAGCTCGACGTTCACTATCAGCCTGGCCACAACCACTCCTCCATGGGCCAGACCAAGGAAGCCGACGGAAAGTGGCTCATCTCCCTGAACAAGTTCTCCAAGGACCGCTTTCTCAATGTCGGTCCGCTGAAGCCGGAGAACGATCAGCTGATCGACATATCGGGTGACAAGATGATTCTCGTCCACGACGGTCCGAGCTTCGCCGAGCCGCACGATGCAACGATCGTTCATCGCTCCAAGATCAACCCGATCTCGATCTGGGACCGAGCCGATCCGATGTTCGCGGATGCGGTGAAGCAGGCGAAGGCCGACGGGGTCGATCTCGAAGCTGACTCCAAGGTGGTCCGCGACGGCAACAAGGTCCGTATCTACATGACGTCGACCGCGCCCGCGTTCGGCCTCGAGACCTTCCAGGTCAAGCAGGGCGATCAGGTGACCGTCTATGTCACCAACATCGACGCCGTAGAGGACCTGACTCACGGCTTCTGCATCGTGAACTACGGCATCCAGATGGAGGTTGCGCCGATGGCGACAGCCTCGGTCTCGTTCAACCGCGGATAGGCCCGGCGTGTACTGGTATTACTGCTCCTGGTTCTGTCATGCCATGCATATGGAGATGAAGGGCCGGATGTTTGTCGAACCCAAGATGGTCTGAACGAGGACAGAACGTGCGCCTCCTGCAACGACTCATTCCGGCGGCTATCGTTGCCGCCGGGGTTCTTGGTTCCGCCACCGCGGCGGAGCTGAAAGCTGTCGCGGACCAGCCGCTCCAGGCGGTGCTGGACCGCGCGCAGGAAGGCGACGTCGTCAAGCTAGAGCCCGGCCTTTACAAGGGTGGGATCACGATTGACCGTCGGCTCGTCTTGACTGGAGGATCTGATGCCGTACTCAGTGGTGTCGGTTCCGGCAATGTCATTACTGTGGCCGCACCGGAAGTCACCATCCGCGGCATCACCATCAGGGACTCCGGCCGCGATCTTCAGGCCATGAATTCAGGGATATTTCTCGAGAAGACCGCAGAGCGTGCGGTGATCGAAAACAACCGCCTGGAAGGAAACCTGTTCGGCATCTATGTTCACGGCGCAGCAGGCTCTCGCGTCGAGCGCAACGTCATCGAAGGATTGCGCGAGGGCCGCCGCAGCGAGAGCGGGAATGGCGTGTCGCTCTGGAACGCGCCTGACGTCACCATCGCGGAAAACACCTTCCGTTATGGCCGAGACGGCATCTTCACGATCAGCAGCCGCAAGGACCATTTCATCAACAACCGTTTCGAGCAGGTGCGCTTCGCGGTGCACTACATGTACACCAACGACAGCGAGGTCCTCGGCAACGTTTCCATCCGTAATACCGTGGGCTATGCCATCATGTATTCGAACCGACTGGTGATCCGGAACAACATCTCGGATCGCGACCGGGACTACGGGATACTGTTCAACTACGCCAACTACGCCGAGATCGACGGCAACCGAGTCGTTGGCGGACCGCTGGAAAATAATGTTGCAGTCAGCAGCGAAGGTGCGCCAGATGAAAAGGAGATGGTCCTCGACATAACGCCGACGCGTGACGTCCGCAGCGGGCCGGAAAAGTGTGTGTTCATCTACAACACCAACCACAACAAGTTCCGCAATAACTGGTTCGAACACTGCGGCATCGGCGTCCACTTCACCGCCGGCTCGGAAGGTAACGAGATTTCCGGCAATGCCTTCGTCGGCAATCGCAACCAGGTGAAATACGTCGGTACGCGCGATCTCGACTGGTCAAAGGGTGGTCGCGGCAATTACTGGAGCGACAACCCGGCGTTCGACCTGAACGGTGACGGGATTGCCGACACCGCTTATCGGCCCAATGATCTGGTCGATCGCGTGCTGTGGACGGCGCCGTCCGCCAAAGTCTTGATCAACAGCCCGGCGGTGCAGGTCTTGCGCTGGGCGCAGGCGCAGTTCCCGGCCCTTTATCCCGGCGGTGTCGTCGATAGCCATCCGCTGGTCGCGCCGCCACCGAAGCCCTCGCCCGAACGGAGTCCCAGATGACCGCTACCGTGTCGGTGACCGGTGTCGACAAAAGCTATCGCAACGTGCGTGCGCTCCGCGACGTCTCGTTCGCTCTCGTCCCCGGGCGGCTGAGTGCGCTTGTGGGCCACAACGGCGCTGGCAAGACCACGCTGATCAAATTGATGCTCGGTTTGATCCGCTCCGACCGCGGCGAAATTCGCGTGATGGGGCAGGATCCAGCGGCGGGCGAGTTTTCGGCACGCCAGCTTCTAGGCTATCTTCCTGAGAACGTCGCGTTCAACGCGGCCCTCACGGGGCGCGAGACGCTGGCGTTCTATGCGCGTCTGAAGCGGATCAGGCCGGCCTCGGCATGGGCGCTGCTCGACCGCGTCGGATTGAGTGATGCCGCCGATCGTCGTGTCGGAACCTATTCTAAGGGCATGCGGCAGCGATTAGGTCTGGCCCAAGCGCTGCTCGGGCAGCCACGCGTGCTGCTGCTCGATGAGCCGACCACGGGGCTCGATCCGGCACTGCGGCAGACATTTTACGAGATTCTGAGCGAATTGCGGGACGGGGGCGCCACCGTCCTGATTTCGTCTCATGCGCTCAACGAACTCGAAGATCGCGCGGAGCATGTTCTAATCATGAACCGCGGCCGGCTGGTCGTGCAAGGCACATTGGCGGAGCTTCGCTCGCTCTCGCAGTTGCCGATCCGGGTCTCGCTCGATCTAGCAGCCGGCACCGATAACGCAATTGCCGCTCCGATTGGGGACAAAACCATTTCAGCCGCGGGCCGCAGGACCGTGCTGGTGGCTGACGAAAAGGGGAAGATGGATCTGTTGCGCGCGGTTGCGAACGATCCTCGTGTCAAAGATATCGAAATTGCGGTGCCGACCCTCGATGATCTCTACGCACACTTTCTCAAGACGCAGGAGCGGGCCGCATGAGGACGGTCGCAATCATCGCTTTCAAGGAGATCCAGGAAGGCCTGCGGAACCGCTGGGTATTGGCGACCACGCTGCTACTGGCCGCTCTTGCCTTATCGCTGACGTTTCTCGGCAGCGCTCCGACCGGCAATGTAGGCGCCGGCGCCCTCGACGTGGTGGTTGTCAGCCTGTCCAGCCTGACGATCTTTCTGTTGCCGCTTATCGCACTTCTAATCTCGCACGATGCAGTGGTCGGCGAAATGGAGCGGGGCACGATGATCCTGCTGCTGAGCTACCCGGTAGGTCGCGGCCAGGTCATTCTCGGCAAATTCTGCGGCCATGTTCTGATCCTCGCCTTCGCGACGATCCTCGGTTACGGCGCGGCCGCAGCCGCGCTCGCGATCACCGGCGCCTCTGTACTAGCGGCAAGCTGGTACGCCTTCGCTTCGATGCTTGGAACATCGATCATGCTTGGGGCCGTATTCGTGGCGATAGGATATCTGATCAGCAGTCTGGTCCGTGACCGCGGCACCGCCGCGGGCCTGTCGGTCGGAATCTGGCTTTTGATGGTGTTGGTGTTCGACATGGCGCTGCTTGGCATCCTGGTGATCGACCAGGGACAGAGTATCTCGGCAACGGTCCTGGAATGGCTTCTGTTTCTCAATCCTACTGATCTTTATCGTCTGGCGAATCTCACCGGCTTCAATGTGAGCCAGTTTTCCGGCATGGCCGGGCTGTCTGGATCGGCGACTACCGGCATTACGGCGCTGTTGCTCGGGCTGCTGGTCTGGATCGTGGCGCCGCTCGGACTTGCGACAACCTTCTTCGCACGGAGGGAATTATGACCCGAAGATCCGTGGGTGCGATGATCGTCGCTGCGCTGCTTCTCGTTGGCTGCAATCGGGACGCGGGCAACACCAGCATGCCGGCACCATTCCCCCTGACCCGTGATGCGATGGGCGTCTTTTGCGGCATGAACCTGATGGAGCATCCCGGACCTAAGGGGCAGATCATCACGGCGGGTCGCATCGATCCGTTTTGGTTCACCTCCGTTCGCGATACCGTGGCGTTCACGTTGATGCCGGATCAGCCGCGTGACATCCGGGCGATCTACGTCTCGGACATGGGCCACGCGGCGAGTTGGGACGACCCCGGCGCGACGAACTGGATCGACGCGCGGAAAGCGTTTTTCGTGATCCAAAGCCACAAGCAAGGCGGCATGGGTGCGGCGGAGGCGGTGCCGTTCGGCAACCGTTCGGCAGCCGATGGGTTCGCTGCCGACAATGGTGGGCGAGTGGTGACGCTCGCTGAAATTCCTGGCGCCTACGTGCTGGGGAGTGACACAGTGGGCGGCTCCGTCGAACATGATCGCGGCGATGTCAGGCTCAACTGAGGATCTCGATGATGCACAATCCAGGTCTCACGCGGCGGCGGATGATAGCAATCACGGCGACGGCGCTCGGTTCGGCTTTCGTGAGCGGCTCCCGCACCGCTCGAGCAGGAGAGGCGGTCAGCTGGCACGGTTCGGCGCTCGGGGCTCAAGTCTCGATGGAGATATATCATCCGGACCGTGTCGAAGCCGCGCGATTGGTCGAAAGCTGTCTTCTCGACGTGCGCCGGCTGGAGCAGCAATTCAGCTTGTATCGTCAAGACTCCGCGATATGCACGCTCAACCGCACCGGCATTCTCGTCGCGCCGGATCCGGACATGGTAGCTTTGCTGGATGCGTCGTTGGCCTTTGGCGAGTTGACCGGCGGCGCATTCGATCCAACCGTTCAACCGCTATGGCGGCTCTATGCCGACCATTTTTCTTCGGAGCATTCGGATCCGAGCGGCCCGCCGCAGGAGAAGCTTGCTGAAGTGATGGCAAGGGTCGGCCACCGCGGGCTGCTGGTGAGGCCAGATCGCATTGCTCTGACGCAACGTGGCGCTGCGGTTACTCTGAACGGCATCGCGCAGGGATTTGCGACCGACAAAGTCGTCGAGAAACTGCGAATGGCGGGCTTGTCGACGACCCTCGTCAATATGGGAGAAATACGCGCAATCGGGCGGCGACCCGAGGGCGCGCCGTGGCGTGTTGGTCTCGCAGACCCGGACCGACCTGGCGCGCTCACTGAGACGATTGATCTCGTCGACCGCGCCGTCGCGACAACGGCCGGCGCTGGATTCCGGTTCGACATCGCCGGTCGGTTTACGCACCTCTTCGACCCAAAAACGGGATGCAGTCCGTCCCTCTATCGAACGGTCAGCGTGGTTGCGCCGAGCGCAACCGAAGCAGACGCCCTCTCGACCGCGTTTAGTCTGATGGCCATTCCTCGAATTATGGATATCGTCGCGGCCCGTCCGAATGTCCAGGCGCGCCTGATCGATGCAGATGGTCGTATGACCGTATGTGGCGCGTGAGACATCGTTTCAGGCCACGGAACGACCCCGGATCCGAGCCAGTCGAACTCGACCAGCGCTATGTCCTCGCCATCTCGGCGCGGTACCAGTCGCCGATTTCACTTGCGGTCATCAGGGCTACGCCATCATGGCGGATGACATGGTCGAGCAGCGCCTCCAGATATTTGATCCGGTGTGGCACGCCGGTGATGTAAGGATGGATCGAGATCGCCATCACCCGTGCATTCTCGGCGCCCTCGAGATAAAGGCGATCGAACTGGTCGGTGCAGCGTTTCAAAAACTGCTCGGACGGCAAATGCTGTAGCGCATGAATGACAATGTCGTTGGTCTCCACCGAATAGGGGATGGTTGTGATCGTGCCGTGTGGAGTGGCGATTTCCTGCGGCAGATCGTCGATCACCCAGTCCGCGACGTATTCGATGCCGTTAAGGCGGAGCAGGTCGAGCGTTGCCTCGGTCTCAGTGAGGCCCGGGCTCTCCCATGAGCGCGGCGGCTTGCCGGCGAACTTGGAGATGGTATCGACCGCACGCTTGATCGCGTCGGCCTGGTCGTCGAGCTTGTGCATCGGCCCCTGCAGGAAGCCATGGCCCATGAACTCGAAGCCTGCTTCCAGCGCGGCGCCGGCGATACGGGGGTAGGAGTTGCAGACATTGCCGTTGATGGCGAGCGTTACCGGGATATTACGCTCGGTGAGCGCCTTGAACTGGCGCCAGAAACCCGCGCGCATGCCGTATTCGTGCCAAGACCAGTTCGGCACATCGGGCAACAGCGGCTGCCCCATGGGTGGTGACAGCACAGTACGAGGCATGGCGTTTTCGATCCGCCATTCCTCGACATTGAGGATGACCCAGACGGCGAGCCGCTTACCGCCGGGCAACTTGAGTTTCGGGCGATCGACCTGCGCCAGATAGGGGATCCGATCGGTGATAGCCATTGCGCTCAACCTGCGGCGTCGCGGCTTCGGGCGCAGGCGGCGTTGACGCGCGGCATGACTTGCTCTGCCATCAGGATCATGGAGCGGCGGCCGAGCTCGCGGTCGCGCCAGTCCTTGCCGGCGTAGAGGAATGTGCCGAAGCTGCCGACTTCTTCCTGGAAATCCAGCAATTGATCGGCGACGCTCTCCGGTGTGCCGTAGATAATGAGTTTTTCGCAGATGCTCTCCAGCGTCACTTCGTCGTCGGGCTGGTCGCGCCGGGTCTTGAACAGCTCGATGCGCCCATTTCGCTTCAGCTTGGTAAAGAGCGAGCGATAGTAATAGACGTAAGGTCCGTTCGGATCAGTGGCATAAGCCTTGGCGGTCGCGGCGTCCTTGGCGACGAAGACGCTTTTGGCCACGCGCCAGTTGGCGGGATCGGCCGGACGGCCGACGCGCTCGCAGCCCTCGATATATTTCGGCCAGTGGCTCTTCACCCAGGCCGGCATCAGGAAGTTGGCGGAAATCGGTTCCCAGCCGCGTGCTGCCGCTTCGGTGACGCCTTTGGAGAAGGGCGCGACGGCCGTGACCATGATCGGCGGATGCGGGCGCTGCAGTGGCTTTGCGATAAAGCCCTGGCCGATGTCCTCGATCAGGGTTTTTTCGACCGAGATGTTCCAGTATTTCCCCGCGAGATTATAGGGTGGCTTGCTGTCCCAGATCGCCAGCACCTGGTTGATCGCCTCTAAGAACATCGCATTGCGATCGGCCTCGAGATTACCGAACAGCTCGGCGTCCGACAGCAGGCCGCCCGGGCTGATGCCGAAGATCAGCCTGCCGTCAAGCATGTGGTCGAGCATCGCGATGGAGGCGGCAATTGCGGCCGGATGGCTGTTCGGCATGTTGACCGTGCCGGTGCCGAGCTTGATCTGCTTGGTGGCGGCGGCAAGCCAGGCGATGAAAGCGATGCAAGACGTGATGTTTTCGGCGCGATCGGTGACGTGCTCGCCGACATAGGCTTCCGAAAATCCGAGCTCATCTGCCAGCAGGAAGGCTTCCCGGTCCTCCTGCAAGGATTGCCGCCAATCCTTGTCCAGGGGATGGATCGGCATCGTGAAGAACCCGAGTTTCATGTTTCTGCGGCTCCCCGACATTCTTGTTTGGCGTGAGCGTGCGTCGGCAGCTCGAACAGGGCAAGTCCGAAAGTCGATAGGACTGCAAAATCAAGTAGCTTGACCTTTGTAAAGTCCGACCCTCTAATTCGTGAAAAGCAGAAGAGCAGGGCCGGGGAGGGACTTGCCTGAATGAAAGCCTCGGCTTTCGCATACGCACGCGCGACCAGTGTTGCTAATGCGCTGGAGCTGCTTGCCGTCCACGGTGAGAAGGCGAGGGTGCTTTCGGGCGGGCAAAGCCTGATTCCCGCAATGAATCTGCGGCTGGTCGCGCCGGAGGTGATTGTCGATATCGGCGGACTCGCCGAATTGCGCGGGATCGTGATCGAGGGCGAGACGCTCGTCATCGGCGCGCTGACCCGCCATGCCGACCTCCTGAAATCATCCGACATTGTGAAATGCGCGCCGCTTCTCGCCGCCGCGGTGGCGCATATCGCGCACCCCGCAATTCGCAACCGGGGGACCATTGGCGGCAGCCTTGCGCAGGCCGATCCGGCATCCGAGCTGCCCGCCTGCATGCTGACGCTGGGCGCCTCCATCGTGGTGCGCGGTCCCGGCGGCGAGCGGCGGATGGCCGCGGAGGAGTTTTTCAGAGGGATTTACGAGACGCAGCTCGCCCCGCAGGACCTGCTGGTCGCCGTAGAACTGCCGGTGGCCGACAGTGGCTCGGCGCATTTCTTCCAGGAGTTTGCCCGGCGGCACGGCGACTATGCGATCACGGGCCTTGCGGCGCAGGCTGTGCTGGAGGGCGACCGGTTCGCCGCCCTCCGGCTCGGCTATTTCGCCGTCGGCGACAGGCCCGTTCTGGCGGAGGCCGCTGGCAAACTGACTGGTGTTACCGTCACGCCGGCGCTACTGGCTGAGGCCTCCGATGCGCTTTCAGACGAGCTTGATCCGCATGAGGATCAGCAGGCGACGCCGGCCATGCGCCGGCATCTCGCACGAATATTGCTGACGCGGTGTGTGGCTTCGCTGCTGAAACGTCCGGATCTCCAAATTGGAGGCGTTGCGTGACGGCTCCCGTAGCGATCTCGCTCTCGGTGAACGGCGAGCGCGTCGAAGCGCATGTCCCGTCGCGGCTCAACCTTGCGGATTTCCTGCGCGAGCATCTCAAACTGACGGGCACGCATCTCGGATGCGAGCATGGTGTGTGCGGCGCCTGCACGGTCCGCGTCGGCGGCGAGATCGTGCGTTCCTGTCTGATGCTGGCGGTGCAAGCGAACGACACCGTAGTCGAGACGATCGAGGGCTTGTCCGATTCCGGCGAGATCGCCGATCTGCAGGCGGCGTTTCGCGACCGCAATGCACTGCAGTGCGGCTTTTGCACGCCGGGCATGCTGATGGCGGCGCAGGATCTGTTGCGCGAGAAGCGGATGCCCGCACGCGACGAAATCCGTGAGCATCTTTCGGGCAATTACTGCCGCTGCACCGGTTACCAGGCTATCATCGACGCAGTCGAAACGGCGGCGCAGATGCGGATGGAGCTGAAGGTATGAGCTCGATCCGCACCAATCCCGAAAGGCTGTCGGTGCTGGACCGGCCGAACTCCTATATCGGCAAGACGGTGCCGCGGCCGAATCTCGACCGGCTTCTGCAGGGACGCGGCAGCTATGTCAGCGATCTCGAGCTGCCGCGAATGGCGCATGTCGTGTTCCTGCGCTCGCCGCATGCACATGCGAAGATCGTAAACATCGATGTCGCCCCGGCCAAGCAGATGTCGGGCGTGATCGCGGTCGTGACGGGCGAGGAGCTTGCCGCCGTCATCACGCCTTGGGTCGGCGTTCTCTCGCATCTCAAGGGCCTGAAATCCGCGCCGCAATCGGCGATCGCCGTCGGTCGGGTCTGCTGGCAGGGTGAGGCGGTGGCGGCCATCGTGGCGACGAGCCGCGCGGCGGCCGAGGATGCCGCGGAACATGTTGCGGTCCAGTACGAGGAGCTCGAAGCTGCCACCGACATGCGCACGGCGCTGGATCCGGCGACACCGATCATTCATGCTTCGCTCGGCGACAATCTCGCGTTCGAGCGTATTCACGAGGCAGGCGCCGTGGATCAGGCCTTTGCCGAATCCGATGCGGTGGTGGAAGCCGATTTCGTCTTCGGCCGGCACACCGGCGTGACACTGGAGCCGCGGTCCGTCGTTGCCAGTTGGAATGCCGCCGAAGCGCGGCTCACGATCCATCAGGGCACCCAGGCCCCGCACATGGTGCAGAACATCGCGGCGCTGCATCTGGGGCTGCGGGATTCTCAGGTTCGCGTCGTCTGCAAGGATGTCGGCGGCTCCTTCGGCATCAAGGTGCACATCTACGCCGACGAGATGGCGACCTATGCGCTGGCGAAGATGCTACGTCGCCCCGTCAAATTCGTGGCTGATCGCGTCGAGAGCTTCAATATCGACATCCACGCCCGCGATCATCGCTGTAAGGGCAAGATCGGAATTAAGCGCGACGGTACCATCACGGCGTTCGAGATCGACGATTTGACCGGGATCGGTCCCTATTCGATGTATCCGCGCACCAGCGCCATCGAGGCCAACCAGGTCGTTAACCTCGTCGGCGGCCCCTACAGCAACAAGAATTATCGAGCGCGGGCGCGGGTGGTATTTCAGAACAAGAATGTGATGTGCCAGTACCGTGCGGTCGGCCATCCCATTGCCTGTTCGGTGACGGAGGGGCTGGTCGATCTTGCCGCGCTGGAAATCGGCATGGACCCGGTGGAGATCCGCCGCCGCAATCTGATCGCTGACGACGCTTACCCCTGTACCTCGCCATCGGGGCTGCGGTTCGAGCAGTTGTCGCATCACGCGTCGCTGACCAAGATCGTCGAGATGATGGACTACCAGGCGCTGCGGTCCGAGCAGGCCAGGTTGCGCAAGGACGGCATCTTTCGCGGCATCGGCATAGCGAGCTTCATTGAGGTGACCAATCCGAGCGCTGCGTTCTACGGGGTTGGCGGAGCCAGGATATCATCCCAGGACGGCGTCGCGGTGCGGTTAGATGCACAAGGCTCGGTGATCTGCCTGACTAGCATCACCGAACAGGGGCAGGGCTCGGAGTCGCTCACGGCGCAAATCGTGGGCAGTGTACTCGGCGTTTCCATGGACCGCGTCCGCGTCGTCCTCGGTGATACCGACATGACGCCTTACGGCGGCGGCACCTGGGCGTCGCGCGGTGCCGGCATTGGCGGCGAGGCGGCGTTGCAGGCGACAAAGGTCCTGCGCCAAAATATCCTCGATGTGGCCGCCGCCATCCTGCAAGCGAGCCCGGCCGAGCTCGATATCGTGAACAATGTAGTAGTTAGCGCTAGCGACGGTACGCCGCGCATCGATTTGAACGAGCTCGCGCGCATCGTCTATTTCCGTCCCGACACCTTGCCGCCAGGCATCCAGCCCGAACTGATGGCGACGAGGCACTTCGTTCCCCGGGAGTATCCGTTTGCCTTCACCAACGGCGTTCAGGCAGCCTGGGTCGAGGTCGATACCGACACCGGCTTCGTCAAATTGCTGAGGCATTGGGTGGTCGAGGATTGCGGC
Source organism: Bradyrhizobium sp. CCBAU 11434 (assembly GCF_028128895.1). Classification (NCBI taxonomy): domain Bacteria; kingdom Pseudomonadati; phylum Pseudomonadota; class Alphaproteobacteria; order Hyphomicrobiales; family Nitrobacteraceae; genus Bradyrhizobium; species Bradyrhizobium sp. CCBAU 11434. Next base: position 455,902 of record NZ_LBJX01000011.1, read on the forward strand.
ACCATCATCAACCCGCAACTGGTCGACGAGCAGATCAGGGGCGGAGTGGTGCAGGGGCTCGGCGCGGCGCTGTTTGAAAAATGCATCTATGACGATCGCGGACAGCTCACCAATGCCAACATGGCCGATTATCTGGTGCCGATGTCCGGCGAAATGCCCGATATCGACGTCGGCCATGTGGTCTCGCCGACGCGCGAGTCCGAGCTCGGCGCCAAGGGCGCGGGCGAGGCGGGCACCGCCGGGGCGGCAGCGGCGGTGACCAACGCGGTCAACGACGCGCTCACACCGTTCGAAACAATAATTACCGAGATTCCCCTGACACCGCAGGTTATCCTGACGGCTCTGAAGAAAATCTGACGAGGGGCGCTGCTGGCCAAACAGGATCACGCCAAACAACAATATACCAGGGAGGAAACTGCTTATGTCGAAGAAGGTGTCCAAGCCAGGATCGATCTCGCGTCGTCGCCTGTTGGCGTCCGCGGGTGCAGCGATTGCTGCTTCGCCGCTCGGTGCAAACCTGTTGCAGGCGCAAGCGGCTCCGATCAAGATTGGCATGAGCATGCCGCAAACCGGTGGCCTCGCGGGCGGCGGCAAGGCGTCGCTGCTCGGCATCGAGATCTGGCGGGACGACGTCAACGCCAAAGGTGGGCTGCTTGGCGGCCGCAAGGTGGAGTTGGTGGTCTATGACGACAAGTCGAGCGCCTCGGAGACGCCAGCGATCTATTCGAAGCTGATCGATATCGACAAGGTCGATCTCTTGTTCGCGCCCTACGCGACGGTACCGACGGCGCCGATCATGCCGATGGTCAAACAGCGTGGGCTTCTGCTGATCGGCAACTTCTCTTTCCAGGTCAACAGCAAGGTCGGCCACGATATGTGGTTCAACAATGCCCCGTGGGGACCAGCTGACAGCTGGGCGACCTCGTATCTCGATATCGGCCAGAAGGCCGGCGGCAAATCCATGGCGCTGCTTTCGGCTGACCAGGAATTCGCGCAGAATCTGGCGAAGACCGCGCGCGAGGTCGCGACCAAGCGCAACTTGCCGATTGTGTTCGACCAGGCCTATCCGCCAAACACGGTTGAGTTTTCCAGCATCATCCGCGCGCTCAAGGCGACCAAGCCCGACATCGTTTACGTCGCGTCCTATCCGCCGGACTCGACCGGCATCCTGCGTGCCGTCAACGAGATCGGCATCGGCGACAGCGTCAAGGTTTTCGGCGGCGGCATGGTCGGCCTTCAGTTTGGCGCCGTGATGGAGAATATGGGCTCGCTGCTCAACGGCGTTGTCAACTACAACACCTGGCTTCCCGAGAAAAGCATGTACTTTGAGGGAACCAAGGAGTTCTTCGACAAGTACACCAAGCGGGCTGTGGAAGCGAAGATCGACCCGCTCGGCTATTATCTGGCGCCGTTCGGCTATGCCAGCGGCCAGCTCACCGAGCAGGCCATCAGTGCCGTGGGATCGCTGGATCAAAAAGCACTCGCAAAGCATCTGCGCGAAAACACACACAAGACCATCGTCGGTCCGATCGCGTTTTCGGCCGATGGCGAGCGTAAGGAAACAGCAGTGCTGCAGGCTCAGTTCCGTGGCATCGTGGACAAGAACATCGAACAGTTTCGTAGCGCGGGCAAACAGGTGATCCTGTTTCCTGACAATCTAAAGTCCGGCGAGCTGGTGGCTCCGTTTGAGGCGGCGCGGACATAGGCGACGCATGTCGAGGCTGCCCGGGAAAATGTCGTCCCGGGCTCGTAAGTTCGAATACTCCAGCGCGGGCCGTTCGGGAGCGCTTCTTGAGCCGGGCTAAGGGGGACCGCAATTGTTTTCACTGGATCTGCTGCTCGATGCGGTGGTGATCGGGGTGCTGCTCGGCTGCTTTTACGGAGCGGTCAGCCTCGGGCTGTCCGTATCGTTTGGATTGCTCGATGTTCCCCATGTCGCGCATCCGGCGTTTCTGGTGCTGGCGTCCTATGCGGTGTATTTCCTAAACGAGAGCTATGCGGTTGATCCACTGGTTGCCGGGCTGCTGATCACGCCGATATTCTTCCTGCTAGGGCTTGCGGCGTATCGCCTGTACTACGAGACGTTCGAGAAGCGGGGCAGCGACGCCAGCGTGCGCGGCATTGCCTTCTTCTTCGGCATCGCCTTCATCATCGAAGTGCTGATCATTCTGCAATTCGGCGTCGATCAACGCTCCGTCACCGCCAGCTATATCGGCAAGGCATGGCGGCTCGGTGATATCCGCGTTCCGTACCGGCTTCTCGTTGCCTTCGCTGTCGCGACTGCATTGACCATGTTGCTCACGTTATATCTGTCGCGGACCTTCATGGGCCGCGCCATCCGCGCGGTGGCGCAAGATCAGGAGGCGCTGCGGTTGATGGGCGCCAACCCGATCAAGGTCAAGCAGTGGGCCTTCGGCATCGCCACGGCCGTGCTCGGGATCGCCGGTGCGTTGCTCATCATCGTCGCTCCTGTCGATCCGACGCTCGACCGCGCCTATATCGGACGAACATTCTGCGTCGTGGTGATGGCGGGGCTCGGCAGCCTCGGAGGCACACTCGTCGCCGCCATCATTCTGGGCGTTGCCGAGTCGATTGTCCTTACCCTGTTCGGCGCCTCCTGGGCTCCGGCGATATCCTTTGCAATGTTGCTTGGCATTCTGGCTGTACGGCCACAGGGCCTGTTTGGCAGGCGATCATGAAACGCAACGACATTGCTTTCTGGATCGGAGCGGTCGTCTTTCTCGCTGCCGTCCTTGTGATGACGCAGGTCGTCGCAAACCAATATCCGTTCTTCGCGGGCTACGTCATCCTGCAGTCCATCGCGCTCGCCGTCGCTTGGAGTATCCTTGGCGGTTATGCGGGTTATGTGAATTTCGGCACTAGCGCGTTTTACGGCGTTGGTGTCTATGCTTCGGTGTTTATGGTGAGTGCCTTTGGCGCGCCGCTTCCCCTTCAGATCCTGACGGGGGCCGCGGTCGGCGCGCTCATGGGGCTCGCGCTCGGTCTTCTGACGCTTCGCATGCAGGGCATCTTCTTCTCGATCGCGACGATTGCGCTGACGATCGTCATCGAGACGACGATCACGAACTGGCGATATGTCGGTGGAGCGGCGGGTATTCAGATCCAGCGGCCAGCGGTGACTTCGCCGTTCGACAGCTATGTGCAGATGCTATTCTTCGTCCAAGCCGTCCTCGTGGTCCTGGCGGTTGCGATCTCGCGCTACATCCAGAACTCGTGGATCGGCCGCGGCTTGCAGGCGCTCAGGGACGACGAACTTGCGGCCGAATGCTCGGGCGTGCCGACCTTGCGGTTGAAGCTGCTCGCCTGCGTGATCTCAGGGGCGCTGATGTGCGCCATCGGCGCCCCCGCCGCGATGTACCTGCAATACGCGGACCCCGGGTCGGCGTTCAATCTCAATTACTCCGTCACGACGTTGGCGATGTCGCTGATCGGTGGAACCGCGCATTGGGCAGGACCCATCATCGGTGCGATCCTGCTAGGCACGACGCAGCAAGTGCTGACCGTCACAATCTCGTCGGAAGTTAATTTGCTGGTGCTTGGCTTGATGCTGGTCCTGTTCGTCGTGGGCGCCCCGGAGGGTATCGTCGGCCTGATCAATAAGCTGCGCGGCCACCGAAAGGAGGGTGAGATATGACCCTCTCCGAGACCCAGGCGCCGCTGCTACGGATTTGCGCGCTCACGAAGCGCTTTGGCGGGTTCACAGCGCTCCACCGTGTCAGCGTCGATATTCGGCCCGGCGAGCGGTTCGGCCTGATCGGTCCGAATGGTTCGGGCAAGACAACCCTGATCAACTGCATTTCCGGGGCGTTTCGCACTGAACCCGGCACCATCCTGTTTCGCGATGAGGACATTACGCCGCTCCAGCCGCACCTGCGCACGCGCCGCGGGATTGCCCGCAGCTTCCAGATTCCGCGGCCGTTCCGGAGCATGACGGTTGCCGAAAATCTCATGGTCGCACTCGACTTCGCCGCGCACGAGCACGTGTCTGTGACGCAGCGCCGGGACACCATGATGTCGATCCTGGATCAAATGGGGCTAGGGTCGAAGGTCAACGTCTTGGCCACGCAGCTCAGTCAGGTGGAATTGCGCAAGATGGAGCTCGCGCGTGCGATGGCAACGCACCCCAAGCTGCTGATTTCGGACGAGGCCATGGCGGGTCTTTCCAGCTCGGAAGTCGACGAGGTGTTGGACCTGCTGTTGAGCCTTGCAAGCCGGGACATCACCATCATCATGATTGAGCACATCATGCAGGCAGTGATGCGCTTCTCTGAGCGTGTCATGTGTCTTGATGCCGGCCGGATCATCGCAATCGGAGCGCCGTCCGAAGTCATGGCCGACAAACGGGTGCAGGAGGCCTATCTTGGCACTTAGCCTTGCCATCAATGACCTCGATGCGGGTTACGGCGCTGTGAAGGCGCTGCGCGGCGTTTCGCTCCATGTTGAGGCCGGCGAAACCGTTGCCTTGCTCGGCACCAACGGCAACGGCAAGAGCACGCTCATGAAGTGCATCGCGGGCCTGGTGCGGTCGCAACGTGGCGTCATCTCATTGACGATTGACGGAGCCGCGCACGATCTGTCCCGTCTTTCGACCGAAGACATCGTCGACCTCGGCGTAGCGATGGTTCCAGAAGGCCGGCGGTTGTTCCCTCGGTTGACCGTGCTGGAAAACCTGATGCTCGGTGCGTTCCGCAAGGCCGCCAGGCGCAATATCGACCGCAACCTGGCGGTCGCTTTCGAGACGTTTCCCGTTCTCAAGGAGCGGCAAGGGCAACTGGCGGGCACCATGTCGGGCGGGCAACAGCAGATGCTGGCGATTGCACGTGCCCTGATGTCATCACCACGGTTGTTATTGGTCGACGAACCTTCGGTGGGTCTCTCACCGCTCCTGGTCTCGCAGACGATCACCAAGATAGGTGAGCTCAATCAGCATCTCGGCCTGACGGTGCTGATGGCGGAGCAGAACTTCAATCAGGCGATCCGGATCGCCAGCCGTGGCTATATCATTGTCCATGGTGAGATCGTTGTGTCGGCCGGCTCGGTGGACGAATTGCGGGGCAACGATATCGTCAAGCGGCTCTATCTTAGCGGCGCCGCGTGATTGTTGCTTGATCGAGGCAAACTCACGCGCCGTTTTTGCGCGCAGCATCGCGTCCCGGGCCCTACCACGCAGTAAAGTCGAAGGTGGGGTTCGATATGCGCCGGAATCAAGGGAAGATGAGGAGTTTGCGCAGCGGCAATTAGTGTCGAAGTCAACTAGGAGTAAGCCCTCACAGCCACAGGATTTGCTTGCGGTAGCTCAGATCGGTGAGCAGCGGCGCAGCGGGGCCCTGGTGGAACACCGCGCCGTGTTCCAGCGCGAAGACGCGGTCGGCTAGTGCGAGCACGAGATCGAGATTGTGCTCGACGATCACAATCGACATCTGTCGGCGGAGCTGGTCGAAAACTTTGAACAGCTCCAGCGTCACCGCAGGGGCTAGCCCCTCGAACGGCTCGTCGAGCAGCAGCAGGCGCACATTGCCGGACATCGCACGGGCGACCGCGACCATCTGCTGCTCGCCGCCGGAGAGATAGTCGGCTCCAATATTCATCCGCTCCTTGAGACGTGGGAAATACTGCAGGATCTGCTCTTCGTCCCAGACCACGCCATCACTGCCGTCGGTTTTGCGCGCGAGGCGCCCAAGCGCGAGGTTTTCGCGCACCGTCATGCCGGCGAACAGGCCGCGCCCCTGCGGTACATAGCCGACGCCGCGACGGGCGATGTCAGGTGCGGGGAGGCTGGCAATGTCGTCGCCACGATAGGCGATGCTACCGGTCGCCGCCGGCACGAGGCCGGCAATGGTCTTCAGGAGCGTTGATTTGCCCGCGCCATTGCGCCCGAGCAGTGCGACGATCTCGCCTTCGCGCACGTCGAGCGCAGCGTCGTTGAGGATGTGGCTCTTGCCGTAGAACGTGTTGACGCGATCGAGCCGCAGCACGGTTGCGCGGTCGCTGTCAGGCGGGTCACCGCGCCGATGTTCGACGGCTGGAATGCCCTTGCCGGTATAGATCTCCTGCACCCGCCGATCGGCCCTGACCGCGCCGGGGCAGTCGGACATCAGGACCTCGCCCTGGTTCATCACGGTGACCACCTGCGAGAAGCCGAGCACACGATCGATGTCGTGCTCGACGATCAGCACGGGGATGTTAGCTGCGATGTTCTTGACGAGGTTCGACACCCGCTCGCGTTCGGCTGCGGCAAGGCCGGCGAGCGGTTCGTCGAGCAGCAACACCTGCGGCTTCGAGCCGAGCGCGATGCCGAGATCAACCAGCCGCTGCCCGCCGTAAGAGAGCTCGCCGCCCTCGATCTCTTCGATGCCTTCGAGGCCGAGGAATTTGACCAGCGCCGCGGTCTCCGCGTGAATATCCCCGTAGGCATCGACATCGTTCCAGATGTCAAACTGCATGGCGCGCCGTGCTTGCAGCGACAGGCGAAGGTTTTCGTAGATCGAGAGCCCGCGGAACAGATTGGTGATCTGAAACGAGCGCGCCAGCCCCTGATGACAGATAAGGTTCGCTGGCACCCCGGCGATGTCGCGCCCCTGAAGACGAATCGTGCCCTGGTCCGGTGCGTAAAGCCCGGAGACCAGGTTGAACAGCGTCGTCTTGCCGGCGCCGTTCGGCCCAATCAGTGCGTGGATTTCGCCGGCGGCGACTTTGAGGCTGGCATTCTCCACGGCGCGGATGCCGCCGAACTTTCGCGAGACGTGGCTGACCTCCAGCACCGTTCCCGTCAACGTATCCGGCCGCAGGAAGTCGGGCAGCGGCAGGCCGTCATAGATCTTGCGTCGGCTCATCGCGGCCGTCTCCTCGGCAGGCGGACGCACGCGTCGCATGATCAACGCGCCGATGCCGACGAGGCCGCCGGGCGAATACATCACGAAGGCCACGAAGGTGAGGCCGAACCAGAACAGCCAGTCCGACGTCCAGATCGAGAACAATTCTCGGAACAGGATGAAGAACACAGCGCCGAGCGCGGGGCCGAGCAGGCTACGCATGCCGCCGATCACGACCATCGCCAACAGCTCTCCGGCGAACGGTACCGAGACGGCTTCGGCGGAGACCAGATAGTTCAAGAACGCGATTAGCGCACCAGCGAGGCCCGTGACGACCGCCGAGACGACAAACACCACGAGCTTGTAATGCTCGACGGGATAGCCTTGAAAGTTCGCGCGCAACTGGTTCTCGCGGATCGCAACCAGCACATGCCCGAACGGCGAGCGCACCAGACGCATCAGGACGTAGAGCACCGCGAGGCCGGTTGCCGCGACCACGATGTAGTAGTTGAGCGCGCTGTCAAAGCCGACTGGTCCGATGCCGCCGCGCTGCAGCCCGCCGAGCCCGTCCTCGCCGCCGGTAAGGCTCGTCCAGCGGAAGGCGGTGGTGTAGACGAGCGCTGCGAGCGCCAGCGTCAGCAGCGAGAAATAGACGCCACGCCGGCGCAGGATCAGGACGCCCGTCACGGTGGATGCGATGGCGACGACGACCATCGATCCCAACAGCGGCAGCCAGATCTCGCCGGGGAAGAAACGCAACTGAATCAACCCGGCCGCATAGGCGCCGACGCCGAACCAGGCACTGTGGCCGAACGAGACGAGGCCGGTATAGCCGATGCAGAGATTGAGCCCCATCGTGGCGACGGCGAGGCCAAGCATCCAGGTACCGGTGTTGAGTGACAGGTCGAGCGCGCGCAGCAGGAACGGCAGCGCGATGACCGCGGCGGTCGCGATCAGCAGCGGCCTCAGCCGGTCGATGGTCGAGGCATTCCTCATTCGAACTTCTCGATGCGTTCGCCGAGCAGCCCCCGCGGCCGCACCAACAGCACCAGGAACATCAGGATGTAGATCGAGGCTTCACCCGCGGCCGGCTCAAAGTGGATGGCGATACCGCGCACGACGCCGACGAGGAGCGCGGCGATGAGCACGCCCCAGAAACTGCCGAGCCCGCCGATCACGACGACGACAAAGGCTATGGTCATGATCTCGGCGCCCATCGCAGGGTGTACCGTCGTGATCGGCGCGAAGAACGCGCCGCCGAGCGCGGCAAGCCCGACGCCGAGCATCACGATCGCGGTCATGTAGGGCTGAAGGCGAATGCCGAGCGCCGCGACCATGTCCGGCCGCTGGATGCCGGCGCGCACGACACGTCCGAACGAAGTCTTGTGCAACAGCAGCCAGACGCCGACCATGATCGCCGCAACTACGCCGAGGATCAGCAGCCGATAGCGCGAGAACAGGAAGTCGCCGACGATCACCGAGCCGCGAAAGCCCTGCGGGATCTCGGTCGAGACGGGCGCCGCGCCCCAGATCATGCGGATCGCCTGTTCCGCGACCATCGCAAGGCCGAAGGTTACGAGCAGGCTGAGAATCGGGTCGGCCGTGTAGAAGCGGCGCAGGATGAAGCGTTCAAAGAGAATGCCGAGCAGGGCGACCGCGAGCGGCGAGATCGCTAAGGAGGGACCGAAGCCGAGACGCTTCGTCAGCTCGACGCAGATGTAAGCGCCGAGCGCATAGAAGGCGCCATGCGCGAGGTTGACGATGCCGCCAACGGAGAAGATCAGCGACAGCCCCAGCGCGATGAGCAAGTAATAGCCTCCGAGCACGAGGCCATTCACCACCTGTTCCAGCAAGAACTCGAACTGCATGTTGCGTCCTTGCCGCGCGCGGGCGCGTCAGGCCTTCATCTCGCAGGGGTTCTGTTCCTTCGTCGGGTAGATCGTCTCCAGCGGATCGTTGGCCGCCGGAACCGCATCGCCCAGCACCAGCATGTCCCACTGGTCCTTCATCTGGTCTTTCGGCTTGACCGTGAACGGATAGGCCTCCTGCACCAGCTGGTGATCCCAGGAGCGGAAGTAGGCCTTGCGCGCCTTGCCGATGTCGAACTGCGCCTGCTTCTCGAAATAGGCGATCAGCTCGTCGCTCGCGGTCGACTTTGTCGAGTTGATCGCTTCCGCCAGCAGCTTGAGCGTGATGTAGTCGATCCAGGCATGGTTCTCCGGCGGCTTGCCGTACTTCTTGGTGAAGGAAGCGACGAAGGCCTTCGACGCCGGATTGTCGAGCGTGTGATACCAGACCGTCGGCCAGGTGCCGCTGAGATTACCCGCGCCCGCGGCCCAGGCATCGCCGGTGTTGAGATTGAATCCGACCAGCGGGTAAGGGAAGCCGAACTCGGCATATTGCTTGACGAGGTTCGTCACCTGGTTGCCGGCGAGATTGCAGCAGACCACGTCGGGTTTGGCCTGCCGTACTTTCAGCAGATACGGGCTGAAATCGGTGACATCCGTCGCGATCAGCTCGTCGCCGATCAAGTTCGCATCGTGCGTACTGAAGAATATCTTTGCAGCCTTCAGAAGATCGTGCCCGAAAATATAGTCCGCCGTGAGTGTGAAGAACTTCTTTCCCTTCACCATGCCCTGTTGCGACAGGGCCGTGCCGACCGCGTTCACCATCACGGTGTTCGGGATGTCGCAGTGGAACGAGTATTTGTTGCAGCTCTTGCCCCGCAGCGCGTCCGAGCGCGCGCCGGTCGAGAAGAACACCTTCTTGTTGCGCTCGGCCACCTGCATGATGGTCAGCGAGGATGCGGACGAAATCTCCCCCAGCAAGACCACCGCACCGTCCTGCTCCAGCATGCGCTGCGCCTTGGTCGCGGCGGTCGCGGGGTTGATCGAGTCTTCCGAGAGGAGGTCGATTGGCTTGCCCAGGATGCCGCCGGACGCGTTGATCTCTTCCGCCGCGAGCTTCACTCCTAGCTGCGCGTAGCTGCCGATCACGCCGAGGAATCCGGTGAGCGGCGTCAGGTGCCCGATCCGGATCTTCTCGGCCTCGGCCCGCACGATTGCGGGAAACCCAAGTGTGGCGGCGCCTGCAAAGGCAGCGCCCGTCCTTAGCAATGTCCGTCGGTTCGTGCGGATCATCTCTATCTCCTCCCGGGTGCATCGCGCGCCTCCCTTCAAAACCGGGTATCCGGTATTGTGAGAGACCTTTTTCTAATGCGGGAGGATAATCCCGAACGCCATTGCCGGTGTCAACCGGCAAAATCGCCGCTTGTGCGCGTCTCAGGCCTTTTTCGTGAACGCCTTGTGCGCTTGATCCTTGGCGCCGAATTCGGCTGAGAGGCGGTCGGCCGCGGCCTGCACGATTTGCGCGCCGGCGTGCAGCGCCTGGTTGGAGAGGCGCCAGATCGGGCCGGATATGCCGAGCGCGCCGATGACCTGCCCGGTGAAATCGGTCACGGGCACGGCGACGCAGCGCACTTCCGGGTTGAACTCGCCGTCGTCGAAGGCAACGCCGGTGCGCTGCACTTCGGCAATCTCGCGCATCAGTGCTCCGACGTCGCTGATTGATTTCGGTGTCGACGGTTTCAGTTCCACGCGATCGATAAAGCGCTTGAGCTGCTCGGGGCGGAGCGAGGCCAGAATGATCTTGCCGAGCGCGGTGCAATGGGCGGGCCGGACCACGCCGACACGATCGGCAAGCTGGAACGCGCCGGGGCCGCTGGTGCGCGCGATGACAACCACCGCATCGCCCATCCGCACGGCAAAATGCCCGCTTTCGCCGGTCTGACGTGATAGCTCCTCCAGCACGGGCATTGCGACATTGACCATCTCGATCTCGTCAAGCGCGGATGCTGCGAGCGCAAACAAGGGACGACCGATGCGGTAGCGCTTGTTGTCTTTCTCCTGGCGGAGGTAGCCGAGCGACACCAGCGTCTTGGCGAGATGAAAGGTGGTGGAGTTGTGCAGGCCGACCAGCTTGCTCAGCTCTGCAAGCCCAATTCCTTCGCGATGCCGCGCCACCTCTTCGAGGATCGAGAAGGCGCGGCCTAGCGATTGAACGCCACCGGCACGCTGCTTGTCCTCGGCCTCGCCGTCGCCATCCGCTTTGGGGGCGGGGACCAGCTTGGCAATCGCGGCCTTGCGCGGGCTTGCGGGCTTCTCGCCGGTCGTTGGCTTGATACGCGATCTCAAGGACTGAGCTCCCTCTGGTGAGTCGTCTTGGCTCCGTTCCTGCGACAGTAGCACGCAACCGGCGCGGTCGTCGGCGCGGAGCTTCGCGCTTCCTCGATGAATAGCCTATCACAATATAAATTGACGTATAGCATTATGAGAAATAGGCTGCCCGCGGCCCCATGATGACCGGCCGCGTTCTCCGCATCGGTACACAAGAAGTCGACGGGCCGAGAGGGAGACCGGTTGATGTCGCGAAATATGCTCAATGGCGCCCAGGTCATTGTCGATTATCTGATCCAGGAGAAGGTGCCGCAGGTGTTCGGGCTGTGCGGCCACGGCAACATCCAGTTCATCGACGCGCTGTACGAGCGCTCATCCGACATCAAGACGATCTCCGTGCACCACGAGAGCGTCGCCGGCTTCATGGCCGACGTTTATTATCGCGTCTCCGGCCGGCCAACCGCGACCTTCACATCCTGCGGGCCGGGCTCGGCGAACCTGCCGATTTCGCTCGCAAACGCCTTCCTCGATTCCGTGCCGTTCATGGCGATCACCGGCAACGTGCCGACCAGCCAGTTCAATCGCGGTGCGTTCCAGGAGATGTACCGGCACTACCAGGCCGACTTTCCTTCCACCGTGAAGACGATCTGCAAGAAGGTGTTCCAGCCAACCCGCGGCGAAATGGTGCCGCTGGCGGTGCGACAAGCTTGGAAGACCATGATCACAGGACGTCCGGGCCCCGTTGTGGTCGACGTGCCCTTCGACGTCTTCATGGAATCAGCAGCTGAAGAAGCGCCAAAAGCGATCGAGTGGAACGCCAACATCTCCAGCCGCTGCGGCGCCGATCCGGAAGGCGTCGAGAAGGCGGTCGATATGCTGCTGACCGCTGAGCGGCCGGTCATGCTGGTGGGGCAGGGCGTGCGCTATGGCGGCGCGGCGGAGGAGTTGCGCAGGCTGGCCGAGCGGCTCCAGATTCCCGTAGCCGCGTCCGCGAGCGGCCTCGGTGCGCTCGACGTCAATCATCCGCTCGCGCTCGGCCTCGTCGCCCGCGCCGGGCATTACCAGGCCAATCACGCGACACGGCAGGCCGACGTGCTGCTCGCACTCGGCGTCCGCTTCGACGATCGCACCTCGAGCTCGTGGATTCCCGGCTATTCCTTCACGATCCCGCCGACGCGATTGATCCACGTCGACATCGATCCCGAAGAGATCGGTCGCAATTATCCTGTCGCGCTCGGGCTCATGGCCGATGTCCGTACCTTCCTGCGGCAGGTGCATGCCGAGCTCGATCGCCGCGACAATCTTTTCAAGAAGGCGGATGCGCGCAAAAAGTGGCTGGCACAGATCGACGGCTATCGCAAGGAGTGGGACAAGTTCGTCGCGCCCGGGTTCTCCGACGACACCACGCCAATCAACCCGCAGCGCGCGGCGGCCGAGATTGACAAGGCGCTGCCGGAGGATGCCATCCTCGTTTCCGACATCGGAGTGCATCACAACTGGCTGCTTGGATTCTGCAAGCCGAAGCGGCCGGATTCGTTGATCGGTTCGATGGGCTTTGGCCCGATGGGCTTTGGCGTCGCCGGCGTGATGGGCGCGAAGTTCGCGGCGCCCGATCGTCCCTGCGTGTCTGTCTGCGGCGACGGCGCCTTCTTCATGCATGCCAACGTGCTGGGAACGGCGGTCGAATACAATCTGCCTGTAGTCTGGGTGGTCTGGAACAATTACGCCTATGCCTCGATCCGCGGGCTTCAGCGCGGCTATCTCGGCGGGCGCGAACTGGCAACCGACTTCAAGCATCCGGAGACTGGCGAGCGCTACAATCCGGATTTTGCCGCGATGGCACGCTCCTGCGGCGTCGAAGGCGTACGGGTTGATCGCGCTGCCGACATAGGCGAGGCCATTCGCAAGGGAATCGCCGCAAACCGGCCCTATCTGATCGATGTCGACATCGCCGCCGACGTCAATCCTGCTGGCGCCGGTGTCTGGGAATTGCCGGGCCTCGGCCAGAGCAAAGCGGGCATCGGCACGCGCTTTCAGCCGGGCTGAGCTTGGTTCGCAAAGCAATCAATAAAATATCGGGAGATGGGAATGACGCTCGCAGGCAAGAAGGTCGTCGTGATCGGCGGATCCTCAGGCATCGGCCTCGCTACGGCGGAGCTTGTAAAGAGGGAAGGCGCGGAAGTCATCGTTGCCTCGCGCAGCGCCGCGAAGCTTGATCCGGTCGCCGAGCGGCTGAGGGTGACGGCGATCCTGACCGATGTTACCAGCGATCAAAGCGTGGCCGAGCTGTTCAAGCGCACGGGCCCCGTCGATCACGTCGTGCTGACGGCCGCGCAGCTCCGTACCGGACCGTTCAAGACGGTCGCGATGGAGGATGTGCGCGCGACCATGGAAGGAAAATTCTGGGGCGCCTGGCGCGTCGCGCGCGAGGCCGAGATCCGGCCGGCTGGTTCCCTGACGCTGGTGACCGGTTTTCTGAGCGTCCGGCCGCGCCCGAACTCGGCGATCATCAGCGCGGCCAATGGCGCGCTGGAGTCGCTGGCCCGTGCCCTGGCGCTTGAGCTTGCGCCGGTGCGCGTCAACGCAGTCTCGCCGGGTGTGATCGATACCCCGATCCGGGCTGCAATGCCGGAGGCGGCCCGGAAGGAGATGCTGGCCAAGACAGCGGCCGCGCTTCCGGTTGGCCGCGTCGGAATGGCCGAGGACATTGCCCGGCAGATTGCGAGCTTCATGGCGAACGGCTTCGCAACGGGCTCGATCGTCTATATCGATGGCGGCGCGCTGGTGAATTAGGGAGAAGGAACATGGCCGAAGACAGCAGCGGCGCCTTCATCCGCAACATCGCGGAAGTGCCCTGGCGCGAGTTTCCCAACCATTTTGGCGGAGCGCTGTCGAAACCGCTGGTGATGCCGGAGACCGCGGGCTCGCGCCGCATCGATTACCGCATCTCAATGTACCAACCGATGGCCTATGTAGCGCGGCATCATCACAAGGTGCAGGAGCAGGTCTATCACGTGCTCGATGGCGAGGGACTGATGGAGATCGCCGGCAAAAATCATGTCGTGCGCAAGCACGACGTGATCTTCTTGCCGCCCGGCGTCGATCACGCGATCTCGAATTCCGGCCTAACGGACCTGGTATTTCTGGTAGTTACCTCGCCCGTTACCGACGGTGAGGGGCCAATCTGACAACGGGGAGTGAACGCGATTCCGGAACACGGACGGGCCCTTGCTCAACAAGGCTGCCGTCGACACAAAGCGAACCACCTTTGATGAGATCAACAAGAATCTCATCATGTATAATGTGAGCAGATTCCAACTGGTAACGCGAAGGGGACTCAAAGCAACGGCTCGAATGGTGCCCTGCTGGGAAGGTGCAACGGCTTGTGGTGCTCAGTTCGCGCAACGTGCCTCGAGCGCATCGACGAAGGCGCGATCCCATCGGCCCTCACGGATTGCGTGGATGGTGCCGTGCTCCTTTTGCTCCTGAGCCAATGCTTTCTCGATGACCGTTGCAGCCAGGGACGGTGGGAAAGCGAGAAGGCCGTCCTGATCCCCTACGATGATGTCGCCCGCGTTCACGGGCATGCCGCCGACGGTGATCGGGACGTTGATCGCTCCAGGCCCATCTTTGTAGGGACCACGATGGGTGACGCCGCGAGCGTACACGGGAAAAGTGCGCTGACGGATTTCCGCAACGTCGCGAATGGCGCCGTCGAGCACCATGCCGGCAAGCCCGAGCGAGGCCGCGCCGAGTGTCATGATGCCGCCGACCAGTGCGTTGGAGATATCACCGCCGGCATCGACAACCATCACGTCGCCGGGACGACAGAAGTCGTAGGCGCGCAGGATGGCGAGGTTGTCGCCGCCGCGCGTCTTCACCGTCACGGCAGTGCCCACCATCGGCGCCGGCGCGTGATAGGGGATCAGCCCGATGCTGCCGCAATTGCGGTGCAACTGATCGCTGAGCAGGGCGACCGGGATAGCCTGCAGTTTTGTGATTACCGCGGGATCGACTTGCGGAGCCGAGGGGTTCTTTACAATGCCGGTGTTTGACATGAAATGCTTTCGATCGGGGTGTTAGCGGAGTTCGGAAACAGCGTGAGCGATGCGGTTGGTGCCGTCGTCGAGCACATCGAGCGAGGCGGCGATCGAGATGCGGAAGTATGGCGACAACCCATAGGCGCTGCCTTGGACCACGGCAACGCCAACGCTTTCGAGCAGGTACATGGCGACGTCGCCGTCGGTTTCGAGGCGCGCACCCGCCGGAGTGTTTCGACCGATCAAGGCAGCGCAATTGACGTAGAGGTAGAACGCCCCGTCGGGCGGCAGGCAGCTCAAGCCCTCGATCTGGTTGATGCGCGTCAGCATGCGGTCGCGGCGGGTACGGTACATCGCGACGCTTTCGGAAACGAAGCTCTGATCGCCGTTGAGCGCTTCGACAGCAGCGGCTTGGCTGATCGAGCAAGCGTTGCCGGCTGCCTGCGACAGCAGCGTGTTCAGCGCACCGATGAGGTCGGAGGGCCCGGCGATCCAGCCGATCCGCCAGCCGGTCATCGCGTAGGTCTTCGACACGCCGTTGACCGCAAGCACGCGGTCCGCCAGTTCAGGCGCAGCGTTCAGCAAATGCGGCGTTGCGCGACCGTCGAAGCGGATGTGTTCATAGATATCATCGGTCATGACCAGCATGTGGGGATGCCGTGCGAGGACGTCGGCCAGCTTGCGATATTCCGCCGCTGAGTAGCTTGCGCCTGTCGGATTCGACGGCGAGTTAATGATCAGCCATCGCGTCTTGTCCGTGATTGCAGCTTCGAGCTGCGCCGGCGAGATCTTGAAGCCTTGACTTTCCGGGCACGCGACAATCTTTGGAACGCCGTCGCAGGCGATCACCATATCGGGGTACGACACCCAGTAGGGTGCCGGGATGATCACTTCGTCGCCGGCCTCGATCGTCGCCTCCAGCGCGCTGTAGATGCCGCTCTTGCAACCGTTGGTGACGATGATGTCGGAAGGTGAGTAGACGAGATTATTCTCGCGCTTCAGTTTCGCGGCGATCGCCTGGCGCAAATCGACGGAACCGGCCAGCATCGTGTATCGGGTTGCGCCCTTGTCCATTGCCTTTGAGGCCGCGGCGCGAATGTTCGCAGGCGTATCGAAATCCGGCTCGCCAACGACGAGGCTGACGATGTTCTTGCCTTCCCGTTTCAGCGCCGTTGCCCGATCGGCTGCCGCCGAACTCGGCGAAGGCTTGATGCGCCTCACGCGCGCGGAAATGCGAGGATGGTTCATAGAGATTGACCCTAGCTAAGCGAGGTGCGACGCTAGAGGCAGAGCCGGGCGCTGGCCAACACGAGTTCAATCTGGCCTGATAGGCATATCTTATGGATACTCTTCTCCCGGTCCGGAGCAGAAGGTAGTCTGAGGAGACGACATGAATCTCAGGCGACTGCAGTATTTCGTGAAAATCGTCGACGTCGGGAGTCTGACGCAAGCCGCCGATGTTCTGCATGTGGCGCAGCCGGCGCTCAGTCAGCAACTCGCGACTTTGGAAGGCGAGGTGCGTCAGCAGCTTCTGGTGCGCACCAAGAGCGGCGTCGTGCCGACCGAGGCCGGCAAGGTGCTATATCGCCACGCCCAGCTCATCCTCCGGCAATGCGACCAGGCGCTCGCCGACATGAATGCGGCCGCGAAGAACATCTCCGGCGCTGTGGCCGTGGGACTCGCGCCAGGGACTGCCGCGGCAGGACTGGCCCTGCCGCTGCTGCGCGCGGTGTGGGCGCGGCACCCCGGCATTCTGCTCTATTTGAACGAGACCTATGGCACTACGCTTTCCGAGCTCGTCATGAATGGCCGCATGGACCTGGCCGTTCTTTACGGCGGCAAGACCGCCGTCCACGGCCTCGCACATCGCCCGTGCGTTCGGTGCTCATGGTGAACGGGTCAGTGATCCGGATGGGCTCGATGATGCAATCACGCGCTGTCTCTGCGCAGTCGCTGCAGGACGCGCCGCCGTCCTGCATGTCGACATCGTGCCGCTCTAGCCATGGCACTTGAGTGCTGACCACGCGTCGGTACGACCGGCAGTTCAACTTTTACGAAG
Source organism: Bradyrhizobium sp. CCBAU 11434 (assembly GCF_028128895.1). Lineage (NCBI taxonomy): Bacteria > Pseudomonadati > Pseudomonadota > Alphaproteobacteria > Hyphomicrobiales > Nitrobacteraceae > Bradyrhizobium > Bradyrhizobium sp. CCBAU 11434. Next base: position 473,009 of record NZ_LBJX01000011.1, read on the forward strand.
CTACCCAGTGGCCGTGGACCAGATCTCAGGCTCGACCTCGCTTGAGAGATCGTTTCGGAAGGCTTCTCGCAGCCAGTTCCTGACCGGCTCGGATCAGATTCTCCATTGCCTGTGCGAATAGGTCGGCGTCCTGTACCGCCAACCATTGGTTGAGCATGCCAACGAAGCTCGTGTAGATGAAGTTGGCGAGCTCCATGATCCGGGATTCGTCCTCGGGGTGTACATCCGTGGCCGCACGCAACCAATCTGCGTAGAGCAATAGGAATTCGTGGTCCTTCTCTCGCGCCATGTGCTCCGCATGCGGACGGCGAAGCACATAGAGCGTCATTTCCTGCAGGGCGAGCTGTTCGCCTGGAGCTTTCCTGATTTCGCTCCAGATGAACTGCAGAAGATCCGCGATTCGATCGTGGAGTTTCTGCGGTGCTGCGAATTGCTTGGCGAGGGTCGAGCGATAATTGGCGACGAGAACCTCCATCACCTTGAAGAGGATCTCCTCCTTGTCATGGAAGTGATAGTGAAGAGTTGCCACGTTGACGCCCGCAGCTTCGGCGATCTTGCGTGTTGTGGCGTGGTAGACACCGTCGCTGATCATCACCTTGAGCGCCGCGTCAATGATCTGCTCGCGGCGGCCGTCACTGTTCGGCCGCGCGAAACTCTTCTGTATCACTCGCTGATTCATGTCGTTTATGTTGCTTTGCAGTACCAACAAATCAAGTTGTTTTGGGTCTATGGGCGGCAATATTCCGCTCCCTTACTCCATGATCTAGGCGGTGCGCGCCTCGGTTAATGGCCCGCCTCGATCTGCACTCCCGCTGTCTCGTGGCCGACTGAATCGATCGACGCTGAGGCGGCGGGCGCTGCCAGTCCCGCGATGGACGACGACACAGATAGTCCATTCCATCTGAGCCGGGAGCCGTTGCCCTCAAGCCTGGCTGCAAGCTCGACGCGTCGAGCATGAAGAAAACGCTGACCCCCGACCTTTGAGCCGCACGGTTTGAGCTGTCATACGAAAGCCGGTTGACTCCAGATTGATCCAATCATACGATTTGGTCAAGTGATTGGATTGGCAAGGTCCAACACATGGCGGGAGGAGACGGCATGAATGACGTGAAGAAGCGCCTGCAGGCTTTTGATCGTGTGGCTCACAATCCGGCCTGATCAAAGCCGAGCGCGGCATGGGCGGCCGAGCGACGATCACAACACCGCCCGACTAATCTGAAGAACAAGCAGCAGCAGTACCGCTGTGCAGGGACGCCAAAGCGACGCTGCACGCAACGAGGCACGTATGAGTGCCCCTGAAGTGCCATGGGAGGAGGACCAAATGAAAGCAGTAACGGGATTTTTCGGAGTTTCCCTGATCGCGTTTGTCGCGGCGTTCTCGATCGCCCCGGCCGTTGCCGGAGACGACGTCCAGCTGTTACCCCCGGAATTGCTCGCGCCGACAACCGACAAGAAGACTCCGCCGGATAAGTACAAAAAGGCGCCGCCTTGGACGATCGGAATGGTGTTTCCCGGAGTTGGAAACACGTGGATTATTCAGATGGCCGCAGAAACCAAATCTGAGGCAGCACGCACTCCGGAGATCAAGGAGTTCATCTTTACGGAGGCCAATTGGGATCCGACAAAGCAGGTCGCGAATATGGAGGACATGATCTCGCGCAAAGTGGACGCGATCATCATTGCGCCCATCGCGATGCCTCTCCTGAAGAAGCAGGTCGATGCAGCCCTGGCAGCGGGCATTCCGGTGATCAACCTGGGATGGAGCAAGGGCGCGCTCCCGAGCACCGTCGAGGTCATGGGCGGTGGCGGCCCGTTCGGCGAGGTTGGTGGGAAATGGCTCAGGGACAAGCTTGGCGGCAAGGGCACGGTCTGGGCGTTCCGTGGGGTCGCCGGCGTTCAGGAGGAGACGGATCGCTATGAAGGATTCAAGAAGGCGATTGCAGGTTCGGAGATCACCATAGGCGCGGAAGTCTTTGCCGACTGGAACTATGCCAAGGCCAAGGGGCTTTGCGAAAATCTCGTGCTCTCGGGTAAGCCGGTGGATGGCATCTGGTTCTCCGGCGCCGAAATGACCCGCGGTTGCATCGACGTCTTCAAGGAAGCCGGCAGGCCCCTTGTGCCGATGACAGGCGAAGGCAATAACGGCTTCTTGCGCGCTTGGAAGGAGTCGAAGTTGGACAGCGTGGCCGCGGTGTTCACGCCGGAACTCGGTCCTGCTGCATTGCGCGCGACTGTTGCGATTTTACAGGGCAAGTCCTTGTATGACCACTACTTCTCGGATCCCGCACCCATTACGAACGCAAACCTCGATAAATATTATCGGCCGGATCTGAATGATGCCTTCTGGATGCCGTCCGAGCTGCCCGCCGCTGAAATCGAAAAAATGTTCAAGAAGTAAGATCACGCGAGCGCGATGGATACGCCAATGGCGCTCTCTTCTCCCGCAAACGCGCTCGTCGCGTTCCGCTCCATCAACAAGAGCTTCGGATCGACCCGGGCTCTTGTTGACCTCTCTTTGAAAGGATCTGCGGGATCGGTGCATGCGATCACTGGCGAGAACGGTGCCGGAAAATCAACCCTCATGAATCTGCTCGCAGGTGTTCATCAACCTGACTCGGGCGAGATTAGAGTTCGCGGGCAAGCCCTCAGGCTCGAAAGCCCAGCCCAAGCGCAAAACGCGGGCATATCCACGATATTCCAGGAGCTGACCATCCTTCCCAACCTGACGGTCGCCGAAAACCTGTTTCTCGGTCGGGAGCCGCATCGAACGGGAATTATCGATCGGTCCCTCATGCGCCGCCGCGCCGAGCAGGCCCTTGAGTTGGTCAAATGTCGCGTGGACGCGAACACGTACTGCCGAGCGCTTTCGGTGGCGGAGCAGCAGCTCATCGAGATCGCGAAGGGATTGATAGCAGATGCCGACATATTCATTCTCGATGAACCGACCGCGGCATTGAACGCACCGGAAGTCGACACGCTTGGGGAACTGATCCGTTCGCTAAAGACAGCCGGCAAGCTGATTTTCTACATAAGCCACAGGCTCGAGGAGATATTCCGATTCAGTGAGGCCGTCAGCGTCCTGAAGGACGGCAGACTCGTTGGGACATTTGAGACAAGCGAACTGACGCAGGACGAGCTGATATCGCTCATGGTCGGTCGCCCGCTTGGGCAGCTGTTTCCTCCGCGCAATCCGCACCCGGGCCAACTCGGCTGTGCCTTGGAAGTCTCGGAGCTTGTACCTTCAGATGCCGAACACGCCGTCTCGTTCAGGATCGACCGTGGCGAGATTCTCGGATTTGCAGGGCTGCAGGGTCAGGGGCAGCGTGAGATCGTCAGGGCGGTTGCCGGGGTGAGACCTCACGTCCGCGGGCGCGTCAAAAAGAGCAGTGCCGACGACGCATTGCAGAGCCTAGATCTGTCGATCGTCGCCGTTGCTCGTTCGGGCATCGGGTTCATTCCGGAAGACCGAAAGTCGGAAGGGCTCTATTTATCACTTTCCATAGCGCAGAATGTCGCACTTGGAATGCTGCGGCAGCTGGCGATGTGGCGCCGCGCTCATGTGAGGAAGTCAGCAATCGATGCCCTGTTGTTGCGGATGAGAGTTCGCGCCAATGACCAAGGCCAGCCCGTTTCCTCTCTGTCTGGCGGTAACCAGCAGAAGGTGATGTTGGGGCGATGGCTCGCCTCCGGAGTAGACGTCCTTCTGATCGAGGAGCCGACGCGGGGCGTGGACGTCGGCGCCAAATCCGAAATCTACGCACTCCTGCGCGAATTCGCCAATTCAGGCGGCGCGGTCCTCATTGTCTCAAGTGAACTGACGGAGATTCTGGGCCTGTGCGACCGGATCCTCGTCGTTCGCGACGGCGAAATCACGGCCGAGCTTGATGGTGCCGGGGCGAGCGAGGAGGCGATCATGCGCTACGCGCTGGCCGGGTCGATAGCAGAGGCAAGGAAAGAGCTGTGATGGCCGTTTCAATTGCGAAGTCCAATCGAAGCGGGCTCCGGCTTGCCACCATCGCGCTGCTGGCATTGCTTTTCGTGGCGCTTTCGATTCTGTCCCCGGCTTTCCTGGGAGTGCAGAATCTGAGCAACATCAACAGCCAGATAGCCGGGCTACTGATCGTCTCACTAGGGCAGCTCTTCGTGGCCCTGATCGGAGGGATCGATCTCTCCGTGGGGGCAGCTCTCAGTCTGACGACAACGATCATTGTCTCGGTCAGCCCGGAGTTCGCGCTCCCGGCCGCCTTGCTCGCCGGCATCGCGATCGGCCTTGTCAATGGAATCGGGGTCACCGTTGCCGGCGTACATCCGCTCATCATGACGATGGCGTCGATGACCTTTCTGCAGGGACTGGCGCTGCTGATCCATCCCGTACCCGGCGGAACGGTCCCCGACTATCTTGCCGGCCTTGCATGGACCTCGGCCGCAGGTGTTCCGGCCGCGTTTTTCTGGTGTGTTGGTGCGGTCATGATCGCATCCTTCCTGTTGTCGATGACGCGCTTCGGATTGCGCCTGTTTGCGATTGGCGCCAATCAGGCGAGCGCTGCCCGCAACGGAATCGCGGTGAAATGGTACAGCGTCAGCTGTTACGTGATCTGCTCTGTGGCCGCGACAACAGCGGGCATTTTCATCAGCGCCCGAGTCTCGTCGGGAGATGCCACGGTCGGCTCTCCATTCGCCCTGGATTCGGTCACCGCGATAGCGATGGGGGGAGTGCAGTTGGCCGGGGGTACCGGCAGCGTTGCAGGTGTGGTCCTCGGCACCATCACGTTAGGCCTGTTGACGAACGGAATGAATCTCGTCGGGATTTCCCCATTCCTGCGTACCGCCGCAACGGGACTATTGCTGCTTGTCGCAATCAGCATGCAGCGCCGAACCGTGATCGGCGTATGAGCGATATGACGACCAATTCGTTCCGCCGGGCGGTTCATCCCCGCAGCATCGTGCGCGTGCTCCTGAGCGTTCCGCTTGCTTACGCCGGAACAGCCGCGTTGTTGGCGTTTGCCTATGTGGCGAGGCCAGCCCTCGTCTCACCTGTGCTGCTCTTGCTCATCGTCCGCCAGGCGGCGCCGTTGGCCATCGCCGTCCTTGGCCAATCGCTTTGCATGAGGGTTCTTTCACTCGATCTTTCGGTCGGCGGTGTCATTCTCGCAGTCAGCTACATCCTCACCAGTGGCATCCTGAGGTTACCCGAACCGGTGCTGCTGATCATCTGCGTGCTCTTCGGAGCAGCCGTCGGCGCCGCAAATGCATTCTTCATCACGCGCATCAAAGCATCATCCGTCATCGTGACTCTGGCGACCGCCCTGATTTTAAGTGGTGTCGTATTTTCGCTCAGCCAGCTACGTGCGCCCGGGGAAGCTCCAGCCATCCTGCGTTATCTGGGGCAGACGAGAATAGGCATCGTACCGATCTCGCCGCTTTTCTGGCTCGCGATATTCCTTCCCGTCGCGCTATTCCTTCGCATGTCAGTCTTCGGGCGCTATGTCGACGCAATCGGCGCTAACCCACGGGCGGCTTTGATATCAGGCATTCCCTATGTTCGTATCGTGACGGTTGCGCACATTCTGTCGAGCATTCTTGCGGTTTTCAGCGGATTCGTGCTCGTTGGCTTTGTTGGGGCCGGCAGCCTGGATATCGGTCGTGACCTGCCCTTGACTTCGCTCGTTGCGGTTATTCTCGGTGGCGTCACCTTTGGCTCGGGCAAGGGAGGTTCGCTCGGGCCCGCTGTTGCCGCTTTCATGCTCACGTTCAGCTTCAATCTGCTTACGAGCCTTGGCGTTGGCGAGCCGGGGAAATTGATGTTGCAGGGAGCGATCATTGCCCTTGCCGCCACACGAAGAAATCCCGACTGAAGCTGGTGAAGATGGAGAGACGCATGCCGCACGTGATGCAGGAAGCTGAGCCGTTCTTTTTCAATGGCAATGACATTGCCGTGCTCGTCCTGCATGGTTTCACGGGCACTACGCAGAGTATGCGCTATTTTGGGCAGGAGCTGCACCGGCGCTATGGGTTTACGGTCCGTGGTCCCCGCCTGGCTGGACACGGCACGACACCCGATGACATGGCAACGACCGGCTTACACGACTGGATCTCTTCGTGCGAAGAGGCGCTCCATGGACTAGCCGCAGGCGGCAGGCCTGTTTTCGTCGCAGGCCTATCCATGGGCGGGACGCTGGCGCTCAACCTGGCTGCACGCTTTTCCACGATCGTTCGCGGCATTATTCCCATAAACAGCCCAGTCGGCATTTTCGAACCGCCGCTCGCGGAGTTAGTCCTGAACAAGTCGGCTCCAGCACGGGTCCCGGGGATAGGTTCGGATATAAAGGATCCAGGGGTGTCGGAGCTCGCCTATTCGGAGCTGCCCGTCAGCTGCGCACGCGAGGTGTTTGTCTTGGTCGCCGCGACTTCGGCAATTCTTTCCAAGATAACTTGCCCGGTGTTGGCGATGCACTCCCGCGAAGACCATGTGGTGCCGCCGCGAAATGGACAAAGAATTCTCGAGAGCGTTGGGTCCGATGACGTCAGGCTGCTGTGGCTGAATGACTCCTATCATGTTGCAACTCTCGACTATGATAGGGACCTTATCGTCCAGCGCGCCGGGCGATTCATTGAGGAAATCGGCGGATAGCTGACCATACAGTTGCGGCAGGGCCTCGGCTCACGAACAATCCTACGCGCAAGATTGGATGAGGTGGCGCAGGTCTGGTCGGTGTGCGGAAAGGCGATAGGTTCCAATGACTCGAAACGATCGAGGCTTCAGGCTAGGATCGCCGACCACGATGCGCTCTCGCGGTTGGATATTTCGTTGTAAGCCATTGATCTCCAATGATCGGATTTTGGCCCAGTTGGAAAAATTCTCTCGAGAAATCAAGACCTGCAGCATGTCTCTTAATCAGCGGTCCCAGGTTCGAGCCCTGGTGCGCCCACCATGCGAAAGCCTTTATTTTACAAGACCTTCGCGGCCGGGTTGCTGAGATCACGGGAATCTCGTGCGACGTTTCTCAGTGTAACCCCGCGCAGTCGGACTGCCGTGTGTCTTTTTCCTTGTTTTCGTATCTCGCCTATTCGATACATTGCGTTTGATCCAATACGACCGGCCAACAACGTACTCGTGGTAGAATAGGATATCCGGACGAGCAAAACGGATAAACTATCGTCGCCGCCGGTACCGACCACCCGCAGGACAGCCGCCGACTGTATTGGAATCGGCACCTTTGTCTTGAATCGTGGGTTTGACTCCCACTCTCTCCGCCATTTATGCGATTTAGTACGCCAAATTGCGATCTCGTGCGATTTTTCGCCGCCGACGGTAGCGCCTCGGCTCTTGGCGCGGACTGTGCCGACTACTGGCAGCGGTTTGCATTCGAGCAACGACAGCTCGCGCTTCAAAAGCTGCGATCACATAGGCCGCCGGACGGTCGCACACTTACACAAACCTGAGCGGCACCAGACGGCAGCGGCCGAGTGCCTGCCGCATAGTGCTGATTCTTCCAATCGAAGCGCCCCGAACCGCATCAGAGTGAGGCAGAGCTATTTGGACGCGATTCACATGTCGCTGGATCCATAAGGCGGATCGCACCCTCAGCTATCATTTGAATAAATAGCTCGGATTTCAAAGATCAATTTTACGAATGACTGGCGCTTGCCGAATATGACGCCATTCCGACGGTCGATGGCGCGTCGGCACGAATGAATGAACTTGGGGATGACGCCCGCGACCTCGCTTGCGAGGACGATCGCGCATGGGGGGACTATGAAGCGAGTACTGAAGCTTTCCGCAATGATGCTAATGGCCGGTGCGGTCAACGGAGCGATGGCCGCAGAGAACGGGGTGACGAACTATCCTGCCGGCTCGCCTGGCATTTTTGTCGGTGCTTTCCCACCGATCCCAGGTCTCTTTGCGATCAGCCAGACCAACTACACGAGTGCTAACGGTCTCTATGATGGAAGCGGCAACAAGCTGCCCATTCCCTTTCAGCTTTCGGCGGTTTCGGAGACGGTCAGGTTTCTCGCCAGCTATCCCGGCGAGTTCTTTGGCGCTCACGTCTATTCGCAGCTTGTCGTCCCCTACGTACACCTCGACAATTCCAATCCCGGGGGCACGTTTCAGGCCAACGGATTTGCGAACCTGACGATTTCACCGGTGATCTTGAACTGGGCACTGTCGCCAACGCAGAGCGTTACGCTCGGGCTCGACATCATGCCGAACACAGGCACCTACTCTCCCAATAAACCCCTCAATGTGGGCACTAACTACACAACCATCTCGCCGACCGTCGCCTATCGTTATGCTGATCCGAAAGGTTTCGAGTTCGCCGTCGCACCGCGACTGCTGATCAATGGAACGAACTCGGAATCGGTCAATCCATTCACGCAGATGATGCAGCAATACAAGAGCGGCGATGCGCTGGTGGTCGATTTCACCGCCGGGTACAACTTTGGAAAGTGGAAGGCCGGCATCGTCGGTGGCTACACTCAGCAATATACCGACGATACGGTGAACGGGATCAAGGCATTCAATGCCGCGGGGATTCAGGATGGAAACCGACTTCGGTCGCTGAACTTTGGACCGTCGCTGTCCTATGATCTGGGTACCATGCAGATCAACCTGAACTACCAGCACACGTTCTATGTGGAGAACGGTACCAAGGCCGACACCGTTTGGGCCAATTTGGCATTCCCCATCTGGGTGCCGGCACCGCCGCCGGGCGCCATACCGGGCAAGCACTGATCAGAGATCGCCCAAGGACCTAATCTGTCCCGCGAATGGACATCAATAAGGAGCCGGCGCAAAATGCGCCGGCTTTTTTGTATCGAGCTACCGCACCTCGAGCGCGGCCGCCCGCATGGTATCGCGCAACCAGATCAGGCCGGCGTCATTCGAGCGGTAGCGGTGCCACTGCACGCATTGCTGCATGATCGGCAATGATACCGGCAGCTCGATGATCCGTATCGGAAGGCTTCGCTGCGCAAGCTTCGCGAGCCTCCGATGCAAGGTGGCAATGCGATTGGTTCCCACAACCAGATGCGGAATTGCGGTGAAGGCGTAGGTCGAGATCGCCTCGTTGCGCGTCACTCCGCTTTGTTCCAGGTAGCGCGTCTCCAGGGATTGAGTCGCGATAGCCGGCCGCATCACAACATGTGATGCCTTGGTGTAGTCGCTGCGCGAAAGCTTTCCCCGCGCGAACTTCCCCTTGCTCCAGGCGATGACGCAAAAGTCTTCCTCGACGATGACCTCTGAAGGGTGAAGTTTTGAGCTGAACTCTTGCGGGATGATGAGCAGATCGACGTCGCCCCGTTCGAGGGCGCGTTCGGGCGCCTGAACCTGCTGGAGGAAGTCGAAGCGAATGCTAGGGGCAGCCGCCTCGCACTTCGCAAGCAGCGCCGGCACCAGGGTTGCCATGGTGTAGTCGGACGCGAGGATCTTGAAGCAGCGGTCGGACTGAGCCAGATCGAATTCCGACGTCGACGCAATCGTCCAGTCGATCCGGACCAGCAAGTCCTTGATGGAATCCTTCAGAGCTTCGGCGCGCGGCGTGAGCTCCATCTTGCGCCCGATCTTCACCAGAAGTTCGTCATCGAAATAGTTGCGCAGCCGAAGCAGCGCGTTGCTCATCGCGGACTGCGTCACATTCACGCGCGCCGCCGCCCCGCTGACGCTGCGCAGATGCAGCAGATGATCGAGGGCGACCAGAAGGTTGAGATCGAACTTGTTGTTGAAGCGCATCGCGAGCTCCAGCGATCCATTTATGAAATCAATATCTGGGATGTTAATAATCAATTTTTCAGAGGAGTTAAAGGGCGCTACCTGAGCATTGGGAAGAACGTCCAGGGGCGCCTCTCGTGCGCCGTGAGTAGGCTTATGTTCAGGTATTTTCCGACGAATTACGTCTGGAATCTCTCGGTCGATCTTGCGATCGAAATGGGAGCCAGGATCGGCGAGATCGAGGAAATGTGCGCGCCTCTGCAGGAGGCCGCGCGCCAGCCTGGTGCAGCAGGTACCGCAGCCTTCCGCGAGACCTGGTCGCGCATGGCCGACAAGCTCTGCGGACTAGCTGCGGAGGATGAGGCGCGCGGACGGTTGCTCTCCGCGGGCGAAAAATACGGACGTGCGGCCACCTATCTGATCACCTGCGAGCGGCTACAGGCGCACGGTGCGCCGGGCCGCCTCGAACTCTACCGCCGTTTTCTCGACGTGTTCGCCAAAGGAGTCACCCTGGCGAGGGAGAATTGCGAGCGGGTCGAAATCCCATATGAGGGTGCCCACATCGCCGGTCTCCTCGTGCGAGCCGAGGGGGTCGAAGGTCCGGCTCCGCTCCTGGTGCAGGTCAACGGGCTCGATTCAACCAAGGAGATGAAGTACCGCGTCGGATTGCCGGCCTGGCTTGCCAGGCGCGGCGTTTCCTCGCTCGTGATCGACCAGCCGGGATCCGGCGAGGCGTTGCGGCTGCACGGCCTGACGGCCCGTTACGACAGCGAGCATTGGGCGAGCCGGGTTGTCGATTGGCTCGAGACGCGCGCCGACGTCGATCCCCGGCGGATCGGCTTGGAGGGTGTTTCGCTCGGCGGTTATTTTTGTCCCCGCGCCGTTGCTTTCGAGCCGCGCTTCGCCTGCGGCGTCGCCTGGGGGGCCAATCATGACTGGCGCGATGTGCAGAAGAAGAGGCTGCAGAAGGAAGGCAACTTCCCGGTCCCGCATTACTGGGCGCATGTGCGTTGGGTTTGGGGCGCCAAGGATCAGGACGATTTCGAGAGGATTGCCGAGAACGTTCATCTCGACGGCATCCTTGACCGCGTCAGGGTGCCCTTCCTCGTGACCCATGGCGAGAAGGACTCGCAGATTCCGCTGCATTGGGCGGAGCGCACCTACGAGCATCTCGTGAACAGTCCCAAGCGCGAGCTCAAGGTCGTCACCGACCGCGAAGGTGGTGCGCAACACGCGAGCTTCGATAACAGCATCAATGCGGGCCAGTACATCGCCGATTGGGTGGCCGAGACATTGAGCGGCCGCACTAGTTGAACGCCGGCATTTCCGGAGGGAAGAATGAAAATCGTAGGTTTGGACAGTTTGATCTTCGGCGTGGATGACGTGCCCGGTACTGCACGCTTCCTTGTCGACTACGGGCTGACGCCCGTCGACGTCTCGGATGCTGGAGGACGGTTCGAGGCGATCGACGGCACATCGGTCGTAATCGCGCGCGAAGACAATCCGCGGCTGCCCGCGCCGCCTGCGCCGGGCTGTCGCCTGCGCAAGACCATGATGGGCGTCGCTGACAGCGCGACGCTCCAGGCGATTGCTGCGGAATTGCGCCGGGATCGCGAAGTCCGGGTGCTACCTGACGGCTCGATCGAATCAATCGATGATTCGAATTTCGTCATTGGCTTTCGCGTGACCGTCCGCCGGCCCTTCGCGCTGCCGGGCGAAATCTCCAATGCGCCCGGTGGCGTGGTGTTTCGTCCGGTCAACAGCCTCGGCGTGCCGCCGCCCGGCACGGTGATCCGCCCGCGCTCGCTGTCGCACGTGGTCTATTTCGTGCCCGACGTGTTGAAGGCGGAGGCCTTCTACGTCAATCGGCTGGGCTTTCGCTGCACGGATCGCTTCACCTCGACCGGTCCGTTCCTGCAACCGGCGGGATCGCTTGACCATCACACCCACTTCCTGATTGCGGCGCCACCGCATATGCACGGCGTCGAGCATTTCACGTTCCATTTCGGCGGCCCGTCGGAGATGATTACCAACGGCTACCGCTTCGTGGAAAAGGGCTACCAGGCGTTCTGGGGACCTGGCCGCCACATCCTGGGCTCGAACTGGTTCTGGTACTTCAACAGCCCGTTCGCCTGCCACATCGAGATGGATGCGGACATGGATCTGCACGACGCCAGTTGGGCGCCGCGCGAGGCCGCATTGTCCGCCGATGCGTCCCAGACGTTCCTTTTGAAGATGCGAAAGAAATGGGCTCCTGGTCCAGGGATCCACGAAAATGGCGACTACGCTTGAGGTGAAGATTGCAGGGTTACTCCGGATAGGCCGAGCCGACGAGATCGGCGAGGGTCAATCGCGCGGCTTCGATCCGCACGACTGCGGCGAGGACACGATGTTCGTCGTGCGGTGGGGCGGTGTTCTGCAGGTCTGGCGCAACGCGTGCCCGCATGTCGATGGCGCGCCGATGGCATGGCGCAAGGACGGGTATCTGAATGCCGATGGCTCGCGCATCGTCTGTCATGCGCATGGGGCGGAATTCCTGCCGGACAGCGGGATGTGTGTGCAGGGGCCGTGCGTGGGTAAACGGCTGACCGCCGTGCCGATCGCCATCGATACGCACGGCGATCTCTTGGTAACAGAAGAATAAGGCAGCCGAAAAGGCGCAAGTTTCGAGAGGAGGGACACCTTGGCGGTGGTTCGTAAGGTATTGATAATTGGCGGCGGATTTTCTGGCATGGCTGCGGCCATCCAGATGCGCAAGGCCGGCATCGACGTCGATCTCGTCGAGATCGATCCCGATTGGCGTCCTGAAGGGGCCGGCATCACCGTGAATGGGCCGACCTTGCGCGCGCTCGAGACGATCGGGGTCTTTGACGAATTCGCAAGGCGCGGTTTCACCTCCAGCGGCGTCGATCTGTTCACCCCCATCGGGCAGAAGATCGGCGAGATCCCGACGCCTAAAGTCGCGGGCTCCGACGTTCCCGGCGGCGGCGGGATCATGCGGCCGGAACTGGGACGAATTCTCGCCGATGCCACCCGCGCGAGCGGTGTCGCGGTTCGCGTCGGGTGTACCTACACGGCGATCGAGCAGACGGGCGATCAGGTCACCGTCGTGTTCACAGACGGGACGACCGATACTTACGACCTCGTTGTCGCCGCCGACGGCGTCCATTCGAAAACGCGCGAACGTTTCTTTCCGGAGGTCAAGCCGCCGCAGTATATCGGGCAGGGCGTCTTCCGGGCGGTTTTACCGAGGCCATCGGATATCGATCGTCCGCGCATGTGGCTGGGTGGCGCCGTGAAGGTCGGGGTGAATCCGGTCTCGCCGACGCACTTGTACATGTTCGTCACCGAGCCGCGGGCGGAAAAGCTCAACGTCGACGCGAAGACCTGGCCGCAGCTTGTCGCGAGCATGATCGAGCCGTTCAGTGACCCGGCTCTTGCCGCGCTTCGCCCCCAACTCTTCGCCCCTGAGGCCGCAATCGACTATCGCCCGCTCGCCAACCTTCTCGTGTCAGCACCATGGAATCGTGGTCGCGTCATCCTGATCGGCGATACCGTTGCGGCGACCACGCCGCATCTGGCATCCGGCGCCGGCATCGGCATCGAGAGCGGCATCGTTCTTGCGGAAGAGCTCGCCAAGGCCACGACCCTGCAAGACGCGTTCGACGGCTTCCACGCGCGCCGCTGGGAGCGCTGTCGCATGGTGATCGAGAATTCGGAACGGCTCTGCCGGATCGAGATGAAAAACGGCGACAAAGCCGAACATGCGAGGATCATGCGAGAGTCGGTCATGGCGCTGACGCAACCGATTTGATCCGACGGAAAGCTGCGAGCGCAGCTCGGTGCCGTCGTGCCGAAACACAAATCACAAAGAGGGGGAATAGGAATGCAATCGACAACGGAAAGCTGGTCAGGCCGTCTTCCCTTGATGGTGGCACACTGCGCCGGCATGGTTGACCTCGTCGCTTTGCCGGTCTGGGTCGGCGCCCTGATCGCACAGTACAAGTTCGCGCCTCAGCAGGCGGGCGGGCTCGCGACGCTGTTCCTGACCGGCGCGGTGCTCAGCAGCCTGTTCTTTGCACCACGCCTTAACCGCATGAATGCGCGGCTGGCCGTGATCGGTGGCTTCGCGCTTGCCGCGGCAGCCTTCTTCGCCGCAGCGTGGGTCACGGATTTCCCGACGCTGGCCGTTCTGCACGCGCTGGCTGGCGCTTCAGCGGCCTGCGGCCTCAGCTTCACGCACGGGACGATCGCGCGCAGCGCCAATCCGCATCGTCTGTTTGCGATCGTCGGCATCGCACTGGGTGTCTTCGCCATCGTGTTTCTTGGTGCCACGCCGAACCTGATCGTCGCGTTCGGAGGGCACGTGCTGTTCGCGGTGTTCTCGAGCATCATGGCAGTTGCCGCAATCGTCGCCGCGATCTCATTTCCTGCCGCGGTTGCTGGTGACAAGAGCTCGGTCGCAGACGTCAGCCGCCTCCCGCGGGCCGTATGGTTTGGCGTCGCCGGGGTGAGCTGCATGGCGCTGACCCAGGCGATGATGTTCAGCTTTATCGAGCGCATCGGTGCCGATAGAGGTTTCGGCACCGAAGCGGTCACCGGCGTGTTGATCGCGCTCGGCCTGGTCAATCTCCTGCCGGCGCCACTCGCGGTAGTGCTGGAAAGGAAGGTGTCAGCGAGGACTGTGGTGCTCGCGGGGCCTGTTTGCCAGGCGGTCATCGCGGTGACGATCACCTTCGGCAGCGGCTTTCTAGCTTATGCGATCCCGACGGCGCTGTTCGCCGCGGTGATGATCTTCACGCACACCTTCGCCTTCGGTCTGCTGTCGCGGCTCGATCCGACGGCGCGCGCACTTGCGGGGACACCGGCGATGCTGATGATCGGAGCCGCGGTCGGCCCGATCCTCGGCGGCACGTTGGTTCAATCGTTCGGCTACCAGGCGCTGGGACTTTGCGCGATCGCCATCTCGACCGTCGCCGTCTTGCTGTTCTCGAGGGTGTTTGCCACGAGGGCAGGGGTCGCAGGCCGACAGTCGCTCGAAGTTGCCTGATCCTGAATCAAATTGAGGAATCAAAATGTCGCTTGCACCAATTCGCCGTGTCGTGACAGGTCACGACGCGCATGGGGATGCCGTGATCACAACCGACGGCTCCTTGCCGACGGTGGTCGCGCTCGCTGCGATTCCGGGGACGATGTTTCATGAGGTGTGGAGCACGACTGCAACGCCTGTTTCCATCGACAACGGACCGGATCCGACCATTGGTCCCCTGCGTCTGCCGCCGCCGGCGCACGGCACCCGCATCCGTTTCGTTGATATTCCGCCCGACACCGAGGACTTCCTCAAGCATGGCGCGGCGCGGATGAAGGATGCGTTCAGCCAGGCCGGCGATGTGCACGCATCGACCGTGCGACCGGACTCGCCGCATCCGTTGATGCACCGCACCGAAACTGTCGACTACGGAATCGTCATCTCCGGGGAGGTCACGCTGGTGCTCGACAAGGGCGAAGCGAACCTGAAAGCCGGCGACGTTGTGATTCAGCGTGGCACAAACCATGCGTGGGCCAACCGAAGCGGCAAGCCGTGTCGGATGCTGTTCATGCTCGTCGATGGACAATTCAGCGACGAAGTCAATCCGTCGAAGGCTGCCTCATGAGACTTGCGACCTACGATGACGGGACGATCGATGGCCAGCTGGTCGTCGTTTCCAGGGATCTTCAGCGGGCGGTCGATGCGCGCGCGATCGCGCCGAACCTCCTGACGGCGCTCCGCCGCTGGCCATCGGTGGAGGCGCCCCTGCGCGCCCTCAACGACCGGCTCGACGACGGCCGTGTCGACGACATCATGCCGTTCGATCCCGCGCGCTGCCTCGCGCCGCTGCCGCGCGCGCCGCAATGGTGCGATGGATCGGCATTTCTCAATCACGGGCGACTGATGGATCTTGCCTTCGACAAGTCGCCGATTCCAGATTTCGACACGATCCCGGTGATGTACCAGGGAGCGAGTGACGATTTTCTCGGCCCGCAGGCCGACGTGCCGTTTGTGACAGAGGCGGACGGAATCGATTTCGAGGGCGAGTTCGGGGTGATCGTCGACGAGGTGGCGATGGCGACACCGGCCGCGCAGTGCGGCACGCACATCCGGCTCGTGGTGCAGATCAACGACTGGAGCCTGCGCGCCATCGGCGCGCGCGAGGTGCGAACCGGATTTGGTTTCCTTCAGGCCAAACCTTCGACGAGCTTTGCGCCCATCGCCGTGACGCCGGATGAAATCGACGCCGCCTGGCGTGATGAACGCGTCGACATGCAGCTTGGCATTTGGCGCAACGGGGAGCGGATCGGCGCTGCCTCGGGCCGCGAAATGGCGTTCAGCTTTGCGGATCTCATCGCCCATGCCGCGAAAACGCGACGCCTCACGGCGGGAACGATCATCGGATCGGGAACAGTGTCGAACGCCGATCGGTCGGTGGGCTCGAGCTGCCTCTCGGAGGTGCGGGCCATCGAAATGGTCGATCACGGCGCGGCCAGGACGCCGTTCCTGAAATTCGGCGATCGCGTGTCCATGCAGGCGTGCTTCGCCGACGGGCGGGACGGACCGTTTGGCCGCATCGATCAGAAGGTCGTCCGGGCGGACGATGAGTCTGCGGCCCCGCCTCGCTCGTCCAATCGCGGAGGCATCTAAGTCGATGCGGATTCTGGTCACTGGAGCCGCGGGATTCATCGGTAGTGCGTTGCTGAAGTCGCTGATCGGCGACCCCGCTGTGCCAGAGATCGTCGCTGTCGACCTCGCGGAACGGCCGGCCTGGGCTGCCGCAGGTCGCGTGCGCTGGCTTTGCGGCGGGGTCGACGATTGCGCCGTCATGGACGCGATCTTTCGCGACGAATTCGATCTCGTCTTCCATCTCTCGAGTGTGCCGGGAGCGCTTGCCGAAAAAGATCCGCGGCTCGGACGTCGCGTCAATCTCGACGCCTCGCTCGATCTTCTGGAGCGACTGGCGGCGACGTCTCGCTGCCCTCGCGTGGTCTATGCCAGCAGCATCGCGGTCTACAGCCCAAGCTCCGGTCCCGTCAGTTCGCGAACGCCGCCGCGTCCTGCGATTACCTATGGCGCGCACAAGCGCATGGTCGAGATCGCCTTGGCCGACCACACTAGGCGGGGTGAGATGACCGGCATCTCGGTGCGACTGCCCGGGGTCGTGGCTCGCCCTGGACCGGCGACCGGATTCGGCTCCGCCTTCATGAG
Source organism: Bradyrhizobium sp. CCBAU 11434 (assembly GCF_028128895.1). Classification (NCBI taxonomy): domain Bacteria; kingdom Pseudomonadati; phylum Pseudomonadota; class Alphaproteobacteria; order Hyphomicrobiales; family Nitrobacteraceae; genus Bradyrhizobium; species Bradyrhizobium sp. CCBAU 11434. The sequence continues at coordinate 489,958 of NZ_LBJX01000011.1, forward strand.
CGAGCTCCTGCACGCGCTCGCGGCCGGCGAGCCCTATTGCTGCCCAGTGTCGCCGGGTGCCACCATGTGGTGGCTGTCCATTGTCGCGGCGGTGAAGAACCTCATGCACGCCGGCGTGATCGCCCATTGCGGTACCATTCAGCTCCCGGCGTTGCATCTCACCGTCGAAGATGTCGTCGAAGCGTTTGCTGAGGTCGGTGGAACGGTACGAACGTCACTCGTTCAATATCGTCCGGATGAGCGCATCGAGGCGACATTCGGCCGCTTCCCCGAGCTCGACGTTGCCGACGAGCGCGCGCTTGGTTTCACTGACGACGGCTCAGTCGCGAAGTTGATCAGGAATGCGCTCACCCAAGCAAACGAGATCGCTGGGTAAGAGTGGGGCGACGCTTCGCAAACCTGTGAGGACCTAACCCTACCGCCTCTTGGCACTTGCCGTCGCAGGTACTTCCGCAACCTTTCTTGTCCATTCCGGTGGTTCTGCGGTCACTCGCATGTCAGTCAATTTAAACCGGTTGGTTCGCTGACACGCGTCGCGTCGACTTGACGATTTCATGCTGAGGATGGTCCGCGCCCCAGCCCGACGCGCCAATGGGTTTTCAGGCGACGGGATTGAGATGGAGGGCCAAGCGCGCCTCCCGTGGCGTGGCGGGGCGGGCGCCGTGACGGCTGATGGCATCGACGGCGCGTTTGACCAGCTCTGCGTTGCTACTTGCGAGCCTGTCCTTAGAAATGCGGATGTTGTCTTCCAGCCCGGTGCGCACCCCGTCGCCGCCGCGGGCCAGAACCCATTCCATGACTCGCGCCTGATTCGGTCCGATCCCCGCCGCCGTCCAGGTAGCTTGCGGCAGGATACGGCGGGTTTCATTCAGAAGAATATCAAGGAGCCGTTCATCCGCAGGCAATGCATTCAGCACGCCCATCACGAATTGAACATGCGGGCGCGGGTCCATCAGCCCTTTGTCGATGAGGCGGCGCGCGCCGTGGATGTGGGACAAGTCGAAAATTTCGATTTCGGGACGAACACCATTCTCTTGCATTTTGGAGGCGAGGTCCTCCACCAGAGCAGTATGGTTTTCATAGATGATGGTCGGGAAGTTGACTGAGCCCGTGGACAGGGAAGCCATATCGGGCTTGAGATAAAGCGCCGTACCGCGTGCGGCTGGGTCTCGACCCCGTCCCCCCGTCGAAAATTGCACGATCATCCCGGGGCAATGTTTCGCGATCCCTTCCTTCACGACTGCAAACCGCGCGGCGTCGGAAGACGGGCTTTCGTCGTCGTTGCGCACGTGGATGTGGACGAGCGACGCACCTGCTTCGAACGCCTCGTGGGTCGATTCGATCTGCTCCGCGGGTGTCACTGGCAGAGCGGGATTATCGCGTTTACGTGGCACGGAGCCCGTGATGGCGACTGCGACGACGACAGGTTTGGTTGGCATGGCCTTCGATCCTCAGACGTCAAAGATTACCGCTTCACTTCACGCTAATGGCATCCCGACATAGTTCTCAGCAAGCGTTGTCGCAGCGGCCCGCGACGAGGTCACGAGCTCAAGTTCTGCGAGTTGGCGCTTCAAGTCGAAATCGGTCCCTTCATGGAATCGATGGAGCATCGACGTCATCCACCATGAGAAGTGCTGAGCTCGCCACACCCGCCGAAGTGCAGTGCGCGAATAGGCGTCCAACAGGTCGGTTGACCGATTGGCGTAGAATGACGACAGCGCCCGCGCGAGGACGTGCACGTCGGCCGCGGCCAGATTCAGGCCCTTGGCGCCGGTCGGGGGGACGGAGTGCGCAGCGTCGCCCGCCAGGAATAGTCGCCTGTGCTGCATCGGCTCGCAGACGAACGAGCGGAGCGGGATGATTCCTTTTTGAAAGATCGTACCCGTCTTGAGTTCGAACCCGTCGCCGCCGACACGTCTCTGCAACTCATCCCAGATCCGATCATCGGACCAGTTATCGACGCTGTCGGTGGGGTCGCATTGGAAATACATGCGCTGAACGTCCGGAGATCTCGTCGAGATCAGCGCGAATCCGCGTTCGTGGTGAGCGTAGATCAATTCTTCGGATGATGGGGGCGCCTTGGCCAGGATCCCGAACCAGCCGAAAGGATAGACGCGGAAGTAGTCGTGGCGGACCGAATGTTCCGGTATTGCGGCGCGACTTGCACCGTACCCGCCGTCACATCCCGCGACGAAGTCGCAGGACAATTCGCGCGTCTCGCCTTGCTTGGTGGTGAAGCGGATGACGGGCTGGTCGGAAGTGAGGCCGTCGATGTTGGTTGCCTTGGCCTCAAAATGAATCTGGCCGCCCGTGCGCAAGCGAAGCGCGATCAGGTCTTTCAGGACTTCGTGCTGCGGATAAACGGTGATCATGCGGCCATTCGCCAGGCTCTCAAGATCGATGCGATGTCCGCGGCCGGCGAACCGCAGCTCGAAGCCGCCATGCACGAAGCCCTCGCGCTTCATGCGATCTCCGGCACCGATCTCGGTCATCAGATCTACGGTCGACTGCTCGAGCACGCCGGCCCGGATCGTCTGTTCGATCTCTGCCTGCGACCGGCTTTCGACGATGATCGACTCGATGCCGCTCAGATGCAGCATGTGAGAGAGCAGGAGTCCCGCTGGACCAGCCCCGACAATACCTACTTGTGTTCGCATTGCGTGTTCCTCTCGGAATGTTCCTGATGTATCGAGCGGCCGTAACGACCTCTCGTCATGCTTCTCGTGCGGGGATGTGTCGACCAACGACAGCGAGCGAAAGGGCAAGACCAAGCATGGCGACGCCCAGCATCAGGAGATAACCGTCCTTTCCTCCGGCCGTGATCACTGCTGCGCCGGCAAAGGCACTGAGGATCGCTCCAAGCCGACCAAAGGCGAGGGCGGAGGCCGTGCCCGTGGCCCGGACAGTGGTCGGGTAGACATGGGCGCACACGGCATACATGGTCGACTGCACCGCATTGGCAAAGAAGCCCTGCACACCGAACCCGGCTATCAGAATGCCCGCCTGCGCGGCGATGTTCACGCTGGTCAGGTAAAACGCGGTCGCGGCACCGAGCAGGCTGCAAAGCAGGAGCGGCCAGCGGGAGCCGTACCGGGTGATGATCATGGCGCACGTCAACGCGCCGAGCACGCCTCCGAAGTTGTAGGCGGTCAAACCTGACCCGGCGATAGCGACGTCCAGTCCTTCCGACGTCAGCATCGTCGGCAACCACGTGAACGCGCTGTAAACAGCAAGCAAGTTGAGAAAGAAGGCGCACCAGAGCGCGATCGTGTCGCGCGTCCGGCCGTTCTCAAATAATGCAAGAAATCCCTCGCGTTTCTCGATTCTCTGCTCGCCCAGATCTGTGAAGGCGATGTCGGCTGCGACCGGACGCGACATGCGCCCGACGAGTCGGCGCAGCTCGGCCCAGCGCGCCGGCCGGCGCGCGAGGAAACGGGGCGTTTCCGGGAGAATGAAGAGCAGAAGGAAGCTCAGGAGCACGGCCAGAGCTCCGCCAAGAAAGAACAGGGCCCTCCAACCGAAGTTCGGCAGAACGACGCCGGCGAACAGGCCGGCGAGCATGCCTCCGAGCGGAACACAGACAATGGTCGCGGTAATGGCGAGCGTCCGCCGCCGTGCGGGCGTGAACTCTGCCGCAACGGTGGTGGAGCTCGGCAAGGCTCCGCCAATGCCGAGCCCCGCCAAAAATCGCAGTGCACCGATATGCCAGAGGTTGGCCGCGAAGCCGATGCAGAAGGTCGCCAGCCCGAAAACCATCACGCTGACGATTACGGCTCCGCGTCGTCCGAACCGGTCGGCGAGGAGGCCAGCGAAGGCGCTCCCTATTCCCATTCCGACCAACCCGGCCGCAAGTGCGGGTGCAAAGTCGCCGCGGGTCACGCCCCACTCCTTGATCAGAACCGGGACGGCGAAGCCAATCAGCTGCCCATCGAACCCGTCCATGATGATCGACAGGGCGGCGATGAAGACGACCAGCTTTTGCACGAGGCTCCAGGGGCCATTATCCAGGAACTGGCCAATGTCCAAGGAGGAATGTGTGTCTTCGAGGCCGCGAGTTGGATCGGATCTTGTTGCCGCGATGTGCGAAGCGGACACTTGGCCCATGGGGAACGACTCTGTCACGACTTGATTTCCTCCCTGTTGTTTTGCGTCGTGTGGTTGAATTGCCAGCACGATCTTTCGTATGCCTGCGGCTCCTGCGCAGGACATTTGCCGTTCAGGACCTGGCGGCGATCTTTGCGTCGATATGTCGGATCAAGGCCAGTACAGTTTCAGTCATTGGCGTCGAGAGGCCGCGTTCCTTCGCATGTCTCACGACTGCACCGCAGATCGCCTCGATCTCGGTCGTTCTTCCGGCAAGCACGTCCTGCAGCATTGAAGGCTTGTGGTGTGTGTGGTGCTGCATCGCGGATGCCAAGGTCTGTTCGACGTGCGAACGATTGACGGCAAAGCCGCAGGCAATAGCGGTGTTGCAGACTTCCGCAGCAATGGCGAACGCGAGGCTTCGCGTGGCTTCGTCGGCCCCGATCTGGCCGACCGATGAGCGCGTCAACGCGCAGAGCGTATTGAGGGCAGCGTTGAACGCGACCTTTTCCCAAATGGCGGTTTCGACCCTGGGGTCGACGGTGGCGTTTAGCCCGCCGCGCGCGAGCAGGTCGGGCAGCAGCTTCAGAATTGGCGTGGCAGGCTCGGCGGTCGCCGCCAGTCGAGCGATCCCCGCACCGTGCGACTCCACGTGGCCGGGCGCGACGAGATCGGCTGGATTGGTCGTGATGCCGATCAGGACGTTTTGAGGGCGAGCAAACGCTGTCAGCAGGAACTTGTTATCAAGCCCGTTCTGAAGGCTCAGCAAGATGGTCTTCGGCCCGATGCAGGAGCGAACCGCTGAGAGGGCAGCCGTCGTGTGCATGGTCTTGGTGAAGACGATGATGAGATCGAATGTCGTCGCAACTTCGTGCGGAAAGAAAGCCGGTACGCGGATCGATCGTTCGCCCGAATCGGTGCTCAGGACGAGACCCTCCCTCCGGATCGCCTCGACATGCGAAGCATTCAGATCGATCAGGGTGACGTCCGATCCGCCTTCGAAAAGACAACCGCCGAACAAGGATCCCATCGCGCCGGAGCCGAGAATGGCGATACGAGGCCGCGGTAACTGCCGATCTGACATTCTGCGCTCCATCTGGACGAGCTTCCTCGCGCCTCCCCTGAGGGGGAGGCGGCATTGTTCATTTGAGGTTGAGATCGGCTCGCGCCTGATCAGAACGGATAATGTCGTTCGCTTGTCTGAATGGTCATCCAGCGGATGTCCGTGAATTCGGCGATTCCGGCCTTGCCGCCGAATCGTCCGTATCCGCTGTCCTTGACCCCTCCGAACGGCATCTGTGCTTCGTCATGAACGGTCGGACCGTTGATATGGCAGATGCCGGATTGGATACGGGACGCGACGCGCATGCCTCTCGAGGTGTCCCTGGTGAACACGGCGGACGACAGGCCGTAAGCGTTGTCGTTTGCGCAAGCGATCGCGGCGTCCTCGCCCTTGACCCGAACGATCGGCTTGATCGGCCCGAAGGACTCCTCGCTGTAGATTCTCATCTGCGATGTGACGCCGTCGATCAGCGTGGCCGGCATCAGCGTGGAATCGGCCTTTCCGCCGCACAGCAGCTTTGCACCTTTTGCGAGTGCATCTTCGATGAGTTCGTTGCAGCGCTTCACGGTGCTCATGTCGACGACGGAGCCGAGGACGACAGGGCCTTTTCTCGGATCGCCGAGCGGCAGCTTGGAGGCCTTGTCGGCGAGACGACGCACAAACTCGTCTGCAATGGTCTCATCAACGATGATTCGCTCGGTCGACATGCAGATCTGTCCCGAGTTCGCAAAGGCGCCGAACGCGGCAGCATTTACGGCGGCGCCGATATCGGCATCGTCAAGGACGACGAGGGGTGCTTTGCCTCCGAGTTCGAGCACTGCAGGCTTGAGATACTTCGCACATGTCGCCGCAATGATCTTCCCGACGCGGGTCGATCCGGTGAAATTGACGCGGCGAACGGCGGGATGCGCGATCATCGCTTCGACGACCGCTCCGGCGTCGGAGGGCGCGTTGGTGACGTAGTTGACGACGCCTTTGGGAAAGCCGGCCTCCTTGAACGCCTCGACGATCAGCCCGTGTGTCGCTGGGCACAGCTCGGACCCCTTCAGAACGACAGTGTTGCCGCAAGCCAAAGGTAGTGCGATGGCGCGCACGCCGAGGATCACGGGTGCATTCCAGGGCGCCATGCCCAGGACCACGCCGGCGGGTTGTCGCACCGCCATGGCAAAACTGCCGGGCACATCGGAGGGAATGATCTCGCCGTTGATCTGCGTCGTCATAGCGGCGGCTTCGAGCAGCATGCCGGCCGCGAGATGGACATTGAAGCCTGCCCAGATTCCCGAACTGCCAGTCTCCACGGCCATCACGGCGGCGAAAGCGCCTGCTTTTGCCTCGAGCGCATGTGCGGCTTTGGTGAGCAACGCCCGGCGTTCGGACGGCCCCGTCGCCGCCCAGGTCGGGAAGGCTGCGGCGGCGGCTTCCACGGCCGCAATTGCGTCGCGCGCCGTGGCTGCCGGCGCTCGCGTTGCGATCTGGCCATCCAGCGGATTGAGCCGCTCGAACGTGGCGTTACCCGTGGCTGTTCTCTGTTCGCCGCCGATCAACATCGAAATCGTATTCATGGTCTACTCTCCCTCGGTTCTGTTCTATTTCTGTAAGTCTCTGTCCTCGACCTCGACTTCGATCAGTGTCGGTCGCTCGGACGAAAATGCCTTCGCTAAAGCATCATGAAGAGCCTCGGCTTTATCGACATGGACTGCGGGGCAGCCCAAGCCCTTTGCAATCGAGACGAAATCGAGCCCAGGAAGGTCGGTACCCTGAACGTGTTCTTGCGAGCCGAAGCCGAATACGGGCGCGAAGTCCTGTAAGGCGGCATAGCGCCCGTTCTTGAGAATGACGAAGGTCACGGGGAGGCCGAGCTGTGCCGCGCTCCAGATTGCCTGGATCGAGTAGAGGCTCGAGCCATCGCCCATCAGGGAAATCACTCGGCGCCCGGGCTTGCCGAGCGCAACGCCCACCGCCGCCGGCATACCGTAGCCGAGGCCGCCGCTATCCATGGTGTAGAAAGCTTCACTCTGCGTGATGGGCAAGTGCGCCTGCATCACAGACCTGGCGCCGGGCGCTTCCTCGACGATGATGCCATCTGCAGGCTTTTTGTCTGCAATGGTTTGCATAACGAAGGCAGTCGAGAGAGGCGCTGTCGGTTGCACCCTCGGTGCGATGATGCGAGCAGGAGGGGTATCGCGCCTGGGTGGCGTTGCACGCGCTAGAAGGTCCAGGAGGCCCAACCGCACACTCCCGATCGCAGCCATTCCCTCGGCCGTCCATGCGGCGGTTTGCGGATCGTCAGTCAATTGGCAGAGCTCGGCTCCAGCTGGCAGATGCGGACCGAACCCCTCCACGTGATACGAGAACGCCGGCGCGCCGATCGCGAAGATGAGATCGTGTCCCTGAAGCAGGTGGACAATCTTCTCGCGGATTGCCGGCAGAAACCCGGCGAACAGCCGGTGGTCCTCGGGGAAGCTGCAACGGCCGGACATCGGGGCCGCGAAGACACGCGCATTATGTGCCTCGGCGAGCTTGCGGACCTCGTCGAACGCGCCGTCGCGATCGACGGCCGCTCCGACGACGAAAGCCGGTCGCTTGGAACGATCGAGAACGTCTCCAATCTGCTCGAGAATGGCTGGAGCGGGCCGAACCTGCTGGCTCACGGTGCGCGTCGGCAGGTATTCGGCGGGACGATCCCAGTCGTCCACGGGCACCGAAACGAGGACGGGACCGCAGGGTTGAGTCATGGCGATGTAGTAGGCCCGCGCGATGGCGTGTGGCACGTCCTCGGCACGAGCAGGCTCAATGCTCCATTTCACATAAGGCTTCGGAAGCTCGGTGGCTTCGCGGGAGGCCAGAAACGGATCGAAAGGAAGGATGGATCGGGCCTGCTGGCCGGCCGTGATGACGAGAGGCGTTCGGTTCTTGAACGCCGTAAAGATGTTTCCCATCGCATTGCCGACGCCGGCGGCCGAATGTAGATTGACGAAGGATGCATTGCGCGTTGCCTGCGCAAACCCGTCGGCCATGCCGACCACAGCGGCCTCCTGGAGGCCGAGAACGTAGCGGAAATCGTCCGGGAAGTGCCGGAACAGCGGCAATTCCGTCGATCCGGGGTTGGCGAAGATGGACGTCATGTCGAGACGACGCAGCAGATCGATGACGGCATCGCGCACGGTTGGCGCAGTCACGCGTCGCTGCTCGAACGTATCCGTCCCCTTGGCCATGTCCGCTCCATCCCGTTTTTCGTCGTTGACCGAACACTAGGGGACGGAGGCTGTTGCAGAGAATTGAATAAATCAGGAAAAGCCATTACACTTGGTTATGGCATTGAGCATCGAACAACTGACGACCTTCACCACCATCGTCAAGGCCGGCAGCCTGGGTCGGGCCGCGGCCCTGCTGAACATGACGCAGCCCGCGCTCAGCCGGGCAATCAAACGGCTGGAGCAGCAGCTTGGTACCGAGCTTTTCGAGCGCCATTCCAAGGGTATGCAGCTGACCGACATCGGAAAGGCTTTCTTGCCGCACGCGGCGTCGCTGCAGGCCGAAGCCTCGCAAGCCCTGGAGGAAATTCAGGCGTTGCGCGGCGCGGCGAAGGGAACCGTCCGCGTTGGCGCTGTTGCGAGCATCGCGAGCTCGATCCTGCCGCCGGCGATCGAGCGCACCTTGAGCAAGTGGCCTGGCCTCCATTTCGAAGTATTTGAAGGTGTCTGGGATCTCCTGGCTGCGAGTCTGTCCAAGCACGAGATTGATCTGGCCCTGGGCGCAGAAGCGCCCGACACTGACGAAATCGTTGCGATCCGTGATTGCTATTGGGAAGACACGAGCCACGTGATCGTTTCGCCCGGGCATCCTCTCAGGCGTCGTCGAAAGTTGACGCTCGCCGATACGCTTCACGAGAAATGGACGATCCCGCCGCCCGGCACCGGGCCGCATCAGCACGTCGAACGTGTGTTCGCCGAACAAGGCCTCGGCATGCCCGACGTCATCGTCAGGACGCGCTCGATCACGGTGCTCAAGAGTCTCATCGTGGATTCCGGTTTTCTGAGCTGGATGGCGGAGCCGATGTTCGAGCCGGAACGGCGCGCTGGTCTCATTGCTCCCCTTTCGATCGCCGGGGTCGATGGGAGGCGTAGACTGATGGCGTTTCGCCGCCGGCGGGGTCTCCTGGCCGTTCCGGCGGTGAAGCTGCTGGACGAGTTGAGGCGGCTGACGTCGACAGGAAGCCGTAAACGCTGACCGAAAGTCCGGACAACAGCCCTAACGAGTTGCGACAGCAGCTAAAGAGGTTTGTGATGCAATGGTTTAGATACCTGTCCCGTTAGTAGAAAGCGGGTAGCTTCGAGCTTGGGACGCGCGCCGGGTTGGGCTGTCCTGAATTAATCCCTTTATCGGTACCGCCGCCTCTGCCTATGATGGCAAGAAAATTGCTTCGGTCGCCGGGAGGAGGGAAAGATCGATGAACCGCGTCCGCGACATTGTTTCGCAAGACCTGAAGCTGTTCGGTGACATCGTCGTGCGACTTCAGCGCATGGACCCGGGCGCCGACCTGAGGCAATCAATTCTTCCGGACCTGCTGCGGCTGCTGCGCGCCGACTTCGTCGCATCGTATGTCTGGCGGTCGGAAAGCGCGAATTTCCAACACGGCGTCTCGCTCAACATGGATCCGCAGAATCTGAAGCGCTACGACGACTGGTTTCAGTTTCACGACCCGATGACTGCCAAGCTTCGCCTGCGCCGTCGCGCATCGTTCGTTGAAGAGGTGTTGTCTCGCCGCGATATGATCCGTACCGAGTTCTACAACGACTTCCTGGCTCGAGATGGCCTGCATCATGGCATCAACATGTATGTCTTCGACGGCGATCGCGACCTCGGTGACTTCAGGATTTGGCGCGCGGTGGGTCGCCCGGATTTCGAAAGTCGCGAGATCGACCTTCTTACCGGTCTTGAGCCGTTCCTGCGCGGCGCGATGTTGCGGGGCATGCACAGGTACGAGGACTTGACCGCGCGCGAAAGCGACGTCGCGAGCTTGGTCGCGAGGGGCTGCACGGATCGAGATATTTCGCGGCTGCTCAACATCGGCTTTGCAACCGTGCGCACGCACATCAACAACGCCATGCGGAAGCGCTGCTGTGCCAACCGTGCCGAACTTGCGGCCCTGGTGGCGCGCGAGAAGCCGATCAGCTGAGCCGAAGCAGACCTCGACCACTTAGAATCGAGGCGGCGTCGCGCCCGTGTTGCAGTGCGGTCGCGCGCGCTCCACATTTGTGTTGATACCGGCTCGGGCCGAGGCCTCCTATCAATCGTGTCCTGGAAGCAATTTCTGGGACTGGCCATGAAAAATCTGCACGAAATGGGCGTGGTGGAGGCCGCTGCCGCGATCCGCTCCGGCGATATCACCGCAGAGGCGCTTGCTTCGGCGCTGCTCGAGCGCGCGAACACGTTCAGTGCGCTGAACGCATTCGTCACGCTCGATGTAGACCAGGTCATGGCGGCAGCTCGCCGCGCCGATCAGCATAGACAGGCTGGTCAACCGCTTGGATCGCTCCATGGGGTGCCAATCGCATTCAAGGACAACATCAATACCGCTGGCCTGCCTACGACGGCCGGTACGCCCGGATTGCGCACGCACAGGCCCAAAACGGACGCACCGGTCGTCAAAGCCTTGAAGGACGCTGGCGCGCTTCCGTTCGGCAAGACCGGAATGCACGAATTGGCGTTTGGTATCAGCTCAAACAATTCGGCGTTCGGAGCCATCAGGAATCCATTTGGGGACGGCCACATACCGGGAGGTTCGAGCGGTGGTTCTGGTGCGGCCGTAGGGGCCAGGCTGGTCCCGGCCAGCATCGGCTCCGACACTGGTGGATCGGTCCGCGTTCCTGCCGCTTTTTGCGGGGTGGCGGGCTTTCGGCCAACGGTATCGCGGTGGTCCCAGGCTGGCATCGTTCCGATCTCGTCGACGCGTGACACCGCGGGGCCCCTGGCGCGACATTCGGTCGACCTCGCAGCCCTCGACGCTGCTGTGACGGGGGATGCCAATCCCGTCCCAATGAAGCAGCTTTCGGACCTCCGGATCGGCGTGCCCAGGTCATTCTTCTGGGATGACCTAGAGCGGGGGACTGCCGGTCTATGCGAAGCGGCTCTCGACGTGCTCAAGCGCGCTGGCATCACCTTGATCGAGGTCGATCTGCACGAGGTTGCCGCGCTTAACGAGGCCGTTTCGTTCACGGTGGCGCTTTATGAAGTTAAGCGTGACCTCGATGCCTATCTACGGGACGAAGGCATCACTCCGCGCTTTGCCGAGATCGTCGCGGACGTAGCCAGCCCTGACGTGAAAGCCGTTCTCGCTCCTTTGCTGAACCCTGCGACGTCAGTTCCAGAACAGGCCTATCGGGAGGCTATGGACGTCCATCGACCGAAACTGATCTCTCTTTATCGGGCATGCTTTGCTGAAAACAAGGTCGATGCGATCGCCTTTCCAACGACACCGCTGCCGCCGCCACTCATCGGTGAAGACGATAGCGTGATGCTCAACGGCCGGGCCATTCCGACCTTCGCAGCCGTCATCCGTAACACTGATCCGGGAAGCAATGCGGGCCTTCCCGGCATTAGCCTCCCCGTCGGCCTGACCTCGGCTGGTCTGCCGGTCGGTCTCGAATTCGACGCTCCCGCCGGCAGGGATCGAGAACTGCTCTCGCTTGCTATCGCGCTCGAGACGGTGCTTCCGACGCCGCCAACGCCCTGACCCGATCGCACATATCGTTATGCCATCATTGGAGGAAAAAGTGGTTACATCGATCAAGATGACTCGTCGCGACCTCGTCCGCGCCGCCGGCGCAGCGGCCCTTGCGATCGGGGCGCCCGCAATCATTCGCCCAGCTTTGGCCGCGGACGTCCTCAAGATCGGCGTTCTTGTCGCCGATTCTGGGCCAGCTGCCTTGTTCGGCCCTGCGCAACGCGCGGCTGCAGAACTGGGTGCTGCGACCATCAATGCCAAGGGTGGAATTCTCGGACGTCAGGTCGAAATCATCTTCGCCGATGCGGGTGCTCCGCCTGCCGAGGTGGCCAAGAGCGCCGTCAAGTTGATGTTGAGCGACAAGGTCGAGATGATCTTCGGGTCGCACGACAGCGCTGTCCGGCAGGGCGTGGAGAACGTCGTCAAGGGCAAAATACCCTACGTTTACACGCCCGTGTTCGAGGGCGATGACTGCTCGTCAAACGTCTACTTTCTCGGCGAAGTACCCGAGCAGGAGCTGCAGAAGACGCTTCCGAAAATGGTCGAACTCGCCAAGGGGAAGACCTTCTACCTTGTCGGCAACGACTACGTCTGGGCACGCACGACCAATGAAAAGGCAAAGAAATACATCGCGGATCTCGGTGGCACCGTCGTCGCGGAGGACTATTATCCGCTTGGCGCGCCGAACAAGTTCGAGAACACGGTGGCCAAGATCAAGTCTGCGAAGCCCGCTATCGTGCTGCAAACCTTGGTCGGCGGTGACAATGTCAATTTCAACCGCACCTTCGCCGACTTCAATTTGTCGGACGATATCGTTCGCCTGTCGTGCCTTCTGGAGGAGAATACGCTGATCGGAATCGGGAAGGACGCCAGCAAGAACCTGTATTCGAGCCTCGGCTACTTCGCGGATCTCGACCTTCCGGAGAACAAGGCCTTCATTGGCGAGCTGACCAAGAAGTATGGCGATAAGGCGCCGCAGCAGTGCACGATCTCCAAGGGCCTTTATGATGCCTTTGTGTTCGCCGCTGCCGTGACGACCAAGTCGAAATCGCTCGCGGCCAAGGAGTTCGCCGCGGCGGCCGAGGGTGTGCAGTTCGAGACCCCGAGCGGGTCGATGACCATGACGCATCGTCACACCGCGAAAAACATCTTCCTGGCTCGTTGCGAGGGAACGAAGTTCACTGTGATCGACAAGTTTGCAGCCGTACCGACACAGCAGTCCTGTACCTGAAGAGGTCGCCGAGAATGGAAGCTTTGCTCTTCACGCAGGGACTCAACGTCGTCTACGAAGCCCTGATCCTTGCGATCCTGGTCCTGGGCCTGGCCGTCGTGATGGGCTTGTTGAACGTCCTGAACATCGCGCATGGCGAGTTCATCATGATGGGCGCGTATGCCGCCTACGTGGTGCAAAGGGCAGGGCTTCCATATTTGCTCGCAGTGCCGGCCGCGGCGCTGGTTTGTGGGGCCATCGGCTTTGTCGTGGAGCGATGCCTGATAAGGCCATTGCACTACGAACCGTTCGAGACGCTCCTGGCGACCTGGGGGCTGGGACTGCTGCTTCGCAAGTGCGTCGAGCTTGCGTTTGGCCGCGGTTATCGCAGCGTCGAGATACCAATCGGTGGTTCGTTGAGCCTCTTTGGTGAATCCTATCCAGCGTACCGATTGGTGCTGATGGCGGTCGCCGCCTTGGTGCTTGCCGGCCTGTTCATCTGGTACCGCCGCGCTCCGACCGGGGCTCGGATCCGTGCCATGGTCGGCAATCCCGTGCTTGCGGAGGCGGTCGGTATCCGAACGCGTGAACTCGCGCGAAACACCTTCGTCACGGGCACCGCATTGGCAGGTGTCGCCGGAGTCATGGTCGCGCCGCTCACGCCGGTCGAACCATTCATGGGGCTCACTTTCATCGTGAACTCATTCTTCGCGCTGGTGGTCGGCGGAATGGGAACGGTATCGGGCCTGTTCGCTGGCGCGACTATCATCGGTGGTCTGCAAAGCGTTCTATCGGCCGCCGTCAGCCCGACCTCGGCCTATCTTGCGATGCTCCTCATCTCCATCCTCTTCCTCTGGCAGCGACCCCGTGGCCTATTTCCTCGTCCGTAACGTCCTGATACTGGCGTTCCTGCTCCTCATTCCGCCATTCATGGGCGAGTTCTGGGCCTATCAGCTCGGACTCTATTTCATTTACGGCCTGGCCGCCTTGGGTGTTGGTCTCGCTTGGGGGCAGGCTGGAATCCTGCCGCTCGGGCAGGGAATGTTTGTCGCGATCGCCGCCTACGTCACGGCACATGGGCTGCTGGCTCTCGGCTCGTCGCCGATCGCTTATCTCGCGCTGCCTGCCGCTTGCGTTCTCGTCGCTGTTCTTGCCTTTGCATTCGCTGCTCTGGTGTTTCGAGGGCGGTTTGAGCAAGGCCCGTCATTCTCATTGATGACGCTCGCCTTGACGCTGGCGGCATTTCAGGTGGCGAACGGCTGGAGCAGCGTCACGGGGGGATTCAATGGGCTTCGCAATATTCCGGGCCTGCCCGGCCTGGATGGCTTTCTCGACCTCTACTATCTCATTGCCATTCTCTTGGGGTTGAGCATCGCCGCCGTCGACTACCTCGTGCGTGCCCCAATTGGTGTGCTGTGGCGCGCGATCGCCGACAACGAGCGGCGGCTCGCCTTTCTCGGTTATGACGTTGCTGTTATTAAAGCAGCAGCGTTTGCTGTAGCATCCGGTCTCGCCGGGCTTGCGGGAGCCCTGTATGCTCCGCAGCAAAACCTCGTGACGCCCGATCTTGCGGGCTTCGCCTTCTCCGGTGACCTGGTGATTTTTGCTGCGGTGGGCGGTCGTGGCACCGTACTCGGGCCTGTGATCGGCGCCGTCGTCGTCGGGGTTCTGTCGGCCGAGTTGCGCGATCGCTTCCCTTGGTGGGAGATTGGTATCGCTTTGTTCTTCATCGTCGTCGTGCTTCGTCTTCCCGGCGGACTCATGACTCTCTTTGCGCCATTGCGGCGATTCTCGTTCGCGAGGACTTCCACACGCGTCCGATCAACAGCCCCCGGTAAGCCGCGCATTGCGACGTCTCTCTCTGTGGCATTTGAGGATGTATGTGTGCGCGTGGGGGATGTGACGATCCTCGATGGCCTGTCGGTGCGCACCGGCGAGGAAGCCGTGCTGTGTGTTATCGGCCCGAACGGAGCCGGCAAAACCTCGACGCTCAATGTCATGACCGGTGTGCTGCCGAGGCGGGGTGGCCGGATTGTCATCGATGGAACGGATGTTCTTCGACCGGAGCCGGCGATCGTCGCAAATAAGGGCGTCGCCCGCAAATTCCAGACGCCGTCGGTGTTTCCGAAGTTGACGATCGATGAAAATTTGGCGGTCGCGCTTTGGGCCGGGCGTTGGCGGGGGCTCGATCTGCTTCGGCTCGGTCTGTTTGAATGGACCTCGCCGTTGCTTGAAGAGATGCGGAGGCGCTTCCAATTCCTGAATGCTGGAACAAGGTCGGCATCTGCTCTCTCCCATGGCGAGCGTCAAATTCTCGAGCTCACCATGGCGCTTATCACCGAGCCGCGCATGTTGCTGCTGGATGAGCCCTGTGCGGGGCTGTCGCACGAAGAGACCGCGGCGGTGATTGACGCGATCCAGTGGGCGCGAGGCGAGCTCAACCTGCGCGTCATCATCATCGAGCACGACATGGAGCTCGTGCGCCGCCTCGCCGACCGCGTGGTCGTGCTGCATCAAGGCCGCTTTCTCGCGGACGGCAGCGTCGAGGAGGTGCAGCGAAATCCGGAAGTTCGCGCGGTCTATGTTGGGGGCTCCCGGTGACAGGCGGGTATTTCGAGATCCAGAATATCTCCGGCGGGTATGGGTCGGGACGCGTCGTCCGCGATGTCAGCATTTCGATCGGTCGGGGAGAGGTGGTGTGTCTGCTTGGTCGCAATGGCGTGGGAAAATCGACCCTTGCGAAGCTTGCGTGCGGATTCCTGCGACCAATGGGCGGAGCAGTGCGGCTCGCGGGCGTTGAGATCACAGGCAAGCGACCGTCGGAGAACCTGACACTGGGTTTGACCTATTGCCCGCAAGAGAGGGTGGTATTTGATGACCTCACCGTCGCGGAAAATCTGTCGTTGATGCGCACTGATCGCCGGCTCGACGAGTTCGAGCCCTATTTTCGCGCCTTTCCGCGGCTCTCCGAACGCCGCAGCCAGCACGCCGGAACGCTCTCGGGCGGCGAGAAGAGGCTGCTGTCCTTTGTGCGCGGCCTCTCGGAGGGATCGGCCATGATAGTGATCGACGAGCCGACCGAGGGGGTTCAGTTCGAGAACGTCGTTCGTATGGCCGAACTCATGCTCGCGCAGAAGGACGCCGGGGCGTCGTTTCTGGTCGTCGAACAGAACCTGACATTGGTCGACCGGGTGGCCGACCGGATCGTGATCATGGACCACGGAGAAATCGTCCTGAGCGCGCCTGCGTCCGAGCTCGATCGACAGCAGATTCTCGCCCACCTCACGGTATGAATTGGGCCCAACGTGGTTGCCTGGGCTGAGCGGGTCAGCGCCGGGACATCAGGAATGCATCGCCTGACCATTTCTATAGTCGCGCGGCGCCACTCCGAATTTGATGCGGAAGGCCTTGCTGAAATGGCTGAGATCGTTGAACCCGTTGTCCATCGCGATCTGTGACACGCCGCGCGCGCGCAAAGCCGGGTCCTTTAGCTGTTCGGCGCAGCGATCGAGCCGTCTCGACCATATGTAGCGCGACAACGAGGTCCCCTCGGCTTCGAGCAGCTGGTTGATGTATCGTGCCGACAGCTTGAGCTCGGCTGCGATCGTCGCCGGTGTCAGATCGGCGTCGTGAACGTTGCGCTCGACCGTCTCCTTGATCCTCATCAGAGCCAGGCTCCGATATTCGGTAAGCGAGGGCGCGCAGGAGTCGGCCAATTCCACTAGCAGGGCGAGCAGAAGGTCCTTGAAGTTCTGCGATATCTTGAGGCCGGCTGCACGGCTCGTGAGATGGGGCGCGCGATCGACGAGATGTGACAAGTAGCCAAAGACCATTGGCGCGAGCTCAGATCGTTCGCCCAAATTGCACGCCGAGAGACGATTGAGGTGCGGGATCCGGCCGATGCACTGCTCGCGGGGGACTCGAACGCAGGCAAGCTCGAACGCTTCGTGCGAGGAAAGCTTGTAGGGTTTCGTTGCGTCACACAGTGCACCGTCGCCGGGCTTCAAGTGCGCCAGGCGCCCATCCTGCTCGGCGACCAACGAGCCCGAGAGGACGAAGTTGAAGACCAGCATCGAGTGGTCTGCGCGGGAGATGCCTGCGGCGCTTCGCTGAGCCACGTGGGGAGAAGCCTTGATGCGGCACAGGTCGAGACCATTGATCGGTGTGGAGTGGAAGCTCGCATCGAACTGAGCTTCGCCGACCAACCGGTAGTCCAGGTCGACGAGGTTGCGGCTCACAACGTCGTGCCAATAGTCGAAGCGCTCTCGCGGCGGAAGGCTCGCCGTCGAGGCGAAGCACGACTGCATCGAAGCAATCTTTGTGGCTTCTAGAAGCATCTCTTGATTCCCCTCGGTCCGTTACGATGGGGTTCTTGGGTGCCCCTTCGGCGGTCGATCACTGACAGTCATCCGCCAATGCGAAGTTTATTGCTCAATTTCGGGGCCGATCAAGCACGAAATATGCCAATTTCCCGGGTTGGCCCGGATTGTTTTCCTGTGGCGCGAGGACCTCGTCTAGCCGTCTCAGACAAGTTTCTGTTCCGCCCGAACCAAGCCGCCTTCGACAGAGCTGACCAATGTAGGGCCGTCAATTCGGTCAGCATCTTTGCATCGGAGAGCATTCATGGTTTCGAAGATTAACCCCAGTCTTGTCCCCGAGACTGGTATTGCCGACCTCGCGCGCCGCGATTTTCTCAAGGCCGCAGCGGCGTTAACGGCAGGCGCGACGCTCGGATCGACCGGCCGCGCGTGGGCTGCCGCCGATAAGAAAATCCGCATCGGCTACATCAGTCCGAAAACCGGGCCGTTCGCACCGTTTGCCGAGGCGGACGATTTCATCCTCGATCAGGTCAGGAAGTCGCTCGCCGGCGGGTTTTCGGTGGGAGGTTCGAAATATGAGGTCGAGATCATCGCGCGCGACGATCAGAGCAGCCCGGATCGGCAGTCCAATCTCGCCGCCGAGCTGATCAACAAGGAGAACATCGACCTGATGCTCGCGCAGGTCTCGATCGGTCCGGCAGTTTCGCAGCAATGCGAGCTCAACGGCGTACCCTGCATTTCGACGATGGGTCCGTGGCAGGCGTGGATGTTCCCGATGAAGGGCGATCCGGCCAAGGGATTCAAGAACGTGTTTCATTTCTTCTGGGGGATCGAGGACATTGCGGCCGTCTATCTCGACATCTGGAAGGACGCGGACACCAACAAGGTGGTCGGCTCCGTCTTCTCGAATGACGTTCCCGGGAACGCCATGGGCGACGCGAAGCTCGGCATGCCTGGTGCCTTCGCCAAGGCCGGCTACAAGATCGTCGATGTCGGGCGCTTCCCGGTCGGAGCGGACGATTTCTCGACCCACATCCAGGCCTTCAAGAAGGAAGGCGTGGAGATCGTCACCGGCCTGTTCAACCCACCGGAATGGGCGACCTTTCTCAATCAATCTGCCCAGATGGGATTCAAGCCGAAGGTTTGTACCATCGCGAAGGCGTTGCTCTTCCCGGGCGGTGTGGCGGCTCTCGGACCGCGCGCGGAAGGCATGTCCACAGAAATCTGGTGGCTGCCGAGCTACCCGTTCCGCTCGAGCCTGACCGGGCAAACCGCGTCTGAGCTTGCGGCTTCCTATCAGGAAACGACAAAGCGGGAGTGGACGCAACCGATCGGCGTCGCGCACGCCTTGTTCGAGGCCGGGATTCAAGCCTTGAAGGCAAGCGGTGATCCGAAATCCCCGGGCAAGGTCGTCGAGAGCCTGCGCAAGCTCAAGACCGATACGGTCATCGGAAGTCTCGACTTCGGTGGAAGCGGCATCGCCAATGTTTCGAAGATCCGGGTGGTCGGAGGACAGTGGCATGTCGAGGACGGCGGAAAGCCGCACCTCTACATCACGAGCAACAGCACTGCGCCCGAAATCAAGGCCGAGCGCAAACTCGAACGTCTGAAGAGCTGACGGCCATGACAGCGTTGCTCGAACTGCGGGATGTCAGCAAGCGCTATCGCGACATGGTCGTGATCCCTGGCCTGACGCTTGGGGTTCAGGCAGGCGAGTTCGTCGGAGTCATCGGGCCGAATGGGGCGGGTAAGACCACTCTGTTCGGCCTTATCTCCGGTAACCTGCGTTGCGATTCCGGAGCGGTCTATCTCGATGGGGAAGACGTCACTGCGCTCGGCGCCGATGCGCGTTGCCGTGCCGGCGTCGGCAGGACATTCCAGATCCCGCAGCCGTTCCAGGGCATGACCGTGTTCGAGAACGCGCTCGTGGCGGCCACTTTCGGGGCCGCTCTGCGCGGCAAGCAAGCTGAGCAGAAAGCACGCGAAGCACTCGTTCGTTGCGGCCTCGAGCATCTCGGCGACACGGGAGCCGGCCGCCTGACCTTGCTCCAGCGCAAGCGGCTTGAATTGTCCCGGGCACTAGCGACCGAGCCAAGGTTGCTACTGCTCGACGAAGTCGCGGGCGGGTTGACGGACGCCGAAGTCGCAGAGTTGCTGGAACTCGTCACCGCGATCCACAAAGCCGGCGTGACGGTGATCTGGATCGAGCATCTCGTCCATGCGCTGGTCTCGTCCGCCGATCGCCTGCTCGTGCTGTCGGAGGGAAGATTGCTCGGCGACGGTGCGCCCAGCGCGGTCATGAGCAGCCGCGAAGTTCGCGACGTATATCTCGGATCCGATCTCGACGAGCAGGCGTCCCATGCTGTCCACTGAGCATCTCAACGCGAACTACGGCATGTTTCAGGCCTTGTTCGGCATCAACTTCTCGGTCGGGCGCGGCGAGGTCGTTTCACTGATCGGCGCAAATGGCGCTGGCAAGTCGACGCTGCTTCGCGCCATCGTCGGCTCTGTCCCGGTTGCCGCTCCGAGTGTGTTGCTCGACGGAAAGCCGGTCGGCGGCTCGGCCGAGATCGATCAGCTAAGTCGCGGAATTGCGCTGGTGCCGGAAGGTCGCCGGCTGTTTCCGAGCCTGACCGTCGAGGAGAATCTGCTTCTCGCCGCGCGAAACGGCCGCCCAGGACCATGGACGCCTGACCGTCTCTACCGGGAACTGCCGGTTCTCGAGAAACTGCGCTCTCGTCCTGCCACGGCTCTTTCTGGCGGTCAGCAGCAGCTCGTGGCGGTTGGTCGGGCGCTGGTCACGAATCCAGACTTCCTTCTCTGCGACGAGATATCACTCGGTCTTTCGCCGGTCGCTGTCGAGACGGTCTACGAGCTGCTCGGCACCGTTATCGGGGAAGGCATGGCGGTGGTCCTTGTCGAGCAGAACGTGCGTCGCGCGCTCTCCAAGTCGTCCAGGTACTACTGCATATTGAAGGGGAACGTCGTGCTCGAGGGCATCTCGAAGACGGCCGATTACGCGCGCGTATCGGCTGCGTATTTCGGAGATTGATCATGCAGATCGCGGCAGAAACGTTGTTGAACGGGCTGATGCTGGGGGCGCTTTACGCGCTGTTCGGACTTGGTCTGAGTCTGAGCGTCGGGGTCATGCGCATGATCAACATCGCCCACGGCGATCTGATCGTGGTCGGGGCCTATATCACCAGCGTTGTCATGAGCGGAGCAGGCGTCGGTGCGCTTACCGCGTTGCTCGTGGTCATTCCGGTGATGTTCGCGCTCGGTTGGATCCTTCAGATTATTTTGCTCAACCGTGTCGTGGGACGGGATGCCCTCGCGCCGCTGCTCCTGACGTTCGGTCTCTCTATCGTGTTGCAGAATGTCCTTCAGGAGATGTTTACTGCCGACACGCGGAGCTTGCCGGCCGGTGATCTCGCCGGTCTTGGGTTTAACGTTCTTGGCGTTTCCATAGGAGTTCTTCCGCTTGTCTCTGCGCTCGCGAGCATCGCACTGCTCGGTGCGACGCATTGGCTGGTCGGTCACACCCATTTCGGGCGTCAGGCACGCGCCGTATCGGATGACCCCGGCACTGCAAGGCTGGTCGGCGTGAACGATAGGCGGCTGTTCGGGATTGTGACCGGCGTCATCTTTTCGATGATCGGTGTGGCAGCGGTGCTCTACGCTCTCCGGACGCCCTTTTCGCCAACGGCTGGACCCGAGCGGCTTCTCTATTCGTTCGAGGCGGTGGTGCTCGGTGGGCTCGGCAATATCTGGGGTACGTTGTTCGGCGGACTGGTGATCGGCGTCGCACAGCTTTTCGGCGCCAAGATCGCCTCTGGTCTCGGTCCCTTCTTCGGCCATCTCGCATTTCTCGTGGCACTGCTCGCCCGTCCCCAGGGCTTGTTCGGAAAGGCGCCGTCATGACCGTGGCCACCATGTCACGTGTGAATTCCAGGACAACATTGGTGCGGATGTCCTCAGCGGCGGCGCTCCTCATTGCCGCTGTGCTCGCAGTTTCGATGCCCTGGCTGTCGACGTTCGCCGTCCAGCGGCTGCTCGTCGAAGTCTTCACGCTCTTCGCTGTCGCGCTCGCCTGGAATCTGCTCGCAGGCTACGGCGGCCTGGTCGCCATCGGTTTGCATGTCTTTGTCGGCGTCGGCTCCTATTCGCTCTTCGCGCTCTCGAACCAGTTGCATCTGAATCCGTTTTTGCTGCTGCCCGCCGCGGCCGTCTTCGCGGCTGCTTTCGCCCTCGTTTCGGCCTGGCCGATGTTCCGTTTGAGCGGTGCTTACTTCGCGGTGGGCACATGGGTTCTCGCTGAGATGATGCGGATCCTGACGTTGAATGCGCCATGGCTGGGCGCAGGAGGCGGCATGCCGCTGGAGGCGATGAGCGACATCGATCGGTGGACGCGCAACGCGGGAGTCTACTGGGCAGCGCTGTTCGTCGGTGTGGGATCGCTGGTCGCAAGCCGGCAGGTGCTGCGCGGCTCGCTGGGACTTGCATTGATGAGTGTGCGTGACTCCGAACCTGCCGCGCTTGCGAGCGGCGTTCCGGTTGCTCGTGCGAAGATCGCGCTTTGGGTGCTCTGCGCTGTCATATCGGGGCTTGCCGGCGCCGTCTCGTACATGAATACGCTTCAGGTTACGCCGGATGCCTCTTTCTCGCTGAACTGGACCGCGGCGGCAATCTTCATTGCTGTACTCGGAGGCATCGGAACGTTGGAGGGCCCGATCGTAGGTACGATCGTGTATTTCCTGCTCCGCGAGACCTTCGCGGGCTATGGCGCCTCGTACTTCATCGGGGTCGGGCTGCTTGCGATCCTGACAATGGTGGCAGCTCCGGGCGGCGCGGTTTCTCTCGTTCCGGAAAAGTGGCGCCTTGATCCGTTCCGGATACGCCGGCGCATGGTCGAGTCCGATCTGGACCGGTCCGCGTCATTCCCCACAACTTGAAAACCTAGTTCGGAGAACTCGCATGCAGGACACGAAATTCAAAGTCGCGGTCGTTCAGGCTGCGCCGGTATTCATGGATGCGCCAGCTTCCGTGGCCAAGGCGATTGGTTTCATTGCGGAGGCGGGTGCAGCGGGGGCGAAGCTGCTGGCGTTCCCGGAGGTCTGGATTCCGGGCTATCCTTGGTGGCTTTGGCTCGGGACGCCGGCTTGGGGAATGCAGTTTGTACCCCGCTATCACGCCAATTCGCTGCGTGCTGATGGGCCCGAAATCCTCGCACTGTGTGCGGCCGCCGCCGAAGCGAAAATCAATGTTGTGATGGGCTTCTCCGAAATCGACGGAGGAACGCTCTACCTAAGTCAGGTCTTTATCAGCGATGCGGGAGAGATCATCTTCAAGCGCCGAAAGCTGAAGCCGACACACGTCGAACGTACGCTCTATGGCGAAGGAGATGGGTCTGATTTCCGCGTCGTCGAAAGCAGTGTCGGACGTCTCGGAGCCTTGTGCTGCGCCGAGCACATTCAGCCGTTGTCGAAATACGCCATGTACTCGATGAACGAGCAAGTTCACGTGGCGTCGTGGCCATCTTTTACGCTGTATCGCGGCAAGGCCTACGCTTTGGGCCATGAGGTGAATCTCGCCGCCAGCCAGATCTATGCGCTAGAGGGAGGTTGCTTCGTCCTGCATGCCTCGGCAATTACTGGTCAGGATATGTTCGACATGCTTTGCGATACTCCGGAAAAGGCCGATTTGCTGAACGCGGAGGGAGCGAAGCCGGGTGGAGGCTATTCGATGATTTTCGGTCCCGATGGTCAGCCGATGTGCGAGCATCTGCCGCAAGACAAGGAAGGCATCCTCTATGCTGACGTAGACCTGTCAATGATTGCAATCGCCAAGGCAGCTTACGACCCCACGGGGCACTACGCCCGCGGTGACGTCGTCCGTCTCATGGTCAACCGCAGCCCGCGTCGCACGAGCGTCAGCTTCAGCGAAGACGAGAACGCGGCGGTCACTTTCACCGAGACTTGAACCGTCGACGTGATACTGCGTTCGCTCGGCATCCGTTACGTGCCTTGCCGGGAACCGTTTGGAGTTACCTTTGTGATAAGAACGGTGTGGCTTGAGGGCTTACAGTGACCCCGATTAACGTGGACGACTATCGAACCTTGGCTAAGCGTCGCCTTCCACGAATGGTGTTCGACTATCTTGATGGGGGAGCCGAAAGCGAACGCGGTTTGCGCCGAAATCTCAAAGCTTTTGCGGCGATCAATTTTGCTCCTCGGCGGCTTGTCGATGTCAGCCAGCGCAGTTCGTCCATATCTCTGTTCGGACGGACGCTTCCAACGCCCTTTGTGGTCGCGCCGACAGGCCTGAATGGTGCTCTGTGGCCTGATGGCGATGTCGCGTTAGCCCGGGCCGCTCGCAGCGCAGGGATCCCGTTTGCCCTTTCGACCGCATCAAACGCGACAATTGAGGACGTCGCGGAACGAGCGGGCGGTGACCTTTGGTTCCAGCTTTACGTCGTGCAGCGAGATCTGGCGCAGCAGCTTGTTCGCAGGGCCAAAGACGCGGGTTACCGCGTGCTGGTCCTCACCGTCGATGTTGCAGTGAATGGCAAAAGGGAGCGTGATCTGCGAAATGGGTTTGCGATACCGTTCCGCCAAACTCCCCGATCGGTTCTGGACGCCGTAACTCATCCACGGTGGGCGCTCGGCCAGATCCGCCACGGATTGCCTCAGCTCGCAAATTTTGCCAGCCCTGACGCAACCGACGTGAATGCACAGGCCGCCTTGATGCGCCGGCAGATGGATGCCAGTTTCTGTTGGCAGGATCTTCAGGCGCTCCGCGACGCTTGGCCGGGTACGCTTATAGTGAAGGGCATTATGACTGCGACCGACGTAAATCGATGTCGGGAACTTGGCGTTGATGCCGTCGTTCTGTCCAATCATGGCGGAAGGCAGATCGAGGACGTTCAGGCGCCCATAGATTTGTTAGCGGAAATCTCGAATCAGAATGCGATGCCGCTCCTCGTTGATGGCGGCATACGCCGCGGAGCAGATGCGGTAAAGGCGTTAGCGCTCGGTGCCAAAGCGGTGTTGTTGGGACGTGCAATCCTTTATGGGCTCGCCGCTGCAGGCGAAGAAGGGGCTAGTCACGCGCTTCAAATCCTTACTGCCGAGTTCGATACGACGCTGGCACTTGTCGGCTGTCCAGACGCCGCACGTCTCAATCGCCAGTTCATTCAATTGTGAGGGGCCACACACCATCGCGCTGGCGTCGAAGCAGGCGCGCCGCTGGCCGCGCGTCTGGAGCAACGCGGTCGACTCCGGTTGGGCACCGGTGCCGGCAATCTTTGGAACTTCGTCGCACTGCCTCTCCATCGCACGGGCCTCAAAGCGACAGCAAATCAAGGACAGTACGATGATGGTTGTTGGAGATAGTTCCGTGATGTTTCCGCTGCGGGCGTGCGCAGACATCCACGACTATTATCGTGCGACGAATGCCCATTAGCGGTCGGGTAAGCTCGGTCATGCGATCAGTAAATCATTGAGTTTTTCAGGCTAGAGCTGTCTCTTAATCAGCGGGTCCTAGGTTCGAGCCCTGGTGCGCCCACCATAGCGAAATCAACCGGTTGGAAGGCTTTTGCCTAAGAACGGGCCTTTCTGTTGGACACTCGGGTTGATCGATCCTCTCTGTGGTCGAGACCAAGTCACACACCCACTTTGGCTCTGTCCCTCCTAGTGCGTTCGCATCGTGAGATACAGCGCGAGCGCCGCGCGGTGCAGGCGAATTACATGACCGTCGTAGATTAGGACACTCTAGCGAAAAAAACGGACGGGCTCGAGACTTGCGATATCGGCGGCGACGGGCGAGAGCTTCTTTGAACAGGACGCGAAGCCCTGATTACAAAGCGGTCATCGAAATCGGCAAAGCCGCATTACCCTCACCGGTGGCGGGCATATCCGGCAGACTTGTCCCGATCCATCGATCGAACAGCGCTGGGAGTGAACCGTTTGCGAGGCTATTGGCCACAAACGCGCTGCATGCATCGGCCAGCGCACGCTCGCTGGGACGAAATGCAGCGGCGTTATACGCACGGGCCAGCACGAATTTCTGTTCGAATTTTCCGTCGCCGGCCACATGAGCGATGTTTCGAACCTGAGTAGAGGCTCCGCCGATCAGATCGACTTGGTTGGCGATGAGTGCTTGGACAGTATTGGCATCGTCATCGTAGCGCTGGATTGTTGCGCCCTTCGGTGCGGCCTTGGTGAGTGCTATGTCCTGCGGTGTGCCACGCGGTACGCCGACCCGCAGCCCGGTCATGTCGCTCCAGCCCTTTACGGTCTGTCCGACTTTCCCAATGAAGACAGTGTCATTGACACAATAAGGGCGCGCAAACAGAACGACTTTTTGTCGATCGGCGAAGATGCCCATGACTGCGGCAAGCATGTCCACTTGTCCTGTCAGCAGCGCGGCGACGCGGTTAGAGGACGTAACCGGAGAAATTTCGGCTTTTACGCCGAGATCGGCAGCGAATAGCCGGACGAACTCGACATCGAAGCCGGTTAATACCCCCTTGTCGTCGCTGAATCCCCAGGGGACCTGCGCAACCTGGCAGCCGGCTTTCAGGACGCCCGATTTGCGAATGTCTTGCAATGTATCGGCGCTTGCTGCCCGCGCAAGAAGCGACAGCGTTGCGGCGCCGGCAGCGGCTCTCAACACCTGACGACGGGAGAATTTGGGCATCGTTTCACTCCTTGCTCTTATCTCGAAGGTTAGGATCAACTCCGAGTCGCCAGCCGGCGCTCGAGCGTGCTGCTGTAACGGGAAAGCGGGAAACACAGGGCGAAGTAACAAAGCCCCGCCATGCCGTAGGCGAGGAGAGGACGATAGGTCGTGCTCGCCACGATCTGCGCCGAACGCGAGAGCTCGACGAAACCAATGATAGACGTAAGCGACGTGCCTTTGATCAACTGCACCAAAAAGCCGACCGTCGGAGCGAGTGACAATCGGAAGGCCTGCGGCAAAACAACGTCGATCATCCGAGATGTATAACCAAGACCGAGCGCGCTCGCGGCCTCCATCTGGCCGCGTGGCACTGCCATGATGCCGCCACGCCAAATCTCGCCGAGAAAAGCACTGGCGTGCAGCGTTAACCCTATGCTGGCAGCCACCCATACGTTGACGTGAAATCCGAGGACCGGAAGTCCGTAGTAAACCAGGAACAACTGCATGAGCATCGGTGTTCCCTGAAAGAAATCTACGAACATGGCGGCCAGCGAGCGCACCCACTTCCGTTCGGCCGTGCGCAGCAGGGCGACGATGAGGCCGCCACCGCCGCCGCCGCAGAAGGCGATCAACGAGAGTAATATCGTTGCCTTGATGCCTGCTGCGATGGACAGGATTTCAGGGAAAGCGAAGTCACGAATCATCGCGGTTCTCACCTTACGGGGTAGGCGAGCGCATGGCGTTCGATTGCCTTGAACGCCTGTGAGAAAACCAGCGCCATTAGCAGGTACAGTAGCGTGGCAACGATGTAGATCTCGAAGCTGCGGAATGTCAGCGTGTCGACGGACTGGGCTGCTGCGGTGAGTTCTTCGGCCGAGATCGCCGAAACGATGCTCGAGGTCAGAAGCAACAGAACGAACTGGCTTGCGAGGGCGGGGTAGATCGCGCGCAGCGCGGGCTTGAAGACAATGAAACGCAAAACCTGAAAAGGATGCAGACCTAGCGCGGCGCCAGCCTCGAACTGGCCTCTTGGAATACCGTCGATGCCGCCGCGAATGATCTCTGCCGCGAACGCACCGGCATTCAAGCTGAGCGCGATCACGCCCGCCGGCCATGCAGCGAGGCTCAATCCCAACGCGGGCAGGCCAAAATAGATGAACAGCACTTGCACCAAGAAGGGCGTATTCCGGATGATCTCGATGTAGCCGATGGCCAGGACGTTCAGCGCCCTCAGGCTGCTGCGGCGAGCGAGCACGGTCAACAAGCCAATCGTGAAGCCCAGCAGAACCGAGATGGAGGTCATTGCGAGGGTAAGCCCGCAGCCGAACAGCAAGTCCCGCCAATAGGGAAGCAGGCTGCTGAAGTCGAAGTGATAGGTCACGATCCGTCCTCGCGAGCGAGCGCGCCGGCATTGTCAAGGGGATTAGGATCGACGAACGTAATCCACAAAGCGCGCCCAACATCAGCCAAGTCCTTTAACCCCGACGCTTGGGGACAAGAGCCAGTAACCCGCGCTGCCATATGCCGGCACTCAGGAGGCCAAGAAAGGAATGATCGTGCCACAGGGAACAGAGCTTCGATGGGTCAATGGATCCTCCATCGGCTGAGGGTCTTATCCGACGCGCGAAGTCACGCGTCGATACCGCAAATAGCGATAGGCCTCCCGCCTTCTCCAGCGGCTGCCGCGCTGGTGCTTGAGGAAGGATTAGGAGGCTTTAGCGTCGGCGTATATGTGCGAGGCGTGATAGGCTCTATTGGGAAATGCAATAATGGTTGGATTCCCCGACTATTCGTCGAGAATGGATCGAAGCTGCGTGGTGGAGCAACAGATGCTGTTGCCATGCTGCCAGTCAGGTCGCCTTGCGTCTTCGCGGTCGGGCTGAGCGATGCAGGCCGCGGACGTCCTGCTGCTGGAAAAGCGCGGCGCAAACGCCGCGCAACCACTGGCTTGCTGGATCATGATGGAAGCGGGCGTGCCAGTATTGTTTGACTGTAAAGCTGGGGATTGGTAGCGGGCACGCGAGCACGCGCAGCCCGTAATAGTGTGCCAGGGTTTCGCCGATGTGGCGCGGCAGCGTGGCGATCAGGTCGGTGGTCCCGATGATTGCGGGCAGACCGAGAAAGCCCGGTAGCTCCAGCGCGATATCCGGCGCGATCCCCTGTTCCCGAGAGGCGTCAGCGAGCAGTTGATGCCCCGTGCCGGACCGAATGAGCACGTGAGCCTCACGCCTGAAATCTCTTAATGTGATGCGGTTCTTGATGCGAGGATGATGAGCGTTCGCCAGACAGACCCAATCCTGCGGAAACAGCGCCTGTTGGAAATGGCCGGCATCAAGATCCGAGATGTAGCCGAGCGCCAGATCGCTTTCGCCGGACTGAAGC
Organism: Bradyrhizobium sp. CCBAU 11434; assembly: GCF_028128895.1. Lineage (NCBI taxonomy): Bacteria > Pseudomonadati > Pseudomonadota > Alphaproteobacteria > Hyphomicrobiales > Nitrobacteraceae > Bradyrhizobium > Bradyrhizobium sp. CCBAU 11434. The sequence continues at coordinate 518,421 of NZ_LBJX01000011.1, forward strand.
ATGCGAGGAGTGTCCATGCCGATCTGTGCCGCTTCGATCCGAATGCCCGGCGCGACGCGGCGAACATGGGCAAGGATGGCTGGAAGCAACGTAATATGGCTTGCGTCAGTCATGCAGATGCTGAAACGCCGTTTGGCGGTGGCTGGATCGAAGTCCGTGCGCAGCTCGGCCAGCCGCCGCAGCATTTCCAGTGCCTGCCTCGCAGTGCCGATGAGCGCCTCGGCCCGAGGCGTCGGTAGCATTCCCTCCGGCGATCGGACGAACAGCGGATCGTCGAGTTCCTGCCGCAGGCGCGCAAGCCATATCGAAACGGTCGGCTGGCTTTGACCCAGTCTCTCGGCCGCCTTGGTGACGCTGCCCGTGGTGAACAGCGCGTCGAACAGCCGCAATAGGCGGGGGTCGAGCAGGTTGGCGTGGGGCAGGTCATGACGCGTCATTGTGATTCACAATAATCAATATAAGTCCCATAGCATATCAAAATGTTTCGTCGGCTGGTATCCGAGCTTCCAACAGCAAAGTTGCGCAGGGAGAAGCGTTCGGATGAGGATCTGCTTTGTCGGCGCGGGGGCTTTGGGCTCGACGATCGGTGGCACGCTGGCGCGGGGCGGGGCAGACGTCTGGCTGATCGACCCATTCCGTGCTCACGTCGAAGCGATCAATGCGCATGGCCTCCGCATGCTGGAGGGCGAGGTCGAGAGCGTTGCAAAGGTCACCGCGTGCACCTCCGCGGCCGAGGTCGATGGGGTGGCCGACCTCGTGATCGTGCTCGTCAAATCCTACCATACGCGCGACGCGATCCGCACCGCCGCGCCGATCATCGGGCCGCAGACGGTCGTGATGTCGCTGCAGAACGGTCTTGGCCACGAGGAAATTTTATCGGAGGAAGTCGGCCGTGGCCGCGTCATGGCAGGCAAGACATATGTCGGTGGCGTGCTGCTGGGCCCCGGTCATGTTCGCTCTGGCGTCATCGGCAAGGAAACAATCATCGGCGAACTTGATGGGCGCTTGACGGAACGCGCACAGCGAATTTCCGACACCTTCAATCGTGCCGGAATTCTCACGCTGCTCAGCGACAACATCCTGGGCACGATGTGGGACAAGCTGTTCATCAACGTCGCCGGAGGCGGAATTACCGCCATTACCGGGCTGACTTATGGTGGTCTCTATTCGCTCCCCATCCTGGAAGATTGCGCGCTGGCCGCGATCTCAGAAGGCATCGCGGTCGCGCAGGCTGCCGGCGTCAAGATCTCGATTGTCGACCCGCGCCGTGCCTGGACGATGGCATCCGCTGGTCTACCTGCCGAGTTCAAGACGTCGATGTTGCAGAGCTTGCAATCCGGCAGTCTGACCGAGGTCGAGTACATTCACGGCTCCGTCGTGCGTTGGGGTGCCAAGTTCAACGTGCCGACCCCCGTCAATGCGGCCCTCGTCGCGTTGGTCAAGGGGCTCGAATATGCCCGCAGCGACTATCCCGGAAAGGCCTGAGGCGATGACGCTCCCCCGCGCCTATATCGAGCACGTTGCCATCCGGGTGGCGGATGTCGACCGCCACGTCGATTTCTTCCGCCATGTGCTTGGCCTCGGTATCCGCGACGAGCAAGCGGCCGACGGCGCGCGCCCGCGTCAGGTGTGGGTGCTCGGAAGCGTGCAACTCATCGAGGATCCGAACTTCGTCGGACCGGAGGGGCGTCTCGCCCATCTCGGCATCATGGTCGACGACTACGAGGGTGTGCTCGCCCGTGCCGCCGCTTGGGGAGCCAAGGCACTGCCAGCCGGGCCGAACTGGCTCGAGCTGCCGGGCGGGCTCAACGTCGAGATCTTGCAAGCCAGCGTCGGCGCGGTGGAAGCCGCCCTCGCAATCAATCCCCGTGCCTGAAGGAAGGTCGATCAATGAGCGACGAACGCTACTGGGATGATGCCGTTGTCGGTGACGAATGTATCACCCCGTCAGTGACAGTTACCGAGGCGATGGTGAACGGCTACGCAGAACTCACCGGCGACTTCACCCCTGTTCATGTCGACGAGGAATACGCCAGGACCACGCCGTTCGGCACCCGCGTCGCGCACGGGCTGTTTGGGCTTTCGCTCGCCGACGGCCTGAAAACCCGCGCTGAATACCGCTTCCTGCCCGGCATGTCACTCGGCTGGACCTGGGATTTCAAGCTGCCGATCAAGCTCGGCGACACCGTCCACGTCAAATTCCGCGTCGGCTCGATGCGGACCACCAAGCGCGAGGGGTGGGGTATCGTGGTGCTCCCTTCCGAACTGATCAACCAGCATGGCCAGGTGGTGCAGCTGGGTGAGCATCGGCTGATGATCCCAATGCGCCCAAAGGCGAAGGTCGAGGGAGAGCCGGCATGAACACACAGCGCCTGCCATTGAAGGGCATTCGTGTCATCGATTATAGCCACTTTCTGGCTGGCCCCTTCATGGGCCGCTGCCTCGCAGCGTTGGGGGCGGAGGTGATCAAGGTGGAGCGCCCGAAGGAGGGCGATGCCGGGCGCGCGCATCCGTATTTCAAAGACGGACAGTCCGGCTACTTCCTGCAGCAGAACATGGGCAAGCAGGGACTTTGCATCGACCTGCGTGACAAACGCGGCCTCGAGCTGATGCTGAAGCTGGTCGAAACCGCGGACGTGTTCATCGAGAACTATCGCCCTGGCGCACTTGAGCGCCTCGGCCTTGGCTACAAGGCATTGTCTGAGCGCAATCCGAGGCTGGTCTATTGCTCGGTTTCCGCCTATGGCCACACCGGCCCGTACGCTGACCGTCCGGGCTTCGGGCTGATTGCCGAGGCGATGTCCGGCGCTATGGCGCAACTCGGCAATCCCGGTGAAGCGCCGCCGCTGCTGCGTATGCCGTTGGCCGATATGTATACCGGCATTCATGGCGTGGCTGCGATCAACGCGGCGCTCGTCGGTCGTACTTCGTCCGGCCATGGCCAACACATCGATCTGGCACTCTACGACTGCATGGTGTCGATGCACGACTTCGCCGTGCAGCGCTACTTCCTCTCAGGCGGCACCGATGTTCCGAAGCAGACCGGCAGCGGCCAGCCGGATTCGACCGTCTACGGGGTCTTTCCGGCCAGGGACGGGAATCTCGTGATCGCCGCGCAGGTCGATGATGCGTGGAAAAGATTGGCGACGCTGATCGGCGGGAATGCATTGGCGTCCGACGAGCGCTTCGCCAAGCCGGCCTCCCGCAACGCGCACTATGCTGACGCGATGGAGATCGTGCGCAACTGGACGCTGTCACAGCCTTCGCGTGACGCGTGTCTTGCCGCTCTTGAAGACGCAGGTGTGCCGTCCGCCCCGGTGCAGACCATCGCGGAAGTCGTGAAGGATCCACAGATCCACGCCCGCGGTATGTTGGTCGAGCAGGAGCATCCCGTGCTCGGCAAGGTGACATTGCCTAACCTGCCTTTTCATTTCTCCGATTGCGACACGACGGTGCGCACGCCGGCGCCGTTGCTCGGTCAGGACAATCGCCGCATCGCAGCCTCGCTGGGATTCTCTACCGAACAGGTCGACGAAATGGTGCGCGACGGCGTCCTCTACAACGAAGCTGCGGTGTAGGAGTGAGCCATGAGCGATCGTTACGCGGTGATCGGAAATCCGATCGGCTTCAGCAAATCGCCCCTCATCCATGGCACTTTCGCCAAGATGACGGGACAGGACCTTGTCTATGAGGCGATCGAGGCCCCACTCGATGGCTTCAACCCACGAGTTGATCAATTCCGGAAAGAGGGCGCCAAGGGGCTGAACATCACGGCCCCGTTCAAGCTCGATGCTTTCGCCTACGCAAACGAGCTTTCAGAGAGCGCCGACCGAGCTGGCGCCGCAAACTGCTTGAAGTTCGACGGCGATAGGATCATTGCCGAGAATTTCGACGGGATTGGCCTCGTGCGTGACATCACCGTCAATCTCGGCGTCAAGATGGCCGGCCGGCGCGTCCTGATGCTCGGCGCAGGGGGAGCAGCGCGTGGCGCGCTGCTGCCGTTCCTGCGCCAGGAGCCGTCCGAGCTGGTTCTCGTCAACCGGACGCTGGCGAAAGCGGTGGCATTGGCCGAAGAGTCTGCCGGCTGCGGCCCCCTGATCGTCAGCGGCTATGCTGAACTGGCCGATCTTGCCGAGGGCTATGACGTCGTGGTCAACGCGACATCGGCCAGCCTGCGAGGTGAGATGCCGCCACTTCCCGGCAATGTCTTCCGCGGTGCGGAGCTGGCGTACGAACTTGCCTACGGCAAGGGATTGACTCCCTTTCTGCAAGCGGCCCGCGTCGAAGGCGTAGCCAAGCTGGCCGACGGCGTCGGCATGCTGGTCGAGCAGGCGGCCGAAGCTTTTGCCTGGTGGCGCGGCGTTCGACCGAGCACGGCTCAGGTCATCGCCGAACTGACTGTCCCCTTGAGCTGACGGGCGATGCCGAGCATGCATCAGAAGTCCAGCTTTCTCGTCGGCCTGATCGGCAGCGGCATCGCTGCGTCCCGCACCCCGCCCATGCACGAAGCGGCGGCTGACACCGCGGGCATCCGCTATCTCTACAAGAAGATCGATCTGACCGAGTTGAAGCTTGGTGCCGAAGCGCTGCCCGACTTGCTCACGGCTGCAAGGTGGATGGGCTTTGACGGGCTGAATGTGACCCATCCCTGCAAGCAGGCGATTCTTCCGCTCCTGGACGAGCTTTCGCCCGACGCGGAGGCGCTTGGCGCCGTGAACACCGTGGTCATCAGGAGCGGTCGAATGACCGGCCACAACACCGACTGGTTCGGCTTCGCCGAGAATTTTCGCCGCAACATGCAGGGTGCACCACTCGGTCGGGTCGTTCAATTCGGCGCCGGCGGAGCGGGCGCCGCGGTCGCTTTCGCGCTGATGAAGCTCGGCCTGCAGGAACTGACCATTATCGACGTCGACTTGGCGAAGGCACAGAGTTTGGTGGATAGCTTGTCCCCCCGATTTGCCGAAGGGCGCTTAAGGGCCGGCCGGGATATCGCTGCGGACGTGGCTGCCGCAGACGGGATTGTAAATGCGACGCCGATCGGCATGGACAAATATCCGGGCACGCCGCTGCCGACGGATCTGCTGCGTCCCGATCTGTGGGTCGCCGAGATCGTCTATTTCCCACTGGAAACCGCACTGCTGCGTGCGGCGCGTACCCTGGGCTGCCGCACCGTCGATGGCGGCGGCATGGCGATCTTCCAGGGGACCGAGGCATTTCGCCTGTTCACGGGCATCTCGCCTGATCCGGACGTCTTCTTCGCCACTTTTGCATCCCTGGGAGGGTGACGTCAGGCCGATGGGCGAGCGGCACGCACAACGCCCGAGAGGAAACGCAAGATGGGCTATACGCTCGATTTCTCGGTGGTTTGGCATGCGATGCCCGCGCTGCTGTGGGGGTGCGTGGGTACGTTGGGTCTGGCGCTTGCCGGCATGACGCTCGCAATGATCATCGGTGTCGCCGGCGTCGCGGCACGCGATGCGAAGGCGGCATGGTTACGTGCTCTCGTGATCGGCTTCGTCGAGATCGTGCGCAATACGCCTTTCCTGGTGCAGATCTTCTTTCTGTTCTTTGCCCTGCCGCTCATCGGGTTGAAGCTCAATCCGACAGCCACCGCCATCATCGCGCTCGGTGTCAATGGCGGCGCCTACGCCATCGAGATCATCCGCGGCGGGGTGCAGTCCATTCACAAGGGACAGGTGGAAGCGGGCTACGCGCTCGGACTGCACAAAGGGCAGGTGTTCCGGTTCATCGTGCTCAAGCCTGCACTTCGAGCGATCTACCCTTCGCTCACGGGGCAGTTCATCATGCTGACGCTGACCTCCTCGATCTGCTCGGCGGTGTCGGCCTACGAATTGACCTCGGTTGCCCAGCGCATCGAAAGCGACACATTCCGCAGTTTCGAGGTCTATTTCTCCGTCACATTCCTATACCTCGCGATCTCCTGGCTGTTGATGCTGGGTTTTGCGGTCGTCTCTCACCGCTTCTTCTCTTATCCGACACGCTGAGGGAGGCGATCATGACACCGCATTTTGGTCTTCCCGAGTTCGGCTTCCTGCTGCGTGGGCTGCAATGGACGGTGCTGCTGACGCTGGTCGCATTCGCAGGCGGCTGCACCGCGGGGCTGGCCGTCGCATTGCTGCGCACCTGCGGTCACAGGAGCGTGGAATGGATCACCCGCATCTATATCGGGGTATTCCAGGGCACGCCGCTGCTGCTGCAGCTTTTCGTCGTGTATTACGGCTTGGCGCTGACTGGGCTGAAGCTCGACGCCTTCGTCGCGGTGGCGATCGGCTTCACCGTGAATGCCTCGGCCTTCCTTGGTGAGATCTGGCGCGGCGCAATCCAGGCCGTGCCGCGCGGGCAGACCGAGGCGGCGATGGCGCTCGGGCTGCACTATTCCTCCCGCATGCGCGACATCGTGCTGCCACAGGCAATCCGCATCTCGCTTCCCGCGACCATCGGCTACCTCGTGCAGCTCATCAAGGGCACGTCGCTCGCCGCCATCGTCGGTTTCATCGAACTCGCCCGCGCCGGTCAAATCGTATCGAACCAGACCTTCCAGCCGTTGCTCGTCTTCGGCGTGGTCGGCGCGATGTACTTCATCCTCTGCTGGCCACTGTCGTGGTGGGGCAGTCGGATGGAGGCCAGGCTCGCCCTGGCCAGTCAAAGGTAGGAACGGCGCACCTATCCAATCACAAACAGCCATCACCAGGAGGAGATACTTATGTTGTTTTCACCCAATCGTCGCCAGTTCGGGGTCGCGCTGATGGCATTGGCAGCCATCGCCATCCCAGGCAAATCGCAGGCGGGCACGTTGGACGACGTGAAGAAGAAGGGCGTCGTCGTCATCGGCATTCAGGGCGACAATCCGCCCTGGGGTTATGTCGACAGCTCGGGAAAGCAGGATGGCATCGATGCCGATATGGGGCGCGCCTTCGCTGACTATCTCGGCGTGAAGGCCGAGTTCGTTCCGCTGGCGGTGGCCAATCGTATTCCGGCGCTGACGACAGGCCGCGTCGACATTCTGTTCGCAACCATGGCCATGCTGCCCGAGCGTGCAAAGGCGGTGCAGTATTCCAAGCCGTATGTTGCGAACGAGATTACGCTGGTCGCAGCCCAGGCAACGCCGATCAACAGCAATGCCGATATGGGAAAGTACGTGATTGGCGTTCCGAGGTCGTCCACGCAGGACACCCAGGTCACCAACAGCGCTCCGGCGGGCACAGAAATCCGCAGGTTTGATGATGACGCGGCCACGATCCAGGCGCTGCTCTCGGGTCAGGTGCAGGCTGTCGGCGCAAACAGCTTCTACCCGCAGCGTCTGAACGCCGCAAAGCCCGAGCTTGGGTTCGAGCCCAAGCTTCACTTCACCGCGCTGTACAACGGGGCCTGCACCCGCCTCGGCGACAAGGATTGGAACGAGACGGCCAACAAGTTCATCGACCAGATCAAGTCGGACGGCAAGTTGGCCAGCTTCTACGCCAAATGGATGAAGGCGCCCGTGCCGATCTTCCCGGAGGCGGTCGCCGGCGTTCCCTTCACAGTTCAGTAGCCACTGCGAGCGGCCGACGCACGATCCGCGTTGGCCGCCGTCCGATAGCGGAGCCGAATCCATGCAGGACAATATCCTGATCGAAATGAAGGGCGTGCAGAAGTGGTACGGCGGGTACCAGGCTCTTCGCGACGTCAATCTCACCGTGCGCAAGGGCGAGAAGATCGTGCTCTGCGGCCCGTCCGGGTCGGGCAAATCGACGCTGATCCGCTGTATCAACCGCCTCGAGCCGATCCAGCAAGGCAGTATCGTGGTGAACGGTCATCGGCTCGACGACAGCATCAAGGCGATCGATGTGGTACGACAGGACGTCGGCATGGTGTTTCAGAGCTTCAATCTCTTTCCGCATATGACGGTCTTGCAGAACTGCATGCTCGCACCCATCCGCGCGCGCCGCATCGGAAAGACCGAGGCGGAGGCGATTGCGCGGAAATACCTCGAGCGGGTGCGCATCGGTGACCAGGCTGAGAAGTATCCGGCTCAGCTTTCGGGCGGTCAGCAACAACGCGTCGCTATCGCGCGTGCGCTCTGCATGCAGCCCAAGGTCATGCTGTTTGACGAACCGACCTCGGCACTCGATCCTGAGATGGTCAAGGAGGTGCTCGATACGATGATCGGCCTCGCCAACGACGGCATGACTATGATCTGCGTCACCCATGAGATGGGCTTCGCCCGCCAGGTTGCCGACCGGGTTATCTTCATGGCCGAAGGGCAGATCATCGAAGAGGGCGCGCCCGACGCTTTCTTCCGCAATCCACAGCAGGCCCGCACCAGGCAGTTCCTCGGCGAGATCCTCGCCCATCATTGAACGGAGTTCTTCCCATGAGTCGCCTTGTCTATGTCCTCAACGGACCAAATCTCAATTTGCTCGGCAAGCGCCAGCCCCACATCTACGGTCACGAGACGCTTGCGGACGTGGAGCGGGATTGCCGGGCGCTGACCAAGGAGCTTGGCCTGGAGCTTCGCTTCCATCAATCCAACCGGGAATACGAGCTGATCGACTGGATCCACGAGGCGCGTGAGACGGCAGCCGGTATCGTGATGAATCCCGCGGCTTTCACCCATACGTCGGTCGCCATCCTGGATGCTTTGAACACGTTCGAGGGGACAGTGATCGAGGTGCACATATCCAACGTGCACAAGCGCGAGGAATTCCGCCACCACTCGTTTGTCTCCAAACGAGCTGATGGGGTCATCGCAGGCTTCGGCACCCAAGGTTATCAGCTCGGCCTGCGTCGTGTGGCCAAGCTGCTTGATGAGATGAAGGGATAGCATTGTATGAATTCACCAGTCCGCCTGTCGGTGATGGGAGCGGGTCTCATCGGCAAGCGACATATCGAGCACATTCTCGCGCGACCCGAGGCGATGCTGTCGTCGATCGTCGATCCGATGCCGGCGGCCAGAGAGTTGGCGGCGTCGCTGAAGGTGGACTGGTATCCGTCCTTTCAGGACATGCTCTCCGAAAATCGGCCGGAGGGGGTGGTGGTCGCCACTCCCAATCAGATGCATGTGGCCAACGGAATGGATTGTATCGCAACGGGGATCCCAGCGTTGATCGAGAAGCCGTTGGCGGATGACGTGGTTGCTGCAGCGGCCCTGGTCGAAGCCTCGGAGCGGGCGGGCGTGCCGCTGCTCACGGGCCATCATCGCCGGCATAACCCGATGATCCAACGCGCCAAGGCGGAGATCGACAGCGGCCGGCTCGGCCCGATCGTGTCGGTGCACGGCATGTTCTGGCTGATCAAGCCGGACGATTATTTCGACGTGGCCTGGCGCCGCGAGAAAGGGGCGGGGCCTGTCTTCCTGAATCTCATCCACGATGTCGACCTGCTGCGGTACTTGTGTGGAGATATCGTCGCGGTGCAAGCCGCTCAATCCAATCGACTGCGTGGAAACGCGGTCGAAGAGACCGCGGTGATCATCCTGCACTTCGCCTCAGGCGCGCTCGGAACGGTCAATGTCTCCGACGCCATCCAGTCGCCCTGGAGCTGGGAGTTCACGGCCGGTGAGAACCCGGCTTACAGTCACACGCAGGAGGCCTGTTACCAGATCGGCGGTACCAGAGCATCGCTCGCAATTCCGCAACTCGATCTATGGCGTCACCCGAGCAAGGCCAGTTGGTGGGCGCCGATCGAGCGTGAGCGGCTGAGCTATGAGAAGGAAGACCCGCTCGGCCTGCAGATCGCAAATCTCTGCGGCGTCATCCGCGGTACGACCGAGCCTGTGGTGAGCGGGCGTGAAGGGCTGAAAACCCTTCGAGTGATTGACGCGGTCAAACGTGCAGCGGAAACCAAAGATTTCGTATCGGTCCGAAATTCGTAAGCTCCTTTTTCATTTGGAAGCAACCGCCAAGCTATTGATATTCTGCTCGAGCTGAATTTGAGAACCGCAGAAGTCCTACTTAGCTCCGGGCCTATCGCAGCCGGCTGGGAATAGATGCAAGTGTTGGTGCACAGCGAAACATCGGTTCCGGCTGATTTGCGCGATCATTTGCGCGTCGCGGCTCTCAATAGAGCTGGTTTCAAGTTCGAAGCCTTAGCGAGGCCGCGGTTTGCCTCGACTGCTTATCCGTGAAGGCGAGCGCCACGCTTCGAGGAGCATCTTGAGAAATTGGCCGGCATGAGGGGATAGCGTCGACCCGCGCCTGCGCACGATTCCGATCGTCCGCGACACCTCCGGCTCGGTCAACCTGACCGTGTGACGGGCGTCCCTATGGCTATGATGCATTCGCCATCGGCAAGACCGAGGCTTTCACTTGAGCCAGGAGTGGTTCGACGCGCTCGTCAGCGAGAGCAACGAGTACTATTCGGCCTTTGTCCGAATGGTGTGCGATCACCTGCGCGTTTCGATTCAGAACCTGATCATCGTCCGCAATCGCCGTCCGCTTCATCGGCTCGCGCAGGAATTGTGCAGGCTTGCGGAGCGCCACGGCCGCCAGACCAAGACGGGATTCGTCATCGATCTGCGCTTGTCCCAGGAGGATATGGCAGTGATGATCGGCGTCGGTCGCCAAACGATCAACCGGTTGCTCAAGAGTCTCGAGCAGGATGGAATTGCGACGGCAAAGTACACGTCTGTTACGATTCACAACCTGGAGGCAATCGAGCGTCTCAGCGTGAGTGAGGCGGTAGATAGTTAGCACGAACCAAGGTCAACGCACGTGGCACTGCCGAGAAAAAACATACTGGGCTCTGTAGTGCGCGGCTACCTTCAACGGACATTCGCTTCACAGCTTCAGCTCAAGGCGTGACCGGCCAATCCGTAGACCCACGGCTCGTTTTCCTTTCGGTTCAGGAATCGCCGTCCCTTGGACATGGTCGTGACGGTGTCGTTCATCCCGAGGCGGCTCTGTTGAAGAAAGTCCGCAAACAGACCCGTCTGCTCCCGCGTATCCACGCGGGCGAACTTTCCGGCGAGATCCTTGAGATGCACGGCCGTAAGATGGATCGCGTCACAATCATTGCTGGCGACGATGGGGCCGATTACATGACCGCGCCCGAATTCGCGCTTCATCGAATAGCCGGCGATTTCCCCGCCGCGGCGCAGGACGCTGATTGATGCGCCTTCAGAAAGCAATCCAAGCAGCCTCTGACGGCTGGTGCCGAACGCCCGTTCATCCAGTGCTGCGATCTCTTCGATATTCTCGGTGGACAGCGAGCTCAATTCGCCGTCCAGAGCCGGCACCGACGGGGGCGGTGACACGACCTCGCCTTGCCACTGATACACCGTGGCTTCCTTCGTGAAGCCCAGAGAAAGATACAGATGATACGCGGCATCGGTCGAGTTGAGGGTCAAATTCCGGTCGCCACACCGCTCGAACACCTGTTCCATGAGCCAGCGGCCAGTACCCTGAGCCTGGGTTCGAGGCGATGTGATCACCAGGCCAATCGTCGCGAACTCGCGGCCATGTGGGAACCACATTGCGCTGCCGAAGACGCGTCCTATGCCATCAACGGCTACGATGCCATGCCCTGCGCGGCGTAAGAAATCCCAATCCTTGGGTCGATGCGGCCAGCCAACCCCGGTCGAGAGCGCGTGGAGCAGCGTCACATCAACGTCGTTGATATCTTTCGCGGCCAGTTTAAAGGACTTCACGCGTACCGTTCGTCCCATCTCGGCTCGTCCGTTCCTTCGCGGGATGCCAATCTCTTGCACATCGCGCCTTTTTCTCTCTCGCCACAACAGGGCAGCGGGCGTATTTCGCAGCACTATCGCACGGAAAGCCAGCAGGTTTCCCCTGTTTGGGCTTGCTTTTCGAAATCTTCGGCCTGTCTTGCACCGTAATTCGGCAGGGAAAGCTCCGGCTTGCAGCTACCCTCCCGGTGTTCGGCAAGAACTGTGCAGGCAGAGCGGGTCGCCGTGAATCCCCGAAAAGTCCTGCAAGGCTAATCGCTTTTCCCGGCGTCGTCGACATGCCGAGCGAGGCAGGGTCGTGCATCGATGGCATTTCTTTTCAATTTTGATGCTGCCAGGGGGGCAGTCTTTCGGGAGGCTTTTGCGAGCGAGCTCCCTGATCTGGAATTTTACCATTCCAGCGAATCTGTCGATCCGGAGAAGGTGCGCTATCTGCTGACGTGGAACGCGCCGGACGATGTCTCACGCTTTCGCAATCTGGAAGTGCTCTTTTCTCTCGGCGCGGGGATTGATCAGTTCAAGCCAGAGACCATACCCGACCATGTGAAGCTGGTGCGTATGGTCGAGGATGGCATCGTGCGCATGATGCAGGAATACGTCGTCCTTGGTGTGCTGACGCTGCATCGCGAGATGCTGGCCTATCGGGAGCAGCAGAGAGGGGGCCGTTGGCACGCGCTAGCATCGTTCCAGGCGACTGATCGGCGTGTCGGGTTCCTCGGATTTGGCATGCTGGCCCAAGCCGCGATTGACCGCTTGAAGCCGTTTCGATTTCCCCTTGCCGCGTGGAGCCGAAGCAAGAAGGTGGTCGAGGGTGTCACCTGCTTCCATGGGGCGGATCAGCTTGGCAACTTCCTGCAAAGAACTGATATCCTCGTCTGTCTTCTTCCCCTGACGGAGCAAACGAGCGGCATCCTGAACGAAAGGCTCTTCTCGCTGTTGCCAGCGGGAGCGAGGCTGCTGCACGTCGGCCGTGGCCCGCAGCTTGACCAAGGCGCGCTCATCGAGGCGCTGGACAGCGGGCGTCTGAACGCAGCCATGCTTGACGTTACCGATCCCGAGCCGCTGCCGGAAAGTCATCCACTCTGGTCGCATCCGAAGGTGATCATCACGCCGCATATTGCGTCCGTGACGCAACCGCATACGGCCGCACAATCGGTCATAGAGAACATCCGGCGGCACCGGGCTGGACAAAACCCGATCGGCCTAGTCGATCGAGCACTCGGCTACTAACAGGAAAAGCGCCATGTCACTTCTGGTCACCATCGACACCAATCCGGACTTTGCACCGAAGAACGCCTTGCCTGCTCCAGAACGGCTTATTTCCGGCAACCCATCGTTCAAGACCTGGGCCCAGGACGCCTCGAAAGGCGAGAAGGTGCTGACCGGCGTTTGGGAAGCGACACCCGGCGAGACCCATTCCATCAAGGGCACCACCTTCGAGTTCTGCCACATCCTCTCGGGGCTGATCGAAATCGAGGAAAAGGGTGGCGAGATCAGGAGGTACCGCGCCGGCGACAGTTTTGTCATGAAACCTGGCTTCGTCGGCGTCTGGCGCACGATCGAAACCGTGCGGAAGATCTACGTCTGCCATTATGACTGAGACGATGCTGAGGCAGCATGATCGAGCGGCCCTCAGAATATTCGACCTCCGGAGCCGCGACTGACCAGATTCAACGCGGCCGGTCACTTCATTCTCAATGAAAAATGCGGCGTGCGGTCCTGTACTGCTCGTACGAGACGGCTTCGTCTCGCCAATCGCACATCGAGGCGGTGATGGCGGGAGAGGCCCCATGAGGGAGCAAGGCCATGATTGCGTTGAAAGACAAGGATCTGTTTCGCCAGCAAGCGCTGATCGGCGGCAGTTGGCGGGATGCGTGCGCGAGAGTCACCGTCGATGTCATCGATCCTGCGAGCCAGAAAGTGCTTGGCACCATCCCCGATATGGGCCGAGACGAAACCAGGGCAGCAATCGACGCAGCGGCCGCTGCATTCAAGCATTGGAAGGCCAAGGCTCATGCAGAGCGCGCCGCGCTGCTGGAGCGCTGGTACGAGCTGATGCGGCACCATGAGCAGGATCTGGCGCTCCTGTTGACGCTGGAACAGGGCAAGCCGCTCGCTGAATCGCTCGGAGAGATCCGTTACGGCGCATCCTTCGTCAAATGGTTCGCGGAAGAAGCCCGCCGCATCAACGGATCGACGATCCCCGCGCCCACCGTCGATCGCCGTATCTTGGTGCTGAAAGAGCCGGTCGGCGTCTGCGGGATCATCACGCCCTGGAATTTCCCAAATGCGATGATCACGCGGAAGGTGGCACCCGCGCTTGCCGCGGGCTGCACGGTGGTGATCAAACCATCTGAATTCACGCCTTTTTCGGCTCTAGCCATCGCTGTTTTGGCTGAGCGGGCCGGAATTCCGGCGGGCGTGATCAACGTCGTGACGGGTATGCCGACGGAAATTGGCCAGGAGCTGATGGCCAACGAAGCCGTCCGCAAGATCTCGTTCACCGGATCGACCCGCGTCGGTGCTTTGCTGATGAAGGGCGCTGCCGACAACATCAAGAGGCTCAGCCTCGAGCTCGGCGGCAATGCGCCGTTCATCGTCTTTGACGATGCGGATCTCGATCGGGCTGCCGAAGGAGCGATCGCGTCGAAATTCCGCAATGGCGGGCAGACATGCGTCTGCTGCAATCGCATTCTCGTGCAATCAGGCATTTTCGACGCCTTCGCCCGGAAGCTTGCCAGCAAGGTCGCAAAAATGAAGGTCGGTCCCGGCACGGAAGACGACGTTGCGATTGGGCCAATGATCAATGCCGCGGCGATCGAGAAGATCAAGCGGCACGTCGCCGACGCCTTGAATAAGGGTGCAAAGATCATCGCGAAGAGTGAGGCGGTGCCGGAAGGTCGGCAATTTGCACGCCCTCTCGTGCTCGGCGACGCGACCACCGAGATGCTGCTCGCTTCGGAGGAGACCTTCGGGCCGGTCGCACCGCTTTTCCGGTTCGAGACCGAGGACGAGGCGATTGCGATCGCCAACGGTACGCCATTCGGTCTTGCGGCGTATTTCTACACTGAAAACCTGAAGCGTTCCTGGCGTGTTGCCGAAGCGCTGGAGTTCGGCATGGTCGGCCTGAACACCGGCTTGATCTCGACCGAGGTTGCGCCGTTCGGCGGCGTCAAGCAATCGGGCCTCGGACGCGAGGGATCTCAGCTCGGGATAGAAGAATATCTCGAGACCAAGGCGCTCCACGTCGGCGGACTGGACTGAGCAACTGATCGGATCGGTATCTGAAACAAGAAAAGGGGGCGGCTGAACCGCCCCCTTTTTCATTTGCAGCGCAGATCTCTATTGAAGTTTTACAAGAACTGAAGTGCCGCGAGAGATTCCGAAAAGAAACTGCGCTCAGGCGCTCTTGCGCAGGGGCTCCAGGCCGACTGCCGCAGCAAGCCCATCGATGCCAGCGACCTCGGTGTATTCATAGAATGGATTCCCGGGCTCGTGACCGCGGTTCACCCACACCTTGCTCTTGATGCCGAGATCGTAGGCGGTCATCAGGTCGTAGCGGAAGGAGGAGGAGACGTGAGTAATGTCTTCCGGCCCGCAGCTCAGCTTGTCCAGCATATATTCGAAGCCCTTCATGTGCGGCTTGTAGGCGCCTGTTTCCTCCGCCGTGATGACCATGTGGAAGGGAGCGCCGAGCTTTTCGACGTTCGACATGATGAGATTCTTCATCGAGTTCGACAGGATGACCAGCGGGATTTCCTTTGCAACCTGAGCCAAGCCTGCCGGAACGTCGGGATGCGGGCCCCATGTTGGTACCTCCCGATAGATGCGCTCGGCATGCTCCGGCCGGAACGCGATGCCGTTGCGCTTGCAGGCGCGCTCCAGCGCATCGTGCACGACGTCGAGATAGGGCTTCCACGCGCCGAGAACCTCGTCCAGGCGATAGGCCGAAAAATCCTTGATCAGCTTTGCCATCGCTGCGGACGACAGCTCCCGACCATAGACGCGCGTGGCAGCGCCGGCCATGTCGAAATTCGTCAACGTGCCGTAGCAGTCGAAGGTGATGTATTTGGGTCTGAACGTCGCCATAGCTCCAATCCTTGCGATCTCACGCACCGCTTGCCGGTACGACAGGCATCATAGCGAGCGGCAGCCATGACAAAGCGCCGATGTCGCGGCGGCCGGGAGCAGATTGTGTCGTATCGGATCGGAGATCTGGCAGAGAGTTGCGGGAACAGGGATCTCGACGCTGAGCCCCCGACCTACGTGCGCCGCTGAATGCCGGCATAAGATGCCGCGTCGGTCGTCCATGAAAGTCAAAATGCCCTTCGTCGCTGTCCTGCCTGGGAGCAACTGCTGTCGCGGTCAGCCTACGCTACGCCTGAAGACATCGGGGTGGCCCCCACAAGCATTGCGGCTAATCTGGAAGGACGACATGTTGAGCAACTCGCTGATTGAACTCGATCGCGCGCATCTGATCCATCCGGTCTCGTCCTATCGCAGCCACGAGGCCACGGGCGTCCGCGTGCTGAAGTCAGGGAAGGGGGCGACGTTGACCGATGTCTCGGGGCGTCAGTTGCTCGACGGCTTCGCGGGTTTGTGGTGTGTCAATGCCGGCTACGGACAGGACACTATCATTGAAGCGGCGACGAGGCAGCTCCGCGAACTGCCTTATGCGACGAGCTATTTCGGATTGGGCTCCGACCCCGCCATCCGGTTGGCCGCCAGGCTGGCCGAATTGGCGCCTGGCGATCTGAACCATGTCTATTTCACCTTGGGCGGCTCCGATGCCGTCGACAGCACGATCCGGTTCATTCGGTTCTATTATCATGTCACGGGTAGGCCGCAGAAGGACCAGTTCATTTCGCTCGAGTCTAGCTACCACGGATCGTCGACGGCAGGCGCGGGCTTGACCGCGCTGCCGGCCTTTCATGCAGGCTTCGGAGTACCCTACGACTGGCAGCATAAGATCCCGTCGCACTACGCCTACCGCAATCCCGTTGGTTCGCATCCCCAGGCTATCATTGCGGCATCGGTCGCCGCGCTGCGGGCGAAGATCGCCGAGCTTGGCGCCGAGCGCGTCGCCGCCTTCTATGTCGAGCCGATCCAGGGATCAGGGGGCGTCCTCGTTCCGCCGCCGTCCTGGCTGAAGGCGATGCATGCTGTTTGCAGGGAACACGATGTTCTGTTTGTTGCCGATGAGGTCATCACCGGCTTTGGCCGTGTCGGTCCGCTCTTCGCCTGTGAAGACGACGACGTCGTGCCTGACCTCATGACGACGGCAAAAGGACTGACCTCGGGCTACGTGCCGATGGGGGCCGTTCTGATGTCGGACCGCGTCTACAACACCATTGCCGACGGCGCCGGCAAGGCGGCCGTGGGCCACGGTTACACTTATTCGGCCCACCCCGTCAGCGCGACCGTTGGACTTGCCTGCCTTGACCTCTATGAAAACGGCTTGTTGGAAAACGGCCGCAAGGCCGGCCATCGCCTGATGCAGGGCCTTCGCGCGTTGGCCGATCATCCGCTCGTCGGCGATATCAGGGGGCGCGGCATGCTGGCTGCAATCGAGCTCGTGACGGACAAGGAGCGCAAGACGCCGCTGCCGGCGGAAGCCGACCCGGCGCGCCGCATTTTCGACCGCGCATGGGACAACGGTCTCGTGATCCGCGCTTTTGCCCAGGGCGTGCTGGGCTATGCGCCCCCGCTCTGCTGCACGGATGGCGATATCGATGCCATTATTGAGCGGACGAGAACCACGCTCGACCAAACGCTCGAGGACAAGGACGTCCGCGCGGCCATGAAAGGATAAGGACCGAGCTGTTCTCTAGCCGTTGAAGATGCTTTCGAGCGGCAGATGGGATTTCACGATCGGGGACTTCAGCACGACGAAACTGAAGTACTTGTCGATGCCGATATCCATCTCGACCAGGCGTTCCATGACCGCCTGGTATTCGCTGATCCCTGCGGTGATGAACTTGACCAGATAGTCGTACCCGCCCGAGACCAGATGGCATTCGACCACGGAATCGATCTTCTCGATCGTCGTGAGAAAGCGTGCGAAATCAATCTGCCGATGATTCTTGAGGGTGATTTCAGCGAAGACCGTCAGGGTTTGTCCGAGCTTGGCAACGTCGATCTGGGCGGAGTAGCCGGTAATGAAGCCCTCCGACTGGAGCCTCTTGACGCGCATCAGGCACGGGCTCGGCGAAAGGTTGATCAGCTCCGCGAGCTCGACGTTGGAGATCCGCCCGTTCTTTTGCAGTTCGCATAAAATCCTGATGTCGATCTTATCGAGCTTCATCGCAATGCCATGAGATAGGGTGAGACAATGGCGTCAAGGCTCCGAGGCTTCAGCATCAAGCACACTGTCATAACATCACCAGCATCTTTTCCCAACCGGGGGATCTAGAACTCGCTGACCTTGCCCCAGGCGCTCCCTTTCAGCCGCTCCGGCCTGTAGGGACGCGGGTCGACGATCGGCGCACGACCGGTGATGATGTCGGCGATCATGTGCCCGGTGCCGGGCCCAATCCCGAAGCCGTGGCCACTGAATCCCGCCGCAAGGATGAACCCTGGAATAGACTCAACTTCGCCGATTGCGGGAATGCCGTCCGGCGTGCTGTCGATGTAGCCGGCCCAGGCGTTTGAGATGGTAAGGCCCCGGAGTTCCGGCAGCAACTCGCAAGCTCGTCGATGTGTCTGCCGGATCTGCCTCATGTGAGGGCGAGGATCGAGCGTCCGGTTCAGCTCCATAGGAGTGACTTCGTCTAGGGCCCATTTCGCCAGGGATTCATGACCCTGCCTCCAGCCCTCGAAGGCTCCGGCGCCGAGACTTCGCCACCGGCGGGCGAACATCGGCAGGAATTCGCGGCCGAACCTGAATTGCTGCGGTGTCGGATCTAGTCGCGCGCGCCCGCTGATTGCCAGCGTGTATCCGCCATTGCCGCGTCGCGTGGCCGACACCAGCCCGGCGTACAGGGCATCAGGCAGGCCCACAGCGCCAGGAGCCAAAGCGAGAATGGACTGACGCACGGATGCCTGAGGGAAACGAATTCCCAACTGGTTGCAGAATGAGGAGGCCCATGCGCCTCCTGCCATAACCACTGTCTTGGTCCGGATCGTGCCGGCTTCGGTCACGACCCCGCTGACCCGGCCGCCAATGAGCTCCAAGCCGCGCGCCGCGCATTGCTGGTGCACGGTGCCACCCGCCGCCATGATCGCGCGCGCGGCAATGGGCACGGCCTTCGAGGTATCTGCCGTCCCATCGGTTGGAGAGAAGACGCCCCCCTTCCACCTGCGGCCCGTCGCCTTGCCTCGCTCATTCGCTTCCTCCGCACTCAACATGTGCGTCGTGACGCCCGCCGTCCTGGCGAAGTCTCGCCACTTTGCCCAACCCGCCAGCTCATTTTCGTCGTTCGACAAATACAACAGGCCGCAGCGGCGGAAGCCGGTATCTTCACCGGTCTGCTTGGCAACCTTCTCCCAGAGATCGAGGCTCTTGGTTGCGATTGGCAACTCGCGTGCATCGCGGTTCTGTTGACGGCACCATCCCCAGTTGCGGCTGGATTGCTCGGCGGCGACGCGGCCCTTTTCGAGCAGCGCGACCTTGAGGCCTCGACGCGTCAGGTAATAGCTTGTGAACACGCCAACCACTCCGCCGCCAATGACGACGACGTCGGCCTCCCGAGGCAGTGTCGGACTGGATTCGATATGCATGAGCGGCGCGCTCATTGGGCGGGAATCTCCGGTGAGGGCTGTATCGTAGCCGAGGAGGCACGGCAGACACGCTGCGGACTTTCAGGGTCAGGCGGAATATCCTGCGGTTTGCTGCTTTTGGCACAGGCAATTATTGCGGGATATTTCGCTTGCACGGGCAAATCGTAGATGAGGAGATCGACGGCAACCCCCGAACACGCGCGCCGGTAGCCGCAGACCGAAATGCCAAATCGAGCTTTGTTTTTAGAACTTCATGCTGCTGATCCGTCGCGTTTCGGCGACTCCGGGATGATTGAAGCAGCCAGACTTGCGAATACCGGATCAATGGCGATCAACGGGCAGAATTCAAAAGGTGACGCGCGATGTGCCTTGTCTGGGAGGAGACCTCTGCCGAAGCGATCGAGCTGGGCGCCAATGGCAGCCTCTCGGACCTCGACTCATTGTTCGAACAATCCGCTCGACTTTGTCGCCTGCACTCAGCGACGCCTTTACCTGTAGCGCAGCCATTCTGAATCATGTCGTATTCACCCCGCGGAGAATGGCAGAATGAGCGACGAGTTGTTGATCTGTTCGAGCGTGGCGGCGGCAAACGGGGCCGAAGTGCCGATCCGCAACGGGATCATGGGACGCGCTTGAAAGGGGAGAATGTTCAGATGACCTCTGCCCCGCAGTGTGTGGCCTCGGAAGAAGTAGCGCTCGCGGTCCGCGATCTTACCGTGAGCTTGCCGGCGGGCATGGAGCGGGCGCACGCGGTCGAGAACGTCTCCTTTGAGCTGAAGCGCGGCCAGATCCTCTGCATCATAGGAGAATCCGGCTCTGGCAAGTCAGTCACGGCCAATGCGATCATGGGCCTCTTGCCCAAATCGATCCGCGTGTCTTCGGGAGCAATCCGTCTGGAAGGCGTGGACCTCGTAGGGCTCTCGCCGGAGAGTCTGCGCGATCTCCGCGGCCGTGTCGTCTCGATGATCTTCCAAGACCCGCTGTCCGCGCTCAATCCGCTGATGACAGTGGGCGCGCAGATCGAGGAAGTGATGGCGGCGCACCGGATGGGTACGCCGAAATCCCGCCGTAACCGCGCCATGGAACTGTTAACCGAGGTGGGCCTGCCGGATCCGCCGCTGATGTATCATCAGTATCCGTTCCGCCTCTCGGGCGGGCAGCGGCAGCGGGTGATGATCGCCATGGCTCTGGCCCTCGAGCCTGCGATCCTGATCGCGGACGAGCCGACCACCGCACTTGACGTGACGACCCAGGCGCAGATCCTGCAACTGATCCGCGACATCCAACGCCGCAAGGGGATGAGCGTGATGTTCATTACCCATGACTTCGGAGTCGTGGCCGAGATTGCCGATTCCGTTGTGGTGATGGAGAAGGGTCACTGCGTGGAGCAGGGAAACGCCGAGCAGGTGTTGAAGTCCCCGAGCCATCTCTACACGCGCCGCCTGATCGCAGCCGTACCGCATCTGACCGGCAAGGATCGCGTGCCGGCGGAAGTTGCGGCGGAGTCTTCCATTCTGAAGGTCGAATGTCTGGTCAAGACTTACCGCAGTGGCAGTGGGCTGTTCGGCAAGCAGCGGATCGTGCCCGCGGTTAACGGGGTGTCGTTCGACCTCTCGCCGGGACGCACGCTGGGCGTGGTCGGAGAAAGCGGCTCCGGCAAATCCTCGCTCGGGCGATTGTTGATCAAGCTCCTCGACAGCGACAGCGGCTCTATCCTGTTCGAGGGACGCGATATTGCCCGGCTTTCCGAAGCCGAGTTTCGGCCACTTCGGCCAAAGATCCAGATGATTTTCCAGGATCCATTTGCCTCGCTCAATCCGAGATCAACGGTCGGGCAAATACTGACGGTTGGTCCAATCGCGCATGGAGTGCCTCGCAAGGACGCATGTGAGCAGGCGCGAGAGCTCCTGGCCCATGTCGGCCTGGATGCGGGAACGTTCGATCGTTATCCCCATGAGTTCTCGGGTGGCCAGCGTCAACGCATCGGAATCGCCAGGGCGCTGATGTTCAAGCCGAAGCTGCTGATCGCTGACGAAGCGGTTTCCGCGCTCGACGTATCGATCCAGGCGCAGATCCTGAAGCTGCTGGACCAGATTCAGCGGGAGACGGGTGTGTCGATGATCTTCATCACACACGATCTGCGCGTGGCCGGCCAGATCTGCGATGAAATCGCAGTCATGCATCGGGGGCAGGTCGTCGAGCACGGACCCCCGTCGCAGATCTTCCTGAATCCGAAATCCGCCTATACGCGGGAACTGGTCGCTGCCATCCCCGGCGAGCGGCAGGGCAGCGCCCGCGCCATTGGAAGTCAATCGACATTGGCCGGACACAGTCACAAATGAGGAGGCGTCATGACTGAAGCAAAGACTGCATCGATCTATTCGCGGCGTAGCGCTCTCCAGTTGATGATTGCCGGCGCGGCCGGTTTTGCCGGATCGAATCTGCTGGACAAACCCGCCCTCGCGCGCACGTCTCCAGCGAAGCAAACCGGCCGCGTGATCGTCGGCCTTGGTCAAGAGCCGACCGTATTCAATCCGCTGATGGTGCACATCGAGGTCGATGATGGTGTGCATTTTTCGGTTTTCGATGCGCTGTTCCGCATCGATCCTCAAGGCGTCGTTCAACCCAACCTTGCCCTGGAAGTGCCGGACCAGAAGAATGGCGGCATTTCGGAGGACGGTCTCAAGTGGCGCATCCGCCTGCGTGACGACGTTCGCTGGCACGACGGCACGCCTTTCAGCGCCGAGGACGTGAAGTTCACGCTCGAGCTGATCATGAATCCCAACTTCCGCAGCTGGCGCACGGCCGGCCATGCTCTTGTGCGTGACATCAAGGTGATCTCGCCCACGGAGATCTCATGGCGAATGGAAGAGGCCTTTGCACCGTATCTGTCGTTCCTGACCGAAACCTTCATCGTGCCCAGGCACATCCTCGAGAAAGAGGCCAATCCGAACAGCGCCGCCTTCAACCAGGCGCCGGTTGGCACCGGGCCGTTCAAGTGGGGCCAGCGGGTCGCCGGCGATCATCTCGAGCTCGTGGCGAACCCCGACTATTTTGGAGAAGGCCCTCACATCGAGACGCTGGTCTTCAAATACATTCCAGATCTGACCGTCCTCTACACCCAGTTCAAGAGTGGCGACGTCGATCTGGTAGGTCAGCCCTACATCACGCCTGATCACTACGGGGAAGCCAAGACGCTGACGAACCGTGTGGTGACGCTCGTCCCAAGGACCTCGTTCGAATCCTTCTACCTGAACCTCGAGCGGCCGCAATTCAAGGAGCTTGCGGTACGAGAAGCGCTGTACGCGGCGATCGACAAGGACTCGATCATCCAGGGGCTCTACTACGGGGTGCCGACCCCGACAGAGACGTTCATGCCGCGGCAGTCCTACTTCTTCAACGCCAATCTGCCCCTGCACCAATTTGACGTGAATCGCGCGGGCAAGATCCTCGATCAGGCTGGCTGGGCAAAGGGCGCGGACGGCATTCGTGCCAAGAACGGCGTTCGCCTGTCCTTTACCAATTCGACCACGTCGGGCGATCCCCTTCGTGAACAGGTGCAGCAGTTCCTCCAGCAGACCTTTGCGCAACTCGGCGTCGAGATGAAGATCTCGAACCTGCCCGCCGCCGTGATGTGGGGCGATTTCTGGGTGCAATCGCAGTTCGATTCCGTGATCGTCGGCAGCTCTTATCTGATTGGCGCCGATCCAGACGTCACCAATCGCCTGCACTCGCGCTCGGTCGCAGCGAAGGGCGGCCGCGGCTCGAACAATGCGCAATACGCAAATCCGGAGGTTGACGCTTTGCTCGACAAGGGCGCACGCAGCTTCGATCCGGAAGCGCGGCGCGCGATCTACTTCAAGGTCCAGGAACTCGTGCGTCGCGACCTGCCTTTCCTACCGCTGTATCAGAGCAACGCGGTCGAGGGCCTCAAGAAGGGGATCAACGGTTTCGTGCCGAACGGCAATACGCGCACGGAGTCCTGGAACGCGCTGGCCTGGTATTGGGCGAGCTGATGTGCTGCCGGCCGAGGCCCTGTGGCCAGGCCGGCGGTGGAGTGATGCTGCAACGCCAACATGGTGACTCCTATGCCGAGGTTCCTGCTCAATCGCTGCTCGCAGAGCATCGTGCTGCTGGTGGTCGTCTCGATCATCGGCTTCACCGTTCTCAACCTCATGCCGGGTGGTCCCCTCGCGCAATTCGGACTTGATCCCGGCATGTCTCAGAAGGACGTGCAGCGGCTCACAGCCCAGCTGGGGCTGGACCGTCCGCTGTGGATCCAGTATCTCGACTGGGCCTGGCGGCTGGTTCGGGGCGATTGGGGCCACTCTTTCCGTGATGGCTCTTCGGTGCTGGCGGTGATCGGCCGGCATCTGCTGGCGACGCTGCTGCTGATGGGCACGTCCACCGCCCTGGCGATCGCGGTCGGCACCTGGATCGGAATCCGCGGTGCCACCCATCGCTATACCCTGTTCGACTACACTGCGACGATCTGTGCGATGGTCGCATTGTCGGTCCCGACGTTCTGGTTCGGGCTCATCGGCATCTACATCTTCACGCTGAAGCTCGGCTGGGTGCCGGCAGGCAACATGTACACGATCGGCGACGCTTCGGTGCTGGATTATCTGCATCACCTGATCCTGCCGAGTCTGGTGTTGTCGCTCGTTCATGTTGCTGTCTGGAGCCGGTACATGCGCACGGCAACGCTCGATGCGCTGAGCCAGGATTTCGTCAAGACGGCGCGCGCCAAGGGCGTGAGCGAACGCCGCATCTTGCTGAAACACGTGGTTGGCAACGCGCTGCTGCCAATGATCACCCTGGCAGGGATGCAATTGCCCAGCATTCTGACCGGCGCATTGGTCACCGAGACGGTGTTCACCTGGCCCGGAATGGGCCGGCTGTTTCTCGACAGCCTCGGCTACAGCGATTATCCGGTCGTGATGGGGCTGTTGATCTTCTCGGCCGTCATGGTCGTGCTCGGCAACCTGATCGCGGACATCGTCATCGCGACAGTCGATCCGCGCATTCGCCTAGGCTGAGGCCAGGCGTTCTCGTCTGTCAAAAGGAGGCAGCAGGTATGACCGCCATGGTAGCAGACGCAGCCCCCACACGCTGGTGGCACAGCCGCGCGGCATATCGCTTCATGCGTCACCATTTGGCGCTCGCGGGAATCGTGATGATCTCCGTGCTTGTGCTGGCGTGCATTCTTGGCCCCTATGCTCTGCCATACGATTCCCTCCACATAGACTTGCGCGCCCGCTTTGCTCCGCCTCTGAGCGGTCAGCATTACCTTGGCACCGACCCGCTCGGGCGCGACTTGGCTGCGCGGCTGTTCATGGCCGGACGCGTCTCGCTGCTGGTCGGGTTCTCCGCTATGTTGCTGTCAACGCTGATCGGCACGCTGATCGGAGTGACGGCCGGCTATCGCGGAGGCTGGATTGGTGCGGTACTCATGCGCGTGGTGGATGGGTTTCTTTCCTATCCCTCGATCTTCCTCGTGCTGGCCCTGGCCGCGACCTTGCGGCCGAGCCCGGTGATGATCACCGTGATCATTGCCGTCACGAGCTGGATGGAGACTGCCAGGATCGTCGAGGCGGAGGTCCGATCGCTGCGCGAGCGCGAGTTTGTCCAGGCCGCGCGCATGGTGGGACTGAGCCGGAAGCATATCATGTTCCGCGAGATCCTGCCCAATGCCATCGGTCCCATCATCGTCGCCGCCAGCCTGGCGGTCGCGCGCGCGATTCTTCTGGAAGCCTATATCAGCTTCCTCGGCTACGGCATCCAGCCGCCGCTGCCGAGCTGGGGCAACATGCTCAACGGCGCCCAGCAATATCTGGCGAGCGCCCCATGGCTCGCCATCATTCCCGGTGCCGCGATCACGATCGCCGTGACGAGCTTCAACTTCATCGGCGATGGCTTGCGAGATGCCCTCGACGTTCGAAACGACAACTTTTGATCGCTGTGGGCCAATCCGCGGAAGACATAAGAGAAGAACACGCCATGCACGCGCCGAGAATTGACGAGAAGGCGACGCCCTATTGGTGGGAAGCCGCCCCGCTGAAGCCGCTGTCTCCGCAGCCATTGTCCAAACAGCTCGACGTGCTGATTGTGGGCGCGGGCTACGCCGGACTTTCGGCCGGTCTGGTATTGGCGCGCGAGGGACGTTCAGTTGCAGCTTTCGATGCAATGCATCCCGGGGAAGGGGCTTCCACGCGCAATGGTGGGATCACCAGTGGAAGCATTCGTCCGGATTATGCGACGCTCACGCGGCGGTTTGGCGAAGAGAAGGCGCTGGCGATCGAAGCAGAAGGCAAGGCTGCACGCGAGTTCCTGTACGAATTCATCAAGACGGAAGGGATCGCGTGCGACTTCCAACCGGTCGGGCAGTTCAAAGGCGCGTTCGGACATGAACAATACGAAGCCATGGCTCGCACTGCGGAGAGGCTTGCGACGAAGCTGGGAATAGAGGCCTATGCAGTTCCCTATGCCGAGCAGCGAAAGTACATTGGCACGGATGTCTATCGTGGCGGCACGGCTCGGATGGACATCGGCGGGCTGCACCCAGCGAAATTCCACGCCGAACTCCTGCGGATCGCGCTCGCTTCTGGCGTGACGGTCCACGCGCGGACGCCCGTGATCTCGATCGAAAGAGATGGCGCCGGATTCCGCGTCGTCACCGCGGTCGGCTCGGTACAGGCCCGTCAGGTGCTGGTCTGCACGAACGGTTACACCGATGGCGCCGTGCCCTTCCTGCGTCGCAGGCTGGTGCCCGTTCGCAGCCGGATCATTGCGACCGAGGAGCTCGCGTCCGAGGTCATGGCGCGGCTGATGCCGAAGCGCATGACGATCACCGAGAACAGGGAGGTCGGCTTCTATTACCGGTCTTCGCCCGATGGCAAACGCATTCTGCTCGGTGGCCGCGACAGCTCCCGCGTCGGCGATCCCGTGGCTCCGAAGCTGCTACTCCGCGAGGGCCTGATTAATCTGTTTCCTGAGCTGGAAGCCGTTCGCCTTTCGCACAGCTGGTTCGGCAACGTGGCGATGAATCGCGACATGATTCCTCGCATCTTCGAGAGGGACGGCATCGTCTATGCTACCGGCTTTTGCGGTTCGGGCGTCGTCTGGGCGCCGTGGATCGGCATGCATGCGGCCCACAAGCTCATGGGACATGAGGAGCAGGCGCGCACGGCCTTTGACTTCCGGCCGCCGGCCTTCATCCCGTTCTATCGAGGCAATCCCTGGTTCATGCCTGCTTTCATCCAGACCTATCGCATGCGTGACCGGATCGCGCTGTGGCGTGCCAGCCGCTGACAGCAGATTGGCCATTCTGCCGCATCATCAACGAAATAGTCTGCTGAACGTCGCGCCTGCTTGATTGCGAAATGCTGCCGAGCCGAAGGTACGCTGCAGGCGATGCGAGGATCATCCAGATGGTCCTCGTCTCGGAGCTGCTGGCAATCCGAGCAAAAGGCGCCGACGCATCATGACAACCACAGCCTATCAAGCCCTAGGCCGCAACGCTGAAGATGCGGTCCTCGTCCCGTTCACCAGAGAGCACTTGGAAGGCGCCCTGAAGCTCTCGCAGGAGATGTCCTGGCCCTATCGGCTGGAGGATTGGGATGTCGCGCTGCAGTTGGGCAAGGGCTTTGTTCTGGAGCGCGCCGGGACGGTGATCGGAACCGCTGCCTGGTGGCCGTACGGCGAGACTCACGCTTCGGCGGGCATGATCATTGTCGCAAAGGCCGCTCAGGGCCGCGGCTATGGGGCCTGGCTCATGGATGCGTTGCTGACGTCGGCCCATCCGCGGACCATCGCGCTGAATTCGACGGCCGAAGGCATGACGCTGTATCGCCGCCGCGGCTTCGTCCCGATCGGGATCATCCACCAGCATCACGGAATTCCACGCCAAAGCCACGGCACGCCGCGATCAGACCTCAGACCAATGGCCGCATCGGAGTTCGAGGCGATCGCGCGGCTCGACCGCGCGGCTACAGGGTTGGAGCGGCGGCAGATGCTGAACCGGCTGTTTGACAGCGGTGACGGCTATGTCCTGCTGCGTGACGGCTTACCTTGCGGCTACGCTATCTCTCGCCTTTTCGGCCGCGGACATGTCATCGGCCCCGTGGTGGCCGAGAGCCCAAGCGATGCGCGCGCGTTGATTGATTTTGCGATCGCGCGGCTCGGGCCTGTCTTCGTCCGGATTGATGTTCCTGCCTCCTCGCAGCTCGGGGAATGGCTCGAAAGCATTGGCCTGCAGCGCGTCAGCGACGCTACGACAATGGTGCTGGGAGCGCCGGCTCCGTGGACAGGGCCGGCGCGCATATTCGGGCTCGCTAACCAATCATTCGGCTAGGGGGACGTCGAGATGCTGCGGGTGGAGATGGACAGGTCAGATGTCCCGGACGCCGCTCCGGGCGAAACGGCCGCAACGATCGGCACATTGGCAACGCCGGCGCTCCTGCTCGACAAGGACCGCCTGGATCGCAATCTCGCCCGTCTGTCCTCCCGCATGGTCGGGCAAGGCGTCGTGCTGCGTCCTCATATGAAGACGGCGAAATCCATCGATGTCGCGCGACGCGCTCATCCAGCGGAGGCGGGACCAATCACCGTCTCCACCTTGGCTGAAGCCGAGTATTTCGCGCAGCGCGGCTTCCGCGATATGACCTATGCCGTGGGACTTGGGCCTCACACCGCCGACAGAGCAATGCGTCTGCGGAAAGCAGGCATCGACATCAAGCTGCTGCTGGAGTCGCCGGAGCAGGCCGCCATGCTTGGCGCGGCTGGGCGCGCCGTCGGTGTGACGCCATCCGCCTTCATCGAGATCGATTGCGACGGTCATCGCGGCGGACTGACCGCGACCGATCCGAAACTCGCGGTCGTTGCGGCCGCGATGGCCGAGGCCGGCGTCAAGCTTGCCGGCATTCTCACCCACGCCGGCGAGTCCTATGGCCTCAGCACGCCCGCGGCCCTTGTCGCGGCTGCGGAGAACGAGCGTGCCGCGGCCGTCGCCGCTGCAACGACATTGCGGGCGGCCGGCCATGAATGTCCTGTCGTCAGCGTCGGCTCGACCCCAACAGCGCATTTCGCCGAAGACCTGACCGGCGTCACGGAAATGCGCGCCGGCGTCTACATGTTCTTCGACTTGGTCATGCGCGGCGTTGGTGTCTGCACGACCGACGACATCGCGATCTCGGTGCTCGCCACCGTGATCGGCGCCAAACTCGAGAAGGGCTGGATTTTGGTCGATGCCGGGTGGATGGCGCTGTCGCGCGACCGCGGCACCGCGGCGCAGCGGGTCGACCAGGGATACGGTCTGGTCTGCGATGTGGCCGGCAAGGTCTATCCGGACCTGATCGTTTCGCAAGCGAGCCAGGAGCACGGCATCCTCGCCGTCAGATCCGGTTCGGTGCGCGCTTTGCCCGATCTTCTGATCGGCGCGAAGGTCAGGATTCTTCCCAATCACGCCTGCGCGACGGCGTCGCAACACGAATTGTACAACGTCGTCTCCGCCGGCAGCGACGCGATCGAAGCGCGATGGCCCCGGATGCGTGGCTGGTAGGTCGTCGAAGGGATCGCTTGCAATGACCTCGCCCCTTCGACACTTGACGGAAGCCGGATTCCTCGGAAAATTCTACATCGACGGAGAATGGCGGAAGCCGATCGGATCTGTCACGGCAGCAGCAACCGTCGTCAATCCGGCGACGGAGCAGCCGATCGCAGACGTCGCGCTCGGCGATGACGACGACGTGGACTGCGCCATCGCGGCCGCCAGACGAGCCTTCGCCGGTTGGTCCATGACACCGCCTGCTGGGAGGGCGGCACTGCTCGGCCGGATTCACGCTTTGCTGCTGGAGCGGCTGGAACTGTTCGCGCAGGCGCTGACGTGTGAGATGGGAGCTGCGGTCACCTACGCGCGCCGCGCTCAGGTGCCGTTGGCCGCCGAACACATCCGCGTCGCCCGCGACAATCTCGCGAATTATCCGTTCATCGCCGCGCGCGGCAGCACCGCGATCATGCGCGAGGCGATCGGCGTCTGCGGCCTCATCACGCCATGGAATTGGCCACTTTATCAGATCACTGCCAAGGTCGGTCCCGCGCTCGCAGCCGGCTGCACGGTGGTCCTCAAGCCAAGCGAATTGTCGCCGCTGAGCGCATTGCTGTTTGCCGAGCTGATGGACGATGCCGGCTGTCCGCCCGGCGTATTCAACCTCGTCAACGGGACCGGTCCAATCGTGGGTGCGGCTCTGGCGTCGCATCCGCAAGTAGGCATGATCTCCATCACCGGCTCCACGCGGGCAGGGGTCCTCGTCGCGCAGGCAGCCGCGCCCACCGTCAAGCGCGTCGCCCAGGAGCTCGGGGGCAAGTCGCCGAACATCATCTTGCCGGACGTCGATCTGAGCCGCGCCGTTCCTCTCGGCGTTGCCGCCGCCTTCCGCAATCTCGGCCAATCCTGCAGCGCGCCGACGCGCATGCTTGTGCCCCGTTCACGGATCGAGGAGGTCGAGACCTTCGCGGCCGCGGCCGCTTCAGAGCTGGTGGTCGGCGATCCCCTTGCGGAAAGCACGACCCATGGCCCGATCGCCAACCGGCCGCAATTCGAGTGCGTGCAGACCATGATCGGCGTCGGCCTGGATGAAGGCGCCAAGCTTGTCATCGGCGGCCGCGGGCGGCCTGGCGACCTGCGGATCGGCCTCTACGCGCGGCCGACCATCTTCTCGCACGTCCATCGCGACATGAGGATCGCACGGGAGGAGATCTTCGGCCCGGTGCTGTCGATCATTCCCTACGACACTGTGGACGAGGCGATCGCGATCGCCAACGACACCGTCTACGGCCTCGGCGCCCATGTGCAGGGCACCGACATGGAGATGGTGCGGACCGTCGCCAGGCAGATTCAGTCGGGTCAAGTGCATCTCAACTATCCTGACTGGGACCCCAACGCTCCCTTTGGCGGATACAAGCGTTCCGGCAACGGTCGCGAATACGGCATCGAGGGCATGGAGGAGTATCTGGAGACGAAGGCCGTTCTCGGATTTTACGGATAGCTCAGTGCCACGTCGGGGCTTGAAGTAGCTTGTATCACTCAGGCGGCCAAGAACCCGAACATCCTGCGAGATCCGAGATGAATTCAGCACATTCTATCGACCGCTCAGTGCGATGAAGGGCTGATCGGAACTTTGCTTTCGCATTCTTGGTAGCCGAGGTTCGTTGAAGCATGTCGCCCCACGTCGAGCGCATTCACAGCGATGAGCGTCTCCCCGCCGAGGCCGAAATCGTCGTCGTCGGCGGCGGAATCCTCGGCTCTACGGCCGCCTATTACCTGGCGAAGCGCGGCCTCTCTGTGGCGCTGCTCGAGAAGGGCCACGTCGCCTGCGAGCAATCGAGCCGAAACTGGGGTTGGTGCCGCCAGCAGAACCGCGACCGGCGCGAACTGCCGCTCTCGGTGCTCTCCATGCGGCTGTGGGACGAACTCACGCGCGATATCAATCGGGACCTCGGATTTCGGCGCTGCGGCCTCGTCTATGCGACCCACGACGAGGCTGTGCTCGCTGGCTGGGAAAAGTGGCGCGAGGTCGCCAGGGAGTACGACGTCGACACCCGCGTCCTGAGCCGGGCGGAGGTGGCCGAGCGCGTCCCCGAAGCGCGCGACAAATGGGTCGGCGGGACCTATTCGGAGCGGGACGGCAAGGCCGAACCTGCGCTGGCCGCGCCGGCTATCGCCGAGGGGGCCAGAACTCTGGGCGCCACGATCCACCAGGGATGCGCTGCTCGGGCGCTCGACCTGGCCAATGGCATGATAGCGGGCGTGCACACGGAGAAGGGCTACATCAGAACCAGCGCGGTGCTGTGCGCCGCCGGCGCCTGGTCCTCGCGCTTCCTTCGGCCGCTCGGGATCAGTTTCGCCCAGGCGAGCATCCGTCAGACCGCGCTGCGTTCCACCCCGACAATCAACATAGGCGAGGCGGTCTCCACACCTTACTGCACGATCACACGCCGGCTGGACGGCAGCTATACGTTTGCGATCAGCGGCAAGGCGAACCTCGAAATCACGCCCCAGGCTATCCGGTATAGCCGGGAATTCATGCCGCAGTTCTTGCGTCGCCTGAAGAACGTCAGGATTGGCGTCGGCCAATCGTTCGTTTCGGGGCCGGATTCATTGCCCGCGCTGCTGACCAATGACAACAGGATCTTCGAACAGAATCGCGTGCTGGATCCTCCGCCCTTGAAATGGCTGGTGAGCCAAGTGGTGGAGAGTGTCCGGAAAACCTTCCCCCAACTCGGCGAAATCAAGATCGACAGCGCCTGGGGCGGCTTTGTCGATTGCACGCCGGATGCAGTGCCTGTGGTGTCGCAGGTGGACGGGGTGAAGGGCCTCGTCCTCGCAGCGGGCTGCTCGGGTCACGGCTTCGGTTTGGGCCCGGGGCTCGGCTATCTGGCCGCAGAGCTCGTCGCCAACGACACGCCTTGCGTCGATCCCACACCATTCCGGCTGTCGCGTCTGGTCGACGGCTCGAAGCTGGACATCGCCGCCATCTGAAGATCGAGCCGGAAGTCAGGCCTGACGCGCACCGTGGCGAGCACAGGCCTGATCGCGATTTAGCAGTCCCTCAAGAGCGTTTCCTCCCCAACTCGAGCCACTCCTTTGGAGTGGCTCTTTCTTTATGGACGAGACGATTTGTATGATCGAGGTGCTTCAGCCGAAGATGCACCGTTTGGGTCCGGACGAAAGCATCGCCAGCTCGCCGGTCGATGGTTCAACGGGAAGACTTCTCTCCCAACGGACGAACGACCGCGCCGGCGTTCATGATATCAGCCGGATCAAAGGCGGTCTTGATCCGGCGCATCGCCGCGATACGCCCGACATCGCCATACTGCTCCAGAAGGTGCTTCTTGAACCGCCCGACGCCGTGCTCCGCGCTAAACGTGCCGCCGAGCGATGCGGCCGTGTCGTAGAGTTGCAACGAAAGGCTGCTTTCGATCCGCTTGGTGAACTCCAGCCGGTCGACATCGGGAGGAACGAGCACGTTGTAGTGCAGATTGCCGTCGCCGACATGGCCGTAAACGGACTGCTCGAGGTCGGCATCATGCGATCGCACCTGCGCGCCGGCTAAATCCAGAAAGCGCTGAATGGAGGAAAGCGGTACCGAGATGTCGTGCTTGACCGATCCATTCCGGCGTTTCTCGCCCTCGGGGATGGTCTCGCGGAGCCGCCACATCGCGGTACGCTGCGATCCGCTCTGCGCCAGCAATGCGTCTTCGATCCATCCGGACTCGATCGCCTCGGCCAGAACGGCTTCCATCAGTTCGTCGAGATCGAGATGGCGTGAGGAAGAGGCGAGCTCGACGAGGACGGCGCCTGCTGAGCCCGCTCCGAGGGGGGCGGGTCGGTCATCGCGTCGGTCGCGAGCGCGATGGCTCGGGCCGCCATGAATTCGAACGTGGTCAGCAGGTCAGCGGATTCGCGGCGGAGCAAGGCGAGAAGTTCGGCGAGCGGCGCGCCGCTCGCGAGCTTCAGCCAGGCAGTCGCGCGGCGGGTCGGCAAGGGCGCGAGACGCAACACTGCGCCGGTGACGATGCCGAGTGTCCCCTCGCTTCCGATGAAGCACTGCTTGACATCGTAGCCGGTGTTGTTCTTCCGCAGCTTGCGCATGTCGGAGACCACCATGCCGTCCGACAGCACCGCCTCGAGTCCGAGCAGCAGATCGCGCGTCATCCCATACCTGACGACCGACAGTCCGCCGGCGTTCGTGCCGATGTTGCCTCCGATCCGGCAACTGCCTTCCGCGCCGAGGCTGAGCGGCAACAGAAGACCGGCAGCCGCTGCGGCGTCCTGTGCGTTCTTCAGGATGACGCCGGCGTCGACAGAGATGCTCATGGAGACGGGATCGACTTCGCGGATCCTATCCATCCGCTCGAGGCTCACGATGATCTGCCGCCCTGAGGCGCCCGGCGTCGCGCCGCCGCAGTAGCTAGTGTTGCCGCCCTGCGGAACAATTCCGATACCGAGGTGCGCCGCCAGCCGTACGATGTCGGCGACTTGCTGTGTCGTGGCCGGCCTCAGCACGGCAAACGTCGCCCCGGTGAAGAGGTGACGTTGATCCATTGTGTAGGTGGCGATCCGCTCCGGGTCCTCAACGACGCCCCCGCTGTCCAGAAGGTCGCGAAAGGCTCGAGCGTGTACTGACTGGAACATGCTTCAGCTCCCGATTGGCATCCGAGCATCTTTGCGTGCTTTGTGCGGCATTGCTTGCCGTTCGGTTGCGGTTTCGAAGACACCGATGCCGAAATGCCAGGATTGTCGACAGTTTGCGCTGCTGCATCCAATGGCTTTGTAGTTGCAGTTAGCTCCCGTAAGCCAGGGCAGCGCGTGTTCAGATGTCAGGCAGTGCAAACGTATTCGCAACGTACTGGTTCTTCCTCCTAACCTGAACGCGCCAGCTCCCGGACTTCAGCTTCGTAAAGGTCGGCATTGCGTGTGCACTCCACCGCGATTTCGTGTGCGCTACGTGTGCACCGGGAGATCAAATGCGGTACAAACGTGTGCAATTTCGGCTAGTTTGGAGTGCACATGTGTGCACTTGTTCCTGCTCTAGTCCATTGTAAGGATAGGATAACTCGTTGGAATATAAAGACTATCTCTTTTCTGTGGCACCCATGATGGATTGGACGGACCGGCACTGCCGGGTGTTCCACCGTCACCTGACAAAACGGGCGCTGCTTTATACGGAGATGCTGACGACCGGTGCCATCATTCATGGCGATCGGGAGCGGCTGCTCGGCTTTGACGCGAGCGAGCATCCGGTGGCGCTTCAGCTTGGCGGGTCGGATCCAACCGAGCTCGCGAAGGCGGCGCGGATCGGCGAACAGTTCGGCTACGACGAGATCAATCTCAATGTCGGTTGCCCATCCGACCGCGTGAAGGATGGCCGCTTCGGCGCCTGCCTGATGGCGGAGCCTGAGCTCGTTGCGAGATGCGTCGACGCGATGAAGCGCGCGGTCTCCATTCCCGTTACGGTGAAATGCCGCATCGGCATCGATGACCAGGATCCCGAAGTCGCGCTGGATACGCTCGCGCGTGCCGTCGTGGCTGCCGGCTGCGACGCGCTGATCGTGCATGCGCGAAAAGCGTGGCTGAACGGTCTGTCGCCAAAGGAAAACCGCGATATCCCGCCGCTCGATTATGATCGCGTCTATCGGCTCAAGCATGCGATGCCGGATGTGCCAGTCATCATCAATGGCGGCGTCCTGAGTATCGAGGAGGCGAAAGCGCATCTTGCGCATGTCGATGGCGTGATGCTCGGCCGGGCGGCCTATCAGGAGCCGTGGCGGCTGCTCTCGGTCGACAGCGATGTCTTTGGCGAAGCTGCGCCGCACGCGACGATGCAGGACGCGTTCGAGGCGATGATGCCTTATATCGAGGCGCAGCTCGCGCGCGGCACGCGGCTGCACGCCATGACCCGGCATTTCGTCGGCGCCTTCCACGCGGTGCCGGGCGCGCGGGCCTTCCGTCGCCATCTTGCCGAACAAGGTGTCAGGCCGGGGGCTGGCGTCGACGTCCTGCGCGATGCGATCGCTCGCGTCAGTGCTGACGCGCAGGCAGAGGCGGCTGCCTAGGGCCTCAATCCACCGCCGTGCGCGCGCGCCGATGGCTGCCTTGCAGCTCTGGATAGCCCGTCAGCATGAGCTTGTCCGCGCGCACGCCCCAGCTCTCCAGGCGATCGAGGAAGCTCATGCCGAGCAAATTCGTCTTCATCTGCCCGCGCTGCACCACGAGTGCCGGCACCGATTTCTCGACGAGATGGCCGACGGCGAGACGATCGAGCGTCAGCCGGGCCGCCTTGGTGTGGCCGCTGGCGGTTTCGAGGTCGACGTCGTATTCGAGCATCTCAAGTGGCAGGCCGATCGCCTTTGCGGTCTCCCAGGTCAACACCACGGAGGTGGCGCCGGTGTCGATCACCATTGGCGTTGCCACGCCGTTGATCTTGGCGCGCAGCGCAAACTCGCCGCCCTGGCCGCGCTGGATTTGCACTTCTGGCGCGGGCGAGGCGGCCTGCCCACGGAACATGTATGAGACCTTGTGACTCGCGCGTGCAATCTGGTCGGGATCGCCATAGGCGACCACGGCGCCCGCTGTGCCGGCCAGCAAGATGAGAACGAGCAGGAGGCGGATCATCGCGCGCCTCCGACGGCGCGGACACCGGTCAGGCGCGTCTCGGCGATCCCGCCGGTGGCGCAAGGCCAGCGTCCGCCATGCGCGCCGGCAACAGCGCCATAACCGCGAGCCGTTCGACGCTCTCCATGGCGTGCCAGCGTGCGATCTCCGGCAAGGTCCGGCCGCAACCGAAGCACAGCTTGGTTTTGGGATCGATCATGCAGACGGCGAGGCACGGCGTTTCTTTGCTCATACGGACATAGTGAAGGAATATCGGGCATGTCGGCAAGCATGTGTTTTACGAGCCCGTGCCCGCGCTCATGATCGGTCTGTGGCGCGGCCGGCGCTTCTCGTCGGGAACGGCGGAACTGTCCGGCTGCAGTGGCGGCGAATCCTCCGACAGCGGCGCCAGCGCACTCATCACGCGCTCGGGCGGGAAGGTGACGATCACTTCGGTGCCGATGCGCAGTTTCGACTTCAGCGTGAAGGTGCCGCCATGCAGATCGATCAGGTTCTTCGCGATGGGCAGGCCGAGGCCCGCGCCCTGTTCGGCCGATTTGATCGAGTTGGAGCCCTGGCCGAACGAGGCAAGCACGACCGGGATCTCGTCTTCGGGGATGCCTGGGCCGGAATCCTTCACGGATAGGTATTGCCCGCCCGAGGCGGTCCAGCCGGCCTTGAGCCAGATCTCGCCGCCCTGCGGAGTGAACTTGATCGAGTTGGAAAGCAGGTTGAGCACGACCTGGCGGATCGCGCGCTCGTCGGCCCAGAGCCGCGGCATGGCCTGCTCGAACACTTCGTGAATGGTGATACCGCGGCTCGAGGCACGCAGTTTCATCAGATGATGGCAGTCGGCGACGATGCCGACCAGCGACACCGCTTCCTCGTTCAATTCGTAGCGGCCGGCCTCGATCCGCGACAGATCGAGGATCTCGTTGATGAGGTTGAGCAGGTGCACGCCGGAATTATGAATGTCGGCGGAATATTCTTTGTAGACCGGTACCGCATGCGCGCCAAAGATCTCGCTCTTCATGACTTCGGAGAAGCCGAGAATGGCGTTCAGCGGTGTGCGCAGCTCGTGGCTCATTTGCGCGAGGAAACGCGATTTGGCGACGTTGGCGGATTCGGCGCGGTGGCGTGCCTCGTCCGAGATCGCCTTGGCCTGTTCGAGCTCGCCGATCAGCGCGTCCTTCTCGGCCCGCGCCTCCAGCGTCGCGAAGGTCGATGAGTGAAGACGATGCGCCAGCAGCACGAAATAGCCTTCGGCCGCGAGCGCGAGTGCGGCCAGGATGTAATTGTCCAGCGAGCCGGTCATTGCAAAGCTCAGCGCCATGGCGACCGCAACCGGCGCTGTGGCGGCGAGTGCTGCGATCGGCAGATTGGCGGCAAGCATGCTCGACACTGCGATCACCAGCAGCATCAGGAACATCATCAGCGTTTCCGTTACCATGTCGAGCACGGGATGGATCAGGATCGCCATCCAGCACAGGCCATAGAGCAGGTCGAGCACGACGAAACGCGTCCGCCAGGCGCGCGTTGCCGCTGGGGAGGCAGGTTCACCCAGGAAGCGGCGGCAGCTGCGGATCATCGCCGCATGCAGGCAGATCATGCCAGCGGTCCAGGCGGCGGCGGGGATCGGCTGCATCCACAGTCCGAACAGCACACCGGTCGCGACCACGAGCAGCATCACGACATAGGAGGCCGACAGCCGCGTCTGGGCATATTGGCGCAACAGCTCGGCGTCGAAGGCCGGCCGGGTTCCGCTGGTCGACGTTAACTTATCGCGTGCTTCGCGGACCCGCTGCGACGCAGCCCGTCGGCTGCTCGCTGATGGAGCGCTGACCGGTTCGGCCGGAAGCTGCACTACCTCAGGCTTTTCAGCGGGGTTACTCATCAAGCAACAACGATTCCTGCCCGCGTCGGACGCGGGCCTTCTGCATTGTCTATCTCTGGCAAGAAATCCTTAAGAGGTGACTTAAGGAGCTAAAGAATTACGTTAACGGGAGGTTAACTCGGCGGTCGGCACTTGCCAGATCGGTTTCGCCCTGCGCGACGGCGGTCATGCGTGCGTGGCTCCGGTAGGCTACCGAGCGGAGAATGCAGGCTCGCAGTGGAAAATCAAGCAGAGCAAGCTTAGGCGCCAACAGAAAGAGTCTTGGCTCAGAAGCCGATCTCGAGGGCAAGCCCGATCGCGAGGAGTAATGACAGGCAAACCACCGGAGAATAGGGCCGGCTTGCGCTCGTGGCCCAGCTCCGCGCGTGCCCGAGATAGTGACGTTTGCTGGCCGGTTCCGGATCGATAGCAGCGGTTTCCATGACAGATCTCGAAATTCGTTGGCTGCCGGAAAGGTGCTCTCAATCGCATTCAAATTCGAGATGGAGTAGCAACCAGTGATATAAATGGGCCATAAGTGCCCGCCGATTGCGCAGCCGATCACTGCTAGTCCTTTTCCAGGAGGCCGAGCCTGCGTCCAAGCCATTCCGTCGTCGGCGCCTGGATCAAGATTGTGATCAGGATGATCACGAAGGTTACGGAAGCGATCAGCTCGGCGCCCGGTGCTTTAGTGCCGAGCAGGAGACCGGCGAGTGCGGCCGGGATGACGCCGGTCTCGCGGGTCCAGCACATGAAGATGAGTTCGCGCACGTTCCAGCGTGCGCGGCGGTCGGGCAAGGCGCAGAGGAACACCGTCATCGGGCGTGCCACGAACATCAGAGCAAGCGCGACCGCCACTCCGCCTTTCCAGTGCTGGCCCATCTGGGCAAAGTCGAGCTGGGCGCCGAGCAGGGTGAAAATGAACAGGCGCATGATGAAGGCGGTCGTGAACACGAAATCGTTGAGCTTCTGCGCCTCGCCCGGCTCCATTCGGAAGCCCAGGGCTTCCTTGTTGCCGAGCACGATGCCGAAAACGAACACGGCCATAAAGCCCGATGCCTGCAGGCCGCTTGCGGCAAAATAGGCGGCGATCACGGCAACAAGCGTCACGACCGGCGCATACTCTGCGAGCATCGCCCAGCGCTCATGCGCGATCAGTAGTGCAGCCAGATAACCGAGGGCAACGCCGGCGGCGATTCCGATCGCGGCCTGTTTGACGAGGTCGAACAGCGCGCCGATCGGCGAAAATACGCCGCTCCCCATTGCTAGCCCGAGCACCGAAAAGGTGAAGATCGCGGCCATGGCGTCGTTGAACGCGGACTCGCTCATCACGGTCTGCGCAATACGATCGCGAATTCGGATCTGGCGAAAGATCGGCATGAGCGTCGCCGGATCGGTCGACGCAACCGTTGCCCCCAGCAGCAGCGCCAGCACCGGCGGAATGCCGAACACGAGATGCGCGGCAAGTCCGGTGATAGTTGCCGTGATCAGGACGCCGATCGTTGCCAACGTCACGATGGTGATCCACACCCGCTTAATGACATCGAGCCGCAGTGCCGCTCCGCCGTCGAACAGGATGTAGCTTGCTCCAAACAGCAGTATGATCTGGTTCAGTGCCGAGTCCGCGGGGATGTCGATCAATTTGAGCGCGCGTGGCCCCATCGCGATTCCAGCGAGCAGGAAGAGCGCGATATCCGGAATCCGGATTTTCTGCGCCAGCAGTCCGATGACGGTACCGACCGCTAGGATCAGCCCGCAACTCAACAGCGTGTGCTTGGCGATCTCGACTGAGGCCGACGTATCCACCTGGCAATTCCGAAATGTTTGAGATTTGGCCGAGTTCGGTGCCCCGCCGGCCTGTTTCGCTCGTTGCGACGTTACCTGCCATCGCGTGGCCCAAAAAGCGAAAACGAACGCTCGGGCGAGTTTGCCGCAGGTCACCGCCACAACGTGGATTGTGGCGATGACGCTCAGCTTGGGACGATCGTCCGTCAGTCGTCAGCGATTGAGACGCGCGAGCAGGCTCGACGTATCCCAGCGCTTGCCGCCCATCTTCTCGACCTCAGCATAGAACTGGTCGACCAGCGCGGTGACCGGCAGGTTGGCGCCGTTGCGGCGGGCTTCGGCGAGCGCGATCGAGAGGTCCTTGCGCATCCATTCGACCGCGAAGCCGAAATCGTACTTGCCCTCGTTCATGGTCTTGTAGCGGTTTTCCATCTGCCAGGACTGCGCCGCGCCCTTGGAAATGGTCTCGATCACGGCCGCGACGTCGAGGCCGCTCTTCTTGGCGAAGTGGATGCCTTCCGAGAGGCCCTGTACGAGTCCGGCGATGCAGATCTGGTTGACCATCTTGGTCAGCTGGCCGCTCCCGGCGGGCCCCAGCAGCTTGCACATCCGTGCATAGGCGCCGGAGATGATCGGCTCGGCGCCGGCATAGTCATCCGGCGCGCCGCCGCACATCACCGTCAGCACGCCGTTCTCGGCGCCGGCCTGGCCGCCGGAGACGGGGGCGTCAATGAACTTGAAGCCGGCCTTGGTCGCGGCCGCGTCGAGCTCGCGTGCGACTTCGGCAGAGGCGGTGGTGTGGTCGACGAAAATCGCACCCTTCTTCATGCCGGCGAATGCACCGTCGGGGCCGATCGTGACCGCGCGCAGATCGTTGTCATTGCCGACGCAGCACATCACGAAGTCCTGGCCCTCGGCTGCAGCCTTCGGGGTCGGTGCCGTCTTGCCGCCGAACTTGTCCGCCCACTCCTTCGCCTTGGCGGCGGTGCGGTTGTAGACGGTGACCTCATGGCCCCCTTTTTTCACGAGGTGTCCGGCCATGGGGAAGCCCATCACGCCGAGACCGAGGAAAGCGACTTTAGCCATGTGTGTGTCCGTAGCTTGAGTTTTACGGTTGCAGCCGGGCGAGGGGCGCCAGCCGGGGTCCTTGAGGTTCCGCCCAAGGGCGGCCGGGCGCACCATAAACCCTTAAGGGCTGAGGGCAACGGCTTCGTTTGGCCGCCCCCTGTGCTAGGATGGCGGGACTAAAGGACTTCAAAACAAGGGAGCGAAACAATGGGCGGCGTGAGCGTTGGTGTCCTCGATCATTTCAACATCCGGACCCGGAATCTGGCCGAGACGGTCCGCTTCTATGAGGACGTGCTGGGCCTGGAGAAAGGCGCCCGGCCGAATTTCGCCTTCCCGGGGGCCTGGATGTACAGCGAGGGCAAGCCGGTGGTGCACCTCGTCGATATTTCCCCGACCTCCGAGCCGCAAAAGCCGGATTCCGGCGTGGTCCACCACGTCGCCTTCGCCAGCCGGGGCTTCGACGGCATGAAGCAGCGCCTGACGTCCAGGGGCATGAAATTTGACTCCCGTCAGGTGCCAGGCGGCGAGCTCTGGCAGATCTTCGTCCACGACCCCAACGGGGTCATGATCGAGCTCAATTACGAAGCGGCGCAGGAGCAGGGGGCAGCCCCGGCCGAGATGGCTGACGATATCGGCAGGCAGTAGCCTTTTGGCCGTTTCCGCTCTAATGGGGCATCCTGATATCTTGAGCATGATCTGGTCGGAAAACCGCTTCACACTTTTCCGGATCATGCTCCCTCTAGGAGATGCGCTTTGAGCGTGACGCAGCAACAGGTCCTCGACAGCCTCGCCAAGATCAAGTCGCCCCGCGGGGTCGCGCTCACCAATGCCAATGTGCTGAGCGCGATCAGCGCCTCCGACGGCAAGGTGCTCTTCTCGATCAACGTCGATGCCGCCGAAGCGCGGGCCTGGGAATCGGTCCGGGCCGAGGCCGAGGCCGCCGTGCGGGCCATTCCCGGCGTCACCACAGTGATGGTCGCCCTGACCGCCGAGCGCAAGCCCGGCAGCACGCCTCCACCGCCCCCGCAGCCGAGCCGTGGCACACCAGGCGTGCAGCCGGTCCACGCCCACAAGCCGCCGCCACAGGGCGGCGCCCAATCGCCGATGGCGCGGCAGTCCGAGATTCCGGGCGTCGCTGCCGTGATCGCGGTCGCCTCCGGCAAGGGCGGCGTCGGCAAGTCGACCACCGCGCTCAACCTGGCGCTGGGCCTGCGCGACCTCGGTCTCAAGGTCGGGCTGCTCGATGCCGACATTTACGGTCCTTCTGTGCCGCGGCTGACCGGGCTGCACGAGAAGCCGGAGCTCGACGGCGAGCGCAAGATGATTCCGCTCCGGCGCTTCGGCCTCGCCATCATGTCGATCGGCTTCCTGGTCGAGGAAGAGACCGCGATGATCTGGCGCGGCCCGATGGTGATGTCGGCGGTGACGCAGATGCTGCGCGACGTCGCATGGGGCACGCTTGACGTACTCGTCGTCGACATGCCGCCGGGCACGGGCGATGCGCAGCTCACGCTGGCGCAGAACGTGCCGCTGAAGGGCGCCGTGATTGTCTCGACTCCGCAGGACCTGTCGCTGATCGACGCGCGGCGGGGGCTCGCAATGTTCAGGAAGGTCAACGTGCCCGTGCTCGGCATCGTCGAGAACATGAGCTACTTCCAGTGCCCGCATTGCGGCACGAAATCCGACATCTTCGGCCACGGCGGCGCGCGCCACGAGGCCGAGAAGCTCGGGGTACCGTTCCTGGGCGAGATCCCGCTGCACATGGCGATTCGCGCCACATCCGACGCCGGCAATCCCGTCGTGGACAGCGAACCCGATGGCCCGCATGCGGCGATCTATCGCGCCATTGCGGGACAGGTCCGGGACCAGCTCAAGGGCGCGGTTTCCGCAGCCTGACGCCGATCATCTGGGGACATGCGACTTTCGTCGCCCCCTGTCATGCCAATGTCGCGTTCCGTGGCAAGGGCTTCCGTGTTAAACGCCACGGCACAAAGCCCCTTCGGTTCGACGCGGATTGAGATCGCCTCGCCGGAATGAGCGGCGACAAAGAGGAAGTTCGGGGACACGCCCCAGCAAGGAGAGACCTGAAGATGAAGCGTCGTGATTTTCTGAAAGTGTCGGCAGCAGGCGCGGCGGCATCAGCCGCGGTAGCCTCGCCGGCGATTGCGCAGTCCTCGCCCGAGATCAAGTGGCGCATGACGTCGAGCTTCCCGAAATCGCTCGACACCATCTATGGCGGTGGCGAGCAGGTGGCGAAGTACGTCGCCGAGATGACCGACAACAAGTTCCAGATCCAGGTGTTCGCGGCCGGCGAAATCGTTCCCGGCCTGCAGGCGCTCGATGCGACCTCGAACGGCACGGTCGAGATGTGCCACACCGTGTCCTACTACTACGTCGGCAAGGACCCGACCTGGGCAATCTACGCCTCGGTGCCGTTCGGCCTCAACGCGCGCCAGCAGAACTCCTGGTGGTACCAGGGCGGCGGCGAGCAACTCGGCAATGAGTTCTTCAAGAAGTCGAACGTGATCGGCTTTGCCTGCGGCAACACCGGCACCCAGATGGGCGGTTGGTTCCGCAAGGAGATCAAGACCGTTGCGGATCTCTCCGGCCTGAAATTCCGCATCGGCGGCATCGCCGGCCAGGTGCTTCAGAAGGTCGGCGTGGTGCCGCAGCAGCTCGCCGGCGGCGACATCTATCCGGCGCTCGAGAAGGGCACCATCGACGCGGCCGAGTGGGTCGGCCCGTACGATGACGAGAAGCTCGGCTTCGCCAAGGTCGCGAAGTACTACTACTACCCGGGTTTCTGGGAAGGCGGTCCGATGGTCCACGCCTTCACCAACCTCGACAAGTGGAATTCGCTGCCGAAGAACTACCAGGCGATCCTCACCAACGCGATGGCCAACGCCAACAGCTGGATGGCCGCGCGCTACGACATGCAGAACCCGTCGGCGCTGAAGCGTCTGGTCGCCGGCGGCACGCAGCTCCGTCCCTTCACCAACGAAGTGCTGGAAGCCTGCCTGAAGGCGACCAACGAGCTGTGGGCCGAGCTGTCGGCCAAGAACGCCGACTTCAAGAAGTCGATCGACGCCATGCAGGCCTATCGCTCCGACGAATATCTGTGGTGGCAGGTCGCCGAGTACACCTACGACAGCTTCATGATCCGCTCGCGCACCCGCGGCTGATCGTCGGCTCAAGCTGTCAGACGGAATGGCCCGGCCTCGTTCGCGAGGCCGGGCTTTTTCGTGGGTGAGGGGCAGGCGCACGCGAAATCCGAAAACAACCCCATGCACAGTAGAAATTGGGGGAGGGCGTGCCAACCGCTCAGCATTCGCGGAAGCCGTTTGACTCGTCGGGCAAAACAGGAGCAAAATGCAATAATCGTATAATCCGAAATTGGCGACGCGGCGGCTATCCGATAGGCGAGGCGAGAGGATCAGCGCGTGCGATACTGGGTCAAACGAATTCGCCTCAAGTCGGGAGAGATTGTGACTGAGAGGGAGCTTGGTCCCGACGAGAACTATTCTTTGGATGTCGCGCCCGTGGTGGGTGACGTAATAAACGTTCGCTGTCGCGGCAGGGATTTCGACGCGAAAGTCGTTTGGGGCCATTGGCCCGGAAGAACTCATCCCGCCGGGACAATTGTGCCGCTCCGCGCGGAAGAAATTTAGCAAGATGGTAGGACGGCGCGCAGGCGGTTGATAATTCGGGCAAAACACAGCCGTGAATCCATAATCGCTTAATCCGAATTATGCTGTGGCGCAAAATTTTTGAAGCGATGAGCATCAGCGCGTATCGTCTACGGCTTAAGTCGTAAGACCAACGACCCGACCTCGCT
Source organism: Bradyrhizobium sp. CCBAU 11434 (assembly GCF_028128895.1). Taxonomy (NCBI): domain Bacteria; kingdom Pseudomonadati; phylum Pseudomonadota; class Alphaproteobacteria; order Hyphomicrobiales; family Nitrobacteraceae; genus Bradyrhizobium; species Bradyrhizobium sp. CCBAU 11434. Next base: position 562,540 of record NZ_LBJX01000011.1, read on the forward strand.
CCGCGAGGCCGGGCCCATTTTTCCATGCCGCAGTGCGATGACGATGGCATTCGCATCGCCCTTGCGCCATTCTAGGCCTCAAGCCTCGGCAAGAAGGCCCACAATCACTGATACATCAGGGCAGGAAATCATGAAGAGACGAGACTTTATCAAGGTCACGGGGCTTGCTGCGGCCGGTGCCGCCACGCTCGCTTCTCCCGCGATCGCGCAGTCGATGCCGGAGATCAAATGGCGCATGCCGACGAGCTGGCCGAAATCGCTCGACACGCTCTACGGCGGCGCCGAGCTGATGTGCAAGATGGTTGCGGAGGCGACCGACAACAAATTTCAGATCCAGCCTTTCGCAGCCGGCGAGATCGTGCCGGGCCTCCAGGTGCTCGACGCGGTGCAGAACGCCACCTGCGAGATCGGCCACACCGCGTCCTACTATTATTTCGGCAAGGACCCGACCTTCACCTTCGGCTCGTCGGTGCCATTCGGTCCGAACATGCGCGTCAACCAGGCCTGGTACATGCTGGGTGGGGGCAAGGAAATCCTCAACGACTTCTACAAGAGCTACAACGTCACCTCGCTGCTCGCCGGCAATACCGGCTGCCAGATGGGCGGCTGGTTCAGGAAGGAGGTCAACACCGTCGACGATCTCCAGGGCCTGAAATTTCGCATCGGCGGCTTCGCCGGCCGCGTGCTGCTGAAGCTTGGCGTCGTACCGCAACAGCTTGCCGGTGGTGACATCTATCCGGCGCTCGAGAAGGGCACTATCGATGGCGCCGAATGGGTCGGCCCCTATGACGACGAGAAGCTCGGCTTCTACAAGATCGCGCCGCACTATTACTATCCCGGCTGGTGGGAAGGCGGTCCGATGCTGCTCGCTTTCGTCAATCTCGACAAATGGAACGCGCTGCCGAAATATTACCAGAGCGTACTCACGCAGGCAGGCCATTACTCCAACAACTACATGATGGCGCGCTACGATCAGGCCAATCCGCTGGCGTTGAAGAAGCTGCTCGCCAACGGCACCAAGCTGCATGCCTTCTCGCCGCCGATCATGGACGCCTGCTACAAGGCGGCGAAAGAGCTGCACGACGAGGTCTCGGCGACTAATCCCAACTTCAAGAAGGTCTACGAGTCCCTCACCAAATTCTCCAACGACAGCTATGCCTGGTTCCAGGTCGCCGAAGTCGGCTACGACATCTTCATGGCGCGACACTCGCAGAGCTGAGCGCGGCGTCCCGCGTGAGGGAAAGCCCCGGAGCAAACGCTCCGGGGCTTTTGCTCGAGGGCACCCACGCGAGAGGCCAACCTCTGAGCGCAATCCCTTCTGGAGCGAAGACACGTCGCGCCCACGCGCTTCGTAAGAGCGCCGGGGAGGTGGTTATTGGTGGTGAACGCTCGAGCTGTGTGGGATGGCGTGTCAGGCAATCTCGCATAAGCGGCTGCGCTACACGTCAGTCCTTCAGGTGCGCCCGGAAGAACGCCAATGCGGCGGCGTTGAGCTGCGCATGAAACGCGACGCGATCAAATCCCGGCCTGTCGGTGCAGATGTTGGGGCGCCTCTTCGCCAGATCCTCCGTGCAGGCCGGAAGGAAGACGAAATGACCGGCATTTTGCACCAGATGATAGTCGGGCCTGGCCGGAAGATCGCGCATGATCGTTGACACATAGTCCGGCGTGACTTCGCCGCCGGTCCGGTCCTCTCCGCTCAGTGCAGAGGCCCAGAGCTGCACCGGGATGTTCACCTCTTTCAGGCCGTCAGGGTCGAACAGCGGGCCGAACGCCGGGTCGGCAATGACGAGCGCCTTGATGCGCGGATCGTGAGTGAAGGCCAGCGACGGGATCTCGTTGCGTCGCAGTTGTGCACAATCCGGTTTGGGCGAACTCTCCGGGCAGAAGGCGGTCATCTTGCGCAGATCGGGATTGCCGCCCGCGGCGACCAGGCCGGTGTAGCCGCCGCGTGAAAAGCCGAAGAAGCCGATATGTTCGGGTGCAAGCTTTGCATGATCAGGCCATGCGGTCAGCATGTAGTCGATCACGCGCTTGATGTCGGCGGGGCGCTCGGTGAATGCGGCGAGCGTGTCGGCACGGCTCATGTCGCCGCCACCGGTATCGACGGGATGGCTGAGCGCGACAACGACGAAGCCGCCGTCAGCAAGCGTCTCGGCCGTATCATGGTGGCCGGTGAAGCCTCCGCCATAGCCATGCGAAATCACGATCAGAGGTAGCTTGTCGCCTGAGATCGCGCAGTTCTCCGTCGCAGGCAACGTCAACGTGCGAAGCTTGACCTCGCCGACAGGCTCGCGACAGGGCGACCACACGGCCGCCTGGATCGCCGGAAAGCCTGATACGGCCGGAACCTCGATGAGGCGAAAGCCGGCGGCATGGGCCAGGGTGGCGATCAGACAAAAAACGGATGCGAGCGCGAACTTCAGAATAGACATGTGCTGCTCCCGCGCTTGGTCCGCCACGACCGCATCACCGTGACGGCAACTTGGCCTTGCTTCCCTTCATGGCAGCGGCAGGCGGATCCGCCAACACACATTCCCGCCAGACTGGCGTAGTGTACTGCGCCGGCCAAACCAGGGTGATCTGGCCGAGCACGGGTCGGCAGGAGCGCGTCCACCTCGCGAGCGCCATTTTTCGCTGGCCCAATCTGCCGATTGGTGGAAGAGATCGGCAATCGCCGCGTACGCGCGGTCGGAAATGCCGGAAGTTTGGATTCACTGCATGCGCCTTCTGATCGTCGAGGACAACGCCGAGTTGTCGCGGCTCGTTGCCAACGGGCTGGCAGCGGCCGGCTATGAGAGCGATATCGTCGGTAGTGCCGAGGAGGCTCGCGAGGCGGTGCACAATGTCAGCTATGCCGCGATGATCCTGGACCTCGGCCTGCCCGACGGCGACGGCCTGTCGGTGCTGCGCGAGCTGCGACGGCAGATGGAGCCGCTGCCGGTGCTGGTGCTGACCGCGCGCGGCGGCTTGCAGGACCGCGTCAACGGCCTGCGCAGCGGCGCCGACGACTATCTGGCAAAGCCGTTCGCGATGGAGGAGCTGGTGGCGCGGCTGGAGGCGATCTTGCGCCGTCCGGGGCAATTGCTCGGCCGTTCATTGCGGCTTGCCAATCTCGTCTACGACACCGAGAGCCGCCAGATCTTCGTCGACGACAAGCCGCGGATCATCTCCTCGCGCGAGACCTCCGTGCTGGAGATACTGCTGCGCCGGCAGGGGCGGGTGGTGCCGAAGAAGAACGTCGAAGATCACATCTTCGGGATCGAGGGCGAGGTCGCCTCCAACGCGGTGGAGGTCTATGTCTCCCGGCTGCGCAAGCAGCTCACCGAACATGGCGCCAAAGTCGTGATCCACACCATTCGTGGCGTCGGCTACATGATGGCCGAGGAGAAATAACGTGGCCCGGCTCGGATTCCAGATCAGGTCCCTGACCGGATCCAAAATCCGGGCGCCGTCGTTCAAATCGCTGATCTCGCGCATCGTGTTCTTGCACATCATCGCGGTCGCGGTGGTGGCGATCTTCCTGCCGCTGGTCCTGTTCTGGCTGCTGAACTCCGAGATCGACCAGTTGCATCGAGCGGCGATGCGGACCCAGGCCGAGACGCTCGCCGAACGCATCGTTGTCCGGCCCGACGGCAAGGTGACGTTCAATCTGCCGGAGAGTCTGCGAGGCCTCTATTCGGAAGCCTATGGCCGCTATCAGTACGATATCCGCGATGACGACGGCCACCTGCTGTTCTCCTCGCACAAGAAGACCGGTGATGCGAGGTCGGACACGATCTCGGGTGCCGAAGTGACGCAGACGATCGACAGCTCCACCTTCCACATCAGGGTCGGGGAAGACCTGTCCCATCGCGACGTCATCACCGACGACATCGTGTCCAACTTCTTCCGCCGGGTCGGGTGGATCACCATTCCCATTCTTCTGATCCTGCTCGCCATCGACATCTTCATCTTCCGCCGCGCGGTCGCGCCGCTCTGGAAGGCCTCGGAAGAGGCCAGCAATATCGGCCCGTCACGCACGGACGTCCGTCTGCCGACGGAGCAGATTCCGCGCGAGATCATGCCGCTCGTCACCGCCGTCAACCAGGCGCTCGACCGCCTCGAGGACGGCTTTCGCGTGCAGCGCCGGTTCACGGCCGACGCAGCCCATCAGCTGCGCACGCCGCTCGCGATCCTGCGCACGCGGATCGAGACGCTCGGCAACAGTGCGGTCAGGCAACTCCTGCATGACGATATCGAAGGCATGAGCCGGATCGTCGCCCAGCTCCTGGAGATCGCCGAGCTCGACACGCTGGTGCTCGATCCCGGCGAGACCGCCGACTTGCGCGCCGTCTGCGCCGAGGTGGTCGGTGCGATCGCGCCCCTGGCGATTGCGCAGCACAAGGACATCGCGCTCAAAGGCGCCGAGGCGCCCGTGTTCATCCACGGCAATTCCGAGATGCTTCAGCGCGCGGTCTTCAACCTCGCCGAAAACGCCATCAAGTTCACCGCGAAGGAGACGTCCGTCGACGTCGAGGTGGGCGACGACGGTTCGGTGCGCGTGCGCGATTGCGGCCCCGGCGTGACCGAAGAGGAGCGTGAGCTGATCTTCCAGCGCTTCTGGCGCAGGGATCGCCAGCGCAGCGACGGTGCGGGCCTCGGCCTTTCGATCGTGCGCGGCGTTGCCGACGATCACGCCGCAACAGTTGCGGTGGACAATCTCCCCGGCGGTGGTGCCGAGTTCACGCTGCGGTTCCGCCTGGCGGAGAAGGATGCCTCCGCCCTTGGCCGAAGCTGACCGCTATTTCAGCTTCCCTGTCGACAGATCCATGATCATTCGCGTGGTCAAATAGAGGCGCGGCCCGATGCTGTCGAGCCTCACATATTCGGCGTCATTGGAATGCGCGCCGAAGCCTGACAGGCCCATGCCTTCGACCACGGCGCCCTTGGTCTTGAGTGCGGCAAAGGCGGCGTCGGTGCCGCCGCCCGTCGCCTTCTCGGCAACGTTCATGGATAGTCCGAGCTCCTGATAGATCGTCTTGCCGTAGGCCGCCACGCGACGCGAGGCGTCGTTGGCCTCGAGCGGCGGGCGGCGCACTTCGAATTTCAGCGCAACCTTTGAGTCCGGCAGCAGGCGATTCTTGATCTTTTCCTGGAGAATCTTTTCCAGCTCGTCGAAATCGGAGACCTTGAGCGCGCGTGCATCGGCCTGCGCCGTGGCTTCGGCCGGGATCACGTTGCGATTGGTGCCGGCCTTTGAGACGGTCCAGTTCAGCTTCAGGCCCTGCTCGGGCCTGGACAGGTCCTTCATCTGCAGCACCTGGTGCGAGAGCTCGTACAGCGCGTTGATGCCGCCCTCGGGCCTGGCGCCGGCATGCGACGACTTGCCTGTTACGGTCAGATAGGCCGAGCCGATGCCGCTGGTGGCAAGCCGCACCGCGCCATCGGTGCCGCCGCCTTCGAACGAGAACACCACGTCCTGATCGGCGGCGAATTTGGTGATGGTGCTGCGCCAGCCGGGTGAGGAAATTTCCTCGTCGCTGTTGGTGAGCACCGTGAGCGTGCCGTAATCCTTGAAGTTCAGCTTCTGCAGCATCGCGACGGTGTGGAGAATGAGCGCGACGCCCTGCTTGTCGTCGGCGATGCCGAGGCCATAGGCTTTGTCGCCGTCGATGCGGAACGGCTGGTCCTTCAGCATGCCCTTCAGATACACCGTGTCCATGTGGGCGATCAGCATGATCTTTTTGGTGCCGGTGCCCTTGAAGATGGCGTGCACGGCAGGGCCGATCTTCTCGGGCGTGTCGTCGAGCCGATAGATGTCGGTGGGTTGCAGGATCTCCACCTCGCCGCCGAGCTGCTTGAGCTGATCGGCGACGCGGCCTGCGATCACGTTCAGGCCCTCGATGTCCCTGCTGCCGGTTTCGATGTTGACGAGATCGCGCAGCGTGTCGAGCAGCGGCTGCTGCTCCTTCTGCGCCAGCGCCTGGATGTCGGCCATCGGTTCCGCATGCGCCAGGCCCGCGGCACAGGCGAGCCAGAGAGAGGCAACCAACGAACCGGCGAGGGGAGCAGGGTACGATCGGAACATGCGCGGCATTCCCGGAAGTGGAAGGAACGTCCGGTATGCCCGTGTTTGCTGCACGTGTCACGCGCGTCATGCTCCGCGTTGGCGGAGCATGACGGTGAGCGATGTGTCCGCTACTTCTGCGGCGGGCCGAGATCCAGCGGTGGCAGGTCGATCTGCGGCACCTCGATCTTGACCTTGTCGAGGTCGACGCTGACCGGCTTGTCCAGGAGGCCCGTCACCGTGATCGGGAAGGCGATCACGATCAGCACCATGATCATCTGCAGGCCGATCCAGGGCATCGCGCCCCAATAGATGTCCGAGCTCTTCACTTCCTTCGGTGCAACGCCGCGCAGGTAGAACAGCGCGAAGCCGAACGGCGGATGCAGGAACGAGGTCTGCATGTTGACGCAGAGCATGACGCCGAACCAGATCAGCGCCGGTCCGTCGCCGACGACGGGCCCCAGGATCTTCTGCGCAATCGGCGCGATCATCGGCAGGATGATGAAGGCGATCTCGAAGAAGTCGAGGAAGAACGCCAGGAAGAAGATGAAGAGGTTGATGAAGATCAGGAAGCCCCAGACGCCGCCTGGCAGCGAAGTCAGGAGGTGTTCCAGCCAGACGCCGCCGGAGACGCCGAGGAACACCACCGAGAAGCAGGTCGAACCGATCAGGATGAAGGTGACCATGCAGGTGAGGCGCATGGTGGACTCATAGCCCTGCTTGATCAGGTCGCGCAGCTCGGGGATGCGGGCGGCCTGGATGCAGATCCAGGCGACCGCGAGATAGGTCACGGCGAAGGCGATCTTGAAGATCATGTTCTCGGTGAACAGCATCGCGATGATGGTGCCGATGCCGGCGGCGATCACGCCGATGATCAGCACCTTGCGGTCGGTCGAGGTGAAATCCTTGTGGTGGATCGCGGCGAGCACGATGGCACCGACCGCGCCCATGGCGCCGGCCTCGGTCGGCGTGGCCAAGCCCATCATCATGGTGCCGAGCACGACGAAGATCAGCACGGCCGAGGGGATGATGCCCATCAGGCATTTCTTCCACAGCGCCCAGCCGGTCAGCGTGCGCGCCTCCTTCGGCACCGGCGGCACATGCCCCGGCTTGATCAGGCCGAGGATGAAGGTGTAGCCGGCGAACAGCATGATCTGGAACACCGAAGGGCCCCAGGCGCCGAGATACATGTCGCCGACCGATTTGCCGAGCTGGTCGGCGAGCACGATCAGCACCAGTGACGGCGGCACAAGTTGCGTGATGGTGCCGGAGGCAGCCAGCACGCCGGTGATGTAGCGCATGTTGTAGCCGTAGCGGATCATCACCGGCATCGAGATCAGCGCCATGGCGATGACCTGCGCCGCCACCGTGCCGGTGATGGCGCCGAGGATGAAGCCGACGATGATGACGGAATAGCCGAGGCCGCCGCGCACCGGGCCGAACAGCTGGCCCATCGAGTCCAGCATGTCTTCGGCGAGGCCACATCTCTCCAATATGGCGCCCATGAAGGTGAAGAACGGGATCGCGAGTAGCAGCTCGTTGGAGAGCACGCTGCCGAACACGCGGCCCGGAATCGCCTGCAGGAAGTTGAGGTCGAAGAATCCGAGATGGATGGCGAGGAAGCCGAAGGAGAGGCCGACTGCCGCAAGCGTGAACGCGACGGGGAAGCCGATCAGCATCGCCAGAACCAGGCCGCCGAACATCAACGGCGGCATCATCTCCAGCGTAATCATTGGGTCGGCCTCTCGTACTTGGCGTCGATCGTCACATAGCCCTGGAGAGCCGCGATACGCTTGATGACTTCGGAGACCCCCTGCAGCGCCAGCATCACAAAGCCGGCGGGGATCACGAACTTGATGGGCCAGCGGACCAGGCCGCCGGCATTGCCCGACATTTCGCCGACGTCATAGGCCTGCATGAAGAACGGCCAGGACAGATAGGCGAGCAGGAGGCAGGAAGGGATCAGGAAGAACAGCGTGCCGATCAGGTCGAGCCAGAGTTGGCCGCGTTCGGACAGGGTCAGATAGAAGATCTCGACCCGCACATGCTCGTTGCGCTTGAAGGTATAGGACGATCCGAACATCACCAGGATCGCGAACATGTACCATTGCAGCTCCAGCCAGCCGTTGGACGAGTAGCTGAACGCGTAGCGGATCATGGCATTGGCCGCGCTGACCAAGCATGCGAAGAGCACGAGCAGGTTACAGACGTACCCAATCTTTTCATTGAGGGCGTCGATGGCGTTGCTCATCGCCAGCAATGGACGCATTTTACCTTCTCTCCGTCGCGGCCCAACACTTCACGGGAGGCTTCAGCACGCAACGCCCGGCCGGCGTGCGAAAAGCACGCGACCCCACGGATCGCAGTCCGAAAGCGATTGCGGCGTCAGTCCTCCCCTCGTGCCTTGCTGTCTTGACCGCGACCGCCAAAGGGGCGGGCCGGCTTATGGCTGCCGGGCAAGCAAAGGCGGTCGCACCAAATCAGCGGGCTTGTGCGCCGTCAATCGGAAAATGGACAAATTGACGACCGGTCAAAAGGTTAAGCGAGCCGGCAGGCGGCGAATCCTCAGCCGCCGGTGACGCTCATATGCCTGGAGACGCTGGGGCGGTCGTGGCGGCGGTCGATGATGAAATCGTGGCCCTTGGGCTTCAGCCCGATGGCGCGGTCGATGCTGGCTGCAAGCAGGGTGTCGTCGCTGGATGCACGCAGAGGTTTGCGCAAATCGGACGCGTCCTCGTGGCCGAGGCAGGTGTGCAGCGTGCCGGTGCAGGTGATGCGCACCCGGTTGCAGGATTCGCAGAAATTGTGGGTCATCGGCGTGATGAAGCCGAGCTTGCCGCCGGTCTCGGCAACGCTGACATAGCGCGCCGGCCCGCCGGTGCTCTCGGCCAGATCCGCCAGCGTGAATTGCTGGGCGAGCCGTGCGCGCACCAGCGAGAGCGGCAGATATTGGTCGATGCGGCCCGCGCCGATCTCTCCCATCGGCATCACCTCGATCAGGGTGAGGCCCATGTTCTTGCCATGGGCCCAGCGCATCAGCTCGGGGAGCTCGTCCTCGTTGAGATTCTTCAGCGCGACCGCGTTGATCTTCACGGCAAGTCCTGCAGCGCGCGCCGCTTCGATGCCTTCCAGCACCTTGTCGATCTCGCCCCAGCGCGTGATCTCACGAAATTTCTTGGGATCGAGCGTATCGAGCGAGACGTTGATGCGGCGGACGCCGCAATCGGCAAGCTCCTGCGCATGTTTTGCCAGTTGCGTGCCGTTGGTGGTCAGCGTGAGCTCGCCGAGCGCACCGCTCGCCAGATGGCGCGACAGCGAGCGCACCAGTGTCATCACGTTGCGACGGACCAGCGGCTCGCCGCCGGTGAGCCGCAGCTTCTTCACGCCCTTGGCGATGAAGGCGGAGCAGAGCCGGTCGAGTTCCTCCAGCGTCAGCAGGTCCGCCTTGGGCAGGAACGTCATGTCTTCCGACATGCAATAGAAGCAGCGCAGGTCGCAGCGATCGGTGACGGAGACGCGCAGATAAGAGATGGTGCGACCGAACGGATCGGTCATCGCGCTCGACAGCGCAGCGCTTGGGGTCGCGACAGGTCCGTTCATACCAAATGCCTTGCCAAATGCCTTGTCACTTACGGCGACGGGCGCACCTTTGCTTCAGCGGTGCTCTGCGGCCAATCTAAGCATGGTATGCCACGAGGACAATCGTGCAGTGCACGGAAGATCAGCGCTTGCCCGCGTTCGGATCGGGGAACGCCGAACCGGCTGCGGGCGGTGCAGCATCGGCGGGCGCCGCGGCGGGCGCGGCTGCGGCCGGCTTCGGCTTCTTCGGCCGGTGCGGCTTCTTCCTCACGGGCTTCGGCGGCACTGCCGGGGGAAGTTCCGCGAAGACCGGGTTCGGGTCGGTGGAGACCGTAGCCGACGTGGTGAGATCGCCGGGATTCTTGATCACGTTCACCGGCACGGTGGTCGGCTGATATTTGGGCAGCGCGAAGGTGACCGTGAATGGCGCGTCAGGGGCCGGAATCGAGACGGAGCAGGGGGTCTTGCAGCCCCCACCCAGCGAGGTCGTCGCATCGGCCCCCGGGGGATTGGATTCGAGCCGGACCTGGAGAGTCGGCGGCGCCGATTTGAACATGTCCCAAGACATTGAGGAGCAGCCACCTAGGCTCGCTCCCGCTAACGCAATCGCGATGACACGACGCATGACCATCCACTTCTTCTGCGACGAACCGCCACATAACCCCGCGCGGACCTTAGGAGCGTCGTTCCGGGCAAGCAACCGGCGGACAATGCATAGTTAATAGATGGTTAATGCGGGATTCCCTGGGATAGTCGAGCTGTCTCAGGTCCTTGCCGGGCGCTAGGCGGTCATCAGGCTGTGGGCGGCGGCCGGCAGGTCACGCATGTGATGGATCAGCCGGTCCGGCTTGAGGTCGACGATGGGCACGTCCGTATAGCCGAAGCTGACCCCGATGACGGGCACACCGGCGCGCCGGGCCACGCCGACGTCGGTTCCGGCATCCCCTACCATGATGCTGGCTTTGACCTCGCCGCCCGCCCGCGCCACGGTCTCGCGAAAAATGGTCGGATCTGGCTTCTGAACGCCGAACGTATCCGCACCGCAGATTGCCGCGAAGCGGCGGCTCAGGTCGAGCTGGTCCAAAAGCCGCTTCGACAGCCATTCCAGCTTGTTGGTGCAGACTGCCAGCCGATGGCCCTGCGCGGCGAACAGGTCGAGCGCGTCAAGCAGCCCCTCGAAGGGGCGGGATTCGACGGCAATATGGTCGCCGTAATAGGCGATGAAATCGGCCGTCATCCGGTCCATGTCGGCAGGCGTGACCATCCGCCCCTCGGCCTCCAGGCCCCGCTCGATCAGCTTCCGGGCGCCGGCGCCGATCATGTTACGGGCCGAGGCCATCGGCACCGGCGGCAGGCCTTCGCGGTCGAGCACGTAGTTCAGTGCCGTGATCAGGTCCGGCGCCGTATCCACGAGCGTGCCGTCGAGATCGAAGACGAGGGTGTAGGGGCCGGTCTTGTCTTTGGAGGTCATGCAAAAAGCGCTATCGATCCGCCCGGGCCGACGCAAGGGGCAGGGCCATAAGATCAGCTTATAGGCCTATTTCCGGGCCCTGTTCTCCCGGGGAAAACGAGGCTACATAGGCCGCCGCAAGCGACTCTATCCGCGGCACACCTGACTTTGAGAGGCAGGCGCAAACGTGAATATGGACCAGTTGAAGCGGCAGGCTGCGGCGCGCGCGCTGGAGGAGGTGCGTGACGGGATGCAGCTTGGGCTCGGGACCGGCTCGACCGCCAAGCATTTCGTCGAGCTGCTGGGAGAGCGCGTTGCCGCCGGGCTCAATGTGATCGGCGTGCCGACCTCGGAAGCGACCCGGGCGGATGCGGAGCGCTGTGGTGTGCCGTTGACCACGCTTGACGAGATCGACCATCTCGATATCACCGTCGACGGCGCCGACGAGATCGATCCAGAGCTTAATCTGATCAAGGGCGGCGGCGGGGCATTGCTGCGCGAGAAGATCGTGGCGGCCGCGTCGGATCGCATGATCGTGATTGCCGACGACACCAAATGGGTGCCGACGCTCGGTCGCTTTCCGCTGCCGGTCGAGGTGATCCCGTTTGGCCTCGGGGCCACCCGCCGCGGCATCGAGAAGGCATTTGCGGAATGCGGCGTTTCCGGGCAAATGGCGGTCCGCAGGGCCAAAGATGGCCACGTTTTCGTCACCGATGGCGGCCACTGGATCGTCGATGCCCAGCTCGGACGTATTGCCGATCCGGCGAGCCTCGCCAAGGCGCTGAGCGCGATCCCCGGCGTGGTCGAGCATGGGTTGTTCATCGGCTTGGCCAGCTCGGCTGTTTTGGCGGGTGGCGAGGGAATCCGCGTGATTGAACGGCGATAAGCCGCCAAAAGGAGACTAGGAATGAAGAGCGTTTTGATGATCGTGTGCCTCGCCTTCGCGCTGGCGCTGGGGGCCGTGCCCGCGACCGCGCAACAGCAGGCGGCGCAGCCGCCGCTGACCCCGGGGGCCATTGCCGCGGCAAAAGAGATTTTGACGCTGAAGAACGCCAGCGCGATGTACGCCGGCGCCGTGCCCGGCATGGTCGAAAAGGTCAAGGCCACGCTGATCGGACAGAACCTGAACTACCAGAAGGATCTCAACGAGCTCGCTCCTGTTATCGCCAAGCAGCTGGCCGGCCGCGAGCAGGAGATCGGCGACGGCATGGTGGGGGTCTATGCCGGCATGTTCACCGAGCAGGAGCTCAAGGATCTCGTCACCTTCTACAAGTCGCCGCTCGGCCAGAAGCTGCTCACCGCCGAACCCAAGGCCATCAACCTCAGCATGCAGGTCATGAACGAGTGGGCGCAGCACTTCTCGGAGGTCGTCGCCAGCGCCTTCCGTGCCGAGATGAAAAAGCGTGGCAAGGATATCTGACAGCACCTATCTGAGAGGATAGCTGATCAGGAAGCCCCAAACGCGCGTCGCGGTTTGGGTTGAAGAGGTCGGGGTGGATAATGGCTGAATTCGACGTCGACCTCTTTGTCATCGGTGGCGGTTCGGGCGGCGTGCGTGCCGCCCGCATCGCGGCCGGGTACGGCGCGCGCGTCATGATCGCGGAAGAGTACCGCATGGGTGGCACCTGCGTGATCCGCGGCTGCGTGCCGAAGAAGCTGTTCGTGATCGGCTCGCATTTTCGTCACGAACTGGAAGATGCCGCCGGCTTCGGCTGGACCGTTCCGCCCGCGAGCTTCGACTGGCCGACGCTGATCGCCAACAAGGACAAGGAGATCGCGCGGCTGGAAGCGGCCTACACGACCAATGTCGAGAAGTCGGGCGCGCAAATCGTCAAGAGCCGCGCCGTGATCGAGGACAAGCACACCGTCCGCCTGCTCGCGGACGACAAGAAGATCACCGCGAAATACATTCTGATCGCCACCGGCGGTGCGCCCAATCATGGCGCCTCGATTCCCGGCATCGAGCATGTGATCTCGTCCAACGAGGCGTTTCACCTCAAGAAGCTGCCGAAGCGGATCGTGATCCAGGGCGGCGGCTACATCGCGCTGGAATTCGCCGGCATTTTTGCCGGCTTCGGCTCCGACGTCACGGTGATCTATCGCGGCGACAACATCCTGCGCGGCTTCGACGAAGACGTGCGTGCCCATGTCCGCAGCGAAATGGAAAAGCAGGGCATCACCATTCTCACCGGCTGCACGGTGACGAAGGTCGATCGTCACGGAGAGGAATTCACCACGCATCTGTCGAACGGCTCGAGCCTCGCGTCCGATCAGGTGATGTTCGCGATCGGCCGCCATCCCAACGTGGCCAATCTTGGCCTCGAGAACGCTGGTGTCGCCATCAACCCGAAGAACGGTGGCATCGCGGTCGATCATTTCTCCAGGAGCTCGGTCGACAGCATCTATGCGATCGGCGACGTCACCCATCGCTTCAACCTGACGCCGGTCGCGATCCGGGAGGGCCATGCCTTCGCCGACACCGTGTTCGGCAAGCGCGAGGTGCAGGTCGATCATTCCAACATCCCGACTGCGGTGTTCTCGCAGCCGGAGGTCGGCACGGTCGGTCTGACCGAAACCGAGGCGCGCGCGCAGTTCAGTCACGTCGACATCTACAAGACGACGTTCCGCCCGATCAAGGCGACGATGTCGGGCCGCGACACCCGCGTGCTGATGAAGCTCGTGGTCGACGGTTCGACCGATCGCGTGCTCGGCTGTCACATCGTCGGCGATTGCGCCGCCGAGGTGACGCAAGCCGTCGCGATCGCCGTGAAGATGAAAGCGACCAAGGCCGATTTCGACGCGACCATCGCGTTGCATCCGACCGCGGCGGAGGAGCTCGTGACGATGCGCACGCCGACCGCGCGCCACGTGCGCCAGGCGGCGGAGTAGGGCGGATAAAAAACGGGGAGCCGCGATGGGCTCCCCGCTGTCTTCTTGCTTCTGATCAGAAGTCGAACGTCATTCCTGTCGTGACGGCTTCGGCCTTGTTGCCGGCAACGACATTGTTGTTGGCATCGCGCCCGCAGACACCGTAGCCGTGTCCGCTGACACCCAGACAGTAATGCGCGCCGGGGCCGTTGCGCAGATAGCTGCCCACCATGTACCAGCTCACGAACGGGCTGAAGTGATACTTCACGCCCAGCGCGTACTGGTCGGCACTGGAGTCGACGGTGTTAAGCGCGAAGTCGGCGGCACCGGCCGGAGCGGAGACCGCGACCCCTGGGGTGGGGTAGGCGTTGATGACGCCCGTGCCCGGCGAGCCCGGCGAGGCATTGGCGTGAGCCCAGGACGCACTGAGGTCCCATTTGTCGACGGACTGGGTCGCGCTCAGGAAGTAGCCGTCGCGCGATCGCTCGTTGAAGGCGGCGACCGTGTTCTCGCGGCGCATGATCTCATAGATGCCGTAGAGCTGCAGGCTGCCGATCATGTCGTTGAACTTGTAGCCCGCGCCGACCTTTGCGGCCCACTCGTTGGCGATGCCGACCGCTCCCGTAGGCACCGTGAGCACGCCGCCGTTGCTCAGCGGTGTCACGGCCTCGTCGCCGGTTCGGTTGGTGCCCTCGTGCATCTCGTAAGCGGCGACGCCGGTGAAGCCACCCTGATTGTAGGTCAGCGATGCGCTGTAGAGGTTGCCGTATGAGCCGTCGGTGCAGCCCTCCGGCGCCGATGTGAGCGGGAAGCCCGAGCCGCTGCCGCGCGACGAGGTCGCAGGGCAGTTGAAATCGCCGAGGGCAAAGTCGCTGTTGTCCTTCGCCGTGTTCTGGCCCGGCGAGATCATGAAGGTGGCCTGGAAGCCGTTCCACACCGGCGATTCATACCAGATCGCATGCGCGGCGCGCCAATCGAACTCGGCGCGGAGATCGCCGCCGGTGTTGCCCATGATCGAGTTGTAGTCGCCGAGCGTCGCCGAGAACGGATCGAACTTCGCCGTCGCCTTCTTGTAAGGCGTGTCGGCCTTGCCGGCCTTGATCGTACCCCACGGACTCTCCATGCCGAGGAAGCTGTCGCGCGTGCCAAACGCGGCGCGTTCGGTCGGAACGGCTGCGACCTCGACGAGCGACTCGAACTGCGCGATGGCCGCCCATCCGGGATAGCCATACGGATCGAGGTTGTGCCGCGCGCGAACCCCGAAATAGGTCAGGTTGCTGGCGACGCCGAACTTGGTGCCCTGATCGTAGACGCCGGGATTGAAGATGTCGCCGGAGAGGTCGACGTGGCCGTAGAGCGTTACCGTGGTGTTGTCGATGAAGGGATTGCTTCCAGGCGCCTTGCTGTAGAGCGGCGCGCCGCCAAGGCTGACGACGGTGTGCTCCGGTGCGGGTACGGGGGAGGGCGCGACCGCTGCGTGAAGAACCGGGTTGCCCTTGGGCGACCCAGGCGCGACAGCGGTTGCCGCGGCCCTCGGCTCGCTGATGTGATTGACGCGTTCGCGCAGCTGCGCGTTTTCCTTTGCAAGCTTGGCGTTGCTGCGCTCGAGCGCATCGAGGCGGGCAACGACGTCATCTATGGTTGCAGCTTTTAGCTGATGGCTAATTGTAGTTGTGCAAAGGGCCGCGAAGCCTGTGCCGAGCAGAAAGGCCTTCCTCATTGGTTTCCCCTTTATCGCCGCGGACTCTCAGATGGGTCCGGGATAAAGTGGAAGGTAATGTATGCCAGATACCGTATACAATCAGATTGGTATGATGCTGGTCGCTTTCCCGACGGAGTGTGGCTAGCGAGCAACTATTCCTCGCAAAGTGTGTCGCGCGGCGATCTGCCGCATTGCGGCGGACGCGGCCGCCTTCGCGCCAAAAAGGCTAGTGGGTTTGAAGACTTGCCTTGGGCTTGCTTCAATCGCCCCACGGCGTTTCGCCGCGGGCGAGACGGCTGGCGATGTCGGTCTGGAACATCGACGGGCCGAACGCGAACCACTCATCGCCGATCTGGTAGACCAGCAGCCGCCTGTTCTCGGCGCAAAACTGCGTCAGCCAGTCCAGCGCTTTCTTCTTGGGCTGCGCGCCGACCGGCACTGCGACGTCGACCGGCAGGTCGCGCCAGAGGAAATTGGCGGCGAGCATGATCATGCTGGATTGGTCAGGGCGCATCCAATCCGGCAGCGGGCTCGATGCAACCAGCCAGCCGCAGATGAATTCGCGGCAGGGATGCTGCGGACGTTCGGGATAGATCGCGCACTGATGCGCGACGCTGAACGGGCAGGGCTGCCCTTTGCCCACCTTGTGGCCGCGCACCTCGATCTGCAGCCAGCCATCGCAGCAGGCGGTGCAGCTTCCGCAGGTTCTGGTGACGGCAGGGCTCACGGGCGAGCTGATGCTCCAGGCGCATTCGATCGCCTATGAACTACCAGTCCCGTTTGCGGAGGGGCAAGCGCTTCAATAGGCCAGACCTGTAGCAGAGGAGCATAGGTCAAACTCACCTTTGAAATCGGCAGATAGAGGCATTGATCACTTCACTCGATGTCTGTGATCTTTCCCTTGCCTTGGCAGACCTCGCATTTGATCGGATAGATTTTACGGCCGGGGTGAGCGGTCTGGATGGATTTGGGAAAGCCGGTGCCGTTGCACAGCGGGCAGGTATGCTCCTTGATCCTCGGGGTCATGCTGATCCTTTCCAACCGCCTTGCGGTTTGTAAAATCGGAATGTGTTAGCAATCAGCGGCCCCTCGGAGTGGGACCGCCTCCTCAACGCTCAGGTGCTGACCTATTCGCCGGCGGGCTCATCCTCGACGAAGCTCTGCTCGATAGCAGCCGGCATTTTCGCCACCGACATCAAGGAACGTGCGATCTGATTGAGCAACTGATCCGCGTTCTCCTCCTCGGCCAGATTCTTCGACAGCAGTGCGACCACCCCGCTGTGGCGCAATTGCTGCGCAAGGTTGCGAGCAGTCGTGTAACCCGCAATCTCGTAGTGCTCGACACGTTGAGCCGCGCCGATCAAGCCAAGGTCCGCGGCCGCGTCGTCCTTCTTGGAGCCTTCCTTGATCACTTCGTCGCCCTCTTCGACAAGTCCCTGCATTCCCTTGCAAGGCTTGGCGCGCGGCTTCTTCCCGAGCTGTTCGAAGCACTCGTCAAGACGCTCGATCTGCGCTTCGGTTTCGGCCAGATGAACGGTAAACAGTTCGGCGAGCTGGTCGTAGCGTGCGGCCTCGATCATTTGAGGTAGCGCTTTCGTCAACTGCTTCTCGGCGTGTAGAAGGTCCCGCAGCTGATCGAGCAGCAGGTCGTCAAGACCAACGAGAGGCTCCGATGGCGAACTTTCGGCAACGATCGACGGCGCCGCGCCGGTATCGCCGCTTTGGAGTGCCGGGGATTCCATGAAAACCCAGTCGTCGCCCTCGTTCCAGGGACCTCGTGTGTCGATTTCGCCGTTATCGCCGGACCCTGTCGAGTCATTGAAGAACTGGTCCACGAGACCGGGCGTCGGAGCGATGCGGCCGATGCTGAACGTGGGCTTGTTCATGCTTTCCAGCGCGCGCGAGAACGCCTTCATGTGGGTGATTTCCCGCGTCATCAGGAACTGCAGGGCGTCCTTCGTGCCCGCGTCGTCACAGAAGTTGATCAGGCGCTCATAGACGATCTTGGCCCGCGCTTCGGCGGCAATGTTGCTGCGCAGATCGACGTCGAGTTCGCCGGTGATCTTGAGGTAGTCGGCCGTCCAGGCGTTGCCTTGCGAATTACACAGGCTGACACCACCGCCTCCGGCGATCGCGATCAAAGGATCGGCTTCCGCCGCGTCCCTGTCGAACTTCATGGGCTTCAAATGCAGCCGCGCAAGCGAGCCGACGACTTCGAGATGGCTCAGTTCCTCGGTGCCGATGTCCATCAGGAGATCCTTGCGATCCGGGTCTTCGCAATTCAGACCCTGGATAGAATATTGCATGGCGGCCGCCAACTCGCCGTTGGCCCCGCCGAACTGTTCCAGCAGCATGTTGCCGAAGCGAGGATCGGGCTCGTCGACCCGGACTGTGAACATGAGCTTTTTGACGTGATGATACATGAAGACCTCTGATTGGCGGGAGAATGCAAGGCACAACCTGGCGCTGTCATCGACGTTCCTAATTCGAAGTCGCGCCGCGCCCAGATTCAATGCAGCGTTTGCGCCGCGGCCTCGTCGACCGCAGCCATCAAGTCGGCTGTATCGGACTGCTGGATCATGTGTCCTGCGTTTGGAACGCGGTGCATTTTGCTGTGCTTGATTTCGTCATGCAGCCGCCCGGACTGCTCGTCGATGTCGATCAGGCGATCGTCCTCCCCGGCCAGGATGGTGACCGGCATGGCCAGTTCGCCGTAGGCTTTCGCAGACAGCATTGCAGCGGGGACCATCAGCGCTGCCTCGGCGGCGCCGGCACGAAGCTGCGATGGACGCACGGCCAGTGCTTTGGGGAAGCCGTCGAATTTTTGCGGGACGGATTTCGGTCCGAAAAGCTGCCGCAGCATCGCCGGCCACATCAGGCGGCTGAGGATCGGTGAAATCGTGTGACTGAGGATATCGCCAAATCCAGGGATTGCCGGCCCGGCCATTGCCATCATCGCATCGGTGCGAGCCGTCGGAAAATAATAGCCCGATGCCAGCACCAGCGCCTCGACCATTGCTGGGTGCCGGCTTGCCAGGGAGACCGCAACCGACGCTCCCCAGGAATGGCCGAGCACGATCGCCTTCTCGACGCCGAGATGCGCAAGCGCATCCTTGAAGAGATCGGCCTGGGCCGCTGGGGTCCACACGACGTTGCGGGGCCGCAGGCTGTGGCCGAAGCCCGGACGATCGAACACGATGACGCGATAGTCCCTGGCGGCGAGATCGATCAGTCCACTGGACTCGAAATCCTGGATCATGCTGCCATTGCCATGGAACAGGACCAGAGGACGGCCGGTTCCTCGCTCGACATAGTGCAGGCGGACGCCGTCGATGTCGATGAACCGTCCCTGGGGCGGGTTATCGCGCTGTGCCTTGTCGGCAAGCCGCCGATTGACGATTGCGGTCGCGGCCATCACGCCGGCTGTTGCGATGAGCGCGGAGGCGAAGGGATGTTCCGCGAGGGCAAGAAGGGTCGTGGCCGTCAGGGACGGCGAACGTTTTTTCAGAATGCGCATGAATGCTTTCGCTGAACCGGTCAGCTGTTGAGAGAATAGTCCGCCCGAAACCGTGCCGAGCCGGACGTCGCGTTGGTCGTGGCGACCAAGTCCATGCGCGGCCGAATCTCCCCCTTGGGTACGACATGCGCGTTCACGGGGCACCTGGTGCAGACGCAACAGGGGGATCGGACATTTGTTCCTCACTCCAATCGATGCGGTAAAGCAGGTGTGGTCGTGATCATTGCTTCAACGCCTCCGGCCGGCTTCTGATGGCCGCGCTCTGGCGAATGTCATTCGAGGCACCATATGCAAGGTATCACTGGCACGGACCTGACAGGCACCGGTGACCGAGAGACGTTCCCGCGCTCCCGCCAAAAACAGGAGGCGCCCGTTGAACGTTGCACTGTATCCCTTGCATCTTTGGCGCGAAGCCAAGCGTCGTTGGACCTCCAGAGGGGGCCAGGACAGAAGCCAACTGTTCCCGTCGCGAGGCACCGAGGGCTGCAATGCGTGCGGGCGCCTCGCCAAGGCTCCGGAATATTCAACTTACCTGCCCAGCGGCGATGTCGTCTATCAATGGCGGTGTTCTGAGTGCTGCAACTCCTGGCGGACCTCCGACTATCCAGCGAGAAGTGCGGATAGCCAATCCAGCCAGTCCGAGCACCTTCGCGAAAACGCCGGGCGCTGCTTGACGTTGGAAGACAGCGCTTCCGACGACGCGACGCGCAGGCAATTCAGGCGCATGAACGCTTCCTGGCTCGCTCTTGCCGAGACGCAGGATTGGCTCGACGGCGCGGTAGCGCCGGTCGCACGGCCCTTGCCGCCAGGGCGCACAGGCTCGATCTCGTCGATTCCACACCCGCGGCGGGGACACTTGTCATGACTGAGAAGCGCAACCGCGTACGTCGGGCGAGTTCGCTCGGCGAGCGTTTGGCGGCCGATGCCGTAAGCCTGCGTGAGCAGGCCGCGCGCCTCGAACCCGGTGCAGAACGCGATGCACTCTTGAAGAGAGCACACCGCAACACGATCGCCGCCGATATCAACACTTGTCTGACCTCTCCAGGGCGCCGGCCGCGGGATTAGCCAACACGCAGGGACGGGCCTAGCCGCTGCCTGTTGTGACCGCGAACGCGATGTCTCGAAGCGAATACGGAGGAACGAAAGCTCCGATGGGGGCTTGGCTTACTCCTTATACTCTGGAGACAATCATGAAACGTCCATCACTCTTCGTTTGTATTTCTTTGCTTGCGGCTGCCACGGCATTGGCGACGGCTCCGGCTTCGGCGCAAAATCCGCCGGCGCAATCAGGACCGAACAACAACGCGGTTAATAGTTCGGGGAAGAACAACTCCGACGCGCCGGTCGCCGGTCGCAACAGTTTCACTGAAGGACAAGCCAAGTCGAAGATCGAAGACGCCGGGTATGCCAACGTCACCGCGCTGAAGAAGGACGACAAGGGTGTTTGGCGCGGCCAGGCCAGTAAGGGTGGATCGGCCGCCGCGGTCAGCGTCGACTTCCAAGGCAACGTCAATTCAACCAAGTAAGAAAGAATCAACATGACCGTTACGATTTCCCGTCTTTACGACAAATACAGCGACGCCCAGCGGGCGGTTCAGCGGCTCGAGGCTGCCGGCGTGCCGCATTCTGACATCAGCATCGTCGCCAACAATTCCGACAGCTGGTTCAACAGCGACAAGAAGGTCGATCGCGATCGCGATGGCGTCGACGATCGCGCCGAAGGTGCCGGAAAAGGTGCCGGCATCGGTGCGGGCGTGGGTGGTACCGCGGGTCTTTTGGCCGGCCTTGGCTTGCTGGCGATCCCCGGCCTCGGACCTGTTGTCGCAGCCGGCTGGCTGGCCGCGACTGCAGTCGGTGCCGCCGCTGGAGCTGCGACTGGCGGAGTCGTCGGTGCGCTCACCGAGGCCGGCGTTTCGCGGGAGGATGCAGACTCCTATGCCGAGGGCGTTCGTCGCGGGGGTACGCTGGTGTCGGCGCGGGTCGCAGATGCCGACCGATCCCGGCTCGATTCGATCTTGAACGAGTCCGCTGTCAATTTGCGGGACCGCAGTGTCGCCTGGCAAAAGAGCGGATGGAAGTCGTTTGATCCCGCGAGCCAGCCTTATGGTGCCGAAGAGGTCCGCAAGGAGCGGCAGCTCTACGGCGGGGCACTGCGCTAAGTGAGCTTTCTGCGGCCCGCTTCGGCGGGCCGCGTTTTGCGGCTTACGCGTAGAGATACCCGACCGGTTTGCCTTCGGTGCGCAGCGGACGAATGTCCCTCTGCGTGATGATCTGGCTGGCCAGGCCGTCGATCTCGTCGCGCTGCGTCGGTGTCCAGCTGCGAAGATCGTTGATGTCCTTGAGAAGACCGAGCCGAAGCAGGTGGGTGTTCTCGGCGAGGCCGACGAGGCTGATCGCATCCTTGCCCGCCGTCACCACATCGCCGGCAGAGAGCTCGAAGCGCTCGCTATCCTTCTTCTTGAACTCGGCGCTGCCGCGAATGACGCGATAGATCACGACCTCGCCCTTGGCAAAGCACGACGCGTCCGCGGTCGCAGACGTGCTCTTCGGCAGGAGCGCGTGCCCACGCGGATCAGTTGCGATGACGTAGCCGGTCACGAGATGACCGCTCGGAATCTCGATGCCGATATCGCGCACGTAAACCTGCTGGGCCGATTTGACCGAACCGTCGGTGAGCGGCTTGTAGAGCGCATCCAGCGCGAGGGGATCCTGGAGCCAGAAGCCGGCGTCAGTGGGACGATCATGCAGCGGATGGCTCCAGGCCACGCGCGGCGTTTCGTCTTCGTTGATCTGATCCGGACCGACGATGGTCGGGTTCGGGAAGGTGGTGGGATCGGTGATGAAGGCTTCGAGGAATTTGCCGGAATAGCCCATCGAAATCGGATCCGGCACCACGGTCTGCGGCGTCTTCAAATTCTCTTCGGTTGGCAAACCCGACCAGGTGTAGAACAGCTGGCGGTGCACGATCGCGCTTTGCAGCATCACCGCGCCGGGGCCGACATTGTACCAGCGCCCGTCATAGTCGAAGGTGAACGCGCCCGAGGTGACCAGCACGAGCTGAAAGCCGCCGGGGGGCAGGTGCAGATGGAAGTCGGTGGGGCCGGTGTCGGGGCGATAGATCGGCAGGTTGGTCGCGACCTCGTGGAGCAGGAAGGTCTCGTTGTTGGCGTGAAAGCCTTCGTTGGCGCGATTGTAAAGCGCTTGCGGACGGTAGGTCGCTTCGAACTTGGCATCCTTGTCGCGATCGATCGCAACGAAGTCCTGGGCGTTGAGGCGGAGCGGTGCGCCGTTCGGATGGGTGAGGCCGGTGGTCTTGAGATCGCCCGCAGCATGCACGTTCATGACGTTCTCCGCTCTGCGCCATTGCCAAGCTTGCAATGTCATTGCGAATTTTGGGCCAGTTGATTTGCGGAGCAGCGAGCGCGCCCGGCGCCGCCGTGCGGCGTACCGGTCCAGGAAAAAATCCGGTGGCTGCACGGGAGCTTAGATCGGCTGCTGACGTCGATCGCACAGCGCTGCGCGAGGACGTCGCGATTGCCGGACGGCGGCGTGACTTGTCTAATTTGTCAGCAAGCGTCTCAGTGCACGTGCAGTGGCGCCGTCGACGGATCGCGCGTGACACCGCAATTGGTCGGGGCGGTGATTGACATTTTGTTCATGTTTTGTTCTTATGCTGCGACCGAGATGGAGGCAGCCATGGACAACCGCATCAACGACATTCGCAGAACCATCAGAGCGCTCCGCGTCAGCATGCGCGAGGCTGAGGCGATCATGCACGAGCAGATCAACCGCGATGAGGATTGCAGCTTCGTGGCGCAGGAGGTCATCAAGATGCGCTCGGTCATGAGTCTGCTGGTGAAGGAGCGGACCGCACTCGGCGATTTCGAGCCGATCGTCGTGAGCAGCTTCTTCATTCCGCGGCGCAGGTCGGCACGAAAGCTGGCGGCTGCGCAGGCTCCAACTGTCGAGTCCGTGTTCCGACCTCGCTCGGTGGCGCGGGCGTGAGGCGAAGGACGCCTCAAGCGCTATGGGGCGCCTGGGTACTGTGCATGATCGGCGCGCTCGCTCCTGAGATCGTCGATTGAGCGATCCATCGTGACACGGCTGCGATGTCGTCGCCGTTGTCGCGATAGGCGCGGAGCTGGAATTCAGCCGAGCTGCCGCGGTCCACAATGGTGCGGCAATGCTCGATCTCGGCGGCGCAGCCTAACGCGTCAGCGTCCTCAATGGTGTCATCGATGATTCGGGAGAGCATTTCCGAGATCGTCACCGGACCGTCCTTGGATGCAAAGATGCAATCAGTGCCGTAGCGCTGGGCGCGCCATTTGTTCTCGACCGCAATCGCGCGTTCGACCGCAGTAACCTGCTTCGACAGATGGGGCCGCAGATAGAGCTGGCGCGTCAGGCAGCGATACAGCGAGGCAATGGCGACGGCGTCGTCGACGAAGGTGCAGGTGTCGGGCGCGCGAAGCTCCAGTGTCGGATGCTTCATCGACGGCCGCATCGCCCACCAGATGTGGCTCTCGTCGGGGATCACGCCGGAGCGCTGCAATGCGCCGACATAGTCGTCGTATTCGCGCTTGCTCTCGAACAGCTCGGGCAGTCCGGTGCGTGGAAGCTCGGAATAGGCCGCGAGCCGATAGCCCTTCAGTCCCGTCTTGTGCGAATTCCAGAACGGCGAGGATGCCGCGAGCGCGATGAACAGCGGCAGATGCGGCAGCATCGCCCGCAACACCGCCATACGCTTCTCGGGATCCGGCAGTTGAACATGCACGTGCATGCCGCACATCATGTTGCGGTGGCCGATGCTGCGCAGATCCTCGATCATCTCCTCGTAGCGTGGCTTCGGGCTCGGCTGCGACATGCGCCAGACCGCCGTGGGGTGCGTGCCGCAGGCCATGATGACAAAGCCGTATTGCGCGGCGACGTTGCCGACCTCGCGGCGCAGGAACCTCAGCTCTTCCCGTGCGTCATTGACGTCGACGTGAACATTGGTGGCCACCTCGAGCTGGGACTGCAACATCTCGCGCGTGGCCTGGCCGCCGGTCGACCAGTTCGCCGATTCGAACAGCTCGTTCGGAGTCTGGATCGCGACCTCGAGGGTATGACGATCGGCGAGGAAATACTCCTCCTCGATTCCGAAGGAATAGTCGGCCGCCTTGCCGCGGCCGCCAGCGGAGCGAATGACGAGATGCTGTCGGTTGTCGGAGGATTCGAGACGCAGCAATTTCAAAACGTCCAAAGCAATTGTCATTGTGCCACCCGGCGACGGTACTACCTGCGGGCGATAATCCGTCGGACGGGGGCCGGTTCCGCCTCGGAGCCACTGGAAATTGCAAGGTCGAACGGAACAATTTTCGCAGCTTCGAATGCGCGCGCGATCAGCGCGTGGTTCGCTGGCACTTCCGTCCGGTCCGTTTCCTTGTCGAACGGCTCTGACACGACAATGACCTGGTCGCCAACCTCGCGGAAATAGAGTGCGTTGGCGACATCGTTGACGGCGATGCGAAACGCATAGAGCTCGCGTCCATTGGCGATAGCGCTGGTGAAGCGCAGCCGAGCTCAGATGACGGCAGAGGTCGCGCAGATTCTCATCGCTCTGTGCCATCAGCGAATGCTCGTACTCGGTAACGTGAGGCTCGAACGAGGTGGTCTCGCCCCTGTGTGCGATCCAGCGGCACATGCGGTTCCCGTGCGGCAAAGTGTCATGAAGGTGCATCAACCATCCTCAGCTCGTCGCGGTTCCTGCCTCTTGCTCGACGCAGGCTCGCGCGGAGTGGGTTGTCTTAACGCTCGCGCCGTGTAGAAGAGCCGTGGGTGCTCACTGCATGTCGCGGTGACAGGTCAAGCGATGGTCGGGCCGCCACGCAGGATGCGTGTGCCCATGAACGATCAGCTGCCCGGCAGGCACCTGCCCAACTCACCGTTTTTCGTTGAGCGAGCGTTCTTGGCGCTCCAGCAGTTCGTGCATGTCGAGGCCGTCAGCGGCGTCATGCTACTGGTTGTCACGGCTTCCGCACTGCTGTGGGCGAACTCACCCTTCGCTCATTCGTATCATGAGGTCTGGAACCTGCCGATCTCATTTCACTTCGGTGGATTCGTCTTCGTCAAATCCCTGCATTTCTGGATCAACGATGCATTGATGACGATCTTCTTCCTCGTCGTCGGCATGGAAATCCGCCGCGAACTCCACGAGGGGGCGCTGAGCCGGTTTGATCAGGCCGCAGTGCCGGTGGTGGCTGCCGTTGGCGGTGTGGTCGTTCCCGCGCTGATCTATTTGAGCTTGAACACCGTCGCGGGTCGCGGCCAAGGCTGGGCGATCCCAACTGCGACGGATATCGCCTTTGCGGTCGGCGTGCTCGCACTGTTGGGGCGATCGATTCCCGCCGGCATCAGAGTGTTTTTGCTGGCCCTGGCCATTATCGATGACATCATCGCGGTTCTCATCATCGCACTGTTTTACACGAGCGGACTCGATTCCAGCGGCTTTCTAGTCGCAGCACTCGGCGTGCTCCTGGCGCTCGGGCTTCAACGGCTCGGCTTCGACTCCGCGTTTGCCTATATCCTGCCGGGCGTGATTGTCTGGGCGGGATTCCTCATGGCCGGCCTCCATCCGACACTCGCAGGTGTTGTGCTCGGCTTGATCACGCCGGTTCGCTCGGCGGCGCCCGAGATCGTGCCACCTGTCATCCGCGTCGAGACGGCACTGCATCCCTGGGTGGCCTACGCCATCATGCCGCTGTTCGCGCTGGCCAACGCCGGTATCGACCTCAGAAACGCCAAATTTGCTGACGGAGCGGAATTCGTGGCGCTCGGTATCGGGCTCGCGCTGTGCGCGGGAAAACCCATCGGCGTGATTGGTGCGGCCTGGCTTGCGGTGCGGGCGGGTGGATGCCGACTCGCGCCAGGTGTGACGTGGCCCGGCGTCTGCCTCATCGGGCTTTTGGCCGGCATTGGCTTCACCATGTCGATCTTCATCGCCATGCTCGCGTTCACCGATGAGAGAATGCTGGATGCGGCGAAATTCGGCGTGCTGCTCGGCTCGCTCATCTCAGTGACGCTCGGCCTCGGCTGGGGCGCAGAATACGCGCAAAGGCACCGCGATCAGTAAAGCGGCGCTGTCGATCGTCAATCCGACAGCGGGATCAGGCCTGCGACCTCGCGATCACCGGCGTTGTCGCTCGCCGCGAGGCCCTGCGCGACACCGATGCGATCGGCCTCCGGCCGGTTCTGGCTCATCTTGCGCTTGCCTTCGAACCGCACCACGGGGATGCGCACTCCGACAATCCCGCGCAGCTGCGCGGCGATGAAGTCGGCAGGCGCGTCACTGACCGCCCAAGGCTCTGCGCGCGCGCCTTCGTGCTTGCTTGTCAGCCGCGTCACGACCTCGAGCAAGCGCTCCGGCTCCTGGAAAAATTCCACCGGGCCGTAGGCATGCACGGCGATGTAGTTCCAGGTCGGTACGACCTTTTCGGTCTCCTGCTTGGTCGCGTACCAGGACGGCGTCACATAGGCATCGGGGCCTGAGAAGATCGCGAGCGCATCGCCGATCGGCGGCAGCTTCCATTGCGGATTGGCTTTCGCGACATGCCCATACAGCGCGCCGCGCTCGCCTTCGTTCTCGTCGAGGAAAAGCGGCAACGGTGTCGCGACCGGACCCTCCGTGGTCGCCGTCACGAGGCTCGCGAGGCGGGCTGCGCGAATGGTTGCGCGGATGCTCTCGATGTCGTCGTCCCTGAAAGCCGGGGGGATGTACATAGCGTGTCTCCGTTCTTGATACGGAGATAGCCGGAATCCGGCCTGTCATAAACGGCCGGTTTCAGCGATTTCATCGGGCCAGATCGGCAATCGCCTGCACTTCAGCCCTATTCGCCGAGCGTTTCGGCGTAAGTCTTGCCGTAGGGATAAAAATGCTCCTTGTGGCCCTGATCCCATTGCGCCTTGAATCCGGGCGCAGTGATGTCCCAATCCGGACGGCAGCTCATGCTGACGGCTCGGAGATCCGCGCGAAGCTCTTCGACGGTCGGGCGACCGAAGAACCAGTAGCCGTTGTAAATCTTGTGAATGCGCAAGCCGGGCGCCAGCACGATGACATGCGGAATCATCGGATTGTGGACGGGATCAGTGTATTCGGCGATGTCGAGATCCTTCTGCACGATCCGCCTGGGATCGGACAGGAAAGGCCAGTGGGCTCCGGCGCCGGTTCGATATTCGTTGGTCTGGATGATGGTATCGGTGGTGATGGTGACGAGCCGGCAATAGCCGACCTCCATCTCGCGATGGAGCTGCAGCAGACCTTCGGTCTGGCGACGGTCCTTCGGACAGAAGCCGCCGCGGCCGAGCACGACAATCATGGGATCGATGCCCTGCAGCTCCGAGAGCCTGCGGTGCTTGCCGGTGTGGTCGCTGAGTTCGTAGTCCGGGAAGGTCGCTCCTGGCATCATGTCGGGTCGCATGAGGCTCTCCTGTGTCTTAAAGATCGATCACGATGTCGCTGTGTGGCTGGGCGCAGCAGATCAGAACATTTCCGTCCGCTGGTGCGTCGAGCGGATCGGGCGCATAGCTGACGTCACCGGCAATGAGGCCGCTCTCGCAGTTGTGGCACACTCCGGTCCGGCATGACCAGCGCACGGGGACGTCGCAGGTCTCGGCGAGCTCGAGCAGGCTGGCATAGGACGGTCCCCAGCGAACATTGAGACCGCTGCGAGCAAAGGACACCATGGGCCCGGGGCCCGGCGCTCCCGCCGGCACATGCGGGCGTATCTCTTTCGTCGGCGTTGCGATGCCCGGCGTCAGCGACGGTCCGGCGCCGAACAACTCGGTGTGGATATGATCGGGCACGACGCCCCACGCGCGGAGCCCCGAGGTGAGGTCGCTCATGAAGGGGCCGGGTCCGCACAGATAGAAGTCGGCGTCTTGCGGCAAGTCGAGTTGCCGGAGCAGGGCAGCATCCAGATGTCCGACGCTGTCGAAATCCATCTCCAGCCGATCGCCGGGATCGGGCCTGCTGTAGCAGACATGGCTGTGATGGTGGGGAAGCCTGGTCAGAAGTTCGCGCACCTCGGTCGCGAAGGCGTGCTCGCGGCCGTTGCGGGTGCCGTGCAGCCACCAGACGTCTCGCGGCGATGCTTCTGCTGCGAGAGCGTGAAGCATGGCGAGTACCGGCGTCACGCCAATGCCGGCGCTGAGCAGGACGACGGGCCGCGTGTCCCGCCGCAGCGTAAAGCTGCCGCGGGGCGCACCGAGTTGCACGACGTCGCCGGGGCGGAGCTGGTCGGCGACGTATGTGCTGGCGATGCCGTGCGGCTCCCGTTTGATGCTGAGGCGGTAGGACGCCGCATCGGCGCGGCGCGACAGCGAATAGCTGCGGGTCATTGCCGTCGTGTCGGAAGGCCCGAGCCTGACGATGACGAACTGACCGGGCAGGCCGGCAGCGCCGGCAAGTCCATCCGCAGGTTCGAGGACTAACGACGTCACCTCGTTGGTTTCGACGATCTTGCGCACGACGCGAAATGGCCGGAATCCGCGCCATGCCGGAGGCGGGCTCGCCGCCGGGCCGAGCCCGGCATTGCCTGCTGTCGCATTCTGGCCAAGCAGCGCCTCGAAGGAACGACGCCAGCCACGGCTCAGCGCCGGGATCTTCAGCGCGCGTTCGAGACGGTCACGCGGGTGAGGGGGCAGGTAAAGCAGCGCGTTGATCTCGGATACGCTCATGCTTTCAGGTCCACGGGCGACCTGAATGATCTCGTCGCCGGCCCCGACGTCACCTTCGTCGATCACGCGAAAATAGAAGCCAGGCCGGCCGTGCTTGACCAGCAGCGCAGCCATATCCGGTTCTTCCATGCGAATGCCGAGCCGGTAGCAGGTGACGCGCGGCTGCGTGACTTCAAACAGGGCAGAGCCGATCCTGTAACGATCTCCGATGCAGACCTCGCTATCGGCCAGGCCTTCGACCGTGAAGTTCTCGCCGAATTGACCAGGGACGAGGTTCGAGCGCCCCAGAAGTCTTTGCCAGTAACGATAGGACTCGTCCTGATAGACGTACACGGCACGCTGTTCGCCGCCGTGACCCGCTGTATCGCCCTGGCCATCGCCGTCGATATTGAGCTGCCGCACCCTGCGCCGGCCTTCGATGGGAGCCTTCCAGATGCCGGTATGGACGGTCCTGCCTTGCCAGGCGACGTCGCGCGGCAGACCGACATTGACGGACAGCAAGCGTGCCATTTCGGTTCCCCGGCTTGACCAGCGCGGCGCTGCGACCGGACGGATTCCGGATCGAGGCAGTGTCAATCTGCATCCGGATCGTGGCCTTGGCGCGTTAGGCGTTGTTAGACTTTGCTAGATGGTCTTGCCGCCGGCCGACTGCACGCCGATTTAAAGACCGGAAACGACAAGGCGGGAGGTAGCGATGGATGACCTGGCCACACGCGCAGCGCTGCAGCGCCATTGGGACGCATCGGATGCAAACGATTTCGAGGCAGAGCACGACATCTATCGCGAGGATGCCGTGCTCGACTATCCGCAGTCCGGCGAGCGCATCCGCGGCCGCCGGAACATTCAGGAGAGCCGTTTCGTGCAGCCGAACAAGAAGCGCTTCACGGTGCGGCGGATCATCGGCGGCGGCGATCTCTGGGTCAGCGAATTCGTGTTGACCTATGACGGTGTGCCGTCCTACGTCGTCAGCATCATGGAATTCCGCGACGGATTGGTGGCGCACGAAACGCAGTATTTCGGCGACCGGTTCGATCCGTCACCATCGCGCGCGCATCTCGTGGAGCGGGTGGGGTAGATCAACTTTCTCCGACATTGCGAGCGTAGCGAAGCAATCCAGAGTCCTTCCACGGTGGCAGCCTGGATTGCTTCGCTGCGCTCGCAATGACGACGGGAACCGAACCCCGCTGCGGCGGCTGGTCGCAGTCGTGTCGCCTTGATTACGGCCCACCCATCTTTATCTCTCAAGCGAACAAGAATCCGGGCCCCTCTGGCGAGGACGCTGACCATCTCAGCAAAACCTCGCGATGTCGGATGACCTGTCCCGCGCGAATGCGATGGATCGGCCGATTGTCGGGCCTTCTTGAGCTCTCTCCGACCCGATCGTCCCCATTGCAGCTCCGTGCGGCCATTTCGCAAGCAAAGGGAGCAACGATGTCTGACGCCAACTATTCCAATCCCATCGAACTCGAGATCACCGAGCCATCTCGCTTCAACGAGCAGGCTGCGGTGGCGCTGGTGATATCAGGCGCGCTGGTTGCCGTCGCCGATCGCCGCGTCTCTCCGGTCGAGCGCGACGAGGTGATCCGCTTTATCAGGGAACGCGGTCTGGCGCCGCATATCAGCGATGACCGCCTGTCCTCCATGTTCGACGAGCTCGCTGCGCGGCTCGAGGAGCCTGACTTTGCCAATGTCGTGATCGACACACTGCGTCCGGTCTCGGACTTGCCGCTGTCGTCCCATCTCATCGAGCTGTCGGAGCGTGTCGCGGCGGCGGACGAAGACGTGCACCCGCACGAAGTGCAGGCGATCAAGCTGTTGCGCCTGCTGACGCTGGTGCTGCCGCGCGCCAAGCCGGTCGAAGCGGCCGCGAAGGGGTGATCATGAGCGCAGCTTCGGACGAGCAGAGGACGAAATTCGAGGCTGCCAGTGGCAGGCCTGCCGGTGGCGACCCGCGGCTCGACGCGCTCGTCCATCGATTGCCGCCGCGCGTTGCCAGCACCGTCGACTATCTCCTGCAACCCTCCAGCCGCTGGGTCCGGATTCCCTCGGGCGCGCTGCTCGTCGTCGGTGGTGTGCTGTCCTTCCTGCCGGTGCTCGGCGTCTGGATGCTGCCGCTCGGCCTCGCGCTGCTCGCCGAGGACGTGCCGGCGCTGCGCGCGTCACGCTCAAAGGCTTTCGACTGGATCGAGCGTCGCAAGCCGCACTGGCTGGATCCGTCCGCTCCGAAGAATGATGAGACATGATCGACTTCATCACGGCTGACGCGCTGACCGCGTTAGTCCAGGTCGTTCTGATCGACCTCGTGCTCGCCGGCGACAATGCCGTCGTCATCGGCCTTGCCGCCGCCGGTCTGCCGGCCGAGCAGCGCCGCCGCGCCATCGTCGTCGGCATCATCGCGGCCACAGGCTTGCGCATCGTCTTTGCCGGCGTCGCGACGCAGCTTCTGCAAGTGATCGGCCTGCTGCTGGCCGGCGGCGTGCTGTTGCTGTGGGTGTGCTGGAAGATGTGGCGTGAGCTGCGCGAGCAGGCCGCGCAGTCCAGACAGCTCGCGTTCAGCCATGGCGGCGGCGCGACCGGTGCGACCGCGCCCCGGAAAACCTTCGGGCAGGCGGCGATGCAGATCGTTGCCGCCGACGTCTCGATGTCGCTCGACAACGTGCTCGCTGTTGCGGGTGCCGCGCGCGAGCATCCCTACATCCTGGCCTTCGGCCTGCTCCTGTCGGTCGCGCTGATGGGCGTTGCCGCCGATCTGCTCGGCCGCGTGCTGCAGACTCAGCGCTGGATCGCCTATGTCGGTCTCGCCATCATCGTCTACGTCGCCTTCGAGATGATCTATCGCGGCTCGCTCGAGCTCGCGCCCGTCATCGCTAGCCTCTGAACCCCGCCTTCGCCTTCCTGGAGTCATTGATGTCGTCTGAACCCAAAGCACCTTTGGCGAACCCGCCAATCGGCCTGTTTCCGCGGTTGATCTTCGGCTCGCGCTGGCTGCAATTGCCGCTCTATGTCGGCCTCATCGTCGCACAGGCGGTCTATGTGCTGCTGTTCCTGAAGGAGCTGTGGCACCTCGTCGCGCACTCCTTCGACGCCAGCGAGCAGCAGATCATGCTGGTCGTGCTCGGGTTGATCGACGTCGTCATGATCTCCAACCTGCTCGTGATGGTGATCGTCGGCGGCTACGAGACCTTCGTCTCGCGCCTGAACCTGCGCGGCCATCCCGATGAGCCGGAATGGTTGAGTCACGTCAATGCCAGCGTGCTCAAGATCAAGCTCGCGATGGCGATCGTCGGCATCTCATCGATTTCGCTGCTCAGGACTTTCATCGAGGCGGGCAACCTCGGCACCACACGCAGCAATTTCACCGAGACCGGCGTGATGTGGCAGGTGCTGATCCACCTGACCTTCATCATCTCGGCGATCGGCATCGCCTGGGTCGATCGTCTCAGCGAGAATGGACATCGCAAGGAGAACGGTCACGCGTGATGACGTGAGCTGGTCTGATCAGAGACGCCGGCTCCGCGCCAGCGTCTCGGAGGGCATCTCGCCGAACGCCACCCGGTAGCCGCGCGAGAAGTCGCCGAGGTGCCAGAAGCCGTTGCCGAGAGCCGCGGCCTTGACGCTCAAGCCAGAGAAGCCGGACATGAGCTGAATGCGGGTAGACCACAGCCGCTTGAGCCGCAGATAATGATGCAAGCTCACGCCGTGCACCGCATGCGTCGCGGTCTGGAGTGTGCGCACCGAGATGTTGAGCGCGGCGGCGAGGTCTTCGCTGTAGAGCGGGCGGCTGCCGAACGTCGCCGCGACTTCGTCGAGCTGCGCGATCAGTTTGCGGTGCTTGTCGAACGACCCCGGCCGTGCGCGGAGACTGTCGGACGCCACCAGTGTGTCGTCGAGGCAGGCGAGCAGCGTCTCCTGGATCGGCCGGTTGAGCATGGCGAACTCCCTGGGGTCGTTGAGGCTGGAGGCCAGGTTGAACATGCTCGTGATCGCGGTTCGCAGCCGTGTCATGGCCGCGTCTTGTGGACGGTAATAGCTAAGCCCACTGGTGTAGTCAGCCCAGCCGCGATGGCGCATTTCCGAGTTGAAGCGCATCATCAGGTAGGTGTTGGTGCCATATGCGAGGGAATCGATCGGGACCTTGCCGCGCACGACGTTCACCACGGAGCTGTCGATCTCATGGCCGTTGGTGATTGAGTGAAACGAAAACGGGACCGTGAGGCCGATGCCCTGGTCGGTGCCGACCTCGGCCTCGAAACGGCGAGCGAAGGCGCGCTGGAACACGAACAGCCCGTCCTGGAGCGGCAGGATGGCGCGCGACAGCGAGACCTCATGCGGGCGCAGCGGCGTGCTGACGCCGAGGCCGAGGACGTCATTGGCGCGAAACTCGTCGAAGTCCGAGAAACGCTCGATGCGGAGGATGCGCGAAGCTGTGAGCTGACGTATCGGCATGTCTGGATACGGAGCGCTGCCAGGAGGAGGGGAAATAATGCGTGAAAGGTATCAGATGGCCGGCCCTCAGCCCTATTCCGGGAAACTACTGCGACGCCTCATCACACGACTTGCGCATATGCGGCATTCTCTCGACGCTCGCGCTCGCCCAGTTCCCGCACCAGCTCCTGGAGAAATGAGTCCGTGACGGCGGGCAGGGTGCGCTCGGCGCGGACATAGATGCCGAGATCGGACCAGACCGGGCTGCCGGCATTGTCGAGCGGCAGGAACACGAGCTGCGCGTCGCGCGATAGCCTGATAATACCGAGCTGGGTCTGGAAGGCGACGCCGACGCCCCGCGCGGCGAGCTCGCGCATCAGGTCGATCGAGTTGGCCTGAATCGCCGGCTCCGGCGTTTCGGAGCGCTGCGCGATCAAGGGCTGCAGCAAATGGTAGATCGACAGCTCCGGCAGCGCCTGAATGATGGGGAAGGCGAGACATTGCTCCAGCGTCACGGTCTTGCGGCGCGCCAGCGGATGCTCGCGGGCGACGAGCGCCCCGAGGCGAAACCGCTTCAATGCGACCTGGCGCAGATCGGGCGGATGAATGAGCGCGATGGCGATGCCGATATCGGCCTCGCCCCGGCGCAGGGCTTCGAGCACGTCGGACGATCCCATCACCTCGGTGGTGAAGCTGACACGCCGATTCCTGCTGCGAAGTGAGGCGATCAGATCCGGCAACACCGACTCCGTGAGGGACTCGATACAGGCGATGCTGATGGTGCCGTGCCAGGCGCCGGACAGCGAGGCGACATCCGAGCGGAAGCGGTCGAGGTCCTGCAGCACGTTCATGACGTGGCGTGCCAGCATCTCGCCGACTGTAGTCAGCGTCAGGCCGCGCGCGGTTCGCTCGAATAAGGGCGATCCAACCTCTTGTTCAAGCTTGAGAATTTGCCGGCTGACGGCCGAGGAAGCGACGTTCAGGAGGCGTGCTGCGGCTCGGATCGAGCCGGTGCGACGGACGGCGTGAAAGTACTGGATCGAAGGTGAATGAAAGCGCATGGGACCCTTGGTGCCACTATAGCTGTTGCCGAAACGGCAGCAACCTGTGCGAAATTCTCTGCCTTTTGAGAGCGCTGAGTTCTCCCTAGTGTCATGTGCCAACGGGCCCCTCGGGCCCGCGCGGTCACGCGCCCGCAACGATGCGGCAGGGGATTTTGGGGTGAATGAGACGATCGCTTGCGAGCTGGAGCACGGGCGGGATGCCCGTCTGGTCGACCGCCGCCGCGCGGCTGCTTATGTCGGCGTGACCGCCGGCCGCTTCGAGCAGCTGGTGCGCGACAATGTCGTGCCGCCGCCTGT
This sequence comes from Bradyrhizobium sp. CCBAU 11434, assembly GCF_028128895.1. Classification (NCBI taxonomy): domain Bacteria; kingdom Pseudomonadati; phylum Pseudomonadota; class Alphaproteobacteria; order Hyphomicrobiales; family Nitrobacteraceae; genus Bradyrhizobium; species Bradyrhizobium sp. CCBAU 11434. The sequence goes on from NZ_LBJX01000011.1 coordinate 597,205, forward strand.
CATGGTCGACAACAAGAGGCGCTGGCCGATCGCGTTGCTCGACGATGCCAGGGAAGCGGTCGGCAGTAGCTTGCCGTCGCAGCGGGTGGTGCAAACCGAAGTCGAGGCGCGTCCGTGCGACCGCGACGCCTTGCCGTCTTCGCGAGAGCTGCCAGATGCGGGCTGGTTCGAGCAGCGCGCGAGCTTCGTCCAGCGCGTGCGCCGCTCGCTGCTCTCGGGCAACGAGATCCGCCTGCTGCGCGAGTTCAAGCTGCTCAAGCAGAAAGAGATCAGCATGTACGGCTACTATGGCAGCTTCGAAGCGCTGATGGTGCGCGGCTATATCGTCGAGATCGACCGCAAGCCGCCGTCGAGCCGCCCCTTGGTGACCTATCGCCTCACCGTGCCGGGCCAGCAGGTGATCGCCGCGCTGAAGGACCATCCGGTCTTCTGATCCGCCGCGTTATGTGAGAGTTTCGTAGACCCTCGGATATCGATCAATTCCAGAAAAAGCGGCTGGACGCGGCTCGACGTGTCGATATATCGTGACGGATATAGCGGAGTGTGTTCCCGGGACGTGACGATGGAAATCAAGGTGAGGCAGCTCACGACCTGCGAGGTAGCGTCCGATGGCGGAGCGATCTCGCTGGGCTTCGAGGATGTGTCGGGCAATCCCGCCGCGGTCAGCGTCTCGCTCAACCAGGTCGGCGCTCTCATCATGACGCTGCCCGGATTGCTCGAGGCGGCGCTGAAGGCTCGCTACGGCGACCAGAGCTTGCGCTACGCCTATCCGCTGGCATCCTGGGTGCTGGAACAATCCACCGACACGACCCAGCGCATCATCACGCTGGAGACCGAGGACGGTTTCAAGGTCCGCTTCTCGATCCCGAGGGATGAGCAGAGCCTGCTGGGCGAAGCGCTGGTCCAGCCGATGCCCAAGATGATGGCGCGGCCGAATTGACGGTCAAGAGGACTTGCGGGAACGGACGATGTCGCTCTTGAGTGCTTCCAGGTCCTTGTGCGCGGCGCGTGCGGCGTCGCGCTCGATCTTGCGGTAGCGCGCGACAAGCTTTTCGCCGAACGGGGTCAGCATGGCGCCGCCGCCGTTCTTGCCGCCGGCCTGCGGCTCGACCGCGGGATGTCCGCAGATCCGGTTGATCTCGTCGACGAGATCCCAGGCGCGCTTGTACGACATGTCCATGGCGCGGCTGGCCGCGGAGATCGAGCCTTGTTCGCGGATCTGCTCCAGAAGCTCGATCTTGCCGGGCCCGATCCGGTCCTCGCCGTCGAGGTCGATGCGAAGGCTCAGCTGGGGCAGAGATTTGGCGCTCGCGCGCGACATGACGGCGTCTCTTGAACGGTTCTAATTCGAGCTTGCCATTCTTGATGACGCCTAATCAAGCGGGCTCTCTTTTCGAGATCGATAAAGTTGTCTGCAATCCGTTCAGGAGCGGCAAACCGTGCGGATAAGAAGCCTGGCGCCTTAAACCAGAGGTTTGGAACCGACCTGCATTCTGCCGCAAAAGGGCAGGGCATCAACATGTCAGTTCTCAAGGAGGTCGTCGCAGCAGTCATGGGAGTCTACGCACTCCTGTTTGCATGCGACACATTGTTCGGGGTCGGCGAGGCGCGCTTCGACGATTCCTATTACAGCGCCAGCTTCTACGCGCCCAAGCCGCAGGAATTCCGTTTCGCCAGCGACACGCCGCCGGCAACCCGCGTCAGCGACGCCTTTGCGCAATTCTCGGCGGCGGAAGCCAAACCGAACAAGCGCTACTCGTCTCTGACGACGATCATTCGCTAGGCGCGCTCGGCTGCGTGATCGCCCGGATGCTGTCCGGCGCGCTGTGGAATCAGCAGCAGGCAGATCACGATGAATGCCGCGATGACGGCGGAGGCCAATGGTCGGCTGAGCGCCAGCCCGCCCTGACCGAGCGGCTTGTCGAGGAAGTCGCCGACGGTCGCGCCCAGAGGTCGCGTCAGGATGAAGGCGGCCCAGAACAGGGTCACGCGCGAGACACGCGTCCAGAAATACAGCGCTGCGACCACGGCGAGTCCGGCCGCGAAGATCAGCGCGCCGCCGCGATAGCCCATGTCGCCGGTGTCGGCGATCCAGTCGCCGAGCGCGGTCCCCAGCGTCTGCGAGAAAGTGATTGCACCCCAGTAGAAGGCTTCCGCCCGCGGGCTGCTGACGCTGTTGACCGAGATAGTTCCTTCGGAGCGATACCAGAGGCCGAGCACCAGCACGAGACAGATCAGCAGCAGCGTCGCGCCACCGGTGTAGCCGATGCCGAGCGAACGGTCGGCGAAGTCGGCCATCGTGGTCCCGAATGTGGTCGAGGCCACGATGGTTGACCAATAAAGTGCTGGATGGAATTTCTGCGCGCGGATCTGTGCGGCGACGAGGACGACCATCGCCGCCAGGAACAGGCACGTACCCGCGAGATAACCCCAGTTCAGCGTCATCGTCACGGTATCGCCGCCGGTCTCGCCCAGCGTCGTGGCTGCGATTTTGATGATCCAGAAGCCGAGCGTGACCTCGGGGACCTTGCTTTCGCTGACGGGGCCGCCGCTCCTGGAGTGATGTTCCATGATGTCCTCGTCGCGTCGAGTGTGGTCGCAACGAGATCAACCGCGTTGCCGCCCCTTTGGCATTCGCAAACGACGGTGGCGGAAATCAGTTTCAATTTGGCAGACAACGAAGACGTGATGAGCGGCAATGCCGCCGCCAGACGTCACTCCCCCTGGATCCACTCCGCCACGCCGCGCCACAGCGTGTCGCGATGGTCGGGGCGGAAGAAGCCGAAATGGCCGATCGCTTTTGCGCTGACGTCGGACGGCTTCACTGTCAGCACCTCCGGCTTGATCGCCGTGAAACCTGACGTGAGCAGCTCGACAGCGGGCCGCGTCGCCCAGGGATCGTCGGAAAAGCAGAGCGCGCGCAGCTCGCCTTTGAACTTCGCAAAGTTCTCCAGCGCCGGCAGTTTTGAATCGAACAGATAGCGCGGGCTCGAAACCCAATCGGCCCATTGCAGGAACACCCCTTTGGGCAAATCCTCCCCGATGCCGACCCAGCCTGGCGCGTAGCCGAATGCGTGGACCAGCGGCACGCCAATGAGGTTCATGAAGGCGAAGACGCGATATTTCTCCGGCGACGTCATCAGCCGCCAGGTCGCGGCCTGGGAGGCCACGAACGCCGCGCGCGAAATCTCGCTGTTGTTCTCGATCAGCCCGAGCGCCTGACCGCCGAAGGAGTGGCCGACGTAAGCGAGCGGAAGGCCATGATAGCGTTCACGCATCCAGCGCACCGCGGCGGTGACGTCCTGCGCGGCCCAGTCCGACATCGAGGCCTTGAAGCCAACCAGCGATTTCGGCTGGTTGTAGCCGACCATCGCGGGCAGCCGGGAGTCGCCAATGCCGCGATAATCGTAAGTCAGCACCGCGCAGCCGCGATGGGCGAGGTAGGAGGCAAAGCCCTTGTAGATTTTGCGCGGGACGGCGGTCGCCGAATTGATCAGGACGGCATGGCGCTTGGCGCCGCGCGGCAGGAACAGCGTGCCTGTCAGCGCATATCCGTCGGTCGCCGGGAAGCTGATCTCGTCGATGAAAACGTCGTCCAGTGGCGCGTCCATGGGGGAAGCTGTCTTGCCGGTTTGCTCTGCCACCCCCCAGCAAATGCGAATTCGGCTTTTCCCGCAAGGGTTTGCGTCGCGAAATGGATTTACAACTGGCGATGTCGCGCCAGCCTGTGTATAAGGCGGCCCTCGCAACCCACAGATCAGGTTGCACTTTTCGCTTCACGGAGAGATTGCGATGTCCGAGCGGTGGACGCCCGAGTCCTGGCGCAGCAAGCCGGTGCTACAGGTGCCCGAATATCCCGACGCCAAGGCCTTGGCCGACGTCGAGGCGCAGCTTGCAACGTTTCCGCCGCTGGTGTTCGCCGGCGAGGCGCGCAATCTGAAAAAGGCGCTGGGGCGCGTTGCGGCCGGCGATGCCTTCCTGCTGCAGGGCGGCGATTGCGCCGAGAGCTTTGCCGAGCACGGTGCCAACAACATCCGCGACTTCTTCCGCGTGCTGCTGCAGATGGCGGTGGTACTGACCTATGCCGGCGCCGTGCCGGTGGTGAAGGTCGGCCGCATCGCCGGCCAGTTTGCCAAGCCGCGGTCGTCGCCGACCGAGAAGGTTGATGGCGTCGAGCTGCCGAGCTATCGCGGCGACATCGTCAACGACATCGCCTTTACTAAGGAAGCGCGCGTGCCGGATCCGCAGCGCCAGTTGATGGCCTATCGCCAGTCGGCCGCGACGTTGAACCTCTTGCGCGCGTTCGCGACCGGCGGCTACGCCAATCTCGGTAGCGTGCATGAGTGGATGCTCGGCTTCCTCAAGGATTCACCGCAATCCCGCCGCTACAAGGAGCTGGCCGACCGCATCTCGGACGCGCTCAACTTCATGCGCGCCTGCGGCCTCGACCTCGAAAGCCATCCGGAGCTGCGCGCCACCGATTTCTACACCAGCCATGAGGCGCTGCTGCTCGGCTACGAGCAGGCCATGACCCGCGTCGATTCCACGACCGGCGACTGGTACGCGACCTCTGGCCACATGATCTGGATCGGCGACCGCACCCGCCAGCTCGATCATGGCCATGTCGAATATTTCCGCGGCATCAAGAACCCGATCGGCCTCAAGTGCGGCCCGTCGCTCAAGCCCGACGAGCTGCTGAAGCTGATCGACGTGCTCAACCCCGACAACGAGCCGGGCCGGCTGACGCTGATCAACCGCTTCGGCTCCGACAAGGTCGCCGATCATCTGCCGGGCCTGATCCGCGCGGTGAAGCGCGAAGGCAAGGTGGTGGTCTGGTCGTGCGATCCCATGCACGGCAACACCATCACCTCCACGTCAGGCTACAAGACGCGGCCGTTCGATCGCGTGCTGTCGGAGGTGAAGTCGTTCTTCACCATCCACGCCGGAGAAGGCACCCATGCCGGCGGCGTGCATCTTGAGATGACCGGCCAAGACGTTACCGAATGCATCGGCGGCGCCCGCGCCATCACCGACGAGGATCTCAACGACCGCTATCACACGGTCTGCGATCCCCGCCTCAATGCGGAGCAATCCATCGACATGGCCTTCCTGGTCGCCGAACTGCTGAAGCAGGAACGCGCCGGCAAGGTTCGGCCGATGCCGGCCGCAGCGGGGCTCTAAGACCTTGCTGCGGATCTGGAAGGCCACGATCAATTCCCGCAACGGAATGGCCTTTGCGTTCCGTTCGGAGCAGGCCATCCGCGAGGAGGTCTTTGCGCTGATCCTGTCGCTGCCGGTGGCGTGGTTCGTCGCCGCAACCGCGATGCGGGCAGTCGAGCTGGTGTGTGCGGTTGCGTTCGTGCTGGTCGTGGAGCTGCTCAACACCGCGATCGAGAAACTCGCCGACCGCCTTACCATGGATCACGACAAGCAGATCGGGCGGGTCAAGGACATGGGCTCGGCTGCAGTTGGCGTCGCGCTGCTGATGGCCGGCGCATTCTGGATCATCGCCATCGTCGAGCGATTGGGATTCCTCTAGCTGGACGAGGCGGCCATGACCGAACGTCTCAACGCCTTCGCGGTCACGCTCGCCCAGCTCAATCCGACCATGGGCGATATCGAGGGCAATGCCGCCAAGGTTCGCGTCGCACGCGCGCGCGCCATCGCCGATGGCGCCGATCTCGTGCTGTTTCCGGAATTGTTCATCGCCGGCTATCCGCCGGAGGATCTGGTGCAGAAGCCGGCCTTCCAGGCGGCCTGCCGCGTCGCGATCGAAACGCTCGCGCGCGAGACTGCTGACGGTGGCCCGGCCTTGCTGGTCGGCACGCCCTGGGTCGAGGACGGCAAGCTCTACAATGCCTGCGCGCTGCTCGATGGCGGGCGCATCGCCGGCCTGCGGTTCAAATGCAATCTGCCGAATTACGGCGTGTTTGACGAGAAGCGATTGTTTTCGCGCGGGCCTGCCTCAGGTCCTGTCACCGTGCGCGGCGTGCGGATCGGCGTGCCGATCTGCGAGGATATCTGGCTGGAAGAGTCCGAGGATTACGAGAACGTTGTCGAGACGCTGGCCGAGACCGGCGCCGAAATCATCCTGGTGCCGAATGGCTCGCCCTATGCCCGCGACAAGAACGATGTGCGTCTGTCGGTGGCGGTCGCGCGCGTCACCGAAAGCGGCCTGCCGCTGGTCTATCTCAACCAGGTTTGCGGCCAGGACGAACTCGTGTTCGACGGAGCCTCGTTCGCGCTCAATGGCGATCTCTCGCTCGCCGCGCAACTGCCGGCATTCGCAGAGAGCGTCACGACCTTGCGCTTCGTCAGGACCGGCGGGGATTGGCACTGCACCGGTCCAATCGCAGAGCAGCCCGAAGGCGACCGCGCTGATTACGCTGCCTGTGTGCTGGGCCTGCGCGACTACGTCGCCAAGAACGGCTTTCCCGGTGTACTGCTCGGTATCTCCGGTGGCATCGACTCCGCGCTGTGTGCGGCGATCGCGGTGGATGCGCTTGGGGCAGATCAGGTGCATGGCGTGATGCTGCCGTATCGTTACACAGCGGCTCACTCGATTGCCGATGCCGGCGAGCTCGCCGGCCATCTCGGTATCCGTTACGAAGTGCTGCCGATCGCGGAAGCCGTAACCGGCTTCGAGACCATCCTGTCCGGCCTCTTCAAGAACCTGCCGCATGATATTACCGAGGAAAATCTTCAAGCTCGGACCCGCGGCACGCTGCTGATGGCGATCTCCAACAAGACCGGGCTGATGGTGGTGACGACAGGCAACAAGTCGGAGATGTCGGTCGGCTACGCCACGCTCTATGGCGACATGAACGGCGGCTTCAATCCGATCAAGGACATCTACAAGACCCAAGTGTTTCGGCTCGCAAGCTTGCGCAATGCATGGAAGCCGGAGGGGGCACTCGGGCCCGCAGGCGAGGTGATTCCGCCTGATATCATCACGCGTCCGCCGACGGCCGAATTGCGTGAAAACCAGACCGATCAGGATTCATTGCCGCCTTACGACGTGCTCGATGCGATCCTGGAGCGTCTGGTCGAACGCGAGGAGCCGCTCGACCAGATCATCGAAGCCGGCTTCGACCGCGAGACGGTGTCCCGGATCGACCATCTGCTCAACGTCGCCGAATACAAGCGCCGCCAGGCCGCACCCGGGGTGAAGGTCACGCGCAAAAACTTCGGCCGCGACCGCCGCTATCCCATCACCAACCGCTTCCGCGATCGGGGCGAGAAGCTGCCCGCACCCGATGAGACCCTGGTGTCACGCGGCAGCAAGGCGTCGATCGACGCGTTCGAGGGGTAGCCATTCATTCCGCTGTCATCATCCGCGAAAGCGGATGATCCAGTACTCCGCGGCGGATATCGTGAAAACCAATCGGCGCCGCGGAGTACTGGATGCCCCGCTTTCGCGGGGCATGACAGCTGAGTTGGGGGCTGAGTTACTACTTCTGCTGCGGCAGGAAGGTCGGGCCGACCGAGCGGATCGGCTTGTTTTCCGAGGTCGCGGTTGCGCTCGAATCCGCAGGTGGCGTCGTCGCCGGCGCGGCGGCGGTGGCCGGAGCTGCGCCCTTCTTGCCATTCGCAGGTGCGCCCTTGGTGAGCTGCCGTTGCTGCATCTTCTTGGCGCTTTCCTCGGTGACGATGATGTCACCCTGCTGCTCGACCGCGGCCTTGTCGTCGGCCGATTTCAACGCGTCGGCCCAGCTCTGGCCGGCCGCCTTGCAGGAGCAGGACGGGTTGAACTCGCTGCGGAATTTGAAGGCGGTCGGCAGCGACGTGTAGGGCTGACCGCTGATCGAGACCGCGGAGTTCATGTCCTCGCCGGGATTGCGGTGGGCATAGAGCACCGCTTCGGCTGCCGGGCACAACGCCTTGCAGGTCTTCTCGTCGTCCGGGAAGCGCGCCGGCACGGTCGCAAACGAGATCGGGAAATAGGCGCCGTCGCAGGTGCGCACGCACACGGTGCGATAGGTGCCGGATTGCGGGCCGAGATCGGATGGCGGCACACCTTGCGGATTATTCGGGTTGTTGCCGCCGCCGAACAGATTGCTCAGGAAGTTGCCGGCGCCTTGCGACTGCGCGGCATTGGCGTATTGCGGGCCGCAATTGTTCTGCGCGAGCGCAATCAGCACCGAGCGACGCTGGCTGTCGCGCTCGGGGTTGCCGCCGCCCGGACCGCCACCGCGCAGGCGCTCGAGATTGCTAGTGATCTGGTCCAGGTTGGCGCGCATCTGCTGGATCTGGGTGTTAACCGGACCGCATTGTGCGGATTGGCCGTTGAACAGCGAGAAGAAGCCGGACGAGTCGCAGCCCATGCGCTTGGCCTGCATGGTGACGCGATCGAGCTCAGCCTGCTGCTTGGCCTGGGAATCCTGGTAGCGGCGGATCTGGTCCTCGCGGGCAGGGTCGCTGCCGCCGCGATCCAGCGCGGCGAGCTGGCCTTCCAGGCGCACGCACATCGGGTTCGGTCCGAGGCCGCTTTGGGCAGGCGGAGGCGGCGCCGCTCCGGGCGGGCCAGCCTGGGCGAAGGCATCGGTGGCGAGCACGACGCTGAGAAGCACGGTGCAGGCAAGGAGAAAGCGGGGACGGGACAGAGACAAAAATTCAGGCATATCCGCCATTCTAGCGAGGTCACGGCCGCAAGTGACTTACCGATGCGATTTGGGAGGCCGACGCGCGCCCTCCAATAGCCGCTTCCCGCGGCATCGTCACGTCGTTTCAGGGGCCGAAGACTGGTCCTAAGGTCCGCCAGTTCCGAGCGAATTCAGCGCTGGCAGGTGATTGCGACATATTCGTCGCAATGGCCATGGGAGCAGTTTGCGCCGGATTTGGGGACAGAGCCGGTAATTTCGTCGGGATCGACCCGGCGGTAGGCGGATGCCTGTGCAAAGTCCCGTGACTGGCAGTAGGTGCGGGCGACCTGGGCGCCGCATTTATCGCCCTTGGCTAGGCACTGGTCGACGCCATGGCCGTCGGCCTGGTTGCCAATGATGAAGACGCGGGTCTCGGCCCAGGCGCTGGATGCAGCAAGGATCGAGGCGCAGGAAATAAGCGCGAGCAAGGATCGCATGAAAACACCTTGGGGCAAAAATAGGAACCGCCAGTTCCAGAATGGGCTCAAATGGTTAAGGATGATGAACCATCTCGGCGGGGGGCCGCGCTTTGCGGAAATAAAGCGGCATTTCCGTGGCTCTCTTGACGAAAGCCGGCCTGATAGCCCATATGTCGCCGCATGAACGGTCTCCTCGCCATCTGCATTATTTGCCGCGAGATTACGAGCTAGCGATTCGCTGGCTGGAGCCGTCTTTTCTCAAAACACATTGAGAGCACTGGACGCCCGGCCAACAGCCGACGGGTGTCCATATGGAATTGCGTCTCTACGATACGTTGACGAAGGAGAAGCGCACCTTCGTGCCGCTCGATGCGAACAACGTCCGCATGTATGTCTGCGGACCGACCGTCTATGACTTCGCCCATATCGGCAACGCCCGGCCGGTGATCGTGTTCGACGTGCTGTTTCGGCTGCTTCGCCATCTCTATGGCGAGGCGCACGTCAAATATGTCCGCAACATCACCGACGTTGACGACAAGATCAACGACCGCGCCGCGCGGGACTTTCCCGGCCTGCCGTTGAACGAGGCGATCCGCAAGGTCACCGAGCAGACCGGCAGGCAGTTTCACGCCGACGTCGATGCGCTTGGCGCGCTCCGTCCGAGCGTCGAGCCGCGCGCGACCGAGCATATCGCCGAGATGCGCGAGATCATCGAACGGCTCGTTGCCGGTGGCTTCGCATATGCCGCCGAGGACCACGTGCTGTTCTCACCGCAGGCGATGAATGCGGCCAACGACGGACTGCCGCGCTACGGCGCGCTGTCTAATCGCTCGCTGGACGAGATGATCGCCGGCGCCCGCGTCGATGTCGCGCCCTACAAGAAGGACAACACCGATTTCGTGCTGTGGAAGCCATCCAAGCCCGGCGAGCCATCCTGGCCGTCGCCATCAGGCATCAAGGCCGAGGGCCGTCCGGGCTGGCACATCGAGTGCTCGGCCATGGCGTGGAAGCATCTCGGCGAGCAGTTCGACATCCATGGCGGCGGCATCGATCTCGTGTTTCCGCATCACGAGAACGAGGTCGCGCAGACCTGCTGCGCCTTCCACCGGCAGCGCATGGCGAACTACTGGATGCACAACGGCTTTCTGCAGGTCGAGAGCGAGAAGATGTCGAAGAGCCTCGGCAACTTCATCACCATCCACGAACTGCTGGCGGACTGGCCGGGTGAAGTGCTGCGCCTCAACATGTTGAAAACGCACTACACCTCGCCGATCGACTGGACCATGAAGTCGCTGGAGGAGAGCGGCAAGACGCTTGACGACTGGTATCGGATCGCCGCCGACGTCGAACCCGGCAAGCCGGCTGCGTCCGTGGTCGACGCGCTGCTCGACGATCTCAACACACCGCAGGCGATCGCGGCGCTGCACGGCCTACGGGGCAGCGACGTGCCCGCGCTTGCGGGCTCGTTGCGGCTGCTCGGCTTCCTCTCCGAGAGCGCGGCGCAATGGAAGGATCGCAAGCAGCAGGCGAGCGGCGTCGACGTCAACGAGGTCGAACGCCTGATCTCGGAGCGGACGGCCGCGCGTGCGCGCAAGGATTTCGCCGAGTCTGACCGCATTCGCGATCAGCTCGCCGCCATGGGGGTCCTGATCAAGGATGGCAAGGACGCCGAGGGCAAGCCGGTGACGACCTGGGAGCTCAAGCGATGACCCGGCCCGACACGCCTTTTCCGAGGCATTGGCTCTATTACATCGCGCTGAAAATCCTCCTGCTCGGCGCTGCGGTGGCGCTGGTGCTCAAGCTCTATGGGATGTGGTGAAGACGATGGGACAGACTTTGCCAAAGCCCGGTTTGCGGCCCTTCTTGCCGGCTGACGTGCCGGTTCTTGCCGGCATCTTCACCGCCAGCATCGAGGAGCTGACCGGTGACGATTATAGCGAGGCGCAGCAGCAAGCCTGGATGGAGACAGCGGAGGACGAAGAGTTCGGCAAGGGGCTCGCGTCCGACCTGACGCTGGTGGCGACGCTTGACGGCTCGCCCGTCGGCTTTGCCTCTCTTCGCGGCGCCGACCATATCCGCATGCTCTATGTTCACCCGGCCGTGGCGGGGCAGGGGATCGCAACCCTGCTAGTTGACGCGCTGGAGAAGCTTGCCGGCGGCCGCGGCGCCACCAACCTCACGGTCGATGCGAGCGACACCGCCCAAAACTTTTTCGCCAAGCGCGGCTACGCGGCGCAGCAGCGCAACAGCGTCACCGTCAACGACGAGTGGCTCGCCAACACCACCATGAAGAAGACGCTCGTCACGACACCGGCGTCAGGAGCGCTGCAATGAACAGGGAGCGCCTTTATCTGTTCGACACCACACTGCGCGATGGGGCGCAGACCAACGGCGTCGATTTCACGCTGACCGACAAGCAGGTCATCGCAGGGATGCTCGACGATCTCGGCATCGACTATGTCGAGGGCGGCTATCCCGGAGCCAATCCGCTCGACACCGAGTTCTTCAGCTCCAAGCCGAAGCTCAACCATGCTCGTTTTACCGCCTTCGGCATGACGCGGCGGGCAGGGCGTTCGGTCTCCAACGATCCCGGTGTCGCCGGGCTGCTGGAGGCGAAGGCGGATGCGATTTGCTTCGTGGCAAAATCCTCCGCCTATCAGGTCCGTGTCGCGCTGGAGACGACGAAAGAGGAAAACCTCGCCTCCATCCGCGACAGCGTCGCAGCCGCAAAGGCCGCTGGCCGCGAGGTCATGCTTGACTGCGAGCATTTCTTCGACGGCTACAAGGAAGATGCCAGCTTTGCGCTCGCCTGTGCCAAGGCGGCCTATGACGCCGGCGCGCGCTGGGTGGTCCTGTGCGACACCAATGGCGGCACCATGCCGCACGAGGTCGAGGCCATCGTCACTGAGGTGACAAAACACATTCCCGGCGATCATGTCGGCATCCACGCCCATAACGACACCGAGCAGGCAGTGGCCAACTCGCTCGCCGCGGTCCGCGCCGGAGCGCGGCAGATCCAGGGGACGCTGAACGGCCTCGGCGAGCGCTGCGGCAATGCCAATCTCTGCTCGCTGATCCCGACGCTGAAACTGAAGAAGGAATTTTCGGACGCCTTCGAGATCTCGGTCACGCCGGAGAAGCTGGCGACCCTCGTCAAAGTCTCGCGCACGCTCGATGACATGCTCAACCGCGTGCCGAACCGCCATGCGGCCTATGTCGGTGAGAGCGCCTTCGTCACCAAGACGGGCATTCACGCATCCGCCGTGATGAAGGATCCGCAGACCTACGAGCATGTGCTGCCTGAAACGGTCGGCAATCACCGCAAGGTGCTGGTGTCAGACCAGGCCGGCCGCTCCAACGTCATTGCCGAGCTCGATCGTGCCGGCATCGCCTACGAGAAGAGTGATCCGAAGCTGACGCGGCTGGTCGAGGAGTTGAAGGAGCGCGAGGCGCAGGGCTACGCCTATGAATCCGCCAATGCCTCGTTCGACCTGCTGGCGCGCCGGACACTTGGCAAGGTGCCGCATTATTTCGAGGTCGAGCAGTTCGACGTCAATGTCGAGCAGCGCTACAACGCGCTCGGCGAGCGCGTCACCGTGGCGCTCGCCGTGGTCAAGGTCGACGTCGCCGGCGAGCATCTGATCTCGGCCGCTGAAGGCAACGGTCCCGTCAACGCGCTCGACGTTGCCTTGCGCAAGGACCTCGGCAAGTACCAGAAATACATCGAAGGCCTGACGCTGATCGATTACCGCGTCCGTATCCTCAATGGCGGCACCGGCGCGGTGACGCGCGTCTTGATCGAGAGCGAGGACGAGAACGGCGATCGCTGGACCACGGTCGGCGTGTCGCCGAACATCATCGACGCCTCGTTCCAGGCTTTGATGGATTCGGTGATCTACAAGCTCGTGAAATCGGGCGCGCCGGCGTAAGAACCGGTGGTGCCGTAAACACCGTCATTGCGAGCGTAGCTCGCAATGACGAGAGGAGAGAGGGGGAGCGCCAACAATGATCGACCACATCTCCGTCGGCGTCAGCGAGCTCGAGCGCTCCGCAAAATTCTATGAGGCCACGCTCGCGGCGCTCGGTCTCACGCGCCTCGTCACGCGACCGCGCACAGTCGGCTTCGGCAAGGCCTATCCCGAATTCTGGATCAACTTGCGCGAAGCCATGCCGCCTGTCCCCCCGGAGAGCGGCGTGCACATCTGTCTGCGCGCGAAGACGACAGGTGAGGTCGATGCATTCCACGCCGCAGCGGTTGCGAGCGGCGGCGCATCCGATGGTGCGCCGGGCATCCGCCCGCATGACCGCGTGCGCTACTACGCGGCTTTCGTGACCGATCCCGACGGCAACCGGATCGAGGCGGTGACGTTTCCGGCAGAATAGACTTACAGCTTCCGCGCCACTTCCGGAGCGAGCTGCTTTTCCGTCTCGGCGATCTGTGCCGCTGCCGCCTTCAGCTTCGGCAGGATGTCCTCGACGCGATCGGCCTTGAGGATGTCGACCGAAAGACCGGCGCGGATGAACTCGGTCTGACGCATATGCGACAGCAGCGAGAACAGCGGCTCCCAGAAATTGTCGATGTTGGCGAGCAGCACCGGCTTGGCGTGCCGGCCGAGCTGCTTCCAGGTCAATTGCTCGACCAGCTCCTCCAGCGTGCCGAGGCCGCCCGGCAGCGCCACGAAGGCATCGGAGCGCTCGAACATCAGCCGCTTGCGCTCGTGCATGTCGGGGGTGACGATCATCTCCTGCACGCGCGTCAGCGCATTCTCACGCTTGCGCAGGAATTCGGGAATGATGCCGGTGACGGTGCCGCCGTGATCCAGCACGGAGGTCGCGACCGAGCCCATCAGGCCCAGCGAGCCGCCGCCATAGACCAGGCGGATGTTGTTCTCGGCGAGTGCCTTGCCGAACGCCTCGGCGCCTTCGGTGAAGTGGGGATTGGTTCCGGGGCCGGAGCCGCAATAGACACAGACGGTTTTGATTGTGCTCATTGGCGCCATGATGCATTGCAGCGGAGGGCCGTCAAGCCCTTCCGGTGATTCGGACTACCCGGAAATCTACCGGTAAATGGCGACAAACAATCGAAGATTCGCCATCTGGCGGGGTGCGCTTGCCCCTGGAAGCTTCTATATGACGAGCGAAAACAGTTAATCGCAACGCGCCCGCATCCGGCGGGCCCTTCCAGGTTTCTTCATGAGCCCTCCTCATTCGCCCGACGTGCCTGAGCCCGGACCGCTGGAGCGGGCCACGCTGATGGGCACGCTGGCGCATCTGTGGCCCTATATCTGGCCCGGCGACCGCGTCGACCTGAAGATGCGTGTGGTCTGGTCGATTGTGCTGTTGCTCGCTGCCAAGCTGATCACCCTGTCGGTGCCGTTCAGCTTCAAATGGGCGACGGACGCATTGACCGGTGCCAACACCGCACCGGTGCAGGCCAGCAATTGGCACCTCTGGGTGATTGCATCGCCGTTGCTCCTGACGGCGAGCTACGGCGTCATGCGAATCGTGATGGCGGTGCTGACGCAATGGCGCGACGGCATCTTTGCCCGTGTCGCCATGCATGCGGTGCGCAAGCTCGCCACCATCACCTTCATCCATATGCACGAACTGTCGCTGCGCTTTCATCTGGAGCGCAAGACCGGCGGCCTGACGCGCGTGCTCGAGCGCGGTCGCTCGGGCATCGAGGTGATCGTGCGTATGGTGATCCTGCAGCTGATCCCGACCATCGTCGAGGTTTCGCTGCTGATGGCCGTGCTGCTCTGGCAATTCGACTGGCGCTACGTGGCCGCCACGCTGATCACCGTCGCGGTCTACATGTACTACACCTACATCGCGACCGAGTGGCGGATCGGCATCCGCCGCAAGATGAACGATTCCGACACCGAGGCGAATACCAAGGCGATCGACTCGCTGCTCAATTACGAGACCGTCAAATATTTCAGCGCCGAGGCCCGCGAAGCCGAGCGCTACGACAAGTCGGTCGCGCGCTACGAGGAAGCGAGCATCCACACCTATACTTCGCTCGCGGTGCTCAACACCGGCCAGGCCGTGATATTCACGCTGGGCCTGACCGCGACCATGCTGATGTGCGCGATCGGCGTGCGCAATGGAACCAACACGGTTGGCGATTTCGTGCTGGTCAACGCCATGATGATCCAGCTCTACCAACCCCTGAATTTCATGGGCATGGTCTATCGCGAGATCAAGCAGGCGATCATCGACATCGAGAAGATGTTCAGCGTGATCCATCGCGAGGCCGAGATCAAGGACGCGCGCGATGCGCAGCCGCTCGTCGTTTCCGCCGGCACCGTGCGCTTCGAGGACGTGCGCTTTGCCTATGAGCCGACGCGGCCGATCCTCAAAGGCATCAGCTTCGAGGTGCCGGCCGGCAAGACGGTGGCGATCGTCGGCCCGTCCGGCGCCGGCAAGTCGACCATCTCGCGGCTGCTATTCCGCCTCTATGACATCTCTGGCGGCAAGATCCTGATCGACGGCCAGGACATCCGCAAAGTCACGCAGGCAAGCTTGCGCGCCTCGATCGGCATGGTCCCGCAGGACACGGTGTTGTTCAACGACACCATCCGCTACAACATCCGCTATGGCCGCTGGGACGCCAGCAATGACGAGGTCGAGGAGGCCGCTAGCCTCGCGCAAATCGATCATTTCATCCGCATGGCTCCGATGGGTTACGAGACCCAGGTCGGCGAGCGCGGCCTGAAACTGTCGGGCGGCGAGAAGCAGCGCGTCGCGATCGCGCGCACCGTGTTGAAGGCGCCGCCGATCCTGGTGCTTGACGAGGCGACCTCGGCGCTCGACACCCACACCGAGCACGAGATCCAGGGCGCGCTCGACCGCGTGGCGAAGAACCGCACCTCGCTTGTGATCGCGCACCGGCTCTCGACCATCGTCGGTGCCGACGAGATCATCGTGCTCGACCAGGGCCGTATCGCCGAGCGCGGCACCCATGCCAGCCTGCTTGCACAGGACGGTCTCTACGCCAGCATGTGGAACAGGCAGCGCGAGGCCGAGGCCGCGCGCGAGAAATTGGCCCGTATGGCCGACAGCAGCGAGGCGCCCAACCGGGAGCCGCCGCCGGTGGAGGACGCCCTGACGGCGCAGGCGGCCGCGGAGTGAGCTTGTCTCCGGTCCCAACTCTGGCCTAAACAGGCTCGCGCGACCCACCCGTGCCATCAACCCCTCCAGCGGCAGATAGCGATGTCCATCCTCGATTCGATCCAACGTCAGATCCCGCCGATCCACAAGGAGGGCTATCCCTTCATCGGCATCTTCGCGGCGGTGAGCATCTTCCTGATGTGGCTGTGGTCGCCGCTGGGCTGGATCGGCACGATCCTCACCGTGTGGTGCGCGCTGTTCTTCCGCGATCCCGTGCGCGTGACGCCGCAGCGCGACGGGCTCGTGGTGTCGCCCGCCGACGGCCGTGTCTCGATGATCACCATGGCGCTGCCGCCGGCCGAGCTCGGGCTCGGCGACCGGCCGCTGCCGCGCATCTCGGTGTTCATGAGTGTGTTCAACTGCCATGTGAATCGCAGCCCGGTGGCGGGCAGGGTGGACCGTATCGCCTATCGGCCGGGGCTCTTCATCAACGCCGAGCTCGACAAGGCGAGCGAGGACAATGAACGCAATTCACTCGTCATCTCGACGCCGCAGGGCCGTATCGGCGTGATCCAGATCGCAGGCCTCGTGGCCAAGCGCATCGTCTGCTTCGTCAAGGAGGGGCAGGCGGTCGGCGCCGGCGAGCGGTTCGGCCTGATCCGCTTCGGCTCGCGGCTCGACGTCTACCTGCCTGTCGGCACCAAGGCGCTGGTCTCGGAGGGGCAGACTGCGATCGCCGGCGAGACCATCCTGGCCGACCTT
This sequence comes from Bradyrhizobium sp. CCBAU 11434, assembly GCF_028128895.1. NCBI lineage: Bacteria > Pseudomonadati > Pseudomonadota > Alphaproteobacteria > Hyphomicrobiales > Nitrobacteraceae > Bradyrhizobium > Bradyrhizobium sp. CCBAU 11434. The sequence continues at coordinate 614,141 of NZ_LBJX01000011.1, forward strand.
ACCGGCGACGACCCCGGCCGCACTTACCGCGCCAATTAACCAACGCGCCGCTGTCGGGGCCCTTCCGCCGCGATGGCGGAGGGGAACGCGGCTTGCTATATCTCGCTGAGAGGTGAGGACGAGCCAATGACGCCCTACGACTACCGAGATCCCGATATTCGCCGCCGGCGGTTCCGCCCGATCCCGGTGCGCATGCTGGTGCCCAACGTCATCACGCTGCTGGCGATCTGTGCCGGCCTGACCTCGATCCGGCTGTCGATCGAGGGGCGGATGACGCTTGCCGTCTACGCCATCGTGTTCGCGGCCGCGCTCGACGGCATCGACGGCCGCGTCGCGCGCATGATCAAGGGCCAGTCCAAGTTCGGCGCCGAGCTCGACAGCCTTGCCGACTTCGTCAATTTCGGCGTCGCGCCGGGCCTGATGCTGTACTTCTGGCAGCTGCACGAGCTCGGCAATGCCGGCTGGATCGCCGCGATGGTGTTCGCGATATCAGGTGGCCTGCGGCTTGCGCGCTTCAACGCCACCATGGACGATCCGAACAAGCCCGCCTTCGCCGCCAATTTCTTCACCGGCGTGCCGGCGCCGGCCGGTGCCATCACCGTGCTGCTGCCGATCTATGTCGCGTTTCTCGAGCTCGGCCGCGCGCCCGCGGCGCTGACCGCGGCCTATACGCTGCTGATCGCCTTCCTGATGGTCTCGCGCCTGCCGGTGTTCTCCGGCAAGACCAAGCGCATGCGCGTGTCGCCAGAGCTGGTGCTGCCGGCTTTCGTCGCGGTCGTCGTCTTCATTGCGATCCTGATTGCCTATCCCTGGCACGTGCTGTCGGTCGGCACGGCGCTGTATCTGCTCTGCCTGCCGCTCGGTTACAAATCTTACCGCGATCAGGCGCGCGCGCTGCAAGCTGCGTCGCCTGCCGGCGGCGAAGTGCCGTCGCCGCCGTCCGCGCCGACAATGGCGAGCCTGTCGGAGCCACCGCGCGATGATGACCGGCCTGGCCGGCTGCACTGAGCTATCGCGCGCGGATATCTGCCATGAGAGCGCCTGAGTTGGGCTGAGGCCCGATCTCGGCTATATCGCCCTGTGCCGGCGGCATCGCGTCAATCAGCCGCCAATCTGGGAGAGAACGCCGTGACCAATACCGCGACCGGGCCGCTGCCCGCTTCCGTCCTCGAAGCGCTGGGCCGCTATGACACGCCGACGATCTGCAATGCCATGGAGATCGTGGCGCCGGAGCGCCGCCTGATCGGCTACACCACCAAGCAGTTGGTCTGCCCGTTCCCGGATCTGCCGCCGATCGTCGGCTACGCCCGCACCGTCGCGATCCGCTCGGTGCTGAAATCGTCGCTTGCACCCGAAGAGCAGTCGAAGCGCCGCATCGAATATTACGAATATGTCGGCACCGGCCACGGCCCGCGCATCTCGGTGATCCAGGACATCGACGGCCCCGACGTCGGCTACGGCGCGTTCTGGGGTGAGGTGCAAAGCAACGTGCACAAGGCGCTCGGCTGCCTCGGCGTCATCACCGACGGCTCGATCCGCGACATTCCGCAATGGGCTCCTGGCTTCCAGGCGCTGGCCGGCTCGATCGGCCCGTCGCATGCCTGGGTGCACGCGGAGAGCTTTGGCGGCGAGGTGCGCGTCGCCGGCATGACCGTGAAGTCGGACGACCTCATCCACGCCGACCAGCATGGCGCCATCGTGATCCCGCTGGACGTCGCAGCGAAACTGCCTGAGGCCGCCGAGCTCTGCGGCCGTCGCGAGACGCCGATCCTCGAGATCGCCCGCAGCCCCGACTTCTCGCTGGAGAAGCTGAAAGCGGCGCTGAAGCGCTCGGCGGAGATCCACTGACGGGAGTAGGCCATGGACATGCGCGGCAAGACGGTGCTGATCACGGGCTCGACCGATGGTGTCGGGCGCTATGTTGCAACCCGCCTTGCCGCCGAAGGCGCTGATGTCCTGATCCATGGCCGGAGTGCCGAGCGCGCAAAGGCGCTGATCGACGAGATCGTGAAGGCCGGCCACGCTGCGCCGACCTTCTATCAGGCCGATCTATCGTCGATGGCAGGCGCGCGCGAGCTTGCCGCGGCGGTGATCCGGGATCACAAGCGTCTCGATGTCTTCGTCAGCAACGCCGGCATTGGTTCGCAGAACGACGGCCCGCAACGACAGGAGAGCCGCGACGGTTACGAGCTGCGCTTCGCCGTGAACTATCTCTCCGGCTTCCTGCTCGTCCGTTTGCTGCTGCCGTTGCTGAAGGCCGCCGCGCCCTCGCGCATCGTCAATGTCGCGTCGCTCGGCCAGCATCCGATCGATTTCGACGACGTCATGATCACGAAAGGCTATAGCGGCTCGCGCGCCTATGCGCAGAGCAAGCTGTCGCAGATCATGTTCACGATCGATCTCGCGGAGGAGTTGAAGGGGGCCGGCATCACCGTGAACGCGCTGCATCCGGCGACTTACATGAACACCACGATGGTTCGCGCCGGCGGCATTGCGCCGATGTCGACCGTGGAGCAGGGCGGTGCGGCGATCCTCCATCTGGTCGAGGGCGACGACGTTGCCGCTAGAAGCGGCCTGTTCTTCAACGGCATGAACGAAGCGCGTGCCAATCCGCAGGCCTATGATGCCGATGCGCGCCGGCAGCTGCGCGCGCTCAGCCTGAAGCTGACAGGGCTGTCGTCCTGACGGCCTCATTTATGGTTAGCAAAGTGTTGAGATCGATGTCGCAGAACGGCAAAGCCGCCGTCGTTCCGTTGCGTTGCGCCGCTCGGTCGCATCGGATGAACTTAACCTTTACGCGGCTTTAAGGGCACCACTCTACGGTTTCCGATGCGGTTCGGGGTTGGACCGCGCCACCGGCCAGGATGGCCGTTGTTGCGTTCGCGTTGGAGTCTCCCATGGATATCATGACGGGCGTCGGCCTCGTGGCGGGCATAATCGTCATCGCGACGATGATGCTGCTGGGAGGCGATCTTCACATGTTCATCTCCGAGCATGCGATGATCATCATCTTCGGCGGATCGACTGCAGCGACCATGATCCGGTTTCCGCTCTCGGCGCTGATGCACGGCCTGCCGCTCGGCGCCAAGTTCGCCTTCACCATGAGCCGTCTGTCGGCGCACGACCTCGTCGACGAGCTCGCCCGCATCGCCGAGATCGCCCGCAAGCAGGGTCCGGTCGGTCTCGAAAAGGTCGAGACCGACGAGCCGTTCCTCGCCAAGGGCATCCGCTATGTCGCCGACGGTTACGACCTCGATTTCATCCGCGACAATCTCGAACGCGACCGCGACAACTTCCTCATGCACCTCGACGAGGGGAGCAAGATCTATCGCGCCGTCGGCGATTGCGCCCCGGCCTTCGGCATGGTCGGCACCCTGATCGGCATGGTGCAGATGTTCGCCAACATGACCGACCCCTCCAAGCTCGGCCCGTTCATGGCGACCGCGCTGCTCGCGACGCTGTACGGCGCGCTGGTCGCCAACCTTTTCTGCATCCCGATCGCCGACAAGCTGCATGGCAAGCTCCTGGACGAAGAGACCAATCGCACGCTGATCATCGACGGCATCCTGATGATACGCGATTCCAAGAGCCCGACGCTCGTGCGCGAAATGCTGCTGGCCTATCTGCCGGAGAAGCATCGCCACGCCGAAGGCGAGCCAGTGCCGGCCTGACGCCGCCCGCCGGGATTTTGAGATATGGCCAAGAAGAAGCGCGGCGACTCACATGGAGGCGGTCACGGCTGGTTCGTGACCTTCGCCGACCTGATGGGCCTGATGATGAGCTTCTTCGTGATGCTCGTGGCGTTCTCGACGCAGGATGCCAATAAGCTGAAGGTCGTCGCGGGCTCCATGCGGGATGCGTTCGGCGTCCAAAGCGAAGCGCGCTATGCCGGCATCGTCGAGTCGGACGGTCTGCCGACCCGGCCGCGGCTGAAGAACGTCGACCACATCGAGCCCGAGGACGCTTCCAACACGCCGACGCCGGACCAGGAAGATCGCGACCGCACGCAGGGCGCGAAGATGAAGATCGATCGCAATTTTGCACTGGCCGCGGCCTCGCTGCGCCAGGCGCTGCAGGACATGCCGGAACTGACCGAGATGTCCAAGCACATCATGTTCGAGGAGACCAAGCAGGGCCTCAATCTCGAGATCGTCGACCAGGACGGCCGCTCGATGTTCGCGGACGGATCCAAGGTGCCGTATGATCGCACCCGGCGCCTGATCGAGAAGCTCGCGGTCCCGCTCAAGGCCACACCCTTGCGCGTCTCCATTGCCGGCCACACCGCGGCGGGCTTCGTGCCGACACGCAGCGACTATGGTGCCTTCGACCTGTCGGCCGATCGCGCCAACGCGGTGCGCCAGATCCTGGAGCGCGAGGGCCTGCCGCCGTCGCACATCTTTTCCGTCTCCGGCAAGGCGGACACCCAGCCGTTGTTCCCGGACGATCCATCGCTCGCGGCGAATCGCCGCGTGACCATCACCCTGATGCGCGAAGATCCGCCGCTGCCGCCGAACTTGAAGCCCTAATCGCCTTACGTTACTATTTTACCTGAGAGCGGCCGGTCGCGATGACGGCGAGCGTGGCTGCTCCGTCACAGCATCTGCCGCGGCCCCTGCTATGGTGGTGGGCCGATTGACAGGCGTACCCGAAGCGTCGAAAGGCGCCGGATCAATTCCAGGGACGAAGCGTTTTCCACTCTCATGACGGCGAGCATCACACAGACCGAGACCCAGGAGGGGCCGGTCACATCAGGTTTTTGGGCCCTGACGCTCGGGAGCATCGGCGTCGTCTTCGGCGACATCGGCACCTCGCCACTCTACGCGTTTCATGAGGCGGTGAGGGGCGCAGCTCACGGCGCGCCGGTGACGCGGCTGATGGTGCTCGGCGTGCTGTCGCTGATCCTGTGGGCGCTCCTGATCGTCGTCACTGCCAAATACGTGTTGCTGTTGTTGCGCGCCGACAATAACGGGGAGGGCGGCACACTCTCTTTGATGGCACTCGGCCAACGCGCGCTGGGGCGGCGGAGCTGGTTCCTGCTCGCCCTCGGCGTGGTCGGCGCCTCGATGTTCATCGGCGATTCCATGATCACGCCGGCGATCTCGGTGCTGTCAGCGGTCGACGGACTCAAGCTCGCGACGCCCGCATTCGAGCATTATGTCGTGCCACTCACGGTGCTGATCCTGGTGCTGCTGTTTGCGGTGCAGAGCAAGGGCACGGCGCTGGTCGCCTCGGCCTTCGGGCCAGTGATGGTGGTCTGGTTCGCCTGTCTTGCGGTGCTGGGCGTCATTCACATCGCCGACGACCCGTCGGTGCTGGCTGCGATCAATCCCTATTACGCACTGCAATTCCTGCTGTCGCACGGCACGATCGGCCTGGTGACGCTTGGCGCCGTGTTTCTCGCTGTGACCGGCGGCGAAGCGCTCTACGCCGACCTTGGCCATTTCGGCCGCAAGCCGATTCAATCGGCCTGGATGTTCTTTGTGCTGCCCTCGCTGCTGATCAACTATTTCGGGCAGGGCGCGCTGGTGCTGTCCAATCCGGGCGCGATCGAGCATTCATTCTATCGCATGGTGCCCGAGCATCTGGTGCTGCCGCTGGTCGGGCTTGCGACTGCTGCTACCGTCATCGCGAGCCAGGCGGTGATCACAGGTGCCTATTCGCTGGTCTATCAGGCCGTGCAGCTCGGTCTCCTGCCGCGCTTCGAGGTGCGCTACACGTCGGAGACCCACGCCGGTCAAATCTATCTGCCGCGCGTCAACCGGCTGCTGCTGATCGGCGTGATGCTGCTGGTGCTGTTGTTCCACACACCCAGCAATCTCGCTTCGGCCTATGGCATCGCGGTCTCCACCACCATGGTCGCCGACGGCATCATGGGTTTTGTCGTGATCTGGAAATTGTGGAACTGGAAGGCTGCGACCGCGGCGGTCGTGATCCTGCCCTTCGTCATGGTCGATATCACCTTCTTCAGCGCGAATTTGCTGAAGCTGCTCGAAGGCGCCTGGGTCCCGTTGCTGTTCGGTGCGGCGATGGCGGGGACGATCTGGACCTGGCGGCGCGGCTCGGGAATCCTGATCCAGAAGACGCGCCGGATCGAGGTGCCGTTGGACGATCTGATCCGCAGCCTGGAAAAGCGGCCGCCGCACGTCGTCAAGGGCACGGCGGTATTCCTGACTAGCGACCCAGCTTTCGTCCCGACCGCGCTGCTGCACAATCTCAAGCACAACAAAGTGCTGCATGAGCACAACGTGATCCTGACGATCGAGACCGGGCACACGCCGCGGGTCGATCTCTCCGAGCGCTTCAAGATGGAGAAGATCAGCGAGAAGTTCTCCAAGGTCCGCCTGCGCTTCGGCTTCATGGAGCAGCCCAACGTGCCCAAGGCGCTCGCGATTGCGCGCAAGCAAGGCTGGCAGTTCGACATCATGTCGACGTCGTTCTTCGTGTCGCGGCGCTCGCTGAAGGCCTCGGCGCAATCAGGCATGCCGCTCTGGCAGGACCATCTGTTCATCGCGCTCAGCCGTTCGGCCAATGACGCCACCGACTATTTCCAGATTCCGACCGGTCGGGTGGTTGAAGTCGGAACCCAAGTCACCATCTGAGGCGGCAATTGGGACGCAATGACGGACCCATGCGAAATTTGCATGCCAAGGGCCCAGAATCGGGCTAGGCTATGCCGGCAGCGCAGGACTATAAGCCGCGCGCTCTCTTCAGCCGTTGTGCAGTGAAGCATTTTTAGAGGCCACCAGGCTCTCCCATGACAAGTGACGTAGCAGTTCCCGCCCCGGAAACGGCGGCGACCAATGGGCATGGCGATGCCCACACCACCGCCGGCTTTGGCGCGCTGACGCTCGGCAGCATCGGCGTCGTCTACGGCGATATCGGCACCAGCCCGCTCTACGCGTTCCGCGAGGCGGTGATTGCGGCGTCCGGCGCGGAAGGCGCGCCGACGTCGGCGGCCGTCCTCGGCGTGGCGTCCCTGATCCTGTGGGCGCTCATTGTCGTGGTGACGCTCAAATACGTCGTGATCCTCCTGCGCGCCGACAACAACGGCGAGGGCGGCACGCTGGCTCTGATGGCCCTGGCCCAGCGCGCGGTCGGCACCGGCGGGGCGACCATTGTCATGCTCGGCATCATCTCCGGCGCCCTGTTTTACGGCGATGCCGTGATCACGCCGGCACTGTCGGTGCTGTCAGCGATCGAAGGCATGAAGGACGTCACCCTGACGTTCGAGCCCTATATCGTTCCGCTGACAGTGGTGATCCTGGTGGTCCTGTTCGCCGTGCAATCCCGCGGCACCGCCCGTGTTGCGGCGTTCTTCGGACCTGTCATGTGCGTCTGGTTTGCGGTGATCGCTGCGGCGGCAATCCACCCGATCATCCAGCAGCCGCAGGTGCTGTTTGCCCTGAATCCCCTCTACGCCGTGTCCTTCATGCTGCATCATGGTATCATCGGCTTCGTGACGCTGGGCGCGGTGTTCTTGGCGGTCACCGGTGCCGAGGCGCTCTATGCCGACCTCGGCCATTTCGGCAAGCGGCCGATCCAGACCGCCTGGCTGTTCATCGTGCTGCCGTCGCTGGCGCTGAACTATCTTGGGCAGGGTGCGCTCGTGCTCGCCGATCCCGCCGCGATCGAGAGTCCGTTCTTCCAACTGTTTTCGCAAGGCTGGATGCGCGGCGGCATGGTCGTGCTTGCGACTGCCGCCACCGTGATCGCAAGCCAGGCCGTCATCACCGGCGCTTATTCGCTGACGCGGCAGGCGATTCAGCTGGGCTTGCTGCCGCGTTTTGAAATTCGCCATACGTCGGAAGCCCATTCCGGCCAGATCTTCATCCCACGCATCAACCAGCTGCTGCTGGTTGCCGTGGTACTGTTGGTGCTGTTGTTCCGCTCATCCAGCGCGCTGGCCTCGGCCTATGGTATCTCCGTGACCGGAACCATGGTGGTCACGGCGATGATGGGCTTTGTCGTGATCTGGAAGGTATGGCGGTGGTCGCCGTTTGCGGCGGCCGCCCTGATCGCGCCGTTCCTGTTCCTCGACCTGACGTTCCTCGCCGCCAACCTGCTCAAGGTGTTCGAGGGCGGCTGGGTGCCCCTCGCGCTTGGCTCGCTCATGATCATCATGATGTACACCTGGCGGCGCGGCAGCCGGCTGCTGTTCGAAAAGTCGCGCAAGCTGGAATTCCCGCTGGCCGACCTCGTGGCGATGCTGGAGAAGCGGCCGCCGCAGCGGGTGCCCGGAACCGCGGTGTTCCTGACCAGCGATCCCCTGAGCGCGCCGACCGCGCTGATGCATAGTCTGAAACACTACAAAGTGCTTCACGAGAAGAATGTCATTCTCACCATCGAGACTGCGCAGACCCCGCGCATCGATCCGGCCGAGCGGGTGCGACTGGAGGCGATCAGCCCGACCTTCTCCAAGGTGACGCTGAAGTTCGGCTTCATGGAATCGCCCAACGTGCCGAAGGCCCTGGCGATCGCCCGCAAGCTCGGCTGGCAGTTCGACATCATGTCGACCTCGTTCTTCCTGTCACGGCGGGCGCTCAAGCCCGCTGTCCATTCGGGCATGCCGCGCTGGCAGGACCGGTTGTTCATCTCGCTCAGCCGCTCCGCCAACGACGCCACCGACTATTTCCAGATCCCTTCGGGACGCGTCGTCGAGGTCGGCACGCAGGTCACGATCTAGGCCTGGATTCAAAGCGCGCTTCAACTCGCTGCGATTTAGCTTTAACTTGCGCAAGGCAGCTCAAGCCTTTGTAGCGCTTGATTTTCGCATGCCGAGAGGCGAGGTTGCCGCCGCCGGGATCGCCCCGGCGCGAGCCCTGCGACGTTGGAGGATGATGTGGCAAATCAAGTACAGGATCTGACCCCCGAGGAGGTTTCCAAGGGTGTCGCAGAGGGCCGCTATCTGCTCGTCGACGTCCGTGAGCCGAACGAGGTCGAGGCCGAGGCCTACCCTCACGGCGTGGTCGTGCCGCTCTCGACCTTCGATCCCAAGGCGATCCCCGATCCCCAAGGCAAGGAGGTCGTGTTTGCGTGCCGCTCCGGCAAGCGCTCGGTGACCGCCTCACTCGCCGCCCAGGCTGCAGGCCTGCCTTACGACAAGCATCTGGCCGGCGGCATGCTCGGCTGGAAGGCGGCGGGTCTCCCCAGCAAGGTCGGTGGCTAACGTCGCGATGACCAAGAGCTCTTCGCTGAACAAGGTCTTCGCCGACCTTCCGGTCACTATCTTCGAGGCGATGTCGCAGGCCGCGCGCGACAACAATGCCATCAATCTCGGCCAGGGTTTTCCTGATGATCCCGGCCCCGAGGACATCCGCCGCGCCGCGGCCGACGCCTCCCTGAACGGCTACAACCAGTACCCGTCGATGATGGGTATCCCGGAACTGCGCCAGGCGATCGCCACCCATTACGGCCATTGGCACGGGCTGAAGCTCGATCCGATGAGCGAGGTGATGGTCACCTCTGGCGGCACCGAGGCGCTGACCTCGGCGATCCTGGCGGTGGTGCAGCCCGGCGACGAGGTGGTCTGCTTCCAGCCGGTCTATGATTCCTACCTGCCGATCATCCGCCAGGCCGGCGGCATTCCGCGGCTGGTGAGGCTCGAGCCGCCGGGCTGGCGGCTGAATGAGGACATGCTGAAAAGCGTCTTCAATTCAAAGACCAAGGCGGTACTGTTCAACAATCCCTTGAATCCGTCCGCGGTGGTCTATCCGCGCGAGGACCTCGAGCTCTTGGCGCGCTACTGCCAGGAGTTCGACGTCATCGCGATCTGCGACGAGGTCTGGGAGCACGTCACCTTCGACGAGCACAAGCACATCCCGCTGATCACCATCCCCGGCATGCGCGAGCGCACCATCAAAGTCGGCTCGGCCGGCAAGATCTTCTCGCTGACCGGCTGGAAGATCGGCTTCGTCTGCGCTGCACCGCCGCTGCTGCGGGTCGCCGCCAAGGTGCACCAGTTCCTGACCTTCACCACCGCGCCGAACTTGCAGGCCGCCGTCGCCTACGGCCTCGGCAAGCCCGACGACTACTTCCTGTCGATGCGGAAAGACCTGACGCGGAGCCGAGACCGCCTGACCAAGGGGCTGGAGAGCCTCGGCTTCCCCGTGTTGAAGTCGCAAGGGACCTACTTCCTCACCGTCGACCTGTCGCCGCTTGGGCTCAACGAGAGCGATGCCGAGTTCTGCTGGCGGATCGTCAAAGACTACAAGGTCGCCGCGATCCCGGTCTCGGCGTTCTACGAGCAGGACCCGGTGACCTCGGTGGTGCGCTTCTGCTTTGCCAAGAAGGACCAGACCCTCGACACCGCGCTGGAGCGGCTGTCGGACGCGATACGCGGACGCAAGAGGTAGACCGAGATGACGAACGTCAGCCGCTCCAGGTTTTGCCTTGGTTTCGCGATCGCCGCAGCGCTGACGTTCCTCTCGCAGGGGGCGGGCGCCGAGGAGCGCGTCGTCAACTTCTACAACTGGTCGAACTACATGGCGCCCGACGTCCTTGAGGCCTTCACCAAGGAGACAGGCATCAAGGTGGTCTACGACACCTTCGATGCCAACGAGACGCTGGAGACGCGGCTGATGGCCGGCAAGTCCGGCTACGACGTCGTGGTGCCCACCGCCTATTTCCTGCAGCGCCAGATCAAGGCGAACATCTTCCAGAAGCTCGACAAGTCGAAGCTGCCGAACCTCGACAATGCCTGGCCGATGGTGACCAAGAATCTCGCGACCTACGATCCCGGCAACGAATTCGCCGCGAACTACATGTGGGGTACGACGGGCATCGGCTACAACGTCGCCAAGGTGAAGCAGATCCTCGGGCCTGATGCCAAGATCGAAAGCTGGGAGATCGTGTTCAAGCCGGAGAACCTCGCCAAGTTCAAAGACTGTGGCGTGCACATGCTCGACTCCGCCGACGATATCTTTCCGGCGGCGCTGAGCTATCTCGGGCTCGATCCGAACTCGACCAAGCAGGCCGACCTGGAGAAGGCTGCCGACGTCGTCGCCAAGGTTCGCCCGTCCGTACGCAAGTTTCATTCGTCCGAATATCTGAGCGCGCTCGCGACCGGCGAGATCTGTTTCGTGGTCGGCTGGTCCGGCGACATCATGCAGGCGCGCGCCCGTGCAGCCGAAGCCAAGAGCGGCATCGAGATCGGCTACACGATCCCGAAAGAAGGCGCGCAGATGTTCTTCGACAATTTGGCGATCCCAGCGGATGCCAAGAACGTCAAGGAGGCCTACGAGCTGATCAACTATCTCTACCGCCCCGACGTTGCCGCCAAGAACTCGGACTTCCTGTCCTACGCCAACGGCAATCTCGCTAGCCAAAAGCTGGTCGATCCAAAGATCCTCAACGACAAGAACATCTATCCCGATGAGGCGACGCTCTCAAAGCTGTTCGTCATCACGGCGCGCGATCCGGCCACCCAGCGCGTCATCAACCGGCTCTGGACCAAGGTGAAGACGGGAAGGTAAGGGAGCGTAAAGGCAGCGCCTACCGCCACCTGCGATGCAGCCAGAGCCACTGCTCGGGATGCTCGCGCACCCAGCCTTCCACGACGTTGGTGATCGCCTGCGTCGTGCCCTGGATGTCGATCTTGCCCTCGGCGTCGCGCACCGGCTGGATCTCTTCCGTCAGCTCAGTGCGGAAGCGGAAGCCGGGCAGGCGGATGACGCGCACGCCGTGGATGGGGCATTCGACCTGGCGGAGCAGGCGCGCCAGCGTCGGGTTGGCGCGGGTCTTGCGGCCGAAGAAGGTGACTTCGACGCCGCCGGTCAGATACTGGTCGATCAGCATGGCGACGTGCTTGCCGTCCCTGAGCGCCTGTCCGAGCCGCAAGGGTGCGTCGCGGCCCGCGGGAATCAGCGTGCCCATGTTGACCTGGCGCATCTCCTGGATGATGCGGTCGGCGGAGGCGATGTTCGGCCGGCGATAGAGGATCGCCGCATCGAGCCCATGTGCGGGCGCGGCGAGCGCGGGCAATTCCCAATTGGCAAGGTGCGCGGCGAAGATCAGCGCCGGCTTGCCGTCGTCCCTGATCCGGTCGTAGATCTCGATGGTGCGCTTGGGCAGCTCGATCCGGCTGCGTTCCGGATGCTCGCGATCGTAATCCCAGACATGGTCGATATGGGCGAACTCGGCGCCGACGCGGCCGAGATTGTCCCACACGCCCATCAGGATCTGTTCGATCTCTTCCGGCGATTTTTCCGGAAAGGCCGCGGTGAGGTTGGCGCGGCCGATGCGATGCTCGCGCAGGCGCGGCCCGATCAGCTTGGTGACGCGTGCGAAAAAGTCCGAGGTCTTGACCGGGTCGAAATAGCGCGTGGTGCGCAGCATGCCGACCGTGGCGGCGCCGATCAGGCCTCCGGCGATCGATTTGGCTGCATTCCGCGCGCGAATCTTCGTGCTGATAGAAATCAGCGCCATGCTGCGTCCGGTCAGGCCGGTTCGCGGGTCAGGATCAGCGAGGCGTTCTGGCCGCCGAAGCCGAACGAGTTCGACATCACAGCGGTGACGCGAGCGTCGCGCGCCTTGTTGCCGACCACGTTGAACAGGATCGTGGGATCCGGCGTCTCGTAGTTGATGGTCGGCGGAATGCGCTGATGCTCGAGCGTCAGCAGCGAGAAGATCGCCTCGACCGCACCGGCGGCCGAGATGGTGTGGCCGACCATCGACTTGTTGGAGGTGACCGGAATCTTCTGCGCGAGATCGCCGAACACGGCCGAGGTCGTGTTGAACTCCATCTTGTCGTTCTCGGGCGTCGCGGTGCCGTGCGCGTTGATGTGGTCGATCTGGTCAGGCGTCATGCCGGCATCAGCCAGCGTCTTGTTCATGCAGCCGATGATCGGCTTGCCGTCGGGCGAGGAGCGGGTGCGATGGAAGGAGTCGGTGAGCTCGCCGCAGCCGGCGATCACGCCGAGAATCTTGGCGCCGCGCGCCGTGGCCGCCTCATAGCTTTCGAGCACCAGGGCGCCGGCGCCTTCGGCCATGACAAAACCGTCGCGGTTCTTGGAGAAGGGGCGGGAGGCCGCCTGCGGCGGATCGTTCTGGGTCGACAGCGCCGAGAGCAGCGAGAAGCGCACCAAGGCTTCCGGATTCACGGTGCCGTCGGTGGCGACGCACAGCGCCGCATTCGTCTCGCCGCGGCGGATCGCCTCGACGCCGAGCTGGATCGAGGTCGCGCCGGATGCGCAGGCCGTCGACAGCGAGATCGGCGAGCCCTTGGTGCCGAAGGTCTCGGCGAGGTGAGCTGCGACCGAGCCGAACATGAAGCGGTGATGATAGGCGCTGTACTTGCCGCCGCCGGAGATGCGCAGCAAATCGTCATAGGTGAAGTCGGGCGCGCCGACGGCGCGGCCGAGCTCGCGGCGCTGCGGCCATTCGACTTCGACCGGCGCAACCGCGAGGAAGAGGGGACCCGGGAAATCAGCCTTGTTGCCGATGCCGGCCTGCTCGAGCGCTTCTTCTGTCACAAGCTCAGCCATCCGCTCGGAGAGACCGGTCGAGGAGAACGGATCGACGCTGACGAAATCGACGGTGCCGGCCATCGTGGTCTTCAGGCCATCGACCGGAAAGCGCGTGATGGTGCGGATGCCGGATTCGCCGGCGACGAGCTTGGCCCAATTGTCTGCCTTGCCGGCGCCGAGCGAGGTCATGATGCCCATGCCGGTGACGACGACGACGGGACGCCCGAGTTTGTCGCGTGGTGCAGTCATGTCGATCCCCCGCCAGAGCTAGTCAATTGCCTCGACCAGCGCCATGCCTTCGCCGCGCCAGTGTCCGGCTCCCACCACGACAATCTGGGTGGGCGCCCCCTGCATTTCAATCTCGGTCCCGGTCGAATCGTTCGGCGGGAACAGCGCGCCACGCGAGATCGAGAGCGCCGCGAGCGCAATCCCGAGCGGGAACTGCGTTTCCATGGTGTGCCCGAACATCGTACCGGTCGCGCGCACCGGGAAGTCGGCGTGCTTCTTTAGGAAGTCGCGCTCCTCTGAAGTCGCCGGCTCTGCGCCCGATGCGCCCGAGATGATCGCGCCCTTGCCGTCGCGCTTGGGCAGCTTGTCCCAGAGCTTCTCCAGCGTCGCTTCCATGTCGCCGGACTGCTTGCGCCGGGCCAGATCGGTCACGACGCTCGAAAGCTTCGCGTACGGCCTGGCGCCGCGCGCTTCTGCATGCGCTTTCGACTCCAGGACCAGGAAGGCACCGGCCGAGCCGAGCGCGAAGCCGGCGTGGTCCTTGCGCGCCCACACGGGAGCGAACTTGTCCTTCAGGTTGAAGTCGCCGAATTCGTAGAGGACCAGCAGGTCCTTGCGCTCGCCATTATGCGAGCCGCCGACCAGCGCAATGTCGCTCTCGCCCGAGGCGATGCGCGACAGCGCGATGCGCAGCGCATCGGCGCCCGCTACCTCTTCGCCCATGAAGGTGCGCGAGGTGCCGCCGAGACCGTTGACGATGGCGATGTTGCCGGCGAGCAGATTGGAGAGCTGGGCCAGAAACAGCGTCGGCCGGAGATCGCTCATCAGCCGCTCGTTGAGGAAGCCCGGCGCATTGGCGCCCTTGGCTTCGGCGTTCAGCACGCCGGTGTCGACGTTGAGATCGCGCTCGCCGCCGCCGGCGGCCACCACCATGTCGATCTTCGACAGGATGTCCTTGTTGCCCTTGATGCCGGCCGAGTCGAGCGCGAGGCCCGCCGCATAGACGCCAATGCGCTGCCAGGCTTCCATCTGGCGCTGGTCGCCCTTCTTCGGGATCTGGCTGTCGAAGCTTACAGGCAGCAACGGGTGCACGATGAAGGGCGCAAAGCCCTTCTCGTCGACATTGATGCGCTTTTCCTGGAGCGCAGCCCAGTTGGCGTCGAGTCCTTCGCCGAGCGAGGTGGCAAGACCAATGCCGGTTATCCAGACTTCGGTCTGGCCCGGCTTCGAGGCGGTGTCAGTCATGGCGAAACGGCCTGTTGCGGAAAGCCGACGCGGGCTGCGACAGCGTCCATGTATCCGCGCATATCCGAATTGGGGAACGGGATCAGCGTGAAGGTGAGCGTCGAATTCGCACGCAGCTTGCCGCCAACCCGGATCTTCGCCTCGGTCATCGCATAGCCCGAGCCCTCATGAGCGACGCTTGCTTCGAGCGTCATGAGGTCGCCTGGAAACACCGAGCCGCGCACCTTGGCTTCCTTCACGGCGGCGAGAATCGGCATGCGCTCGAACTTCAGAACGCCAAGCAGGAGAAAGCCCGAGGCCTGCGCCATCGATTCGATCAGCAGCACGCCGGGCATCAGGGGATAGCCCGGGAAGTGCCCCTCGAAGATGGTGCTCTCCTTGGGGACCTGGGCCTCGACGACGATCGTCTTCTCGTCGACCTTGAGGTCGACGATGCGATCGATCATGTGGAAGTATTCGAGTTGCATGGCCGCCCGATTAGGCGCTCGCGCCCTTGGCGGCAACCAGCTCGTCGATGCGCGCGCACAGGTTCTTCAGCACGAAATACTGCTCGGTGGTCGCCTTGCCGTCGTTGACTTCCTGGGTCCACTTTTCCAGCGGTAGCTTGATGCCGAACTGCTTGTCGATCGCGAACGCGATGTCCAGGAAATCGAGGCTGTCGATGCCGAGGTCATCGATGGCATGGCTATCCGGCGTGATCGTGTCGCGCGGGATGTCGCAGGTTTCAGCGATGATCGTAGCGACCTGATCGAATGTGGAAGACATCACTAAGCCTTTGATATATTGCGGGTATTTTTCAGATTTCCCAGAGTGGCACGGTGGGTGGGCATCGCGCCCCTGATGACGCCCTCAAACCCCCCTCTGGATGGGTCGAGAGCCCGTATATCGGAGCGCCGCCCTGAGTTCAATGGAGCCGGACAGGGCCGTGGACAGGCCTGGGGATGCCTGTCAGCAAGGCCCCAGCCGGGGATAACCCGCCGCGGGCAGGCTACGGGCTCCAGGCCCTGCCTGGACAGGCCGGGCCTAGATGTGTGGCGTCGTGATCTTGACGCAGTCGCGTCGGCCCATCAGGACGCAATCCTGGGTGCGGCGCAAATCGGCGATGCTGACCGCAAGCCAGATCCCGATCGCAGTCAAGGCGATGGTGAAGGCAAGCGCGGCGATATTGGCGAGCATGCGATGCCGGAAATCGTCGGGCTCGGCGCGGGGCTGCTCGTAGCGCGACAGGTCGAGCGGCTCGGGCGTCGCTGCATGCAGCTTCTGGACGACACCGCTGCCCCGATGAATCGCCGGAGAGGGCGTCGTGCGCGGCCTGAACTGGAGCACCCGGTGCTCGTCGTCCGAGGTTATGGGCCGCTGGGATTTCATGGGGCGGGGATTACTCCGAAGCAGCGATTTTTAGATAGCATAGGCGACATCGGGGGTGCAGAAAATCTTCTCAACGCGCACGTGTATTGCGCGTTCGCATGATCGTCCAGGACAGAAGCGCTCCATCACGGGCCCGGTTGTCATCCCGGCATCAGGGGACCTCTGGGGTTGCGCCGCAACACTGCGGGTCAGATCGCGCTTGTCGCCTCGAACGCATGTTGCCGTCGCAAGACCCATGGCATAATCGGGAACCCGGACGACAGCCTGCAACCAGACGAGGCCCTCGATCATGACGACCAATGCGCGCGAGCCGAGAGTGCACCCGGTACCGATCCTGTCGCTTCGGCCGACGCAGATGACGGTCGGCATGCGCGAGGTCAAGGAGAAGCGCAAGCGCTGGCGCGAGCACGGCAAGAAGAAGCAGGCCGACCTGCTCGGCACCCACATGATCCCCGTCGTCGCCGGACCTGACGGGCGCTACTACGTGATCGACCATCACCATCTCGGCCGCGCGCTGCACGACGAGGGCATCAAACAGGTGCTGGTGACGGTGGTAGGCGACCTTCGCATGGTCGAGAAAGAGGCGTTCTGGGGCGTGATGGACAACAAGCGCTGGGTCTATCCCTACGACTCCAAGGGCGAGCGTCGCTCGTTCCGAGATCTGCCGAAATCGGTCGCCGACCTCAAGGACGATCCGTTCCGCAGCCTCGCCGGCGAGCTCCGCCGCATGGGTGGCTTCGCCAAGGACACCACGCCGTTCTCCGAATTTCTGTGGGCCGACTTCCTGCGCCGCAAGCTGACGCGCAAGGCCGTGGACGTCAATTTCGACAAGGCACTCGAGAAGGCGCTGGCCGCGGCCAAGAGCAAGGACGCAATCTACCTGCCCGGCTGGTGCGGGCCGGCATCGGACGATTAGGCGCGCAGCGTTCGCATCAGTCGCGCTGGAATATCTTGGCGCCGGGGTAGGCACGCCTGGCGTATGTCACGACCAGCGCGCGGTCCTGGGTCTCCAGGAAGGGCGTGCGGATTCGATACGAGCCGACGACGAGGTGCCACAGTCCATTGAGCCTTTGAATGACGATTTTCATGTGAGTCTTCCTCGAAGACGCTGCACGCGAGCAGCTCCTGCTTGTCGCGGCCGTCTTGCGAGTCTCGATCGTGACCACGGGCGTAAAATTCCCGGTACCGCCCGCGCCGTCTGACGACAACGACACTGATTAGTTGGTTACGACATGCGGTCCCGTGAGCCGGATCGGATCACAGCCGCTTGAACGCAATCATTTTCCGCGCCGATGAAACCGTCCTGAAACAGAACCAGCCCACTTACGTAGGGTGGTGGAGCTCATACAGGAGGCTCACATGCGTCGTCTGATTTTCGGAATTGCTTTGGTCGTAGTCGCTTCAGCTGGTATCTCGGCGTCGTTCGCTGCGGTTCACCAGGCGAGGACTTTGACGTTTGAGGAGCGATTTGCGCCGGCGCTTCCGTTGATGGTGAAGCACTAGCAGCGTAGCGCTTCGTCGCCGCAAGCAACGTCGCGGCGGAATTACTTCAGATGTTGCTGATCCGGCGAGGAGAGCAGTCGCTCCATGTCGGCAGCGGCTTCGCCGTCGCGGGCCTTCTGCAGCAACGCGTGGCGCTCGGCGCCAGCCGGCAAGTTTCGGGCTGCGGCGCGAGCGTCTTCCGTGAACTTGTTCAGGCGCTCCTGGAGTGACAGGGCGGGGCGCGTACGGTTGCGTTTCTTGGTCATGATTTGCCCTTTCGAGGGCCAAGCAGACCATGAGGTGGCAAGTCGCGTCCTTAACTTTTGTTGGAACCGGGCAAGGCGATCGCGGGTTTCCGTTCTGACGGCGCTGCGGCGCTAACAGTTCCATCTCCATGACCGGAGCCAAACACAGTGCCCAGCGACGCGATCCGCGCGGCGCTCATCGAGCGACTGCGCCTCTCGTCCGCAATCGCGGACGAGGACATCAAGGAAATCGAGGCGCTGCCGATCTCGGTCCGGCACTATCCGGCCGAGACGGCGGTCGTGCGCGACGGTGAGCGGGCGACCGATTGTTGCCTGATTGCGGACGGATTCTGCGCGCGTTCCAAGACGATCGCGAACGGCAAGCGGCAGATCCTCTCGCTGCACATTCCCGGCGAGATCCCCGATCTCATGAGCCTGTTCCTGCACGTGATGGACCATGATCTGTCGACGCTGACGCCAGCGACGCTCGGCTTCATCAGCCATGAGACACTGCAGAAGCTGCATCGCCGCCGCCCGGGTATCGCCGAACTGTTCTGGCGCGACACGCTGATCGATGCGGCGATGTTTCGCGAATGGATCGTCAATGTCGGCCAACGCCCCGCGCCCGCGCGCCTCGCCCACGTCATGATAGAGCTGCGCGAACGTCTCAGGGTGATAGGCCGCGTCGACGGCGGCAATTTCGAGATGCCGCTGACCCAGGAGCAGATCGGCGAAGCCCTGGGGATCACCGCGGTTCACGCCAACCGGGTGATCAGGCAGCTGCGCCAGGAGGGGATCGTCGAACTCAATCGCGGCCGGGTCACCGTGCTCGATGAGCGAAAATTTCAGGAACTGGCGGATTTCGACGACCGTTACCTCCATCAGTCGCCAACCCTTTGAGGTCCGGATGCCGCGCTTTCATTTTGACATCCATGAAGATAGCCGTCTCATCCGCGACGAGGATGGGCAGAATTTCGCCAGTGTCGACGTTGCCCGCAAGGAGGCGATGCTGACCGGCGCATCCATCGCCCGCGAAGCATTCGTGGCCGGCAGCGCCGACCAGGTCGTCGTCGACGTGCGCGAGGACGAACATGCGCCGTGCCTGAAAATCTCGATCACGCTCGAGGTCGAAGAGCCGGCAGACGGCTAGTTCCGGCGCCTTCGCGCGAGACGCGGAGAGGGCACGATTGTTCCTCCGATGCGAAAACTTATAAGCCTGCGCGCTGTAACGCACCCCTTGAGCGAGAGCCGCTCTTTGCTCGAGGTCCGAGCTCGCGAGCAGTATAGAGCTCGCGGAGCAACGAACCCCGTTGTCGACCCTCAACTAGGACTGCCGCTGGCTCCAATGGTCATCCAGCGTCGGTGTCTCCATGTCGAAACGGTCGCGAATGGTGGAGCAGGTGCTGCCGCCGAGCCTGGCGATGGCATCGAGCTTCGCCGGGTCGATGTGCAGGCGCTCGGCATCCACGACGTCCGAATGGTAATGCGCGAACAGAATTTCGCCGAGGATGATCTGGCGCGACTTGCCGAGTTCGAGGGTGACATGGCGGCGACATTCGAATGCCGCCGGCGCCTCCTTGATCCAGGGTGACGCCACGGTCTTGCCGGGCATGGCGGTCAGGCCTGCAGCCTCGAGTTCATCATGATCAGGCGCGAACGGCACGGCGCAGACATGCATCGCTTCGGCAATGGCGTGCGAGACGATGTTGACGGTGAAGACCTCGGTCAGCCGGATGTTGAGGCCGGTGTCCTTGAACCGCATGTCCGGGTGGTTCTCGACGCCGAGCGCAAGGATCGGCGGATCGGCCGACAGGCAATTGAAGAAGCTGAACGGCGCGGCGTTGATCTTCCCTTGAAGATCGACCGTCGTCACCAGCGCGATCGGCCGCGGCACGACGGTGCCGATCAGCAGCTTGTATTTGTCGCGCGCCGACAGTTCGCGGAAGTCGAACGTGACGTTGCCGGGGTCGTGAGTGCTGCTATCCATGGTGTCTCTCGGGTTCGAACGGTCGCGGGATCGCCGACAACCGCGAAGTTTCGCGGTAATTATCGGTGCTTCGGACCAATAAGCGAGCGGAAGATTTGAGCAAAGGCCGCTAGGTCTGCCTGGTGTCCTCGTGCGGCTGGTCCTTGCCTCCGAGCATCCGGTGCAGGTGATGCTCAATGCGGCGACCGATCGTGAGCACCACAAAGGCGAGCCCCAGCGAGACTGCAACGATCTTCCATTGCCCGGCGCCGCAGACCACACCGAGGCAGGCGGCAAGGAAGGTGCAGGCGGCGCTAGTCAGACCGCGGACGCGAAATCGGTCGCTTTCATGGACGATCACGCCAGCGCCGAGGAAGCCGATGCCGGTGAGGATGCCCTGGATCACCCGGCTGGTGGCATCGATGACCTTGCCGGGCTCGGAGAGTTGCAGTGCCAGCAGCACCACGGTCGCGGTGGAGAGGCTGACGATGCCGAGCGTCTTCAGCCCGATCGGATTGCCGTGCAGATCGCGGTTGAGACCGATCGCGCTGCCGGCAAGCGTCGCGACGCCAAGGCGCAGCAGGATTTCGGGCCAGTCGAGCTCGGTCATTTCTTTTCAGTCTTGGGCAGGCGGCCCATCAGATAGAATTCTTCGTTCGGCCGCATGCCGGTGAAATTCGCCAAACGGTTTGACAGCGCGAAGAAGGCCGAGATCGCCGCGATGTCCCAGATGTCGTCGTTACTGAAGCCATGCGGAGCCAATGCGGCAAAATCCTCATCGGCGATCCGCTGTGCGTCGGTCGAAATCTTCATCGCGAAATCGAGCATGGCTTTCTCGCGCGGCGTGATATCGGCCTTGCGGTAGTTGATCGCGACCTGGTCGGCGATCAGCGGATTCTTGGCGCGGATGCGCAGGATCGCGCCATGGGCGATCACGCAATATTGGCACTGGTTGGCGGCCGAGGTCGCCACCACGATCATCTCGCGCTCGGCCTTGGTGAGCCCGCCGTCCTTCTCCATCAGTGCGTCGTGATAGGCGAAGAAGGCGCGGAATTCGTCGGGGCGATAGGCCAGCGTCAGGAAGACGTTGGGCACGAAGCCGCTCTTTTCCTGCACGGCGAGCAGGCGCGTGCGGATGTCGTCGGGCAGGCTGTCGATGGCGGGTGCGGCGAAGCGTTGCGCAGGCTTTGTCATGGGCATGGATTCCGGCTTGGGGCTGGCAAACATAGTCGATGCGGGCGGGCGCCTCAACATCAAGCCGGGGCATGACGGCGGAAGCTATTCTCGCCGCAAGGCCACCGCGCGGACCTCCGACGGCGTCACGCCGAAGCGGCGACGGAAGGTGCGGTTGAAATATGAGAGATCGCTGAAGCCGGCATCGAGGGCGATTGCATGGATCATCCGATCGGCGAGGCGCGGATCGGTCAGCATCCGGTGCGCCCGTGTCAGCCGCATGGCGACGACATATTCCGAGAAGGTGACGCCTTCGGTTTCGAACAACATGTGAATGTAGCGTGGCGTCAAGCCCTGGCGGGCGGCAACGCTTGCCACCGACAGCTCGGGGTTCTTCAGATTGGACAGAATATCGGCCTTGACCGTCGCCAGCCGGCCGGCGCGACCGCCACGCTGTTCGGCGAAAGCCTGAGCATCGCGCGTCGTGCCGAGCGTCAGCGCTGCCAGGTCCTGCACATGGGTTGTCACGACATGTCGCATCTCCGGGTCGTCGATCGCCTCCTCGGTTTCGAGCATGCGCAGGTAGCCGATCAAGAGCCGAATGGCCTGAGCGTCGCCGGCATGCGGCGCTTGCGTCAGTTCCGAGAAATTCGGGACAAGTGGTTCGATCAGATGGCGCCGCACTGATATCGTCATGAATTCGGCGTCCCGCCCTGTGCGAAGAAAGCTTGCTGCGTTGTCTCGTCCGATCAGGGCCTGACCCGGCTGAAGCACGAGGTTATCGTCACCCGCATGTAGCGACATCTCGCCGGCGAGGGCTACGGTGACGATGAAGTCGCCTCCCTCGGACGTGTCGACCAGCGTGCGACTACGCAGCGGCGAACACTTGCCACGGTAGAGGGAGAAGTCGGACAGGAACCGACTGGTGCCGTTCAAGCGGAGCGGGGCTTCGGCGTCAGGTTCGATATCCACCCTGAAGTGCCGGCGGCCGAACTCCTCCCGAATCCATTCCAGCGTCTTGCGATCGGACGTCTCGGGCAGATCGAATTGCAGTCTGCTGAAATTAGGTTCGCCGGACAATTTCCCTCCCAACACAATTCTGCCGACGTAGGCGCCAAGACATCGGCGCGCCTCAAAAAAGGTGCCTTCCGCGAGCGAAGGCTTCGTCCGTGTTCAACCTAGAGAGTTGGAAGTCCTGGACTCAAGTGCGTCGGCAGGCAGCGCCGCCGATTTGTCGTCTGCTGCAAGAAAATCGTCAGATATTGCAAAAGCCGTCGCGGGCGGACATCCGATCGCGTCGCCCGAAACAGTGCAGGCAAGGTTCGGTTCTGCGAACCACCTTCGCGGCGGCCATCAAATGCGGCGCATCCAGTCCCAGATCGTGCGGGAGCCATGGCGTGTGGAAACCTCGCCCTGCCAGCCGGCGCTTGCAAAGGCACGCACTGCGCGTGGACTCATGTCGAATGTGCGGCGAAAGGCACGGCTGAAATTCGTGGGGTCCGTGAACCCGTAGCCTTCCGCAATCTCAGCAATTGTCCTGTGCCGACAGGCCGGATCGATGAGCGCAGCGCGCACGCGGCGCAGCCTGACTTTCTGGATATAGGCTGCGACGCCGCCATGAATGCTCATGAGATAGTAAAGCCTCCGCTCTGACATGCTGAAGGCGGCGGCGATCTTGTCGACCGTCAGATCAGTATCGATCGCATGATCGTCGATATAGCGGCAGATTTCCGCCGTCAAAATCATCTGCGGTCCGACCGAATTCTCTTCGCGAACCGTCGCATTAATTGCCGCCGCTGCGAGCTCGAGTGTCGGGCGGTTGAGGGCGGTTGCAGCTTCCGGATGGAGCTCGGCTCCAGCCCGGTGCAACGCATGCAAATGACTGCGAAACAGCGCGACCAACGGGCTCTTCCCGGAGATGATGCGCGCGTTCTGCTCATCCGGTGCTTTCAGCAGCGGAGCCAGCATCGGGCGCGGTACGACCATATAGAGATCGTCCTGGCCATTGAGCTTGGATGAGCTTGTCTGCGCCTGGTCGAGGATCAGCAGGTCGCCGGACTGCACACGCTCATGCGATCGGTTCTCCGCCGAAGCGACGCATTCCTTGCTATGAAAGTGAAGCGTGTAGCCGTCGAGTCCGTCTCGTGCGTAGCGCGCGCGCGAGCGCGCGACGTCCTGTTTAACGCCAACCTGCAGGTCGCCGAGGATGAAACCGTCGAAGTGGTAAGCCTTGGTACGAATGCGAAGCGGCTCATCCGCGTCGTCACGGTGGAGGCGGATATTGTACATGCTGCCGAGGCCCTCCTGCCAGGCGGCGACGGCATCTTTGGCGGGCAACGTCGTCAAATCGAACACGGATTGAGGAATGTTTGGCGCAATTGTCTCCGGTTTTGCTCCATCGTCGCCGGCGATTTTCGGCACTGACGTTGCCTCCTCTGATCCGGGTTGCACGTGACAGCCGAAGCAAGGCCGTCATGTCGCGCGACAACTTGCCACACGAGGACACCCTAGTCGATCCTTCGCGCGAGCAGCCGGTTCGGGAAGGATAGTCGCGGGCGTCGACAAGTCGATCAGGCGCAGGTCCCGCGTGGTGGGATCGTAATTTCCCTCAGGTCTCACTGGACTTCTCCCGAGTCCCATTCTCCTGTGGCCCACCTGCAACACGGCTCCGAAAGCGCTCGACGCTTCTTTCCTGTCCGCGCCGCGCTTCCTTCCTGACCAAGCGCTCGGCGGAGCGTCACCCTACGGTGCTCCGATATCGGAAGCGCTGAGGAATCAATGATGTTTGCAGCAGGCCCGTCGCCAACCGGGAGTGTCATGCGCCGATGGCGCGCCGCCGCCGGCACGTTTGCCGCGGGGATGATGCTGTCGTGGTTCACGGCACCCGCGGAAGCCGCATGTGTGGTGACCGGAGGCGGGGTCCAGACCGGGCTCCAGTCCGGAGACACTGCGACCTGCACGGGCTTAGGCAACACCGCCGTTGCAACGGCAAGTGGGGCGAGCGGCGTTACGGTCAATGTCGGAGACGGCAGCACGCCCACTGTCTTGGACGGCGCAGGTCTGCCGGGCGTCAAATTCCTTAATGCGACAAGCAGCTCGATCATTGTGAAGAATATTGCTGCGTTATCGTCCAACAATACAGGAATCCTATTGACGCTCAGCGACAACAATACGGTGGCGGTGAATGCTGGTGCGGTGCTGGGCACCGGCAACGCGTTCGGCGCTTCGTCGCTCGGGCTTGATGGCTCGAATAACAACACGGTCAACATCGGAGGCGGCGTTGGAAGCCTCTTTTTCGGAACCAATGCGATCAGCATCGTCAATGGTTCGGCCAACAATCAGGTTAACATCCTGTCGGGCGGCACCGTTCTAGCCGCCGACCAACCGGCAATCCTGCTCGGCGGGGCCGGCAATGGGAATGTCATCAACAATGCAGGCAAGATCTCGAGTGCCTCGAGCCACGCAATCCTCGGCTCGATCAATGATGACACCGTCATCAATTCGGGTGTGATCAAGGGGAATGCCTTCGGGGTGGCCGTCGACTTGAAGGGCGGCAACGACCTCTTCGAACTTCGTGCCGGATCGGACATCACGGGACAGGTCCTTGGCGGCGCCGGAATCAATACATTGCGCTTCGGTGGGGCGGTCGACCAGACGTTCGATCTTTCGAACTTTGGTCCGAGCGGGCAGTTCCGCCAGTTCGACAAGCTGGAGAAGACCGGGACGTCGACCTGGACGCTGACGGGTGTCACAGCCGATGCCTCGTCCCTGGACATCCAGGCCGGCACCGTTCTGGTCAACGGATCGATGTTCGCGAACGTCAGGGTGAACGGCGGCGTGCTCGGGGGTACCGGCACCGTCGGCGATGTGGCCGTGAAGAGCGGTGGCACACTGGCCCCGGGCCTGGGCACGCCCGGCGGCGCGCTCGCGATTTCGGGCAGCCTCGCGTTTCAATCCGGCGCGATCTATCTGGTGCATCTCGATCCCTCGACCGCCTCGATCGCCAAGGTCTTGACCACGGCGACGCTGACCGGTGGCAGCGTGCAGACGGCGTTTGCGGCTGGCAGCTATGCCGTCAGGCAGTACACGATCCTGCATGCGGCCGGCGGCCTCGGCGGCACGACGTTCAGCGGCGTCAGCGGCAACGTGCCGGCCGGCTTTGCCGAAAGCCTCAGCTATACATCGAGAGATGTGCTCCTGAACCTCACGGCCGCGCTCGGCACGCTTCCCGGAGCCGGCCTCAATCAGAACCAGCGGAACGTCGCCACGTCGCTCAACGCCTTCTTCAACAATGGCGGGACGCTGACGCCGAACTTCGTCACCGTGTTCGGTCTTACTGGAAGAGATCTCGCCACCGCATTGACGCAGCTCTCGGGCGAGGCCGCTACCGGCGCGCAGCAAGGCGCGTTGCGGTTCACGGGGCAGTTCCTCGGCCTGATGCTCGATCCGTTCGTCGACGGCCGCAGTGGTCTCGGCGGGGGAGCGGGTCAGGCGGCGTTCGGCTTCGCGCCCGAGCGTGCGAGCCTACCGGCGGATGTTGCGCTGGCCTACGACAAGGCGATGAAGGCGAGCGCGCCGGCCTTCGAGGAGCGCTGGACCGCCTGGGGCACGGCGTTCGGCGGCTACAACAAGGCGAGCGGCGATGCCGTAGTCGGCAGCCAGGATCTCACAGCGCGTGCGACCGGCGTCGCGGCCGGGCTCGACTATCACTTAGGCCGCAATGTCGTGGTCGGCTTCGCGTTGTCCGGTGGCGGCACCAAGTGGGATCTGGCGAACGGGATCGGCGGTGGCAAGAGCGATGCGTTCCAAGGCGGCGTCTACACGGCGGTTCGTTCGGGGGCGGCCTATCTCGCCGCCTCGATCGCGGCCGCCAATCACTGGATGTCGACCGATCGCTTCGCGCCGCTCGGCGATCATCTCGCCGCCAAGTTCAACGCCCAGACCATCGGTGCGCGCATCGAAGGCGGCTATCGTTTCGCTACGTCGATTGTCGGTGTGACGCCGTACGCGGCGTTGCAGGGCCAGAACTTCCGCACGCCGTCCTATAGCGAGACCGATCTCACCGGCGGCGGCTTCGCTCTCGCCTATAACGGCCGCGCTGCCTATGATGCACGCAGCGAGCTCGGTGCGCGCTTCGATCGCGCCACCATGGTCGCGCCCAATGCGGCCCTGACCCTGCGGGCTCGTGCTGCCTGGGCTCATGACTGGGTAAGTGATCCGAGCCTTGCCGCGGCTTTCCAGGCGCTTCCCGGCGCGAGCTTCATCGTCAACGGTGCGACGCCCACGAAGAATGCCGCGCTCGCCTCGGCCGGCGCCGAGCTCAAGCTCGCCAACGGCGTCACGCTGTCTGCGAAGTTCGACGGCGAGTTCGCGAGCAGGGTGCAGACTTACGCTGGCACGGGGAGCCTGCGATATGCCTGGTAGTTGACGCGTGCCCTGGCGTCTAAAGCGCGATGAGATAAGGATGAATCGGCATCGCGCTTTCGGTTAATGTTTGAGCATGATCTTTTCGGAAAACCGCTTCGCACTTTTCCGGATCATGCTTTAGCGCAGCGGCTTCTTCAATAGCGAGAAGCGGTCGGGGTCGAGGCCCATCGAAGGCTGCAGCATCGGCGTTTCGGCCGGCGCGAGCGTCTTGGCGGGCGGGGCTGCGAATACCGGATCGTTCGGCACGTCGCGCTGCGAGGTCGCACCGCGCCAGCGCTCAAGCACGGCGCCGACGAAATGCATGTCGTGACCGGAGGTGACAGAGGGAACGCTCGAGATGGTGGCCTCGCCGCGCGGCAATTGATGCGGCGGCACTTCCTTGAAGCGCAGGCGCGTCGGCAGGGCGACGCCTTCGCCGAACGCCAGCACCTCGCGGGTGCCGAGCGACGGCACGAAGGACAACAGGTTCGCGGCCGCATCCGAGACGGCGGCACGCAGCAGTGCCTGGTCGCGGTCGTTGGCAAGACGCATCGTGAACAGCGTGTTGCACTGGGAGATGATGGTGGCGTCGAGCTCTGCGGGGCGCTGCGTGATCAGCCCGAGATAGACGCCGTATTTGCGGCCTTCCTTGGCGATGCGCGAGACCGCCTTGCGGGTCGGCCCGAAGCCGATATTGCGGTCGGCGGAGGCGTAGCGGTGCGCTTCCTCGCAGACGAACAGCATCGGCGAGACGCCGTCGCTCCACAGGCCGAAGTCGAACGCCATACGGCACAGCACCGACACGACGGAATCGATGACCTCGGCCGGGAAGCCAGCCAGCTGCATCACAGTCATCGGCTTGCCGTTGGCGGGCAGGCGGAACAGATGGCTGATCACTTCGGCCATGGTGTCGCCGCCGACATTGGCGTTGTCGAACATGAAGGCATAGCGCGGATCGTTGCGGACCGCTTCGATGCGCGAGATCAGCTTGTGATAGATGATGCGCGAGGAGCGGTTTTCCAGCTTGCCCATGCGCTCGTCGATCAGCGAGATCAGATCGACCAGGCGGTATGGCACCGGCGTATCGACAGTGAAGCCGATCTGCTTGGGATCGATGCGCTTGAGGCCGAGGCGATCGGTGTTCTGATATTGCGTGTAGATGCCCTTGGCGATCGGGATGACCTCGGCGAGGACGTCCAGCTCCTCCGGCACGCCGGCGCGGCCGCCGAACAGCACGTCGACGATTTCCTCGAAGTTGAACAGCCAGAACGGCAGCTTCAGGTTTCGCGGGTTGAGCACCAGCGCGCGGTCGCCGAAGCAGCGGCCATATTCGTTGTGCACGTCGAGCAGGAAGATGCGCAGGTTCGGGCGCGCCTTCAGGATCTCGTTGAGCAGCAGCGACACGCCGGTCGATTTACCGACGCCGGTCGATCCCAGCACCGCAAAATGCTTGGACAGCATTTCCTCGATGTCGACATAGGCGATGACGGAGCGGTCCTGCTGGAGGAAGCCGACATTGATCTGGTCCGACCCGGTCGGCGCGTAGATCGTGCGCAGCTCCTGGCTCGTGATCAAATCGACGGCATCGCCGATGGTCGGATAATTGGTGACGCCGCGCTGGAATTTGGCCTTGTCGGCGGCGTTGAGGATTTCGCCCAGCAGGTCGACCGAGGCGATCGCGATGTAGTCGCCGGCGCCCGACAGGTTCTCGCAGGACACCTCGGTGATCATGGCGACGATGACCGAGCTGGCGCAACGGATGCTGACGAAGCGGCCGACGGTGGCCCGAGCTTCCGAGATCGACATCTGGCTCTGCGCCAGAAGCCCGACCCGGGCGAGCGATCCACGTACCGAAATCACGCGTCCAAAGGATGTCACGATGGATGAACCTGAAAAGTCAGACTGTTTCGCCAACTATGCGGGGTCGTCGCTGCACAAACGGTTAAACGGCAGAGGCGGCCGCTTTGTTAAATCCGCTACAATTCAGCGGTTAGGCTTGTTCCGAATGCATACTCGTGGACGAAATCTGTCCGAAAATGCTGGTTTTGTAGGCCTGAGAGCCTCAATTCGAGTTAAGGAAGATTTTACCATCCGGGCAGTCCGTCCCCCGTTTGAAGGAGATGGCTGCTCTCAACCGCCGAAAGGCGCCCGTCGCAGGCGGCATGCGTTGATTTGTTGACGAGACCTAATCATTTGTACATTAGTACAAATTAACCGGCAGACCGATCGCCTGCCTCGGACGCGCCGATGATCATTGTGCCGCGCGCCCGATTGCGCGATCCCGCAAAAGGGATCGCAGCCAAGTTTTGGAGGAATTATGCAGCCCGAACCGATCCTCGATCTCGCCCATCTCGGCCACATGGAATTGCTGACACCCAAGCCCGACGAGAGCTTGAAGTTCTTCGTGGACGTCATGGGCATGACCATCAGCGGACGGAAGGGCGAGTCGGTGTATTTGCGCGGCTGGGACGATTACGAGCGCTATTCGCTCAAACTCACGGCCTCGAAGACCTCAGGCATGGAGCACATGGCGCTGCGCGCGCGCAGCCAGCAGGCGCTGGAACGTCGTGTCGCCGCGCTCAAGGGCTCGGGCTTCGACATCGGCTGGATCGACGGCGACATGGGGCAGGGGCCGACGTTCCGTTGCCGCGACCCTGACGGACACATCGTCGAGCTCTACTACGAGACCGAATGGTATCAGGCGCCGCCGGAGCTGAAGCCCGCGCTGAAGAACCAGGCGCAGCGTTTTCCCGCGCGCGGCGTCAATGTCCGCCGGCTCGACCATCTCAACTGCCTCGCCGTCGACATCAAGGCCAACCGCGAGTTCTTCGAAAACTATCTCGGCTGCCGCCTCACCGAACAGATCGTGCTCAATGACGGCCGCGAGGCTGCGATGTGGCTGACCATGTCGAACAAGAGCTACGATTTCGCCTATTCGCTCGACCATTCCGGGACGCCCGGTCGTTTCCACCACGTCACCTACGCGCTCGACAGCCGCGAGGAAATTCTTCGCGCGGCGGACATCTTCCTGGAGAACGGGGTGCATATCGAGACCGGGCCGCACAAGCACGCGATCCAGCAGACCTTCTTCCTCTATGTCTACGAGCCCGGCGGCAACCGTGTCGAAGTCGCCAATGCCGGCGCGCGCCTGATCCTCGCGCCCGACTGGAAGCCGATCGTATGGACGGAAGAGGAGCGCAAGAAGGGCCAGGCCTGGGGGCTGAAGACGATCGAGTCCTTCCACACCCACGGCACGCCACCGGTGGAGATGAAGAAGCACGCTTGATTCAGTGTGCGGTTGACGCTCGTACCCGTGCGATCGTCTCGCGCACGCCGGTCCATGCCGGTTTATCCGGTGCGAACTGTCCGCGCAGGAAGGTGACAAGCTCCTCGACCTGCGCACCGCTCATGCTATTCCCAAACGCGGGCATGTAGCCGAGATCGCTCGATGCGGGTTCGGTGATGCCGTGCAGGATCACCTGCACGAGATTGTCCGCCGTCGCGCTGTGCAAATTGCTGTTGAGCGCGAGCGAGGGCCGGCTGCCGAACAGCGGCAGGCCGCCGACCTCGTGGCAGACGGCGCAGGCGCCCTGATAGAGCCGCGCGCCAGAAGATGATGTCGCGGTGACTTGTGTTGCGCTTTCGAGCTTTGCCGCGAGTGCCGGCGCATCACTCGCGGCGTCGTTGAACGAGCCGAGATACACCGCCATCGCGCGGATGTCCTGATCGGGCAGGGCTTTGAGATCCCTCACGATGGGCGCCATCGGGCCGGCCGCGACGCCGTGATAGCGCGAATGACCGGTGCGCAAGTAGGTAAACAGCTCGTCCTCGTTCCACGGGATGGGCGCATGCGAGAGCGAGGTCAGCGGCGGCGCTTCCCAACCTTCCGCAAAGCCGCCGGCGAGATAGGCCTGGCTCTGCTCGGCGCCAACAGCATTGCGCGGCGAATGGCAGGCGCTGCAATGGCCGAGGCTCTCGATCAGATAGGCGCCGCGATTCCATTGTTCGGACTTTGCCGGATCGGGCTTGAACTGCTCGGTGTCGTGGAATAACGCATTCCAGCCCGCGAGCAGCGGGCGGAAGTTGAACGGGAAGGCGAGCGTGTTGGCAGGTGCCGTTGCACGCACCGCAGGCTGCGCCATCAGGTAAGCGTAGAGCGCCTGCATGTCGGCGTCGCTGGTTCTTGAAAAGTGAGTGTAGGGGAAGGCGGGATAGAGTTGCCGGCCGTCGCGATGCAGCCCCTCGCGCATCGCGCGCTCGAAGGCGGGAAAGGACCAGGCGCCAATGCCGGTCTCGACGTCGGGCGTGATGTTGGTCGAATAGATCGTGCCGAACGGCGTCTCCAGCGCGCGGCCGCCTGCGTTGACCCCGCCGCCAAGGCTGGTGTGGCATTCCGCGCAATTGCCGAGCGCCGCAAGCCGCTCGCCGCGCGCGATCGTTGCAGTGGAATAGACCGACGCATCGGGCCGGGCGACCGGCGCGATCGCACGCGCGGGCAGAAGCGCGGCGCCGATGCCGATCGCGGCGGTGCAGACGGCCGCGATCGTTGCGAAGACGCCGGCGCGTTTGGCGAACGGGTTCTTCCAGATGCGGGACCATTTGGGCGCTGCGGGCGCAGGTAGGGCTTGCGGCGCCGGCGACATTTCGCCGTGCAACCCCTTCAGGATCCGTTCGGGTGTGAACGGCGGCTCGCGAAAGCGTACGCCGGTGGCGTCGAAGATCGCATTGGCGATGGCCGCAGCGCTCGGCACTGACGCGGACTCGCCGACGCCGAGCGGCGGTTGATCCTGACGCGGTAGCATCAGGACGTCGATCTTGGGCACCTCAGGGAACGGGATGATCGGATAAGCACCCCATTCCCGCGCTGTCACCGCGCCGCGCTCGAACGAGACCTCCTCCATCAGCGCGCGGCTCGTAGACTGGATCACATTGCCGTGGATCTGGTGGCGCACGCCGTCCGGATTGATCATCAGGCCGGAGTCCTGCCCGGCCACGACGCGCGTGACGCTGACATCTCCGGTGGTCTTGTTCACGGCAACGTCTGCAACCCAGGCCGACCACGCGGCGCCATAGCCGGGAAACTTGCTGTGGACGTAGAGCGCATAAGCAAAGCCGCGCCCGTGCACGATCTCGCCGTCCTTCTCTTCGCGTATCGGACGCGGCATCCAGCCCGCGCGTTCGGCGACCGCATTGACGAGATCGACGGCGCGCTGGTCCTTGAGATAGCGCAGGCGGTATTCGATGGGATCGACGCCGGCCTCGGTCGCGGCCTCGTCGATGTAGGATTCATGCGCAAAGGTGTTCGGCAGCGCCGAGACGCCACGAAACCAGGAGGCGCGCACGATCGGCGCCATGTCGTGGGCGACGACGCGCATGTGGTCGTAATCGTAAGGTGGGATCGCGGTGCGGTCGCCCATTTGGAGCACGGCGGGCTCGGACGAGATGCGCCCCGTGAGCAGCAGCGCCAACGTCGGCGCGGCGTTCGAGGGATATCGCGTGGCGAGATCGTAACCGGCGATGCCGCCATCGGCATCGAGGCCGCCGTTGACGTCGATGAGCTGTGCCGAGCCCTTGGGCTCCCAGGCGTGCTCCTGCTCGCGCGTCAGCTGCACGCGCACGGGACGACCGACCGCGCGCGACAGCAACAGCGCATCCGCTGTGACGTCGTCGGCGCAGTTCCGGCCGTAGCAGCCGGCAGCTTCGAGACGGATGACCTCCACCTCGCTCTCGGGACGTTCAATCAGCAGTGCGAGATCGGCGCGCAGCACGTGCGGATTCTGCGTGCCGGACCAGACGCGGATGTTGCCGTCCTGGAAATCAGCGACCGCGCAGGATGGGCCGATGGATGCGTGCATCTGGTACGGCCAGACGTATGTGCGCTGCATCGGCTTGGCCGCGGCTGAGATCGCAGCATCGACATCGCCCTTGTCGATCAGCGTGCGGGGTATCGACGGATGGGCGCGAAGCGCTGTCTCGACATCGGCGAGATCGGTGAGTTTTGGCGTCGGCTTCCAGCTCACTTTAAGCTGCTCGGCCGCACGAATCGCATTCTCCTCGCGCTCAGCGACCACGCCGACGAAATCGCCGATGCGCACGACGGCGATGAGGCCGGGGACATCACGCACGGAGGATTCGTCGACTGCGATCAAGCTTGTGCCAACGAACGGGCCGGCATCGACGCCGGAATAGGGCGGGCGGATTACACGGCCATGCAGCATGCCCGGCAAGCGGATATCATGCACGAAGGTCAATTCGCCCGTGGCCTTGGCGGGAAGATCGACGCGCGGCATCGACTGGCCGACGATGGCGTAGTCGCTGGCGGCCTTGACCTGCACGTCGTCGGCCAGTTCGAGGCGAATGTTTTCGTCACCAATCAGCTCGCCATAGCTGACGCTGCGATTATGGCCGCGCACGAGGCCGTCTTCGATCTTGAGCTCGGTTTCCGGCAGCTCCAGTCGCTCGGCCGCGCGCGCGATCAAAAATTGTCGCGCTTGTGCTGCGGCCTTGCGCAGCGGAACGGCCGTGATCTGGATGGTTTCACTGGCAATCGTCGCGCCCTGGTTCGGCACGACCGCGGTGTCGCCGAGCACCACGACGACACGCGCAAACGAGACGTCCAGTTCCTCGGCGACGATCTGGCCGAGCGCGGTGCGGATTCCCGTGCCGAGATCGACATGGCCGTTATAGGCCGTGACTGAACCATCCGCGGTGATGCGGATGAAGGTTTCCGACGTGACCTCGTCCACCGTGCGGACGACGATGAGCGAACCTCGCTCAGCTGCATTCGAAACGGGAGAGGCCATCAATCACGGGCCTCGGCGAGCTGGCTAGAGGCGCGCATCACGGCGCGCAGGATTTCCACATGCGTGCCGCAGCGGCAGAGATTGTAGCGCAGCGCGGCGAGCGCTTCCTGCTCAGTCGGCTGCGGGTTGATCGCGAGCAGCGCCTTGGTAGTCATGATCATGCTGTTGAGGCAGTAGCCGCATTGCGCGGCCTGCTCGTCGATGAAGGCCTGCTGCACTACGTCAGGCTTGTCGCTTGTGCCGAGGCCTTCGAGCGTCACGATGTCGCGCCCGGTGCAACCACTAACCGGAATGACGCAGGAGCGGGCGGCCGCGCCGTCGATCAGGACAGTGCAGGTGCCACATTCACCCAGGCCGCAACCGTATTTCGGCCCGTTGAGTCCGAGATCATTGCGCAGCACGTAGAGCAGCGGCGTCTGGCGCTCCGCCGTGACGTCGTGGATCCTGCCGTTCACGGTGAGGCGGATCGGTGGCTGCATCATCCTCGTTCCCAAACCCTGCGATCGCGAAATTTCTACGTCGCGACGATACCGTTTGTACACAAACGTGCAAGCCGTCATGCCGCAGTGCAGCGTGGCTGCCCGCTTTGTGGACAAGACAGGGAGGCAAATGAGGTTTTATTCGGCAGGCGCGCCTTTTCGCGCGCGGCGCCGCTTGACAGCTATCGGGACCGCGCGCAACATCGTTCGTATACGAATGATAACCGCACTGTCTGCTGGCTTTGACATGGTGATGGAAACAACGAGCGCGGCCACCGACAAGATCCGCTGCGATGCCTGTCCGGTGATGTGCTACATCAAGCCGGGCGCGGCGGGCGCCTGCGACCGCTATGCCAACCACGACGGCAAGCTCGTCCGCGTCGATCCGCACGTCATTCTCGAGCGCACGGTGTCGCAGGGCGGCAAGCTGGTGCCGTTCAGCCGCAGCGAAGACTGGGACGGCAAGCTCGTCCACGAGCCCTCGACCTTCGTGACCGCGATTGGCGCAGGGACGACCTATCCCGACTACAAGCCGGCGCCTTTCATCGTCTCGTCCGAGGTCGACGGCGTCGACATGGTGACTGTCGTCACCGAGGGCATCTTCTCCTATTGCGGCGTCAAGGTGAAGATCGATACCGATCGCTATCTCGGGCCTGAGACCGCGACCGTGCGCGCGCAGGGCGAGGCGGTCGGCCATGTCACGACGAGCGAATACGGCTCGCAGATGCTGTCGCTCGGCGGCGTGCATCATCTCACGGGCGGCTCCAAAAAAGAGGGCCGCGTCACCTGCGACACGCTGATGGATCTCGCCAATTGCAAGGCGGTGGAGCTGACCATCGACGGCGGCGCCAGCGTGGTGGTGCAGGCCGGCCAGCCGCCGATCGTCAACGGCGTGAAAGAAGAGCGCATGCGCGTCGGCTGCGGCTCGGCGACCATCGGCATGTTCGCCAAGCAATGGCATGGCAAGGTCGATGAGGTCGTCGTGGTCGACGATCACATCACCGGCGTGCTCAGCGAGCATCAGGCGGGAAAACTGCTCGACATCGCCGACACCGGCATCAAGATGAAGGGCCGGCGCTCGACGCCCGGCCGCTATTTCCAGGTCGCCGATCCTGGCACCGGCTGGGGCGGCACGAATATCTCCGATCCGCTCGCCATCCTCGGTCCGTTCGACGCCAAGGAGGCCAAGCCCGGTCTCTCGATGCTGATGGTGTCCACGACCGGCGAGCATTCCTCTTACTACGTGCTCGACGAGGCCTTGAAGCCGGTCGAGACGGAGATGCCGGCGGATCTGAAATTCTCGGTCGAGCGCATCCAGGAAAATTGCGAGCCGGCGCTGTGCACGGTGCTGTTCATGGCCGGTGCGGGCGGGTCCTTGCGTGCCGGCGTCACCGACAATCCGGTGCGGCTGACGCGCTCGGTGAAGGATGCGCTGACGCGCGTCACCAGCGGCGGTGCGGCGGTTTATGTCTGGCCGGGCGGCGGCATCACCTACATGGTCGATGTGACCCAAATGCCCGCGGGCGCGTTCGGCTATGTGCCGACGCCGGCGCTGGTCGCGCCGATCGAATTCACGATGAAACTGTCCGACTATGCTGCGCTCGGCGGGCACATGGACTACGTCAAGCCGCTGTCCGAGGTGAGGGGTGGCGATGATGTCCGTCCGCTCCCCTGGCAGAACCCGATCCCGGGACTGCGGGCATGACACGCCTCCCGCAAATCGCAATGCTGTCTGATGGCCGGCGGCTGCATTTGCAGGATGGACCGATTGATCTGATCGTCGAGGCGAGGGGGCCCGAGCATCAGGTGCACGCGGCGTACGAGGCTGCGGCGCGCCGGTTCACCGGGCTTCTTGACGAACTCTGTGCGGAGCTGCCGGAATTGCGGAGGGCGGCGCTGCCGGCGGCCTGTTCGCTGACGGGCACGGTGGCCCGGCGCATGTACGCTGCGGTTACGCCTTACGCCTGGGATCGCTTCATCACGCCGATGGCAGCGGTAGCGGGCAGCGTGGCCGAGGAAATTCTCGGCGCCATGCTACATGTCGCGACGCTCGATCAGGCCTATGTCAACAATGGCGGCGATATCGCGCTGTACCTCGGCGCAGGCCAGCATTTTTCCGTCGGCCTGATGGACCGGCCTGATCGCGACGGCGTGATGCACGCCATGAGGGTCGATGCCGACGATCCGGCCCGCGGCATCGCGACCAGCGGACGTCATGGCCGCAGCTTTTCGCTGGGCATTGCCGACGCGGTGACGGTGCTGGCGGCGACGGCCTCGCAGGCCGACGCGGCCGCGACCGTGATAGCCAACTCCGTCGATCTGCCCGGACATTCCGCCATTGTCAGGCAGCCCGCCAACGAGCTCCAGCCCGACAGCGATCTCGGTGCGCGTCTTGTGACTCGCAATGTCGGTGAATTGTCGCACGAAGAGATCGCCATCGCGCTCGAATCTGGCGCGGAATGTGCACGGCAATTATTCGATCGCGGATTGATCGAGGGTGCCGTGCTCAGGCTTTGTGGTGATATGCTTGTCATCGGACCTAAGGATATAGAAGAGCAACGACCGCGCCCGCTGGTGCTTGAGAACGCGGTCAGTGCCTGAACAGGGAAGCGAAGCATGAGCGCGATCATCCGCAAGATCGTCACCGTCGTCGAAGAGACGCAGATGGAGATGGGCCGCCAGGTCTCGCCGCCGACCCGGCGCGCGGCGGCGATCGCCGTGATCGAAAATCCCTTTGCCGGAAAATATGTCGAGGATCTCTCGCCACTGATCGCGATCGGCGAGGAGCTTGGTGATTTGCTGGCAAAGCGCGCGGTGGCTGCGCTCGGCATCGACGGCGCCAAGGCGCAGAGCTATGGCAAGGCCGCGGCCGTCGGCGAGAACGGCGAGCTGGAACATGCCGCCGCGATCCTTCACCCCAAGATGGGCGCGCCGGTGCGCAAGGTGCTCAGCAAGGGCGCGGCGCTGATTCCCTCGTCGAAGAAGCGCAGCGGCCCCGGCACGACGCTGGACATTCCGCTTGGGCATAAGGACGCCGCCTTCGTGCGCAGCCATTTCGACGGCATGGAAGTGCAGATCAACGACGCGCCGCGCGCCAACGAGATCATGGTCGCGGTCGCCGTCACCGACAGCGGCCGTCCGCTGCCGCGCGTCGGCGGGCTGACGGTCGCCGAGATCAAGGGCGAAGACGGCTTGAAATAAGGGACAGTCCGGAGGGCGGGCACAGCTTCTCCGGCAGGATCGTGGTCGAGAGATAAAGTTCAAAACTGGAGGTTGGGATGCGAGCAAGAAACTATTTCGTCGGCGCGGCCTTTGCGCTTCTGGCGGCCGGCATGGGCCATTCTGCCCTGGCAGAGGACATCAAGATCGGCGAGATCAACAGCTATTCGCTGCTGCCGTCGTTCACCGAACCCTACCGCAAGGGCTGGCAGCTCGCGGTCGAAGAGATCAACGCCGCAGGCGGCATCAACGGCAAGAAGCTCGTGGTCGTCTCCAAGGATGACGGCGGCAAGCCGGCGGACGCGCAGACCGCGGCCAACGAGCTCGTCTCCAGCGAAGGCGTCGCGATGCTGACGGGCACGTTCCTGTCTAACATTGGCCTTGCGGTCTCTGACTTCGCCAACCAGAAGAAAGTGTTCTTCCTCGCGGCCGAGCCCCTGACGGACGCCGTGACCTGGGCAAAGGGCAACAAGTACACCTTCCGCCTGCGTCCCTCGAACTACATGCAGGCTGCGATGCTGGTCGAAGCCGCGTCCAAGCTGCCGGCAAAACGCTGGGCGACGATCGCGCCGAACTATGAATACGGCCAGTCGGCGGTCGCGGTGTTCAAGAAGCTGATGTCGGAGAAGCGCCCCGATATCCAGTGGGTCGACGAGCAATGGCCGCCACAGGGCAAGATCGATGCGGGCCCGGTGGTGCAGGCGGTGGCGCAGGCCAATCCGGAAGCCATCCTCAACGTTACCTTCGGTCCTGACCTCGTCAAGCTCGTGCGTGAAGGCAACACCCGCGGCCTGTTCAAGGGACGCGAGGTCGTGTCGTTCCTGACCGGCGAGCCCGAATATCTCGATCCGCTCAAGGACGAGACGCCGGAGGGCTGGATCGTCACCGGCTATCCCTGGTACTCGATCAAGACGCCTGAGCACGATGCGTTCCTGAAGGCCTACCAGGCCAAATACAACGACTATCCGCGCCTCGGCTCGATCGTCGGCTACCAGACCATCAAGGCGGCCGCGGCGATCCTGGCGAAGGCGGGCTCGACCGACACCGACAAGATGATCGCGGCGGCCGAAGGCATTTCGATGCCGTCACCGTTCGGCGAGATCACCTTCCGCAAGATCGACCACCAGTCGACCCTCGGTGCCTTTGTCGGCAAGACCGCGCAGAAGGATGGCAAGGGCGTGATGGTGGATGCGTCTTACAAGAAGGGCTCGGACTATTTGCCCAGCGACGCCGAAGTCGAGAAGCTGCGGCCGAAAGATTGATGCCTCCTTATCTCTCCCTCTCCCCGCTCTTGGCGGGGAGAGGTGAAGTTCAGATCTAACCCGGACCGCCGATGGCCTTTTACGTCGTACAGTTTCTGACCGGTCTTGCCAGCGCGGCGTCGCTGTTCCTGGTGGCCTCGGGCCTGTCGATCATCTTTGGCGTGACGCGGATCGTGAATTTCGCCCATGGCGCCTTCTACATGATCGGCGCCTATATCGCCTTCACGCTCACCGAACGCTTCACCGGCGCCTTCGGCTTCTGGGGCGGAGTTGTCATGGCGGCGCTGGCGGTGGCGCTGATCGGCGTGCTCGTCGAGATGGTGTTGCTGCGGCGCATCTATCACGCGCCCGAGCTGTTCCAGCTGCTCGGCACGTTCGGCCTCACCTTGATGGTCGAGGATCTCGTCGTGCTGATCTGGGGCCCCGACGATCTCGTCGGCCGCCGCGCGCCAGGCTTCAAGGGCGCAGTCGATTTCTTCGGCCAAAACATCCCGAGTTATGATCTGTTCCTGATCGTGCTTGGCCCGGTCGTGCTCGGCATTCTCTGGCTGCTGTTCCAGCGCACGCGTTGGGGCGTTTTGGTGCGCGCCGCGACGCAGGACCGTGACATGGTCGCGGCGCTTGGCGTCAATCAGAAATGGCTGTTCACATCGGTCTTCGCGGTCGGCGTCTTCCTTGCTGCGCTCGGCGGTGCGCTCCAGATCCCGCGCGATGCCGTGCATCACGCCATGGACCTGCGCATCATCGTCGAGGTCTTTGTGGTGGTGGTGATCGGCGGCCTCGGCAGCATCGTCGGCGCGTTCGTCGCGGCCGTGCTCGTCTCCGAGCTGAATGCCTTCGGCATCCTGATCTTTCCGAAGATTTCCATCATCCTGGTCTTCCTGGTGATGGCCGCG
Source organism: Bradyrhizobium sp. CCBAU 11434 (assembly GCF_028128895.1). Lineage (NCBI taxonomy): Bacteria > Pseudomonadati > Pseudomonadota > Alphaproteobacteria > Hyphomicrobiales > Nitrobacteraceae > Bradyrhizobium > Bradyrhizobium sp. CCBAU 11434. Next base: position 653,376 of record NZ_LBJX01000011.1, read on the forward strand.
GTGCTGATCGTCCGGCCTTGGGGCCTGTTCGGCAAGCCGGAAGCGGCCGCGCGCAAGACGCCGGGGCTGTCAGTCAATCCCTGGCGGCCGCTGACGTCCAACGAGCGGCTGGCGTCGCTGGCCGCGCTGGTCATCGCCGCGCTGCTGCCGCTGTTCGCCGGCAATTACGCGCTGACTGTCGGCTCTGAGATCGCGATCTTCGTGATCTTCGCCGTCAGCCTGCATTTCCTGATGTCGGTCGGCGGGCTCGCATCCTTCGGCCACGCCGCCTATTTCGGTCTCGGCGCTTACGGCGTCGCCTTCCTCGCCAAGATGGCGGGACTGCCGATGATCGTCTGCCTCTTGCTCGGGCCGTTGCTCGGCTGCATGGGCGCTGCCGTGTTCGGCTTCTTCGCCGTGCAGCTCTCCGGCGTCTACTTCGCGATGCTGACGCTGGCCTTCGCGCAGATCGTGTGGTCGATCGCGTTCCAGTGGGTGAGCGTGACAGGCGGCGATAACGGCATCTTGGGCGTCTGGCCTGCGAGCTGGGCGGCGAGCCCGTCGCATTTTTACTGGCTGGCGCTGGGCGTCGCGGCGCTGGTGACGATTGCGCTCAGGATCGCGGTGTTCTCGCCGTTCGGCTATGCGCTCCGCGCCACGCGCGACTCTCTCCTGCGGAGTGAGGCGGTCGGCATCAACGCCAAGCGCATCCAATGGACCGCCTTCGTGATCGCAGGCACCACCGCGGGCATCGGCGGCGCGCTGTTCGCTTACCTCAAGGGCAGCGTCTTCCCCGATAATCTCGGCATCTCGCTCTCGGTCGATGCGCTGGTGATGGTGCTGCTCGGCGGCGTCGAGACCGTCTCGGGCGGGGTGATCGGCGCCATCGTCTACAAGGCCCTCAACATTTGGCTCGTGAGCCAGACTGATCTGTCAAAGCTCGTGCTTGGCGGCTTCATCGTGCTGATCGTGGTCGTCTTCCCCAAGGGCATCGTCGGCATGCTGGAAATGCTAGCGCAGCGTCGCAGGAAGTCACCACCGCCGGGATCCTCCTTGCTGGCCAAGCCGATCGAGTCCGCCGAATGAGCCTTGCACCCCCACTTCTTGCGGTCGAAGGTCTGACCAAATCCTATGGCGGCATCCACGCCGTGCGCGGCGTCTCGTTCTCGCTGCGATCAGGCGAAATTCTGGCGCTGATCGGTCCGAACGGCGCGGGCAAGAGCACCTGCTTCGACATGCTCAACGGCCAGAACAGACCTGATAGCGGCCATGTTCGCCTGCTTGGTGAGGAGACCACGGGCAAGAAGCCGCGCGAGATTTGGCGCATGGGCGTGGGACGCACCTTCCAGATCACCGCGACCTTCGCCACCATGACGGTGCGCGAGAACGTGCAGGTCGCGCTGATCTCGCATCGCAAGCAGCTGTTCGATCTCTGGGGCTCGGCGCCGAATGTCGACCGCAGCGAGGCCGGGCGGCTGCTCGAGCTGGTCGGCATGGGCGGCTATGCCGACCGTCCCTGCGGCGAACTCGCCTATGGCGACCTCAAGCGGCTCGAGCTTGCGGTCGCGCTCGCCAATGATCCAAAGCTCCTGCTGATGGATGAGCCGACCGCCGGCATGGCGCCGCGCGAGCGCGTCGAGCTGATGCGGCTGACGGCCCAGATCGCGAAGGAGAAGTCGATCGGCGTGCTCTTCACCGAGCACGATATGGACGTGGTGTTCGAACATGCCGATCGTATCATCGTGCTCAATCGCGGCACGCTGATCGCCGAGGGGGCGCCGGCCGAGGTGCGCGGCAATCCGCAGGTGCAGGCGATCTATCTCGGCGAGGGCCTGCTTTATGAGGGCGGCCATCGCGAGGGAGCCTCGGCATGAAGCTTACGGTACAGGACCTCAACAGCCATTACGGCCCCGCGCATATCCTGTTCGACATCGGTTTCGAGGTCGGAGAGGGTGAGGTGGTGGCGCTGCTCGGGCGCAACGGCGCCGGCAAGTCGACCACGTTTCGCTCGATCGTCGGCCTCGTCGCGCAGCGCACCGGCCGCATCGTGTTCGAGGGCAAGAATGTCTCGGCGAAACCGACCCACGAAATCGTGCGCGAAGGGCTCGGCTATGTGCCGGAGGAGCGGCGCATCTTCACGGATTTGACGGTGGAGGAGAATCTCGAAGTCGGCCGCCAGCCGAAACGGCCCAATGCACCGCACTGGGATCGGGAAAAGCTGTTCGCGCTGTTTCCGAACTTGGGCGAGATGAAGAACCGTCCCGGCGGCCGCATGAGCGGCGGCGAGCAGCAGATGCTGACGATCGCGCGTACGCTGATGGGCAATCCGTCGCTGGTGCTGCTGGACGAGCCCTCGGAAGGCCTGTCGCCGAAGATCGTGGAGCAGATGGTCGATGCCATCCTGACCATGAAGAAGGAGGGCGTCAGCATCGTCGTCTCCGAGCAGAATTTGCACTTTGCGCGGTTGATTTCCGATCGCGCCTATATCATCGAGCGCGGCCGCATTTGTTTCGGCGGTACCATGGCTGAGCTCGACGCGCGTCCGGACATCCGTGACGCGCATCTGTCGTTGTGAGGGGCGGGGGACGGATGGCGAGAAGCGTCACGGCGAAGAAGAGCGTCAAGCAGGGCAAGCCGCCTTACGTGCTCGACGAGCAGGTCGGCTTCATCCTGCGCCAGGTCTGGCAGCGCCACAGCTCGATCTTCTCCCGCGACATCGGCACCAATCTGACGCCGACGCAGTGGGCGGCGCTGTCCAAGCTCGCCGAGACCGGGCCGTGCTCGCAGAACCAGCTCGGACGTTTGACTGCGATGGATGTCGCGACCATCAAGGGCGTGATCGACCGCCTCACGGCGCGCGGCCTGACCGAGACCAGCCAGGATCCCGAGGACGGACGGCGCCTGCTGGTGAGCCTGACGCGTGCCGGTCAGCAGCTTGCGGAGAAGCTCGCGCCCAATGCGATTGCGATCACGCGGGAGACGCTGGCGCCGCTGGATGCGAAAGAGCGCGAGTTGCTGATGGCGTTGCTCAATAAGCTGAGGTGATTTCTAGTTTGTCACCGTCACCCTGAGGTGGCCGCTTCTTTAACGGCCCTCGAAGGGCGACGGCCCGGCTGCACCATCTCGGCCTTTTCATCCTTCGAGGCCCGCCTTGCTCCGCAAGGCGTGCACCTCAGGATGACGGGTCTGGTGTTTGCGCAAAGATTACTTCGCCACCACTTCCGGCACTCTCCCTGCCGGCGGTGTATTCCGGCTGCGCTGTGTCCGCACGATGCCGTCGATGATGGTCATGCCGATGCCGGGGAGGTCGCCGAGCTGGACGCTCTCCAAAATGTTCTTGCCGGGCGAGTGCTGGGCCTTGTCCATGATGACGAAATCCGCAGCGCGGCCCACTTCAATGAGGCCGCAGTCGAGCTGGCGCATCCGCGCGGTGTTGCCGGTGGCAAGACAGAACGCGAGCTCGGCCGGCAGTTCGCCGATCGAGGACAGCATCGAGACCATGCGCAAAATACCGAGCGGCTGCACCCCGGAGCCGGCCGGCCCGTCGGTGCCGAGGATGACGCGGTGCAGATCGCCCATCTCGCGTGCGATGCGCAGCGTGTAGAGCGCCGAGCGCTCATTGCCGTTGTGAACGATCTCGAGCCCGCGCTTGCAGCCCTCGCAGATGCAGCGGATCTGGTCGTCGGGCAGGGCAGTGTGTCCGCCATTGATGTGGCCGACCACGTCGGTGTCGGCCTCCAGCACGACGTCCTTGTCGATCAGGCCGGAGCCGGGGATCGACGGGCCGCCGGTGTGGATCGTGCTCTGGATGCCATATTTGCGCGCCCAACCGACCATCTTGCGCGCGGTCGGGCCGTCCTTGACGCCGCCAAGGCCGACTTCGCCGAGCAGCTTGACGCCGGCGGCGGCCATCTCCTTGAAGTCTTCCTCGACCATTTCGCATTCGATCACGGGCGCGCCGGCGTGAACCTTTACGCCGCCCGGACGAAGCGTCCAGAACGCGCGCTGGGCGAAGATCGCCATCGCCTTCAGCCCGACGACGTCGCGGGGGCGGCCGGGCATGTGCACTTCACCCGCCGAGATCATGGTGGTGATGCCGCCATGGAGCGAACTGTCGATCCAGTTGATCTGGTTCTGCCGCGGCGTCCAGTCGCCGGCCACAGGATGGACGTGGCTGTCGATCAGCCCGGGGGTCACCGTCGTGCCGTTGGCATCGACGATGGTGGTTGCACCTTCCGTGTTGAGGTCCTTGTAGCGGCCGATCGCAGTTATCTTGCCGTTCTCGGCGACGATGGTGTCGCCGTCCAGGATCGGCTTTTCCAGGGCGCCGGACAGGATCAGGCCGATATTGCGGATCACCAGCTTCGAGGGTCCGGTAGCCTGGGGTGCGTCATGCGCCATGGAAAGGGCTCCTAATTCCTAACTGCAACGCTTTCGATCTTGGGCAGCCTTGACCGCGGGATCAAGCAGGATTATTCATTAGTATACGAATGATCGTGTACAAACGACGCATAGCTGACCGCCTCGGAACCGCAGAGAAGCGAAACGGAAGGGTGAGATGAGCAATTTCAATCAGGAAAGCGTTTTGAGCGTCCACCACTGGACCGACACGCTGTTCTCCTTCAAGACCACCCGCAGCCCGACCTTCCGTTTCCGTAACGGCGAATTCACCATGATCGGGCTCAAGGTCGGCGAGAAGCCGCTGCTGCGGGCCTACAGCGTCGCCAGTGCCAATTACGAGGACACCCTCGAATTCTTCTCGATCAAGGTGCCTGACGGTCCGCTGACCTCGCGGCTCCAGCATCTGAAGCAAGGCGACGAGATCATCGTCAGCCGCAAGGCCACCGGCACGCTTGTCATCGACAATCTGGAAGCGGGGCGCAACCTCTACCTGATCGGCACCGGCACCGGCCTTGCGCCGTTCCTGAGCGTGATCAAGGATCCTGAAACCTACGAGCGGTTCGAGAAGGTCGTGCTGCTGCACGGCTGCCGTCACGTCAAGGAACTCGCCTATGGCGAGATGATCACCGAGCATTTGCCGAAGGACGAAATGCTCGGCGAGTACATCCAGAACCAGCTGATCTACTATCCGACCGTGACCCGGGATCCCTTCCGCAACCGCGGCCGCATCACCGACCTCATCACCTCAGGGAAGCTGTTCACCGATATCGGTTTGCCGGCCATCGAGGCCGCCCATGACCGCGTCATGATTTGCGGCAGCCCGGCGCTGGTGGCGGATACCCGCGTACTGCTGGGCGAGCGCGGCTTCGTCGAGGGCAACCACGGCGAGCCTGCCCAGTTTGTGGTCGAGAAGGCGTTCGCCGAGCGCTAAACGCAGCGCTTTCTCGCAATAAGACCGTATTTTCGCCGCGGCGCGGGCGTTGCCCCGCCGATTCGGCGCTTGATACACTGTGGGAGCGAATCAGCGGAGTTCCCACATGGTTGCGGACAGCGACAGCAACATCGCCTGGCACCGGGTTCAGTTGAAGAGAAACCGCGCCGAGTTGAAGGCGCTGGAGACCGCGCGCTTCACGATGGGCGAGATCGCGTCCTCCAAGCGCAACGGCCAGACCCAGAAGACGATCGGGGACCTCAAGCGCAAGATCGCGCAGTCCGAGCGCATCATCGCAGAGCATGACAAGCGCACGCGCAGGCCGCTCGGCACTGATCTGCAAAGCCTCAGCAATGGCAGCTGGAGCCATTGGGATGCCTATACGACGCAACAGCAGCGCAAGACCGGGCCACGCTCGCCGGGGCGGGGATAGCGAAAAGCCGGTTCCGGCCCTTGCGCCATTGGCCTCGCTCACCATCTGGTTGAGGCGCCACCAACCAATTCGGTGATCCCATGGCACCGCGCCTCGATTTCACCGGCGAGGCCTTCTTTCGCGATCCGCCCACGGCCATCGCCGCGCTGCGCGCGCAAGGCCCCGTGGTCGCGACCCGCTTTCCTCTTGTTGGCGACGTCTGGATCACCACCACCCACGATGCCACCGCGCAGGTGCTGAAGGACAGCGCCATCTTCACACTGCGCAAGGAAGACGGCGAGGTGGCAGGCCTGCGCTGGTGGATGCCAGGGCTGGTCAGGACGATCGCCAACAACATGCTGACGATGGACGAGCCGGACCATACACGGCTGCGCAGCATTGTGGACGAAGCCTTTCGCCGCCGCGCCATCGTGGCGATGGAGCCACGCATCCGCGCCATTGCGGATGGTCTGGCCGATGAGCTGTTTGCGAACGGCAGCCCGGCCGATCTGGTTGAGCGCTATGCGCGTATCCTGCCGCTGTCGGTGATCTCCGAGCTGCTCGGCCTGCCAATGGCCGATCGCCCGCGCTTCATCGCCTGGGCCAATGCGATGTCCTCACTGACGAACGTCGTCAGTTTCTTTCGCCTGCTGTTCGCGTTCCGCAAGATGCGTGGCTACCTCGAAGGGCAGTTGCAGATCGCGCGCGAGCGGGGCGGCGAGGGCCTGATTGCCGAGCTGGTCCAGGTCGAACGCGAGGGAGGCGAGATCACGCCGGACGAAATGGTCTCGATGGTGTTCCTGCTGCTCGCGGCGGGCTCGGAGACCACCACGCATCTGATCAGCGGCTCGGTCTACGAGCTGCTCAGAAATCCGGGATTGCGAGACTGGATGGAACAGGACTGGAGTCGCGCCGGGCTCGCCGTCGAAGAGTTTCTGCGCTTCGTCTCGCCGGTGCAGTTTTCTAAGCCGCGCTACGTGCGGCGGGATGTCGATCTCGAAGGCGTGCGCGTGAAGAAGGGCGATCGCGTCATGGTGATGCTCGCCGCCGCGAATATGGATCCGGCGGTTCACGAGCAGCCGGAGCGCCTCGATCTCGAACGCAAGCCCAACCGCCATATCTCCTTCGGCACCGGAATCCATTTCTGCCTGGGGCATCAGCTGGCGCGGATCGAGGGCGCCTGCGCGCTTCAGGCGCTGTTCACCCGCTGGCCGCGGCTCGGTCTCGCAGTCGATCCGTCGCAGATCCATTGGCGCAAGCGGCCGGGCCTTCGCGCGATTGCAAAACTGCCGGTCATCGCGTCCGATGGTCACCCCGTCGATTTGCGCGACGCGGCGAGATCGCGCTCCCAGCCGAACACCGAGCGGCCGTCGAGATCCGGCGAGACTTCACGCTCACCGGCGATATAGGCTTCGACCGATGGTCCGCTTGCGGTGCGCTCAAGCCGCCGTGCCTGATCGTCGAGGCGCTTGATCGCCTGCATCTCTTCCTCGCGTCCGAGTTTTGCGCTCTGGATTGCGCCCTTCAGCACGCGGATGGTCTCGTCATAGACCTTGATCGGAACGGGGTAGGGATGCCGGTCCTTGCCGCCATGGGCGAGCGAGAAGCGCGCAGGGTCCTTGAAGCGATAGGGCGCGCCGTGCACGACCTCGGCGACCATCGCCAGCGATCGCACGGTGCGCGCGCCGACACCCGGCGTCAGCAACAGCTCAGGGAAATCAACTGGTCCGCGTTCGGCTGCTGCGGCGAGCGTACCGTGCAAGCGGCGTGCGAACACATCTTTCGGCCTGACGTCGTGATGGGCGGGCATGATCAGATGCGGCAGCAGCGCTTGTGCCGTCTCGGGCGCAGTGCCCGAGAGCCGCTCGAATTCGGTGAGGATGCGATCGGGGCCGAGATCGTTGAGCAGCTCGAGCTGTGCGTTGCGCGAGGTTTCGGCGCGATGGTCGGTGAGATTGACGATTTCGCCCTGCTGCGGCCCGTCAATGGCGCTGTGGGGCGCGTCGACAAAACTCTTTAACGCTTCCGAATGCCAGTGATAGCGGCGGGCCTGGCGCTTGTCGCCGTTCATGCCCTGCTGCACCACCGTCCATTTGCCGTCAGCGGTGACGAAGAAGCCGTGCAGATAGAGATCAAAGCCATCCTGCACGGCGGCACTGTCAACCTTGGCCACGAGGCGGCTGGCGCGCGTGAGCTTTACGCCGTCGAAGCCGACGCGATTGCCGAGCTGCAACAGCTCGTCCGGCGTCTTGCGCGAATGCTGGCCGCGGCCGCCGCAGACATAGATGCCGAGCTCGTCCTGGAGCGGGCCAAGCCCTCGCTTCAGCGCGCCGATCACCGACGTCGTGATGCCTGAGGAATGCCAGTCCATCCCCATTACGGCGCCCAACGACTGGAACCAGAACGGGTGCGAGAGCCGCTGCATGAACGCATCGCGGCCATAATGCAGCACAATCGCCTGCGTGACGATGGCGCCCAACGACGCCATGCGGCTCGCAAGCCACGGCGGAACCCGTCCAGTGTGCAAGGGAAGATCGGCGCTGCCGGTTCGGCGAGTCATGATAGCCAACAAAATAGCGCAATTTGGCGACGGTTGCACCAGAGGGATGCTGCATTGCACTGAGCGTGGGAGCGAAGCCGCGGGGAGAGCGTTGGGTCGACAACGCAATTGCGGGGACATGAATGAATCGCCAAGCCGTCATGACCGACATCGACAGGATGTTCGGGTGGGTACCGTCATGGTTTATCGGTCTCGGCCTGGTCGCCGGGGCGATGCTGATCGCGCTCTCGTTCTATCGGCTCGCGGCCTGGCTGCTCAACCGCACCTTCGGAACCCGGCTTCCGCTGCTCAGCGTGTTCATCGAACGCACGTCCGGCCCGGCGCAGCTCGCGCTGTGCCTTGCAGCCGTCGCGCTGGTTCTGCCGCTCGCGCCGCTGGACGATGCGTTCCGCACGCCGTTGACGCGCCTGTTCATCGTCGCCTTCATCGCGCTGATCGGCTGGATCTCGATCCGGATCGTCGACATGAGCGCGGCGCGCTATTTGCAGAATTTTCGCGACGTCACCGAAAACTTCGTCGCGCGAAAGCACGTGACGCAAGTGCGCGTGTTCAAGCGCGTGACCGACATCATCATCGTGATCATCACGGTGTCGACGGCGCTGATGACGTTCGACTCGGTCAGGCAATACGGCGTCAGCCTGTTCGCCTCGGCTGGCGCCGCCGGTATCATCGTCGGTCTGGCGGCGCGGCCGCTGCTCAGCAATCTGATCGCGGGCCTGCAGATCGCCATCACCCAGCCGATCCGCATCGAGGATGCCGTGATCATCGAGAACGAGTGGGGCTGGGTTGAGGACATCGCGGCGACGTATGTCGTGATCCGACTGTGGGACTGGCGCCGCATGGTGGTGCCGCTGTCCTATTTCATCGAAAAGCCGTTCCAGAACTGGACACGCGACACGGCCTCCCTGATCGGCGTCATCGCGCTCCATGTCGACTATCGCGCCGACGTGCCGCGTATCCGGCAATGGCTGAAGGGTGTGGTGAAGGACTCCAAGCTTTGGGACGGCGCAGTGGTCAATCTCCAGGTGATCGACGCGGACCATCGTACCATCGAACTGCGCGCGCTGGTTAGCGCGAGGAATGCGCCGCAATCCTGGGATCTGCGCTGCGAGGTCAGGGAGAAGCTGATCGCCTTCATCCGCGACGAGATGCCGGAGGCCCTGCCGCGCGAGCGTGCCATCCTGATCCCGTCGGGAGGAGGCGGTGATGTCGAATTCCTGCAGCACGCGACGGCGTCGGAGAAGATGCGGGCGAGCGCGCGCAACTAAGAGGGGATCCTCATTGCGCGCGGATGTCAGCGGCCTTCAGCACCGGCTCCCATTTGGTAGCCTCGGCGTGCATGTAGGCGTCAAAATCCTTGGCTGACGAGCCCACCGGAGTAGCGCCGATCTTGCTCAGCGTGGAGATCACGCTCGGGTCCTGGAGCACAGCCTTCAGATCGGCCTCGAGCTTTGCAACGATCTCGGGCGGCATTTTTGCAGGTCCCAGCATGCCCCACCAGACCGAGACGTCATAACCTGATACGCCTGATTCAGCGACTGTCGGCACATTGGGCAGTGCCTTGGAGCGCTCGGCCGAAGTCACCGCGAGCGCGCGCACGGGGCCGCCGTCGAGCTGGCCGATCGCCTCAGCGAGTGGATTGATGCTGAGCGGAATCTCGCCTGAAATCACGGCGGTCAGCGCCGGCGCGCCGCCCTTATAGGGGATCGCGACGATCCTGGTGCCGGACATGTGTTTCAGCAGCTCGCCGGCGAGATGTGCCGAGGTGCCGTTGCCGGACATGCCGTAGGAGAGCTTGTCCGGTTCTTTCTTCGCGGCGGCGAGGAGATCGCCGAGGGTCTTGTAGGGGCTGTCCTTGGCCACGACGATCGCGAGCGGTGACGAGGCGACTTCGGTGATCGCGGTAAAGTCCTTGAACGTGTCGTAGGGCACGCTCGGATAGATGAACTGGTTGAGCGGATGGCCGCTGGCGACTAGGATCAGCGTGTAGCCGTCGGGCGCGGCCTGCGTCAGCGCCTGCGAGGCGACGATGCCGCCGGCGCCGGGGCGGTTGTCGATCACGGGCTGCTGGCCCCAGTTTTTCGCGAGAGCCTGGCCGAGCGTGCGGGCGAGCACGTCGACGGCCCCGCCTGCCGCGTAGGGCACGAGGATATGGACCGGCTTGCTCGGATAGAGGTCGGCGGCACGCGCGGCGCCGCAAGCGAGCAGCAGACCGGCGCCGAGCATCAGGCGGCCGATCGTCGTATTCAACCCCAGCATATTTCAGCACTCCCTGAGAGCATTCGTGCCCGCGGAGCTCTTCGAGGCGCTCCGGGCGTTGCTCGTGGTTTTTGTTGACGAGACCTGATCTTTTGTACGATAGTACAAATCACATGGCACGCAAGCCCACCAGCAAGGAAACGACCCGCAAGCCGAATATGCGCGAGGCGATCCTCGCCGCGGCCGAGGAGCTGTTCGCCACCAACGGCTTCAACGCCGTCTCGGTGCGCGATATCGCGCATGCGGCCGGGGCCAATCCCGGCAGCGTCACCTATCATTTCAAGACCAAGGACGGCCTGCTGCTGGAGATCTACCGGCGGCATTGCGGTCCGATGAACCTGCGCCGTTCGGAGCTGCTCGCCGCCGCCAAGCGCGTGCGCGATCTCCAGGACCGGCTGGAAGCGATCGTGCGGGCCTATGTGGTGCCGGCCTTCACCTCGGGTAGCGATCTCGCCGGCGGCGGGGCGCGCTTCACGCGTCTGCGCGCGGTGATGTCGGCCGAGGGCAACGAGGTCGCGCGAAAGATCATCGCGCAGACGTTTGACGACACCAGTCACGCCTTCATCGACGCGATCCACGAAAGCCTGCCGCACATTCCGCGCACCGACATCGTCTGGCGCAGCCACTTCCTGCTCGGCGCGCTCTATTACTCGCTGGTGACGCCGGACCGTGTCTCGCGCCTGTCGCGTGGCGAGGCCGATGGCAGCGATGCCGCCAGCGCCATCGAGCAACTGGTGCAGGCCACTGTCGCGGCGTTCCAGGCGCCCGCACTGGATCAGGCCGCGCCCACAAGGCGACGGACGGTCGCAAGCAGCAAGACTTGAAAGAAACCGCAGAGGGTGAGGCGCGTCACAGCGCGTTCGCTCGCAAGCGGACAAGTAACGGGGTGTTTGAGGAAATGAACAGGCGAGAGTGCTTGCATCTCTTGACCGGGCTGGCCGGAGCCGCGCTCGGGAGCGAAGCGCGTGCGGAAGAGCCGAAGGCGATTCCGGCGATCGCGCCGCCGGATCCCAATCCCAAGACACCGTCGTTCAAGCTGCCGCCGAAATCATGCGACAGCCACACGCATATCTTCGGGCCCGCGTCCCGCTATCCCTTCTCGGAAAAGCGCCCCTACAATACGGCCGACGCGCCGCTGGAGATGTTCCGCAGCGTGCACGAGAAGATCGGCGTCGAGCGCTGCGTGATCGTGAACGCGACCGTGCATGGTACCGACAACCGCGTTGTCACTGATGCCATCGCGCAGAGCGAGGGGGCCTACAAGGGCATCGCCAATGTCAGCGACGAAATGGGCGAGAAGGAGCTCGCCGCGCTCGACAAGGGCGGCATCTGCGGCTGCCGCTTCGCCTTCCTCAAGCGCCTCGGCGGCGTCGGCGACATGACCAAGTTCCAGCGTATCGTGCATCGCGTTGCCGAACTGGGCTGGCACATCGATGTCTATTTCGAGCCCGGCACGATTGCCGAATTCGCGCCGATCCTGACTGCGCTGCCGACGCCCTACGTGATCGATCACATGGGGACCGTTCAAGCCGCGAAGGGTCTCGGCGATCCCGGTTTTACCGCGCTGCTCGAACTCCAGAGGAGGGACGAGAAGTGCTGGGTCAAGATCACCGGTCTCGAGCGCGCCTCCGCGGGCGGTAAGCCGTTCCATGATGCCGTGCCGTTCGCGAAGGCGCTGATCGACAACGCGCTTGATCGCGTCATCTGGGGTACCGACTGGCCGCATCCCAACGTCAAGGTCATGCCCAATGACGGCGAGATCGTCGATCTGATTCCACTCTTCGCCCCGGACAAGGCCACCCAGCAGAAGCTGCTGGTCGACAACCCCGCGCGCTTGTTCAGGTTCAGCTGACGACGATGATGTTCACGCCCACCATTCCGCCGCCGGATCCCAATACGCGCACGCCTAAATTCAAGCTGCCGAAGCTATCCTGCGATGCGCATTGCCACATCTTCGGCCCCGGCGCGAAATACCCTTACGCGCCCGACCGATCCTACACGCCGCCGGATGCGCCGCTGGAAGATTTCAAGATCCTGCACGCCAAGCTCGGCGTGGAGCGCGCAGTCATCGTCAATGCCAGCGTCCACGGCACCGACAACACGGTCGCACTCGACGCGATCGCGCAAAGCAACGGCGCCTACCGCGCCGTCGCCAATATCGACGATACCATCACCGAGCGTGGCTTGCGCGTGCTGCACGAAGGCGGCTTCCGCGGCTGCCGTTTCAATTTCGTCCGCCATCTCGGCGGCGTCCCCGACAAACGCGTGTTCGACCGTATCGTCGCGATGGTCACGCCGCTCGGCTGGCACATCGATCTGCATTTCGACGCGATCGACCTGCCTGACTATGCCGACATGCTGACGAGGCTGCCGGTGAGCTACACCATCGACCACATGGGCCGGGTGAAGGCCTCCGAGGGGCTCGACCAGCTTCCGTTCAAGATCCTGATCGAGCTGATGCAGCGCGATGAAAAATGCTGGGTCAAGATCTGCGGCTCGGAGCGGGTGTCATCGGCGGGCCCGCCCTTCACTGACGCCGTGCCGTTCGCGCGAAAGATCGTCGAGACCGCGCCGGACCGGGTCATTTGGGGCACCGACTGGCCGCATCCCAACGTCAAGGTGATGCCGAATGACGGCGACCTCGTCGACCTGATTCCGCTGTTCGCGCCCGAGCCGGAGTTCCAGCAGAAGATCCTCGTCGACAATCCCGCGCGTCTGTTCGAGTTCGACCGATGACCGCGATGGTGATCGACAAGACGCGCCGGCGCGCCTGGTGGAAGGAGCTCTGGATCCAGGTGCTCATCGCCATGGCAGCCGGCATCGCGCTTGGGATTGCCAGTCCCGAGCTAGGGGCCAAGATGCAGCCGCTCGGCGACGCCTTCATCAAGGCGATCCGGATGCTGATCGCGCCGATCATCTTCTGCACCGTGGTGCATGGCATCGCCCACATGGCCGACATGGCGCGGGTCGGGCGCGTCGCGGTCAAGGCCATCATCTATTTCGAGATCATGACCACGATCGCGCTGATCATCGGTCTGATTGCGGTGAACGTGCTCAAGCCCGGCGCCGGCATGAACATCGATCCCGCCAGCATCAATGCCAGCGCGGTCGAGCCTTACGTCAAGCAGACCGCCGTGATCGGCTTCGTTCCGTTCCTGATGAACATCGTGCCCGCGACCTTCATCGGCGCTTTTGCCGAGGGCAACATTCTCCAGGTCCTCTTCATCTCCGTGCTGTGCGGCTTTGCGCTGGTGCAGCTCGGCGAGCGCGCCGCGCCGCTGGTCCATCTGATCGACATCGCCGCCAAGATGGTGTTCGCCGTCGTTGGTTTCGTGATGTGGGCGGCGCCGATCGGGGCGTTCGGCGCGATTGCTTTCACCGTCGGCAAGTTCGGCGTGGGATCGCTGGCCTCGCTCGGCAAGCTGCTCGGCGGCTTCTATCTCACTTGCGTGATCTTCATCATCGTAGCGCTCGGCCCGGTCGCGCGGCTCTGCGGCTTCTCGCTGCTCAAGCTGATCCGCTACATCTGGGAAGAGCTGCTGATCTGCATCGCCACGACATCGTCCGAGACGGTGCTGCCACGGATGCTGACGAAGCTGGAGAAGGCGGGCTGCGAGCAGAGCGTCGTCGGGCTGGTGATCCCGACCGGCTATTCCTTCAATCTGGACGGTACATGCCTCTATCTCGCTGCCGCCTCGGTGTTCCTGGCGCAGGCGACCAATACGCCGCTCGGGCTCGCTGAGCAGATCGAGCTGCTGCTGATCCTGCTCGTGACGTCAAAGGGCGCGGCAGGGATCGCAGGGGCCGCCTTTGTCGTGCTGGCGGCGACACTGTCGGCCACCGGCACGATTCCGGTGACGAGCGTCGCGCTGGTGCTCGGCATCCATCGCCTGATGTCGCAGGGGCTGACGCCGACCAATCTGATCGGGAACGCGGTTGCGACCATTGCGATTGCCAAATGGGAAGGCGCGCTCGACGGCGAGCGCCTGAAACGCGTGCTCGACGGTGAGGAACCTGCGGCCGTCGCCGCCTGATGAACCTGCTGCCGGCATGACGCGAGCAGCCTATGATGTTGATGAACGAAAGAGGGGAGTTTTCCCATGAAAACAGGTCTCGTGATCACCGCCCATCCTGGCGATTTCGTCTGGCGCGCCGGCGGCGCCATCGCTCTGCATGCGAAGAAGGGCTATCGCATGAAGATCGTCTGCATGTCCTTTGGCGAGCGCGGCGAGAGCCAGTTTGCCTGGAAGGAAAAGGGCGCGACGCTGGAATCGGTCAAGGCTGGCCGCAAGGACGAGGCGGAGCGGGCGGCCAGACTTCTGGGTGCCGAGATCGAGTTCTTCGATTGTGGCGATTATCCGCTCAAGCTCACCGAGGCGCATTTCGACCGCATGGTCGACATCTACCGCGAGCTCAATCCGAGCTTCGTGCTGACGCACGCACTGGAAGATCCCTATAATTTCGACCATCCGAACGCAGCGCATTTCGCGCAGGAGACCCGCGTGGTCGCGCAGGCCATGGGTCACAAGCCCGGCGCGCAGTATAAATACTCTGCGCCGCCCGTTTTCCTGTTTGAGCCGCACCAGCCCGAGCAGTGCAATTACAAGCCGGACCTGCTGCTCAAGATCGATGAGGTCTGGAAGGAGAAGTACGAGGCATTCCAGATCCTCGCGGCGCAAAAGCATCTCTGGGGCTACTACGAGCGCGTCGCGCTCAACCGCGGCATCCAGGGTAGCCGCAACACCGGTGTGCCCATGACGTATGGTGAGGCCTATCAGCGCCTGTTCCCGACGGTCGCGGAGGAGTTGGCATGAAGCGGGTCTTCATTCGCAATAGTGTCTGATCTGAAGGGAGTGGCGCGGATGGATCGTCTCAAGCTGAAAGCCGTGCTCGGCAGTCACCCTCATGTCAAGGCGGTGAAGAGTGGCGAGCTCGGCTCCGACCTGTTCGAGCTCGACTTCATCGAGTACACGCCGACCAACACGGCATTCAAGCCGATGGTGCGTGAGCAGGCCTTTGACGTCTGCGAAATGGCGATCGTGACCTATCTGATGGCGAAGGCCCACGGCAAGCCGCTGGTGCTGCTGCCGGCGACCATGCTCGGCCGTTTCCAGCATGCCTATGCGCTCTACAATCCGGCGCACGGGACGCTCGGGCCCGGCGATCTCGAAGGCAAGCGTGTCGGCATCCGCTCGTTCACGACGACGACCGGAGCCTGGATCAGAGGTATCCTTGCCAACGATTACGGCGTCAATCTCGACAAGATCCGCTGGGTCACCTTCGAGGATCCGCATGTCGCCGAATATGTCGACACCACCGAGCGTGCGCCAAAGGACAAGAAGGTGTTGCAGATGCTGCTCGATGGCGAGGTCGATGCCGTGCTCGGCGAGACCTCTGATAATCCCAGGCTAAAGCCGCTATTTCCCGATCCGGCGGCGGAGGCGGCCAAATGGTATGCGCGCCGCGGCGTCGTGCCGGTCAATCATCTCGTGGTCGTGACCGAAAGCCTTGCGGGATCGCGTCCCGATGTGGTCATGGGTGTCTATGATCTGCTCAAGCGGAACAAGGAACAGACGGGGCCGGCGGCGACGCCCGACCTCTTGCCCTTCGGGATCGAGGCGAACAGGAAACCGTTGGAGCTGATCGTCGACTACGCATTCCAGCAGGCGCTGATCCCGCGCCGCTATGCGGTCGAGGAGTTGTTCGACGCCACGACACGAGGACTGAACTGATGGCGGATTCGAAACGCTGGCAGATCGGGCTGGTTGGCTATGGCGAGGTCGGCCGTATCCTGGCCGAGGATCTGCGCCAGCAGGACATCAAAGTCGCGGCGTATGACATCAAGCTCGGAAGCGAGCAGGGCGTTGCGATGAAGGAGCACGCTGCGAAGTTCGGCGTGATGCTTGCGGCTTCTCATGCGGAACTGACCGCGAAATCCGACTTCATCATCTCGGCCGTCACCGCCAGTCAGGCCGTGCCGGTCGCAAAAGCCTGCGCTGATGCTATCAACCAGGGCACCTGGTTTCTCGATTTTAATTCGGCCTCACCCGGCGCCAAACAGCGTGCGGCAGCGCTGATCGATGGCGCTGCCGGACGTTATGTCGAGGGCGCGGTGATGACCTCGGTGCCGCCTTATCGGATCAAGGTGCCGCTGCTGCTTGGTGGCCCCGGCGCAAGAGAGCTGGAGCCGCTACTGAACGCGATCGGCTTCGCGGCGAAAGTCGCGAGCGACAAGCTCGGCGTATCCTCGGCCGTCAAGATGTGCCGCAGCATCATGATCAAGGGCCTGGAGGCCATGGTGATCGAAAGTTTCACCACGGCACGTGCCTATGGCGTCGAGGATGCGGTGCTGGCTTCACTCACGGAAACCTTTCCCGCGATCAACTGGGAGAAGCAGGGCGCCTATTTCTTCCAGCGCGTGATCGAGCACGGCCGTCGCCGTGCCGAAGAGGTGCGCGAGGTCGCCGAGACGGTGCGTGAGGCCGGGCTGACGCCTTGGTCTGCGCAAGGCACGGCCGAGCGTCAGGCCTGGGTCGCAGATCTCGCAGATGAGGGTCTGTTCGGCTCGAAGGGGACGAAGGAATTCGCTCGCAGCGCCGATTGGCGCATTGAGGCGGATCGCATTCTGGCGAAGATCAAGCGTTAGCGCTGAGGAACCGCTCAGCTCGGGACGCCGCTGGCGTGGTGCAGGCCCGATATTTTATCGCGGGCGAGTTCGATCAAGTCGATCAGGCGATTGGCTTCGCGGACGACGTCCTTGGTGCGCGAGCTCTTGAACTCGGTCAGGATCATGCGAATGCATTTGTCGGCTGTATCGAGCGTGCGCAGCCCGCGGGCCATGTCGTCCTGCGAGCGGATCGTGGCGATGTCGAGCCCCGACAACACTTCGCCGATGCCACTCAATCGCTTGACGGCCGTCTCGGCGGGCGTCTTGGCCCGGATGGATTGATAATCAATGCTGCTGAATGCGCTGAACGTATCCATAACTTCCCCAGAGAACGCAGATGGTCAGTGCGCATGCCCAATTATGGTTAGGGCCACCTTTCTAGCAACGCGGGGAGCTACGGTCCGGGATTCTACCGGACTCGGATTTCGGGGCGAATTGACGGTGAATCGGGCCAGAAAAGGCTGGTGATCAGCGCTGTTTCCCGACAATCCTACCGTCGCGCGCAACGAGCATACCTGCCTTGTACACAGCGCGGCCTTGTGGCACGGCGACCACGGCCTCCGGAACGTGCTCGGCGTCCAGCGCCACGAAATCGGCCTTGGCGCCGACATGCAGGCCGTAACCTTCAAGCCGGAGCGCCTTGGCACCTGATGTAGTGACGATTTCGAACGCGACGCGCAGTTCCTCATCGACGTTGAAACCCGAGCGATAGCCGAGCGTCGTTGCCCGCCGCAGCATGTCGCCGTCGCCATAGGGCCACCAGGAATCCCTGATGTTGTCGTTGCCGCTGAACACGGTGACGCCGGCGCTGCGTAGCGTCAGGATCGGCGGGAAGGCCCGGGCGCCCGGCGCATTGGTCATGATCGCGACGCCGGAGCGGGCGAGGATGTCGGCGATGCCCTTGAGCTGATCCGCTATGATATCGCCGAGCCCGTAAGCGTGGCTGATGGCGACATGGCCTTCCATACCGAGCGCACGCGTGCGCGCCGCGATCTGCTCGATCTCGAAAGCGCCGAGCGTGCCCATGTCGTGCAGGTGGATGTCGACATCGACGCCGTGCTTCTCGGCGACGCCGAACACGACGTCGAGATGCTTCTCGACATCGCGATCAAAGCTCGCGGGATCGAGCCCGCCGACGAGGTTCGCACCGAGGCCGATGGCCTCGTCGAGCAATTGCGGCGTGCCCGGGCTCGTCAAGATGCCGCTCTGGGGAAAGGCGACGAGCTGGATGTCGATCAAGCTCCTGTATTCCTCGCGTACGCGCAAGATCGTCTCCAGCGACTTCAGGCCGACCGAGCCATCGACCATGACGTGGCTGCGCATCTGCGTGGAGCCGTTGATGATGCAGAGATCGAGCTGGTTGCGCGCCCGCACGTCCATCGGCGCCGCCTCGGCCATGTTCTCGGCCTGGAAGGCCACGCGTTCGTGCACGTTGAAGCCGGCGGTGCATGGCTTGTGCGGCCGCCAGGCGTCGCCATAGAAGCTGGTGTCGAGATGGATGTGGCCCTCGACGAAGCCGGGAACGATCAGGGCATTGCCGAGGTCGACAGTCTCGGCACCGCTTGCGGGGGCGTCCGCCGGCAGCAGTGCGGCGATCAGGCCGTCCTTGACCGCGATGTGGTGCCGCGCCCCGCCGTCGAAGCGTGCGTTCAGGAAGATCTTGTCGAAGGCCATCCGGTTGCTCCCGTCGGGTCGATGTGTCGCGCGGTTCAGGTTCGCGGGTGAAGCAGCGTGGCCGGCGACCGCTCAAACGTCTGTCGCCCGGCCTTGAAGCCCATAAGGATATCCGGCAGCTCCGCAATGGCGAAGCGGCTGTCCTTGATATCGAGCACGACGAGATCGGCGGCGTTGCCGACCGCGATTCCGTAGTCTTTGAGATTCATCAGCCGCGCCGGCAGCTCGGTGACGAGATCGAGGCAGGTGTCGAAATCGCCGACTGAAGCGTGGGCGACATTGGCGTAAAAATTCGCCATCCGCAGCAGCGAAGCATCGCCGAACGGCGTGAAGGGGTTGAGCACATTGTTGGTCGCGACCGAGCAGACGATGCCGTCGCCCGCAAGCTTGTGTGCGAGCGTCAGTCCGCGCGGTGCGTTGTGGGTGGCCTCGCGCCCCATCAGGTAGAGATCGGTTGCGGGCAGCACGGTGACGGCGACGCCGGCGTTCGCAAGCTGGACGGTGGCTGCCTTCAGCCGTTCCGGCGGCAGGGCCGAGAGTTTGGTTGCATGCCCGATCGCGACACGCCCCCCGTAATTGCGTTGCTCGGTCTGCCTGATGACCTCGTCGAGATGTGACCAGGAGGGATCGAGATCGAAGTCGAGATGAAGGTCGACATCGAGATCGAACTCCTGGGCGAGATCGAAGATGCGCGCGAGATGCGCGTTCGGATCGGTGTCGGTATAGGGGCAGCCGCCGATCGCATCGGCGCCGTCGCGCAAAGCCTGAACCAGCAGCTCGTCGCTGCCGGGGTCGTTGGTCAGGCCTTCTTGCGGGAACACGCACAGCTCAAGATCGATCGCCCAGGCGTAGTCGCGCTTGAGCGCCTTGACCGCCTCGAAGCTGCGCAGGCCGATGCGCGGGTCAATCTCGACATGGGTGCGCATCCGCGTCGTGCCGTGCACGACGGCGCGTTCGAGCACCTTGGCGCCGCGCGCATAGACGTCGTCGGTGCTGAAATCCCGCTTCATCGCTGAGACGGCCCGGATGGCATCGCCGAGTGTGCCGTGAATGTGTCCGCAGCGCTCGAGCAGGCAGGCCTTGTCGAGATGAATGTGGGTGTCGACGAATCCGGGCAGCGCCAGCCGTCCCCCGAGATCGACCTCGACGGCTTCGCATGCCAGCCTGGGTGCGATCGCCGTGATGCGTCCGCCCGTCACGCCGATATCGACGGGCGTCGGGGATGATCGCGTCAGGGCGTTGCGGAAGATCAGGTCGAAGGCGGTCTGGGCTGTCATGGAGGGCGTCTGGCTTGATAAAGGCGGCGAGTCCTGGATGGTGGCAATGTAGCGGAGACGAAGGGCCTGCCGCCATATCGAAAGCCGCGATAACTGGTAGACGCAGGCTGGTCTGGTGGATGGGGCGTGGCTGGGCTATCAACCGCTCGATTGCGCCCGGCATGGCGGCGCAAGCGATTCTGGGAGCTCTCGATGCGTCTACCCGCCGTACTCTTGGCCGTCACTTGTCTTGCCGGCGCAGCGTCAGCCGAGGAGCTCTCCGGTACGCTCCAGAAGGTCAAGGAGACCAGGAAGATCGCGTTGGGCTATCAGGAAGCCTCGGTGCCCTTCAGCTATCTCGACGGCAACCAGAAGCCTGTCGGCCTTGCCATGGATATCTGCCTCAGGATCGTGGACGCCGTGAAGAAGCAGCTCGGCATGCCCGACATCGCCGTCGACTACGTCGCCGTGACCTCGTCGAATCGCATCCCGCTGATGGTGAACGGCACGCTCGACCTGCACTGCTCGGCGACCACCAACAATGCGGACCGGCAGAAGCAGGTCGCCTTCACCAACACGCATTTCCTCAGCGCGACGCGATTTGCCGCCAAGAAGGCCGCGAAGATCAACACCATTGACGACCTCAAGGGCAAGGCGGTGACGGCAGTGGCGGGTTCGGTCAATTTGAACCAGCTCGCCAAGGTCAATACCGAGCGCAATCTCGGCATCAAGATCATGCCGGCCGTCGACCAGGCCGAAGCCTTCCTGCTGCTCGAGACCGACCGCGCGCAGGCCTATGCACTCGACGACATTCAGCTCGCGGTCGCCATTGCGCGCTCGAAGGAGCCGGCGCAGTTCATGATCAGCGACGAGACCTTCTCAAAGCCAGAGCCCTACGGGATCATGCTGCGGCGGGAGGATGCTCCGTTCAAGGCGTTGGCCGATCGCGCGACCGCCGATCTTTACGCGAGCCCGGAGATCGAGGTGCTTTACAGGAAGTGGCTGGAATCGCCGACTCCGCCGAACGGCATCAATTACAATGTTCCGATGTCGCCGGCCCTGCGCAGCGCCTTCAAGACCCCGAGCTCGAGCGCCGATCCGGACGTGTACGTCGTAAAGTGAGGCGAGGGCGGCTTCCACCTCTCACCGCCGGAGAGGAACCGCCGTGCCAAAACGTTACATTTGACAAAGGCGGGCGAGGCCAGGGTCGAGGAGACCAACCCACCCGCTGCGGCGCGTTCGGGTGAGCCTGCTGAAGGATATCGGCGCGGACGAACTTGCGATAACCTTCGAGACGCTCCAGCGCATCGAGCAGCAAGTCAGCCGCCTGCTTGAGGCGAAGACGTTTCCAGAGGCGAAATAGTCATGCGCGAAAGTGAGCCGTTCCTGGTCCGCCACGCGGATCTGATTTTCGCCTTGAAGACGTTTGCCGCGTCGATGCTGGCGCTCGTCATTGCGCTCGCCATGGACCTGCCGCGGCCCTATTGGGCGATGGCGACCGTTTACATCACCTCGCAGCCGCTCGCCGGCGCCACCAGTTCGAAGGCCTTCTTCCGCGTGATGGGCACGCTGGTCGGCGCGATCATGACGGTGGCGCTGGTGCCGAACCTGATCAACGCGCCGGAGCTCCTGTGCCTCGCGATCGCGCTGTGGGTCGGGTTCTGCCTCTATCTGTCGCTGCTCGACGGCACGCCGCGCAGTTATGTCTTCATGCTGGCCGGCTACACGGTCGCGCTGATCGGCTTCCCCTCGGTGTCCCAGCCCGGAGCGATCTTCGACACCGCAGTGGCGCGGCTGGAGGAGATTTCGCTCGGGATCATTTGCGCGAGCCTGATCTCCACCATCGTGTTCCCCCGCAGCGTCGCACCGGCCGTGGCCCATCGCGTGGACACTTGGCTTTCCGATGCACGCCGGCTGAGCAAGGTTGTCCTGCTGCGCGAAGGCACCAACGAGACGCGCCGCGGCAAGCGCCTCAAGCTCGCGACCGACATCGTCGAGATCGACACGCTTTCCACTCATCTTGCCTATGATCGCCTGACCGACCGCAATGCCGTGACCGGCCTCGGCGAGATCCGGCTGCGGATGTTGACGTTGCTGCCGGTGATTGCCTCGATCGAGGACCGTCTGGCTGCGCTCGGCGAGGAGGCCCTGCGGCGCCAGCCGGAGCTGAAGCGCTTGCTGGAGGATCTTGCGCAATGGATCGCGAGTGACGTCAGCGCGCGGCAGCCGGCCGACCGTCTCCGTGGCGCGATAGCGGAGCAGCAGGCGGGCCTGAACGACGGTGCGTCCTGGGAGCGGATCATCACCACCAGCCTGCTGTCGCGGTTGCGCGATCTGGTCGACCTCTCGCGCGACTGCCGCGCGTTGACCGAGGCCATCGGCGAAGGCCGCAGCATCTCGACGATCGATCTTGCCTTCCATTCCGAAGCCGGCGCAGCGCCGGTGCACCACAGGGATCGCGGCCTGGCGCTATGGTCGGCGGCAGGTGCTGCGACCGCTATCCTGATCTGCTGCGCGTTCTGGATCGGCACGGGCTGGCCGGACGGCGCCTCGGCTCCGATGATGGCAGCCGTAGCCTGCTCGTTCTTCGCCGCGCAGGATGAGCCGGCGCGATTCATCCGCAGCTTCGGCCTGTGGTCGCTGGTCGCCATCGTCGTGGTCGCGATCTATCTGTTCGCGCTGGTGCCCGCGATCTCTCATATCGAGGTTCTCATCGTCGCGCTGGCGCCGACCTTCCTGCTCTACGGATTCCTGATCGGCCGGCCCGCCACGGCGGGCACCGGCATGGCGCTCGCCGCCAACACCGCGACGCTGCTCGCGCTGCAATCGACCTACATCGCGGATTTCGCGTCCTACGCCAATTCCGCCGTCGCGTTCTTCGTCGGCGTCATCATCGCCGAGATCGTGACGCGGATCGCGCGCGGGGTGGGGGCGGAGTGGATCGCCAACCGCCTGGTGCTGTCGAGCTGGACCACGATCGCAGTCGCTGCCGAACGGCGCGGAAAGCGGGATCGTGCCGAGTTCGCCGGGCTCATGCTGCATCGTCTCGGGCTGCTGGTGCAGCGTATCGCGTTCCTGTCGGAGAGCGATCGCCGCGACGCCGATAGCCTCGTGCAGCTCCGCATCGGCATCAACATCATCGATTTGCGCCGCGCGCGCTACGGCCTTGCGGCGTCGACCATCGCCGTCATCGACGACATGCTCGACCAGCTCGCTATCGCCTGCCGCAATTATGCCGGCGGAGGCATGCCGCGCGAGCTTCTGGTCAGCGTCGACCGGGCGCTGGGTCAGGCGGTGAAGGATCCCAATGACAGCGCGCGCGAAGATGCCCTGATCGGCCTCGTCGGCATCCGCCGCGGCCTGTTCCCGGCCGCGCCGGCCTATCGGCCGCGCGAGGATGCGAGTGTGGCGGCATGAGATATGTGATCGACATCTACGGCGTGCTGGTGCCGGCGCTCTTGCTCTGGATCATCATCGCCTATGTGCTGAGTGCGCTGCTGCGCCGGATCATGCAGCGCTTCGACCTTTACCGCTTGGTCTGGCACCGCGCGTTGTTCGATTTCGCAGTCTTCGTCTGCCTGCTCGGCGGCGTCGTCTATCTCTCGGAGTATCTCTCATGAAAGGAAATTTCGCCTGGCTCGGCCGGATTGCCGTGACCATCATCGCTGTGATCGCGGCGATCGGTGTCGGCCGCGAGCTCTGGGGCTACTACATGGAGCAGCCCTGGACACGTGACGGCCGTGTGCGTGCCGACGTGGTGCAGGTCGCACCTGACGTCTCCGGCTTCGTCACCGACGTCCTGGTCAAGGACAACCAGAAGGTCCATCGCGGCGACGTGCTGTTCAGGATCGATCGTGAGCGCTTTGCGCTGGCGCTGCGGCAGGCCGATGCGTCTGTCGCCGGGCATCAGGCGACGCTCGATCAGGCCAATGCCGATCTGAAGCGCTATACCGCGCTGACGACGGACGCAGTATCGCAGCAGAAGCAGGAGCAAGTGCTCGCGACCCAGCTTCAGGCCAAGGCCGCCTTCGATGCCGCGGTCGCCGATCGCGCGGTTGCCCAGCTCAATCTCGATCGCAGCGAGGTGCGGGCATCTGTAAATGGCGTGATCACCAATATGGACCTGCGCCCCGGCGTTTACGTCTCCGCGGGCAGGGGCGTGATGGCGCTCGTCGACAGCGACACGCTGCACGTCGAGGGCTATTTCGAGGAGACGAAGCTTGCGCGCATCCGCGTCGGCGACAGGGTTCAGGTCCGTCTGATGGGCGAGAAGGGTACGCTGTCAGGTCGTGTCGAGAGCATCGCCGCGGGCATCGAGGACCGCGACCGTGCCGAGGGGGCGAGCCTGCTTGCCAACGTCAATCCGACCTTCAGCTGGGTGCGTCTCGCCCAGCGCGTGCCCGTGCGCATCGCGCTGGATCCGGTGCCCGAGGCAATCTCGCTGGTCGCCGGCCGCTCTGCGACGGTCGAGGTGCTGAATCACCCCTAACCGATTTCCAGATAGTCCGGGCCGGGCAGCTCGGGGAATGATGCGGTCGGCAGCGTCTGGTACCAGAACGCGACCGAGGCAACGTCGTCTTGCAGCGGGAGATATTTCGATTCCTTGACGCCGGGCAGCCAGCCGAGGGCCTGGATGGTCACGCGCAAGTCGCTCTGGAAGCGGATCGGATCGGGGATGTGCCAACGGTACAGGCCGAAGCGCTGCTGCGACTTGTAGACGCCGTCGGGCCGGATCACCTGCGGCAGTCCGGCATAGGGCGTGGTGAACTCCACATAGCGGGATTGTCCCTGGCCGGCATGCGCGACATGGGGATCGAAATTGTAGGCGCCGCAGAAATAGTCCTCGGTGCCGGTGCCGCAGATCGTCGGGAATTCGCCGTCGCCGTCGATGAAGAACTTGATCTCGCCTTCGCCCCACCAGCCGTTGTTATTGACGCCCCAGGCCATGTAGGTGCCGACATAGTGACCGCGGCCATCGATGCCGTCGAGGATGGTGTAGACGTCCTTGTAGGGCAGCGGATTGGTGCGGCGGAACTGCGCATGGAAATAGGCGCAGTCCGCGGGCACCTCGGTCAGGGCGTAGTTGATCTGGTAGTAGACGGTCAGCGCCTCTTCGCTGCGGTTCTCCAGCGTGAAGCGGGCGCGCTTGCGGAACGGCATCTCCCAATAGCAGTTGAAGGCCCGTCCCGGATTGACGCAGACCGCGAGCGACGACACCTGCGCAAATTCCTCCCAGCCACAGGCGAAGAAATCGCCCGCCGGGCACTCCACGCTCGGATGCGCCTGGTCGTCCCAGTAGACGCGCAGGATGGAATGACGCAGCCGTCCGCGTGCCAGCGTCATCCAGATCTGCTGGATCGCGCCCTGACCCTCGATGTCCGCGAGCGTGAAGGTCGCGCCGGGCTCGATCACGACAAAGGGAGACACCTTCCAGCCCTGGCCGAGGTCGCGGGCCTGACGCGCCGCCGGGCCATCGACGGACATGCCGCCCTTGCCCTTTTCGCCGGTGAAATTCTCGGGGCTGATTGAACGCGTCTGCGCATTCGACAGGCGCGACAGATTGCCGAGATGCAGGCCCAATCCGGAAAACGCCATGATGTCCTCGATCAGGAGTTAGCGATACCGGGATATATCGCTCCCGAATCTACCAAAAGATGAAGATGACGGCGTACCGAAAGCCAGAGATTACGCGACGCGATACGCTTTGAACTTCTCGCGCAGCGCCGACTTGAGCACCTTGCCGGTCCCGGTCATCGGGAATTCGTCCAAAAATTCGACCGCATCCGGCATCCACCAGCTCGCGATCCTCGGGCGCATGTGGTCGAGCAGTGTCTTGCCGTCCACGGTCGCGCCCTTCTTGCGGACGACCAGAAGGAGAGGGCGCTCCTGCCATTTCTCGTGCGCGATGGCGACCACGGCGGCTTGCAGCACGTCAGGGTGGGACAGCGCGATGTCCTCGAGCTGGATCGACGAGATCCATTCGCCGCCGGACTTGATCACGTCCTTGGAGCGGTCGGTCAGCGTGACGTGGCCCTGCGGATCGATCACGGCCATATCGCCGGTGATCAACCAGCCGTCGCGATCGAGGCCTTCGTCGAGCTTCATGTAGCCGGAGGCGACCCAGGGCCCTCTGGCGCGCAAGTGCCCGACCGTCTTGCCGTCGCGCGGCAGCTCAACGCCTGAATCGTCGACGATGCGCAAGGTCGTGCCGAAGCAGGCGCGACCGGAGACCTGGCGCCGGTCGAAGAATTCGGTTTCGCTGAGATGCTCCGAGCCGGGCCGGAGGCCCGGCATCGAGCAGCCCAGCGCCTCCGTCATGCCCCAGGCCTGAATATAGTCGACCTTGTAATCGCGCTTGAGTTTCTCGACCATCGCGCGCGGCGGCGCCGAGCCCGATGACAACGTTGCGCGCAGCGTCGAGAATTTGTTGCCGGTGCGGCCGAGCCAGTCGAGCAGGATCAGCCAGAAGCTCGGCACGCCGGCCGAGAGCGTCACCTTCTCGCCCTCGAGCAGCTCATAGAGCTTGTCGGGCTCGTAATTGCGGCCAGGCAGGACCAGCTTCGAGCCGGTATAGGGCGCGGTGAACGGCATGTTCCAGCCGTTGCCGTGGAACAGCGGGGCCATCGGCATCATCACCTCGCGCACGCCTTCGACATGTCCGGGCAGGAAGTCGAAATTGCAGCAGGTCATGGTCTGCAGGATCGCCGCGCGGTGCGAATAGATCACGCCCTTCGGATTGCCTGTCGTGCCCGACGTGTAGCAGATGGTCGATGCGGACTTTTCGTCGAACTCCGGCCAGGCGAAGCCGGTGTCGCTCTCCTTTTCGAGCAGCTCCTCGTAGCAATGCACGTTGGCGAGTTTTGTCTCCGGCATCCGCTCGCGCGAGGACATGATGACATAGGCCTCGACCGTCTTCAGTTGCGGCGCGATCGCCTCGACGATCGGCAATGTGGCGCGGTCGATGAACAGCAGGCGATCTTCCGCGTGGTTGATGATGTAGACCAGCTGTTCGGGAAACAGGCGCGGATTGACGGTGTGCAGCACGTAGCCCATGCCCGGCGCGGCGTAGAACATCTCGAAATGGCGATGCGTATTCCAGGCCAGCGTACCGACGCGATCGCCTTGCTTCATGCCGAGCCGCTTCAGCGCCAGCGCCATGCGCTTGATGCGTGGATGAGCGTCCGCATAGGTGTAGCGATGGATGTTGCCCTCGATCTCGCGCGCGACGATTTCCGCTTCGCCGTGGTAGTCGGCGGCATACTGGATCAGGCCGCTGATCAGGAGCGGCATGTCCATCATCAATCCCAGCATCGTTCCCTCCAGATCGCCACGTCGTTGCGTGGCATACGCTATGATTTGCGCGAAAGGTTAGCGGAACGCCGCGCGGCGTTCACGCAAAAAGCGATGGACGCGATTGCATGCGTCACTTTTTCGGGGCTAAGTGGCGCCAGCTCCTGGCAAAGCAGCGGGCCGCGGTGGAGGAGATCGATGTCAGCGGAAAGACACAAGACCGGAGCAGTCGGCGTACCTACGGTCGACATTCAAGCCTTGCGTGCGCGCTATCGCGACGAGCGTGACCTGCGTCTGCGCTCCGAAGGCAAGGCGCAATATGTCGAGGTGTCAGGCGACTTTGCCCGCTATCTCGACGATCCTTGGGCCGATGCTGGCTTCTCGCGCAAAGCCTTGAGCGAAGAAACCGAAGTGCTGATCGTCGGTGGTGGCTTCGGCGGCCTGCTGTGTGGCGCGCGTCTGCGCGCGGCCGGTATCGACGATTTCCGCATCGTGGAAAAGGCCGCCGATTTCGGCGGCACCTGGTACTGGAATCGCTATCCAGGCGCCGCCTGCGATACCGAAAGTTACATCTATCTGCCGCTGCTGGAAGAGACCGGCTACATGCCGGTGCGCAAATACGCGCGTGCGCCGGAGATCTACGAGCACTCGCGCCGCATCGGCCGTCATTTCGATCTGTACGAGCGCGCGCTGTTTCAGACCGTGATCTCGCGCATGACATGGCAGGAGCAGGAGGGGCGCTGGCTGGTCGAGACCGATCGCGGTGATCGCATCCGCGCGCGCTTTGTGATCCTGGCTGGAGGTCCGCTGAGCCGGCCGAAGCTGCCGGGCATCCCCGGCATCGAAAGCTTCAGGGGCCACAGCTTCCATACCAGCCGCTGGGACTATGCTTACACCGGCGGCAGCGCGGAGGGCGGTCTCGATGGTCTTGCCGACAAGCGCGTCGGCATCATCGGCACCGGCGCCACATCAGTGCAATGCGTGCCGCATCTCGGCCGTTCGGCCAAAGAGCTCTACGTGTTCCAGCGCACGCCGTCCGCGATCGGTGTGCGCGCCGACCGCCCGACGGATACCGCCTGGGCGGAAAGCCTGAAGCCCGGCTGGCAGCGTGAGCGGATGGACAATTTCACCGCGGTGATCTCAGGCGAGCCGTTCGAGCACGATCTGGTGCAGGACGGCTGGACCGGCCTGCTCGGCGAGATCCTGCTGGCGCCGCGCCGTCAGCCACAGCCGGTGACCTCGATGGAAGAGGCGCTGAAGGTGATCGAGCAGGCCGACTATCGCAAGATGGAGGAGATCCGCGCCCGCGTCGATGCGATCGTGAAGGATGAGGCGGCCGCAGCGGCGCTCAAACCCTGGTACAAGGCATTCTGCAAGCGGCCGTGCTTCCACGACGAATATCTCGACACGTTCAACCGCCCCAACGTGCATCTGGTCGACACCAAGGGCAGGGGCGTGGAGCGCATCACGGAGAACGCGGTCGTGGCTGGCGGCAAGGCCTACGAGCTCGACTGCCTGATCTACGCCAGCGGTTTCGAGGTTGGCACCGACTATGCACGCCGCATGGGGTTTGAAGTCTACGGTCGCGACGGCAAGAGCCTGTCCGAGCGCTGGCGCGATGGTGTCAAGACGATGCATGGCTTCTACAGCCGCGGCTTCCCGAATTGTTTCCTGATCGTGACGGTGCAGGCCGGTCAAAGCGCCAACTTCCCGCACATCATCGACGAACAGTCGCAGCACATCGCCTATGTCATCGCTGAGGCACGCAAGCGCGGCGCAAGAACGTTGGAGCCGACGCTCGCGGCCGAGAACGCCTGGGTCGATGAGGTCGTGAAGGCCGCGGTCGGCCGCCAGACTTATCTGGCCGAATGCACCCCCGGCTACTACAACAACGAAGGCGTGTTCGATCCGGTCGCGGCGCGCAACAGCCAGTATTGGCGCGGACCGATGGCGTTCCTCCGGCTGCTCGCCACCTGGCGGAAGGAGGGCAATCTGGACGGGCTGGAATTGACCTATGGAGCCGACGCGAAGAGCCAGGAGGCTCCGGTCTCGGCATGAACGGCATGATCCCGGCTCCGACGGGGGCGACCCGGCTCTACGTCATCATCGGCGATCCCATCGCGCAGGTGCGTTCACCCGCGGGTGTTTCCGCGGAGTTCGCTGCGCGCGGCCATGACGGCATTCTCGTCCCGGTTCAGGTTGCGACCGACGATCTTGCCGATTTTCTCTCGGTGGCGAGCCGGTTGAAAAATCTCGACGGCATCGTCGTGACCATTCCGCACAAATTCGCCTGCTACCAGGCGTGTGCTAGCGCGAGCGCTCGCGCGCACTTCCTGCGCACTGCGAACCTGATGCGCCGGCGTGCCGATGGTTCGTGGCACGGTGACATGGTGGACGGTCTCGGCTTCGTCGGCGCCGCGCGGACGAAGGGGATTGATCCCAAAGGGATGCGAGCTCTTCTTGTCGGCGCCGGTGGGGCCGGCTCGGCCATCGCGCTGGCGCTGGTCGAGGCCGGCGTCAGGGAGCTCGCCATTCACGATAGCTCGGCCGAGCGACGGGATGCGCTGATCGGCCGGCTCAACGAGCTCGGCAAAGCACCCGTGCGGTCGGGCAGCGGCGATCCCGCAGGCTTCGATTTCGTCGCCAATGCGACACCCGCCGGGATGAAGGGCGGCGATCCGCTTCCCGTCGACGTTATCAGGCTGGCGCCGTCAACTTATTGCGGCTGCGTCATCACCAAGCCGGAAATCTCGCCCTTCATCGCGGAAGCCCGCAAGCTCGGCTGCGTCACCGCGACCGGCACCGACATGTACCGGCAGCACCAGGGCATCATGGTGGATTTCCTGCTCGGGACCGACGGCAGCCTTTGATTCATGTCAAGCGTATTGCGTGCATCGATTGCACCGGTCGGGGCTTGAGCTGATACGGCTGACGTAGGATCATGCCCATGCGCGAGCCGGTCGCGCAATTTGAAAGAAGGATACGCTGGAATGACTGAGGGCAGGACCGTTGCGACGGCGATGATCGGCGCGGCCGCGCTGCTGTTGTTCCTGGCCCCCTCGGCCATGGCTGCGCAATGCGGCAACGGGCCCGGCGGATTCGAGGCCTGGAAGCGCGAGTTCAGCGCGGAAGCGCAGGGCAAGGGCATCGGGCAGACCGCGATCGCGGCGCTGATGCAGACCAATTATGCCAGCGCGACGATCAATGCCGACCGCAGCCAGCACAGTTTTTCGCTGTCGCTCGACCAGTTCCTGGCCAAGCGCGGTGCGACCACCATCGTCGCGCGCGGCCGGTCGCTGAAGCAGTCGCAGGCAGCGATGTTCGCCTCGATCGAGCAGCGTTATGGCGTGCCGCCAGGGCCGTTGATTGCGATCTGGGGCATGGAAACCGGTTTCGGCAGCCAGCGCGGCAACCAGAACATGCTCTCGTCGATCGCAACGCTCGCCTATGACTGCCGTCGCCCCGAATTCTTTACCGAGCAGCTCTATGCGGCGCTGAAGTTGGTCGACCGCGGCGCGCTGTCTGGATCGACCCGCGGCTCCATGCATGGCGAGGTCGGCCAGACCCAGTTCATGCCCAAGAACATCCTGGCCTATGGCACCGGCAATCTCGACGTCGCCGCCAACGCGCTGAGCTCGACCGCGAACTTCCTCAAGGCCAACGGCTGGCGTGCGGGAGCCGGTTACCAGCCCGGCGAACCGAATTTCGCCGCCATCCAGGCGTGGAATGCGGCCGGCGTCTACCAGAAAGCCATCGCGCTGATGGGCCGGCAGATCGACGGGGGTGGCGGGGCGGCGGCCGTGCGTTGAGCTGCTCCGCAAGGCGTGACTGGGCGTCTCAGAGAAAGTTGTTGCTTTCGGGAACTGACGGCACGAGGTTTGCTTTGATCAAGTTCAGGGCTGGGCATGAGGAGACTCAACATGGCTACCCAGATCGTGATGGATCAGACCGGCGATACGCGCCACGAGTTTGATCCTGAAAATGCCGAAGCGTTGGCGCGGGCCGAACAGCGCTTTCGGGAATTGACCGGCGCGGGCTTTACCGCGGCGTACCGGACCGGGCCCGGCGAAGTCACGCGTATCAAATCGTTTGACCCGACCGCGCACGAAACGCTGTTCTATCCCCGCCTGGTCGGCGGTTGATCTGAACGGTCCATGATCGCGGTCTTCAGGCTTCGCGCGCCCGCGCGAGCGCGTCTGCACGCGCTCCGCGAGCTCTACCGGCGCTTCTTTGGCGAGAACACGCCAGAGGCGCGGGGAAGGAGGCTATTGGCTGAATGGCTCACCGACGAGCAGCGCGCTCAGTTCGAGCAGCACCGGCACTTTGACGTCATCGGCTGCGACAGCGGCAAGCGTTATCGCATCCACTACGGTACTGCGGCCAATGTCCACGAGATCGACGCGTCAGGCAATGCAACGATGGGGTGGTGCTTCGTCCCGTCAGGCTTCCTGGTGCCCGGCGACGTCATGCTGTCGCAGAAGATCGCGCTCGAGACGGACGAGAAGGGGGCGCTGGCGCTCGCCAACCGGTTTCCGCCGGCGACGCATTCAGAGCATTTTTACCGGCGTCCGTTCTAGGCTACCGGGATCGCCGGTCAGAAGTGGGTGGTGCGATAAGCGTCCACCGCATGCGCCGCGAAGACGCCGATGCTGCAAAGCACGAGGAGGGCTGAGATCAACTCGATCATAGCTCATCCTCCCCAAGCGGCTGGGCGACGAGATGTTGGCAGCAGGCATATTCGCTGATCAGGTCGAGGAAGAATTGCATGACGCACGTCCCTGTATGATTTTGACAACCAGATAACCGGCCGTCTGTTTCAGGCGTGTTTCGTCGAGATAGGAAAGGGGTTTCGCGGGGAACCGGGACCTGGCCTGCAGGCCGCCGAACCGCTACATCCCCGTCACCGATCCATCCTCTGGCCGTGCGCAATGCGCGCGCGGCATGTCACATTTCGAGGCAAAATCATGGCTCAGGTCGCCTGGTTCGACGATCTCACCCTGGGGATGCGCTTCAAATCCCCCGAGGTCGTGGTCAGCGAAGCCGACATTAAGCGGTTTGCCGCCGAGTTCGACCCGCAGCCGATGCATCTCGATCATGAGGCCGCCAAGGACACCCTGTTCAAGGGGCTGGCTGCCTCGGGTTGGCACACCGCGGCGATCGCCATGAACCTTGCGATCCAGACCCGCCCCTTCGGCCCGCACCCGCTGATCGGAGCCGGTGTCGACGGGCTGCGCTGGACCATTCCGGTGCGGCCGAATGACCGGCTGCATCTGGTCGGCGAGGTCATGAGCCTGACGCCGTCGAAGTCGAAGCCGCAGGGCATCGCCATGGTCAAATGGACGATGTTCAACCAGGACGGCGAGGAGGTTTACACCTTCACCCCGATCGCGATCGTGCCGCGGCAGGCGTAGGGAGCGCGCATTTCGCCACCGGCTGCGTCGAGCCGGCCCTTGCGGCTTTCCAGGAGAGATGGTCAGCTTGGCGTGGGGAAAACGCTGGAGGCTGACATGAAACGATTCTGCCTTGCCGCTGGACTATTCGCCGGGGCCTTGATCGCCGGGCCTGCGCTCGCGCAACAATCCAAGGTCGGTGACTGGACCATCGAGAAACGCAGCCAGGACACCCATTGCAACGCCAGCCGCGGCTACAAGGACAAGGACGACGAGAACCGCGACTACGTCATCGTCATCACCTACTCGGACAAGGCCATCGTCATCGTGATGATCTATGACGGCTGGGAGTGGGACAAGGTCGGCGAGATCCTGCGCGCCGACGTCGGCACCGACGATGCCGACATCATGTCGAAGGCGAAGTGGGAGGTCATGGACAAGACCACCGTGCGCGGCATCTTCGAATACGATCAGTCCATCATGGACCGCCTGTCGAAAGCCAAGCGTCTGACGCTGGACTTCGAGGACGATGACGACGACAGCATCGAGATGCAGATCCCGCGCGCCGGCGAGGCGCTCGCCGCGCTGAAGTTCTGCGAGGAGAACCGGAAATAGAGATCCGTGCCCTCAGGCGCGGTCGATTGAGCAGGCAGCGAGCGGACGCGTGATATCAGGCACACAGTCCGCCCGCTGTTCGCTTTTATCCTAGTCTTTGGCGAAAACGTCCAAGCCGCACCCTGCGGTTGACGTTACGCAAGGACGATGTTCGATATTCCAGCATTTTTATCTTACGTTTTTGCTTCGTCCCCGGCGTCGTTCGTCCGATGACAATGCTGGAGGCGAACAGGTTCTCCTCGCTCGTCGGCGAGATCTACGATGCAGCGGTCGACCCAGCGCAGCGCGGTGCCGCGCTGGAGCAGGTCGCGGGGTTCGTCGGCGGCTCCGCCGTGACCATTCTCTCGCGGGATGCCGCCAGGCTCTCGCTCGAGATCCACCAGCACTACGGAACGGATTCCCGTTTCCGCGAGCTCTATCGTGACAGGTTTGTCGAGCTCGATCCGCTGCTCGATCGCCACCTTGATCTTGCTGTCGAACGGACCGTCGGCGTGGCCGACGTCATGCCCTATTCGGACTTCGTGGCGACCAGCTTCTACCGGGAATGGGTGGAACCGCAGGGCGCGGTCGACCTCGCGACCGTCACGCTCGAGCGGTCGACTGCACGCACGACGATTCTTCAGGTCATGCGCAGCCGGTCGCGTGGAAACGTCGATGATGCGATGCGCGAGCGCATGCGGTTGATTGCGCCGCACATCCAGCGTTCCCGCGTCATGAGCAAGCAGATCAGGGCCCGCTCGCACACCGTCGCCGATCTTGCGGAGGTCCTTGATCGCCTCAGCACCGCAATCTGCCTGTTCGATGCGGAGGGACGGGTTGTCCACGCCAACGCGGCCTGCCGCAAAATGCTCGCTGACGGCGGTTTGCTCGCGATCGTCGGCGATCGCGTCGTGGCCCGCAACACCCAAGCCGACAAAATATTCCGCAGTATGTTCGATGTTGCCGCCAACAGTGGAACCCCTCCGGCCGAGCGCCGCAGGATCGAAGTCATGACGTCGACTGACGGTCAGCACTACCTGGCTCACGCCTTTCCGCTGACGCACGAACGCAGCCTGCAACGCGATGGCGTCGCGACGGTGCTGTTCCTGCAAAAGGCCGCGATGGCGGCCCGGCTCGCCACGGACGCGATCGCTGCTGCATTCAGGCTGACACCGTCTGAAATCCGTGTGTTGACCGCCATCGTCGAGATCGGTGGAGTTCCCGATGTCGCGGCAAAGCTAGGAATTGCCGAGACCACGGTGAAGACCCATCTCGGCCGTCTGTTCGAGAAGACCGGCGCTGGCAGGCAGGCCGATCTCGTGAAGATCGCGGCAGGCTTTGCTGCTACGTTCGTTCAGGCGACCGGCCCTGACGACGCCGTGTGATCCAATTCATATTGTGCGCGACGAAATTGCGCGATCTCATTCCATTGTGAAGGCGAGGCGACACGCGTCCTCCGAACGTATGACGCGTGTCATTTGACACTTTCGTATGGAACGTTTCCTGAAATGAGAAGGGCAATGCGTGCCACAACGATTATGCGCGATGGCACCGGATACGGGTGCGGGGAAACAACAGCGCGTGGCCGAGCCTGCTCTTCCGTTGGAGAGATTGCAGTGAGCAGCAAGGATCAGTCTTCCATTCTCAACGTGTCGACAAACGGCGTTCCCGAAAACGAGCGTCTCGCGCTGCTGCGCGAATTCTATCGCTGCGGGGTGGTCAAAGCCGAGGTCGCCCCGAACGAAGGGCAGCCGCTCGACGCGAACTTCAACTGTTACGCCGTGCCGGAAGCGCAATTGATGACGGGAAAGTTGTCGGGAGCTCGACTGATCAGGACGAAGGAACTGGTTGTCGACGGTGACGACAGTCTTGCCCTGGTCGTGGTCCGATCCGGAGCCGTCGGGATATCTGCGCGAGGTCGCGAACTGCTGCTTGGTCCTGGAGAAGCTGTCTTGGCCAGCGCCGAGGATACGGTGGTGCTCGAGCGGCATCTGGCCGGCGATTGTTTCTCGCTTCGCGTGCCGCGGCGCATTCTCGCGCCGATGATCATGGATGTCGACGACGCGGTGATGCGCATCATCCGGGACCGGCCCAGCGAGATCAGGGTGCTCGTCGACTACGCGACCTCGCTGGTTCGGGAGAACGGGTTTGCGACGCCGGCGTTGCGCCAACTGGGTGTCGGACATTTGCATGATCTCCTGGCTCTCGTGCTCGGTCCCACCGACGACATCAGGGAAAGCGCTGGTCGGGGCGGCGCGAAGGCCGCCCGCTTGCGCAAGGCCAAATTCATGATCGTCAACAATTGCTGGCGGCATGACCTGTCGGTCGCCGGCGTCGCGCAGGAGCTCGGCGTCACGCCGCGCTACCTCCAACGCCTGTTCGAAGCCGACGGCAAGACATTCTCTTCCTTCCTGATCGAGCAGCGCCTGAAGCGAGCCCATCGCATGTTGCGGGAACCGGAGTTCGCCGAGCGTCCGGTCTCGTCGATCGCCTACGACGTCGGCTTCGGCGATCTCTCCTATTTCAATCGCTCCTTTCGACGGGCCTACGGCGCGACGCCGAGCAACGTCAGGAGCGGCGCGGCGGAGTGAGCTCTTCCCGGCGAATTTGAGCGACCTGCCGTTTTTTCGAGCGCAAGCAGGGAATTTTTCACATGATCCTTGATCGTGGAATCATGACTGTTGCGGGAGTGTTGGGCAGGGGTGTCGTTGTTGCTGACGTGCTCTGCGGCACGCCGGTGCCGTATTCCGCCGACTACGTATTCCGGCGCGTGGAGTAGATATGCGCCGATTCTTCTTCGACCTCTTGGTCGGCAATGTCGTGAAGATCGATCCGGGTGGCATGGTGTTCGAGAATGCGCGGGCGACATTCGTCGTCGCCGACGAGATGGCAAAGCATCTCTTCGTCTGGCGCGATGATCTGCGCGATCGCGATGCCTGGATCCGCGTCAGGAATGACGGCGGCCGCGAGATATATCGCGCCGCGGTCTGGGCAGAGAGCGCGGAGAAGGCGGGCTGGGACCAGGCATAGTTCCTGCCGGCGGTGTCGCAACTCTGCACCAGTCGCAGCCGAAAGGGCCTCAGTTCGTTTTGAGCCGAAACCCAGTCGCATTAGTCCAAGTCGGATGATGGGCGTCCTTCTACCTTGGCGATCAGCGATTCACGGATCGCGGCGTCGGCCTCCTCCGATCGGAGGAGGGCGATCGCAACAGGCTGCACGCGCGTCGCGTGGCAGGCTTCGTTTGGGGAATGAAATGAAACGAAGGCTTCTTATGACCGTCAGCCCCCGCGTGCTGCGGATCCCGGTGTCCGCGCTGCTGCTGGCGCCATGGATCATGACTGAGCGCGCGGAAGCTGCCTGCACGCCGCCGTCACCGGTCAATGATGCGGTCGTCACCTGCTCCGGAACGGTAACCAATGCGAACGGGACGATCGGCTATGGATCGGCAACCGACACCGGCAACACCATCAACGTGACCTCAGGCACATTCTTGAACGGCACCACCTCCGGCATCACGCTTAACCGGGGCGCCATCAACAATGCCGGCGCCATCCTCGGCGGCACCGCGGCGTCGAATGGCGCCACCGGAATTGCGGCCGGTGGGGACCTCGACCTGAAGAACACCGGAGATCGCGTTCAGGCAGCAGGGACCAATGGTATCGCCATCAGCAGCTCTGGTACGGTGAACATTGAGAATGCAGCAGGCATCTTCGCGATCGGCACAGGTGGAATCGCGATCCAGGCAAACATTGTCAACCTGGCGACCAACTCCGGCCAAGTCGATGGACTCCGGTTTGGAATCTTTGCAACGACCTCCGTTGTGGTCAACAACACCAGCTCCGGGTCAGTCTTCGCAGACGGAACGAATGGCGCAGCGATCACGACATCCGGTAGCGTCCTCATCAACAACGCCAACTCCGTTTTCGCAACATCGAGCGGCAGCGTGGCAATTCGCGCCGGCACCGTGACTGTCGCTAGCAACACCGGCACAATCGCGGGAGGCTTGGCCGGCATCTCCTCCGCCGGGGCGGCCACGATCAACAACGGCGCCTCTGGCGAAATTGAATCCACCCTCGCGAACAGCGTCGCCATATCGAGCGGGAGCGCTGTCACGGTTGCCAACGCCGGCGAGGTTATTGGCAACGCGGTGGGAAGCCGGGGCATCGCAGCGAATACCGTCGTGGTATCCTCGAATTCCGGAAGGATAGAAGCCGGAGCGCAAGGCGTTTTTGCCAATACGGCAACGGTGACGAACGGCAGCGGTGGCACCATACAGGCGCTCGACCAGAACGGATCCGCCGTCAATGCGCTGATCGCGAACGTCTCAAATGCCGGACAGATCCTGGCATTGAACGGCGGCGGCTTCGCTATCCTCGCCGGAACGGTGAACGTGACGGCCAACACCGGCACGATCTCAGGCGAGTTCAATGCGATCCGATCGCCGTCAGGTTCCGTGACGGTCAACAACAACGGTGGCACAATCCAGAGTACGAACTTCAATTCCACCGCGGTGTTCGCCAAAACGGACGCGAGCATCGTCAATGCGGGCACGATCAAGGGCGGTGCAGGCGGCGGAATCGGAATCCGCGCCGATGGCACGGCGACGGTCGACAACGCCGCCGGCGGGCTGATCTCCGGCGGCCAATTCGGCATCAGTGCCGTCGACGTCAAGCTCAACAATGCCGGCATCGTGGAATCGAGCTTTGCGGCCGCTGGCGTCGATGCCCGGACAGCCGAGATCACCAATTCCGGCACGATCCGAGCGAATGACGGCGCCGCAATTCAAGCGTTCGATGCGCTGACGCTGAGCAATTCCGGAACGATCACCGGTGCACCGGCCGCGGAGGCCATTTCCGTTCGGGGAACCGCTGCGATCAACAATGCGGGCATCATCTCCACGGGCGTGCGCGGTGTGTCGGTCGATGGCGCCGCAACCATCGTCAACTCGGGTTCGATCTCCGGTGAAACCGGTGTGCAGGTGCGGGGCGGGGCTGAGATCGCGAACTCCGGCACGATTACCGGAACCGGCGGCACGGCGATCAAGCTCTCCGCCAACGCGGATACGCTGACGCTGCGGCCGGGATCGAAGATCAACGGCGTGGTCGATTTCGGCTTCGGCAACGACGTCGTCAACGTCGATTTCGGAGTGCGCAGCAGGGTATCGTCGCTGACAGCGATCGACCTGCCGACCTTCATCAATTTCGACGGCACGATCAACACCATCACCTCGGGATTCAATGGTCCGTCAGTCGTCTCCGGAACGACGCTGGCAACCCTCGACCCCACTGCGCTCGCCCAGACGGACCGCACGCTGATGGACTTCACCGGCGGTGTGTCCTCGCTGGTGCAGGGCCGCTTGAGCGGCGCTGGGTCCGGCGCGAACAACATGATGGCGATGGCCTATGCGCCAGATACCGCGCAGGCCGGCCCGTTCACCAAGGCACCGAAGAGCCTCTGGACCGATCCGGCGCCGATCACGGTCTGGGCCAATAGCTTTGGCGGTCAGCGCATCCAGGACGAAACCGCCGCAACCCTGCGCGCGACCTCGACCGCGTGGGGCGGTGCGATCGGCCTCGACCGCAAGGTGCAGCCGAACTGGCTGGTCGGCGCCTTCCTCGGCGGCGGGCAGGGCGGCCTCTCGGTCGACCTCAACTCGCAGTCGGTCGACACCGTTTATGTCTTTGCTGGCGCCTACAGCCGCTTCGAATGGGCCGCGCAGTTCTTCGATTTCACGCTCCAAGGCGGCAATGCCGACAACAAATCGCGGCGGCTGGTGCTCAACAATGCCGCGGTCGGCGGCATGGAGACGGCGACCGCCAGTTACAGCGGCTGGTACATCAGCCCCGAACTCGCCTATGGCTACAAGCTCGATATCGGCAACGGCTATCTGCTGACGCCGACGGCGCGGCTGCGCTACGTCGCGGGCCGGTTCGACGGCTATAGCGAGGCCGGCTCGGCGCAAGGCTTGTCGGTCGGCAGCCGCACGCTCCAGGATCTTGAGGAGCGTGGCGAGGTCGATCTCTCCAGGGTGACACGCTTCGACGGTGGCGCGCTCACGGCGAACGTCCACGGCGGCGTGATCGCACTCCAGCGCGTCGGCGACACCGGCATCAACACGGTGCTGCTCGGGCAGAACCTGTCCTTCGACACGCCGGGCAGCCGAAGCACGATCGGCGCGGTGGCGGGCTTCGGCCTCGACTATCGCACGACCAGGAACGTATCCGTGTTCGGTGCCGTGGAGGGCATGGTGATGTCCGACCAGAGCCGCACCGGAACCGCGAAAGGGGGCCTACGCGTCGCGTTCTGAGCCGGCATCAGCCCTGGCGGCCTGAACGCGGCGCTTGCCGGCCGGGCTCCATCCGCCCGGCCGGCGCATCCTCCGATCGGAGGATGCCGCATGCGGGGGTTGTGATAGCTTGGTGATCGCTGTCTGAGTTGAACCTTTTGCTTCTGTGATAGACTCACCTAGGCCGCCGGGCATGAAGAACATTTCGCTATCGCCTGTTTGACCATTGGCTCTTTCGATGCCCCGACCTCCAAAACAGTCCGATTTGATCGAGCGCATCTATGATGCCGGTCTCGATCCTGGGTTGTGGGGCGACGTGGTCGTCATGCTCAATGGGTTCATTGGCAGCCGGGCCTGCGGTCTGATTTCGAAGGATCCGATCAGCAAGTCCGGTGCGACGCATTATTATTGCGGGGTCGATCCGCACTACATCCAGCTCTATGCGGAAACCTACGCCCGGTACGATCCCCTCGCCAGGCTTCCCCGCTATGGCGAGGTGCGCAACATCCCCGACCTCGTGAATTTCGAGGAATATCGCCGTGGCCGCTTCTATCAGGAATGGCTGCGCCCACAGGGCTGCGCCGATGTCGCCAACGTGGTTCTGGAGCAGTCGCAGTCGTCGTGTCCGATGTTGCTGACCGTGATTCCGGGCAAGGAGATGCTCGACGCGGTGCAGCGGGCGAGGATGCAGGCCGTCGTCTCGCATGCGAGCCGGGCCCTGGTGATCAATCGAGCGATCGAGCGAAAGCAGCAGCGCGCGACCGCGCTCGCTGACGTCGTGGATCAACTGAATGCAGGCGTCATCCTGCTCGATGCGACCTGCAATATCGTCCACGGCAATCCGGCCGCGGACATGCTGCTCGACGCCGACGACGTCCTGCGATCGGTTTCGGGGCGGCTCGTGGCAAGATCGTCCGCAGCAAATTCCGTTCTGCGCGAGACCTTTCGTGACGCGGGAGAGGTTGCCCTGGCGGCGGCCTCGGGGCAGAAAATTCCGCTGATGTCGCACGACGGTTCGTACTACATCGCGCAAATCGTCGCGCTGCCCTCGCTGCTGCGTAACGGAACGGAATCGGCTGGCGGCGCCATCGGAGCCCTGTTTGTCTGGAAGGCCGAGGTCGACAGTCAGTCGTGCGCCGGCCTGATCGACCGTACGTTCGGATTGACGCCTGCGGAGCTCAGGGTTCTGCAATCCATCGTCGAGGTCGGCGGCGTTCCGGAGACCGCGATCGCGCTCGGCATCGCGGAGACGACGGTGAAGACGCATCTGCATCGCGTCTTCGCCAAGACGGGTGTTTCGCGTCAGGCCGACCTCGTCAAGCTCGCGGCCGGGTTTTCCAATCCGCTCGTCCACTGACGCATCAGGGCGCTGAAGCAAGCATCAGCGCGTCGCCTTCAAATTCATCATCAGAATGTTATTGCGCGTCATTCGTTTGGGTGACGCGATTTGCTGCGTTCTCTCCTACCAGAACGCACACGATTTCTTGTTCGTCGCGCTCGAGCTTCGTGTGAAGCAACTCACAGCGCGCGGACGTGAAGTCCATCAATCTCGCTTGCAGGTTGAAAGGAGGTTGTCATGCCAACACCGTTCCGGAGCCTGATTGGTACGTTCCACGGCGTTGCCAATCGCATGCTCGCAGCGCTGCATCAGCAGCGTGCGATCGAGGCGCGGCGCGTGTTGCGGCGCTATCGCCATCTCCTGGAAACGCAGCACGAAACATTGCCTTTGAACGAAATCGATTCTGTCTGCAGCGAAGAGGAATTTATAGAAAATGCCCACCGATCTGATGCGCACCAGCATTCGGCCAGTCGCCGCAGTCTCGAGCACACGTAACCTCAATTGTGTCGCGCTGGCTCTCACCGCGGCCCTCGTCACGCTTCAACTCGCCGGTCTTGTCATGCTGGAGCGAGCTCACGCGCATGCCATGCAGGTGTCGTTTCCGCGCGAACCTGCGGCGTGCGCGGACAGCACCGTAGCGCCCGTATCCCAGATTCCTTACGACTGAGCGGAGGGCGGACCATGCCTGACGTCGCGACCCTCCTGCTGCTCAGCGTTGCCGTGTTCGCCGGAGCCTTCGTCTCGGGGCTCTCCGGCTTCGCATTCTCGGCGGTGGCGGGCGCGGTCTTGCTGCGCGTATTCCAGCCGCTGGAGGCGGTGCCGCTGATGATGGCGTGCAGCATCGGCGTGCAGGCAACCAATCTGTGGGCGCTTCGGCGCAGCATCCGCTGGGAGGGAAGCCTCCTGTTGATCGTCGGTGGACTGATCGGCGTTCCCATCGCAGTCTCGCTGTTGCAATCGACCGATACGCATCTGCTCCGGCGCGGCTTCGGCATCGTCGTGTCCCTCTATGCCGGCTACATGCTGCTGCGACCGACGCTGGTGACGGCCAGCGAGGCAGTCGGCCGGCACTGGGTTGCGCTGATCGGATTCGGAGGAGGGCTCGTCGGCGGGCTCACCGCCATGCCTGGCGCGATCCCGACGATCTGGTGCGACATGCGCGGCATGCCCAAGAGCGAGCAGCGCGGCCTGGTGCAGCCGTTCATTGCGGCGATGCAGGTCTTTGCGATCGCTCTGCTGGTGGGACACCAGGACCTCTCGTCAAAGGTCTTCGTCGACCTCGCCGTCAGCCTGCCTGCGCTGTTTGCCGGATCCGCGCTCGGCGTGATCGCGTTTCACCGGGTCAACGAGATGGTCTTTCGCAAGACCGTGCTCGTGCTGTTGTTGATCTCCGGGATATCCCTGATCTAGTGGCCGGGATTGGTGACTGAGCCCTGAACTGGCGCGGCGCTGGTGTCGCTGGTGTGATGCACCAGCGGCTTCATGCCGGTGATGGTTCGCAGCAGCACATAGAACACCGGCGTCAGGAACAGGCCGAACACGGTGACGCCGATCATGCCGGAGAACACGGCAACGCCCATCGCGCGCCGCATTTCGGAACCTGCGCCGGTCGAGAGCACCAGCGGCAGCACGCCCATGATGAACGCCATCGAGGTCATCAGGATCGGACGCAGGCGCAGCCGGCTCGCCTCGATCGCGGCCCGGATCGGCGTGCGCCCGGCGAATTCGAGCTCGCGGGCGAATTCGACGATCAGGATCGCGTTCTTGGCCGAGAGTCCCACGAGCACGATCAGTCCGATCTGGGTGAAGACGTTGTTGTCACCCTTCGAGAGCCAGACGCCGAACATCGCAGCCAACAGGCCCATCGGCACGATCATGATGATCGAGAGCGGCAGGGTCAGGCTCTCATAGAGCGCGGCTAGCACCAGGAACACCAGCAGGATCGCCAGCGGAAACACCCAGAGCCCGGAATTGCCGGCGATGAACTCCTGATAGGTCAGGTCGGTCCATTC
Source organism: Bradyrhizobium sp. CCBAU 11434 (assembly GCF_028128895.1). Classification (NCBI taxonomy): domain Bacteria; kingdom Pseudomonadati; phylum Pseudomonadota; class Alphaproteobacteria; order Hyphomicrobiales; family Nitrobacteraceae; genus Bradyrhizobium; species Bradyrhizobium sp. CCBAU 11434. Next base: position 696,426 of record NZ_LBJX01000011.1, read on the forward strand.
GAAGGCGAAGCCGGGTGGCAGCACCTCCGCCGCGATCCGCGTCGCTGCTTCCTGCGCCTGGCCGGACGAATAGCCCGGCGCGGCCGCCGCGTTGATGTCGGACGACAGGAAGCCGTTATAGCGGATCGCGCGCTCCGGACCTGCGCTCTGGCGGATCGTGAGCAGCGCCGACAATGGCACCATGTCGCCCGAAGATGAACGCACCTTCAACTGCCTGATGTCGTCGGCCCGGGCGCGGAACGGCGCATCGGCCTGGACATAGACGGAGTAGGTGCGGCCAAACTTGTTGAAGTCGTTGACGTAGTAGGACCCGAGGTAAATCTGCAGCGTGTTGAAGACCTCGGTCACCGGCACGCCAAGCTGCAACGCCTTGGTGCGGTCGATGTCCGCGAACAGCTGGGGCACGTTGACCTGGAAGCTCGAGAACACGCCGGCGATCTCCGGCGCCTTCTGCATCGCCGCCATGAACGCCTTGGTCGCGTCGTTCAGGGCTTCATAGCCCAAGCCGGCGCGGTCCTCGATCTGGAGCTTGAAGCCGCCGATGGTGCCGAGACCGTTGACCGGCGGCGGCGGGAACATGGCGATGAAGGCTTCCTGGATGCCGGCATATTTCTTGTTCAGCTCGGCCGCGAGCGCGGGGCCGCTGAGTGAGGGATCCTTGCGCTCATCGAACGGTTTCAGCGTCGAGAACACGATGCCGGCGTTGGAGGAGTTGGTGAAGCCGGAGATCGACAGGCCCGGGAAGGCGACCGAGCTCTCGACACCGGGCTGGGTCAGGGCGATGTCGCTCATCTTGCGGATCACCTCTTCGGTGCGGTCGAGCGTCGCGCCGTCGGGCAGCCGCGAGAAGCCGACCAGATATTGCTTGTCCTGGCCCGGCACGAATCCACCAGGCACTTGCTGGAACAGGAAGGCGGTGATGCCGACGAGGACGACGTAGAGACCCATCACCGCGGCCTTGCCGGAGATCACCTTGGTGACGGTGCCGCTGTAGCTGTTCGAGGAGTAGGTGAACGCCTGATTGAAGCGGCGGAAGAACCAGCCGAGGCTCTTCTCCATGATAATCGTCAGCCGGTCCTTCGGCTCGTCGTGACCCTTCAGCAGCAGCGCCGACAGGGCCGGTGACAGCGTCAGCGAGTTGACGGCCGAGATCACGGTCGAGATCGCAATCGTCAGCGCGAACTGCTTGTAGAACTGCCCCGTCAAGCCTGAGATGAATGCGAGGGGCACGAACACGGCGATCAGCACCATCGCAATCGCGATGATCGGTCCCGACACCTCGCGCATCGCCTGATAGGTGGCATCGCGCGGAGACAGCCCGCCCTCGATGTTGCGCTCGACGTTCTCGACCACGACGATGGCGTCGTCGACCACGATGCCGATCGCGAGCACCAGGCCAAACAGGCTGAGCGCGTTGATGGAGAAGCCGAACACGTGCATGACCGCAAACGTGCCCACGATCGACACGGGCACGGCGAGCAGGGGGATGATCGAGGCGCGCCAGGTCTGCAGGAACAGGATCACGACCAGCACCACCAGTGCGATCGCCTCCAGCAGCGTGTGGATCACGGCCTCGATCGAGGAGCGCACGAACTGGGTGGGGTCGTAGACGATCTGATAGGACACGCCCTCCGGCATGTTCTTCTTGATCTCGGCCATGGTGGCGCGGACGTGGTCGGAGATCTCGAGCGCATTGGAGCCCGGTGCCTGGAAGATCGGGATCGCCACCGCCTGCTTGTTGTCGAGCAGCGAGCGCAGGCCGTATTCGGAGGCGCCGAGCTCGATGCGGGCGACGTCGCGCAAGCGTACGACCTCGCCGCGCGTGCCGGTCTTGACCACGATGTCGCCGAACTGCTCCTCGTTGGCGAGCCTGCCCTCCGCGTTGACGGAGAGCTGCAGGTCGATGCCCTTGACGTTCGGCGACGAGCCGACCACGCCGGCGGCTGCCTCAACGTTCTGCGCCTGGATTGCCTTGACGATGTCGCTTGCGGTGAGGCCATGCTCGGCCGCCTTCTGCGGATCGACCCAGACCCGCATCGAATAGTCGCCGGCACCGTAGAGCTGAACGTCGCCGACGCCGTCGATGCGCGCGAGGCGGTCCTTGACGTTGAGCACCGCATAGTTGCGCAAATAGGTCATGTCGTAGCGGTTGTTCGGCGACAACAGATGCACCACCATGGTGAGGTCCGGCGAAGACTTCTTGGTGATGATGCCGAGCTGGCGCACCACGGCCGGCAGGCGCGGCTCGGCCTGCTGCACGCGGTTCTGCACCAATTGCGTCGCCTTGTCGGGGTCGGTGCCGAGGCGGAACGTCACCGTCAACGTCATCGCGCCGTCGGTGGTCGCCTGGCTCGACATGTAGAGCATGCCTTCGACGCCGTTGATCTGCTCCTCGATCGGCGTCGCCACCGTCTCCGCGATCACCTTGGGATTGGCGCCGGGATAGGTTGCACGCACCAGCACCGAGGGCGGCACGACATCGGGATATTCCGAGATCGGCATCGCGAACAGCGAGATCAGTCCGGCGAGGAAGATCAGCACCGACAGCACGCCGGCAAAAATCGGACGATCAATGAAGAACTTTGAGAGATTCATGGCTTTGCCCCTGGGCGATATCTTTCTCGTCTCCACAGAGCTCCGCCGTCATTCCGGGGCGCGCGAAGCGCGAACCCGGAATCCAGAGGTGATGTGCTCTGAGCTTCGTAACTTCGAGATTCTCAGGTGCGCTATTGCGCACCGTAGTTCGCGACTTCGTCGCGCCCCGGAATGACGTTGACTAGCGTTGCACCACATCCTGGTTGCTGTGGTTGGAGGCTTGCTGTCCGCGCGCACCCATCGCGGCCACTTCCATCTTGAGGAGAGCGCCCGGACGCACGCGCTGCAGACCGTTGACGACGATGCGATCGCCGGGCTTCAGACCCGCGATGACAATGCGCAGGCCGTCGACCGCGCCGCCGAGCGTGATCGGCCGGTAGACCGCACGGCTGTCATCGCCAACAGCCATCACGAACTTCTTGTCCTGGTCGGTCCCGATCGCGCGCTCGTCGATCATCACCAGCGTCTGCTGCTTCGGCTGGCCCATCCGCACGCGGGCGAATTGGCCGGGGATCAGACGCCCATCGTCGTTCTGAAACACAGCACGCACACGAATGGTGCCACTCTGGCCGTTGACCTGGTTGTCGATGAGCTGGATGTGGCCCTTGGCGGAGAGACCGCCTGAGGTCGCCATCTCCACCGGGATCTGATCGAGATTGCCGCGCTTTCCTGACGCCTCCGCGATCGAGTTCAGTGCGCGCAGCACGACCTCTTCATCGGCGTCGAAGGAGGCGTAGATCGGATTGACCGAGACCAGCGAGGTCAGGACAGGAGAGGCGGTGCCGGCGGCAACGAGATTGCCGACTGTGATTTCGATCTTGCCGACGCGGCCGTCCACGGGCGCGCGCACCTCGGTGTAGTCGAGATTGAGCTTCGCGGTCTGCAGGGTCGCCTCGGCCGCCTTCACATTGGCGATCGCTTCACGATTGGCATTGTCGCGCTGGTCGTAGTCGCGCCGCGTGACCACGGCATTGCCGACCAGCTGCGCGCCGCGCTCGAGCTCGCCCTGGGTGAAGACGACGCGCGCTTTCGCGGCCTCGAGCTGCGCGTTGGCCTTGTCGACCTCGGCCTCGTAAGGCGCCGGATCGATCTTGAACAGGACGTCGCCGGCCTTCACCAGTGCACCCTCGGTAAAATTGGTCGCGAGGATCGCGCCGGCAACGCGCGGCCGAAGCTCGACGCGGTTGATGGCCTCGAGCCGGCCGGAGAAATCGTCCCACAGCACGGTCTGCCTTGGTTCGATCAACGCGACGGTGACGGGAACGGCTTGCTCGGTCGCGGCGGCCGTTGCCGTCGCCTGGGCGGCACGGAAGTAGTGGCCGGTCGCGATCGAGCCGGCGACGGCGAGGGTGCCGACGATGGCAACGCCGCCGAGAAGACGGCGGAGACGGCCGGCGGGAGACGTTTCTTGGGAGGGGTGCATTTGCGCGCTCCAGATATGTAGTGTTTACTACAGATGTGGAGCTGGATACCGCAGCGCAAGATACTTATGTACCGCTCACTAAGAAAATTGTAGCCGCTTACCGCAAGATTGGGAAGGCGGAAGAGAAAAGAAAGATAGAACAAATAGATAGGACCAGGCGTTAGATCGAGGGACGACGCCGAATCCAAGGAGGATAGTGACATGGGCATGGGACGCCCCCGCGAATTCGACGCTGATGTCGCGTTGGATCGGGCGATGGAAGTGTTTTGGCGCCATGGCTATGAGGGCGCCACGATCGCCCAGCTCACGGAGGCCATGGGTATCAACCCGCCGAGCCTCTATGCCTGCTTCGGCAACAAGGAAGGCCTGCTCAAGGCTGCGCTCGACCGCTACACCAAACTGCGTGGCGCGTGGATGGACGAAGTGGTGTCCGCACCGACCGCCCGCGAGGTCGCCGAGCGAATGCTGATGGGCATCGCCGAGAAGCAGACCGATCCCGCCAATCCGCCCGGCTGCCTGCTCGTGCAAGGCGGCATCGCCACCGGTGCCGGCTCCGAAAACGTCCCCTTCGAGCTCGCAGCGCGCCGCGCCCAGAACGAAGAGCAACTGCGCGAGCGCTTTGTCCGGGCCCAGGCAGAGGGCGATCTCAAGGACACGTCGGATCCCGCAGCACTCGCGCGTTATGTCTCGGCGGTGTCCGTCGGCATGGGCGTGATGGCCTCCTCAGGCTCTGATCGCGAAGCGCTGCGGCAGGTGGCTGATGTCGCGGTGCAGGCCGTGGAGGCGCAGTCGGAGCGGGACCAGGCTGTGAACTCGTTAAGCGGCAGGCCGCATAATGTCCGCTGAGACTCTAACAGCCGCGGAAGGGCGGCATTCTCCCGATGTCGCTAAAGGGCCCAATTCCGGACTCATGCACTGCAGCGAGCGAGGTGGTCTATCCGATTACCTCGTCCGCGCGAGCAACTAAATCGGGAGGCAATTGTAAGCCAAGTTGCCGAGCTGCTTTTTGGTTTACGACCAACTCAAACTCGGTTGGAGCTTGAACGGGCAGTTCGGCGGGATCAGCGCCGCGCAGAATCCGATCAACGTACGACACCGCACCATCGAATATCTTTATGAAGTAGACGCCGTACGAAATTAGGCCGTCAGCGTCGCAGAAGGAACGGAGTGGATATATTGCTGGAATGCGGTATTGGCGGACCAAGGCCGTAAAACGATCTGGTTGTGAACTCGTGAATGCATCAGGCAAGAAAATGAGGCCGCTATCGGGCTTGTCTTTAAAGGAAACGATCAAACGCTCTATGTCGGATTCTCCGCCGCTGGGCGTTTCCACTGACGCGATTCCTGATGCGCGCGCGGTCCTGTCAATCGATTCGCGGAATGCCGCGGAATTGTTTCCGGGTTCAGGATTGTAGACGAGCCCGATGTGCTGGATGTTCGGCGCAATCTCCTTCAGGAGAGAAACCCACTTGCCACCCAAGCTCGGCTCAAATGGTGTGAAGCCCGTCACGTTGTGGCCCGGTCTGGAAAAGCTATCAACGTAATGCATTCCCACCGGATCACTGACCATGGCAAAGACAGTACGAAGCGTTGAGCCCTCAGCTTGAAGTGCCGCCATGGACGTATTGGTCAATGCAAACAGCACATCCGGCTTCAGGGAGATCAGCTCGCGGGCATAACGATGCGCCAGATCAGTATCTCCGTTGTATATTCGGCTTTCAATCATGAGATTATTGCCAAGCTTCCAGCCACGTTGTTTGAGGCTATCTTCAAGAAACTTCTTTGTAATTTCTCCTACAAGCAGTGCACCTACACGACGGACTTTATCTTGAGCCGTTGTGTGAGTGGCTACTGCGCCGAAGCCGGCGACAACACTGACAGCTTTCATGAAATCCCGTCGTTTCATGGCGCGCGCCCTCTAGTCTCCAGCTTGGCCAACAATATGATGCTGCCGAGGAGGAAGACAGCCACACATTGATCGATGCGAGTTCCGCTTCGGGTCAAAATGCGAAGAGCTCAGGTTGAGCAAATCCGGTCCGCCCTACGGCGATGAGCGAACCTCCGTCAGACGCGGCGCAACTTCGCTGACGGGCCAACAGACGATATGGCCAGCGTCCTGCCTGGATGGCACCGCAAACAAAAAAAGCCCCGGCGCAAGCCGGGACTTTCTTCGCTTCCCGGAGGAAGACGTTCAATCAGTACTTCGCAACCACCGGACCACCGAATTGATAGGCCGCGCCTACGCGCACGCTGTCAATGTCGAGGTTGCCCCAGTTCGCGCGCCAGCCGCAACCCGCGCAAGCTGCTGCCCCGTTGGCTAGGACGGCCGGTACGATGCCGCTCGCACCGTCAAATCCGTAGTGGAGGTATTCGACGCGAACCAGCCACTGCGGCGCAACTCGCCATTCGACGCCGGCGCCGGCGACCCAGCCGACTTGGTTTCGTGAGAAGGCAACGGCCGAGGTCCCAAAACACGTGGTGGCAGCGGCGCCCGGACATCCGAATCCGAACAGGCTGGCCGGATTCGTCGACGGGGTGAACACGGCAGAGTACTTGGTATCAGTAAAGGCCACACCGCCTGTGCCGTAGAGCAACACGTTGTCGCCAGCACCCACGACCATGCCGACGCGTCCTCGCAACGAAGCCAACCACTGGGTTGAGCTGTTTAACTGCATGTTCGTGCCCAACGGGGGGAAGTTGGCGGGCTGCCCCGTGAACGAGCCGACGACGGTTTGGGCGTCGCTTCCCGTCTTATTGTCCGTCCATGTTATATCGCCCTCGAAGCCAAACACCCACTTGTTCTGCTGCCAGTTGCAGCCTCCATAGCCGCCGCCCAAGACGCTGTCGCGCGACAAACCATGCGATGTGGGTAGAACGCCGTACCCCGCGATTCCCGCTCCGTTGATCGCAGGCGCTCCGAAGCCCGGTGAGGGGAACGCCGATGTGTCCCCGTTCTGATGAGCGTGGTACCAGCCGACGTCACCACCGATGTAACAGCCGGTCCAGCTTGCAACGACCGGCGGCGGCAGTGGAGGCGCCTTGACGGCCATGTCAGCCGCGTATGTGGAGCCGACGCTTGCGATGATCATCGACGACGCGATCGCCGATTTAAGAGCAGCCTTCATGCAGACTTCCCCCTTAGAAATTATTGATAATGCAAATTCCAACGGCAGCGTAATTTGAGGACGTGCGATTGACGAGCGCAAACGCCGGTTCCATTTGGCTTACCAGCATTTTCCTCGGCCGATGTTGCCGGATTGCAACCTCAAAGGGTCAGCATCGCTGATGCATTTCAAGTTGGTGCGCCAAGCTGCCCGGACTGCGTGAAGTATTTTTCATGAGCGTAGCCGTCCGTTCGGACGACCTGGTCTCATTGGCTTGCGCAAGTATGCGGCGCTCCGCAGCGGTTGGCCATGCCCGAACTGCGGAATGGCTGGCGGAGGATTTCTCCAGACACCGAAGCTGTGCGATTGAGCGAGCAATCTGTTCGCGGACTTGCTTCAGTGTGTGGGGTGTTCGTCCAGGATATTTCGGTGAGCCCGTTCGAGTCCTTTGTTGCCACGTACACGCTCCGGCTCGCCGCCGGAGAGTGCAACAAAGCAAGACGCCCCGATGTCAGCCATCGGAGCGTCATGAGCGAGAGAGCGTGGAGCTATTGGTTCTCAGGACACTTCGCTCAGAACGGGCGCCGCCGCTTCCTCCGTCTTCAGCTCCTCGAGGCTGCGATGCCTGGGCTCGATGCCGAGCGCCCAGACCGTGATGATCTGAATCACCAGCAGCCCGATCATCAGCGCCATCACGCCGGCAACGCCGCGCGATTCAAACAGCGACACAACGAGGAACGGTGTGACGATCGTGGCGCCGCGCCCCAGCGTATTGACGATGCCGGAGGCGCGCAGGCGAACCTCGGTCGGAAACAGCTCGGGAATGTAGATGCCGAACAGCAGGGCGACCAGGACGTAGATCGGCACGGTCAGCGCAAAGCCCACGGCCGGCAGCAGGATCGGATCCGAGATCATGGGATAGAGGATGCCCAGCGCCACCGAGACCAGCGACGCGCCGATGATGGTCGGCTTGCGACCCCAGCGGTCGGCTGTCAGCGCGCCGATCGCCGAGCCGATCGGCGCGCCCAGCGCCATCAGCAGGGAATAGCCGAACGAGGTCGCGATCGACAGACCCTGCTTGACGAAGAACACCGGAAGCCAGGTGACGAAGCCGTAGAGCAGGGTGTTGATGGTGATCAGGCAGACCGCACCGACGATCATCCGCGACAGCAGCGGTGCGGTGAACAGTGTGCCAAGATCGGCCGAGACCGGGGCCGATGTCGTGGCCGCTGGCGCAGGCAAGGGCTGACCTTGCGCCGCCTCCTTCTCGATGGCCTGCATCAGCGCTTCGGCCTCCGCGGTCCGTCCCACCGCTTCCAGCCAGCGCGGCGATTCCGGCAGCGACTTGCGCATGTACCAGACCACGAGCGCGCCGATGCCGCCGAGCACGAACATGGAGCGCCAGCCGAATTGCGGCACCAGCACGGATGCGACCAGCAGCGCGACGGGCAGACCGGTGACGACGCACACGGTGGTGAAGCCGAGCCATTTGCCGCGGGTCCGCGCGGGCACGAACTCCGTCATCGTCGAATAGCCGACGACGTTCTCCGCGCCGAGCCCGACGCCCATCACGAAGCGGCAGGCAATCAGGAAGGCCATGTTTGGCGAGAATGCAGCAGCAAGGGAGGCAACGCCGAAAAGCAGCAAATTGAATTGATAGGTGAAGCGGCGCCCGTAACGGTCACCGAGAAAACCGGTGCCGAATGATCCCAGCATCATCCCGACGAAAGTCGCGGAGATGAAAACCGCGTTCTGGGCCAGCGTCGAGAAGCCCGTCTTCAGCGTCACGCTGAGCACGGTCCCGGCGATGTAAATGTCAAAACCATCGAAGAACATGCCGATGCCGATCAGCAGCATGATGCGACGGTGGAATGGCCCGATCGGCAGCCGATCAAGACGGCTGCCTGCGTTCACCGATGTCGACATTGACGCTCTCCCTTGACTGTTATTCTTGATGATGCGGCCCGCCTTCTCTGAGCGATCTGCCGCTTGTCGTTCTCTAGTTCAGCCGCTTCTGGTTGGCCGTGTCGCGATACCAGTCGAACGGCTGCTCGTGCGTGGCGACCATCACGCTCTTGGTGTTGAAATGGTCGTCGAAACTTTCGGTGCCGCATTCGCGGCCGATGCCGGAATCATCGACGCCGCCCCAGGGCGAAGCCGGATCGAGCCGATGATGATCGTTGACCCAGACGATGCCGGCCTTGACGGCGGCGGCGACGCGGTGGGCGCGCGCGACGTCCCGGGTGCGGATCGCGGCGGCGAGGCCGAAGGGGGAGTCGTTGGCAAGCCGCAGCGCATCGGCTTCGTCCTTGAACGGCGTCACCGAGGTGAAGGGACCGAACACCTCCTCCTGGAAGATGCGCATGTCGGAGGTGACGTCGGCGAAGACCGTCGGCTCGACGAAATAGCCAGCGTCGTGACCCGGCACCTTCGCGGCAACGCCGCCGGTGACGAGACGTGCACCGTCTTGGTGACCGTAGCCGGAATAGGTGAGCACGCGGTCGCGCTGCCGGGCGGAAATCACGGGGCCAAGCTGGGTGTTGGCATCGAAGGGATCGCCGATGCGGATCGTGCGGGTCTTGGCCTGCAGCTTCTCGACGAACTCGTCGTAGATCGAGGCCTGCACGATGTGGCGCGAGGCGCAGACGCAGGTTTGTCCCGCGCCGATGAAGGCACCGAATGCCGCGTAATTGACGGCGCGGTCGACGTCGAAATCGTCGAACACCATCACCGGTGTCTTGCCGCCGAGCTCCATGGTCTGATGCGCAAACACCTTTGCGGCCGCGCTGCCGGCGATGCGGCCGGCCTCGGTGCCGCCAGTCAGGACCAGCTTGTTGATGTCGCCGTGCTCGGCGAGCATCTTGCCGGCGCTTTGGCCGAGACCGAGAACGATATTGAAGACGCCGGGCGGCAGACCGGCCTCGGTGAAGATCTGCGCGAGCTTCAACGTCGTCAGCGGCGTGTATTCGGACGGCTTGACCACGGTGACGCAGCCGGTCGCCAGCACAACGGCGAGCGACTTGCACAGAATCATCAGCGGATGATTGAACGGTGTGCAGTTGGCAACGATACCGATGGGGGTGCGAAGCGTGTAGTTGAGATACGGGCCCTCGACAGGGATCACGGAATCGCGGCGCGACAGCGCGACGCCGGCAAAGTAGCGGAAGAAGTCGGGGAGGCGGGAGAGCTGGGCGCGGGTCTCATTGATCGGGCGGCCGTTGTTGAGGGTCTCCAACCGGTACAGGCTGTCTAGATTGGCCTCGAAGGCATCGGCAAGCTTGTTGACCAGCCGGGCGCGTGCGCGCGTGTCCATGCCGCCCCAGGCCTTGCCTTCGAAGGCGGCGCGTGCGCTTCGCATGGCGCGATCGATATCCTCAGCGGTCGAATTGGGAATGCGGGCGATCACATCGCCGGTCGCAGGATTGCGCACGTCCAACATCGCGCCGCCTCCGGCTTCGACTTCCCGGCCATCGATGAAATTGCCGTGAATTTCGACGTCGATCGAGGCGGGTTTCGACGGAACGTTCATAATGACCTCTCTTCGACGATGACGGCGTTGCGCTTGAGCGCCGGCAGAACGCGTTTTTCGGTGGCCCCGATATGGGCCTTGATGATGCGTGCCGCGGTTCGCGTTTCGCGGCTCTGCATGGCGTCGATCAGCGCGACGTGTTCGGCGACGAGTTTCGCCGGGTCGTGTCCCTTCAGATTCGAAATGCTGACGCGGACCAGCCGATCGGCCTGGCCGATCAAATCGCAGAGCGCCGTTGCCATGCGGCGATTGCCGGACGCATGCGCCAGCGCGGTGTGGAAGCCGCGATTGTAGACGATGAAGTCTTCGTGGTTGCCCGAGAAGCGGCGAAAATCGTCGAGCGATTTCAAGACGCTGTCAGGCGCACTCTCGATCGCCTCGGCAACGCAGGCCGGCTCCAGCGCAAGGCGGAAGCGCAAGAGGTCGCGCGCATCTGACAGCGAGATCGGTGTGACCCGATAGCCCTGGCGCGGCTGCACCGTCACGAGGTGCTCGCGCTGCAGCCGCAAAAGCGCGTCCCGCACCGGTTGCCGGCTCACCTCATAGCGCTCGGCGAGGTCCTGCTCTCGCATTTCATCGCCAGGAGCAAGGCGGCAAGCTAAAATATCAGCTCTCAGAAGATCGTAGATATTCTCGCGCAAAAGCATGACCTGTAGGACCTCCGTGAGTGTAATCTCTCAGTCCTGATATTTCACGTCAAGGCCTCAATGCTTGAATTCCCGGCGATTTGATTTATCAATCGAGCCAATAGGACGCGCGGGTCGCGCGTGCTCTGACCGACGCAATCGAGAAAGACCGGACATGGACAGGCTTCTTGCCAACGGAACCGTCAACGCCGCGGAATCGGGCGAGGGGCCGCCGTTGTTTCTCTTTCACTCGCTGTTGTCGGATCGCGCGAGCTTCGATGCGATCGCGCCGGAGCTTGCGACATCGTTTCGAACCATCGTGCCGGAGCTGCCCGGGTTTGGCCGTTCAGGCTCCGTGGAGGGCGGCCTTGCTGCGGTCGCGGACCGGATGGCCGAGGCCGTACGGGATGCGGCGAACGGCGCGCCGGCGATCGTGCTCGGCAACGGCTATGGCGGCTTCGTCGCCTTGCAGATGGCGATCCGGCATCCTGAGATCGCCGCTAAGCTCGTTCTCGCCGACAGCGGCGCTGCGTTCTCGGAGCCCGGCCGCGAAGCGTTTCGCAACATGGCGAGGGTGTCGCGCGAGAAAGGGCTGGAGGCGATCACCGACGTCGCCATGCGGCGCCTGTTCGCGCCGGAGTTTCAGGAGCAACATCCTGAGCTGATGAAGGATCGTCGCGCAGCGTTCCTGCGGACGGATCCCGATGTCTTCCGTGCCGCGTGCGATGCATTGGCAAGCCTCGATCTCCGCGCTCAACTCGCCACGGTGAAGGTTCCCGTCCTCGTTCTGGTCGGTGAGCACGATGAGGCGACGCCGCCGCCGATGTCGCACGAACTCGCCGCCGGATTGCCGCACGCCAGGCTCGAGATCATTCCGGGCTGCGCGCACGTGCCGCAGCTGCAATCGCCGCGGCAGTTTCTCGTTGCTCTCAACGGCTTCTTGTTCTGATCGGCGCGGGCGCCGCGTTCGAAATGGCGATGGCTTCCGAACCGTTAATGGTTCGGAGTGATTGCGAATTCACGACTGGGGATCATGCCATCGTGCGCCTGTTTTGCCCGACGTGTCAAACGTCCGCCGTCGGCGAGGCGCGCGGCGTGAGGCGCGAATTTCTCCAATGATTTGTACTGTGCATGGGGTTGTTTTCGCGTTTTCGATTGAGCGCCCTCACGCAGCGAGGCGCCTTCCTCAAATGGCAGCAGCGCATCCAGGCCGCAGAAGCCGCGTCGATGGGACTATACGCACTGCCGCCCACGTGGCATTGGGAACGGTGAGGCCGTCCGGGGGGTAGGTCTCGGCCGACCCGCTGGACAACTGACCGCCATGTTCGCCCTGACTTTCCTCGGCACCTCCGCGAGCGTTCCATCTGCAGAACGTAACCATCCAGCGCTTCTCCTGGAGGCCGCGGGCACGCGCATGCTGATCGACTGCGGGGAGGGGACGCAGCGCCAGATGCTGCGAAGTGGCGCCGGCTTTCGGCGGCTCGACCGCATTCTCCTTACGCATGGTCATCTCGATCACGTGCTGGGTATTCCCGGTCTCTTCTCGACTCTGGGGTTGCGACAGACCTCCGACGTGATGATCATCCATGGCGGGCCTGGGACGCTCGATATCGTGATCTCCATGCTCGCGGGCCTGTGGGGCGCGGGAAGGGCGCCGATCTCCGTACAGTTCGCGCCGCTGTCTGAAGGGCAGGTCATTGACGCCGGCGACTTCACCATCGACTGCTTTCCGGTCCGCCATCGCGACACCGACAGCTTTGGATTCTCATTCCAAAGTCCGGCGCGCCGCCATCTGTTGTCTGATCGCCTCTCGGCGCTGGGTGTGCCTGACGGCCCGCTGCGGGGCGAGCTGGCCGCAGGGCGTACCATCACGGTTGAAGGCGGCCGGACGATTGATCCGGAGGATGTTTTGGGGCCGCCAAGCGGCGGCAAGAAGCTGGTCGTGATCGGCGACACCGAGACCACCGATGGGCTTTCGAAGCATGTCGCGGATGCCGATCTGCTTGTGATCGAGGCGACGTTCCTGGATCGGGATGCGCCGACGGCGCGAGACTACGGCCACCTCACGGCAGCAGAGGCGGCCCGGTTTGCGGCCGCCAACAATGTCCAGCAACTCGTGCTGACTCATCTTTCGGGTCGCTATGAGGACGATGAGATCTTGGCCGAAGCGGCAAAGATCTTTCCGAGCGTCAGGATCGCCGCCGATTTGGAACGTATCGCTGTTTAGGCAGTGCGTTGCACGACCATTAATCTTACCTGTCAAGGTTGACGCGACTTCATTCCCGCAGCCACGCGTCAGCGCGATATTTTCGCGGATCAAAAGTCAGCTTGTACTGAGAGTATTTATGTCCCGTTCCGTTGAATTGATCGTTGAGGGCTATGTGAGGCTGAACGATCGTGATGCGCTGGAAGGTATCTTGACGCATCGCCAGGACCTGCTCCGGCAATTGGTGGCCGTGACTGGTGTCGATCCGAAGCAGGCCATCGCGCAGGTCAGCGAGGAAATCACCATTATCGAAGCCGGTCTCGCGACGCTCGTTCCGGAATAGCCGCCGCCAAGATCGCGTCCCGCCTGGAGATGCCGATCAGCTCAACAGTCCTGACTTGATCGCGAGCTCCTGTACTTTGCTCGTCAGCCGCATCAGCTTCGGCAGCGCCTGATCGCGGAAGGTCGGCATGTCCATGCGCATGGCATCCACGGTGACGCTCAGTCCGGCGATGACAGAACCCTGGGCGTCGAGGATCGGCGTCGCCAGCGTGCGCAGACCATAGGCGTTCTCGCCATCGGAGACGGCATGGCCCTTCTTCTTCACCTGGTCGAGCCGGGCGAGCAGGGCATCGAGATCGGTCAGCGTCCGCTCCGATAGCTTGACGCGGGGGCGTGACTCCAGCCGCGCAATCTGCTCATCGCGCTGAAGATGCGCCAGCATGGCATGGCCGAGAGCAGCGCTGTAGGCCGGGATGCGGGTGCCCGGCCGGCGATCCATCTTGTAGCGGTCGAGGCCTGCACTGACGCGTGCGAGATAAATCACGTCACCGCCATCGAGTATGCCGAGCGAGGCCGCATCGCCGACCTCGGGCACGAGGTCGCGCAGCAACGGCTCGACGATGGCGCGCAACGATCCGTGCGATAGCACGGTGTAGCCGAGATCGAGGCAGGCAACGCCGAGACGGAACCGGCGGCTCTGCGGCACCGCCTGGAGATAGCCGAGCTCGATCAGGGTCTGGATCAGCCGGAACGCCGTGCCGCGATCGAGATCAGCGCGCGCGGCAACTTCGCTCAATGTCAGCTCGAACGCCTCGCTGGTGAAACTCTTGAGCACCGCAAAGGCCTTGCCGACGGATGCGACGTAATTCTTGGAGTTATTCTTCGGATTTTTGGGCTCCGGTGATTTTGCAGCCGCGTCCGCTGTGCGCTTCGCCGCTTTGTTTTCGACCTTGGCCATGCCTGAATGCCCTATCATGACAGCTACGGCCCTTGACGCCGCGGCAGCCTGCTCTTACCAACGAGGCAGATTATAACAAATGTTCGCATTCCGAACAACATCGATCTGACGATCGGAGGAAGCTTTGTCGACATCGTCGTTGCACCCCCAGTCCTTGAACTCCCACGGCGTGTTCTCCGCGGCGCTGACGCCGCTCGACGCCGATCTCGCGCCTGATCACGCGCGCTTCATCGCGCATTGCCGCTACCTTCTGGACGAAGGCTGCGATGCCATCGCGATGCTGGGTACGACGGGGGAGGCGAACTCCTTCTCGGTCGCCGAGCGCACTGCATTGTTGGAGGCCGTGATCGCCGGCGGCATCAAGCCGAACCAGTTGCTGCCGGGCACCGGCGTCGCGGCCTTCACCGAGACCGTCGCGTTGACGCGCCACGCACTGTCGGTCGGCGTCGGTACCGTGGTGATGTTGCCGCCGTTCTATTACAAGAACGTCAGCGATGACGGCGTCTATGCCGCCTACAGCGAGATCATCCAGCGCATCGGCGATGCCAGGCTCAAGATCGTGCTCTATCACATCCCGCAGATGTCGATGCAGCCGATCTCGCATGCGCTGATCGAGCGGCTGCGCAAGGCGTATCCGTCGACCATCGTCGGCATCAAGGATTCCTCGGGGGACTTCGCCAACATGACCGCGATGGTCGAACGTTTCCACGGCTTTGCGGTGCTGACCGGAGCCGACCCCCTGTTGCTGCCGCTGCTGCGCAAGGGCGGCGCGGGCTGCATCACCGCGACCTCGAACCTCGTGGCGCGCGATCTTGCCTATGTCTTCAAGCATTTCCGCGACAGCGACGACGACGCAGACCTTGCTGCAGCGCAGGCGCGGATCGTGAAGGCGCGCGAGCTGGTCTCGCGCTTCGCACAGATGCCTTCGCTCAAGGCGCTGATGGCCGAGCGCACCGGTCACGCGGGCTGGCAGCGCCTGCGGCCGCCGCTTGAGACCTTACCCGCAGCTCAAGTGAAAGAATTGCTCGCGAGTGCCGCGGCATTCGCGAAAGCCGCTTAGAGGCGGACGCGCACGACGAGGCGATCCGATGTCCGAACCTTTCGGAGAGGCGTTGACCAGCGTCCGTATGCTTGCCGACGACCTCACCGGGGCGCTCGACACCGCGGCGGAGTTCGCCGGCCCGTGCGGACCATTCGACGTCGTCTGGGGAGAGGCGCCTGTTGCGTCAGATTCCCTGAGCCTTGCGATCGACAGCGGCACACGTGAACGTTCGAAGGCCGAGAGTGTCGAGATCGTCGCTCGGCTGGCGCCGCTGCTTTGGGACGGAGAGATCGCCTACAAGAAAGTCGACAGCCTGCTTCGTGGCGCATGGGCGGCCGAGCTCGGTGCCTGCCTGAGCACCGGCCATTGGGCGTCTTGCGTCGTCGCGCCTGCTTTCGACTATCAGGGACGCCGCACGGTCGAGGGCCAGCAATATGCGCGCACCGTGCAGGGCGACTGGCATCGTGTCGGCGACAACCTGCTGGACCAGTTGAGGCAGGACGGCATCGCGGCGCTACGTGGCAGCTCCGACACGCTGCCGCAAGGCGGCGTTCAGGTGTTTGATGCCGAGAGCGATCTCGATCTTGATCGCGTCGTCGAAATGGCCCGGCGCATGCCAGGACCTGTGCTCTGGTGCGGCAGCGGCGGTTTGGCCGGAGCGCTTGCGCGAAATCATGGGGCCGCAGCGCCGTCGGTTCTGAAGCGTCCGGTGCTGGGCTTGTTTGGTTCCGATCAGGCGACATCAGCCTCTCAGCTCGCGGCGTGTGGCGAGGCCACCATTGCGTTGGCTGAAGGCGAGGGCGGCGCCGTTGTTGAGCGGAAGCTCATGGATGACGGTGTGGC
Source organism: Bradyrhizobium sp. CCBAU 11434 (assembly GCF_028128895.1). Lineage (NCBI taxonomy): Bacteria > Pseudomonadati > Pseudomonadota > Alphaproteobacteria > Hyphomicrobiales > Nitrobacteraceae > Bradyrhizobium > Bradyrhizobium sp. CCBAU 11434. Next base: position 713,034 of record NZ_LBJX01000011.1, read on the forward strand.
CCTGGTGAAATTCACGCTTGCCGAGGGCCTTGCGCGTTCCGAGGCGGCGCGGCGGATCGCGCATGAATTGACGGCACTGATCGCGTCGCTCGATCCGCCTGGAACCCTGATCGTTGCTGGCGGCGAGACGTTGAAGGCCGTATGCCTTGCCCTCGGCGCGCGTGCGCTCCAGGTCACGGGTCGCATCGCGCCGGGCTTGCCGCGTTCGACGCTGCAAGGTGGCCGCTGGGCCGGCGTCGACGTCATCTCGAAATCCGGAGCGTTCGGCGCGCGCGAGCTGTGGCGCGATCTGCTGCGGGCCAATCATTTTCTCAACTTGGAGAATCCGACATGACCTCTCGTCACCTTGCCATCACCATGGGCGATCCTGCCGGTATCGGGCCGGAGATCATCGTCAAGGCCTGCGTCGGACTGAAGCACCGGATCGCAAAAGGCGATCTGCGTCTGTTGATCATCGGCAGCGGCGCGGCGCTGGATGGCGCGAAGGCCGCGCTCGGCGCCAACGTTGCAATCCCGCAAGTCACAGCCGATGATAGCGACTGGCCGAACCTCTGTTATCTGCAAGCCGACGCCGAAGGCGAGCCGATCAAGCCCGGCGTGCTCAGCGCCGATGGCGGCCGCTTTGCCTACAAGGCGATCGAGCAGGGCGTGCGCCTGACACAGGCTGGTCGTACGGCGGCGATCGTCACGGCGCCGCTGAACAAGGAAGCGCTCAACAAGGCCGGCTATCATTTCCCGGGCCATACAGAGATGCTGGCGCATCTCACCGGCGTGCGCGGCTCGGTGATGCTGCTTGCCCACGGCAACATGCGCGTCAGCCATGTCTCGACCCATGTGGCGCTGGAGGACGTGCCGAAGCGTCTGACGCCGGAGCGTCTGCGCATGGTGATCGATCTCACCGATGATGCGCTGCGCCGGCTCGGCATTGCAAAGCCTAAGATCGCGATCGCCGCGCTCAATCCGCATGCCGGCGAGGGCGGTCTGTTCGGCCGCCAGGACATCGACGTTTCCGCGCCGACGATCGCCAAGGCGGTAGCGGACGGTCTCGACGTTGTCGGCCCCGTGCCCGGCGACACCATCTTCGTCAAGCTGCGCGCCGGCCAGTTCGACGCGGCGGTCGCGATGTATCACGATCAGGGGCATATTCCGGTCAAGCTGCTCGGCTTCCAGGTCGATCCCGCCACCGGCCGCTGGCAGGAGCTGTCCGGCGTCAACATCACGCTGGGCCTGCCGATCATCCGCACCTCCGTCGATCACGGTACCGCTTTCGACATTGCCGGACAGGGCATCGCCAACGAGCACAGCCTGATCGAGGCCATCGACTATGCCGAGCGGCTCGCCGCGGGCGCTTCCAAGTAACGAGATCGAGCCTGAGATGACCAACGCCTTCACGCCCATCGAAATCCTTCGCCCCACCATCCTCGAGTTCGGTAATGGCACGATCACCGCGGCCGCGCGCTTCGCCGAGCGGATTGGAGCCAGGCGACCACTGGTCATCTCCGACCCCTTCAATGCGCGCCGCGTCGACACGTTGGCGCTGCCGGGCTCAGTCAATGTGTTCGGCGAGGTCAAGCCTGAGCCGGACCTGCCCAATCTCGAGAAGGCGGTAGCGATGGCGAAAGAGGTCAGGCCCGATCTCGTCGTCGGCTTCGGCGGCGGCAGCGCGATGGATCTCGCCAAGCTGGTCGCGGTGATGTGCACGTCGGATGTGCCCTTCGCCGACATCGTCGGGCCGGAGAAGGTGGCCGGCCGCAGCGTCCCGCTGATGCAGGTCCCGACGACGTCCGGCACCGGCAGCGAAGCCGGCACCCGCGCGCTCGTCACCGATCCCATCAGCCAGAACAAGCAGGCGGTGCAGAGCCGCTTCATGCTGGCCGATATCGCCATCGTCGATCCTGATCTGACGACGACCGTGCCGAAGGAGATCACCGCCGCCACCGGCGTCGATGCGCTGGCGCATTGCGTCGAGGCCTATACCAGCCGCAAGGCGCATCCGACGATCGATCTCTACGCGCTCGAAGGCGCGCGGCTTGTCGGGCGTTATCTCAAGCGCGCGGTCGCCGATGGTGGTGATCGCGAGGCGCGCGCCGGTCTCTCGCTGGCCTCGCTCTATGGCGGCTATTGCCTCGGGCCGGTGAACACCACCGCCGGTCATGCCGTGGCCTATCCGCTCGGCACGCGCCATCACATCGCCCACGGTCTCGCCTGCGCAATGATCTTCCCGCACACGCTGGCGTTCAACATGCCGGCGGTCGAAGAGAAAACGGTCGCGGTGCTGCGGGCGCTCGGTTTGCCCGAGCAGAGCGATGCGAAGCGCGCATTCGAAGCCACCTATGCGTTCTGCAAGAATCTCGGTGTCGAGATGCGGCTGTCGGCACTCGGCGTGCCCAGGAATGATCTTGGCCTGATGGCCGACGAGGCTCACGCCATCAGGCGCCTGCTTGACAACAACCCGCGCGATCTAAGCCGGGATGCGATCCTCAACATGTACGAGGTCGCGTTCTAGGCCTCTCCGCATCAAGATGGACGGGCGAGCGATGGCGGCGGCACGAAGCCGCCGAATTCGCGTTCGATCAATCCGGCAAGTGCGATCGTCGTGCGGTCCTCCAGATACGGTCCGATGATCTGCACGCCGATTGGGAGACCCGACGGCGACCGGTCGATCGGAACGGCGGTCGCCGGCAGTCCGCAGGTCGATGCCGGATCGGCCCAGATGAAGCAGGCGTCGGCGTAGGGGTGTGCCTTGCCGTCGATGTCGAGCTGCCGCGCATCGAACGGCTCGGAATGATCATGCGGGAAGGCCGGCACGGCCGCTGCCGGATAGATCACCGCGTCGAAGTCGCGGAATAGCGCGTGCCACTGCGCCTGCAGACGCAGGCGCATCGCATCGGCTGCGAGCCAGTCTCGATGGATCATGCCCCAGCCGCGGGCGCGCTCGGCTTGCAGGCTGCGGTCACCAGGCGCGAGCGCAGCGGCCAATTGCTGGGCTTCGGTCAGGGCCTCTGGTGTCAGGCGCGGACTGCGCGCTGCGTTCAACAACCTCATATAGAGGCGCGCCGAGTCCGCGAGATCGGGCAGCGCGGTGCTCGATCGCGAAACGTGTGCGCCCGCTTTGGCGAGCCGCTCGGCCAGTCGGACGATCGCCGAACGCACGGCTTCGCCCGTTGGCATCAACGGATGGCTATCGATGGCGAGGATTCTGAAATCCCTGAGGCTGTTGTGCCGGGAGGAGGGCAAGGCGAGGCGATAGCCGATGCCGTCGCGGGCTTCGTCGGGCCCGGCAATCACGTCGAGCGCCAGCGCGAGGTCGAAGGCGGTGCGCGCCATGGGGCCGACGACGGCAAGATCGCCCTGGCCCGGAACGGGCGGCGCCGGCGGGAGGCTGTAGCCTCGCAGCGGGACCAGGCCGAGGCTCGGCTTGTGTCCGAACACGCCGCAGAAATGTGCGGGCACGCGGATCGAGCCGCCGATGTCGGAGCCGATCGACAGCGGACCGAATCCCGCCGCCAGCGCTGCCGCGCATCCGCCTGAGGAGCCGCCAGGCGAACGGCCGAGGTCCCATGGGTTCTTCGTGGTCCCGTAGATCTCGTTGTAGCTTTGGAAATCCCGCAGTCCGATCGGGATATTGGTCTTGCCGATGATGATTGCGCCGGCCGCCTTCAATCTGGAGACGAGCAGCGCATCCTCTGCCGGCCGGAAATCCCGAAAATGCGGAAAGCCCCATGTGGTCGGCAGGCCCGCGACGTTGAAGGGCTCCTTCAAGGTCACGGGAATGCCGAGGAGCGGGCCTCGCTCGCCGCGGCCGAGCGCGGTATCGGCGACGCGCGCAGCGTCTCGTGCGCGATCGAAGTCGCGAACGACAACCGCGTTGATGTCGCCGTCCAGCGCCTCGATGCGCGCAATCGTGTGCGCGAGCAGCTCCGACGCCGACAGCTTTTGCGCAACCAAAGCGCTCTGCAGTGCGCCGATTGAGCCGTAGTCGAGGTCGGGGGTGTCTGCGGGTAACCCTCGCTGCATCGGAATCTCCAATTGGAATCTCCAAGTGTCTCGCAGTCATTTCGGCGCCGGCACGGCCACCGACCGATGCTGACATTTAGAGATTTGGGCGACCGGGCGGGAGAGGTGCCTGAGCACGCGCATCCGTGCACAGCCGCGCTTGCCAGCCTATGGCTGAGCGGGTAGAAGGCTGCACGCCTGAGCCGTGATTTGCGCAAATTGCGCTGCCGGCCACAGTCGGACAAATCAGTAAGGCATTGAATTTGTTCGACTATTCCGTTGGGGAATGGTGTAACGGTAGCACAACAGACTCTGACTCTGTTTGTCTTGGTTCGAATCCAGGTTCCCCAGCCAAGCGTCAGATTCCCGACCGGAAGCGCTGATTGATCCGCTGATCGCGGAACCTCCCTGTCAGCATTGCACCCCTTGCTCCGCTCGGACCAAATCAAGCGCATCGGAGGATGACGCGAACTATGCAGGCGTCCTGCGCAGTTCGCTCGCGTTCACATGTCGTCGTGTTGTGTGTTGAGTTCTTGACGTTTGCAGATGCAGATGCCGGCAAAGATTGTCGCCGTTTGCCTTTGCAGAATTTCGATCATCACTCGCTGCACATCATGCGGCTCGTTTGAGAGCTTGGTGATTCTGTCCGCGATATTGAGAGGCTTCTCTCTGATTGCCCTTCGGCCGCTCGGCGAGAGCGAGGCATTTGCAATATTTGCCGGCGAGCCATCCGGGCTGTTGCTTCCGGCTTTCGGACGACCTGAATAGCGACGCCTTCCGCTCATCGAGATGTCCCGCGGTCGCTGCGAGCCTCTGATTCCAGTGATTGCGGGGATGCGCGGCCAGTTCGGCTCGCTGGGGATGGACGCTTTTGCGATCCTGGCTTGGTCCGTAGCCCGAAGCGGCTGAAATTTCCCCTTTATTTTCAAGTCGCGGTTCGCTCAGGAGCGCGCCTTTCGAGCGCTTTTTCCTTGCGGTCCGATTCGACCTTTTCAAGGTCGGAAGTTGGTCTCCCGGGATCGGCTTCCCAATCCCGCTGCGAGGAGTTCCATCGGCAACTTCACGCGTCACGCAGCTGTGATCGATATTTTATGCAGCGTAATCAATTAGTTATTTATTCTCCGCCCCAAAAATGTTGCGTGATTTTTGTGCAACACCTGACCGGATTCGGATTGTTGGGGGCTGTTTGGGGCCGTTCGGTTGTTGCGTGTGCATCGGCCATCGATCATGGTGATCAGGCGACGGAGGGGGGCATCCCAAGGTCGTCCCGTTTAGGTCTTTCGCTTAAGTCCCTCGCGTTCATGCGGGTGTGTCCGAAGACGCGAAGGCGGCCAAAGCGGTGATTTAAAGGGGGTTGGGGAATTGGCCGTTCGGGTCAGTGACCTTCCCTGAAGAGCAACTTGGAGGTTTAACATGAAGTTGGTTAAGAGCCTTTTGCTCGGCTCAGCGGCGGGTCTGATCGCCGTGGGCGGAGCTCAAGCAGCCGATCTCCCCGTGAAGGCCAAGGCGGTCGAATACGTGAAGATCTGCTCCCTGTACGGTGCGGGTTTCTACTACATGCCGGGCACCGACACTTGCATCAAGTTCGGTGGCTACCTGCGCGCTGACGTCTGGGCCGCCGGCGGCGACTACGGTTTCCGTCAAGGCGCGAACCAGGGTTCGAACAACCGTCTGACGAACTACTGGGGCGAACGCGCTCGTATGGACTTCACGGTCGATACGCGCACGGCGACCGAGTATGGCGTGGTTCGCACCTTCGCCGACATGGTCTTCTCGTGGGATACGACTTCGGTCGCCGGCAGCAACCCGTCCACGAATCCGAACCCGCTCGGTGGTTCCGCTTCGCTCGGCCTGTACCACGCGTTCATCCAGTTCGCCGGCTTCACGTTCGGCCGCACGGTCTCGATCTTCGACGCTCCGTGGCAGAGCTATCCGGCTGGCGGTCCCGATACCCTTCCGGGCGGTTCCAACCACGTGACCGGTATCAACCAGGTCGCTTATACCGCTGACTTCGGCCAGGGCATCACCGGCTCGATCGCTTTGGAGGATGAATCGACCTCCGCTGGCGGTCAGTCGAACCTTTGGAACCTGTCGAGCGCAACCGCTGCCGGCATGGTCACGGGTGCGTATGGCGCCAACAACTGGGGTGGCACGCGCTCTCCCGACATCACCGGCGCGGTCCGTGTTGACCAGGCCTGGGGTCTGGCTCAGATCTCGCTTGCTGCGCATGACATGCATCCTGCCTACTACGGCGCCACGGAACCGACGGGTCATCCCGGCGACAAGTGGGGCTGGGCGATCCAGGGTTCGTTGTCGATCAAGAACATCCCGACTGGTGCGGGTGACTCGATCAACTTGCAGGCGGTCTATACCGACGGTGCGAGCCGCTACAACTTCCAGAGCCTGTTCCCGCAGACCTTCTTCATGTACAGCGGCACGGGCTTGGCTGGCGCCTATCAGGGTCTCGGAATCGCCGGCATTGCTGATGGTGTCTACACCACCGGCGGTGGCATCGAATCCGTCAAGTCTTGGGGCTTCCGCGGTGGCTACACCCACAACTGGAACCCGAACTGGGCGAGCGCCATTTATGGTGGCTACGGCGCCCTGCAGTACGGTGGCGCTGGCAAGGCAGCGATCTGCGCGAACATGGTTGCTCTGCTCGGCCTCACCGGCGCCTGCAACCCCGACTTCAACTTCGCTGTGATCGGTGTCAACACCATCTGGACCCCGGTCAAGAACCTGGCCTTCACGGCGGACGTGAGCTGGTCGCGTCTTGACCAGAAGTACTCGGGCACCATCGCGAGCCCGGGCGTTGCAGCCGCTGCCAAGCCGGCAGCTCTCTATGAGATGAAGGATCAGGACTCGGTCGCCCTGCTCCTCCGCGCTCAGCGTAACTTCTAAGCTCACTCCTGAGCCCATAACAAAGACCCCCAGCGGTTTCGCTGGGGGTCTATTTTTTTACCTGTCACTTTGATCATCCTCGCCGCGAAGTATCGAAAAGCCAAACGAGTTGGTGGCATCGACAATGTCGCGCGCGAAATCGACATACACGCGGTCTTTAGTGCTTTGCAGCGCGACGGCGCTGCCGTTGTTCTCTCCGGCAAAGGCGACTAGAGTTTTTTGCACCAGTTCACCTGAAAACCGACCCGTCGTCGGGTGCGGAATCCAATCATATGGCGCAGCAAAGCCGCAACAAGGGAGCCTCGGCTCCCATCTCACTCCATCCGTCGGCTGGTCTGGACCAGGCAATTGCAGCGCACCGTTCCGGCAATCTGTTGGAGGCGGAGCGGGCCTATACGACCATCCTGAAGGGAAGCAAAACGCATCCTGTAGCGCTGCATATGCTGGGGTTGTTGCGCGCTCAGCGGGGTGATTTCGCGGACGCCGAGCCGCTGCTCAAGAAGGCAGCTCGCCTTGATGGCGGCAATCCCCACGTTCTTTTCAACTATGCCAACGTGTTGCGTGCATTGAGCAAGACGGACGACGCGCTCGCTTGGCTTGCGAAGGCGATTGCCCTTTCGCCTGATTTCGCCGATGCGTATCTCAATCGCGGAGCGATCCTGATGGCGCGGCAGGAGCTTCACGGGGCCATCGCGGAGTTCGAGCGCGCCATTGCGATCGCGCCATCGAGCGCGGCGTTCGCAAACCGGGGCAGCGCGTTCCAGCAACTCGGTCAGCTCGACCAAGCGCATGACAGCTACCAGCGTGCGGTCGCGCTCGCACCGTCGAATCCACAGAACCATTTCGCTTTGTCCGAGGTCCTTGGCCAAATGGGCGGACACGACGAAGCGATCGCAGCGCTCGAAAGAACTGTCGCCCTGGACAAGGCCTTCCCGTTCGCGTTGAGCAAGCTCGTTGATTTCAGGCGGAAGCGCGCCGACTGGCGCAGTTTCGAACGTGAACAGGCCGGCCTGGACGAGGCCGTCGAGTCAGGCGTGGCGGTCGATCCCTTCATGTTCCTTCATGCCTCGTCGTCTCCCGCACGCCAATTGACCTGCGCGAAGACATTTGTCGCCAAGGTCGCCCCGGAGCGAGGTGCGGCGAGGCCCAGAACGCCGTCACCGGTTTCCCGGTTGCGGATCGGGTACATGTCTGCCGATTTTCGCAATCACGCCATCGGGCACTTGATGGTCGGAGTCATCGAGGAGCACGACCGCGAGCGCTTCGAGGTCAGCGCCATTTCCTACGGACCCGACGACCGGAGCGAGTTGCGCGACCGCCTGAAGGCAGCATTCGAGCGCTTCGAAGACGTCAGCCATCTTCCCGACGAGGACGTGGTCAAGCTGATACGCCAGCTCGACATCGAGGTTCTCGTCGATCTGGGGGGCTTCACCGCCGGTGCGCGGCCGAGGATCCTCGCGCACCGGGCGGCTCCCATCCAGGTCAACTATCTCGGCTACCCCGGCACGATGGGCGCGCCCTACATGGACTACGTCATGGCCGACCCGATCATCGTCCCCGAAGCAGAGCAGAAGCATTACAGTGAGAAGGTGATTTATCTCCCCGACAGCTATCAGGCGACCGACGCGCGGCGATCGCTCGCAAATGTACCTGCCAGGAGCGAGGTCGGGCTGGCGGACAATGCATTCGTCTACTGTGCGTTCAACAGGACGTCCAAGATCACGCCTGTGCTGTTCGATGTCTGGATGAGGCTGCTTGCCAAGACCGCCGGCAGCGTCCTCTGGCTGCTCGATGGGGACCCGATCGCGAAGGAGAACCTGAAGCGTGAGGCCGTTGCGCGCGGCATCGCGGCAGAGAGGATCGTGTTTGCACCACACGCGCCTGCCGACGCGCACTTGGCGCGCCACCAGCTCGCCGATCTGTACCTGGACACGCTGCCCTACAATGCCCATACGGCGGCCAGCGACGCTCTCTGGGCCGGCTTGCCGGTTGTGACCTGCCTCGGCACCGCCTTTGCGGGACGCGTTGCAGCCAGCATCCTGAACGCTGTCGGCCTGCCTGAACTGGTGACGCAATCGCTGGACGACTATGAGAGCTTGGCGCTTCGGATCGCGCATGATTCCGAACTTCGAGCCGCCCTGAAGGGCAAGCTGGCGTCGCAGCGGACCACTTGGCCTCTGTTCGATACGGCCCGCATGACGCGGCACATCGAAAAGGCCTTCAATGAAATGTGGCGCCGGCATTGCGCTGGCGAAGCGCCGGCCTCGTTTGCCGTCTAAATCTCATCATGAGGTCGCCTTGGTGTGAAGCCTCATGTCATTCCTTCCATGGGCTTCGCATGACTGACAACGAACCGGACCTGCTAAATAATCTCATCCGGCCGGCACGGCTGACCTCGGTCGTTGATATCGGGGCCAATCCGATCGATGGCGAGCCGCCCTACAAGGCGATGCTGCAACGAAGGCTTTGTACCGTCGTTGGCTTTGAACCGCAGGACGAAGCGCTTGCAGAGCTCGATGCCCGCAAGAGCGACCTCGAGAGCTACTATCACTATGTCGTTGGGAATGGGCACAAGGCCAAGCTGCGTCTATGCCGAATCCCGGGAATGACGAGCCTGCTGCTTCCGGATCAGAATGTGCTGTCGCATTTTGCCAAATTTTCCGAATGGGGCACCGTAGTCAGCGAACATCCGGTCCAGACCCGCCGGCTCGACGATATTGCCGAAATCCGGGATCTGGATTTCCTCAAAATCGACGTTCAGGGCTCCGAGCTGGCTGTCTTCGGAAGCGGGCGGCAGAAGCTGAAGCAGGCCGTCGCCATTCAAACGGAGGTCTCGTTTCTTTGTCTCTACAAGGACCAGCCGACATTCGGCGATATCGATGGCGAATTGCGCAAGCAGGGATTCGTTCCTCACGCCTTTACGGCCATTAATCGGCGTATGATCGCTCCCTTGAGCGACCCATCCAATCCCTATGCGGCGATGAACCAGTTGCTGGAGGCCGATATCGTCTATGTGCGAAACTTCATGCGGCCGGCCGACATGACCGTGGAGCAACTCAAGCATCTGGCAATGATCTCTCATCATTGCTACCGCTCATTCGACCTTGCTGCGAACTGTATTCACCACCTGATTGCGCGCAAGTCGATCCCTGATCAGTCGATCCACGATTACATGGCGTCGATCAAGCTTCCGCAAAGCTGACCTGAGCTGGTCGCGCCCGGATCAGAAGTTACAATCGCGGCTTCACGATGCCGTTGCCGGCGGGCGAGCTGAACGACTGACCGTCTCGCCTGAAGCAGTGGCAGTCAAGCAGGGGTCTCGAATGACGACCGTAAATTACTTGATCTTGTCGTAGGCCGCCGCGAAATCGTTCAACGGCATCGGGATCGCGATCGTCTCCTTGGCCATGTTCTGGAAGGAAACCTTCAGCTGCTTGCCCGAGCGAAGGCTCGCAAGCAGGTCGGGCGCGATCGGCGTCGAGGCGTAGCAGCCGCGGTTCTCGCAGGTCTGGATCTGCAGATCGATCGCCTTGCCTTCGTCGACCTGAAGCTTGGCGCCGAGCGGAAGATTGAGACCGAGCGGCAGCTGCAGCAGTGCAACCGGCGTGCGGGTGTCGGGCGCGATGCGGATGTTGACCAGGACGATGGTCTGGCCGGTCTTGGTCAGCACTGCGTTCTGCTCGATCGCGCATTCGAGCGGGGCGTCGCGGCTCGCGCTGGTGCAGCGTGCGATCCAGCCAGGCTGCGGCGGCGTGCCCTCGGCCTGCGACTGGGCCGGAGCGGGTGTGGGCTGGGCCGCGGGGGCAGGGGGAGCCGCGTTCTTCTTGGCGCCCTGCTGGGCAGACGCGGCGCCGCTCGACAACAGGACAGCGGCGGCAAGGGCGACGAGTCTGGATTGCATGGGCATGGCGTGACCGCGTTGGCGTGAAGCGAGGGCTTGGCTGTAGCGTCGCGAAAGCCGCGACGCAAGCTTACTCGGCGGCTTCCTTGACGGCGCGGTGCGCCGACGCCTCGTGCCCTTCCGCGTCGGTCGAGCTGCCCTTGAACAGGTTCGAGAACTTGTCGAGATAGAGATAGACCACGGGGGTGGTGAACAGGGTCAGCGCCTGGCTGACGATCAGGCCGCCGACCATGGCGTAGCCGAGCGGCTGGCGGATTTCGGCGCCGGTGCCGTGGCCGAGCATCAGCGGCACGCCGCCGAGCAGTGCTGCCATCGTCGTCATCATGATCGGGCGGAAGCGCAGCAGCGCGGCCTGGCGGATCGATTCCTCCGGCGTCTTCCCGTCGCGCTCGGCTGCGATGGCAAAGTCGACCATCATGATGCCGTTCTTCTTCACGATGCCGATCAGCAGGATGATGCCGATCAGGGCAATGAGGCTGAAGTCGAAGCCGGCCGCCATCAGGATCATGAGCGCCCCGACGCCGGCCGAGGGCAGGGTCGACAGAATCGTGATCGGATGGATGTAGCTTTCGTAGAGGATGCCGAGGATCAGATAGACCACGACCAGCGCCGCGAGGATCAGCAGCGGCACGGTGCCGAGCGATTGCTGGAACGCCTGCGCGGTGCCTTGGAAGCTCGAATTCAGCGTCGCCGGCGCGCCGAGATCGGCCATCGCCTTCTGAACGGCCTGGGTGGCCTGGCCGAGCGCAACGCCCTGGGCGAGGTTGAAGCTGATCGTGATCGCCGGGAATTGGCCCTGGTGGCTGATCGAAAGCGGACGAACCGGATCGGTGGTCCAGGTCGCAAAGGTCGACAGCGGCACCTGATCGCCGGTCAGCGGCGATTTCAAATAGAGCTTATTCAGCGAATCCAGGTTGCCTTGCATCTCCGGCAGGATTTCCAGGATCACCTTGTAGGTGTTGAGCTGCGTGAAATACTGCGTAACCTGCCGCTGGCCGAAGGCATCATAGAGGGTGTCGTCGATCAGCTGCGGCTGGATGCCGTAGCGCGAGGCGGTGTCACGGTTGATCTTGAGCTGGACCGTGGTGCCTTGGGTCTGCTGGTCGGTCGCGACGTCACGCAGCTCCGGCAGCGTCTGCATCTTGGCGAGAATTTTCGGCGCCCATTCGTTCAGCTCGGAGAGATCGGCATCCTGCAGCGTGAACTCGAACTGCGTGCGTGTCGGCCGGCCGCCGAGCCGGACGTCCTGGGCCGCCTGCATGTAAAGCCGCGCGCCCGGCACCTTCTCGAACTGCGGACGGAGCCGTCCAATGACCTGCTGTGCCGAAACGTCGCGCTGATTGCGGGGTTTCAAGGTGATGAACAGATTGCCGTTGTTGCCGGCCCGTCCGCTGCCGCCGATGGCCATGGCGACGCTGGCGACGGCTGGATCTGCCTGTATGATCTTGGCGAGCGCCTCTTGCCGTTCCTTCATGGCCGAGAAGGAGATGTCCTGCGAAGCTTCTGAGGTTGCGGTGATCAGGCCGTTGTCCTGCTGCGGGAAGAAGCCCTTGGGGATCAAGACGAAGAGATAGACTGACAGCGCGAGCGTTGCGAAGAAAATGACGAGCGTCGTGCGCTTCCAGCTCAAAGCGATGTCGAGGATATGCTCATAACCGCGCAGCATCGCGTCAAAGGCGCGTTCGCTCCACTGATAGAAGCGGCCGTGTTGGATCTCCCCGTGGGCGCGCAGGAAACGCGACGCCATCATCGGAGTGAGTGTCAGCGAGACGATCATTGAGACGAAGATGGTCATCGCCAGCACGACGGCGAACTCGCGGAACAGACGGCCGATGATGCCGCCCATCAGCAGCAGCGGGATCAGCACCGCGACCAGCGAGATACTGATCGAAACGATGGTGAAACCGATTTCCTTCGCGCCCCTGAAGGCGGCAGCCATCGGCGCTTCACCTTCCTCGACGTAGCGGGAGATATTCTCGAGCATGACGATGGCGTCGTCGACCACGAAGCCGACAGCGATCGTCAGCGCCATCAGGGACAGATTATCCAGGGTGTAGCCGAACACCCACATCAGGGAGCAGGCGCCGAGCAGCGCCAGAGGCACCGTGATCGTCGGAATCACCGTCGCCCAGAAGCTGCGCAGGAAGATGAAGATGACCATGACCACCAGGAAGATGGTCAGAAGCAGAGTGTACTGCACGTCCTCGACCGCGGCCCGAATGGTCTGGGTTCGGTCGCTCATCAGCTCGATCTTGATCGCCGGCGGGATCGCCGCAACGAGGCGGGGCAAGGCCGCTTTGATCTTGTCCACGGTTTCGATGACGTTCGCGCCGGGCTGCTTGAACACCACCAGGAAGACGCCGCGTTTGCCATTCGCCCAGGCGGCCTGTTTGGCGTCCTCGGGGCCGGTGACAGCCTGGCCGATGTCGCGGATGCGCAGCGGACCGCCATTGCGATAGGCGATGATGACGTCGTTCCAGTCCTTCGACTGCGTCAGCTGATCGTTGGCGTAGATTGTATAGGCGCGCTTCTCGCCGTCGATATTGCCTTTGGGACTATCGACTGTCGTGATCGCTATCTGGGTCCGCACGTCCTCCAGTGACAAGCCCTTGGCGACGAGCTTGGCGGGATCGATCTGGACCCGGATGGCCGGCTTCTGCTGACCGCCGATGATGACCTGTGCGACACCGGAGATCTGACTGATCTGCTGGGCAAGCTGCGCGTCGACCGCATCGCTGACGCTGGTCAGGGGCAGCGTCTCGGAGGTGGCGGACAGAAGCAGGATTGGAGAGTCCGCCGGATTGACCTTGCGATAGGTCGGCGGCGAGGGCAGGTTTTTCGGCAGTTGACCGGCGGCGGCGTTGATGGCGCCCTGCACGTCGTTCGCGGCGCCGTCGATGCTGCGATTGAGGTCGAATTGGATGGTGATCGAGGCGGTGCCCAGATAGCTCGTCGAGGTCATCTGCGCGATGCCGGGAATCTGGGCGAACTGGCGCTCCAGCGGCTGGGCGACCGATGAGGCCATCGTCTCCGGGCTGCCGCCCGGCAGATTGGCCGTGATCTGGATGGTCGGGAAGTCCACCTGCGGCAGCGGCGCCACTGGCAGTAGCGGATAGGCGACGAGACCGACAAAAAGAATGCCGGCCATCAGCAGCGATGTGCCGATGGGATAACGGATGAAAGGTGCCGAAATCCCGCCTTCGGTCATTCCTGCTGAACCTTGTTTTTCTGGACCGGATCCGAACTCGCGACAGTCGTCGAGACCAGGCTGCCGGGCTGAACCTTGTACTGTCCGCCGGTAATCACCTGCTGACCGGGACTCAATCCTTCATCGACGACCGAACGTCCGTCGATGGAGTAGCTGACCTTGATCTTGCGGACCTCGGCCTTGTTGGCCTGGCTGACAGTGTAGGCGTAGAGGCCGTTGGTCGAATGCTGGACCGCGTCATCGGGGACGATGGTCGCGTCCTTCAGCGTCCGTACCAGGAGGCGTGTCGACACCGATTGTCCCGGCCAGAGCGCGTGCTCCTTGTTGTCGAACACCGCCTTGAGCCTGATAGTCCCGCTGGTCGTATCGACCTGGTTGTTGATGACGGCAAGCTTGCCTTCGGCCAGCGTCTTCTTGCCGTCGGTGGTGAACGCGATCACCTTGAGCTCGCCGGACTTCTGGCCCTCGCTGATATAGGGCAGCTGATCCTCCGGCGCGGTGAAGATCACCGTGATCGGCTCGACCTGCGCGATGGTGACGACGCCGGTCTGGCTCGAGGCGTTGACGATGTTGCCGATGTCGACCTGGCGCAGGCCGGCGACGCCGGTGATCGGCGACTTGACCTGGGTATAGTCGAGCTGGGTCTGGGCGTTGGAGATCGCGGCTTCGTCGGAGGCGATCTGGGCGGTGAGCTGGGCAACGGTGGAGCGCTGCGTATCGGTCTGCTGCCGCGTCGCGAATTCACCGAGTTTGGTGTAGCGCTGAAGGTCGAGATTGGCGTTGGCGAGGTTGGCCTCGTCCTGGGACTTCTTGGCCTTGGCTTGGTCGAGGGCGGCCTGGAACGGGCGCGGGTCGATCTCGACCAGAAGATCGCCTTGCTTGACCATTTGGCCCTCGGTGAAGGCGATCTTGTCGATCTGGCCGTCCACCCGGGTCCGGACTTGGACGGTGTTGAAGCCCTGAACGGTGCCGAGGCCGGTCAGGTAGACCGGGAAGTCGGCCTTCTGGACCGGTGTGATGCTGACGGGCACGGCAGGGGCGCGCGGCGCACCCTTCTGAGCCGTTTGGGCTTTTCCGGCCTCCGCGGCCCGATATCGCTGCCAGCCGTAATAGCCGCCGCCGGCCACGGCTGCGATGATGACAATCCACAGGATCGGCCGTGACTTTTTCATTTGTGAGCGTATCGGCTTGTATGCCCAAAACAACGAATTGCGGGGCAATCAATGGGTTCCAGCGAGGCTTGTATATTACACGCCAAGTTCCAGTGTAAACAGCACTATCAGTTGAGAATCCTAAACAATTGGAAAGCTTTGCACCCCGTAGGCAAACGGGTGACGCGCCGGTGTGCAGTGCTGCATTTTCCTCTGATGAACGAGGAGCGTGCGAGAGACAGGAAATGCTCGCGGACGGCGTGGGCCTGCGACGGGGGCGCGAGTGAGCGCGCCGTGCGGGGAAGGCGAATTTGCCTTCGCGAGAACGGTTCTAAACCACCGGGGCCGCGTTTCGGTTGTCACCAAAACCAGCGTCGTTCATATCAGCGCCGCCATATCAGGAGTGCGGAATGGACGAATTGAACGGCAAGCTGATCGCGTGCCAGATCTTGATCACGGGATTGATCGCGCGCGTCGCCAATGAACAGCGCGATCCCTTGCGCTTCCTCACAGACTTCCGTGACGAGATCAAAGCCGTCGTTGGCGGCGTCAACATCGCCGGCATGGACAACACCGACCGCGTGCGTGTAACCGCGCAGCGCACCGTCGATGAATTGTTCTCGCTCATGAAGCCGCCGAGCAGCGACTGACGCCTGCGCGAGATGATGCGCGAAGACAAGTGCCTCAGCGTTCTGCTGCATCAATGTGTCGCGCGACACTTCAGCTTTTTCGAAATCGATTTTTTAGAATCGCTTTCATCTGGACCTATTCAAGTGCTGTCTCGGGCCCCGTTGCATTGACCAGATTTTTTGCGGTCGATAGCACCACCCTATCGTTCGTCGCGCATGTTGCGCATCGGCGAGTTTGGAATGGGGTGCGTTGGAATGGGGCTGGTGATGGCTCCGCGATCGCTGCGTGCGATCACGGCAAGAAATTCAGTTGAAGAGAAGCTCGAGGGCAATTCCGGCAAGTCGGCATCAGTCGTTGCCGGCCTGATTGCGGTGGCGTCGGTGTCGAGCGGCGCGCAGGCGCAACAATCAAGCCTGCCTCCGGTGAATGTCGATGCGCCGGTCGAGCGTCCGCGCCCGGCGGCCTCGAAGCCGTCGCCCGAGCAGGTCCGCGCGCGCAACGCGCTTCGCCGCGCCGCGCAGCGCCAGCAGGCGCAGCAGCAGGCTGCTGCTGTTGCGCCGGCCCCGGCCGGAGCGCTTGATCGAAATCCCTACGCCGATCCGGCCGCGCCCTACAAGGTCGACCACGTCCAGGCGTCCGGCAAGTTTCCCGAGCCGATGCTGAACACGCCGAAGACGATCACGGTGCTCAGCAAGGAAGTGCTCGAGGACAAGAACGCGACCACGCTGAAGGAGATCGGACGCTCGACCGCCGGCGTGACGCTGGGATCGGGCGAGGGCGGCAATGCTTTCGGCGACCGCTTCTTCATCCGCGGCTTCGACGCGCGCAACGATGTCTTCATCGACGGCATCCGCGATCCCGCCGTGTCGATCCGCGAGAACTTCTTCACCGAGCAGATTGAGATATTGCGCGGGCCGGCATCGTCCTATGCCGGACGCGGCACCGCCGGCGGCGCCATCAACATCGTCACCAAGCAGGCCGGCGACGTCAACTTCAAGCGGATGGACACCGAGTTCGGCACCGACATGACCAAGCGCGTCACGCTCGACGTCAACCAGGTCATCGATCCGACCTTCTCGGTGCGCACCGGTGGCCTGTTCCAGGACGCCAATGTCGCCGGCCGCAATTACGTGACCGACGATCGCTGGGGCACCTTCCTGTCGACCAAGTACACCCCGACCAACGACATCAAGATCACGACCAACTACGTCCACACCGATCTCAGCGGCCTGCCGGATTTCGGCGTGCCCTTTTACAAGCAGGGCAATTTGCCGGTGACGTCGGCCGGCATTCCGCGCGGCAACTGGTACGGCTTCCTCAACCGCGACTTCCAGACCGCGCGGCAGGATTTCGGCACAGCAACGGCCGAGTACAAGGTCAACGAAGCCATCACGCTGACCAGCAAGGTGCGCGGCGAGCATTCGCTGCTCAACTACATCGGAACGCTGCCGCAGAATCCGATCACGACCAATCCCAATCCGTTGCTCTGGACCACGACGGCGAGCGCGCAGAGTCGCTACCAGACAGCGGACGTGTGGGCCAACCAGAACGAGGCCACGTTCAAGCTCGACACCGGCGGGGTCAAGCATACCGCAGTGTTCGGCGCCGAATACACCAACGAGAATGTCTCGATCGATCGTTACGCGGGTCTGACGTCGGAGCTCGCCGGCTCGCCCTTCACGAGCAACGGGGCGATCTCGGGGGTTAATCTCTACTCTCCTCAGTACACGTATCTCGGTGGCTTCGGGTCGGCGTCGCTGACAGGCAACCCGACACGCTATGGCGTCAACACCAGCAGCGTCTACGCCATGGACACCGCGAACTGGCAGGACACCATCATCCTGAACGGCGGCGTTCGCTACGACGGCTACAACATGAGCTCGTCGACCAACACCGCCTATCTGAAAATGAACTCCGATCTGGTCAACTACAATGTCGGCCTGGTCTACAAGCCGATGTCGATCGGCAGCCTTTACGCGGCCTATGCGACCTCGGCCAATCCGTTCGGCTCGGAGCTCGACGCGACCGGCACCGATTACGGCGGCGTTCCCGCCAACACGGCCGTCCTGCTCGGGCCCGAGCGCAACAAGGCGGCCGAGCTCGGCACCAAATGGGAGCTGGCTGATCGTCACCTGCTGGTGAGTGCCGCATTGTTCCAGACCACGAAGGACAACGCGCGCGAGACCAATGCGGCGGGCATCCTCACCTCGGGCGCGGCCTACCGCATCCAGGGCATCGACATCGAGGCCGAGGGCAAGATCACCGATCGCTGGAGCGTCTTCGGCGGCCTGGTCCTGATGCAGTCCAAGGTCACACAGAGCAACATTGCGTCCAACATCGGCCTTCAGCTCGCCAACGTCGCGCATCAGTCGTTCAGCATGCTGACCAAGTACAAGTTCGACGGCGACTGGGAAGTCGGCGGGCAGGCGGTATACCGCTCGAAGGTCTATGGCGGCACGTTCGCCGCCAACACCGGCAACGAGCTGCCGAGCTATTGGCGCTTCGATGCGTTCGTCGAAAAGAAGATCGACAAGAACTGGACCATGAAGTTCTACGCCCAGAACCTGACCAACAAGCTCTACTACGACACGCTTTACCGGAGCGCCGTGCCGTTCGTCGCAGTCGCGCCGGGGAGGGCCTTCTACATCATCACGACGGCCAAGTTCTGATGAGGTCCTTGTCAACCCGCCATAATCGCGATGCACGAGACCGTGCATCGCAAGGACAAACATCGGCTCCAGTTTAGAACGCTTACAAACTCGCGTTTAGAACGGTTTCAAACTCAAGTTTAGAATCGTTTTGATCTGGATGGATTCAAGATTGCTCTCGCCGTGACTGCGTTGACCCTCACTGCCCCGCTCGATACGACCAGTGTGTCGCACTGTCACGGTGCGACACACTGCAGCAATGGAATGGGGCGTAGGATGGGCATGGCAAGGGCTCCGCGGTCGTTGCGTTCGACCGCGGCACGGCAAGCATTGGTCGGCAATTTCGATGGTGCGGCCGGCAGGACTGTTTCCACCGTTGCAAGCCTGATCGCAGTCGCCTCCGTATCGAGCGCAGCACAAGCGCAGCAAACAAGTCTGCCGCCTGTCAACGTCGACGCACCCAAGGAACGGCCACGCTCCACCACCGCGAAACCGACGCCTGATCAGGTCCGCGCCCGCAACGCGTTGCGGCGTGCCGCGCAACGTCAGCAGGCTGCAGTGGCTCCGGTCGTCGATGCAGCCGCACCGTCGCCCGACCGCAATCCCTATGCGGATCCCGCTGCGCCCTACAAGGTCGATCACGTCCAGGCCGGCGGCAAGTTTCCGGAGAAGCTGGTCGATACGCCGAAGTCGATCACGGTGCTCAGCAAGGAAGTGCTCGAGGACAAGGGCGCCACAACGCTGAAGCAGGCGATCCTGAGCACGGCCGGCGTGACGCTCGGCACTGGCGAGGGCGGCAACGCCTTCGGTGATCGCTTCTTTATCCGCGGCTTCGATGCCCGCAACGACGTCTTCATCGACGGCGTGCGCGATTCCGGCGTAAGCGTGCGTGAGAACTTCTTCACCGAGCAGGTCGAGATCCTGCGCGGTCCCGCGTCGTCCTTCGCGGGCCGCGGCACGGCGGGTGGCGCCATCAACATCGTCACCAAGCAGGCCGTGACCGAGAAGAGCTTCTATAACATGGACACGACGTTTGGCACCGACCAGACCAAGCGTGTTACGCTCGACGTCAACCAGGTGATCAATCCGTCGCTCGCCGTTCGTGCCGGTGGCTTGTTCCAGGATGCCGACGTTGCGGGGCGGGACCGGGTCAAAGACAATCGCGATGGCGCCTTCGTCGCCACGACCTGGAAGCCGACCGACGCCATCAAGATATCAGGCAATTACATTCACACCGAACTGACCGGCATTCCCGATTTC
This sequence comes from Bradyrhizobium sp. CCBAU 11434, assembly GCF_028128895.1. Lineage (NCBI taxonomy): Bacteria > Pseudomonadati > Pseudomonadota > Alphaproteobacteria > Hyphomicrobiales > Nitrobacteraceae > Bradyrhizobium > Bradyrhizobium sp. CCBAU 11434. The sequence continues at coordinate 732,729 of NZ_LBJX01000011.1, forward strand.
GGTGTGCCGTACTATCGACCGAGTACGTCGTCGACATCAGGCGGTCCTTTCCCGGATTTCGGCGTCAACCGGAATAATTTCTACGGCTTCGTCAACCGCGACTTCTACCGGACCGGCCAGGACATAGGCACGATCAATGCCGAAGTCCAGGTCACGCCCGATCTGTTGCTCACCAACAAGATCCGGGAATCGCATTCGACGCAGAACTACATCGGCACACTGCCGGAATCGCCGACGCTGGCCACAGGCGCTCCATTCACGGCCTATACTTTGAGCGCCAACCCGCAGAGCCGGTACCAGGCCACGGACGTGTTCGCCAACCAGACCGAGGCCACGTACAAGTTCGACGATTATGCCGGCTTCAAGCATACGTTGCTTGCGGGCATCGAATACGACAATGAGCGATCGTCAATCGACACTTACACCGGGCTTGGCTCGGAGATCACGACGGGGACAACGCCTTTCACCGGTTCGGGATCGACGTCCGGGGTCAGCGTGTTTTATCCGCAGGCCACCGACAATCCGTTCCCGATACCGGGAGGCTTGACCGGCAGGCCGACCAAGATTGGAATCGAAACGATCAGCGGCTACGTCGTGGACAGCGCGAATTATCGTGACGTCCTCATTCTCAACGGCGGCTTCCGCTATGACGATTACAGCATCAAGACGTCGGCCTTCACGGCGGCGGGTGCTTTCGGGCAGCAGAGCGCGGAATTCCTGGTTCCGGACTACAACCTCGGCCTCACGCTGAAGCCGCTGCCCAACGGCAGCGTCTATGTGGCCTATGCGACCTCGGCGAACCCCGTGGGCTCGGAGTTCGACGGTACCAGCACCGCCTATGGCGGCATCAATCCGAATTTGGCCGGCGGCAACAACCAGATCTTTGGGCCCGAGAAGAACAAGGCGATTGAGCTCGGTACCAAATGGGAGTTGTTCGATCGCCACCTGCTTCTGACCGCAGCACTGTTCCAGACGACCAAGGAGAACGCGCGCGAGGCGCAGAACGTCGGCAGCACCGTCGCCGCCGCGGCGCTTGGCTGCACCTATGCTCCGGTGGCTCCGGCAACCACCGTATCCTGCATCACGGCGGGGGCGGCTTATCGCGTCCGCGGTATCGATCTCGGCGTCGGCGGCAAGATCACCGATAAGTGGAGCGTGTTTGGAGGCCTCGTGCTGATGCAGTCGGAGGTGACGAAGTCGCTCGCGCCGCCGGCCAATACGACACTCTATGCCTCGAACGTCGGGCGGCCGCTCGCCAACATCGCGCACCAGTCGTTCAGCCTGCTCTCGAAGTACCAGCTCAACGACACCTGGGAGTTGGGCGGGCAGGCGGTGTACCGCTCGAAGATCTATGGCGGCACATTGCTCGCGGCCAATCAGGGCACGTCAATCCCAAGCTACTGGCGGTTCGATGCGTTCGCGGAAGCCAAGATCAACAAGAACTGGCGCCTGAAGCTGTTCGTCAACAACATCTTCGACAAGCGCTACTACGACGCGCTGTACCAGAGCGCCGCGCCCTTCGTGCTCGAAGCACCCGGACGCGCCGCTTACGTGGTGATCTCGGCGCGCTACTGACGGAGACATGAGCTGCCATGCTGACATGCATAGAAGGCGTGCTGAACAAGGATGATGTGGCGGAATTCCGTCGCATCATGGACGCCAGTGAATGGGAAGACGGCCGTTCCACCGCGGGCGCGCAGTCGGCCATGGTCAAGCGCAACGAGCAGTTGCCACCGGACAGCGAGGTCGCGCGCAAACTCGGCCATCGCATCATCTCGGCGCTGACGGCGAACCCGCGATTTCTGGCGGCCGCAATCCCGCTCCAGATCTTTCCGCCGCTGTTCAACCGCTATGCGGCGGACAGCGGTCACCATTTCGGCCTGCATGTCGACAACGCCATCCGCGGCGACCGCCTGACCGGTCTTCGCATCCGCACGGATCTGTCGGTCACGCTGTTCCTCAGCGAGCCCGAGGATTACGAGGGTGGCGAACTTGTGATCGAGGACACCTACGGTTCGCACGAAGTCAAGTTGCCAGCCGGGGACTGCGTGCTCTATCCCTCAACCAGCCTGCATCTGGTCACACCGGTGACGAGGGGGGCGCGGGTTGCGTCTTTCTTCTGGCTCCAGAGCATGATACGGGACGATCAAGCCCGCAGCATGATCTTTGACCTCGACACCGCCATTCAGGCGTTGGTGGCACGGCTCGGGCGTGACGATCCCGAAACGGTCAAATTGACGGGTATCTATCACAACCTCATTCGCACCTGGGCCGAAGTATGAAGATCGCATCTTTCCACAAAAGCCTCGCTGCAGCCGCGCTGCTGACGGCCACCTGGCTCGGAGCGCCGGTTTCTGCCCAGACGCAACCCCAGGCGGCGCAGGCTCGTCCCGCAGCGCCTGCACCTGTGACGGCCTCGCCGGCGCCGGCTACTCCCGCTACTGCGGCGCAACCAAGCGTTGTTGCGGCGCCGTCGACCGTGGCCCCCACGGCGGCTGCGCCGGTGGCCGCGATGCCCAGCGGCCCCGCGACCGAGGCTGCCATCGCCCCGGCGCCCGAGGCAGCGCCGAAGGCCGGCATCGCGCCGGCCATGAAGGAATTGTCGCCCTGGGTGATGTTCATGTCGGCGGACATCATCGTAAAGGCGGTGATGATCGGGCTTGCCTTTGCATCGCTCGTGACCTGGACGGTCTTCATCGCGAAATCGATCGAGCTGTCGATGGCCTCCGCCAAGCTTCGTTCGGCGCTGAGGAAGATCGCAGAGGTGCGCTCGCTTGCGGAAGCCCAGATGGCGCTCGGCACCAAACGGGGCATCCTGTCGTCCTTCCTGGCGGCCGCTCTGCGCGAGGCGCGGATGTCGGCGGGCCTGTCCAGCGACATCGGCATCAAGGAGCGCGCAGCCTCGAGCTTCGCCGAGATCGTGCGCGCGGAAGCGCGCCGCATCCGCGTCGGTATGGGTGTGCTTGCGACCATCGGTTCGACGTCGCCGTTTGTCGGTCTGTTCGGCACCGTGTGGGGCATCATGAACAGTTTCATCGGCATCTCGAAGTCGCAGACGACGAATCTTGCTGTGGTTGCCCCCGGCATCGCAGAGGCGCTGCTCGCGACCGCCATCGGTCTCGTCGCCGCTATTCCCGCCGTCATCATCTACAATTACTTCTCGCGCGTGACGAAGGGCTATCTCGAGCTCGTCAGCCGGGCCTCGGGAGCTGCGGCGCGGCTGTTGTCGCGCGATCTCGACCGCAGCCATGGCAGCGCGCATTCGCGCGCGGCGGAGTAAGCCATGGCCGTTTCGCTCACCGACAACGATGACGACGACGATTTCTCGGAAACGCATGACATCAACGTCACGCCGTTCATCGACGTCATTCTGGTGCTGCTGATCATCTTTATGGTCGCAGCCCCGTTGTCGACGGTCGACCTGCCGATCGACCTGCCGACATCAAGTGCGACCCCGCAGAAGAAGCCGGACAAGCCGACCTATGTCAGCATCAAGCCCGATCTGACGCTCGCGATTGGCGAAAATCCGGTCAAGCGCGCCGACCTCGTCAGCTCGCTCGACGCCATCGCCGACATGAGCAAGGACAAATACGTGTTCCTGCGCGCCGACAAGGCGGTGCCTTACGGCGAGTTGATGGGCGTCATGGAAATCCTGCGATCCGGCGGCTATTCTCGGATCAAGCTGGTGGCGCTCGAGGCTCCTCCTGCGGCGGCCGGGCCGGCGCAAGGAGCGGTCCAACCCTGATGGCAGCGCGATGACCGACCCTGTGTTCGAGGCAAAATCCTCGCGGCCGTTGTGGATCCTGGCCGCTGTCGTGGCTGTCGGCCTGCACCTTGGCGGGGCCGCGCTGGCGCTGGCGAACCTTCGACCTGATGACGCTGACGATGGTCTCGGCGCCAACGGCGCGGAATACGCCGTCGAAATGACCTCGCCAAAGCTCCCCGAGACTGATCTTCCGCCTGGCCCGGACAGCGAAGCCTCGCAGTACCAGCCGCAGCAGATGCAGCAGCAGGCCGAGGTGAAAGAGACCGATCTGCCGAAGGATATCCCCCAGGAAGCCGAGGACCCGGACCGCCTGGTTACCGAGAACGACTCCAAGAAGCCGGTCGAGGACACCACGGAGGTGGCCAAGGTCGAAACGCAGGCGGTCGAGGAGATGCCGAACGCCCAGGAATCGGCCAGGCAGGCGCTGAACGAGGACGCGCGCGAGGGCGAGAAGGCGGCCGCCCCCCATCAGGGCATCGGCAAGGACATCCGCAAGCTGACGGCCGAATGGGGCAAGCGGATCAGTGCCTATTTCGAGATTCACAAGCGCTACCCCAAGGAGAAGAGCAAGACGACGACGGTCAAGCTCAGCCTGGTCCTGAACCGGCGCGGCAATGTCGTGTCCGTCAATGTCGCGGAGTCCTCAGGGGACCCCGCCTTCGACGATGCGGCCATTTCAATGGTGCGTCGCTCGGATCCGGTGCCGGTTCCGCCGGCTGAGCTGACGGATGACCAGTTCGCCTTTAGCCTGCCGGTGAATTTCAAGAAGCCGTCGAAATAGCGGCGTGGCCGTCAGCGCCAGTAGAACTTGATCCCGACATAGACCACGACCAAGCACGCAAAGATCAACGCCACCGGCAGGGGGCGCTTCTGGGTTCCCCCGACCGTCGTCGCCCCGAAGAAGCTGGCCTTTTTCGGTTTGGGGGCAGGGCGCCGGAAAGCGGTAACATTGTCCTTTGCCGGTTCGGCCGGCCGGGTGCGGACGTCGGGCGGGTTTCCACCGCCGCCCATCTCCAGATAGTAGGATTTATAGACCTCGGCGATGGTGGCCTCGGACGCTTCGTCCTCGTTCATCCGCTCCAGCAGCTTCTTGTAGCCATCGAGGAAGCCCTGTGCATCCGGTGGCAGCGCCGACAGCCCATTCAGCTTGGCCATCATCTTCCAGGTGGCGAAATCGGCGCGGGCACGGGTGTCGGCGCGTCGCGCGATCAGCATATCGGCAGCTTTGACCAAGTTGGCCTCTAGCCCTCAGGCTTGTCTTCAAGTGCAGGGTCGGGTGTACGGCTTCAACTACGCATTGCCGGTAGCGAAGAGAACAGCTTGAATCACATAACCGGTCAACGTTCGCAGTATTGCTGAAATAACATCAAGATTTAGACCGAACTGGGAACCCGCCAGCGGCAACAGGATCAGGAGCGCGATCAGGATCAGCATGCCGAACGGCTCGAGCCGGGACAGGGGCAAAGCGAGCGGCCGGGGCAACAGCCCGACCGCGACCCGTCCGCCGTCGAGCGGCGGGATCGGCATCATGTTGAATACGGCCAGCACGGCGTTGATCAGCAGCGCATTCTTGAGATTGTCAAAGATCCATTGCGCTGAGCCTGCCGGCGCCCAGGGCAAAACGTGGAGCGCGAGGCCCGCGAGCAGCGCCAGTAGGATGTTGGTGATGGGGCCGGCGAGGGCGACCCAGACCATGTCCATCTTCGGATTGTTGAGCTTGCGAAAATTCACCGGCACGGGCTTGGCATAGCCGAACAGGAACGGCGAATGCGCGAACAGCAGCATCGCCGGCAAAATGAGCGTGCCGAACGGGTCGATATGGCGGAGCGGGTTGAAGCTGACGCGGCCGAGCTGCCAGGCGGTGTTGTCGCCGAGCCGGTGCGCCACGAAGCCGTGCGCGGCTTCATGGAACGTGATGGCGAGCACCAGCGGCAGCACCCACACAGAGAGATCATAGAAGGAAATGTTCACGTCGTATCTTGCCCGTATGTGCCTGTCGCCTTGCAGACGACCCGGCCAAACCGGCGGTGCAGCAACGCTTCAGCTCAACATAGGGTGGCCGGTTCCGAAATGCCACGCTGCAAATGATCGGCGAGCAGCGCCGCCGGGCGAGGCAACTTGCGCGCGCGGTGCAGGCGGATGTCCGCCGCGGGCAGCGGCGGCAGACCATCGCGCAGGCCGAGAGTGCGCAGGCGAGGCGGCAGGGTGCCTGCCTTCACTACGGTGACCGCGAGGCCCTGCGCCGCGATCGCTTCCACCGCTGCCAGCGTCCGGCTGACAAAGGCGAGCCGCCAGGGCCGGTAGGCGTGATCAAGCGCCTCGGTGGCCCATTGGCGGAACAGGCAGCCGCGCGGGTAGAGCGCCACGGGCAGGGTGTCGTCCGCCACGGCGCGACAAGAGGCGGCGGCCGCCCAGACGGCCTGCTCGCGCCGCAACAGCTCACCACCGCCGCGCCCTTCCGGATGCATGGCGATAACGAGATCATAGGCCTCGCCGAGCCGGGCCGGCATGGTCGCGGTCAGTCCGGTCTCGACCTCGACCCTGACAGTCGGATGGCTTTTGGCAAAGTCCGCCAGCAGCGGCGGAATGACGATCGTGCCATAATCGTCCATCACGCCGAGGCGGATGACGGCCTCCGGCTTGCGCCCATGCAGAGCACCGACTGCCTCGGCATGAAGGGCAAGGATTCGCTGCGCATAGGCGCGCAGCTCCTGGCCCGGCGCGGTCGGCACGACGCCGGAGCGATTGCGCTGAAACAGCTTTGTGCCGAGCCGCTCCTCAAGTCGCCTGACCTGCACGCTCACCGCCGACTGGGTCCGGTTGAGCTGGTCGGCCGCGCGCGTGAACGAGCGATGCTCGGCGACGGCGAGAAAAGCCCTCAGCAAATCGGGATCGAGATCGGACGCGGTCATGATGGAACGTTATCCCAGCATGACGGAAATTCCATTCCCAGTTTTGGCACGCCCCGTATGCTGTTCGTCGACCTGTCCGAGTGGAGGAATTGTGGGCGAGATTTTTGGCGTTCTGGCCGCAGTGCTGTCGAGTGCGCTGGGCGGCACCTCGATCGGCGCGACGCGCTATCTCGTGAGCAGTATCGATCCGCTGGCGATCGGCTCGTTCCGGTTCGGCATCGGCTTTTTGCTGCTGCTGCCGCTGACCTTGCTGCGAGGCGATCGTTGGCCGGCGCGAGGCGACTGGGCTGTTGCTATTGGGCTCGGCATCCTGTTCTTCGCGCTGTTTCCGATCCTGTTCAATGCATCGTTGATTTTCACGACGGCCGCGCGCGGTGCGCTCGCGCTGTCGACGCTGCCGCTGTTGTCGCTGGTGATCGGCGCCGCCCTCGGCAGCGAGGCCCTGAGCTGGCGCAAATCGATCGGTGTCGTGGTGGCGACGCTTGGTGTTGCCGTCGCGCTGCTCACCGACCTCAGTTCGGCGCCATCAGGCGCCTGGCGCGGTGATCTCCTGATGATGGCGGCTGCACTGTGCATGGCACTGTACGGCATCTGGTCGAAGCCGGTGATCCGGCGCTCCAGCCCGATCGCCTTCACGACCATGAGCATGGCCGCAGGCGCTGCCTGTCTCATCGTGCTCTCGAGCGTCCGTGGCAGTTTCGCACCCGTCGCAGATTTCGGCAGGTCGCAATGGCTCGCGACGTTCTATCTCGGCGCATTTGGTGCGGCGCTGACCTTCTATCTCTGGGCCTTCGCGTTGGAGCGGACCACGCCGACGCGCGTGGCGATCTCGGTGACGGTCAATCCGATCACGGCATCGCTGGTCGGCGCCTGGCTGCTGCATGAGCCGCTGCGCTGGAATCTCGCCGCCGGCATCGTCGCGGTGTTCGCCGGGATCTGGCTCGCCACGACGGCTGGACGGCGCGTTGAGGCCGCCGGCCTGTCTGCTTCAAGCCGCCCCTAAGATCACGCCGGGATCGTTCCCTGATATTGCGTCAGGCCGTCGTCGAGCTTCACCCAGGCGAGCTTTTCCGAGACCCAGATGTGCTCGGTCGGTGCGAAGGCATTGCGGTCGTCGAAGGTCGCGAGTGCGACGCCTGCCAGCGTGCCGTTGCGCCGCCAGGAGAACAGCCGCGTGCCGCAGGTCTTGCAGAACACGCGATCGATCGCTTCGGACGACTTATAGCGGCCGGTGTCTCCCTCGACGGTCAGCATTTTCTGGTCGAACTGGGCGCGGGCGAAATAGGGCGAGCCCATCGCCTTCTGGCACATGCGGCAGTGACAGATGCGCACGTTCAGCGGCTCGCCCTCCGCCTTGAACCGCACCGCGCCGCACAGGCATCCACCTTCTCTAATCATGCCACCCGCCATTCGCTGACTTGCCGCGCCATGTTCCAGTTGAGCTCATCGAGGTCGCCATCCATGTTGGTGTTCGGCCGGCTGACATTGGTGAAGGCGGCCCAGCAGAAGCCGCCATGGGTTCTGACCGCAATGGTGCTGGTGCCTGGCAGGCTGCCATTGTGCCACCAATTGTCTGATTTGTTGATGCAGAAACCCTTGGCGTAATCAGGGCTGTAGCTCGGCGCTGATGTCATCGTCTGGATGGTGTGCGGCCGCAAAATGTTCGCCGGCCGTGCATAGCCGTCGACATGCATCAGGAATTGCACGAGGTCGGTCGGCGTCGCGATCCAGCCGCCATGGGAATCCATGCGGTGGACGTTCATCTCGTAGGGACTTTCGACCTTGCAGTAATAGGCGACTTCGCCCGCCTGGCGCTGATCGCGAGTGTTGCCTGCGAGCGTCATGTCGTTGACGCCGCAACGGCCGAGCACTTCGGCGCGGACATGCTCGGCGTAGCGCTGGCCGGTAAGCTTCTCGATCACCCGGCCCAGCACGCAATAGCCGAAATTCGAGTAGGCGTAGTGCTGGCCCGGCGGACGGTCCAGCGGCCGGTTGGCCAGCGTCCAGGTGATCAGCTGCGCATGATCCATGTGCGGATGCGTGAACATGGGATCGTGGTTGTCGTTGGTCCAGCCGCCGCCGGTGTGTGTCAGGAGATGCTCGAGCGTGATCTGGTCGATGCCGGGCGAGGTGGGCGGCGCGCCGTAATCGGTGCCGAGCAGCGCACCGGGGCCGAACACGCGGTCGCCGAGCTTGACGCGGTTCTCCTCGATCAGCCGGAACAGCGTGACCGATGTGATCATCTTGCTGACGCTGGCGATGCGAAACAGGTGCTGCGGCGTCGTTGCTTCGTTCTGCTCGCGATCGGCCACGCCAAAGGCGGCCTGGTGCACGATCGCGCCGGCATAACCGATCGCAAAGGAGAGCCCCGGCACGTCGTATTTGCCCATGAAGGTCTGCGCCAGTCGGCCCATCGCTGCGCGTTCGGCCGGCGAGGGCGGGCGGATGCTTGGCGGGTTCGGCGCGAGCTGCGCGATTGCAGGATGCGAAAATAGCGACAGCGCGCCTGCGCCCGCTGCGAGCTTCACAAAATCGCGTCGCCTGAGCTGCATGGTCCGCCCCTTCAGAGTCCCCTTGGGGCGGCCAATGGCTCAGTAGGTCGCCCGTCCCCCGGAAATATCAAAGACCGCGCCGGTCGAGAAGCCACAATCCTGAGATGCAAGCCAGCTCACCATCGCGGCGAGCTCTTCGACCAGCACGAAGCGCGCTTTGGGGATCTTAGACAGCATGAAATCGATATGCTGCTGCGTCATCTGGTCGAAGATCGCGGTCTTGGCCGCGGCCGGCGTGACTGCATTCACGAGAATGTCATGCGCGGCGAGCTCCTTGCCGAGCGACTTCGTCAGCGCGATCAGGCCGGCCTTGGAGGCGGAATAGTGCGCGGCGTTCGGGTTGCCTTCCTTGCCGGCGATCGAGGCGATGTTCACGATCCGCCCGTATTTCTGCTCGAGCATCACAGGCACGATCGCCTTGCAGACGATGAAGGGGCCGTCGAGATTGATGCGCAGCACCTTGCGCCATTCCTCGAGGTCGGTTTCCCAGACCGGCTTGTTGACGCCGGCGATGCCGGCATTGTTGACGAGGATATCGATCTTGCCGAAGGCGGCCAGCGTCGCATCGCGGGCCTGCTCGACGCCTGCGGTGTCGGTGACATCGACCTTGAAGGCGCGAACGTTGTCGCCGATGTCCTTGGCGGTTTTCTCGGCCAAGCCTGAGTCGAAATCCCAGATCGCGACCCGGGCGCCGGAGGCGACGAAACGTTCGGTGATGGCGCGGCCAAAGCCCTGCGCGCCGCCGGTGACGACGGCGACCCGATCGTTGAGATCAATCTTGTTCATCAGATGTGATCCGGGTGGACGTCAGAGCATGTAGCCGCCGTCAACGACGAGGTCGACGCCAGTGGTGAAGGCACTCTCGTCGCTGCCGAGATAGATCGCCATGTTGGCGATTTCGTCGGCCGTGCCGAGCCGACCCATCTTCTGGCGCGAGATGAACATCTCCTTGCCCTGCGGGCCTTGCGCGGCCGCGCGGTCGAGCATCGAGGGGGTCTCGACGGTGCCGGGGCAGATCGAGTTGCAGCGGATGCCCTTGGTGATGAAGTCGAGCGCCACTGCACGCGACAGCAGCGACACCGCTGCCTTCGATGAGCTGTAAACGTAGCGGTTCGCCGGCGGCCGCAGCGCCGCGCAGGACGAGATGTTGACGATGCTGCCGCCGCCGCCTGCGATCATGTCGGGCAGGAAGGCCTTGATGGTCCGGTGCATCGACTTGACGTTGAGGTCGAACGAGAAATCGAAATCCTCTTCCGAGCAGTCCAGGATGCTGCCGTGGTGCACGAAGCCGGCTGCGTTGAGCAGGATGTCGATCTTGCCGACACGCTTGGCGAAGGCGTTCACGTCGGCGGTGTTGCGGACGTCGAGCTTGGCGACCTCGGCGATGCCTTCCTTGGTCAGGCCTGCGATGCCGGCCTCGTTGATGTCGGTTGCGATGACGGTCGCGCCCTCACGTGCGAACGCAACGGCGCATGCGCGCCCGATGCCGGCCGCTGCGGCCGTGATGACGGCGCGCTTGCCCTTGAGGCGGTCTGCCATGTTGTTTTTCTCCCTTGTGTTCATTCGAATGCCAACCCCACCTCATTGCGAGGAGCTCGTGACAAAATTGCGGAGCAATTTTGCACCGATGCGACGAAGCAATCCAGGACTGTCTCCGCGGAGATATCTCTGGATTGCTTCGCTTCGCTCGCAATGACGGTGTGGCTGCTAGTGATTATCCCGCGGCACGCCAAACGCCGAGGCGACGTTCTGGTAGCGCGTGGCGAGCTCCATACAGGCGCCGGTCGATTGCTGGCCGACGGTGTTGCGATAGATCTCCTGCCACGGCGTCTGGTTCGGCGGATGCTTGAAGCCGCCGGCGGCCTTGAGGTCGGCGTGACGCTTCTTCAGCTCCTCGTCCGTGATCAGGATGTTGGCGCTGCCCTTGTTGAGGTCGATGCGGACCTTGTCCCCGGTCTTGAGGATCGCGAGCCCGCCATTGGCGGCCGCTTCCGGCGAGGCATTCAGGATCGAGGGCGAGCCCGAGGTGCCGGACTGGCGGCCGTCGCCGATGCAGGGCAGGGCGAGGATGCCACGTTTGATCAGCGCGGCCGGCGGCTGCATGTTCACGACCTCGGCGCCACCGGGGTAACCGATCGGGCCGGTGCCGCGGATGAACAGCACGCAATGCTCGTCGATCCCGAGCGCGGGATCCTCGATCCGTTCATGATAATCTTCCGGCCCCTCGAACACGACCGCGCGTCCTTCGAACGCGTTCAGGTCTTTCGGGTTGCTGAGATAGCGCTCGCGGAACTCCTTTGAGATCACGCTGGTTTTCATGATCGCGGAATCGAACAGATTGCCGCGCAGCACAAGGAAGCCGGCATCCTTCACCATCGGCTTGTCGTAGGCCCAGATCACATCCTGATCGGGCTTGGGCGCACTTGCGCAGTTCTCGCCGATGCCGCGGCCGTTGACGGTGAGCGCGTCCTCATGGATGCGCTTGTGCTTCACGAGTTCGCGAATCACGGTGGGCACTCCGCCGGAGCGATGGAATTCCTCGCCGAGATAGAAGCCGGCCGGCTGAAGGTTGACGAGCAGTGGCACGTCGTGACCGACTTTCTGCCAGTCGTCGATTGAGAGCTCGACGCCGATGTGGCGCGCGAGCGCGTTGATGTGGATCGGCGCATTGGTCGAGCCGCCGATGGCCGAATTTACCACGATGCAGTTCTCGAACGCTTTGCGGGTCAGGAAATCCGAGGGCTTCAGATCCTCCCAGACCATATCGACGATGCGCTTGCCCGTCTCATAGGCGATCTGGCCGCGCTCGCGATAGGGCGCCGGGATCGCCGCGCAGCCCGGCAGCGAGAAGCCAAGTGCTTCTGCAAGCGCATTCATGGTCGAGGCCGTGCCCATGGTGTTGCAGTGGCCGACCGAGGGGGCCGAGGAGGCCACGATCTCCATAAACTCTTCATAGTCGATCTCGCCGGCGGCGAGCCGCTCGCGCGACTTCCAGACGATAGTGCCGGAGCCGGTGCGCTCACCGTCATGCCAGCCGTTCAGCATCGGGCCACCCGACAGAACGATCGCAGGCAGGTTGACAGTCGCAGCGGCCATCATGCAGGCCGGCGTGGTCTTGTCGCAACCGGTGGTCAGCACCACGCCGTCGAGCGGATAGCCGTAGAGCACCTCGACCAGGCCGAGATAAGCCAGGTTGCGGTCGAGCGCCGCCGTCGGGCGCTTGCCGGTCTCCTGGATCGGGTGGGTCGGGAACTCCATCGCAATGCCGCCGGCCTCGCGGATGCCTTCGCGGACGCGGTGGGCGAGCTCGATATGGTGGCGGTTGCAGGGCGACAGGTCATTGCCGGTCTGGGCGATGCCGATGATCGGCTTGCCGGATTGCAGCTCGGCACGGGTGAGGCCGAAATTCAGGTAGCGCTCCATATAGAGCGCGGTCATGCCCGGATTATGCGGATTGTTGAACCAGTCCTGCGAGCGCAGATGGCGGCGGGTGCCGTTGCCGGCGGGCGCGTGCCCATTGGTTGGCTTTTTTGTCATGGGTTTCTCCTTCAATGCAAACGCACGGGCCGACGTTTGGGATGTCGATCGGTGCGCTGCCCGGCAGTGCGAGCAAGTAAAGACGGCCCGCCTGCTGGCGAACATTTCCTCATCGTTGGGATATTACTCACGGGTCGTTGGTAACGCTATCATTTTGTACGGCGGGCGCCCATTCACCCGCGCGGGGGCTCGCCGTCGGCCGTTGTGCTTGTGAACTCTGCCGTTCGATGACCGTGAAGCCGAGATCGAGCACGGGCTTTTCGGGACGCTTTCCCTCGATCGCCTCAATCAGCATCGCGGCAGCTGTGCTGCCCATCTCGTAACGGTTGGTCCGCACGCTCGTCAGCGTCGGCACCGAGGAGGCCATGAATTCGAGGTCGTTGAAGCCGACGATTGCGATCTGATCGGGGACCGGGATCTCGCGGCGGCGGCATTCGAAGAGAACGCCGAGCGCAAGGTCGTCATTGGCGCAGAACACCGCGTCGATGTCAGGCTCGCGCGCGATCAGATCGGCAAACAGCGCGCCACCCAGCGTCACCGAGGTCGGCGTCGCCGTCGTCACGATCAGTCTTTGGTCGAACAGGCCGGCGTCTTTCATGGCTGCGGCATAGCCGTCGAGCCGGCGCTGCACCCGGGGATCCATGCGGGCGCCTACGAAGCCGATCCTGCGGTGGCCCTGTGCGAACAAATGCGCAATTGCTGCGCGCGCTGCATCATAATGGGAAAAGCCGATCATCATGTCGACCGGATTGGGCCCAATCTCCATGATCTGCACGATTGGGCAGTCAGCCGCCTCTAGCATCGCGCGGGATTCGGTGGTCTGGTCGATGCCCGTGACGATCAGTCCCGCCGGCTTCTGCGCCAGGAACAGGCGCAGCAGCTTCTCCTCCTGAAGAATGGAGTAGCGCGTGTTGGACAGCTGGATCGAATAGCGGCTGCCTTCGGACGCATCGTAGATCCCGCGGAGCACATCGGAAAACACGTTGTTGGTCAGTGACGGAATCAAGACACCGATCACCTCGGTGCGCTGCGAAGCCAGCGCCCGTGCCGCAAGGTTGGGCACATAGCCGAGCTCCCGGGCCGCGCTTTCGACCCGCGTCCGCTTGGCGACCGACAGCGCCTCGGGATTGCGGAAGAAGCGGGACGCCGTGATCGGGCTGACGCCGGCCAGCTCGGCGACTTCCGCCAGCCGAATCTTGCCAGACTTGGTGCGCTTTCGACCCATTTGTTGCTCTTAACACAGCCTATCCCGCAAACAAAGGATCGTTGACAGCGCTACCAGCAGCGACTAACCAAAGACAAATTGCCAAACCCGCACAAACTGCTGACAATGTCGCCTGTTAAGAGGGCTTCAGGTCAGCGAAGTTCAGAAAAACAAGACGGTGGCGGCGCGCCAGTTGCGTCGTCTAAGTCGAAGGAGGGAGCTAGATGTCGTCTGTGCAAATCCGCGACGTGCGGAAATCGTTCGGCAATTTTGAAGTCCTGCACGGCGTCTCGATCCCGATCGAGGACGGCCAGTTTGTCGTCCTGGTTGGCCCCTCCGGCTGCGGCAAGTCGACACTTCTGCGCATGCTCGCAGGCCTCGAGAACATCACATCAGGCACGATCTCGATCGGCGACCGCGTCGTCAACAATGTCCAGCCCAAGGAGCGGGACATTGCGATGGTGTTCCAGAACTACGCGCTCTATCCGCACATGACCGTCGCCGAGAACATGGGCTTCTCGCTGAAGCTGCGGAATGCCGGCTCGGACGAGATCAGCAAGCGCGTCAAGCGCGCCGCTGAGATTCTTGCACTGACGCCATTGCTCGACCGCTATCCGCGCCAGCTCTCAGGTGGCCAGCGCCAGCGCGTCGCCATGGGCCGCGCCATCGTGCGCGATCCTCAGGTGTTCCTGTTCGACGAGCCGCTGTCGAACCTCGACGCCAAGCTGCGCGTCGCCATGCGGACCGAGATCAAGGAGCTGCACCAGCGGCTCAAGACCACCACCGTTTACGTCACCCACGACCAGATCGAGGCCATGACCATGGCCGACAAGATCGTCGTGATGCATGACGGCATCGTCGAGCAGATGGGCACGCCGCTCGAGCTCTACGACAAGCCGGAAAACCAGTTCGTCGCCGGCTTCATCGGTTCGCCGGCCATGAATTTCCTGAAGGGGCACATCCGCGTCAACGGCGTTGCCACCTTCGAGGGACCGAACGGCGTCAAGCTGCCGCTCAAGAGCGCGCCGGCTGCCTCGGACGGCAAGCCCGTCGTTTACGGCGTCCGTCCCGAGCATTTCACCATTGCCGACGACGGCGCCGACGCCGAGATCGTCGTGGTCGAGCCGACCGGCTCGGAGACGCAGGTATTTGCGAAGGTCGGTGGCGAGCAGGTCGTCGCGGTCTTCCGCGAACGTCACCAGTTCAACCCGGGCGACAAGGTCAAGCTGAAGCCCGATCCGGACGTGATTCACTTGTTTGACGAGGCGACAGGCAAACGCCTGTAGCGACTTCAGAACGACCAAATACAATTAAAAAATCAGGGAGAGAACGATGAGCGATTTCGACAGGCGAAGTGTGCTTAAAGCCGGCCTGGGCGGCGCAGCGTTGCTGGCTGGCCCGGGGATCGTCCCCGTCCGGGCTGCGGAGTGGACCAACACGCCGGAGCCTAACGCCTCGATCCGCGTGCTGCGCTGGAAGCAGTTCATCCAGGCCGAGTTCGACAAGTTCGCCGAGCAGACCAAGAAGTTTTCCGAGAAGACCGGCATCAAGGTGAAGCTCGAGGCCGAGAGCTGGGAAGACATCCGCCCCAAGGCCGCGGTCGCCGCCAATGTCGGCGCGGGTCCGGACCTGATCATCGGCACGCTCGACGATCCCTTCAAATTCCCGGAGAAGCTGATCGACGTCACCGACGTTGCCGACTATCTCGGCAAGCAATATGGCGGCTGGTATCCGGTTGCCGAGCGCTACGGCAAGAAGGGCAATGGCTGGATCGCCATTCCGCAGGGCGCGACCGGCGGTTGCCTGAACTACCGCATCAGCCACATGAAGGCTGCGGGCTTCGAGCAATTTCCGAAGGATACCGACGGCTTCCTCAAGCTGTGTCAGGCGTTGAAGAAGAACAACACGCCGGCCGGCTTCGCGCTCGGCCATGCCACGGGCGATGCCAACGGCTGGTGCCAGTGGGCGCTGTGGGCGTTCGGCGGCAAGGTCGTCAACGACAAGAACGTGGTCGTGATCGACTCGCCGGAGACCATTGCGGCGCTCGAATACGTCAAGCAACTCTACGCGACGTTCATTCCGGGCGTGCTGTCGTGGAACGACTCGAACAACAACAAGGCCTTCCTCAACGGCGAACTCAGCCTTACCCTGAACGGCATCTCGATCTGGACCGTCGGCAAGACCTCGCCCGATCCGAAGCAGCAGGAGATCGCCAAGGACATGGACCATGCGCCGATGCCGATCGGGCCCGTGGGCGTGCCGACCGAGCAGCAGAACGTCCTCGTCTACTACGGTTACAAGCACTCGAAGTATCCGAAGGCGGTCAAGGAATACATCAAGTTCATGATGGATAAGGAGAACTACGACGCGTGGGAGGTCGCCTCCAACGGCTACGTCTCGCCGCCGCTTCCGGCCTATAATGACAATCCGGTGTGGACCTCCGATCCCAAGATCACGCCGTATCGCGACTGCCTGAAGCGTTGCCGCGACAACGGCTATGCCGGCGATCTCGGCTACGCCTCGGCCGCCGTCATGGGCGACTTCGTCGTGGTCGATATGTTCGCCGAAGCCGCCTCTGGACAGGCCACGCCGCAGGAAGCAGCAAAGCGCGCCGCCGAGCGCGCCAAGCGCTACTACCAGGTCTGATCTGCTACCACCTCGGCGGCGCCCGGTTTGCTGGGCGCCGCCGTTGTCGTTCTTGAAGGGGAGTCCGACATGGCCGTTATCGCCGAGCCCGCCGCTGCGCAGGTCAAGCGCAGCAGTTTGTGGAGCAGGGCGTTCGAAAGCCGAAACTTCCTGGGCGCCATGTTCATGGTGCCGGCAATCGCCATCCTCATTCTGTTTCTGGCTTACCCTCTGGTGCTCGGCCTGTGGCTCGGCATGACCGACACCAAGATCGGCGGGGTCGGGCGCTTCATCGGCTTCGGAAACTTCGTCTCGCTGGCGAAGGACTCCGTGTTCTGGCTGTCGGTGTTCAACACCATCTTCTACACCGTGGCCGCCAGCATCGTGAAATTTGCGATCGGTCTTTACCTGGCGCTGCTGCTCAATGAGCGGCTGCCGTTCAAGTCGATGATCAGGGCTATCGTGCTGTTGCCCTTCGTGGTGCCGACGGTGCTCTCGGCGATCGCGTTCTGGTGGATCTATGACAGCCAGTTCTCGATCATCTCCTGGGTGCTGATCAAGGCCGGCTTGATCACGCGCTACATCGACTTCCTCGGCGATCCGTGGAATGCGCGCTGGTCGGTGGTTGTCGCCAACATCTGGCGCGGCGTGCCCTTCGTTGCGATTACGCTTCTCGCCGGACTCCAGACCATCTCTCCCTCGCTTTACGAGGCCGCTAATCTTGACGGCGCCACCAATCTGCAGCGATTCCGTCACATCACGTTGCCGATGCTGTCGCCGATCATCGCTGTCGTGATGACGTTCTCGGTGCTGATGACGTTCACCGACTTCCAGCTGATCTACACCATCACGCGCGGCGGTCCGATCAACGCCACGCATCTGATGGCGACGCTGTCGTTCCAGCGCGCCATCACCGGCGGCAATCTTGGCGAGGGCGCAGCGATCTCGAATGCGATGATCCCGTTCCTGGTTGCGGCGATCCTGTTGAGCTTCTTCGGGCTTCAGCGCTCCCGCTGGCAGCAAGGCGGAAGGGACTGACCATGAGCACCGCGGACGACCAAAGCGTCGGAATGGACTACCTCGAACGTTTTCCGCGGAAGTTTCTCCGCGTCTACCTTCCGCTCGGCCTGATCGTCGTCTTCCTGCTGTTTCCGTTCTATTGGATGACGGTCGCGACCTTCAAGCCGGACGCGGAGATGTACGACTACGAGAAGTACAATCCGTTCTGGATCGTACATCCGACGTTCGAGCACATCACAAAACTGTTCTTCGAGACCGACTATCCGCTGTGGATGTGGAACACGGTGATCGTCTCGGTGTCCTCAACTTTCATCTCGCTGTTCGCCAGCGTCTGCGCCGCCTATGCGATCGAGCGTCTGCGCTACAAGGGGTCGCGTTATGTCGGCCTTGCGATCTTCCTTGGCTATCTCGTACCGCCCTCGATCCTGTTCATTCCGCTCGCCGCGATCGTGTTCCAGCTCGGCCTGTTCGACGGCAATCTGGCGCTGATCCTGACCTATCCGACTTTCCTGATCCCGTTCTGCACCTGGCTGCTGATGGGCTATTTCCGCACCATTCCCTATGAGCTGGAGGAATGCGCGCTGATCGACGGGGCCACGCGGCTGCAGATCCTGGTCAAGATCACGCTTCCTTTGTCTCTGCCGGGAGTGATCTCCGCCGGCATCTTCGCCTTCACGTTGTCCTGGAACGAGTTCATCTACGCGCTGACCTTCATCTCCTCCTCGGAGAACAAGACCATTCCGGTCGGCGCCATCACCGAGCTCGTCAATGGCGACGTCTACCATTGGGGCGCCCTGATGGCGGCGGCCCTGACCGGCTCGGTCCCCGTAGTTATCCTTTATTCCTTCTTCGTAGAGTACTATGTGTCGGCAATGACCGGCGCCGTGAAGGAATGACCAGCGGGGCCTGCCTGAGAACGCGCCAACATGTCTCAAGAGCGGCGCGTTCCGGCCAATAAGAAGGAGTAGGCTCTTGCACATTCTGGTTCTGGGCGCCGCCGGCATGGTCGGCCGCAAATTGTGTGAACGTCTCTTGCGCGACGGCCGTCTCGGCAAGAGCGACATCACCAAATTGACCATGCACGACGTGGTCGAGCCCAAAAAGCCGGAGAAATCAGGTTTTGCCGTCGAGACCGTCTCGGGCGATTTCGCCGTGCCGGGCGCTGCCGAGAAGCTGATCGCCGGCCGTCCCGACGTGATCTTCCATCTCGCCGCCATCGTCTCGGGCGAAGCCGAGCTCGATTTCGACAAGGGCTACCGCATCAATCTCGACGGCACGCGGATGCTGCTGGATGCTGTCAGGCTGGTCGGCGGCGGCTACAAGCCGCGCGTGGTGTTTACGTCCTCGATCGCGGTGTTCGGCGCGCCGTTCCCGGATGCGATCGGCGACGAATTCTTCCACACCCCGCTGCTCAGCTACGGCACCCAGAAGGCGATCGGCGAGTTGCTGCTCGCGGACTATTCCCGCCGCGGCTTCCTCGACGGCATCGGCATCCGCCTGCCGACCATCTGCATCAGGCCCGGCCTGCCCAACAAGGCGGCATCGGGCTTCTTCTCCAACATCCTGCGCGAGCCCTTGGCCGGCAAGGAAGCGATCCTTCCGGTGTCCGAGGACGTTCGCCACTGGCACGCCACGCCGCGCTCGGCCGTCGGCTTCCTGCTGCACGCCGGCACCATGGACCTCGCCACGGTCGGTCCCCGCCGCAATCTGACGATGCCGGGCCTGTCGGCGACCGTCGGCGAGCAGATCGCGGCCTTGAAGCGCGTCGCCGGCGAGAAGGTTGCTGCCCGCATCAAGCGTGAGCCCGATCCTTTCATCGGCGGCATCGTCGGTGGCTGGCCGCGCAACTTCAACGCAAAGCGGTCACTCGAGCTCGGCTTCACCACCGCCGAGAAGAATTTCGACGATATCATCCGCATTCACATCGAAGACGAGCTGGGCGGCAACTTCGTCGCCTGAGCTATCAGACGAACAGCGTGGATATGACGATGGCGAGCGTGGCTTGCATCGGTGAATGCATGGTCGAGCTTCGGCAGGCCCAGGGCGGCCAGTCTGCCGGGCAGGGCGGTGGCCTGTACTCGCGTGGCTTCGGCGGCGATACCCTCAACACGGCGGTTTATCTGGCGCGGCTCGAGGTCAAGGTCGACTATCTCACCGCGCTCGGCGACGACGGCCTCAGCGAGGAAATGATCGCGGCTTGGAACGCCGAGGGCGTCGGCACGCGCCGTGTCGTGCGGCTGCCGGGGAAGCTGCCCGGCCTCTACATGATCCAGCTCGATGCCAACGGCGAGCGCCAGTTCTTCCACTGGCGCGACAGCGCGGCGGCGCGGCAGCTGATGAGCCTCCCGGAGACCGACGAGCTGCTCAACTCGCTGATGAGCTATGACATCGTCTATCTCTCCGCGATCACGCTCTCGATCTACGACGCGGCCGGGCGCGATCGCCTGTTCGCGGCGATCAAGCGCGCACGCCTGCTCGGCACCCGCTTCGTGTTCGACACTAATTTCCGCGCACGCGGCTGGCCCGATCGCGACGTCGCGCGCGAGGTGTTTGCCGCGGCGTTTGCGGCCGCCGACATCGTGCTGACGTCGGCCGAGGATCTGCTCGCGCTCTATCCCGGCGAGAGCCCCGAGCAATTGATGGCGCGCATCCCGACGCCGGAGCTGGTGTTCCGGCTCGCCGAGCCCGTCAGCCTGCTGCGCTACCCCGGTGGTACCCACGAGGTCCGCGCTGAACCCATGACGAAGCCCGTCGTTGATACCACCGCTGCCGGAGACAGCTTTGCCGCGGCCTATATCGCGGCCCGGCTCGGCGGCTCCGATCCGGTCGAGGCGGCCCAATCAGGCCATCGCCTCGCCAGCCTCGTGATTTGCTACCCCGGCGCCATCATTCCGGGCTATGCCATGCCGCCGAAGAAGCGGCACCGGCCGGCAACCACGCGCCAAGCCACGAAGTAACGCGACCACGTCAACGAAAAGATCCCTGAGATGCCCACTGCTGCCCAACAGAACCACCTCGTCGCGCTGTTCAAGGCCGCGACCGTCATTCCCGTGCTCACCATCGAGCGGATCCAGGATGCCGTACCGTTGGCAAAAGCCCTGGTGGCCGGCGGCGTTCGCACGCTGGAGGTGACCATGCGGACGCCCGTTGCGATCGAGGCGGCGCGGGCGATGATGGCCGAGGTCCCCGATGCGGTGGTCGGCATCGGCACCATTCTCACTCCGGCCGACTTCACCCGTGTCGAGAAGCTCGGTGTCGCCTTTGGCATCAGCCCGGGCCTGACCCCCGATCTCCTCAAGGTCGCCGGAGATAGCTCCCTGCCGTTCGCACCCGGTATTGCCACGGCGTCCGAGCTGATGACGGCGCTGTCCTACGGCTTCGACGTCGCCAAGTTCTTCCCGGCCGAGCAGGCCGGCGGCATCAAGGGCCTGCGCTCGCTTGGCGGGCCGTTCCCGAATGTGCGGTTCTGCCCGACCGGCGGGGTGGGCGAGGCCAATGCAGCGACCTGGCTCGCCGAGCCAAATGTGGTCTGTGTTGGCGGTTCCTGGCTGTGCCCGACGGCGGAGATCAGGGCCGGGAACTGGGCCGGCATAACTGCCATCTGCCAGCGCACCCTCCAGGCCCTTAAACCCGCGTGAAGTCTTGCCATCCCTGGGCTAAGACTTAGGTCAGCAAGAGACCGCCAGGGAGAGAAGACCATGACTGCCAGCATCGTCGGATGGGCGCATACGCCGTTCGGCAAGTTCGACACCGAAACTGTCGAAAGCCTCGTCACCCGGGTCGCCAATGAGGCGATGGCCGATGCCGGCATTTCGGCCTCCGATGTCGACGAGATCGTGCTTGGCCATTTCAACGCTGGCTTCTCGGCGCAGGATTTTACCGCCTCGCTGGTGCTCCAGGCCGACCCGAAACTGCGCTTCAAGCCGGCGACCCGCGTCGAAAATGCCTGTGCCACGGGATCTGCTGCCGTGCATCAGGGCCTGCGCGCGATCGCCGCTGGCGCCGCCAAGATCGTGCTGGTCGTCGGCGTCGAGCAGATGACCCGCACGCCCGGGCCCGAGATCGGCAAGAACCTGCTCAAGGCCTCCTATCTGCCCGAGGACGGCGACACGGTCGGCGGCTTTGCCGGCGTGTTCGGCAAGATCGCCAGTTCCTACTTCCAGAAATACGGCGACCAGTCCGATGCGCTGGCGCTGATCGCGGCCAAGAACCACAAGAACGGCGTCGCCAATCCCTTTGCCCAGATGCGCAAGGATTTCGGCTTCGACTTCTGCCGCGCCGAGAGCGAGAAAAATCCTTATGTCGCCGGCCCCCTGAAGCGCACCGACTGCTCGCTGGTGTCCGACGGCGCCGCCGCGCTGGTGCTGGCCGACGCCGAGACCGCCAAGGGGATGAGCAAGTCGATCGGCTTCCGCGCCACCGCGCATGCGCAGGATTTCCTGCCGATGAGCAAGCGCGACATCCTCCAATTCGAGGGCTGCACGGTTGCCTGGCAACGCGCCTTGGAGAAGGCTGGCGTGACGCTGTCCGATCTCTCCTTCGTCGAGACCCATGACTGCTTCACCGTCGCCGAGCTGATCGAGTACGAAGCGATGGGACTGACGCCGAGGGGGCAGGGAGCCCGCGCCATCAAGGAGGGCTGGACGCTCAAGGACGGCAGGCTGCCGGTCAATCCGTCCGGCGGCCTGAAGGCCAAGGGCCACCCGATCGGCGCTACCGGCGTCTCCATGCATGTGATGACCGCGATGCAACTCGCCGGGCAAGCGCCCGAGGGCATGCAGCTGAAGAACGCCAGGCTGGGCGGCATCTTCAACATGGGCGGCGCCGCGGTCGCCAACTACGTTTCGGTTCTCGAGCCATTGAAATAGGTCTTGTAGGGTGGGCACAGGCGCAAGCGCCGTGCCCACCTTTTCCTTGCGTTAGATCATGGTGGGCCGGTTTCAGCTCGCCTTAATGCTCCTGATTGATTTGCAGGGAATGCATCATGGGCAATGACTACGAAGATTCACTCTCTATCGAAGCTCTCAACGATCGCATCGCGATCCTCGAGGACAACATCCGCCAATTGATCGAGCAGGCTGCCGCCGCCTCCGGCGAGCAGAACGAGTCGCGCATCGCCGACCGCATCAACCAGCAGAACGACGAGCTCGAGCGTCTCATGAAGATCCGCGAATCCCGCCAGAAGAAATAGCGGCTGCATCCATGCGCATGCGGCCATACGCCGGCCGCCCTTGCGCATGTGCCGTTACTCCCCTTAGCTGGACCGAAATCGCGCATCTTGAGTGCGCGCAATCGGGAGCGAACCAATGGGGCCGTTGAAGGGCATCAAGGTCGTCGACATGACAACCGTGCTGATGGGCCCCTATGCGACCCAGATGCTCGGCGACTACGGGGCCGACGTCATCAAGGTGGAATCGCTCGACGGCGACGTCACCCGCCTGATCGGCCCGATGCGGCACACCGGCATGGGCCCGGTGTTCCTCAACACCAATCGCAGCAAGCGCTCGATCTGCCTCGACCTGAAGAAGCCCGCAGGCCGCGAAGCCGTGCTGCGGCTGCTGAAGGATGCCGACGTGCTCGTCTACAACGTCCGCCCGCAGGCGATGGCGCGGCTGCAGCTCGGCTATGACGTCGTCTCGGAGATCAATCCGCGCCTCGTCTATGCCGGCGTGTTCGGCTTCGGCCAGGACGGGCCCTATGCTGCTAAACCCGCGTATGACGATCTGATCCAGGGCGCGACCGCGCTGCCGGCGCTGATGGCTCAGACCGGCGACGGTGTGCCACGCTATGTGCCGAATGCGCTAGTCGATCGCATCGTCGGCCTCACCGCCGTCGGCGCGATCTGCGCCAGCCTCGTGCATCGCGACCGCTCCGGGCGCGGCCAGCGGGTCGACATCCCGATGTTCGAGACCATGGCCGGTTTCGTCATGGGCGATCACATGGGCGGGCTCACCTATGAGCCGCCGCTCGACAAGGGCGGCTATGCCCGGCACCTCTCGCGCGACCGCAGGCCGTACAAGACTTCGGACGGCTATCTCAGCGTGATCGTCTACAACGACAAGCAGTGGGAGAATTTCTTCAAGGCGACAGGCCGCGACGATCTGCGTGCCGATCCAAAGTTCGCGACTTTCGCCGGCCGCGCCGCCAATATCGATGTCGTCTATGCCGAGCTCGCGCGTATCTTCGAGGCGCGCACCACCGCCGAGTGGATCGACCTTTTGACCAGAGCCGATGTGCCCGTCATGCCGATGCACGATCTCGCCTCGATCCTGCACGACGAGCATCTGGAGGCGACCGGCTTCTTTCCGGTCGTCAACCATCCAACCGAAGGCCCAATCCGCAGCATGAAGGTGACGGCGACCTGGTCGGAGACCGAGGCTGAACCCGTGCGCCTCGCGCCACGCCTCAACGAGCATGGCGCGGAGATTCTTCGCGAGATCGGCTACTCCGCTGACGAGATCGCTGCCATGGTCCGCGACGGCGCCACGCGCTCGGCGCCGGAGTAGGAGAGCGCCATGAGCTTCATCACCGGCGTCGGCCTCACGCCTTTCGGCAAGCACGACGGCTCATCCTCGCTCGACCTGATGAGCAAGGCGGCGCAATTCGCTCTCGACGATGCCGGCCTCAAGCGTGCGGAAATCGACGGTATCCTCTGCGGCTATTCCACCGTCTCGCCGCACATCATGCTGGCGACGGTGTTCGCCGAGCATTTTGGCATCCGCCCGTCCTACGCCCACGCCGTGCAGGTCGGCGGCGCCACCGGCCTTGCGATGACCATGCTCGTCCATCATCTTGTCGAAGAGGGTGTCTGCCGTAACGTGCTCGTCGTTGCCGGCGAGAATCGCCTTACGGGCCAGAGCCGCGACGCCTCGATCCAGGCGCTGGCACAGGTCGGCCACCCCGACTACGAGGTGCCGCTCGGTCCGACCATCCCCGCTTACTATGGCCTCGTTGCTAGCAGATACATGCACGAATACGGCCTGACCGAAGAAGACCTCGCCGAATTCGCGGTGCTGATGCGTGCGCACGCCTGCACTCATCCCGGCGCGCAATTCCACGATCCCATTTCGGTTGCCGACGTCATGGCCTCGAAGCCGGTGGCGATGCCGTTAAAATTGCTCGATTGCTGCCCGGTGTCCGACGGCGGCGCGGCGTTCGTCATCAGTCGCGAGCGGACCGGCGACGCCGGCGTGCGCATCCGCGGGTGTGCCCAGGCGCATACGCATCAGCACGTCACCGCCGCGCCGGGCTTAAGCGAGCTCGGCGCCGAGATCTCCATCGCGCGCGCGAAGGAGGCCACGGGCCTGGCGATATCAGACGTGCGTTACGCCGCGATCTACGACAGTTTCACCATCACACTCGCCATGCTGCTGGAAGACCTCGGCCTTGCTGGACGAGGCGAGGCGGCTGCGCGCGTGCGATCGGGTCATTTCGGCCGCGACGGTGCGATGCCGCTCAACACCCATGGAGGCCTGCTCAGCTACGGCCATTGCGGCGTCGGCGGGGCCATGGCGCATCTGGTCGAGGCGCATTTGCAGATGACGGGGCGGGCGGCGAATCGCCAGGTGCGGGACGCCTCGATTGCGCTGCTGCACGGTGACGGCGGCGTGCTGTCGTCCCACGTCAGCATGTTTCTGGAGCGAGTGAGATGAGCGAACGTCTGGCCGACTGGACCAGGGGCGAAGAGGCCATCACCTACCAGACCTGCGCCGCGTGCGGTCATGTCCAGTATTTCCACCGCGCTTTCTGCGCCGCATGTGGAACCGCAGGTCCGCGCGAGGCGCGTGCCAGCGGCAAAGGCAGGGTCTATGCGACCTCGCTGGTCTGCCGCGCCGCCACGACCGAGACGCGCGCGCACGTGCCCTACAATATCCTGCTGGTCGATTGCGCCGAGGGATTTCGCATGATGGCCCATGGCGACAACGGATTGGCCATCGGTGATGCGGTCACGGCGAGCTTCAGGCCTTTTGCCGGGAAGCTGGTACCGTTTTTTACGAAGTAAGGGATTTCGCCATTCGGGGGCGGTCATGGGACCGAGCCTGGAACGGGAATTCTGGGCCTGGCCTGTGCGAGGGCCACCCCGGAATGGCGAAAACTGTAAAACTCCAACTCAGCGCGCGTAGAACAATATGCTGGCGATGACGAGCATTGCCATCACCGCCAGCATATGCGCGAGCGCTTCCGAGGCCGCCCCCTTGGAGGCTTCCTTCATGCCGTTTTCTCCCTAGACTTGGGCGTGACTCATCGTTGCGTGGTAAGCGCGCAGACGGCCAATTGTTTTTACTCGGAACACCCCACTCGAGTAGTCACCGCAATGTGTCCCCACGCGGCGAATATCGACTGTGCCAAGGTCGATCAGCAATGCGGCGGCAATTTGACTCGATGATGTTGCTCCTGCGTCGGGCTGCGAATAGAGTTTTTGGGAACTTATTCCGGTAACGACAATAAGCCTCAAAGGCGTCAGGAAAAACTCAAGGTAAATCATGGCCCGTATCGACTACAGCGATCCGTCCAAGGCGTCGGACCGCACCCGCGAAATCCTCGACAAGAACCGCAACGCCAACATTTTCCGCATGATGGCGCACTCGCCGAGCTATTTTGAGCAGTATTGCCGACTCGGCGGCGCCATCAGGCACAAGGGCGAGCTCGACCCCATCGTGCGGGAGCTCGCGATCACGCGCACCGGGATTCTGTGCGAGGCGCCGTACGAGATCATCGCGCACAAGCGCATCGGCAAGAATGTCGGCGTCACCGACGCGCAGAACGAGGCGCTCGAGAACTGGCAGGCCGCAGCCTGCTTCGATGAGACGCAGCGCGCCGCACTCGCCTTCACTGATGAGATCGTCAAGCTGAAGAAGCCGACGGATGCGACCTTCAAGGCGATTGCTGCAAGACTGACGCCGGCGGCACTGGTCGAGCTTCAGCTCTCGATCGGCTTCTACATCATGACGTCAAAGTTC
This sequence comes from Bradyrhizobium sp. CCBAU 11434, assembly GCF_028128895.1. Classification (NCBI taxonomy): domain Bacteria; kingdom Pseudomonadati; phylum Pseudomonadota; class Alphaproteobacteria; order Hyphomicrobiales; family Nitrobacteraceae; genus Bradyrhizobium; species Bradyrhizobium sp. CCBAU 11434. Next base: position 759,305 of record NZ_LBJX01000011.1, read on the forward strand.
TTGGAGACATTTGAGATCGATCTCCAGCCCGTCACCGAAGTGGTGGGCTGATCAGGCGCGAGCCGCGAGGAATGGCCATGACGATCGATGAATATGCGGTCTGGGCCGCAACCATTGCGAAAGTCGATGAGCAGCCCTCGAACGAGCGGCTGTCCTATCTCGGGTTGGGCCTCGCCGGTGAAGCCGGCGAGGTCGCCGAGCACATCAAGAAGCTGCTCCGCGACGACTGGCTCGACAAGGCGGGTCTCGTCGAAGAGCTCGGCGATGTCATTTACTACTGGGCCTGTCTGTGCGCCGCCACCGGCCACCAGCCGTCCGAACTGCTGAAAGCAAGTGCTGCCAAGATCAAGCGGCGCATCAGCGAGGCGGCGAGCCGCTAAGCTTAGCTTACGTCGACGTCAGGATATCCACCTTGGTGTTGGCAACGATCAGGCGATCGGCCAATAGCTGCGCCAGATTGCGCATGATGCGCTCGCTCGCCCGCGGGTGCTGCCTGCGAAAGCGCTCAAAGTCCTTCAGCGGGACTTCAAATGCAGTCGCTGCCATGTCCGCGAACACGTCGGCGGAGCGGGTGGTCTCGATCAACGCCATTTCGCCAAAGGCCATGCCGGCGGTGAGCGTCGCCAGGCGCACGCCATCGGGCAGGGTGACGTGCACCGCGCCGCTGCGCAGGAAGAACAGGGCATCGGCGGGATCGCCGGTCGTGACGATCTTTGCGCCGGTCTGATAGGTCCTGATGGTGCAGATCGAGGCAAGATCGGTCAGCTCTTCCGCGCCGAGGCCGTCGAGTAGCGGTTGCTCCGACAGCTCGGTGGTCTCGTGAAAGTCGATCGAGCCGCCGTAGCGATAGACGATCTGGTCTTCCGCCCATTCGATCGCGGTGTCGAGCAGGTAGAAGTCGCGGACGTTCTTCAATTCGGCCGTCCATTCGCGCAGCGTGTCCCATTCCTTGGAGGCGCGACGAACGCCTGAGATCACCACGGTGACATCAAGCGCGGCGAGCTCCTCGAAGGCTTCGGCGAACAGCCGGGCGCCGGCGCGGGTCGTGGAGGTGACGCGGTGCAGGTCGAACACGGCGATTTGCGGTCGCGGCCGCCCGGCGAGCCGCCGCGAGACATAGTCGACGGCCGACAATGACAGCACGCCAACCAGCTCGATCACGCGCACGGCTTGCTCGTGCGCGGCGAGGATGTCGCGCTCCTGCTGACGGCGGACGCGGCGTGACGGGCTCTTGCCGATATCGTAGTCGGCGATCACGGCGTTGCGGGCGTCGTCGCTGCGGTTGAGCATGTGCAGATCATAGTGCGAGGACAGCGCCTCGCAGACCTTGATGCCGCGCACGCTGTTTCCATGCTTGTCGAGTTTTGGCGAATAGCTGCCGAGCCCGAGACGGGCAGGGAGTGCAGCCAGGATGCCGCCGCCAACGCCGCTCTTGGCGGGAATGCCGATGCGGTAGATCCACTCGCCGGCATAGTCGTACATACCCGACGACGTCATTACCGACAGCGTGCGCGAAATCGCATACGGCGTCACCACCTGTTCGTTCGTGACCGGATTGACGCCGCGATTGGCCAGCGTTGCCGCCATCACCGCGATGTCGCGTGCGGTGACCAGCACCGCGCATTGCCGGAAATAGACGTCGAGGACGCCGGCGACATTGTCCGAGATCACCGCATTGGTCTTGAGCAGATAGCCGATGGCGCGGTTGCGGTCGCCGGTCTGGCTCTCGGAGGAGTAGACCGCCTCATCGACGGCGAGATCGCGACCGGCAAAGCGGCTGAGCGCAAGCCGGATCTGCTCAAAGGCCTCAGGGCCCTTGCTGTCGTAAATCAATCCCGTGCAGGCGATCGCGCCTGCATTCACCATCGGATTGAACGGATGGTTGTCCGCATTGAGCCGGATCGAGTTGAAGGGATCGCCCGAGGGCTCAACACCGATTGCGCTCTCGACCTTGCCCGCGCCCAAGAGATCCAGTGCCAGCGCAAACACGAACGGTTTTGACAGCGACTGGATGGTGAAGGGCACCCTGGAGTCGCCGACTTCATAGACGTGGCCATCGAGCGTGGCGAGGCTGATGCCAAAATAGGCAGGGTCGGCTTTGCTCAGCTCGGGGATGTAGTCCGCAACCGCGCCCGAGGTCTCCGCGGAGAATTCATTCAGGCATGTGTCGAGAAACCGCAGCAGCGGCGGCTTCGAGCGGGTCCAGGCGGAGGCATGCGACGGTTGCGCTATCATCGCTCACTTGTGCAACGCAATCAGGGAACACGCAACCCGTCCGGCCTCCTGTGGTGGCGCCCGAACGCAAGATGCCGCGCGCCATTCCGATATCATCTGCTCCAGATTGTCGCGGCCGCGAGGAGCCGCTGATGGCGCGTGCTCAGCTCGCGACGATCGCGATCGCTTGTCCCTCGGCAACGAGGTCATCGATCTTCACGAGCAGTAATTTCAGCGTGCCTGATGCAGGAGAGGCTACCGGTATCTCCATCTTCATGGCCTCGACGACCACAACGTCGTCGCCATCGGCGACAGTTCCTCCAACTTGCACGGGAGTTGCGCAGATGCGGCCGGCGACCTCCGTCACGATCTTAATTTCTGGCATGCCATCGCCTTTTTGTTGTCGTCGCAAAATGCCTGAGGTAGCGTCGTTCACAAAGTGGAATTTAATTCCGCAGAGCGGAACAAACGGTAGGGATCATGGGACGACGATCGGAGCGGTTAAGCAGGCAAGGTGCGCTCGCTGGTGATGCCGGCGAGGGTGATGTCATCCAGGTGGTGTCGCGCGCGTTCGACGTGTTGCGATGCTTCGAGGGCCACGAGGCGCGGCTCGGCAATCTCGAGATTTCAAATCGCTGCGGCCTGCCGCGCTCGACGGTGTCGCGGCTCACGCACACGCTGACGCGCATGGGGCAGCTCGTCTATTTGCCGCGCGATCAGAAATATCGGATCGGTCCGAGCGCGGTAGCGATGAGCGCTTCGATGATGAAGGGCGCGCAGCTGCGCAGCATGATCCGGCAGCGACTTCAGGAAGTCGCCGAGCAGTTGCCGGGCACCGTCGGCTTCGTCGTGCCTGATCGCTTCCATCTGGTCTATCTTCAGTTCGCACGCTCGCCTTCAGCGCTCGGTCTGCACGAGGGCACCGGTAGCCGCATCTCGATGGCCTCCACCGCGGCGGGCGCGGCCTACACCGCGGCCTTGGCGCCTGAAGTCGGCGATGCCTTTATCAACGACATGGAGCGCGAAGCGCCGGAGGCTGTAAAGATCCTGCGGCCCCGCATCGAGGCCAACAGGCAATCGCTGCGCGAGCGCGGCTATGTCACGGCTTGCGGCTTGTGGAGCCCGCACATCAATGGCCTGGCGGTCCCGATCTGGTCGCCGCAGTACCAGACCTTCGTGGTCGTCACGATCGGTTTGCTCTCGGCGATGTATGACGAGCAGCGTCTGCATGCCGAAGTCGCGCCGCTGATGCTGGCGCTCGGCCGATCGCTTGGCAGCCTGATGGAGGGCGCCGAAGGCGATGCCTTCAACAACCGCATCTCGCGCAAACCGGTCGCAATATCGGTGCATAACAATAACAAGCCGATGAGTTCGGAGGGAGTGAATGAACTGGAAGACGGAACTCGACGAGCTCGCCCGGCGCGAAGCCTTCGCGCGGGAGATGGGCGGCGTTGACAAGGTCAAGCGACAGCATGACCAGGGCCGGCTGACAGTTCGGGAACGCATCGACAGACTGATCGACAAGGGTAGCTTCCACGAGATCGGTGCCGTCTCCGGCATCGGTGAGTACGATTCCACGGGCGAGCTGAAGACCGTGACGCCGGCGAACTGCGTGTTCGGCCGCGCGCGCGTCGATGGCCGCACCGTGGTCGTGGTCGGTGACGATTTCACCGTGCGCGGCGGCTCGGCGGACGCGTCGATTTCGGCAAAGCCCTTGATGGCGGAGGAGATGGCGCACGACTTCCGCCTGCCCATCTTCCGCATCATCGAAGGCTCCGGCGGCGGCGGCTCGGTCAAGACCATCGAGACCAAGGGCGCGGCGAATCTGCCTGGCGGTATCGGTGGCACGCGCTGGTATCGCTTCACGACGGAGAATTTGTCGCGCGTGCCCGTGGTCGCGCTCGGCCTCGGCTCGGTCGCGGGCCTTGGCGCGGCGCGCCTTGCCGCCAGCCACTATTCCATCATGACCCGGAAGTCCGCGATGTTCGTCGCAGGGCCACCGGTGGTGAAGGCGCTCGGCCAGAACCTCTCGAAGGAAGAGCTTGGCGGCGCCGATATCCAGACCAAGGCCGGTGCGATCGACCATGCCGTCGATACCGAGGAAGAGGCCTTTGCCTGCGCGCGGCGCTTTCTGTCCTATCTGCCGTCGTCGGTCTACGAGCTGCCGCCGACGCTGCCTTGCATCGACAATCCGGAGCGCACGGAAGAAGCGCTGATGAAGGCGGTGCCGCGCAACCGCAAGCAGGTCTACAAGGTCAGGCCGATCATTGAATCGGTCGTCGACAAGGGCTCGTTCTTCGAGGTCGCCAGCAATTTCGGCAAGCCGATCATCGTTGGCCTGGCGCGGCTCGAGGGCAGGGCGGTGATGGTGCTCGCCAGCGACAGTTTTCACTATGGCGGCTCCTGGACGGCGGATGCCTGCCAGAAAGTGGTGCGCTGGGTCGACTTCGCGGAGACCTTCCATCTGCCGATCGTTTATCTCATGGACTGCCCGGGCTTCATGATCGGCCTCGATGCCGAGAAGGCGGCGACCATCCGCCACGGCGTCCGCGCCATGGCCGCGGTCAACCAGACCACCGTGCCCTGGTGCACGGTGATCCTGCGCAACGCTTTTGGTGTGGCCGGCGTTGTGCACCAGCCCGCCGACCGCTTCTCGATCCGCTACGCCTGGCCGTCGGCCTATTGGGGCTCGCTGCCGCTCGAAGGCGGCATCGAGGCCGCTTACCGCGCCGACATCGATGCGGCCGAGGACAAGGCAGCAAAGCTGAAAGAGATCGAGGAGCGTCTCAACAAGCTGCGCTCGCCGTTCCGCTCGGCCGAAAAATTCTGGGTCGAGGAGATCATCGATCCCCGCAAGACGCGCTCGCTGCTCTGCGAGTTCGCGCGCCTCGCCGAGCCGCTGCGGAAAGCGGGGCCGCCGGAGAACATGACGATCCGGCCGTAAAGCTCGGCTGCGGGGAAGTTAACGCAGGTTAATCGCACACAAAGGCAGCCCTTTTCCGCCGCTCTTCAGGCCCATTTCAGCCAAACCAATATTGGTTGTTGCCGATCGGGGCAGGACCCTCCAACCCAGAGCCCTGCAATGATCAAGCAAGTTGTTTCTGCGTGTCTCGCTATTGCCGCCAGCTCCATTGCCGCGGAAGCGCGGCCCCATCGGAGTCTTCAGGCGCCAGAGTGTAACGTCACCATGCCGTGCGATTTCGCGTATGCGCAGACGCGCCGCGAGCGGGCTCCCAGGCCGTCATTGCAGGCCTATCGCTCAACGCAAATGACGGTGACCGATGCCGGCGCCACGGCCACCACGATCAGCGTTGCCGGCGAGCGCGTCGTCGGAGGCCGACCCGCCGGCTGCCCGTCGTCGTTCTGTGGCTGCGGCGCCGCGATCCGTGTGTTCGGCCATGTCGTGCCGGAATTGAATCTTGCATCCAACTGGCTGCGCTTTCCGCGCGCGGCGCCGGCTCCGGGGATGGTCGCGGCGCGCCGCGGGCATGTCTTTGTTCTCGAGCAGTCTCTCGGCGGCGACATGTGGATGGCGTATGACGCCAACTCGGGCGGTCACGCCACACGTATGCACGCGCGTTCGCTGCGGGGCTATACCGTCGTCAACCCGCGCGGCTGAGGAAACGGCGAGGGTGCTCGACCCCCATCACACCCGCAACACCTTGCCGGGATTCATGATGTTCTGCGGGTCGAGCGCGCGCTTGATGGTGCGCATGATGTCGAGCTCGGTCTTCGAGCGGTAGTCGCTGAGCTGGTCGAGCTTTTCGATGCCGATGCCGTGCTCGGCGGAGATCGAGCCGCCCATGGAGGTGATGAGGTCGTTCACGGCGCGCGTAATCGCGGCGGTGTATTGGTTCAGCGTCGGCTGATCCATGCCATCAGGGCCCATGAAGGAGAAATGCAGGTTGCCGTCGCCGATATGCCCGAGCGGATAGGGACGAATGCTCGGGAGAATGTCGAGCACGGCCTTGAGCCCCTTGTCGATGAACTCCGGAATTCTGGAAATTGCCACCGAGATGTCGTAGCTGATCCCCGGTCCCTCGGCGCGGGAGGCCTCGGCCATGGCTTCCCGGATGCGCCACATGTTGCGGGATTGACTGACGGTCTGCGCGATCACCGCGTCGAGCACGCGACCGGCCTCGAGTTGGTCGGCGAGAAACTGCTCCAGCTTCTCCGACATGCCATCGGCCCCGTCCTGTCGCGGGCGCGAGGACGACCATTCCAGCAGCAGGTACCACGGCGTATCCGCCTTGAGCGGATCCTGGACGCCGGGAATGTGGCGCATCACGAGATCGACCGCCGCGCGGCTCAAGAGCTCGCAGGACCCGACATTGTCCTCGGAGGCCGCATGCGCCTCGGACAGGATCTCCAGCGCCGCGCGCGGATCGCGAACGGCCAGCCACGCGGTGGAGATGTCCTTCGGCGCCGGCCACAGCTTGAGCACGGCCTTGGTGATGATGCCGAGCGTCCCTTCGGCGCCCATGAAAAGGTGCTTGAGGTCGTAGCCGGTGTTGTCCTTCTTCAGCGCCCGCAACCCGTTCCAGACATCGCCATTGGGCAGCACGACCTCGAGCCCGAGCACGAGATTGCGGGCATTGCCATAGCGCAGCACCTGCACACCGCCGGCATTGGTCGAGAGGTTGCCACCGATCATGCAGGAGCCCTGGGCACCGAGGCTGAGCGGCAGGAACCTGTCGTGTCTGGCCGCGGTCTCCTGAAGCGTTTCCAGCACGCAGCCGGCCTCGACCGTCATGGCATAGCCGACGGGATCGACGTCCAGCACGCGGTTCATCCGGCCCAGCGACAGCACGATTCCGGTGTGCGCAGGCCAGGGCGTCGCCCCGCCCATCAGCCCGGTGTTGCCGCCCTGGGGCACGATCGCGATGCCATGCTCGTGGCACAGCCGGACGACTTGCGAGACCTCCTCGGTGCTGCCAGGGCGCACGACGGCCCCGGCGCCGCCAACCAGCAGGCCACGCCAGTCCCGTACGAAGGGCTGCATGCCATGCTCGTCCTCAATAAGCCCCTTTTCGCCCACGATCGCGCGCAACCCGTCGCGGATCTGGGCGGTCAAGGGCACGGTCGGAATGGTGGGGACGGGCGACGGGAAGGCAGTCGGCATGTTGTTTCCTCAGGCGCATCTTGGTGTGCACTGTGCGCGCGAAGCGCTTGAGGTCGTATTGTCCACGTTTGGGCCGTCAAGTCTAACGGCAATATGTCCCGAGCGAGACCGTGGGAGGCAACGCCCGGCGGCCGCTCTGGAGGGCGCCCCAGCGCGAACGGTAGGCCGTCTCGATGCAGCCCGTGCTATTTTTGCTGAATACGGCTGAGATAATCGATCACAGCGAGGATGCGCTTTCGCACGACGACCTCAGGCTTTTGATCCGGACCGGCCTTTTCCCAATACGAAGGATCGACATAGTGAGGCAGATTGACGATGGGATTGAATCGCTCTCCCCAGACTGGCATTTCGCGCGTGCCATGAGCGGGGACGGTTTTCGTTCCATCGATGGCTTGATAAAGAGCGTCCGTGGGAAACACGCCGTTGTTGTTCTTGGCCAGCATCGTCAAATCGGCAGGCGGTACGCGCAGCTGGGCGCTGACCGGACCCTTGCCCCTCGCATCCACACCATGACAACTCGCGCAGGACGACTGAAACTCTCCCTTGCCGATGTCGACGTCTTCGGCCTGGGCCGCGGCGGTGAAACCAGCGGCAAGACCGGCAATAATCAAACACTTAAGACTATGTTTTTCCATGTCGCGCTCCGACGCCGGCTTGCAAGGCTTCAATTCCTAGCTGCTATGTTCCCCGATCGCTTGATGCACATCAAGACCCGCTTGCGGCACCGGCCTGCGAATGTTCCGGGCTCATGCGGATTCGTGCAGGCGCGGCTTTGGGCCAAGGTTCTGGGAAAGGGAGCATCGCGCCGTCCGCGCACGGCTTGCCGGAGCGGATGATTGATCTGGATCAATCGGAATTGCCGGTAGCTGCCCTTGTTTGCTGGATACACGCGCTGGCGGCGTCAAAATCGAGGCCGGCAACGAGCGATTGTCAGACTGCTCCGGAGCCAGTTGTGCGCGCCGGAAGGAGAATCGGATGCATCCTCGGGGCCGTACCGCTGCTTCTATGCACGTCGCCGCTGCCGTGCTGACGGTGCTGGTCTCCGCCTCCTGCTCGATGCGCCCTCTGCAGGGCGTTCTGGTGCCGAGCAGCGAGGCCGTTGAAGCGGCCTCCCAGGTCCCCATCCTGATCGGAACGACGCGCGCGCGATCCAGCAGTGACCCCGGCGAGATGTTCAGCCGCGAGCCGTCCAGCGAAATGGCTTTTGCGCAAGTCACAGTGTCGATTCCACCGGATGGATCGCGCAAGGCCGGTGAAATCCAGTGGCCATTGTCGCCTCCCGGGGACCCGCGCAAGGAGTTCGTCACCGCATCGGCGGGCTATCTGGATCGCACCGAATTCGGCGCTGCCGTATCCAGCGCGGCAAAGGCCGGACATCTGACCAAGACGTTGGTGTTCGTGCACGGCTTCAACAACCGTTTTGACGATGCGGTGTATCGCTACGCGCAATTCGTCCATGACGGCCGGCTTCCCGTCATTCCGATCCTGTTTTCTTGGCCATCGCAGGGGGCCGGCAACCTCGGGTCATACGACCACGATCGCAAGGTCGCGGGCCGATCGGGCTCGGCATTGACCGAGCTGCTGGACACCGTCAACGCCAATCCCGCCGTCAAGGAGATCACGTTCGTCTGCCATTCCATGGGCTGCCTGGCCACGCTCGATGCGCTGCGGGGCAGGGCCTCGCACGGCGGATCGGTGCCGAAGCTGAAGAATGTCGCGCTGGTCGCGCCCGACATCGGCTTCGACGAGTTCATCAGCGCGGTCGGAGCTTTGGGGCCGCGGCGCCCCCGCATCGGCCTGTTTCTGTCGCAGGATGATACGGCTCTCAAACTATCGAAGTCGCTCGCCGGAGGGACAACTCGCCTCGGCGATATCAATCCGCAGGATGAGCCGTACAAAAGCGCGCTGGCGCAGCAGAAAATCCTGGTATTCGACCTCACGCATCTTGGCGGAGACGATTCCCACTCCAGAGCCTTCGGCGAGGTAGGTTCCGTCATGGGGATGATCAAGCAGAGGCTCGCACAGGGCCAGCAGCTCGGTGAGGATCCGTCGCGAACAGCCTCTCGCTAGCGCGGCTTTGGCATCGTAAAGCCGAGCACGTCCTTGACGCCAATGATGAGGTAGTCGAGATCGCAGCCCGCAATGGTGGGATCGCTCCACCCGATCGGTTCGGGATCATCTCGCGGATCGGTGACGCCGCGGTGCGCGGCGCCACCACCACGATCAGGTGCTAACTAGGCCATCGCCGGTTTTGCTTGCGGCTTCGGCTGCCGCGACAGTGTCAGCACGATCAGCGAGGCAAATACGCAGAGCGTACCGGCGACGAAGAAGGCCGGCAGATAGCTTTGCAGCAGCGTCCGCGACAGGCCCGCGCCGAAGGCGGCCGCGCCGGCGCCGAGCTGATGGCCGGCGAAGATCCAGCCGAACACCAGATTGGCGCGCTCGGGTCCGAACTTCTGCGCCGTTAGCCGCACCGTCGGCGGCACGGTGGCGATCCAGTCGAGGCCGTAGAACATCGCGAAGATGGACAGGCCATAGAACGAGAAATCGCTGAAGGGCAGGAAGATCAGCGAGAGCCCGCGCAGGCCGTAGTACCAGAACAGCAGGAAGCGGTTGTCATACCGGTCCGACAGCCAGCCCGACATGATGGTGCCAAAGAAGTCGAAAATGCCCATCGCCGCCAAAAGGCTCGCCGCCTGCACCTGCGGGATTCCGAAGTCGAGGCACATCGGAATCAAATGCACCTGGACGAGGCCGTTGGTCGAGGCGCCGCAGACGAAGAAGGTCGCAAACAGGATCCAGAACGCGCTCGACTTCGAGGCATCGCGCAGCGTGCCGAGCGCCACTGAGGTGATCGAGCCGTGATTCACGGGCGGCGCGGGCAGGGGCTCGGTGCCTTCGTCGCCGAACGGGCGCAGGCCGAGGTCACTTGGGCGATCGCGCATGATCAGCAAGACCGCGGTCGCGGAGACGCCGAGCATGATGCAGACGAAGGCGAGCGCAAGCCGCCAGCCGAAGCGCTCGGTCAGGCTTGCGAGCAGCGGCAGGAACACGAGCTGGCCGGTGGCGACGCTCGCTGTCATGATGCCGATGACGAGGCCGCGGCGCGCTGCGAACCAGCGCGTTGCGATGGTCGCGCCCAGCACCAGCGCGGTCATGCCGGTGCCGATGCCGATCACCACGCCCCACAGCGCCACGAGCTGCCAGACCTGCGTCATGCCGAGCGAGAGCACCAGCGCCGAGACGACGATGAGCTGCGCGGTCAGCGTGACGTTGCGCAGGCCATAACGGTTGAGGAGGGCGGCGGCGAATGGCGCCATCAGCCCGAACAGGATGAAACGGATCGAGAGCGCCGAGGAGATCTCCGCCGTGCTCCAGCCGAACTCCTTCTGGAGCGGAACGATGAACACGCCGGGCGCGCCGACCGTGCCCGCGCTGATCAGGGCGGCGAAGAAGGTCACGCCGACCATCACCCAGCCGTAATGGATGTTGCGACGGCCTAGCGTGGCCGAAAGCCAGTTCGAGATCATTGCCCTCAATCCAGGTTGGCGGGCTCCGGAACACCCGCGTCATTGTTGCAGTCTGGCACGAGATCGGGAAGTCTGAAATGACAGACTTCCCTCAATTTCGGACGTTACGACGGTTAGTGTGCGAGACGCTCGACCGCGATCGCGGTGGCCTCGCCGCCGCCGATGCAGAGCGCCGCGACGCCGCGCTTGAGGTTGTTGGCCTCGAGCGCATGCAGCAGGGTCACGATCAGCCGGGCGCCGGTGGCGCCGATGGGATGACCGAGCGCGCAGGCGCCGCCGTTGATGTTGAGTTTTTCGCGCGGGATGCCGAGATCGCGCTGTGCTGCCATCGCGACCACCGCAAACGCTTCATTGATCTCAAAGAGATCGACATCGCCTGCGCTCCAGCCAACCTTGTCGAGCAGTTTCTTGATCGCCGGAATCGGCGCAGTGGTGAACCATTGCGGCTCCTGGCTGTGCGTAGCGTGGCCCTTGATCTCGGCGATGGCAGGCAGGCCGTTGCGATCGGCGAGCGAACGTTTCGTCAGCACCAGCGCAGCGGCGCCGTCGGCATTGGCGGAGGAGGCCGCCGGCGTGATGGTGCCATTGGCGCGGAAGGCTGGCTTCAGTCCGGGAATCTTGGCGGGATCAACCTTCAGTGGATGCTCGTCATTGGCGATGACGCGCGGGCCTGCCTTCTCGGTCAGCGTGATTGGCGCGATCTCCGCCTTGAACGCGCCTCCCTCGACGGCCTTGCGGGCACGGCTCAGCGTCTCCATCGCATAGGCGTCCTGGTCCTTGCGGGTGAACTGATAGGCTTCGGCGGTGGCTTCGCCGAAATCGCCCATCGAGCGGCCGGTCTCATAGGCGTCTTCGAGGCCGTCCATCATCATGTGGTCGATGATGCGATCATGGCCGGCGCGATAGCCGCCGCGCGCCTTCGCGAGTAGATAGGGCGCATTGCTCATGCTCTCCATGCCGCCCGAGACGACGATCTCGGCCGAGCCGGCGCGAATGATGTCGTGCGCCAGCATGGTCGCCTTCATGCCGGAGCCGCAGACCTTGTTCACCGTGGTAGCACCGGTGGCATCGGGTAGACCAGCGCCACGCGCGGCCTGGCGCGCTGGCGCCTGGCCCTGGCCGGCCGGCAGCACGCAGCCCATGAACACCTCGTCGACCTTCTCGGGCGCGAGCTTGGCGCGTTCCAGCGTTGCATTGATCACATGCGAGCCGAGCTTGTGGGCGGCAAGCGGCGACAGCTCGCCCATGAAGCGGCCGAGCGGAGTACGGGCGGCGGAGACGATGACGACGGGATCGACGGCTTCGGCCATGACAAACTCCCTGTGATGATCCGTTAGATTATGATCATCATATGATGCGGCGCAAAAAATGCAACCGCGCCTGGCATGAGAAAATGTCGTAGTTCGGATGAATTGATCGTCCGATTGGCGCTGGACCGCCTACCGCTTCCTGTTCACGAACGCGCCCATCAGTCGCGTCGGCTCGTCCGTCAGGAACGACTCGCCGAACACCTTGACGCTGAGGTTCACCGACTCGGTGAGCGGCAATTCCTCCCATTGCCGCAGCAGTGCCTTCTGCGACCGCAGCGCCTCGGGGCCGCATTCGAGCAGCGCCTTCACGAGGTGCTCGATCTCGGCATCCAGCCCGTCCGCCGGCGCGATCTTGTCGATCAGGCCCCAGGACAGCGCCGTCGACGCATCGATGTTCTCCGCGGTCATCACCAGCCAGCGCGCGCGGGCCCAGCCGATCAGGCGCGGCAGCAGTGCAGCGTGGATCACCGAGGGGATGCCGACTCGTACCTCCGGCATGCCGAAATGCGCATCATGCGCGGCGATCCGGAAATCGCAGGCGGCTGCGACCTCGAGCCCGCCGCCGAGGCACCAGCCGGGCATGCGCGCGATCATGGGGGCAGGGAATTGCCGCACGGCCTCGCAGAGATCGCGCAGGCGGCTGATGAAGGCCTCGGCCGACTTTTGGTCGAGCTTGGCCATCTCCTTGATATCGGCGCCGCCGATCATGCTCTTCTCGCTTTGGCCGCGCAGTACCACGACGCGGATGCTGCGGTCGGTGGCGAGCTTTTGCAGCCCTTCCCGGACCGCGTCGGTCACACGAGAGCCCAGAATGTTCAGCGAGCCGGCGTTGCAGATCGCGACATGAACGACGCCGCGCGCATCGCGCGTTACGCCGCAGTGGTTATTGAGCATTTCCATCTGATGTCTCGAAGGTTTCCTGGACGGGCGCAAGGCGCGTCAGTCGACGCCACTTCCGGGCCGAAACGCCTCGCTTGTCAAGCGGGCGAGGACGAAGTTGCCAGCGCGAAGTCCGTGGAATAGTATGACGTATATCATACAAAGAGGCGGCCATGACCGAACCCCATCAGCGCGACTTGTTTACGTCCATACTTCGGCGCGAGCGCGTCGTGGACTGGCAGGTCCCGGCGCCGGTCGCGAAAGTGGCCATGGGTCTGTCGGGCATGGACGCCATGCTTGGCATCCGCGACGGCAGGCTGCCGCCGCCGCCCTTCGCAAAACTGATCGGCTTCATCGTGGGCGTAGTCGAGCCGGGCCGGATTGTGATGGAACTGGAGCCGCGCGAGGATCTCGAAAATACCATCGGCCTTCTGCATGGGGCGACCGCGGCCGCCCTGCTCGACACCGCCATGGGCTGTGCGATTTCGACTCGGCTTGAGGCCGGCCAGTCGTCGGTGACGCTCGACCTGAAGATGACCTTCCTGCGTCCGCTCTCGGTCCGGTCGGGGCTGATCTCGGCCGAAGGCAGGGTGATCAAGCTCGGGCGCCAGACCAGCTATACCGAGGGCTTCGTCCGCGACGGTAAAGGGGCGCTCGCAGTCCATGCAACTGCAACCTTTTCCATGGTCGGCAACATCTTTACCGGGAATTAATGCGCCGCTCGGCTGATATCCGTGTTATGAGATGACCTCCGACATCCAATGAGAGCCGCATGCGCTATTCCAGGGAACACAAGCAGGAAACCCACGACCGCATCGTGAGGAAGGCGTCCGTGCGGCTTCGGGAAAAGGGTGCCCACGGCATCGGCGTCGCCGACCTGATGAAGGAGGCGGGCCTCACCCATGGCGGCTTCTACGCCCATTTCGATTCGCGCGAGGCGCTGGTGATCGAGGCTTTTGCCTACGCCATGGACCGCTCGATGGAGCACTGGCGCAAGCAATCCGATCAGCTTGCGCCCGAGAAGCAGCTTGCCCAGATCGTGGAGACCTATCTCTCTGCACTGCACCGCGACAATCCCGGCCATGGCTGCTCGATCCCCGCGCTCGGCGCCGAGATCGCCCGCGAGAGCCCGAAGACGCGAAAGGCATTTGCCGGCAAGCTCGATGAGATGGTCGAGATGATGACCGATTTCATCCCGAACGTTCCACGCAAGGCCGCGCGCAAGCAGGCGATCGCCACGCTGGCCACGATGGCGGGCACCATGCTGCTGGCGCGCATTGCCGGCTCCAGCGAGCTGTCGGATGAAGTGCTGAAGGCCGGTAAGGAGAGTGCCCTCGAGGGCGCGAAGCGTGAGCCGAAGGTAACTGCTGCGAAGAGGGCGAAGCAGAACTAGGCGAGATGCCGTAGGGTGGGCAAAGGCGCGCAAGCGCCGTGCCCACGATCTCTCTCGTTCGCAAAAAATGCGTGGGCACGCTTCCGCCTTCGCTCTGCGAGCTACGGCGGACAAGTCGCTTTGCCCACCCGGCGATTTCTCACCGTCCCGCAAACAGCGCCCGCTCACGCTCCACGATCTCGCCGATGTAATCCGCGACCGCCCGGATCCGCGCGAGATCCTTGCTGTCGGCGTGCATCAGCATCCAGAACGTCCTGGTGATCGAGATCTCCTCGGGCAGCACCGCCACGAGCTGCGGATAATCGCTCGCCATGAAATGCGGCAGCACCGCGATGCCGAAGCCTGAGAGCGTGGCGTTGAGCTGCGCGATCAGATTGGCGCTGCGGAAGCGTGCCGAGATGCGCGGCGACACCTGCGGCAGGTAGTCGAGCTCAGGCGTGAACAGCAGCTCTTCGATATAGCCGACGAAGCGGTGCTGCGGCAGATCCTGCCGCGAGGCGATTTTTGGGAAGCGGTCGAGATAGGCGGGGGCGGCATAAAGCCCGAGGCGGTAGTCGAGCAGCTTGCGGCCGACGATGCGGCCTTCCTTCGGCATGGTCAGGCTGATCGCGATGTCGGCCTCACGCTTGGAGAGACTGAACAGCCTTGCGGTCGCCACAAGTTGCAGATCGAGATCGGGATAGCGGTCGGCGAACGGGGCGAGCCGCGGCGCCAGGAAGGCGGTGCCGAAGCCGTCGGGCGCGCCGATCCGCACCGTCCCGGTCAGCCGTGCCACCGAGCCGCCCACCTGCTCCTGGTTGGCGACAATGGTCGATTCCATTGCTTCGGCGCTGTCGGCGACGCGCTGGCCGGATTCGGTGAGGAGATAGCCGGTCTTGCGCCGGTCAAACAGCTTGGCCGAAAGGTGCTTCTCCAGCCGGTCCACACGCCGGATCACGGTGGCATGGTCGACCCCGAGCTGCTTTGCCGCAGCCGACACCGAGCCGCCCCGCACGATGGCCAGCACGAAGCGGAAGTCGTCCCAGTCGATGCTACCTTGATCCAGCATTTTCGCACATCTATGGTGCATTATCTCAGACTTGAATCCTATAAAATGCAGGTCGATAGGATTTGTCAAAGCGAACAGGCTGGCCTCAAGGAGATCATTCCATGCGTTCAATCGGACATTTCATCGGCGGCAAGGAGGTCAAGGGCACCTCGGGCCGCACCGCCGACGTCTTCGAGCCGATGACCGGTGACGTCCAGGCCAAGGTCGCGCTGGCGTCCAAGGCCGAGGTTCGCGCCGCCGTCGAGAACGCGCGCGCCGCCCAGCCCGAGTGGGCCGCGACCAACCCGCAGCGCCGCGCCCGCGTGATGATGAAGTTCGTCGAGCTGGTGCAGCGCGATTACGACAAGCTCGCCGAGCTGCTTGCGCGCGAGCACGGCAAGACCGTGCCCGACGCCAAGGGCGACATCCAGCGCGGCCTAGAAGTCGCCGAGTTCGCCTGCGGCATCCCGCATCTGATGAAGGGTGAGTACACCGAGGGCGCCGGCCCCGGCATCGACATCTATTCGATGCGCCAGCCGCTCGGCGTCGTCGCCGGCATCACGCCGTTCAATTTTCCGGCGATGATCCCGATGTGGAAGTTCGCGCCGGCGATCGCCTGCGGCAACGCCTTTATCCTCAAGCCGTCCGAGCGCGATCCCGGCGTGCCGATGCTGCTCGCCGAGCTGATGATCGAAGCGGGCCTGCCGGCCGGCATCCTCAACGTTGTCAACGGCGACAAGGAAGCGGTCGACGCCATCCTCGACGATCCCGACATCAAGGCCGTCGGTTTCGTCGGCTCCACGCCGATCGCGCAGTACATCTACGAGCGCGCCGCCCAGAGCGGCAAGCGTTGCCAGTGTTTTGGCGGTGCCAAGAACCACGCCATCATCATGCCCGACGCCGACATGGACCAGGCCGTCGACGCGCTGATCGGCGCGGGCTATGGCTCGGCCGGCGAGCGCTGCATGGCCGTCTCGGTTGCCGTTCCCGTCGGCAAGTCCACCGCTGATCGCCTGATGGACAAGCTGATCCCGCGCGTCGAATCGCTCAAGATCGGCACCTCGATCGATCCGTCCGCTGACTACGGTCCGCTGGTGACGCGCGAGGCGGTCGAGAAGGTCAAGAGCTACATCGACATCGGCATCAAGGAAGGCGCGACGCTCGCCGTCGACGGCCGCGGCTTCAAGATGCAGGGCTACGAGAAGGGCTTCTATCTCGGCGGCTCGCTGTTCGATAACGTCACCAAGGACATGCGGATCTACAAGGAGGAGATCTTCGGGCCCGTGCTCTCGGTCGTGCGCGCGCACGACTACAAGGAAGCGCTGGCGCTGCCGTCCGAGCATGACTACGGCAACGGTGTTGCCATCTTCACCCGCGACGGCGATGCCGCGCGCGACTTCGCAGCCAAGGTCAACGTCGGCATGGTCGGCATCAACGTGCCGATCCCGGTGCCGATCGCCTATTACACCTTCGGCGGCTGGAAGAAGTCGGGCTTCGGCGATCTCAACCAGCACGGCCCGGACTCGGTCCGCTTCTACACCAAGACCAAGACGGTGACCTCGCGTTGGCCGTCCGGCGTCAAGGAAGGCGCGGAATTCTCGATCCCGCTGATGAAGTAATCCTCCCAGGAGCGAGGCCGGGATGCAGTTCGCTCTGAACGAGGATCAGGTCGCGGTTCGCGACATCGCGTTGGCGTTTGCGGCTTCGAGGATCGCGCCGCACGCGCTGCGCTGGGACGAGGAGAAGCACTTTCCCGTCGACGTGATGCGCGAGGCGGCCGCCCTCGGCATGGGCGGCATCTATATCCGCGACGATGTCGGCGGCTCCGCGATGTCGCGGTTCGACGCGGCGCTGATCTTCGAGGCGCTGGCGACGGGTTGTCCGACCACCTCGGCCTTCATCTCCATCCACAACATGGCGAGCTGGATGATCGATGCCTTCGGCAGCGACACCCAGCGCCATCAATGGTTGCCAAAACTCTGCTCGATGGAGCTGATCGCGAGCTACTGCCTGACCGAGCCGGGCGCCGGCTCCGACGCAGCGGCGCTGCGGACGCGTGCGGTGCGCGACGGCGATCATTACGTGCTCAACGGCCAGAAGCAATTCATCTCCGGAGCCGGCGGTACTGATCTGCTGGTCGCCATGGTGCGGACCGGCGGCGATGGCCCCGGCGGCATCTCGACGCTTGTCATCGACGGCAAGACGCCTGGCGTTTCTTTCGGTGCCAACGAGCGCAAGATGGGCTGGAACGCGCAGCCGACCCGCGCCGTGATGTTCGAGAACGCCCGCGTCCCGGTCGCGAACCGGCTGAGCGAGGAGGGCGTCGGTTTCAAGATCGCGATGGCAGGCCTCGACGGCGGCCGCCTCAACATTACGGCGTGCTCGCTCGGCGGCGCGCAGACCGCGCTCGACAAGGCGCGTGCCTACATGAAGGAGCGCAAGGCGTTTGGAAAGCGTCTGGACGAATTCCAGGCGTTGCAGTTCAAGCTCGCCGATATGGCGATCGAGCTCGAGGCCGCACGCACCTTCCTGTGGCGTGCCGCGGCTGCATTGGATCGCAAGGATCCCGACGCCACCATGCTCTGCGCGATGGCCAAGCGTTTCGGGACCGATGTTGGCTTTGAGGTCGCCAACCAAGCGCTTCAGCTGCACGGCGGCTACGGTTACCTCAGCGAATACGGCATCGAGAAGATCGTGCGCGATCTACGCGTGCACCAGATCCTCGAGGGCACCAATGAAATCATGCGGCTCATCGTGGCGCGCAAGTTGATCGAGGGCGCGCGATGAGTTCGGTGGAAGAGGGCGATCTCGTCGCCCGTGTCGAGGGCGCGGCCGGCATTATCAGGCTGAACCGTCCCAAGGCGATCAATGCCGTCACGCTGGAGATGTTTCGCGACATCGAGAAGGCGCTCGACCGCTTCGAAGCCGATCCCGCTGTTGCCGTGATCATGCTGGAAGGCGCCGGCGAGCGCGGCCTGTGCGCCGGCGGCGACATCCGGGCGCTCTGGGAGAGCTCGAAAGTCAACGGTGATCTCGGCAAGATCCTGTGGCGCGAGGAATACATTCTCAACGCCCGGATCAAGAAATTCCCTAAGCCCTATGTCGCCTTCATGGACGGCATCGTCATGGGCGGCGGCGTTGGCTTGTCCGCGCATGCGAGTCATCGGGTCGTTACGGATCGGACCAAACTTGCGATGCCTGAGGTCGGGCTCGGTTTCTTCCCCGATGTCGGCGGCACCTATTTGTTGTCGCGCTCGCCCGGCGAGATCGGCACGTTCTTCGGCCTGACCGGTCAGACCATGAATGGACCGGATGCTATCCATGCGAAGTTCGCCGATTGGGTGGTCCCGGCAGTGAAATTGCCGGAGTTGCGTGAGGCCCTGACCGAGGTTCGCCCGGGCTCGACTGCCGCCGACGTCAGCAAGCTGATCAGGGATTTTGCGACTGGCGAGACCGCCGGCCCGATGGCGGCGAAGGAGCCCGCGATCGATGCGCTGTTCGGCTTCGACCGTATGGAAGACATTTTTGCGGCGCTCAAACGCGACGGCTCCGACTTTGCGCTGGCGACGCTGAAGACACTCAACGAAAAATCGCCGCGTGGCATGGTGGTGACGCTGAAGCTGCTGCGGCTGGCGCGCACTGCGTCAAGTCTGGAAGAATGCCTGGTGCGCGAATATCGCGCCGCGAACGAGGTCTTTCGCAGCGACGATTTTCGCGAGGGCGTCCGCGCCGCCGTCATCGACAAGGATCGCAATCCGAGCTGGTCGCCACCGCGGATCGAGGATGTGACGCCGAAGATGCTTGCACCCTATTTCGCCGAGATCGGCGCCGACGAGCTCAAGTTCAACTAATCAACGAAACGAGCGGAGGAAACGACAATGGCCACGATCGCATTCATCGGTCTCGGCAACATGGGCGGCCCGATGGCGGCTAACCTCGTCAAGGCCGGGCACAAGGTGGTGGCATTCGACCTCGTCGCGGCCTCGCGCAGCCAGGCCAAAGCCGACGGCGCCAGCATCGCGGACAGTGCGTCAGGCGCGGTGAAAGGCGCCGATGTGGTCGTCACGATGTTGCCCGCCGGCAAGCACGTGCTCGGCGTTTGGAACGATGTCGTGCCGGCCATGACCAAAGGCGCGCTGATCATCGACAGCTCCACAATCGATGTCGAGAGCGCGAGGGCCGCGCACGCGCTCGCTGCCAAGAACGGCGTGCTCTCGGTCGACGCGCCGGTCTCGGGCGGCACCGGCGGCGCCAAGGGGGCAACGCTCACCTTCATGTGCGGTGGCGAGGAGGGCGCGTTCGCGGCGGCAAAGCCTGTGCTGGAAAAGATGGGCAAGAAGATCGTCCATTGCGGCGGCGCCGGCGCGGGCCAGGCCGCAAAAATCTGCAACAACATGATCCTCGGCATTTCCATGATCGCGGTGAGCGAAGCCTTTGCGCTGGCTGAGAAGCTCGGCCTCTCGCATCAGGCGTTGTTCGACGTCGCCTCGACTTCGTCGGGCCAGTGCTGGTCGCTGACCACCTATTGCCCGGTTCCGGGCCCGGTGCCGACGTCGCCCGCAAACAACGATTACAAGCCGGGTTTCGCCTCGGCGCTGATGGTGAAGGATCTGACCCTGGCGCAGGACGCCGCGAAAGCGACGGGCGCCGCGACGCCGCTCGGCAAGCATGCGCAGGAGATCTATCAGTCTTTCGACGCAGCCGGCCAGGGCGGGGTGGATTTTTCCGGAATTATCAAGCACGTTAGGGGGCTAGCCGGGAAAGCTTAATGACGACATTTCAGGACGCGCGCGCGTTTCTTCTCGCACACCGCACGGATTACGAGACAGCGGTCAGGGATTTCCGCTGGCCCGATCCTGCGCCCTTCAACTGGGCGCTCGACTGGTTCGACGCCGAGCTGGCGGCGAACGCGGAGAGCAGGGATCGGCCCGCGCTCTGGATCGTCGATGCCGCGCAGGACAAGCAGACGAAGCTGTCCTTCGCGACGCTCTCGAAGCGCTCCAACCAGGTTGCCAACTTTCTTCGCGCGCAGGGCCTCAAGCGCGGCGATCATCTGCTGTTGCTGCTCGGCAATGTGGTTCCGCTGTGGGAGACGATGCTGGCCGCGATCAAGCTTGGCGTCGTCGTCATCCCCGCAACCACGCTGCTGACCGCCGACGAGCTGCGCGATCGCCTCGAGCGCGGCAAGGCGAAGGCGGTGGTGGCCGCGCAGGACCAGGTCGCGAAATTCGCGAGTCTTGGCGTGAACGATGTGGTGCGTATCGTCGTGGGCGAGGCGTCCGATGGCTGGCTTGCCTATGACGAGGCGGCGAACGCTTCAGAGAGTTTTGCGGCTGACGGTCCGACCAATGCCGACGACCCGATGCTGCTGTATTTCACCTCGGGCACGACGGCAAAGCCAAAGCTCGTCAGGCACAGTCAGCGAAGCTATCCTGTCGGGCATCTGTCGACCATGTACTGGATCGGGCTGAAGCCCGGCGACGTCCATCTCAACATCTCCTCTCCCGGCTGGGCCAAGCACGCCTGGAGCTGCTTCTTCGCACCGTGGAATGCAGGCGCCACCGTGTTCGTGGTCAACCAGCCGCGCTTCGACGCGAAAGGCCTGCTTGCCACCATCGGCCGCTGCGGTGTCACCACGCTGTGCGCGCCGCCCACCGTGTGGCGATTGTTCATCCAGGAGAACCTGGCCTCGTTCAAGGTAGCCCTTCGCGAAGTCTGCGGCGCCGGCGAGCCGCTCAACCCCGAAGTGATAGACCAGGTGCAGGCCGCCTGGGGCCTGACCATCCGAGACGGCTACGGCCAGACCGAAACCACGGCACTTGCCGGCAACTCGCCGGGCCAGAAGATCAAGGTCGGTTCGATGGGCCGGCCGTTGCCGGGCTATCGCGTGCAGGTTAGCGATGCCGACGGCCATCCGGCCGGGGAGGGCGAGGTGGCGCTGCTGCTGGGCGCTGATCGTCCGGCCGGCCTGATGCAGGGCTATCAGGGCGACGACGGCAAGCTCTCGGGCGCCGAAGGCGAGCTCTATCGCAGTGGTGACGTGGTCTTCGCAGACGAGGACGGCTATCTCACCTTCGTCGGCCGCTCCGACGACGTGTTCAAATCCTCAGACTATCGCATCAGCCCGTTCGAGCTGGAGAGCGTGCTGCTCGAGCACGAGCTTGTCGCCGAAGCCGCGGTGGTACCGAGCCCCGACCCCATCAGGCTCGCGATCCCCAAGGCCTTCGTGCTGCTGACCGCAGGCGCCGAACGGACGCCCGAAACCGCGCTCTCCATCTTCAGACACCTGCACACGCGGCTTGCGCCGTTCAAGCGCATCCGCCGGCTCGAAATCGTCAGCGAACTGCCGAAGACGATCTCTGGCAAAATCCGCCGCGTGCAGCTACGACGGCTCGAACGCGACAATGATCGCGACGATCCGCTGCGCGGCCGGGAATTCCGTGAGGAGGATTTTCCCGAACTGCCGAAAACGAGAAGTGAGACCTAAGTGAACGAAATCTGGAAGAAGCCGCCGATCACGCTCGAGGCCTATCAGGCCATGGTCGGCAAGGAGATCGGCGTGTCGTCCTGGCACCTCATCGACCAGCCCCGGATCGACACCTATGCCGACGTGACCGCAGATCACCAGTTCATCCACGTCGACCCCGCGAGGGCGAAGCAGGAGACCGCGTTCGGCACCACCATCGCGCACGGTTTTCTGACGATGTCGATGTTGTCAGTGATGTCCTATGAGGTGATGCCGGCGATCGCCGGCACCACGATGGGCGTCAATTACGGCTTCGACAAGCTGCGCTTCATCTCGCCGGTGCGCTCGGGCAAGCGCGTTCGCGGCCGTTTCGTCCTGGCGGAAGCCAAGCTGCGTAAGCCGAACGAATTGCAGTCCCGTACCAATGTGACGGTCGAGATCGAGGGCGAGGACAAGCCGGCGCTGGTCGCGGATTGGCTCGGCCTGATTTATTTCGCGTGAGGCAGGCCGTGTTGGCCGGGCTTGACCCAGCCATGCATCGCTGCTCAAAAGCCTCTCAATTTTGATGGGTGGCCGGCGCAAGCCCGGCCGTGACACCTAACATCCAGGAAGCACACTCATGGCAATCAGGTTCGACGGACGCGTCGCCATCGTCACCGGCGCGGGCAATGGTCTCGGCAAGGCGCATGCGCTGGGCCTTGCGAGCCGCGGTGCGAAGGTCGTCGTCAACGATTTCGGTGGCGCCCGCGATGGCACCGGGGCTTCGCTCTCGCCGGCCGAAGCCGTGGTCGAGGAGATCCGGAAAGCCGGCGGCACCGCAATGGCCGACGGCGCGGACGTCTCGAATTTCGAGCAGGTCACCGCCATGGTCGAGCGCGCCACCAGGGAGTGGGGCAGCGTCGACATCATGTGTGCCAATGCCGGCATCCTGCGTGACAAGTCGTTCGGCAAGATGGAAGCAACCGATTTTCAGAAAGTGCTGGACGTGCATCTCGTCGGCACTTTTTACTGCTGCAAGGCGGTGTGGGCCGGCATGCGCGACCGCAACTATGGTCGCATCGTGCTGACGACATCGTCCTCGGGCCTCTATGGCAATTTCGGCCAGGCCAATTACGGCGCGGCCAAGTCAGGCATGGTCGGTTTGATGAATGTGCTCGCGGAAGAGGGCCGCAAGAACAACATCCGCGTCAACATCATCTCGCCGACGGCGGCGACCCGTATGACCGAAGAGCTGCTGCCGCCTCAGGCGCTTCAATTGATGAAGCCGAATGCGATCACGCCGGCCGTCGAGTACATGCTGAGCGAGGACGCGCCGACCCGCACCATCATGGGTGCCGGTGCGGGCTCCTTCGCCGTGATCAAGATCATCGAGAGCGAAGGCATCAACCTGCCGGAATCCGACTGGACCCCGGACGCGATCGCCGCGCATTTCGCCGAGATCAGCGACATGTCGAAGGCCAAGGCGCTCGCCGGTGCGTTCGAGCAGACGCAAAAGTATGTCGCGCAGGCCGCGGCGCGGGCGGGGATCAAGCTCTGAGCGACGTCGCCGTCATCGGTGCCGGTCCCGCCGGGCTGATGGCGGCGGAAGTGCTGGCGCAAGGCGGCGCCAGCGTCACCGTCTACGATGCCATGCCGTCGGCAGGCCGCAAGTTTTTGATGGCCGGCCGGGGTGGACTCAACCTCACCCACAGTGAGCCGTTGGCGGATTTCCTCCCTCGCTACCGGGAGGCGATGCCTCACTTGCGCGACGCGATCGAGGCGTTTCCTCCCGACGCGCTGCGTGACTGGAGCGCAGGCCTCGGGCAACAGACCTTCATCGGCAGCAGCGGGCGTGTGTTTCCAAAGACGTTCAAGGCCTCGCCCCTGCTGCGTGCCTGGCTGCGCCGGCTCGATGCGGCGGGTGTGCAATTCGCCTTCCGCCACCGCTGGGCCGGATGGGACGAGCAGGGTCGGCTTGAATTCCAGACGCCCGATGGCACGCGCGCCGTCGCCGGCAGTGCAACAGTGCTCGCGCTTGGCGGTGCGAGCTGGCCGCGGCTCGGCGCGGATGGCGCATGGGGCGATTTGCTCGCAGCAAAGGGCATCACCGTCTCAAAACTGCGGCCGGCGAATTCCGGCTTCACTGTCGCCTGGTCCGATGTGTTTCGCGATCGGTTTGAAGGCCAGCCGCTCAAGGGCGTGGCACTGACGATCGGCGCGCGCACGGTGCGTGGCGAGGCGATGATTACGCGTGCCGGCATCGAGGGTGGCGCGATCTACGCGCTGTCGGCAGAGCTGCGCGATGCGGTGCTGGGGATCGGGCAGGCGACGTTGACAATCGCATTACGGCCCGATCTCGACACGGCCGCACTGACCACGCGCCTGTCGGGCACGCGTGGCAAGCAATCACTGGCGAATTTCCTGCGCAAGGCGGCACAGGTGTCGCCGGTCGGCATCGGCCTGATGCAGGAGGCGGCCATCGCCTCCGGCCGGTCACTGGCTGCGTTCTCGCCGGCAGAGCTTGCGCATCTGATCAATGCCATTCCGATCCAGCTGACCGGCGTTGCCTCGATCGATCGCGCCATTTCCACCGCAGGCGGGATTGCCTTCGACGAACTCGACGACCACTTCATGTTGCGCAAGCTGCCCGGCGTGTTTGCCGCCGGCGAGATGCTGGACTGGGAAGCCCCGACCGGCGGCTATCTGCTGCAGGCCTCGTTCGCGACGGGGGCAGCAGCGGGCAGGGGCGTGCTGGAGTGGCTCGCCCAATTGCAGAAATCGTAAGGTGGGCAAAAGCGCACAGCGCCATGCCCACCATCTTTCGTAGTTGGGACACAAAGTCGTGGGCCCGCTTCGCTTGGGCCCACCCCACGGCAGCGGCGATCTACCGCAGTTTCCCTCGCGCCGCCACCGGCAGCGTACCGATGATCTCGTCGCCGCGGACCATCAACACCTCGTCCATCATGTTGACGACGACACAAACGTGGTTCGGGACGATGCGGACGACGTCGCCGACATTGGGCCGCGTGTTGCTGCGGGAGAGATCGAGGAAGCCGTGCTCCTCGGCGAACTTCGCGATCTTGGCTTCGGGGTGCTCCAGGATCAGGCCGTGGCCATCGAGGCCGCCGGTGTCCGTCGTCAAGGTCTTCGAGCCGGCATCGAGAATGCCGCGCTCGGGGGCGGCGCGGCTCACCACCGTCGAATAGATATGCAGCGCGCAATCGTCCCAGGTGGCGGAGCCGGCCGCGACCTGCATGCGGTCGTTGTAGATATAGGTGCCGAAGCGATGCTCGGTGCCGCCTTTGAGCTTGCCGATGTTGACGAGGTTTGGCGTGCCGCCGGTCGAGACGATTTTTGCGTCCAGCCCGTGCGCGTGCACGCCGGCGAGCGCCTCGTCGTAGAATTTCTGCGCATCCGCCCAGCCGGTCTCGGTCGGATACAGCATGAAGCCGGCGAACGCGAGCCCCTTGGACGCCGCGATCTCGCGCGCCAGCGCAATCGCTTCCGCCGGCGTCTCGACGCCCGCACGCTTGCGACCGGTGTCGCATTCGACCACGACCGAGAGCGGGCGGCCCGAGGCCTCGGCGGCCTTCGGCAAGCCCGCGACGACCGTCGAATTATCGGCGGCGACCGTCATCCTGGTCTTGGCATTGAGCGCGCCGAGCCGCGCCATCTTCTCTTCGCCCAGGAGATTGTAGCTGATCAGGATGTTGTCGATGCCGGCATTGGCCATGATCTCGGCCTCGCCGATCTTCTGGCAGGTGATGCCCTTGGCGCCGGCCGCGACCTGCATCTTGGCAATGGTCGGGTTCTTGTGCGTCTTGATGTGCGGGCGATTGGCAACGCCGGCGTCATCGCAGGCCTTCTGGATCCGCGCGATGTTGCGCTCGACCTTGTCCATGTCGATGACAGCACAAGGCGTGCCGTATTCGCGGGCGATCTTGGCGGCGAGGGGTGTGGTCATGGGTTAAGCCTGTTCAATTTCTTCGCGGAGCATTTCAAGTTCAAGCCAGCGCTCTTCGGCAGCGGACAGTTCTTCATGCGCCTTGGCGATGGCGGCCGACGTGTCGTCGAATTTCTTGCGATCCCTGGCATAGAGATTGGGATCGTCGAGGACGCGTTGCAGACTGGCGATATCGGCGTGCAACGTTTCCATCTTCTTCGGCAGCGTCTCCAGCGCGTGCTTCTCGTTGAAGCTCAGCTTCCTCTTCGCTGAGGCGGGGACAGCGGCGCGTTCCTCTTTCTTTTCTGCTGGCGCCGGGGTCTTCGTGGTCTCACGCTTGAGATCCGCGCCGCGCTGCGCCAGCATGTCGCTGTAGCCGCCGGCATATTCGATCCACTTGCCGTTGCCCTCAGGCGCGATCACGGAGGTGACGACGCGGTCGAGGAAGTCACGGTCATGGCTGATGAGGATGACCGTGCCCTCGTAGTCGCCGAGCATTTCCTCCAGCACGTCGAGCGTCTCGAGATCGAGATCGTTGGTCGGCTCGTCCAGCACCAGGAGGTTTGATGGCTTGGCGAGCGCACGCGCGAGCATCAGCCGTCCGCGCTCACCGCCGGAGAGCACCTCCAGCGGCGTGCCGCGTTGCTCCTGTGCGAACAGGAAGTCCTTCATGTAGCCGACGACATGCTTGGGCTTGCCGCCGACCATGACGTGATCGCCGCGGCCGCCGGTCAGCGCTTCGGCAAGCGTCGATTTGGGGTCGAGGCTTTCGCGGTGCTGGTCGAGCGTTGCCATCTCCAGATTGGCGCCGAGCCGCACCGTCCCGGAATCCGGCTGCATGCCGCCGGTGAGCAGATTGACCAGCGTGGTCTTGCCGGCGCCGTTCGGCCCAATGATGCCGAGCCGGTCGCCGCGCTGGATGCGGGTGGAGAAATTGTCGACGATCACGCGATCGCCAAAGGCCTTGGTGATGCCCTTGGCCTCGATCACCAGCTTGCCGGATTGTTCGGCCTCGGTCGCGGCGAGACTGGCTGTGCCGGCGGTGCCGCGATAGTTGCGGCGCTGGTCGCGCAGCGCATGCAGATTGGCGAGCCGCTTGACGTTGCGCTTGCGCCGGCCGGAGACGCCGTGGCGTAGCCAGTGCTCCTCGTCCACGATCTTGCGGTCGAGCTTGTGTTGGTCGCGCTCTTCTTCCGCCAGCACCTCGTCGCGCCAGGTCTCGAACGAGGCAAAACCGCGATCGATCTGCTTGATCTTGCCGCGGTCGAGCCAGGCGGTGGAGCGCGAGAGGTTGGCGAGGAAACGCCGGTCGTGGCTGATGATGACAAGCGCGCTGCGCCGGGAGTCGAGCTCCTTTTCCAGCCATTCGATGGTGGAGAGATCGAGATGGTTGGTCGGCTCGTCCAGCAGCAGGATATCGGGCGAGGGAGCCAGCACGCGCGCCAGCGCCGCACGGCGCGCTTCGCCGCCGGAGACGTTGGCCGGGTTCTCGTTGCCGGTGAGCCCAAGCTGTTCGACAAGGTAGCGGGCCTGGTACGGATCGTCGCCCGGTGCAAGCCCGGCCTCGACATAGGCGAGCAGAGTCTTGTGCTCGCCGAAGTCAGGCTCCTGCGGCAAATAGCGGACGGTGGCACCGGGCTGCACGAAGCGCGTGCCGCTGTCGGGCTCGACGAGGCCGGCCGCGATCTTCAACAGCGTCGACTTTCCGGAGCCGTTGCGGCCGATCAGACAGACGCGCTCGGATGGCGCGACGTTGAGCTCGACGCCGGACAGCAGCGGGGTGCCGCCGAAGGTCAGCTTGATGTCTTTCAGTTGAATCAGCGGGGGCGCCATGACTAGCCCTGACTCGTAGCAGCCTGGTCGGCGCGGCGGCGCTGGATCCGTCGCAGCGTCTGGTCGAGCGCCGAGAGAAAGGCGGAGCGGTCGCGCGGTGCGAACGAGCGCGGGCCGCCGGTGACTTCGCCGGCCGAGCGCAGATCCGTCATCAGATTGCGCACCGCCAGCGTCATGCCGATCGATTCCTCCGTGAACGGCTTGCCGTTCGGCGCGATCACGTCGGCGCCGGCCTTCACGCAGCGGCTCGCCAGCGGAATGTCCGAGGTGATGACGACATCGCCGGGCCTCGCCCGTTCCGCGATCCAGTCGTCGGCCGCATCCATGCCCGAGCCGGCCGCGATGCGCTCGATCAGGGGCTCGTGCGGCACGCGGATAAAATTGCCGGCGACCACGCTCACCGGCACGCCGTGGCGGAGCGCGACGCGATAAATCTCGTCCTTCACAGGGCATGCGTCGGCGTCGACATAGATGCGGGTGGGGGTGTTGGTCATTCGCCGCGTGGTACCGCATTCGGGCCGCAAAGGCGAGGGGATTGACCGGTGTTCCCCGGGGCCTACGATCAGCCCCGAAACAACAAGAATTTTGGGGAAGCCAAGCCATGCCGAACCGGCTCGAAACCTGGCGCGTCGAGGCCTACAACACCGCCAAACAGTCCGAAAACAAGATGCATGACGACACGGTGGCGCGCCGCTTCGGCTTTTCCGGTGGGCTGGTCCCCGGCGTCGACGTCTTCGCCTACATGATGCACGTGCCGGTGGCGCGCTGGGGCCGCGATTTCCTCTCCCGCGGGCTGGTCGAGGCCCGCTTCATCAAGCCTGTCTATGACGGCGAGACCGCCGACGTCGATGCGACCGAGCACAACGGCCTGCTCACGATCGAGGTGTTCAGTCGCACCGAGCTGTGCGCCACTGGCACTGCCTCGCTGCCGGCGGCGGCGCCAGTGGTGTCATTGGGCGACTATGTCGAAGTCCCCGCGGTCGCTGAGCGCAAGCCGGTCAGCCCCGACATCTTCGAGGTGGGCAAGTGGCTCGGCACGGCGCCACGTCGCTGGGCCGGGCAGGACGCGAGCGACTATCTCGCCGACATCAGGGAGACCGATCCGATCTTTGCGCGCGAGGGCCTCGGTCATCCCGGCCTGATCCAGCGCGTCATGAACCGCGTGCTGGTCGACAACACCATTCTGGGCCCCTGGATTCACGTCGGCAGCCGCATGCAGCTCTTGTCAGCCGCGCGCGCCGGCGACGAGATAGTGGCGCGGGCAAAGGTCACCGCGAATTACGAGAAGAAGGGCCACCGCTTCGTCGAGCTCGACGCGCTCGTCGTCGCGAATGGTGCGACCCCGATCGCGTACTGCCAGCACACCGCGATCTACCAGCCGCGCGAGCAGGCGGCGGCGTAGCATCCAGCACCGTCATTCCGGGGCGGTCCGTCAGGACCAAACCCGGAATCTCGAGGTTCCGGGTTCGATGCTTTGCATCGCCCCGGAACGACGAATGTCGCCTACGCCGCCTTCCCCTTCGCGTCCTGGATCGCGCGCCACACCCGTTCCGGGGTCAGCGGCATGTCGATGTGCTTGATGCCGTGGTCCGAGAGCGCGTCGAGCACCGCGTTCACCACCGTCGACAGGCTGCCGGCGCAGCCGGCTTCGCCGCAACCCTTGCTGCCGAGCGGATTGGTGGTGGCCGGCACCGGGTGATCGCCGACCGTCATGTTCGGCACATCCTCGGCGCGCGGCAGCGCGTAGTCCATCAGCGAGCCCGTGATCGGCTGGCCGCTCTCGTCGTAGCGGACATGCTCCATCAGCGCCTGGCCGATGCCCTGGACCACGCCGCCATGGAGCTGGCCCGCGACCAGCATCGGGTTGATCACGGTGCCGAAATCGTTCACCGCGCTGTAGCGCACGATCTGCACCACGCCCGTCTCAGGATCGACCTCGACCTCGGCGACGTGGCAGCCGTTCGGGAACGCCGAGGCGATGGGATCGCTGGTGTGATCAACATCGAGCGAGTCAGGCACACCATCCGGCATTTTGCCGTCATGCAGCTTCTTGGCGAGCTCCATGATGTCGATGCTGCGGTCAGTGCCGGCGATGGTGAAAGCGCCATCGGCGAATTCAATGTCGGCCTCCGAGGCCTCCAGCATATGCGCGGCGGCGCGCTTGCCCTTCTCGATGACGAGCTTTGCGGCGCCCACGATGGCCTGGCCGCTCGCGGTGATCGAGCGCGAACCGCCGGTGCCGTTGCCGGTGTGAACGATGTCGCTGTCGCCCTGCACGAGCTTCACGCTCTCGAAGGGAACGCCAAGCTGCGCACACAGCACCTGAGCGAACGGCGTGGCGTGGCCCTGGCCGTAGTCGAGCGTGCCGGTGATGAGCTGCACGGTGCCATCGGGATCGAACACGATCTTGCCGAGTTCGGGGCCCGGCGGCGCGGTGACCTCGAGATAGGAGCCGACGGCAATGCCGCGCAGCTTGCCGGCCTTCTTGCTCTCCTTCTTGCGCTTGGCAAAATTCTCGTGGTCGGAGATTTCCAGCGCTTTGTTGAACACGGCCTGGAAGTCGCCGCTGTCATAGGTGACGCCTGACGAGGCCGGGAAGGGCATCTGGTTCGACTTGATGAAGTTGCGCTTGCGCATCGTCAGCCGGTTGATGCCCATCTCGTCGGCGGCACGGTCGATCAGCCGCTCCATGTAGTAGTTGGCCTCGGGCCGGCCGGCGCCGCGATAAGCACCCATCAAAGTGGTGTTGGTCAAGACCGTCTTGATGTCGATCGCCATTAGCGGCGTCCGGTAGACGCTGGAGAAGTTCTTGCCGGTGTTGAGCGAAAGCGGGCTGGGCGCAACGCCGGTGATATAGGCGCCGAGATTGCCGTAGCCGGACAGTCTTGCTGCGAGGAAGTGCCCCTCGGCGTCGAGCGCCAGCTCGGCGTGGATCTTCTGCGCGCGGCCGTGGCTGTCGGACAGGAAGCTGGTCGAGCGCTCGTCGAGCCACTTCACCGGGCGTCCCAGTGCCTTCGCGGCGTACAGGATGCACATGTACTCGGGATAGTTGACGTTCTTCATGCCGAAGGAGCCGCCGACATTGGCGGTGAGGATTCGCACCTTGTCGTTCGGCACCTTCAGGTTCTTGGCAAGGTTGGCGCGGTTGCCCGCGACGCCCTGGGTCGGCATCTGGATGGTGTAGCGCTCGGTCTTCTTATCGTAGGAGGCAAGGCCGACGCGCGGTTCCATCGACACCACGGCGACACGGGTGTTCTCGATGTCGACCTTGGTGACATGGGCGGCGCTGGCGAAGGCCGCGTTCACCTTCTCCGTGTCGCCATAGTGATAGTCGAGCGCGACATTGTTGGGGATGTGATCGTAAAGCCGCGGCGCGCCCGGCTTGGCAGCTTCCTCGGGATCGGTCACCGCCGGCAACGGCTCGATGTCGAGCTCGACTGCCTCGGCCGCATCGCGCGCCTGCGCCAGCGTCTCCGCGACGACGAAGGCGACGGGATCGCCGACGAAGCGGACCTTGTCGGTTGCCAGCGGATGGCGGTTGGTCTGGAGCAGGGGCGAGCCGTCGCGACTCTTCAGCGGCAGACCGCAGGTGAAGGGGCCATAGCCGGCGGCATTGAGATCCGTCCCGGTCCACACGCCCAGCACGCCCGGCATCGCCTTGGCCGCGTCAACGCCGATGCCGCGGATCATGCCATGGGCATGGGTGGAACGGACAATCACGGCATGGGCCTGGCCGGGCAGATTGAAATCGTCGGTGTAGCGGCCCTTGCCGCGCACCAGCGTGTCGTCCTCCTTGCGGCGGACGGGCTGCCCGACCCCATATTTTTGCAGTGCAATAGCGTTTTCGAGCGTGGACGATTTGGTGTGTTCTTGCATGGAATTGACCTGAAAAGCCGGCAATTGCGCGATTTGGGGGCGCCTGGAGGACCGGACCCGCCAAAAATAGCCCACGGTCCCGTTCACGACAACGCACGAATGGGCATGGTCCTATGTGATGCGATGTTGCGCATGCCAGCCGCGCTGCTAATGTTTCAGGCGAAAAATCAATTCCGGATCGGCCCCTTAGGGTCGTGGAAAGACAGTTTGTATGAATGACGACACGCGGCTCCGCGACGGCCTTGCGCCGCACGGTGAGCTGGAGGGGTCGATGGCGGCGGTGGCGTTGGCCACGGAGCCTGCAGTCCCTGCGCAGGCGCCGGGAACCGGCGTCTATGCGGCGCTGGACCTCGGGACCAACAATTGCAGGCTCCTGATCGCCTGTCCGACTCACGATGGTTTTCGCGTGGTCGATTCCTTCTCGCGCATCATCAGGCTCGGCGAGGGCGTCTCGGCGACGGGATGCATCAGCGAGGCTGCGATCGATCGCGCCATCGCCGCGCTCAGCATTTGCCGGGACAAGATCAACCTGCGCAAGGCCAAGCGGCTGCGGCTGATCGCCACCGAAGCCTGCCGCGCGGCCTCGAATGCGGAAGGTTTTCGCAGCCGCGTCGCGGCCGAGACCGGCATCGAGCTGGAGGTGATCGACCGCGAGACCGAAGCCGCGCTCGCGATGCTCGGCTGCTCGCCGCTGGTCGATCCCAGGGGCCGCGGCGCCATCCTGTTCGACATCGGCGGCGGCTCGACCGAGCTGGTGCGGATCGAGCGCGACCCGCAAGATCCGGAGCCGCGGATCAAGGCGTGGATGTCGATCCCGCTCGGCGTCGTGACGCTGGCCGAGCAATTTGGTGGTCGCGACGTGACGCCGGCGATCTATGCCGCAATGGAGCAGGAGGTCGCCAATCACGTTGCGCCGTTCGCTGCGGAGCACGGCCGCGATCTCACCGACATGCATCTGCTCGGCACGTCGGGCACCGTGACGACGCTCGCCGGCATCCATCTCAATCTCGTGCGTTACGATCGCCGCCGCATCGACAGCATCTGGATGAACGATCCCGACATCACCGCGACCATCAACAAGCTGCTCGGCATGAGCTACGAGGAGCGCGCGGGCAACAGCTGCATCAGTGTCGAGCGTGCTGATCTGGTGCTGGCTGGCTGTGCCATCCTCGATGCCATCAGGCACGCGTTCCCGCTGCCGCGCCTGCGCGTCGCCGACCGTGGCCTGCGCGAGGGCATGCTGGTCGAGATGATGCGCGAGGACGGCGCGCTCAGGAGCTGGTGAGATGGCGAAAGACACCACCGGCCGCTTGCACGTCCAGGTCAAGACCGGCGGCAAGCGCAAGCTGTCGTCGAAGCTGTGGCTGGAGCGGCAGCTCAATGATCCCTATGTCGCCAAGGCGAAGGCCGCGGGCTATCGCTCGCGTGCCGCGTTCAAGCTACTGGAGATCGACGACAAGTTTCGCTTCTTAAAGCCGGGCATGGCCGTGGCCGATCTCGGGGCCGCACCCGGCGGCTGGAGTCAGATCGCGGCCAAGCGCGTCGGCTCGGTTGAAGGCAAGGGCAAGGTCGTCGCCATCGACCTGCTGGAGATGCCGGAGATTCCCGGCGTCGATTTCGCGCAGCTCGACTTCATGGACAACGACGCGCCCGACAAGCTCACCGCGATGCTGGGTGGCGGCGCCGATGTCGTGATGTCCGACATGGCCGCCAACACCACCGGCCACCGCAAGACCGACCAGCTCCGCATCGTCGGCCTGGTCGAGACGGCGGCTGCCTTCGCATGCGATGTGCTCAAGCCCGGCGGCACGTTCCTCGCGAAGACCTTCCAGAGCGGCGCCGACGCCGACCTGCTCGCGCAGCTCAAGCGCGATTTTGCGACGGTGCGTCATGTCAAGCCGGCCGCAAGCCGGCAGGATTCCTCCGAGCGCTATGTGCTCGCGACGGGGTTTCGTGGGCCCAGTTAGAGTGCGCCGATCATCGGCGCTGCGATTGGTTTGGACGCTCGAGCCTTAGGCCACTTTTTTCTCGAAATTGGCATACACGCTGAGCTTCAACCAAGCGCGGAGGTCGGTGGCCAGCTTGCTGCTCCCGGTCAGGACAAGCCGACCATCATCCGACATCTGGTCGGCAGTTACGTATCCAAGCCAGATCTCGGTCATCGATTGAAGATCCGTCGACACGTAGAGATCGACATCGAAGCCTGGATCGACGAGGCAGAGGTCAACGTCCTTGTTCGGCTCCACGATCAGCCAATAGTTGCGCTCCGAGTTGGGTCTGTCCTTGAAAATGAATTGGATGGTGTTGCGGCGTGGCGGCATCGGATCGGTATTGAGAGTTCGCCTGACGTCCCACATCAAAAGATTGGCATCGAGGTTCTTCAAGGTTGCTTCTGTCGTCACCCATCTGTGGCCCCAGGCGCCGATGGCTTCGATGATTGGGCGCAGCTCCGTCCCCGCTTCGGTGAGATGATATTCGTGGACGCCGGAGTCCCGCTCTACGGCGACGCGGGTGACGATGCCCGCGGCTTCGAGCTCTTTGAGTCGCTTGGATAGAAGAGCAGGCGACATGCTGGGGACGCCTCGCCGCAGCTCATTGAACCGGGTCGATCCCATTACCAGCTCTCGCAAGACAAGCAGCGTCCAGCGAGAGCAAATGATTTCGGCTGCCATTGAAACTGGGCAGAACTGATTGTAGCCGCCATCCGCCATTCGATTGCTTCCTTTCGGCCAGTCGTCTCCGAGGTCGCGAGGCTAGGAGGAAGTCGACAGATTGGCCAGTACAGAATCTGTACCGCTCCGGTTCAGTTACGGAACTGGATGCCTTCGGGCAGTTATGGCTCGCTGTTGTCCAATCGCGAGATGCGATGCCGCTTCCGGCGGGTTGCCGGGCAACAGGAGATGACTGATGTCAGTGACGACGCTCCCCCTCGACTATACTTCCATCAAACAACGACAGCGCACGGTCTGGTCGGCAGGTGACTATGCGATGATCGGGACCACGCTTCAGATCGTGGGCGAGCGGCTGTGCGAGGCTCTCGATCTGCGGGCTGGGAGCCGCGTGCTCGATGTCGCCGCCGGTAACGGAAACGCGACGCTCGCCGCTGCGCGCCGCTTCGCGCAAGTCACGTCCACCGACTATGTCGGCGCGCTTCTCGAGCGGGGTCGGGAGCGCGCCGCCGCCGAACGCGTTGCCGTCGATTTCCAGGAGGCCGATGCCGAGGCCCTGCCGTTTCCCGACGGCAGCTTCGATACTGCGTTGTCTACATTCGGCGTCATGTTCACCCCAGATCAGGATAAGGCGGCGGCCGAGCTCGTGCGTGTGGTGCGCCGCGGTGGAAAGATCGGGCTCGCCAACTGGACGCCGGACGGATTCATCGGTCAGCTCCTCAAGCTCGTCGGAAAGTATGCGCCGCCGCCGTCCGGCGTTAGGTCGCCGACGCTATGGGGCACCGTCGCGCGGCTTGGCGAGCTGTTTCCCCGTCAGCAGATCAATGCCTTGGAGCAGACGTTCACTTTCCGGTACCGGTCTCCGGCCCATTGGCTTGACGTTTTTCGTTCATTCTACGGTCCCACCAACCGCGCATTCGCCGCGCTGGATGCGGACAAGGCAGCGGCGCTGGAGGCCGACATTCTCGATCTGCTGGAGAAATCGAATTGGGGCGATCGCGGCGACCTCGTCGTTCCCAGCACCTATCTCGAGGTGGTCGTTACGATCACGTGAGTGCTGGATGAACGACGGGGCCACGACTGTCCGGTCCGTGGGCCGCACGAAAGTCCCGGCGGTCGAGTGATCATTGGATCGAACAGGTAGAGGCCTCGCTACAGACGGGCAGCGGCCTCTACGCACCGGTCACATTTCGGGCCATGCAGATTCATGGCCTACGCAGGAGTGACTCCATGAGATGTTGTGCCGACGTTCGCGACACGAACCAAAAGTGTCTCACCGAACAAGAAAGTATCGAGGAACGCTTTCTCGAACAATTCGCTCTGCTTGAGGACGG
This sequence comes from Bradyrhizobium sp. CCBAU 11434, assembly GCF_028128895.1. Classification (NCBI taxonomy): domain Bacteria; kingdom Pseudomonadati; phylum Pseudomonadota; class Alphaproteobacteria; order Hyphomicrobiales; family Nitrobacteraceae; genus Bradyrhizobium; species Bradyrhizobium sp. CCBAU 11434. Next base: position 794,880 of record NZ_LBJX01000011.1, read on the forward strand.
TTTGGCACATCTTCAACTTCAGATGCGCCGCATGTCGGAGGGCGCCAAGCAGTTTGGCAGCCTCGCGAGGCAGATGCGGCGAGCAACCTATCCCGCAGATCGCGGCGACGAAGGCATGTCCAGTCGGTTCGAGAACCGCGGAGGTCATTCGGTCAAAGGCGAGTAATCCTTTTCCGAGCCTGGCGCGGATTGAGCGACGGTTTCCGCGCTCCGAATCTGAGCGATTGGTATCGTGGGCTACCCCAGCCGCTGATCGCGCATGTCCTGCGTATCTTCGGTGGCCGCCTTCACCGCAGCGCTCGCGGCGCTCTTCGCCGCGCCCTTGCGGCTTGCGACCTCAATCGCCTTGCGGCCGGAGATCTCGTGGCCTGCATCGCTCGGCATCTGCCAGAAGAACCAGCTCGAGGCCGCCGAGGTCAGCGCCACCACGACAAAGGCCGGCATGAACACGGTGGCATTGAGCTCGCTGACATGGTTCAGCCACATCGTCGTCTCCACCGAGGCGGCGCCGACCGCGACGCCGGCGGAGACGGCGAGCTGCTGGTTGACGCTGACCAGCGTGGTGGCGCGGCTCATCTGCGGGCTGTCGACCTCGGCATAGGCCACCGTATTGATCGCGGTGAATTCGAGCGAGCGGAAGAAGCCGCCGACCACCAGGATGACCATGATGATCAGCAGCGGGGTCGTCACCGTGAACAGCGCGCAGACGCCGAGGAAGAACGCGCTGACGATCGCATTCACCGTCATCAGATTGCGGAAGCCGAAGGCGCGGATGAGGCGCGCCGCCAGCGTCTTCATGCCCATCGCGCCGAGCGAGGAGGAGAAGGTGACAAGGCCGGAATGGAACGGCGACAGGCCGAAGCCGATCTGCATCAACAGCGGCAGCAGAAAGGGCAGGGCGCCGATGCCGAGCCGGAACATGAAGCCGCCGATAATAGCCGCGCGCAATGTCGGCAAGGTCAGCAGCGAGAAATCCAGCACCGGCGAACCCGTCCGTCGGGCGTGAATGACGTAGAGCGTCATCGAGATCGCGCCGCCCGCAACCAGGGCCGCCACCGTGCTCCAGGGCAACAGATTGAGGCCGGCGACCGAAAGACCGAACGCGATGCCGGCAAGCCCGACACCGGCGAGCACCATGCCGTAGAGATCGAACTTCTCCTGTGTCTCGCTCTTGATCGGCTCAATGAACTTCAAGGCCATGAAGATGCCGAGCAGTCCGATCGGGATGTTGATCAGGAAGATCCAGTGCCACGACGCGTAGGTCGTGATGAAGCCGCCGAGCGGCGGGCCGATCACGGGGCCTATCAGGGCAGGGACCGTCACCCAGGCCATGGCGTTGACCAGCGCGCTCTTGTCGACCGAACGCAGCAGCACGAGGCGCCCGACCGGCGTCATCATCGCCCCGCCCATGCCTTGCAGGATGCGTGCGACCACGAAGCCGGTAACCGAACCTGACAGCGCACAGCCGACCGAGCCGATCATGAACACGCCGACCGCGATCGCGAACACCATGCGCGCGCCAAACCGGTCGGCGGTCCAGCCACTCGCCGGGATGAACACGGCGAGTGACAAGAGGTAGGACGTGATCGCGAGCTTCAGCGTCAGCGGGCTGGTGCCGATGTCGGCCGCGATCGCCGGCAGCGAGGTGGCGATGACGGTGGAATCCATGTTCTCCATGAAGAGAGCCGTGGCCACGATCAGCGGAATGATGCGTTGCTTGTCGAGCATGTCGGGTTGGTCACGGAAATGGAGCGGAAGGGCGAGAATTTTGGCTTATCATCGCCATCCCGGCGGGACTATTGCGGATGAACGCATAGCACCTAAATCCTGAACCCACCCCCTTTGTCATTCCGGGGCGCGCCACTTGGCGCGAGCCCGGAATCCATTGGGCCGCAGGGACCGCTGCGGAATGGATTCCGGGCTCGCGACTTCGTCGCGCCCCGGAATGACCGTATGGATGGGCAATCCCCGCCGAATTTGCGCAAAAAAGCCTGTGCATGGCTGGCCAGCGGTCCGATTTGCTTTGATTCGTCACGCGGACATGCTATCGACCCGCGTCAACCCCACCGATGGGCTCCGATTCTCAAGGCGATGCCGCAAGGTACGCCGAGGGCGGCGCTCATCCATAATCGTTTGCGGCACGGCCGCAGGAAGGAGTTGGCATATGGCCACGGTGCAACTTCAGGGCATCCGCGAAGCTTTTACGTTCGATGACGTGCTGTTGAAGCCGGGCCTGTCCGACGTCATGCCGGGCGAGGTCGACATCCGCTCCCGCGTCACCCGCGCCATTCCACTCAACATCCCGATCATGGCCTCCGCCATGGACACCGTCACCGAAGCCCGCATGGCCATCGCCATGGCGCAGGCCGGCGGCCTCGGCGTCATCCATCGCAATTTCGATCCCGAAGGCCAGGCCGCTCAGGTGCGGCAGGTCAAGCGCTACGAGTCGGGCATGGTGGTTAACCCGCTCACCATCAGCCCCGAGGCCACGCTCGACGATGCGCTCAAGCTGATGAGCGATCACGGCATCTCCGGCATTCCCGTCGTCACCGGCGCAAGCAAGGCGACGCCCGGCAAGCTGGTCGGCATCCTCACCAACCGCGACGTGCGTTTTGCCACCGACCGCCGGCAAAAAGTCTCCGAGCTGATGACGCGCGAGAACCTCGTCACGGTGCGCGAGAATGTCAGCCAGGACGAAGCCAAGCGGATGCTGCACCATCACCGCATCGAGAAGCTGCTGGTCGTCGACGATCAATATCGCTGCGTCGGCCTGATCACCGTCAAGGACATCGAGAAGGCCGTCGCCCATCCGCTCGCTTGCAAAGATGCGCAGGGGCGCCTCCGCGTCGCCGCCGCCACCACCGTCGGCGACACCGGCTTCGAGCGCACCGAGCGCCTGATCGATGCCGGCGTCGACCTCGTCGTCGTCGACACCGCGCACGGCCATTCCCGTCACGTGCTGCATGCGGTGAACCGCATCAAGCGTCTCTCCAACTCCGTGCAGGTCGTCGCCGGCAACGTCGCGACGTCGGACGGCGCGCAGGCGCTGATCGATGCGGGCGCTGATTGCATCAAGGTCGGCATCGGCCCGGGCTCGATCTGCACCACGCGCATCGTCGCCGGCGTCGGCGTGCCGCAGCTCACCGCGATCATGGATGCGGTCGAGGCCGCCAAAAAGTCCGACATCCCCGTCATTGCCGATGGCGGCATCAAGTTTTCCGGCGATCTCGCCAAGGCGCTCGCCGCCGGCGCTGACATTGCGATGGTCGGCTCGCTGCTCGCCGGCACCGACGAGACGCCCGGCGAAGTGTTCCTGTGGCAGGGCCGTTCCTACAAGGCTTATCGCGGCATGGGCTCGGTCGGTGCGATGGCGCGTGGATCTGCCGACCGCTACTTCCAGCAGGACATCAAGGATTCCCTCAAGCTCGTGCCTGAAGGCATCGAGGGCCAGGTGCCCTACAAGGGCCCGGTCGGCAACGTCATGCACCAGCTCGCCGGTGGCCTCCGCGCTGCCATGGGCTATGTCGGCGCCAAGGACATGAACGAGCTGCACGCGAAGGCGCAGTTCGTCCGCATCACCGGCGCGGGCCTGCGCGAAAGCCATGTCCACGACGTGACCATCACGCGCGAGAGTCCAAATTATCCGGGCGGCGGTTAGTCGCTTCGGCTGCGTGCCGGTTTTCTTCGCTGTCATTCCCCGCGAAGGCGGGGAATCCAGTACGCCGCAGCTTCTCGGCTAAATCACTATTTTCTCTGGACTGGATCGCCCGCCTTCGCGGGCGATGACACCGAGCGTGTTGGGATTTGCTTCATTCCCGCGTACCTCCTAAATGACTGCAACAAGCAATCAGGAGGAAGCCATGTCCCAAGTTCAACATAGCGCCAAACGCATCGTTCTCGCCGCGCGTCCCGTCGGCGAGCCCAAATCATCCGATTTTCGTCTGGAGGAATTCGCGGTGCCGACGCCGGGCGCTGGCGATGTTCTGCTGCGCACGATCTGGCTTTCGCTCGATCCCTATATGCGCGGGCGCATGAGCGACGGTCCGTCCTATGCCGCGCCGGTGCCGGTCGGCGGCGTGATGGAAGGCGAGGCGGTGAGCGAAGTCGCGGCCTCCAACAATCCTGATTTTGCCAAGGGCGACATCGTGCGCGCACGGACTGGCTGGCAGACGCACGCGATCTCGAACGGCAAGGGTCTCATCAAGGTCGATCCCAAGCTCGGTCCGATCTCGACCTCGATCGGCGTGCTCGGCATGCCCGGGATGACCGCCTACACGGGCCTGCTCGACATCGGCAAGCCGCAAGCCGGCGAGACCGTCGTCGTCGCCGGTGCCTCCGGCGCAGTCGGCTCCGCGGTCGGCCAGATCGCCAAGATCAAGGGCGCACGTGCGGTCGGCATCGCCGGCGGCAAGGACAAGTGCGACTACGTGGTGAAGGAGCTTGGGTTCGATGCCTGCATCGATCACCGCGATCCTGATCTGGCGGCGAAGCTGAAAGACGCCTGCCCGAAAGGCATCGACGTCTATTTCGAGAATGTCGGCGGCGCGGTGTTCGAGGCGGTGTTCCCGCTGCTCAATCCGTTCGCGCGCGTGCCGGTCTGCGGCCTGATCGCGCATTACAACGACACCGAAGCCAAGCCGCCGAAATGGGCCGCATCGATGATGCGCGCGACGCTGACCAAGCGGCTGACCTTCCGCGGCTTCATCGTCTCCGACTTCGCCTCGCGCCATGGCGACTTCCTGCGCGACATGTCCGGATGGGTCCGCGATGGCAAGGTGAAGTACAAGGAGTTCGTCACCGACGGCCTGGAGAGCGCTCCCGGCGCCTTCATGGGGCTCCTGAAGGGCGCCAATTTCGGCAAGCAGCTGGTCCGGGTCGGGCCAGACAAGGCGTAGAGCCATTGCTTTTAGCGTCTCCAGGAGGCCTGAGGCGTCCTGGAGTTGCGCCTTTGCCACATACCAGACGTCGCTGGTTAACAAATAGTTACCGATCGGCCACACCTGCCCGTAAAAGGCGCAGCGTGTGACCGAGGGTTCATTGACGCCAAGGCGAAGGCATTGAATCATCGCGCATATTTCAGGTGCTGCGATGTTAGAGATCGGTATTTTCTGCGTAATCCTGCTGGCTGCCGGCTATTGGGCGGCCATGTATGTCATGGGCCGCCATGACGACGTCATCCACGGCAAGTTCGTGCACAGCGAGGAGGAGGGCGAGTCTGCTGCTCCCGCGATGCCGGCGCCTCCGCCGCGCTTTCCGAAGCCATCGGTCAGGACGACCGACCGCGTCAACGTGGTCCCCGCCAATGGTCCGGCGCCGCAGCCGGTGAGCAGCGAGGCGCTGCAGTCGTTGCTGGCTGCAATCCAACACGATCTCAAGAGCTTCGCCTGAGAGCTGAGCTAGTGCTCGCCGCCCATCTGGGCGAACAGCTCTTCGATGTCGATATCGACCTGGCCCGCGGCGCGGACGTGGCGGACTTCAAAACTGTCTGACGCGAAGCGGTACTCGACGAGACCCGTCTCCTTGATCGCGATCCGATCCTGGCGTGTGTCATTGATCTTGAAGCCGGCTGAGGGCGCCCAGACGTGCCTGACGTGGCGGGACGTGAAGTCGCGGCGCTGATGCACGTGACCGCTGGCGACCAGGCGGAGATCGGCGCGCGCGAACATCTCGATCAGCCGCGCGCGCGCCGGCTGCGGCACGTAGCGGATCGAGGTCTCCGGGAGTTCAGGATCGTCGGGCAGGTTGAGAAACAGCGGCTTGTGGATGAACAGCGCGACCGGCCTGCCGTCCACCTCGGCGATCTCCGAAGCGAGCCAATCGAACTGCTCGGCCTCGAACGCGAGCCCTGAATTCATCACCAGCGAGTTGAGGCCGATGAAGCGCCAGCCGGCAGCATCGAATGACCAATGGTCCTCGCCGATGATGTCGCGAAATTGCTGGCGGTGCGCCTCGGTGACCGGCGGCTTCGGCGCCGGCCCGAGCGCCGTCGGATTGTCACCGATGTCGTGATTACCAGGGATGTAGCGACAGTCGACGGGCAGGGCAGCGTGCAGGCTCTTCGCGAACGCCACATCGTCGCGGCTCGTCGGTCCGTCGAACGACACGTCGCCGGTGTTGATGACGAGATCGGGCCTGCTTGCATCGATGTGCTCGCTGACCGCCTGGAAGTTTGCGATCAGGCCGGGAAAACGCCGGCCGAGATGCGTGTCAGAAATCTGCGTGATGCGAAATTCGGACATGCGCGAAGTATCATCTAGCCAAACGTCGGAACGATGACATCGGCGCAAGATCGGCGATGAAACAAAGTTTAAAGCACGCGATAGCGGATCGTGTAGGCGTCCTGCTGCGCGACGCTGCCCGCCACGGGCGAGGCGATGCGGTCGGCGAGATGCCAGGGGCCGAACTGCTCGGTGCGATGCGGCTCGGCCGGCAGGCGCAGGCGGAACTCGAACGTGCCCTTGCCCGGCAGGTTCACCACCAGCATGCGGTCGGCGGTGCGATGGGTGAGGGCGACCGCGCCGCGCAGCACCGCGCGTCCGTCAGTGAGGTCGCTGACGCCGTTGACCAGCGCAAGTGTCTGGTTGCGATCGGTGTGCAGCTCGATCTGAGCGTCGGCGGACGCGGCCGTCAAGGTTTCGCGTGGCATCCGGATCTCGAACTCCACCGCCGGCTTGGACGGGTTGAGGCCGAGATAGGCAAGCGCGGCGTGGCGCATGTCGAAGGCAACGAACGCGAGCAGCGCGGCTGCCGCGAGCACCGCCAGTCCGTGCCTGACGACATCGCGCCAGGTGCGGTAGGCCAGGCGGAAATAGACTGTCATCGCCAGCGCGACGGCGAGCGCCGCGGCGACGCCTGACAGCGCCGACATCCAGATGCCGAGCTGGCCGTCGGCGGATTCGGACCAAAGGCTGGACAGGGTGCTCATGGCGGCTCGCTTCGAAGGCCCGCAATGGGGCAAAATCGCTTTAACAATCGCTGGTTGGTCGCGGACTCGGGAACGCTGGTTCAACTCCCTGATTGTCAGCGTGAGAAGTCGCGGCTAATGACGGTCCGCGGCATACCGCCTCACGGGAAAGTTCCGATGTCCGTTCAAATGGTCCTGCTGCCTGTTTTCGTGCAGATCGGGCTGACCTTCGCGCTGCTGATCGGCATGGTGTTCGGGCGGCGGAAGGCGCTGGTCTCGGGCGAGACCAAGATCCGCGACATCGCGCTGGGCGAGCCGAACTGGCCGAAGGGCGCCACGCAAATCGCCAATTGCTACCGCAACCAGTTCGAGCTGCCGGTGCTGTTCTACGCCCTCATCGCGCTGGCGCTGCCGCTCCGCCATGCCGATCTCTTCATCGTGCTGATGTCCTGGGTGTTCGTGGTGACACGCTTTGCCCATGCCGGCGTGTTCGTCACCTCGAACGATCTCGGCCGGCGCTCTACGGTCTGGCTTGCCGGCGTGCTCGTGCTGCTGGCGATGTGGATCTACTTCGCACTCAAAATTCTGTTGCTGATCTAGGCGTTTGCTCGCCGATCCTGATCTGAAAGATTCAAATGACTCCCGCTGCCCGGCTGTCCGCAGCCATCGAAGTGATCAACACCATCGAGAAGGACCGCGTGCCGGCGGCGAAAGCGCTGAAGGAGTGGGGCACCGCGCACCGCTTTGCCGGCTCCGGCGACCGCGCCGCCATTGCCGGTCTCGTCTGGGACGTGCTGCGCCGCTTTTCCTCCAGCGCCTACCTGATGGATTCCGATACCGCCCGCGCGCGGCTGATCGGCATGCTCCGCCTCGAGCGCAACATGGACACCGCGACCATGGCCGCGATGTTCGACGGCAGCCGGTTTGCACCTGAACCACTTACGGACGCCGAGCAGGCCGCGCTCAGCCATCGCTCGCTGAAAGACGCGCCCGCCGCGATCGCCGGCGACTATCCGGAATGGCTCGATTCCCATCTTGCAAAAGTGTTCGGCGAGGACCGCGCCGCCGAGGCGGTGGCGATGGCGAGCCGGGCGCCGCTCGACTTGCGCGTCAACACGCTAAAATCCAATCGCGACAAGGTGCTGAAGGCGCTTGCTCATCTTCATGCGAAACCGACGCCGTGGTCGCCAAACGGCCTGCGCATCGAGCTTTCAGCCGATGCGCGCAACCCCGGCATCCAGGCGGAAGAGGATTTCATCAAGGGCGGCATTGAAGTGCAGGATGAAGGATCGCAGCTTGCGGCCCTGTTCACCGCAGCAAAGCCGGGCGAGCAGGTGATCGATCTCTGCGCCGGTGCCGGCGGCAAGACGCTGGCGCTCGCCGCCCTGATGCAGGGCAAGGGTCGCCTCATTGCCACCGATCGCGACAAGCGCCAGCTTGCGCCGATCCACGAACGCCTGTCGCGCGCCGGCGTCCACAATGCCGATGTCCGCACCCCCAAGGGCGAGGCCGATCCGCTTGAAGATATCCGCGCCACCGCCGACCTCGTCGTCATCGACGCGCCCTGCACGGGAACCGGAACCTGGCGCCGCAACCCCGATGCCAAATGGCGCATGCGGCCGGGCGCGCTCGAGATCCGCCTGAAAGACCAGGCCGAGGCGCTGGAGCGCGCGGTTCCGCTGGTGAAGCAGGGCGGCCGCATCGCCTACATCACCTGCTCGGTACTGTCGGAGGAGAACGGCGAGCAGGTGAGGGCCTTCATCGCCCGGCACCCGGAGTTTGCGGTGGTGCCGCCGGAGCAGACCGCGAGCGTGCTCTGGGACAAGGCCGAGGACTTCGCACAAGCCGCGCTGCAATCGCCTGAGGGCTGGCTGATGACGACAAGGCGCACGGGGACGGATGGCTTCTTCGTGTCGGTCCTGAAGAAGGCGAGCTAATCCCCAAACAAAAACCCCGCGAACCGGATCCCGGTCGCGGGGTTTCTTGTCTCAACACTCTGCCGGTACGTCCGTGGTCAGAGCGTCTGCGCGGCCACTAGCCGGCGCGGAGGTTGTCGGCCGAGGACTTGCCGCTGCGGCGGTCCGCGACGATGTCGAAGGAGACCTTCTGGCCCTCGTTGAGGGTCGACAGACCAGCGCGCTCGACGGCGCTGATGTGAACGAAGACGTCCTTTGCGCCGTCATCCGGCTGGATGAAGCCAAAGCCCTTTTGGTTGTTGAACCACTTCACGGTGCCCATTGCCATAGTCATTTCCTTTCAATTGACGATGCACTCAGGGGGACAAATGCGCATTTTGCGCCCACGTCCCGATTGGTCGATTTTGGAGAAATACCTGAAACGTGCTCGCCCATTGGAAATGAGACGGAGCGGCCCAGTCGTTCGGCCAAGGATCGATCATCACAATCTAGCGATTTTTTGGGGCAACTTCAAGGCGGCACGCCCAGACAGCGAGTCGCGCGACATTTGCTATTTTGCGCTGCACACCGGGCCCTGAAAGACAGTTCCGTCAATCCACGATGAAGAGCGTCGCGCCCACTGATGTCGAGGAGCGATGCGCGGCATCCCCGAAATCCGACACCTGGTAGCTCATCCCCGGCGTCAGCTTGAACTTGCGCCCGTCGCGCAGCTCGCTGTCGAGCTCGCCCTTGAGCACGTAGAGCACGTGCCCACGATCGCACCAATGATCGGCCAGATAGCCCGGCGAATACTCGACCATCCGCACGCGGAGCTCGCCGATATCAAGCGTGCGCCACAGCGCGTGCCCGGTCTCGCCGGGATGCCTGGTGGCTTCGACCTTGCTCCAGTCGGTGACGGTGAACGGCGAGGCGGGGAGTTTCATGGGTGGGTCCTGTTTCAGAGCCGGCGAGGCCGTTGTTAGCGCACGCGCGCGCCCCAGTCTCCGTTGTTGCAAGCTTGGGGCACATGCGTCCCTCGCTCTCGCTGTCATCGCCCGACTTGATCGGGCGATCCAGTATTCCGAGACGTCCGTGGTTCATCGAAAAGCCGCGGCGTACTGGATTCCCCGCCTTCGCGGGGAATGACAGCGGTGGTTGGCACTCACCCCACCAGATGGTTCGCCGATCCCTGCACGATCAGCCCCGCATCATTCACTCGCAGATACTCGCAGATCCTTTTTCCGCGCTCGTTCTGGTAAAACACCACCAAACTGTCGGGGCTGACGAACACGTCGATCAGCGAGAAGTGCAGCTTCGGCAACAACCCCAGCGCCTTGCTCCAATAGGCACGCAGAGCATCCTTGCCGCGCACGGTGCCGCTGGCATCGAACCCCATCGCGGGGATGCGGTCCGAGGTCATCACGGTGGCATCGTCATAGAGCGTGAGCACGCGCTCGAGATCGCGCGCATTCCAGGCCTCGACCCAGGTGCGGCCGAGTGCGGCGAGCGTTGAAGGCTGATGGAATTTCGACATGGCGTTCTCCCTGATCGGCCCCTGGTTCGCGGCGAGGCAATTAGGTCAATAATACTTACCTATATCCATTTGTCCATGCCCAAAGAAGCATGTGGGCGCGCGCAGAGGCGCGGTTGCGGGCCGGGGGCTCATCGCGTATTGGCTTGCCATGACAGCAGCACAGAACGACCGCTCCGCGTCGACGCCCTCGGTGGCCTCGGCGCACGACAAGATTCTCATCGTCGACTTCGGCAGCCAGGTGACGCAGCTGATTGCGCGTCGCGTGCGCGAGGACGGCGTCTATTGCGAGATCGTCCCGTTCAACAAGGCCGAAGAAGCCTTCAAGGAGATGAAGCCGAAAGCGGTGATTCTCTCCGGCGGGCCTGAGTCGGTGCATGAGGCCGGCTCGCCCCGCGCGCCGCAGCTGATCTTCGCCTCCGGCGTGCCCGTAATGGGCATCTGCTACGGCCAGATGACCATGGCCGCCCAGCTCGGCGGTGAGGTCGAGGGCGGCCATCACCGCGAATTCGGCCGCGCCGACGTCGAGGTCAAGGCCGACAGCAAGCTGTTCGAGGATGTCTGGTCGTCAGGCAGCAAGAACCAGGTCTGGATGAGCCATGGCGACCGCATCACCAGGATGCCGCCGGGTTTCTCCGTCGCCGGCACCTCGCCGAACGCGCCGTTCGCGATCATCCAGGACGAGAAGCGCAAATATTACGGCCTGATGTTCCACCCCGAAGTGGTGCACACGCCCGACGGCGCCAAGCTGATCCGCAATTTCGTGCGCAAGATCGCCGGCCTCACCGGCGACTGGACCATGCGCGCCTTCCGCGAGGAGGAGATCGCAAAGATCCGCCAGCAGGTCGGCAAGGGCAAGGTGATCTGCGGCCTCTCCGGCGGCGTCGATTCCGCCGTTGCCGCCGTGCTGATCCACGAGGCCATCGGCGATCAGCTCACCTGCGTGTTCGTCGATCATGGCTTGCTGCGTCTCGACGAGGCCAAGACCGTCGTCGACCTGTTCCGCCACCACTACAACATCCCGCTCGTGCACGTGGATGCGTCCAAGCAATTCATCGGCGAGCTCGAAGGCGTCACCGATCCGGAAACCAAGCGCAAGACCATCGGCCGCCTCTTCATCGAGGTGTTCGAGGCTGAGGCCAAGAAGATCGGCGGCGCCGACTTCCTCGCGCAAGGCACGCTCTATCCTGATGTGATCGAGAGCGTCTCCTTCACCGGCGGCCCGTCGGTGACGATCAAGTCGCACCACAATGTCGGCGGTCTCCCTGAGCGCATGAACATGAAGCTCGTCGAGCCCTTGCGCGAGCTGTTCAAGGACGAGGTCCGCAAGTTAGGGCGCGAGCTCGGCCTTCCCGAAATCTTCGTCGGCCGCCACCCGTTCCCGGGCCCGGGCCTCGCCATCCGCTGCCCCGGCGACATCACGAGAGACAAGCTCGACATCCTGCGCAAGGCCGATGCCGTCTACATCGACCAGATCCGCAAGCACGGCCTCTACGACGAGATCTGGCAGGCCTTCGCCGTGCTGCTCCCCGTCAAGACCGTCGGCGTCATGGGCGACGGTCGCACCTATGATTATGTGGTCGGCCTGCGCGCCGTCACCTCCACCGACGGCATGACCGCGGACTTCTACCAGTTCGACATGAAGTTCCTGGGCGAGACCGCCACGCGCATCATCAACGAGGTGAAGGGCGTGAATAGGGTGGTGTACGACGTGACCAGCAAGCCGCCGGGGACGATTGAGTGGGAGTAGGGGGCATGATTGTTCAATCCCTAGCTCTCCGGAGAGGCGACGCCGTTTGAATCATGGGATTTGGGGTATTCATCCATCGATCGGACTCGATCTACGATGACAGTCCCGCTGAACGATATCAGTTTCCCAGTCAGTATCTCCGCCGCGTTGAAGCCTGCATAGGCGATTGGATCATCTATTACGAGCCGAGCAAAGTGGCCGAGACGCGCGGCTATTTTGCGATTTCTCGGGTTCAGCAGATTATTCCTGACCCGGGCACTCCAGGGATGTATCTCGCTCTGATCGAGCCTGGAAGCTATCTCGATTTTGCCAATCCGGTTTCTTTCAACGGGCCGACTGGTCCAGTAGAGCGCGGTGTCCTGAATGAGCAGGGACGAATTTCCGGACGTGCTCAATCGGCAGTCCGTCCCATCTCACCCGAAGATTTCAATAGAATATTCGAACTTGGTTTCGCGGAAGGTGCACCGCTGCTGCCCCGCGTTGATGCCGATGTTCGGTTGGCCGAGCTCGATGAAGGGGAACAGGCGCCGTTCATATTCGAGCAGCAAAGAGATCGCGTCAGCCTTTCCGTATCGCGAGCTCTGCGCGATCGCGTATTTCGTCGGATCGTGCTGCGCGCCTATGATGAACGCTGCGCCATTACCGGATTGAAGCTCATCAACGGAATGGGGCGCGCAGAAGTTGCGGCGGCGCACATTCGGCCTGTCGAGGCAAATGGGCCGGATATCGTTAGCAATGGGATCGCCCTCTCAGGTACGGCTCATTGGATGTTCGACCGTGGTCTGATCACCTTAGCCGACGATCTAGAAATACTTATCTCGCGTCAGACAAATGACCAGGAAGGAGTCCGGTCGATCATCAATAGGACCGGTCGTGCTCTTGAGCCGAGAAGACCGTCTGATCGGCCTCATCCGCACTTCTTGAAATGGCATCGCGAGAACTGCTTCAAGCAATGAGTCGGTTGGATGGGTATCGCTTTGCTCCACCCGTCCTTCGAACTCTGGCAAGCGGGCAATATCGATAGTAGCGGAGGGGTTGCATGGGTGAGGACGACAAGAAGACGTTCCCTCCGAAATTTACGATGATGAGAAATACGAGGAGATTGAACCGGGGGGAAGTGGCTTCAGAGTTTCTGGAGCAATGGTTCGCCCAAGCGTGGCGTGCCCATGGGCCTAAGGCGCTTCCGCCATATATCGGCCACCACGATAGCTATTTCAAGATCGAGCTGGCCACCGGCGAGAAGACGAATTGGGACGTGCTCGTTGCGCGAGCAAAGGCTGGGCTCGCCTCATAGTCTCTCAGAAGTGATGTAACCCTGAGAAAGCCAGTATCCGAGCCTGGCGCAGCTGTCGCTGCATCGGGCGTCTACTACGAACGTATCTCCTGCGCGATCTCCCACATATGACCTGACGGATCGGCAAAGGCGGCGGTGCGGCGGCCCCAGGGGCGATCGATGGGACCGTTCACCAGGTCTACGCCATTTTGCCGGAGCTTCGCGCAGGCTTCATCGACATCGGCGACGCGAATGGTCATGAGCATGCGAGGCCCGGCGCTTGAAGCCGCCGGCACCATCGGCTCCACGAGCTGCGGTGCCTCCGTCGCCTGCAGCAGATTGACCATGACGCCCCCGAGCCCGATCACGCTGCATACGGCGTCGGAATAGATCGGCCTCGCGTCGAACACCGCCTCGTAGAATGCCCGCGTGCGCGCGAGGTCGTCAACGAAGAGCGTCACGCACTCCAGATTGTTCAAGCTGTTCATTTCGAGGGACCTCGGTTGACCAGGCGGTGTTTTGACAAAAGATAATGACGTATTTGGAAATAAGGAAGCGGATCGCCATTTCGCGATATCTTGCCAAACCGCAAGATCGGTCGAGCGCGTCGTGGCCATTCCGGCCTAACTCATGCCGCCACGAAAGGAAGGACGATGACGGCAGCGCTGCAAAACTATCGGGACCGGATGCGGCGGGTGCTGGACTATATCGACCGGCATCTCGACGCTGATCTGGACCTGGAAACGCTGAGCGGCGTTGCCGCCTTCTCGCGGTTTCATTTCCATCGGCAGTTCACGGCGACCTTCGGATTGTCAGTGCATCGCTATGTCCAGCTCGCCCGTATGAAGCGCGCTTCCTACCTGCTGGCCTACAGTGACGCCGACAGCGTCACCGACATCGCGATGGATGCCGGTTACGATGCGCCTGATGCCTTCGCCCGTGCCTTTCGGCAGCGGTTCGGGCAGTCGCCGTCGTCGTTCCGCAACGCCCCCGAATGGGAGCCGTGGCTTGTGGCCTTCGGGCCTCTCGATATCGCAAGGAACAAGCTCATGAAGATCTTTACCACCGACGACGTGACGATCCGCGATGTGCCCCCCACGCGGGTGGCGATCATGGAGCATCGGGGCGACCCGGCAAGGCTCGGCGACACCGTCAGGCGGTTCATCGCCTGGCGCAAGGCTGCCGGACTGCATCCCCGGACAAGCCCGACCTTCAATGTCTGGCGCTCCGAACGGCGCCCGTCCTCGCCGGCCGCTTACAGCACGGACCTCTGTGTCGGGACCGACCAGCCGATCGAAGCGAATGGCGAGGAGATCAAGGCCGGCGAGATCCCCGGTGGGCGCTGCGCGGTGCTGCGGGTCGTCGGCTACACCGACAATCTGGAGCCCGCCGCGCTCTATCTCTATCGCGACTGGCTTCCGGCCAGCGGCGAGGAGGCGCGCGACTTCCCGCTCTATTGCCAGCGGCTGAGCTTCTTCCCTGAGGTGCCGGAGCACGAGACTGAAGCCGACGTGTTTCTGCCGCTGAAATAGCGCGCTGTGCCGATCCTGTATGTTGCCTGCCTATGCCGCCGCGAGGCCTTGTTCCAGGGTTCGCTTCTCGCGGCGGTACGTCTCGGTGATGGCGTTCGAGACGGCCTTGATGCGCGCGGCGCGCTTCATGTCCTGATGCATGATCATCCACA
The DNA here is from genome assembly GCF_028128895.1 of Bradyrhizobium sp. CCBAU 11434. NCBI lineage: Bacteria > Pseudomonadati > Pseudomonadota > Alphaproteobacteria > Hyphomicrobiales > Nitrobacteraceae > Bradyrhizobium > Bradyrhizobium sp. CCBAU 11434. The sequence goes on from NZ_LBJX01000011.1 coordinate 809,917, forward strand.
GCGCGCGCCGCGCCGGCGGCCGGTCGGGCCAGACGCGGACGACGTCAGGCGCGCGATCGCCGAGAAAGCAGGTGACCTCGGCGATGCCGGTATGGTTCGCCGCGGCGCGAAGCTGGATGAAGGGGCTGTCGGAGCGAAGCGCGACCTGCGCGCCCTCGATCGACTCCCCCATGAAGAAAGGGCCCATTGCGGTTGGCGTGCCGCTGTAGGTGATCAGGTCGAAACCCGCCAGCCCCTGGCCCGGCTTCGGCGCGCCCTTGCTCGCCAGATAGCGTTTTGAGGCGTACAGCGAGAAGGCGACGTCGCCGAGCTTCCGGCAGATCAGGTCCGAGGCCAAGGGCCGCGCGAACCTGACGGCGAGGTCGGCTTCGCGCCGCGCGATGTCGAGTGTGCGAACGCCGGTGATCAGGTCGACGCGCAGCTCCGGATGGGTCTTGCGCAGCGCTGCAATCGCCGGCGCGACCAGCTGGTAGCCGAGGGCCTCGGTCGTGGCGACGCGAACCGAGCCCTTCAGCAGCGCGTCATGTCCGGCGACGATGCGCTCGAGATCAGCAGCGGCGCTCTCCATCGCCGCGCATTGGCGCAGGATCGCTTCGCCGGCCGGCGTCGTGACGAATCCGTCGGGATTGCGGTTCAGCAGCGTCACGCCGAGCTGCTTCTCCAGCAGCGCAATCCGCCGCCCCACCGTGACATGACCGACGCCAAGCGTGCGCGCCGCCGCCGAAAGGCTGCCGGCACGCGATACGGCGAGGAAGAAGCGGATGTCGTCCCACTGCCAGGTCATGTGCGCTCCCTGTTCATTTCCGAACAACATATGTGAACAAATCGACCATACAAGCCGCGCCCCGCGCGTCTATGTGATCAGGCGCGGCCGACGCCGCCGTTTCAGAACAAGGAGGCCCGCCATGACCGCACTCAAGAGACCGATGGGCGCGCTGCGCAGCGTCGTCGTCGCATTCGTGCTCGCTTTGACAGGAGGATCATTGATGACCACCCCGGCCGCCGCCCAAACCCAAACCCAAACCCAATCCCAAACCCAAGCCGCTGCGCCCGCCGTAACTGGCGTATTCGTCATCCTGACCGTGAAGCAGGGCGTTGCCCGCGAGCAGGTGATGGCGGTGCTGCCGGCTGAAATCCGGGCGACGGTGCAGCTCTATCTCGGCGGGAAAATCCGCGAATGGTATTCGCGTGGCGATGGTCGCGGCGTCGTCTTGCTGCTGGACACCAGGGACGTCGCCGAGGCGCAGGCGATCATGGACGGGCTGCCGCTCGGCCAGGCGCATCTGATGGATCACGACTACATCCCGGTCGGTCCGCTGCAGCCGCTTGGCCTGCTCGTGGCCAATCCCGCTGCGACGAAGGGAGCACAGTGATGTCGAGGGAGCCGACGCTGTCTCGCCGCGACATGCTCTGGGCCGCGGGCGCGCTCACCACCGGTGTCGCATTGGCGCGGCCGTCGCGCGCTGCTGCGACCGGGCTCGCTGCCGAAAATGCTGAGCCGTCCTCCTGGGTGGATCCCGCGATGCCGGAGGTGAAGCATCGCATGATCGAGGCCAATGGCATCCGCCTTCACATCGCCGAACAGGGCGAAGGTCCGCTCGTCATTCTCTGTCACGGCTTTCCCGAGTGCTGGTACTCCTGGCGGCATCAGCTCGGCGCGCTGGCGAAGGCCGGCTTCCATGCGGTGGCGCCGGACCTGCGCGGCTATGGGCACAGCGACCGTCCGGGAGAGGTCGAGAAATACACGATCCTCCACGATATCGGCGATGTCGTGGGTCTCCTCGATGCCTTGGGCGCAAGGCAGGCTGTCATCGCCGGGCACGACATCGGCGCTGCGATCGCGTGGCAGGCGGCGTTGTTGCGCCCGGACCGCTTCCCGGCCGTGATCGCCATGAGCCCGCCGTTCCGGCCGCGCGCGTTCGGCGACAGCGTGGCGCCGCCGACCACGCTGATGCCGCGCAACGAGGATGCGGTGTTCTATCAGCTCTTCCTGCAGACGCCTGAAGCCGAAGCCGGGCTGGGCCGCGATCTGCGCCGCACTTTCCGCTCCCAGTTCTATCTGCAATCGGGCGATCGGCCGCCGTCGGCTTCAGGCGGATTTGCCGCCGGAATGGTGCCGCGCAAGGGCAATGTCCTGGCCGAGCCGCCGGCCTTGCCGCCATGGCTCACGGAGGCCGATCTCGACGTCTATGTCGAGGCCTATGCGCGAAGTGGATTCCATGGCCCGCTTGCCTGGTGGCGCAATGTCGATCGTGGCTGGGAGCTGATGTCCGCCTTCAACGGGGCGATGGTCACCGTGCCCGCGCTCTATCTCGTTGGCGACCGCGATTTCGTTGCTGCCGCATTTGGGCAGGATATCAAGAGGCAAGCAGCGTTCGTGCCGAAGCTCCGGCCGCCGATTGTGCTGCGGGATTGCGGCCACTGGACCCAGCAGGAACGCGCGGGCGAAGTCAGCGCCGCCATGATCGATTTCCTTCGGAGCCTCTAGGGCCATCGCCGATGGCGCGCCGGATGTTCCACTCTCTGGCGCTATCGCATGAATATAAGATTTGACTTATATTAGTGTAGATCGATATTCGTCCTCGCGCTCAACGACGGGGAGGACAGCAATGGAGATCGACGTCGCCAGGGCATTGGGGCTCGTGACGCGCTCGGTGCGCAATTTCGAGAAAGACGGGAAGCCGGCCAGCGCGGTGACGCTGACCAGGCTCTACGACACTGATGTCGAGGACCTCTGGGACGCCGTGACCAGCAAGGAACGCATTCCGCGCTGGTTCTTGCCGGTCGAGGGCAACCTTCAGACCGGTGGAAAGTACCAGCTGAAGGGCAACGCAGGCGGCACCATCACGGCCTGTACGCCGCCGACGCATTTTGCGGCCACATGGGAATTCGGCGGCGCCGTCAGCTGGATCGACGTCAGGCTTGCGGCGGAACGCAGTCAGGCGCGGTTGACGCTGGAGCACACCGCGATCATCGAGGATCACTGGAATCAGTTTGGCCCGGGCGCAGTCGGGATCGGCTGGGATCTCGCCATTGCCGGCCTCGAGCGATATGTTGCGACGGGAGCGGCAGTCGACCATGCAACGGCTGAGGCATGGATGGGCTCTCCCGCGGGCAAGGACTTCATGGCAAATTCGGGCGAATATTGGCGCGCGGCTCATGTCGCAAGCGGCGTCGATCCCGACACGGCGAAGCAGCGGTCGGACCGCACCATCGCGTTTTATCGCGGCGAGATGCCGCCCGACGTCGCACATCCGGGCACGGGAAGCTGATGCACGTCTTTGAGGTCCTCGCCGATCCCGTGCGCCGCCGCATCCTCGAGTTGCTGGCGCCGGGCGAAATGGCATCCGGTGAGGTTGTCGAAGTGATTGGAGCTGAGTTCGGCATCACGCAGGCGGCCGTATCGCAACACCTCAAAGTGCTGCGCGAAAGCGGCTTTGCCACAGTTCGCGCGGAGGCGCAGAGACGGCTCTATCAGGTTGATGGCGCGGGGCTTCGCGCGGTCGATGCCTGGGTCGGCCAGTTCAGGACTTTCTGGGAGCCGAAGCTCGACGCGCTGGCGACGGAGATCGCGCGCGGCAAGCGGGCGCGTCGGCACGCGCCATTGACGAAGCGGGGCGGGAAGAGAGCCTGACCGCTTCGTGGAGTGGAGAGCCCCGAAGGCGCTATCTCGATGCCGGATGCCATTCCGGCAGCTTTGGGAGTTCGGGATCGAGATAGTCCCAGGCATAGCCGCGCGAGCAGAACAACACGACGGACGGCCTGAATGTGCTGGCATCGTCCAATGTGCCGACATAGATGCCGATGTAGTCCGGCTTCTCCTCCGGCTTGTTGTAGATGGGCGAACCGCAGTTCGGACAAAAGCCTTTGCGCTTGACGGCGCCGCTGTCCGCGGCGCTTGCGATCTCGCGCACCTCGCCGGTCACGGAGACCGCCTGGCGCGCGAACACCAGGACCGAGCTGTGGCCGCTTCCGGTATCACGCTGGCAGTCCGTGCACTGGCATTGAAAGCCGCGGATCGGTGCGGCAGCGATGGTGTAGCAAACCGCGCCGCAGGCGCAGCGGCCGGAAAAATTCATTCGTCACTCTCCCGCGAAGAAGTCGACGGATTGCCATCATATCAGCCCAGACACGTTTCTCCACATCGAACAGCCGGCGCCGGCTCAAACAAGCTCGATGGACGGCACGTCAATCGCGCGACATCTTCTCAAACCGCTTCACCAGCCGCTCCCGCTTCAGCCGTGACAGCCGCTGGAGCCAGAACATCCCGTCAAGCTGATCGATCTCGTGCTGGTGGCAGACGGCGCGCAAAGCCTCGGATTCCTCGATCTGTGCGTTGCCGTCGAGATCCCAATAATTGATCCGCACGCGGGCGTGGCGCTGCACCTCGTCATTGACGCCGGGCATCGAAACGCTGCCTTCCTTGTGCATGATCATCTCGGGCGAGGCCCATGCGATCTCGGGATTGACGTAGGTCTGCGGGCCCGCCTTGGCATCGAGCTCGAGCACCACGACGCGCAGGGGCACGCCGATATGGGGCGCCGTGATGCCGATGCCGGGCGCGGCGCGCATCGTTTCAAGCAAATCCGCCGCAAGCTCGCGCAAGCCATCGTCGAAAGCGGTGACGGGGCGGGCGGGCACTGTGAGGCGGCGGTCGGGATAGCGGACGATCGGGCGAATGGCCATGAAGTCTCGGCGCCAGAGGCGCGGTGCAATCGAATTGTCGGGATGATGCCATGATGCCGGTGTTTTGCCCGACGTGTCAAATCGCGGCTTTGGCGCGGCAGGTTCCGGAGTCAGGAGTTGTCAGCATCAAAGTCGGTGTTCCCGCTGCGGCCGTCTACTGTGCATGGGGTTGTTTTCGCGTTTGCGGTGACCGGACGGGATTTCGGGCTCCGTCCGGCTGTGCGCGGTCGCGACGGTCTGCGAAATAAAGTAGGATCGCCTGTCTGCTTTTGCCATTTCCATTCGTCTTCCACCCAGACAGACCTGACGGGAGACCAAGATGACCTCTTCCAGATATCGCTGGGTGATCGTCGCCGCCGGCGGCTTGCTCGGATGCGTCGCCATCGGCGGCATGTTTTCGCTGCCGGTGTTCCTGCAGCCGATCGCGAAGGACACCGGTTGGTCGGTGACCGGCATCTCCAGCGCGATGACCATCGGCTTCCTGGCGATGGCCTGCAGCAGCATGATCTGGGGCACGCTGACGGACAGGTTCGGGCCGCTGCCGGTGGTGCTGACCGGGTCGACCGTGCTGGCGCTCAGCCTGTTCGCCGCCAGCCACGCGACCTCGCTGATCGCGTTCCAGTTCGTGTTCGGCCTCTTGGTCGGCGCATCCTGCGCTGCGATCTTTGCACCGATGATGGCGACCGTCACCGGTTGGTTCGACACCCATCGCGGCCTCGCCGTCTCGCTGGTGTCGGCCGGCATGGGCGTGGCGCCGATGACGATGGCGCCGCTCGCGGCCTGGCTGGTGTCGCATCATGACTGGCGCACCGCGATGCAGATCATATCGCTGGTGGTTGCCGTCGTCATGATCCCGGTCGCGCTCCTGGTGCGCCGTCCGCCGGCGCTCGCGCATCCGCAAGGTCAGGCAGCAGGCCCGGGTGGCCCGCAGGCCGACATGACGGTGGGCGAGGCGTTGCGCTCCCCGCAATTCCTGATCCTGCTCGCCACCAATTTCTTCTGCTGCGCCACCCATTCCGGCCCGATCATCCACACGGTCAGCTACGCCGTAAGCTGCGGCATCCCGCTGATCTCGGCGGTGACGATTTACAGTGTCGAGGGTCTCGCCGGCCTCGGCGGCCGCATCGCCTTCGGCCTGATGGGCGATCGCCTCGGTGCCAAGCGCGTGCTGGTCTCGGGCCTGTTCGCGCAAGCCTTCGGCGCGCTCGCTTATGTCTTTGCTCACCAGCTCACGACCTTCTACGCGGTCGCGACGGTGTTCGGCTTCATCTATGCCGGCACCATGCCGCTCTATGCCGTGATCATCCGTGAAAACTTTCCGCTCAAGATGATGGGCACCGTGATCGGCGGCACGGCGATGGCCGGCAGCCTCGGCATGGCGACCGGCCCGCTCGCCGGCGGCATGATCTACGATGCGTTCTCCAGCTACGCCTGGCTCTATATCGGCTCCTGGGCGATGGGCCTGGGCGCATTCCTGATGGCGATGACGTTCCGCCCGTTCCCGAAGCCGCAAGCCGAGCCGGCTCCAGCGCCCGTGGCGGCGTGACGAACTCTACGACCGGATCTGTTTCTCGAAGAACAGGTCCGGATACGGGTCGTCGTTGAAGCGCGGGATCTCGCGCCAGCCGGTGGTGCGATAGAGCTGACCGGCCTCCGGCAGCGCGCTGTTGGTGTCGAGCCGCAACAGCGCGATGCCGAGCGAGCGCGCGGCCTCTTCAGTCCTGTCCATCAGGCGCTTGCCCAGCCCCAATCCGCGCGCGGAAGGGGCAACCCACAGACGCTTGATCTCGGCATAGCCGTGATCGGTGCCCTTCAGGCCGACACAGCCGATCGGCAGCGTGTCCGACATCGCCACGATGAAGCTGCCGCGCGGCCGGCGCATGTCCTTGGCGTCAGGATCGCGTGACAGTGAAACGTCAAAGCCTTGTTTGAAGCGGCGGCCGAGCTCGGCGTAGTACTCAGCCAGGCAGTAGCGCGCCTCGTCGCTGCGCGGGTCCAATTCGGTGAGCGCGATGCGGTCGCGTGTCAGCGCGGAGGCGATTAAATCCATCGCCGCAAGCAGCGCCTCGCGTTGCGAGTTGCGGGCAAGAAAACCTTCGGCCTGACTGTTCGACAAGTCCTCATAGGCTGCGAACTCGCGCTTGCCTGTGCGCGTCAGGCTCGCCACGCGGCGCCGCGCATCATCCTCATGCGCGTGCGTCTCGATCAGGCCTTCGTCTTCCAGGCCGCGCAACAGTCGGCTCATCAACCCGGAATCGAGGCCGAGATAATCGCGGATCTCGCCGATTTCGGAGCGCCCGTGTCCGATCGCGTTGAGCACACGTGCCGCCCCGAGCGGCCGTCCGCGCCCGAGGAAGGACGTATCGAGCGCGCCGACGGCGGAGGTCACGGCGCGGTTGAAGCGGCGGACGCGGGAGATGGGGTCGAGCATTATCTGACTTTAGTCAGATAACTCCTTCAGTCAATGGCGAGCGGATGATCTCGTGGCGGCTGCGCCGCTGCGGCGGTTCTGGACCCCAAACCGGTCACCCTTCGGACCGGATCAGCTTGATATCCTGGTCGGCCGCCCAATCCGCAACATCCTCGCGCTTCAGCGCGGTTGCCATCAGGTCGGGAAACTGATCCGGCGTGCAGGCAAAGACGGGGATGCCAAGACTGGCAACTCTTGCCGAAAGCACGGGGTCGTAGGACGGACGGCCGGTGTCGGTCAGCGCCAGCAGCACGATCACGTTGATCCCGCGCGTCGCGAGCCGGGCCAGCCGGTCGACCAGCGCATCCGCATTGCCGCCTTCATAGAGATCGGTGATCAGGATCAGATGCGCCTTGGACGGGCGCTCGATGCGCTCCTCGCAATAGGCGACCGCGCTGTTGATGTCGGTACCGCCGCCGAGCTGAACGCCGAACAGGACCTCGACGGGATCGGCGAGGTCTTCGGTCAGGTCGACGATCGCAGTGTCGAAACAGACGAGCTTGGTCGCGACAACAGGCAGCGAGGCCATCACCGCCGCGAAGATCGAGGCATAGACGACGGAGCTTGCCATCGACCCCGACTGGTCTACGCACAGAATGACTTCCTCGAGATCGACGATGCGACGCTGCTGGCGCAGGAAGCCGATCAGCCGTTCCGGCACCACGGTGCGATACTCTGCCTGGTAATGGCGCAGATTGGCCTTGATGGTGCGCGGCCAGTCGATGTCGGCAAAGCGCGGGCGATTGGTTCGCAGCGAGCGATTCAGCGCACCACGGACCGCGTCCGCCGTGCGTCGCTCGAGCCGTTCCATCAGCTCGGCCACCACCTTGGCGATGATAATCCGTGCGGTCTCCTTGGTCTTCTCGGGCATCACACCACGCAGCGCGACGAGGTCGGCGATCAGGTTCACGTCGGCTTCGACGGTTGCGAGGAATTCCGGCTCGAGCAGCATCTGGCGCAGCCCCTTGCGCTCGAACGCGTCCTTCTGGATCACCTGGACCACAGGAGCCGGGAAGAACTCCCTGATATCTCCAAGCCATTTCGCGACACGGGGTGCCGAGCCGCCGAGACCGCCGCGGCCCTTCTTCGGCGCGTCGTCGCCGTTGCCGTAGAGCGCCGTCAAGGCTTCGGACATGCGGCGGTCGCTGTCGGAGAGCGCGCTTGTGTTTTCGGCATCCTCTGCGTCAACGCCGAGGGCCAGCGTCCAGCGGCGATTGCGCTCGTCGGTCTCGCTCATCGGGGGGCTCCGGCGTTCAGCAGCGCGATCACGCGCGCCTCGTGCTGCGGCCAGATCGCGGCGGCATCTGCGATCAGCCGATATCCTTTAGCGCCGCCGCTGTTCCGCGCAAACAACGCGTCCATCAGCCGCCTGCGCTCGTTGCGGTCCAGTGCCGAGAAGACGCGGCGAAACAGCGGCAGGCTGGCAGTGAAGGCGTCGTCATCGAGAGACAGCAGCCAGCCGTCGACCGCGCCGCGCAGCGCCGCGTCGTGGATCAGCCGCTGGCCTGCGCCCTCGAAGAAACCTTCGAAGAAACCTGCCGCGTCGGCAATTGGCGTGCCCGGCGACAGCATCCGCGCCAGCAGGTCGGCGGTGTGATCGGCCGCCAGCAACTCCGCCTCGTACAATAGCCGTGCCGCAGTGCCGGCGATCAGCCGGGTGGCCTGGCCATCGTGCAGCAAGGCCGTCAGCGCCGCGCGCCATCCGGCCACGACGTCGGTCTCGAGCTGGGCCAGCTGGATCGCCGCATCGCCCGCGAGGATGGCGCCGCGCAGCTTGGCTGCGGCAGGAACATCCAGATTGCGCGCGGCGTAGGGCAGGGCAAGCGCCGCCTGTACCACGATCCGCGGCATCAGGGCCGCGAGATGCTCGGCGGTGCCGGCACGCGCCTCGCCATAGCGCAGAATGTCGGCCATCGGCGGCAGCGCGTCGAGCAGCGACTGGCCGTCGCTGGTGAGGGCTGCCTTGGTTTCGAGCGCCGCGATGCCGGATTCGGTGGCCCCAGGCAGATCCGCGATCATGGCGTTGCGCACGAGGCCCGCCAGCGCGCCGAGCTCGCTCTCCTTGCCCATGGCTTCGATCAGGCGGCCGGCAGCGGCTTCCATGATGGTCGAGCCATAGAGCAGGTTCTCGACCAGCCGCACCGCGAATTCCGGCTCCCAGCGCAGCTGCCAGTTTTCGCGGAACGTCCCGCGGCTGCGGCCGGCGTCCGTCAACCGTCCCCAGGGCACGTCGAGCGCATTGAGCCGGTGCAGCAGCGTCGAGCGCATCAGCCCGCTTTCGCTGCGCAGATCGAGTGTCAGCGGCCGTTCGAGCGCTTCCGGTTTCAGCCTCGTCGCCTTCTGTTGTCTTTGGAGATCTTCCAGCAGCGGCGCCAGCGGCGTCGCCGACGGAATCGAGCCGACGCCCGCGCCGACCAGGAGCTCGGCGGCGATGTCGTTCCACATGGCGCGCTCGCCGTTGCACAGGCACGCGATCGCCGCCTGGCGCAGCTCCTCGAAGCCGGGCGAGGGCCGTTCGCGCAATGCCGCCAGCGCCACGCCGAGACGCTGCGCCTCGATCACGGAGGCGGTCGAGACGAAATGACCGCGATCGCGCAGCACACGCGTTACCTTGGCAAGCCAAAGGGCGACGCGGTCGCCATCGTGCGTCTCCCAGAGATGCGCGCACCAGCCGGGCGCGACCACGCCTGCGCCATAGCCGCTCGCGCGCGACAGGCGCGGCGCGGTCCACGGCGCCCAGGTCGCCTTGATCTTCGTCTTCGGCCGCCCCTTGAGCAATTCGCGGTCGGCCGCGAGGCCGCGACGCTCGGCCAGCGCCGGCACGTGCCAGGCGCCGCAGACGACCGCGACGGCACCGTCGCACTCCTTCGCCGCCTTGGCGATCTCGATCCGCATATGCGCCTCGCGCGCGGCCTCCCGGGTCGATACCGGCTTTTCGTCCGCGCGCAGCGCCGCCATCGCATCGGCCACGGCCGCGAACACAGGACCTGTCGCTGGATTTTCCTCGATGACGTCGGACCACCAGGACTCGCCGTCGTCATAGCCAGCAGCGGTAGCGAGCGCCCCGATCGGATCACGGCTGACCGGATCCTCCTCCGATCGCGCGGCAATTTCCCCGGCGATGTCCGCGGCTGAGGCTCCCAACCTGTCGGAGGCAGGCAGATCGATGAAGCGCAAGGCCGCGCCGTGCCGCACGGCCCAGCAGGCGGCTTGGTATTCCGGTGAATAGGCGGCGAAGGGAAAGAAGCTGGCGTTGGCCGGATTGTCTTCGGCGTAAGTGAGCAGCGCTACCGGCGTCACCATTTCGGGGGAGGCGAGCATCGACAGCAGGTCGGAGGCATCCGCAGGGCCCTCGATCAGCATCGCGACGGGCTGGAGCGCGTCGAGGGCTTCGACCAGCCGCCGCGCTGATCCCGGCCCATGGTGCCGGATGCCGAAGAGATGGACGTCGCCGGCCATGATGTCAGATCAGATCGGTCAGCGAGGCATAATAGCCTTCGAAGCCGCGCTTTTTCTTCAGCACGGTCTCGAGATATTCGCCGAGCACCGCGGTGTCCTGCACGGGATCCTTGACCACCGCGCCGATCATGTTGCTTGCCAGCGTCTCCGGCGTCAGCTTGCCGTCGTTGAAGAAGGTTGCCTGGCTGATGCCGCCGACCATCACCGCGATCGCCTCGGCGGTCGAAAGGCCGCCGGAGGGAGATTTCAGCGCGACCTTGCCGTCCTCGGTCGAGCCCGAGCGCAACTCGCGGAAGATCGCGACAACCCGCGCCACCTCGTCGGCGACGTTCTTCGGTGCGGGCAGATCGAGGTTCTGCGCCATCTCGCCGACGCGCTTGACGACGATCGACACTTCTTCCTCGGCGCTGTCAGGCAGCGGCAGCACGACGACGTTGAAGCGGCGCTTGAGCGCGGATGACAGCTCGTTCACGCCCTTGTCGCGATTGTTGGCGGTCGCGATGATGTTGAAGCCGCGCTGCGCATAGACGGCGGTGTTGAGCTCCGGGATCGGCATCATCTTTTCGGACAGTACAGTGATCAGCGTGTCCTGCACGTCGCTGCCCATGCGCGTCAGCTCCTCGAAGCGACAGAGCTTGCCGCCCTCCATTGCGCGCATCAGCGGGGTCGGCACCAGCGCTTCTCGGCTCGGTCCGTGGGCAAGCAGCTGGGCATAGTTCCAGCCGTAGCGGATCTGGTTCTCGTCGGTCCCTGCGGTGCACTGGATCACGAGCGTGGAATCGCCGGTGACGCCGGCGGCCAGATGCTCGGAGACCCACGACTTGGCCGTGCCGGGCACGCCGAGCAAGAGCAGCGCACGATCGGTCGCAAGCGTCGCAACGGCGGTCTCGATCAGCCGCTTGTCGCCGACATATTTGGGTGTGATCGTGGTGCCGTCGGCCGCCTTGCCGCCCATCAGATAGGTCACGACCTGGCGCGGCGAGAGCGCCCAGCCCGGCGGGCGATGCCCTTCGCCGGCGGCGAGCGCCTTCAGCTCGCTCGCAAAGCTGTCCTCGGCGGGTAACCGCAGTTTCTCGCTCATGGCTTCTCTCCTTGATCGTCCAACGCGGCGTTGAGCCGCAGCATGTCGAGGCGCGGGTCGCCTTGCAGTAGGCCCGCAGCCGTCAGGCGCTGCGAGGTCTGCTGCGCCGCCGCCCGCGAGGCGAGCACGCCCAGCGCGTGAAATTCCTCAGCATGGTCCGACGGCTTGGCGTCGTCGCGCCTGATCTCGGCCAGCAGTTTTGCGCCAGCCGGCGCCGAGAGCGGATCGTCGAGGCGCGCCGCAACGCCGGCGATCACCTGCGCTATCTCGAAGCGGAAACCGTGCGTGCGCAAACCAGCCACGGCGAATTTGGCTCGCTCAGTGGGGGCGAGACGCGGTGCAAGCGCCACGATGAGGCCGGTCGCATCATGTTCGCTGACGATCTCGGCTGCCTGTACAAGCTGCGCATCGGTGCCGGTCTCTACAATCAACTTGATCAGCCCGGCATCGGCCGCCGGGTCCACCTTCCAGTCCCAGGCAGCGATCAAGTCCTGCGGGGCAAGGCCGAGCGCGCCGGCGAACGATGTCAGGTCGGTGCCGTCGAGCAGGGCTTTCCGTCGTTGCCATTGTGCCGGCGTTTTGGGCGTTTGAAAGTCGATCACGCGGGAGCGGCGCAGCAGCCCCTTCGTCTTCACCGAGAAGAAGCCGGCAAGCTCCGCGATATCCTCGCCCGCGGCGGGACCGTGGCCGAGACGGGCGAGCATGGATGTTGCAAGCGCCTTGACCTTCAGCGCGCGATCGTTCGCTACGAGGCCTTCCAGAAAGGCAACGTCGTCATCGGACAACCGCTCCGAAAGCAGGAACACCAGGCGCAGCCGCGCATCGGCATTTTCGTTGCCGACTTTTGCTTCAAGCAGCGCGCGTGCCGCTGATGGATCGCGCCGCCTCAAGCCGATCAACGCGGCCTTGCGCGCGGCGGGCCAGAAGTCTTCCCAATTCTCTGCTGTGATCTGGTCGTTCGTCTGTCGCTGCGTCGTCGCGCCGGCAGCGGTGAATGCGCTCCAGTCGCGCCACGGGGCGTAGACATCGGGCGCGTCCTCGTCGCTTGCATCAGGCATCCAGTCGGCAGGATGGGTCGTCCAGCCGCGTGCGGCGAGGAAGTGGACGAGCTCGGTTCTGGACGCTGCGTCCTTGCTCGCCGCAAGGATCCGGCGCACCAGCGGTCGCAGCGCCTCTGCCACGGTCGGCAGTGCAAGCGGGGGAATGTCGGGCAGCACGCGCAGCGCAGACGCCGGCTCGGCCGTCACGGTTGCGCCGAGGAATTGGCCGGACAGAGCGAGCAGCCGCAACTCGGCCTCGACGGGATCGTCGCCAAGTTCAGTTCGCCAGAACGAAGCCGCAGCGGCTGCGGTCGAACCCATGGTCCAGCGCGTCACGACCGCGCCCATGGCCTCGAAGATCGCTTCTGCGCCCGCTGTTTCAGTCATGGCCGTCAATCCGACCCCAGGGAGACTGTGCGGCAAGGATCGTGAGTCGGTTGCCCGACCAGATCGCGGCGGTGCGCGTCAGCTCCGTGCCGGTTAGCAAGCCCTCAGCGCTGCCTGCGACGGGCAGCGTGGCCGTGCCATCGGCGGCTCGCCACCAGGTGGCCCCTGAATCGTCACGTGCGATCCGCCCCTGCGGGAGAAGCAGGGGAAGCTCGATCATCCACGGCTCGGCCAGCAGCGGCCGCGTCAAGGCATCGGAGAGCGTGTGACCCGGCGCGGGCCATTCGGACACAAGCGTCTCATCCGCGGCGTCGCGCCGCACGAGCAGGGCGCGGAGCGGTTGCTGCGACGGATAGAAGACGAGCTCGCCCCGGAAGCGCTCGCCGGTGGTGAAGACCGAACCGCGCCGTCCGGCACTGGCCGGAAAGAAATCGAGCAGCATGGCGAAGCGCGGGCCTGACGCGGCAAGGTTGAGCAGCCATGTGGTCTGCGAGACCAGACCGTCGCGGCGCGTCTGCACCTGCTCGGCGAGAACCTCCCAATGCCCGTTCACGCGCGGCGACTGAGGATCGGCCAGCACCGTCTCGCGTGTCTCCGATGTCGCAACGGCGCGCCGGATCTCGGCGTCACGTGGCGTTGCCCGGAAGGCGCGCGCGAGCAGTACCAGCTTGCCAAGCTCAACGACCGCCCCGCGCGGCCGGTCGCCGGCGGCGAGCGCGAGCAGGCGGGAGGGCAATTCGTCGATCCGGCTGGCGAGCGCCGCGGCCTTGCCGTCGACCAGGCGCGCCGCGATGCGCCGGCATCGCGCCGTGGCATCATCGATGAAGCCTGACAATCCCAGGCGGAGCTGATCGCCGATCCATTGCTCGAGCGCATCCAGCGCATCGAGGATCGCGCGCTCGGTGTCTTCGTTGCGCTTGGCCGCCTGCGCCTCGCGCCGTGCGGCATCCTTCGGATCTTCGGGCGCTTCGGGCTCGAGGGCGCGTGCGGCGCGCAGATCCTTGTCGACCGCTGGGGCGCCAGCGCTCGCCGGCTTTGCGGCTGAGGTGCCGCGCCTGCGCCCGAGCCAGTCGCTGACCCAGGCCGGCGCGTCGGCGGGCGCGAACGGCACGATCGATTCCGCATTCAGCCACAACAGGCCGAGCACATGTTTGCAGGGAAATTTGCGCGACGGGCAGGTGCACTTGTTGCCGAGGTCACGCAGGTCCGCCATCACCCGGTAGGGATTGGCGCCGGAGCCCGCGCATTCGCCCCAGATCAGCGCGCCATCCGGGCTGCCGCCGACGCCAGACCATTTCGCCGGCTTGGCAAGGCCGGCGGCCGCCTTGAGCGAGGATTGATCGGTAGCGAGTTGCTCGACCGCCTTCAGATCAATCGCCACGCCGGCTTCCCAATTCGAATCCAGGACCGGCAGTATATCGGGGCAGGATGAAAGCTCAATGTCGCCGCGCGCAGACGATCCGCTGCACGCGGAGATCGTCACGCGGGTCCGGTGTGAGGCGACGCAAGCCCAAGCTCCTTGCGCTTTTTGATTGTCAGCTTCGCCACGATCAGCCCGTGGGCCTGCGCCAGATAGGCCGTGAGCTGGGCATCGGGCAGCGCGTTGTTGCTGACGAGCTGCACCCATTTGGCCCGCGCGAGATAGGGCGCAGGCCGCGCCAGGCCGTGCTCGATCAGCATGGCATAAGCCATGTTCGAGACCTTGAACATGTAGCCGCCGGTCTCGGCCGTATAACCGCCGCTCAGCGCGAACATCTTGCCGCCGACCTTGAACACGGAGGTGCCTTCCCACTGCACCACCTTGGTGGCGGCGGGCAGGCGCAGGCAGCGTGTTTCGAAGCTCTTGGGAGTCATGCGATTGCACTAGCGGACATCGGCGCACCTTTGTGGCAGCATGCATGTTCCAACCGAGGATGGAATGCCATGTCGCGCGTGTCGATCAAGACCCGAAACGATCTGCCGGAAGCATTGCGGCCGCTGTGGGACAAGATGACGACCTATGGTGCGTTCGAGAACCAGGCCGGTGCGATGGCGCATCGCGCGCCGATCTTCAAGCACATGTGGTCGCTGCTGGTCGATCTCGCCAGCGACGGCATGATCTCGAAGCGCCATCTTGAGCTGGCGCTGGTCACGGTGTCACTGCTCAACAATTGCGATTACTGCGTTTCGCATCACGCACCCAAACTCGCGGTGCAGGGCGTGTCGGAGGAGGGCGCTGCGCGCCTCGTTGATTACAAGGATCATCCTGAACTCGACGAGCTCGACAAGCTCGTCGTCGAATACTCCATTGCTGTGACCAACAACTGGAACCGGACGCGCGACGAGATCTTTGCTCACCTGCGCACCCATTTCTCCGAAGCCCAAATCGTCGAGCTGACCTGGCGCATCGCGCTGTGCGGTGCCTTCAACCGCTTCAATGACATTCTTCAGCTCGAGGTCGAGCCGGGCGGGTCCCACAGCGAGGCAGCCGAGTAGCGGCCGTCGGTCGCTGCTCCCGCTGGCGGATGATCACGGATCGGTGATTTGCGCCCCGGCTATCGCAAACTATATCGTAAGATATGTTTTGAGAAGGAGACGTACGATATGTTCGGCAAACACCGAGACCACAGAGACTTCCATTTCGGGCACTTCGCCCATTTCGCCATGGGCCGGCACGGCGGGCGGCATCGCTTCGGCCGCGGCGGCCATGGCTTTTTCGGACGCGGCGGCGACGATTTCCCGGGCGCACGACGGCTGTCCTCGCAGGACCTCCAGCTCGTGATCCTGGCCCTGCTCGCCGACAGGCCGGCGCATGGTTACGAGCTGATCAAGATCATCGAGGAGCGGTCGGAGGGATTTTATACGCCGAGCCCCGGCGTGATCTATCCGGCGCTGACCTATCTCGAAGAGGTGGGTCATGCGAGCGTCGCGCAGGATGGCGGCCGCAAGCTCTACAGCATCACGCCGCAAGGCGAGGCGTTTCTTGCCGAGCAGCGCGGCACCGCTGATGCAATTCTGCAAGCGCTGTCGCGGATCGGACGGCGCATGGACGAGGTGCGCGAGGCTTTTGCCGGCGTCAGCGATCTCGATGCGGATGCCTCTGACGAATTGCATCGCGCCCGCCACAACCTCAAGCGCGCGCTGCGCAGCAAGCATGGCAGCGATTCCGCCGAGGCGCGTCGCATCGCCGGCATCCTGGAGCGCGCGGCGGCTGAAATCCTCGGCAAGTGAGGGACGCCAGATATGAATGATCGGCCGCACAGCCCGATTCAAGATCCGCGCGTCAACGCCGTGATCGCGCGCCTGCAAGGCGCGCGGCAGCGGCCCTCCGGTGGCGGCCCGCGCGGCGGCTCCGGCAGCCGCGATCCTCACGCCTATGCCGAGCAGGGCTTTTCGATTCATCCCGAGCAGGGCGAGTTGATCTATTTGTTGTGCCGCGGTTTGCGCGCCACCCGCGTCGTCGAGTTCGCGACCTCGGTCGGGATGTCCACGCTCTATTTTGCCGCCGCGCTCCGCGATAATGGCGGCGGCACGGTGATCGGCTCGGAGATCGTGCCGGCCAAGGTCGAAGCCGCCAAGCGCAATCTGGCGGAAGCGGGACTGGCCGACTATGCCGAGATCCGCGACGGCGACGCCCGCAAGACGCTGCGCGATCTCGGCGGCCCCGTCGACTTCGTGCTGATTGACGGCTGGCCGGGCGAGGGTGGCCCCTCGCTCGCCCGCGAAGTGATCGAGATCGTTGCGCCGCAGCTGCTCGTCGGCGGCTATGTCATGAATGACAATGCCGAGCCCGACTTTCTCGCCTTCATCCGCGATCCCAAAAGCGGCTTTGTGTCGATGACGCTGCCGCTCAAGGGCGGCACGGAACTGTCATTGAAGGTGAAGTGAGGCACAAGCCCTTGCGTTGCCTGACGGGCTAAAGCACGCCGCGAGGACGCAAATGTGTCTCTGCGTGGTCGGGCGAATTGAAAGAGCGCAGCGCGGTTGCTCACACTCCATCGGTTGTTGATGGAGTGATGCGCCGCTTTGTGAATTGTGCCCGCGGCTCAGTTGGCTACCATGAGATGGCTTCGGGAACACGGAGCCAGCAGCAAGCGGAGGCGACATGAGTGCGCAGGAACGCAAAGTTAAGGGATCGGACCTGTTCGTCGCGGCGCTGGAGAACGAAGGGGTTGACCGCATTTTTGGCGTGCCTGGCGAGGAAAATCTCGACCTCGTCGAATCGCTGCGCACCTCGAAAATCGAGCTGGTGCTGACCCGTCATGAGCAGGCCGCTGCCTTCATGGCCGCGACCCATGGGCGATTGACCGGCAAGCCTGGCGTCTGCCTCTCCACGCTCGGCCCTGGCGCTCTGAATCTCTCCACCGGTGCGGCCTATGCGAATCTCGGCGGAATGCCGATGATCCTGATCACCGGCCAGAAGCCGATCATGAGCAGCCGGCAGGCGCGCTTCCAGATCGTGGACGTGGTCGCGACCATGAAGCCGCTGACAAAGCTGTCGCGACAGATCGTCAGCGCCTCGTCGATTCCAACAGTGGTGCGCGATGCCTTCCGCGTGGCGATGGAGGAGCGGCCGGGACCGGTGCATCTCGAATTGCCCGAGGACATCGCAGGCGACGAGGTCGAGGCCGTTCCCGTGATCCCGGTCCATCCGATCGAGATCCCGGTCGCGCATCGCGCCGCGCTCGACCGTGCCGCCGAGATGATTCTGGCCGCAAAGCGTCCGCTGGTGATGATGGGCGCCGCGACCAGCCGGCCGCGGTCGACCCACGGCATTGCGAGCTTCGTGCGGCGGACCGGCATTCCGTTCTTCACCACCCAGATGGGCAAGGGCACCGTGCCCGGCGGCACCAATCTCTACATGGGCACCGCGGCGCTGTCCGAGCGCGACTATGTCCACGATGCCATCGATGCCGCCGATCTTATCATTGCGATCGGCCACGATCCGATCGAGAAGCCGCCCTTCATCATGGGGCCATCAGGGCCGAAGGTCATTCACGTCAGCTACACCTCGGCCAGCGTCGAACTGGTCTATTTTCCCGATGCCGAAGTGGTCGGCGACGTCGGTCCGAGCCTGGAGCTGCTCGCCGACCGGCTCGAAGGCAAGCTGCCGCAGGCGGCGGCGCTGTTGCCGCTACGCGAAGGGATCCTCAATCACATCGCCGACCGCGCCACTGAAGCGCGCTGGCCGCCGACGCCGCAGCGCATCGTGCACGACATCCGCCAGGTCATCCCGGAGAACGGTATCGTCGCGCTCGACAACGGCATGTACAAGATCTGGTTCGCGCGCAACTATCGCACCCGTGTCGCCAACACGCTGCTGCTCGACAACGCACTGGCGACGATGGGCGCCGGCCTGCCGTCGGCGATGATGGCCGCGATGCTCTATCCCGATCGCCGCGTACTCGCAGTGGCCGGCGACGGCGGCTTCATGATGAACAGCCAGGAGATGGAGACCGCGGTCCGCCTCAAGCTCAACCTGGTCGTGTTGGTGCTGGAGGACAACGCCTACGGCATGATCCGCTGGAAGCAGGCGGTCGATCATTTCGCCGACTACGGCATGACCTTCGGCAATCCCGACTTTGCGCTTTACGCCAGGGCCTATGGCGCCAAAGGCCATCGTATCGAAAGCATCGACAGCTTCGGTCCGACGCTGGATGCCGCCTTCAAGGAGGGGGGCGTGCACCTGGTCGCGATCCCGATCGACTATTCGGAGAACGTGCGGGTGCTGATCGACGAGCTGCGGGCGCGGCAGAGATAGCAGCAACTCTGCGGAAATTGCCCGGGAGGATCATACCAGCCATTCCTTGATATATATCGTTCTACGATATATTTCAGGCGCGAAGAATCCTCCCGACAAGAGACATTCATGCGCCAGACCCCCGACATCGCCGGCGGCCTCCCGCGTCCTCGCGGCAAGCCCGGAGATTTTACCGCCGACCGCCGTGTTCTGGTCCTGATCGGCATGGCGCTGCTGGTCGGCAGCATCAGTGCCGGGGCCGCCTGGGTGCTGCTGAAGCTGATCGCGCTGGTGACCAATCTGGTCTGGTTCGGTCACCTGAGCACCGCGAACGTCTCGCTGGCGAACGCCCATCCAGGGATCTGGATGGTGCTCGCGCCGGCGCTGGGCGGGCTGGTGATCGGGCTCATGGCGCGGTTCGGCTCGGAGAAGATCCGGGGCCACGGCATACCCGAGGCGATTGAGGCGATCCTGATCGGCGGCAGCCGGATGCAGCCGAAGGTCGCGATCCTGAAGCCGCTGTCATCGGCGGTGTCGATCGGAAGCGGCGGCCCGTTCGGCGCCGAGGGACCGATCATCATGACAGGCGGCGCGATCGGATCGATCTTCGCCCAGTGCTTCCATCTCACCGCGGCCGAGCGCAAGACGCTGCTGGTTGCAGGCGCTGCCGCCGGCATGACGGCCATCTTCGGCACGCCGATCGCCGCGGTGCTGCTCGCGGTCGAATTGCTGCTGTTCGAATGGAAGCCGCGCAGCTTCCTGCCCGTGGTGACGGGGGCGGTGATCTCGGCTGCGTGGCGTCCGCTGCTGTTCGGGACCGGACCGCTGTTTCCGTTTGCGGAGCGGACGGACCTGCCTTGGTGGGGCCTCGCGGCTGCGATCGGCGTCGGCATTGTTGCCGGCCTGCAATCGGGGCTGATGACGCGGCTGCTCTACGCGATCGAGGATTTGTTCGATCATCTGCCTGTGCACTGGATGTGGTGGCCGATGCTTGGCGGCCTCGTCGTCGGCCTTGGCGGGCTGATCGATCCGCGCGCGCTCGGCGTCGGCTACGATGTCATTGCCGATCTGTTGTCCGGCCACATGGTGCGCGACGAAGCGATCCGGCTGTTGCTGGTGAAGTCAGTGATCTGGGTGGTCGCGCTGAGCTCGGGCACGTCGGGCGGCGTGCTGGCGCCGCTGCTGATCCTCGGCGGCACCGCCGGCTGGATGGAGGGCTTGGTGCTGCCCGGCGGCGCGTCGTTCTGGGCGCTGGTCGGCATGGCCGCGATGATGGGCGGCACGATGCGCTCACCGCTGACAGGCGTGATGTTCGCGATCGAGCTGACCGGCAATATCGACATGCTGCTGCCGCTGCTGGCGGCGACCGGCGCCGCGCATGCCGTCACCGTGCTGTTGCTCAAGCGCTCGATCCTGACCGAGAAGATCGCGCGCCGCGGCCAGCATATCACCCGCGAATACGCCATTGATCCGTTCGAGCTGATGCGCACGGCCGACGTCATGGTGACTAATGTCGACACGCTGCCGGTCGACATGACCATCGACACGGCGGTGGCGTTTTTCACCTCCGACCAGCGCCGTCACAAATCCTATCCCGTTGTCGCAGCCGATGGACGGCTGACCGGCATGGTGACCCGTGCCGATGTACTGCGCTGGCGCACCGAGGGCGATCATCAGGCGGCAACGCTCGATGACGTCGCGTCGGACAGCTCGAGCGTGGTGGCGCATCCCGATGATGTGCTGGGGCGGGTCGCCGATCTCATGGTTGCCTCCGATCTCGGGCGGCTGCCGGTGGTCGATCGCGTCAGCCATCGCGTGGTTGGCCTCGTCGCTCGCAAGGATTTGCTGCGAATTCGCGCGGTCGTGAACGCGCAGGAGGAGGACCGCAACGCATATTTCCTGCGCGAAAAGGCGCTTGTGCCGGAGGCGCGGATCGCGGAAGGTCAGCCCCTCTGAACTCCAGCACCGACAGGAATGAGCATGACTCGCGTTCGTTGTGTTACCGAGATGGGCATGGGCGTCGACGTTCACGGCAGGGACGCCACCAAGGCGGCGAAACGCGCGGTGTCTGATGCCATCAGACATTCGAGTCTCGGCTTCTTCCGGATGATCGGCAAGACCGCGAACGACATGTTCGTCGACGTTACCATCGGCGTGCCCAACCCTGAGGCCGTCGACAAGGATGCGGTCGCCAAGGAGCTTCCTTCGGCACCGTGACCGTCACCGCGGTCAAGGGCGGGCTGGAGATTCCCTCGGCCACGGAAGTGGCGAACGATCCCATCCTCATCGCCAATGCTGCCGTCATCGTCAGCTTCGACAAGGACTAGACCGGTGTCCGACAGCGATGAAGCATTATTGGATCGTCCGATCTGGAGCGCGCTGACGACGAGCCATAAACATCTGGCCGAGGGCGGCCCACGCGCGCTACGCTATCCCGTGGACATGACGCCGTTCGCCGACATGGTCGACATGTCCGCTGAGAGTTTCGCCGCGCTGGGCGATCTCATGGCGCCCTCGCAGGTTGTCGCGCTGTTCACGCCGGAGGCGGTCGACGTTCCCGCCGGCTTCAAGGTGGTGCTGGCCGAGAGCGGTGACCAGATGATCGGCTCACCCGCCGACGGCCCGCTCCGTGATGCCGAGATCGTCACGCTCGGGAAGGCCGACGTGCCCGCGATGACGGCACTGACCACCCTGACCAAGCCCGGGCCGTTCGCCGCGCGGACGCACGAGCTCGGGACCTTCCTCGGCATTCGTGCCGGCGGCGAATTGGTCGCGATGACGGGCGAGCGGATGAAGCCGGGCAAGTTCGTCGAGATGACGGCGGTCTGCGTCCACCCCGATTATCGCGGGCGTGGCTACGCGCAGGCGCTCCTCGCGGCTGTCGCGCGCCGGATCGAGGCGCGCGGCGAAATTCCGTTCCTGCACGTGTTTTCGAACAACGCATCCGCCATCGCGTTGTACGAGCGACAGGGCATGCGCATCCGTCGCCGGCTGCACGTGACGGCATTCATGAAGCAGGGGTGAGAGCCCGGCACGTACGCCGGAGCGGGCGCATCGGCTCGCGTCGTCGACGAGCAGCGAGTTCGGCTGCTCAATCTGCTCCGCGAACGGGCTTCCCCGCGGCTGATTTGTTGCTATATCCATCGCAATCATCTCGGGGAGGAACCGATTTATGGACGCCAGGACGCCAGATTTTTCCGCCGCGCGGACGGCGATGCAGCGCTACGTCGATCAGGAGATCATTCCTGGCGTGTCCTGGGCGGTGCTGCGCGGGCGCGAGGTGGTCGATCAGCAATGCGTCGGCTTCGCCGATCGCGAGGCGAAGACCGTGCTCCGGCCCGACCATATTTTCCGCGCATTCTCCAACACCAAGATATTCGTCACCTCCGCGATCATGCTGCTGGTCGAGGAAGGCCGCATCGGACTCAATGACCCCATCGAGAAATTCCTGCCGCAGCTCGGCAATCGCAAAGTGCTCAAGCAGGGCGCCTCGAGCCTTGCCGATGTCGAGCCGGCAAAAAGCTCGATCACGATCCGGCATCTGCTGACCCATACGTCCGGCCTCAGCTACGGCATCTTCGATCCCGGCACGGTGCTGTTCAAAGGCTACAACGACGCGCGCGTGCTCAATCCGCTGACGCCACTGACCGACATGATCGACAAGCTCGCCGATCTGCCGCTGTCCTATCATCCCGGTACGAGCTGGGAATACTCAGTGGCGACCGACGTGCTCGGCCGCGTGGTCGAAGTCGTCGCGGGCAAGCCGCTGGATGTCGTCTTCAAGGCGCGCATCTTCGATCCGCTCGGCATGACCGATACGGGTTTCTTCGTGCCCGAAGCGAAGCAGGGCAGGTTGGTCGCACATTACACCGGTGCCGACGTGCTCGATCCGATGAAGCCCGGTCTCACGCGCGCCGACAATCTGCCTTTTCCGCAGGCCTATCGACACCCGTTCCCGCGCCTGTCGGGTGGCGGCGGACTGGTCTCGACCCTGCCTGATATGCTGGCCCTGGTGAAGGCGCTGCTCCCCGGGCCGGATGCGCTGCTGAAGCCGGAGACGCTGCAGCAGATGATGACCAATCAGCTGCCGGCAGGTCAGACCATCCGCTTTGCCAATCTCGGGCCGATGCCTGGCAAGGGCTTTGGCCTCGGCGGCGCATTGACCTTCGCGCCGACGCCGTTCGATCCGCCGAATTCCACCGGCGAATTCCAGTGGGGCGGGCTCGCCGGCACCCATTGGTGGATCTGCCCTGAGGCCAATACCGCTGGCGTGCTGATGGCGCAGCGCCATCTCGGTTTCTGGAATCCGTTCTTCTTCGAGTTCAAGCGCCTGGCCTACCAGGCCGTCGGAGCCTGACCGCAAAAAATTGCGCATCCCCGCGAATCCTTTTCGGCCGTCGCGCCCTCCTAGTGGTCGAGGCAATCCGCCTCAACTCATTTGGGAGGATGCGATGGGGTTCTACAGGAAGAATATCGGCGGCCTGCACCAGGCGGTGCGGGTTGCCGCCGGGATCGCGGTCGCGGTCGCCGCCTTTGTCTATTTCACCGGCGCGTTGGCCTGGCTGGTCGCGCTCGGCGGCGCTGGCTTCGCGCTGACCGGCCTCGTCGGCTATTGCCCGATGTGCGCGATGGCGGGTATCGACCGGGGAGGCGTCTCGTGAGTGCGGCGGCGATCTCGCAAAACCTGTTCGAGGCCGCGCGGCTCGGCGACATCAAGGCGATTGCCCGCCTGCTCGAGACGGCGCAGCCTGACATCCGCCGCTACGCACGAGCGACGTGCCGCAGTTCGGCGGATGCCGAAGATGCCTCGCAGGAGACGCTGTGGATCCTGTTCCGGCATGTCGGCACGATCCGCTCGCTGCTCGCGTTGTCTGCCTGGTTGTTCAGCGTCGTTCGCCGCGAATGCCTGCGGCTCGCACGCAAAGCGGGCTTGGCCGTGCCTGTCGGTGACAGCGAGACGGAGGTCGCATTGCTCGCGCGGCCCGAGGCTGAACTGCGGCTCGATGTTGCCGCGGCGTTAGAAGCGCTGCCGCCGCATTACCGCGATGTCGCGCTGATGCGCGACGTCAGGGAAATGACCATCGATGAAATCGCCGAAGCCCTCGGTGCGACGCGGCAGACCGTGAAAGCTCGGCTGCATCGCGCCCGTGCCTTGATGCGCGAATACCTGACGAGATAAGTCATGACCGACTATCAGAGTTCTGACGACTTGAAATCGATTCCCGCTTTCGTCGCGCTGGCGCCGGTCGAGGCCAACGCGTTCCTCGCGTTCAACCATGCGGTCGAGCGCAAGGACGGATTGATCCCGCCCAAATATCGCGAGCTGATCTCGCTCGCGGTCGCGCTGACGACGCAATGCGCCTATTGTCTCGACGTGCATGCGGCGCAGGCGGCGAAGGCAGGCGCCACGCGCGAAGAAGTCGCGGAGGCCGCGTTGATCGCAGCCGCTGTGCGCGCCGGCGGCACGCTTGGCCATGCGCTGCTGGCGCAGCGGCTGTTTGACGGACATCGCGGCGAGGGAGAAAACTAGATGTTGTGGGTGGGAGGCCATGCCTCCCACCCACGATTTGCGTTAGTCCTTCCACGGATCAAATTCGCCTTCGCCGGCCATGGCGACGGCGAACGGCCGCAGCGTGTGCAGCACCCGCACGGTGCCGGCGTGCTGCGCGAGCACGTCGGGCAGGCGACGATAGGCCATCGGGCTCTCGTCGAGGTCGGCACCGATCAAGGTGACGCCGCGTTCGTTGAGCCAGCGGTCCATCTCGGCGCGCGAGAAGCGGCGCTTCGCTTCCTTTCGCCCGAACATGCGGCCGGCGCCGTGCACGGTCGAGTAGAGCGAAGCCTTGGCTTCCGGACTGTCGACGCCTTCGAGGATGACGGCGTCGTCGCCCATCGAGCCGCCGACAAATCCCTTCTGGCCGGGAAACGCCGGTGTCGCCCCCTTGCGCACCACCCACAGATCCTTGCCGTCGTGGATCTCACGCCAGGCATAGTTATGGTGGTTGTGCACGCTCTCGGTCACGCTGCCGCCGATGATCTGGCGGACGCGTTCGACGACCCACTCGCGGCCCGCATAGGCATAACGCCCGGCGAGCTGCATCGCCGCAATGTAGCGACGGCCGAGCTCGGAATCCTCGTCGACCACGGCGGGCGGGACGTTCATGCCGTCCTTGCCGCCGGCGGCCTTGAGGTAGCGCGTCGCGGACGTATGCCCGAGGCCGCGGCTTCCGAAGTGGACACCGATCCAGACGAAGCCCTCTTCGTCGCGCATGAGGTCGACATAGTGGTTGCCCGATCCGACCGTGCCGAGCTGGCCCACCGCCTTCTGGCGGTAGGCCTCCATGTCGCTTTCGCGCCAGGCATCGCCGTCGTCGAATAACGCGTGCTCGGCCCGCTCTGCGTTGGCGCGGCCGACACCGAACGAGATCACCTTGGCGACGTCGCGGATGATCGTCGGAGCGACCGCCGCGATGTCGTCGAAGCGCGTGTCGAGCCGGGCCGCCATATTGCCGCAACCGATGTCGAAGCCGACGCCGGAGATGCTGATCTGCTTCTCGTAGGCGATGACCCCGCCGACCGGCTGGGCGTAACCGAGATGGCCGTCGGCGCAGATCACGCCGGACACGACGTTGCCGACCGCCATGCAATTGCGCATCTGGGCGATGGTCGCATCTTCATGCGGGCCGAAAATCTTCAGCGGCGCATTCTGGAAGCGGGCATCCTGCGGGCGCAGTGCGGCGATGGCGCCCGCGGTCGCATCGGCCTCGCGGGCCAGATGCTCCTTGCGCGCCGCGTCCTTGTATAAACACCAGGCCGGCCGGCCGCGTCCCTCGCCAACGCGCGAGTCCGGATCGACGCCGGCAGCGAGGCAGAGCTCTCGGGCGCGTTCCATGTAGGGATCAGGTCGTCGCATGATCGTGTGTCCTGCTTTGCATTCCGCCCGCACCATAGCCGGGACGGGCGGATCATTTCAGAGGTTTCAGTGGCCCCGGGCGCGATGTCTTGCGTCCGGGGCGGTTGTTGTGGAGGGATCAATTCAATGCCATCTCCGACGCCGCGATCCACGCGACCACGGCCTCGGAGAAGCCGTTGACGCGGGTCCAGGCGCCGTGGCCGACGCCGTGCTGATACGAGGCCACCTTCACCATGGTGCCGTGCGCCTTTGGCTCGCTCACGCGGTCGTGGCTCTGCTCGTCGGTGAAGACGATCAGTCGATCGCCCTTGCGGTCGATCTCCGCCACTGCCTTGCCAAGCCAGGTCCCGCTATGGGCCTGCGAGTTGATGATCGCGTCCCGAAGCGCGAAGCCGCGGCGGGGAGGGACCTTCACCACCTTGTCGGAGAAGGTGAAGATCTCGACCTCGTCGCAGATCTCGCGCGCCAGGATGGCAAGACCGCACGCCGCCTCCGCCCGCGTCATTTCCGACTGTGCGGAGAGCGGCGTGAACATCGAGCCGGATACGTCGATCAGGAGCCGGGTGCGGCCGGGAAGCCGCACATGATCCTTGACCGACTTGAGCATCGCAGTCTCGAGCTCAGGCTCGAAGTCCGGCGCGTAGCGCGCCGCTGTGATGAAGCGATAGGGAAGGATACGATCCGTCCGCATCGCCTCGATCGCGCCTGCGATGGTCTCGCGCGGGACCTCCGCATTCTGCATCAGCCGCAGGTTACGCAGCAGCGCCAGTCCGCCGAGCTTCTTCTCGGCGATCAGCCGCTCGAAGGTCTCGCGCTTGCTCTTGCCGGCCGAGAGCGAGACCTCCCAGGTGTCGGGGGAGGCAAGCTCGCCATCGACGAGCTGCTTCCACACCTTTTCCTGCTCGGCGTCCTTCGGCTTGGCGTGCACCAGGAACAGCACGTCCCGGATGCGCACCGCGCCGTCGCGGTCGTACTTCGCGAGCTGGTAGGCGTCGAACTTGGTCAACGCGCGGGCAAGGCCTTTCTTGACCTGCGCGGAGACCGGCTGACGCTTGCGCTGCTGCATCGGCCCAAGCGCATCCGCCCAGTAGATCGCGAGCAGCTCCGTCATCTCGTCGGGGCGCTGGATCACCTGGGCAAGCGTGTCGGCGACGAGCGCGCGATGCTTTTCGCTGCGCGCCATCTCGCGGATGACGAGCAGAGGCGCGTGCCGCAGCTTCATCACCTCGCGCGCCTCGATCGCGAGCTGCGCCACGCGGGCAGGAGCGACCTTGGGCACGAGGGCCTTGATGCGGTCGGCGATGGAGACGCCGTCCTCGTAGAACTGGTCCTCCCACAGGAGGCAGTTCATCAGCGCCCGCTTCAGCTCCATCTCGGGCGTGAAGCGCACGGCGCGCGCACCCTCACGCGTGAAGGCGCGAACGATCTTGTTGAGCTTGACCATGACGGCCTCCTCTGGGTTGATGGGGAATGAAAGCGGTGCCGGGGAACAAACGAGGCTGTACTGCTCCTCTCGGAGCTTCGCAGAGCGGGCTCGATGTCCGAAGAAGATCGAGGCACTGCCGCTGCGATCACGAAGTAACAGCGCTCTTCACCACCGGCGGTGGGGATGAGAAAGACACGATCCGGGAACGGGCGATGCTGAGACCCCAGCTTGCAGCTTACCCTGCGTGCCGGGTAGCGCTCTATCCTCTGAGCTACCGGTGCACAGTACACCGGGCGGGATTCGAACCCGCGACCTCTCGATTATCAGTCGAAGTAACAGCGATCTTCACCACGGACGGTGATGGGGTTGGCGGGGAACGGGCGACGCTGTTGCTGCCCTTGCGGGCGATCCGCCTTTCGGCGCGCAGGGTTCGAACCTGCTCGGCGCTCTCGCGCCTTCACCACGAAGTAACAGACATCTTCACCACCGCCAGACCGATGCTTTCGCATCGGCTGTTGAGGGGTACGCTGGGGAACGGGCGATATCGGCTCTCAGTGACGACAACACAGGCGCCGTCCTTGCGGACGGATCCTGCGCCGGGCCGCGTGCGAACCTTTTCCGAGGCCGCATCCCGGTGCGTGTGTCAAAGGCGGGGTTCGAGCCCGCTTTACCGCGGAGGAAGTATCCGACATCTTCACCACCAGCGTCGGTTGAGCCGCGATCGTCGCGACAAACCGAACTACGAAATTTCTATCGCGGCGCTGTCGACGCGCCGCCAATTGCGAACCCTCAGGGTTCGCTCTGCCATCGGTTTCCGGCTCTTCGCCTCGTTCCCTCCGGCAGGCCCCGCGCGCTTGGGCACGCGCATCGTTTGCGCGAGCCCCGAGATCCGGGTCTCTCGTTCCGGCCATGGCCGGGATGTTCGAACGAGCCGCGCGGCGGGCAACAAAAAACCCTCCGGAGCGGCAGGCTCGGGAGGGTCCGTGAGAAGCGGACTGTCGATCTTGCGGTCAGGCAAGATCGCTCCCATGAGCCAGGCATGCGCAATCGATTGGCCGGAGGCCATTCGACAGTCGCGCAAATCTTTCGTAGCTGTGCTTCATCACTGGGTTCATGCGTTTACGAACGGAAGTGTTCGTGAGGGCGCGGGACATACGCCCGCAACTTGCGGATGTCAAGCGACGCGAATGTGAAACTCGCGAGACGGGAAAGCGCGACGTGCCAAACTATCTCGGTCTCGATGGATTTCGGTTCGGCTGGGTTGCTGCCTGGATCGACGAGCGCGGCCAACATGGATTCGATTATGCACCTGGCCTGACGCGTCTGCTTGCGATGCCGCATGCGCGTGCGATGATCGACATGCCGATCGGGCTGAAGCCGAGCGGCTATCGTACGTGCGATTTGCATGCGCGCGAACTCATCGGCCCCGCCGTGTTTCTCGGGGCTCGCCGCGACCTCTGGAGATTTCCGGACATGGCCGCGGCGAACGGGCATTACTGGGAGCGCGAAGGCAAGGGCAGGGGCATCTCCGCGCAGCTCTGGAATATCAGGGACAAGATCAGGGACGTCGACGAGATCATGACGCCGGCGCGGCAAGCGACGATCGGCGAGGCACATCCGGAATTGATCTTCTGGAATCTTGCGGGGTGCGTCCGGCTTGCGACGAAGACATCGGCGGATGGTCGCGAGCAGCGCATTGCACTGCTGATGCAGCGCGGCTTCACGCGTTTGCCGAAATGGCTGACGCACCGCCACGGCACCGGCATCGGCCGCGACGATCTCATCGATGCCTGTGCCTGCGCGGTCGCTGCACGCGACAGCACGGAGCGCGTCGGCGGCGATGAAATCGATCCGCGCGGTTTGCGGATGGAGATCAATTACTGATGCGGCCGGCGGGTCATACATTCGGGAAAAACAGGCAAATTATTTGAACCCCGCAGGAACTGGCGATGACCGGTCTGCGTTCCCCGTGCGAACCTGTTTGAGAGAAGCTCGTGCGATGAATGATGCCAGTCAGTTCGCGACCGCCATGCTCGCGCTCGTTTTCGTCGGAGCATTGCTCGTCACCGGGCAGCTCTTCATCGAGCAGCGCGCCCAACGCGACGCGGTCTACGCCACTACGCACCTGCTGCGGCCGTTGTGATCGAGATTCTTCGACAGAGATCGGTGTAACGACGGCCCGGCCTTGCGCCATGTCCCGGCTCGCCTAGATTAGTCAGAATCTCACGCAAGCAGCCGGGGTCCCCATGCCTGATTTATCCGTCTTTCCGATCACCACGCGTTGGCCGGCGAAGAATCCCGAATTGCTTCAGCTTTATTCGCTGCCGACGCCGAACGGCGTGAAGGTCTCGATCATGTTGGAGGAGATCGGGCTGCCGTACGAGGTCCATCTCGTCGATTTCGGCAAGGACGATCAGAAAACGCCGGAGTTCCTCTCCCTCAATCCGAACGGCAAGATCCCGGCGATCCTCGATCCCAACGGTCCAGGCGGCAAGCCGTTGCCACTGTTCGAGTCCGGTGCGATCCTGCAATATCTCGCGGAGAAGACCGGCAAGCTGCTGCCGCAGGATGCCGGGCGGCGCTATCAGACCCTCCAGTGGCTGCATTTCCAGATGGGCGGCATCGGGCCGATGTTCGGCCAGGTCGGCTTCTTCCACAAATTCGCCGGCAAGGACTTTGAGGACAAGCGGCCGCTGGAGCGTTACGTCGGTGAGTCCAAGCGCCTGCTCGGCGTGATGGAGACGCATCTGTCCGGGCGGCAGTGGTTCATGGATGACGAGTACACCATCGCCGACATTTCCATGCTCGGCTGGGTTCGCAACCTCATCGGCTTCTACGGCGCTGGCGATCTGGTCGCATTCAACCAGTTCAAATCGGTCGGTGCCTGGCTCGAGCGTGGGCTGGCGCGCCCGGCCGTGCAGCGCGGCTTGAACATTCCGAAGCGACCTTGAATCTAGCTCAGCGCCTTGTAGGTCATGTAGAGCGCCATCAGAGCGACGAGGGCGATCATGCTCCGGCGCAGCACCGTCTTGCTGACGCCGTTGGCCGCGCGGGCGCCGAGATCGGTCCCGACCCAGAGGCCGGCAACAATTCCGATGATGGCGGGCCAGCCGACCATCAGCCCCTTGCTCCAATAGATCCACGCTGCCGGAATGTTGGTCGGGATCACCGAGAAGATCAGGCTGACGAGTTGCGCCTGATGCTGTGGCACGCGCAAGCCCGCGGCGAGGCCGACTGTGATCGCGAGGCCGCCACCGATGCCCATGAAACCGGAGGAGAAACCGGCAAGCCCACCGATGAGGAGCAGGGGAGGCCAGGGCAATTTGTCGCGATCACCGGCGCCGTCCCCGTCCTTGCGGTCGCTCCGCAGGATCAGCAGCGCGATCAGCGCGACGAGATAGGCGACATAGGTCCATTGCAGCACCGCGTCGGAGACGGCGGCTGCGGCATAGCCGCCGCCCATACCGCCGATCAGAAATCCGATGCCGATCCAGACGATCCATGGCAACGGGCTGCGATTGCCGCTCTGCCAGTAACGGCGCGCGCCCGCGAGGCCCGTCGGCGGTATCTGCGTGATCAGCGACGTGCCCTGGGCGACGTGCTGTTCGGCGCCGAGCAGCAGCACGCTGAAGATGACGAGGCCGCCACCCGGACTGGTGCCGCTGAAGCCCGATGCCAGCCCCGCGACGAGGCCGACACCGCCGCCGGCGAGAAGCTCGTGAATCCAGGACATCGCTTACGTCCTGGTTCGCCGCTTCATATCGGCCGTGGTCGGGCGAAAGCCGTCAATCACGGTGGTGACCGTCGCCATGCAGGCTGCGACGTCAAAATCTTCGCCCCAGCATTTTTGCAGCACAAAGCCCTGGAAAATCGCGATCAGCATGCGCGCGATCGCATCGGCGCCGATGTCGCGCCTGATCAGGCCGTCGTGTTGCCCGCGCTCGACCAGCGCCACGATCAGCGCGCGCGGCATGTCGATGCCCTCGACGACGCTGATACGAACGCGGCGGTTGCGCAGCGCCTCGGCCCAGCCGTGGATGCCGACACGGCGCCGTGCTTCGCCCATCGGGTCGGTCAGCCACTGCGCATAGACGCGCGCCAGCGCGTGCAGTCCCTCGATCGGATCGCCGGAGCCTTGTGCGACCGAGTTGAGGATAGCCTCGCGGCGATGCCGATCGTCGGCGAGCGCCTCGATCAGATCGTCCTTGCTCTGGAAGTAGAGATAGACCGCGCCGTGGCTCAGGCCCGACCGCTTGACGATGGCGGCCATGCCGGTCTGGTGAAATCCGTCTTCGGAGAAGCAGGCCAGCGCCGCTTCGAGGATCTGCTGACGCCGGTCTTCCCGCTTCTTGTCGCTGATCTTGGGCATCCATCCGGTCCATAAATAACTGACAGATCGATCGTTTTAGAAAAATGCCAAGACCAGCTCAGCTATAGCCGATCCATATAAAAAACGATCAGTCAGTCATTAATATTCGCGGAAAGGACCTTGGTCAAGCCTGGACGGCTGGGCCTTGGAAGGGAGGATGAAGTATGGGTGGCTGCGAAGGCGCTGCCGCCTAGAACAGCCGTCCGCCGTTCGGCACCGGCTTGCTCGGCTGCATCAGCACGACCTTGCCGTCGGCATCGGGGAAGCCGAGCGTCAGCACCTCCGAGACGACAGGTCCGATCTGGCGCGGCGGGAAATTGACGACGGCGGCGACCTGCTGTCCGACCAGTGTCTCGAGCGGATGGTTTTCGGTGATCTGTGCCGAGCTCTTGCGCACGCCGATGGCCGGGCCGAAGTCGATCCACAGCCGCCAGGCCGGCTTGCGCGCTTCAGGAAACGGCTTTGCGTCGACGATGGTGCCGACGCGGATATCGACTGCGAGGAACGTATTGAAGTCGATGGTCGGCGAGGCGGATGCGGCGGGATCGTGGGTGACGTGCATTGGTATGTCCGTTCGGAAGAGGTCGAAGGCGTCGTTCGCAATATTGTCGCGTGATCAGGAGTTGCGTACAACGCCACGGGACGTGAAACGCCCTAGAGATCACTCACGACGCATGCGCGAGGACCGTCTTGCCCAACATCATCTACGGTATCAAGAACTGCGACACCATGAAGAAGGCGCGCACTTGGCTCGACACTCATGGCGTCGCTTACGAATTCCACGATTATAAGGCGGCCGGCGTCGAAAAGGACAAGCTCAAGCAATGGAGCGACAAGCTCGGCTGGGAAACGCTGCTCAATCGTGCCGGTACGACCTTCAAGAAGTTACCCGACGCCGACAAGGAGGGCCTGACGGAAAAGAAGGCGCTGGCGCTGATGCTAGCGCAACCATCGATGATCAAGCGGCCTGTGCTCGAGATCGGCGGCAAGCTCCTGGTCGGGTTCAAGCCTGATATCTACGACAAGGAAGTCGGCGCAAAGGCACGCAAGAGCTAATTCAGCTCGATGATCTCGGCGCTGACGGCGGGACCGGACTGATCGGCGAATTCCACGACGTCGGCGGCCGCGATGCGGCCGGGGGCGCGGTGAAACAGATCGCGGTCGATCACCGTGCGCAGTTTCGGCCGCGGCGGCGCGTCATTTCCGCGCAGCAGATCCTTGATCTCGAAGCCGCCGTCCTCGCAGAAGGTCTTCACCGACGCGATGATGTGGCTGACCTTGTCGTCGGTCAGGAAAGGCAGCAACAGCCGTTCAT
Organism: Bradyrhizobium sp. CCBAU 11434; assembly: GCF_028128895.1. Lineage (NCBI taxonomy): Bacteria > Pseudomonadati > Pseudomonadota > Alphaproteobacteria > Hyphomicrobiales > Nitrobacteraceae > Bradyrhizobium > Bradyrhizobium sp. CCBAU 11434. The sequence goes on from NZ_LBJX01000011.1 coordinate 842,782, forward strand.
AAGCGACGACACGGCCGTAGATGTCGTCGACATCGGCGACGCTATAGACCGGAAGTCCACGCGCGATGCATTCGTGATAGATCGGCATCACGAAAGGCGCCATTCGCGGCCCGACATAGTCCTCCAGCAGGATTCCCTTGCCGGTATGGCCGTAGGCGCGGGAGATCCGCGTGCCTTCGCTCTGGATGGTCAGGCGCGGCGTCGGCGTCGAATTGTCCACTGTGTAGTAGATGAGATCGGACAGCTCTTCCTCGAGCCGCGCGGGCTGATATTCCCAGATCGCAGGTGCAACCTGATGACGCGCGTAAAGTCGCAGCCACGTGTTCAGCAGGTCACGTTGCTTGATCGATTTGACGACGGAAGGAGCAGCGCTGGCAAAATCCAAAACAATAGTCCCGGCGAGTGAAACCCGCTGATAATCTCGCTCGCGGGAAAATTTTTGATGAAGGCTGGCGCACGGAAGCAAAGACCGTTAACGACGACTTGATGACCGGTGTCTTGTGAGCCGGGAAGCCGGCAGGCGACATCACGAGGCCTCCGACTAAGGGAGCATGAGGCTCCCCGCCAAAGGCCTGACCTGCTCAGCTTTCCGCCTTGCCTAACCCCCGTCACCTCCGGCATATTCCGCGCCCGGAGGCGGTGTTCCGGAACAGGCTCCAAGGCCTCCGGAAAGCCGAATTAACAAGGATAGCCACGCGTATTGCGCGGGCAGGGGGAAATCTGTTTGGCCGATGAGTTCATTCTCGAAACGGAAGGCTTGACCAAGGAGTTCGCGGGCTTCTTCGCCGTCCGCGACGTTGCGCTCAAGGTTCGCCGTGGGAGTATCCACGCGTTGATCGGCCCGAACGGTGCCGGCAAGACGACGTGCTTCAATCTTCTGACCAAGTTCCTCAAACCGTCTGCCGGAAAAATCCTGTACAAGGGACAGGACATCACCGCGATGGCGCCCGCAGACGTGGCACGCCTGGGGCTGGTGCGTTCGTTCCAGATCTCGGCGGTATTTCCGCATATGACAGCGCTGGAGAATGTCCGTGTCGCGCTCCAGCGCCAGCACGGCAGCTCCTTTGATTTCTGGCGCTCCAAGTCGGTGCTGAATCAGTTCAACGACCGGGCGCGCGAGCTATTGAACGATGTGGGTCTCAGCGAGTTCGCCAACACGCCAGCGGTCGAGATGGCCTATGGGCGCAAGCGCGCGCTCGAGATCGCAACCACGCTCGCGCTCGATCCGGAAATGATGCTTCTGGACGAACCGATGGCCGGCATGGGTCACGAGGACATCGACAAGATCGCGGCGCTGATCAAGCGGATCTCGGCGAAATACACCATCCTGATGGTCGAGCATAATTTGAGCGTCGTCGCCAATCTCTCCGACATCATCACCGTGCTGACGCGCGGGCAGGTGCTCGCGCAGGGGCATTATTCCGAGCTCACCAAGGACGAGCGCGTCAAGGAAGCTTATCTGGGAGCCGGTCATGCCTGAGACTGCAATGGCTGAGGCCCCGGTGACGGCTGCATCCGGCGGCAATATCCTCCAGGTTCGCAACTTGGAGGCCTGGTACGGCGAGTCCCACATCCTGCACGGGATCAATTTCGACGTGAATGCGGGCGAGGTCGTTACGCTGTTGGGGCGCAACGGCGCCGGCAAGACGACCACGTTGAAGTCGATCATGGGAATCATCGGCAAGCGTACCGGTTCGGTCAAGTTCAACAACCAGGAGATCATCCGCACGACCTCCGACAAGATCGCGCGCATGGGTATCGCGTTCTGTCCGGAGGAGCGGGGAATTTTCTCCAGCCTCGACGTGAAGGAGAACCTGCTGCTGCCACCGGTGGTGCGCGCAGGCGGATTGCCGCTCGAGCAGATCTTCGACCTGTTTCCGAACCTGAAGGAACGGCTGAGCAGCCAGGGCACCAAGCTGTCCGGCGGCGAGCAGCAGATGCTCGCGATCGCGCGCATCCTGCGCACCGGCGCAAGCTTTCTGATGCTGGACGAGCCGACCGAAGGTCTGGCACCCGTCATCATCCAGCAGATCGGTCACACCATTGCGCGGCTCAAGAAGGAGGGCTTCACGATCCTTCTGGTCGAGCAGAACTTCCGCTTCGCCTCCACCGTCGCCGATCGCTATTACGTGGTCGAGCACGGCAAGATCATTGACGGATTTTCCAATGCGGAGCTTGCCGCCAACATGGACAAGCTCCACACCTATCTCGGCGTCTAGTACGGCCAACGGTCGAACGGTCACGAGAGGATTTACGAGGGAAGTAGCATGACAAAGTCGATTGCATCGTTGTTGCTCGGCACGGCATTGGCCGTGACCACAGCTGGCGCCGCCTTCGCACAGGACAAAGCCGTCAAGATCGGCGCATTGTCCGATCAGTCCGGTCTCTATGCCGACCTCGGTGGGCCCGGCTCGACGCTTGCGGCGCAGATGGCGGTTGAAGATTCGGGCCTCGCCGCGAAGGGTTGGAAGATCGACATCATCTCGGGTGACCACCAGAACAAGCCTGACATCGGCACCGCGATCGCGCGGCAATGGTTCGACGTCGACAAGGTCGACATCATCGTGGACGTGCCGAACTCCGGCGTGGCACTCGCGGTCAACAATGTCGTCAAGGAAAAGAACGGCGTCTACATCAATTCCGGTGCGGCGACCTCGGACCTCACCAACGCGCAGTGCTCGCCGAACACCGTGCACTGGACCTACGACACCTACATGCTGGCTCACACCACGGGTCAGGCGCTGGTGAAGGCCGGCGGCGACACCTGGTTCTTCCTGACAGCAGACTACGCCTTCGGTGCGGCGCTGGAGCGCGATACCACTGCGGTCGTCACCGCCAATGGCGGCAAGGTGGTCGGCGGGGTCAAGCATCCGCTCAACACGCCGGACTTCTCCTCGTTCCTGCTCCAGGCGCAGGCCTCCAAGGCCAAGATCATCGGCCTTGCCAATGCCGGTGGTGACACCACCAACACGATCAAGCAGGCTGCCGAGTTCGGTATCGGCAAGGGGGGCCAGAAGCTCGCCGCGCTGCTGCTGTTCCTCACCGACGTCAAGGCGATCGGATTGGAGACCGCGCAGGGCCTCAACTTCACCGAGACGTTCTACTGGGACATGAACGACCAGACCCGGGCCTTCTCCAAGCGGTTCTCGGAGAAGATGAAGAACGGCGCGATGCCGACCATGGTGCAGGCGGGTGTCTATGCAGGCGTGCGCCACTATCTGAAGGCGCTGGAAGCGCTCGGCGGCAATCCGCATGACGGCGTCAAGGTCGTCGACAAGATGAAGTCGATGCCGACCGAAGACGATCTGTTCGGCAAGGGCGAGATCCAGCCGAACGGCCGCACCATCCACAACGCCTATCTGTTCGAGGTGAAGAAGCCCTCCGAGTCCAAGGGACCGTGGGACTTCTACAAGCTCGTCGGCACCGTGCCGGGCGATCAGGCGTTCACGCCGCTCTCCGAGAGCAAGTGCGCGCTGCTCAAGAAATAAGACCAACAGCCCGCCGGCTGCGTGCCGACGGGCGCTACTTTGGGAAACGCCGAAGGGACTGGGTGCTGGATCGATGCAGGCTCTCTACGCACAGCTACTGGTGGGACTGATCAACGGCTCGTTCTACGCGCTGCTCAGTCTCGGGCTCGCCGTGATCTTCGGCATGCTCAACATCATCAATTTCGCCCATGGCGCGCTCTACATGATGGGCGCCTTCGTAGCCTATTTCCTCCTGAACATCGGCGGCATCAGTTACTGGTGGGCGCTGCTGCTGGCGCCTGTCATCGTCGGCATCTTCGGCATGATCCTGGAACGGACCATGCTGCAATGGTTGACCGGGCTCGATCACCTCTACGGCCTGCTGCTCACCTTCGGCATCGCGCTGATCGTGCAGGGCGTGTTCCAGAACTATTTCGGCTCGTCCGGCTTGCCTTATTCCATTCCGGACCAGCTCAAGGGCGGCGTGAATCTGGGCTTCATGTTCCTGCCGATCTATCGCGGCTGGGTCGTCATCTTCTCGCTGGTGGTGTGTCTGGCCACCTGGTTCCTGATCGAGAAGACGCGGCTTGGCGCCTACCTGCGCGCCGCCACTGAAAATCCGACGCTGGTGCGCGCCTTCGGCATCAACGTGCCGCGCATGATCACGCTCACCTACGGCCTCGGCGTCGGTCTTGCCGCGCTCGCGGGCGTGCTGTCGGCGCCGATCAACCAGGTGCGGCCGCTGATGGGCGCCGACCTCATCATCGTGGTGTTCGCGGTGGTGGTGATCGGCGGCATGGGATCGATCATGGGCTCCATCATCACCGGCTTTGCGCTCGGTGTGATCGAGGGCCTGACCAAATATTTCTACCCCGAGGCCTCCAACACCGTCGTGTTCGTGCTGATGGTGCTTGTGCTCCTGGTGAAGCCAACGGGATTGACGGGAAGGGCAGCCTGATATGACAGCCTTGACGGACGATACGCTGCCGGTCACCCCGCGCGCGATGCGTGACGAGATGATCTTGTTCGTGGTGATGGCGGTGCTGCTCGCGGCCGTGCCATTCAGCGGCATCTACCCCTTCTTCGTGATGCAGGCGCTGTGCTTCGCGCTGCTTGCCTGCGCCTTCAACCTTCTGATCGGCTATGGCGGCTTGCTGTCGTTCGGCCATGCGATGTTCATGGGCACGGCAGGCTATTGCAGTGCGCATGCGCTGAAGGTGTGGGCGCTGCCCCCGGAGCTCGGCGTCCTCGTCGGCATCGCCGCGGCGTTCGTGCTGTCGATCATCACAGGCTATATCTCGATCCGCCGCCAGGGCATCTATTTCTCGATGATCACGCTGGCGCTGTCGCAGCTCCTGTATTTCATCTACCTGCAGGCGCCTTTCACCCATGGCGAGGACGGCATCCAGGGCATTCCGCAGGGGCACATGTTCGGTGTGCTCGATTTGTCCAAGCCGACCGTGCTCTATTATGTCGTGCTCGTCGGCTTCCTCGCCGGCTTCCTGCTGATCTACCGCATCATCAACTCGCCCTTCGGCGAGGTCCTGAAGTCGATCCGCGAGAACGAGCCGCGTGCGATCTCGCTGGGCTACCGGACCGACCAGTACAAGTTCCTGGCGTTCGTCCTGTCGGGGACGCTGGCAGGTTTCGCCGGCGCACTGAAAGTGTTCGTGGCGCAGAACGCCTCGCTCACTGACGTGCACTGGTCGATGTCTGGCGAAGTCGTGCTGATGACGCTGGTCGGCGGTCTCGGCACCATCTTTGGTCCCGTGGTCGGCGCCTTCGTGATCATCGCCATGCAGCAATATCTGGCCGGCTTCGGCCAGTGGGTGACGGTGATCCAGGGCTCGATCTTCGTGATCTGCGTGCTCACCTTCCGCCGCGGCGTCATCGGTGAAATCGCGCATTACTTCCGACGATCGCTGTAATTCATTGATGTGACACAAGTTTCGTTGGCGCGCGAATTCGGTGGATGATCCGGCTCCGCAAGCGCCAGATGACACGCGCGCGACGCGAAAATGGTCTATGACGGTTTTGTGACGGCTCGTTCGGGCCTGCCCATTTCCATCAGGTAGACTATCCCCATGATGCGTTGGTTTCGCGCTTTCCTGCCCAAGGAAGAACGGTTTTTCGACCTGTTCGACCGTCATGCCCAGACCGTGATCCAGGGCGCAATCGCGCTCCAGGGCGTGCTGAACGGCGGCGAGGAGACGCCGGTCTATTGCCAGCGCGTCAGCCAGTTCGAGAACGACGCCGACAACATCACCCGCGAGGTGCTGACAGCGGTGCGCCGCACGTTCATCACGCCGTTCGACCGGGGCGACATCAAGAACCTCATCACCTCGCTGGACGATGCCATCGACCAGATGCAACAGACGGCCAAGGCCGTGATGCTGTTCGAGGTTCGCACCTTCGAGCCGCCGATGCGCGAGATCGGTGCGCTGCTGATCGAGTGCGCCAATCTGGTCGGCCGTGCGCTGCCGCTAATGCAGGAGATCGGCAAGAACGTGGCGATGCTGACCGCGATCACGGAGGAGCTGACCAAGCTCGAGGGCCGCGTCGACGATCTCCACGACATCGGCCTGAAGGAGCTGTTCCTCAAGCACCGCAACGGCAGCGCGATGGACTTCATCGTCGGCGTCGAGATCTACGATCACCTTGAAAAGGTGGCCGATCGCTTCGACGACGTCGCGAACGAGATCAACAGCATCGTCATCGAGCAAGTGTAGCGCATGATCCGGAAAAGTGTGCAGCGATTTTCCTTCGCGACAAACGCGGAACGCGTTTGCGCGGAGATCATCCGCAAGGCTTAGAGTAGGGGCCACGCCGTGGATGCTGCGTTGGGTCTTCCCGTTCTGGTCGGCTTGGTTGCCGTCGCGCTGCTGTTCGATTTCCTGAACGGCCTGCACGACGCCGCCAATTCGATCGCGACCATCGTCTCGACTCGCGTGCTGCGGCCGCAATTCGCGGTGTTCTGGGCGGCGTTCTTCAATTTCGTCGCCTTCATGGTATTCGGCCTGCACGTCGCCCAGACCATCGGCACCGGCATCATCGATCCCGCCATTGTCGACGCCCAGGTGATCTTCGCGGCGCTGGTCGGCGCCATCGTCTGGAATCTCGTGACCTGGGCGCTCGGCATCCCATCGTCCTCGTCTCACGCCTTGATTGGCGGCTTATTCGGTGCTGGCGTGGCAAAGGCCGGGCTCTCGGCGGCGGTCTGGAGCGGATTGTCCAAAACGGTGATCGCGATCGTGCTGTCTCCGCTCGTCGGCTTCCTACTTGCGATGATGCTGGTCGCGATCGTGTCGTGGCTTTCGGTGCGCTCGACGCCATTCGCGGTCGACCGCGCCTTCCGCATCCTGCAATTCGCCTCCGCCTCGCTCTATTCGCTCGGCCATGGCGGCAACGATGCGCAAAAGACCATGGGCATCATCGCCGTGCTGCTCTATTCGCAGGGCCAGCTCGGGAGCGAATTCTTCGTGCCGTTCTGGGTGGTACTGTCGTGCCAGGCGGCCATGGCGATGGGGACGCTGATGGGCGGCTGGCGCATCGTGCGTACGATGGGACTGCGGATTACAAAACTGACGCCGATGCAGGGCTTTTGCGCCGAGACTGGCGGCGCGGCGACCCTGTTCATGGCAACCTTCCTCGGGGTTCCCGTCTCGACCACCCACACCATCACCGGCGCCATCGTCGGCGTCGGGGCTGCCCGTCGGCTCTCGGCGGTGCGCTGGAATGTTGCGAGCTCGATCGTCTATGCCTGGGTCATCACGATGCCCGCCTCGGCAATCGTCGCGGCGCTGAGCTGGTGGGCGGTCCAGATCTTCAAGTAACGAGCTTCAGCCCGACGATGCCTGCCACGATCAGCCCGATGCTGGCGAGGCGAAGCGCTGTGGCCGGCTCGCCGAACAGGAAGATGCCGAGCGTGGCCGTGCCGACCGCGCCGATGCCGGTCCAGACCGCATAGGCAGTTCCGACGGGCAGGGACTTCAGAGCAATGCCGAGCAGGATCACGCTGCCGGCCATGGCCGCGAGCGTGATGACGGAGGGAACCAGCCTGGAAAAGCCCTCGGTATATTTCAGGCCAATCGCCCAGGTGATCTCGAGCAGGCCGGCGACGAACAGGACGCTCCAGGCCATGACGACCCTCCATTCAAGGCAGGGCCGTCCCCGCTAGGCTAATATGCTGGTGAACGGGGAGGTCGTCCTCCCCGGAAGCCGATATGGGGCTGGCCGAAGGGCTGTGCAATCACCAAATGAGGCTTGATCGCTCCCATTTTCCCTGCCAAACGCTCCCGCCATGTCCGACATTGCAGCCACCACAGCCGAATCGCCGGCCCGTTCCCCGCTTGCCGCAGAAGTGTCGCGGCGGCGCACCTTTGCGATCATCTCGCACCCGGACGCCGGCAAGACCACGCTGACCGAAAAGCTGCTGCTGTTCGGCGGCGCCATCAATCTCGCCGGTCAGGTCAAGGCCAAGGGCGAGCGGCGCAACACCCGTTCGGATTGGATGAAGATCGAGCGCGAGCGCGGCATCTCGGTCGTGACCTCGGTCATGACCTTCGAGTTCGAGGGCCTCGTGTTCAACCTGCTGGATACGCCGGGCCACGAGGACTTTTCGGAAGACACCTACCGCACGCTGACGGCGGTCGATTCCGCCGTCATGGTGATCGACGCCGCCAAGGGCATCGAGGCGCGCACGCGAAAACTGTTCGAGGTGTGTCGTCTGCGCGATATCCCGATCATCACCTTCATCAACAAGATGGACCGCGAGAGCCGCGACGTGTTCGAGCTGCTCGACGAGATCGAGAAGACGCTGGCGCTCGACACCACGCCGATGACCTGGCCGGTCGGCCGTGGCCGCGACTTCCTCGGCACCTATGACGTCATCAACGGCGGCGTGCGTCTGCTCGAAGGCGGCGGCGCCAAGACCGGTGCAGCGCAGCAGATCGAGATCGCCGAGCTTGCCAAGCTCAACGCCAATCTCGATGCCTCCGCGGTGAAAGACGAACTCGAGCTCGTCACCGAGGCCTCAAAACCGTTCGAGCTCGAGGCATTCCGCGAGGGCCATCTGACGCCGGTCTATTTCGGTAGCGCGCTGCGCAATTTCGGCGTCGGCGACCTGCTCGAAGGTCTTGGCAAGTTCGCTCCCGAGCCGCGCGCTCAGGACAGCGACCAACGCAAGGTCGAAGCCACCGATCCGCGCATGAGCGCGTTCGTGTTCAAGATCCAGGCGAACATGGATCCGAACCACCGCGACCGCATCGCGTTCGCGCGCCTTTGCTCCGGCAAGCTCAGCCGCGGCATGAAGGCGAAGCTGGTACGCACCGGCAAGAGCATGCCGCTGTCGAGCCCTCAATTCTTCTTCGCACAGGACCGTTCGGTGGCGGACGAGGCCTTTGCCGGCGACGTCGTCGGCATTCCCAATCACGGCACGCTGCGCATCGGCGACACGCTGACCGAAGGCGAGGACTTCAATTTCGTCGGCGTGCCGAGCTTCGCGCCGGAAATCGTCCGCCGCGTCCGTCTGACCGACGCGATGAAGGCGAAGAAGCTGAAGGAAGCCCTTCAGCAGATGTCGGAAGAGGGCGTCGTGCAGGTGTTCCGTCCGCGCGACGGGGCCCCGGCGCTGGTCGGCGTGGTCGGCGCACTGCAGCTCGACGTGCTCAAGGCACGGCTCGAAGCAGAATATTCGCTGCCGGTCGAGTTCGAAGTGAGCGAGTTCCAGCTCGCGCGCTGGATCTCCTCGGAGGATCGCAAGAAGCTCGATACCTTCGTTGCCGCCAACACCTCCAGCATCGCCGATGACGTCGACGGCGATCCCGTGTACCTGGCCCGGAACGAGTTCTATCTCGGCTACACCAAAGAGCGCGCCGAAGGCATCGAGTTCACCAACGTCAAGGACGTCAAGAAGAAGGGCTAGGGGCTCGTGCTGCCTACCGCCCTTAGGCTCTGCGGCCACACCCTCCGCTGTCATGCCCCGGCTTGGCAAGCCGGGCGACGACAGCGTACCTGAACGCGAGCATGTGAACGCCCGCAGGGTTGACGCGTTCATTGAGGATGCCACGTTTGTTCGCGTGACATCGCGGGCTCAAAGCATGTGGCGCGGCATTCTCGTTTTCACGTTGTTGGCGATCTCGACCGTTGCCTCCAACGCGCAGCGTCGCCAGATCAATCCAATCCCGTTTGCGCATGAGCCGTGCAGTGTGCTCGATGGTCGGCCTTGCACGCCGTCCTATTGCAGTCCGCTCGAGCCCGGCCCCTGCATTCCCGAGATCGACTATCCCTACGGCGAGAACCTTCAGCTCACGATCGAGAGCGTGCCGGCGGAGGCTGATCGGGCCAAGTATCAAAAGCCGGATCACGATCTCGATACGATCGGCGACCTCTTTGCCGAACTGCGCACGTGCTGGTCGCCGCCGTCCGACAATGTGCGCGCAGGCATGCAGATGGCTGTTCGCTTCAGCTTCAATAAAGCCGGCGGCCTGGTCGGCCCGCCGCGGCTGACCTTTGCGACTGCGGGCGTCCCCGCCGATATCAGAACCACTTACCTCAACGCGATCAATTCGTCTCTGAACGCCTGTCTGCCGCTGAAGTTCACCAGCGGCCTCGGCGGTGCTCTGGCCGGACGACCAATTGCGATCCGCTATGTCGACAATCGCGAGCCCGGAAAGTAGCGCATCAGTTGCGACCGGCGGCCAATCGATGATACCTCAGAGGCGGGGCGCTGGTTCAAGGGGAGGATGTCGTGGGTCTGTTGGTCATGATCCTGGGGCTGGTGCTGTTTTTCGCCGCCCATATTTTCACAACGAAGCGGGACGCACGCGCACAGGCGATCGCGCGCCTGGGTGAGGGGACCTACAAGATCCTCTATTCGGTCGTCTCGCTTGCAGGGCTGGCGCTGATCGTCTGGGGCTTTGCCCACTATCGCGCGACCGGCTGGATCGACGTCTGGTATCCGCCAAAGGCGATGAAGCACATCACGGTCGCGCTGATGCTGCCTGCCGTCATCCTCGTGGTCGCCTCCTACCTGCGCGGGCGCATCTATGCGACGCTGAAGCATCCGATGCTCGCCGGCGTGAAGCTTTGGGCGTTTGCGCATCTGCTCGCCAACGGCGATCTCGGCTCCATCATCCTGTTCGGCTCGTTTCTCGGCTGGGGCGTGTATGACCGCATTTCGCTGAAACATCGCACCGACAGCGGTGGCCCGCCGATCCCGGTGGGCGGCGTCACCAACGATCTGATTGCGATCGCAGTCGGCATCGTCGCCTATCTGGCGCTGGCGTTTGCATTCCATCCTGTCGTGATCGGCGTTCCCGTGATGGGCGGTTAACCGATCAGCGCAACATATCACCTCCGTGCTGATGCGCGGAGTGTGACAAAAGCAACAAGACGAGGGCTCTCCGATGGACTGGTCACGATCTCAGATTCCGCCGATGCGGTCCGAGGCGCGCTTTGGTGATCGGGTCGTGCCGGCCTTCGTCGATCGGCCTTCGAGCTTGTGGGCAATGATAGCGCAGACCTCGGCGCGCAATGGCGACGGCGAGGCGCTGGTCTGCGGCAATGTCCGGCTGAGCTGGCGGCAGACGGTGGAGCAAGCCGCGCGGATTGCATCGGGCTTTCGCAAGCTCGGCCTGCAGCGCGGTGACCGGGTTGCGATCCTGCTCGGCAACCGCATCGAATTTCCGTTGCTGCTGTTCGCCGCCGCGCATGAGGGGCTGGTTACGGTGTTGCTCAGCACGCGCCAGCAGAAACCAGAGATCGCTTATGTGCTCGCCGATTGCGGCGCCAAGATCCTGATCCACGAGGCGGCACTCGCTGAACGGCTGCCGGATGCGCGCGATGTTCCTGACGTGATGCACCGTATTGCCGTCGATGACGACGCGAAGCTTTCGCGCTTCTCGGTGCTGGCGGACAACGCGCCGGCGCCAACGCCGATCGAGACGAACGAGGAGGACACCGCGATGATCCTCTACACCTCGGGCACGACGGGCAAGCCGAAGGGCGCGATGCTGGCCCATTGCAATATCGTGCATTCCTCGATGGTGTTCGTGTCCTGCCTGGAATTGACGGCGTCCGACCGCTCGATAGCAGCCGTCCCACTTGGTCACGTCACCGGCGTCGTCGCCAACATCACCACGATGATCTGCTGCGGCGGCGCGCTGATCATCATGCCGGAATTCAAAGCGGCCGATTACCTCAAGCTCGCGGCGCGCGAGCGCGTCACCTATACGGTGATGGTGCCGGCGATGTACAATCTCTGCCTGCTGCGGCCCGATTTCGATAGCTACGATCTCTCGAGCTGGCGCATCGGCGGCTTCGGGGGCGCGCCGATGCCGGTCGCGACGATCGAGAAGCTGAAGGCGACGATTCCCGGCCTGAAGCTCGCAAATTGCTACGGCGCGACCGAGACGACGTCGCCGTCCACCATCATGCCGGGCGAGCTGACGGCAAGCCATATCGACAGCGTCGGCCTGCCGTGTCCGGGGGCGCGGATCATTGCTATGGGGACGGATGGCCGCGAACTTCCACCCGGCGAGATCGGCGAACTCTGGATTCAGAGCGCCTCCGTCATCAAGGGCTACTGGAACAACCCGAAAGCGACGGCCGAGAGCTTTACCGGCGGCTTTTGGCATTCCGGCGATCTCGGCTCGGTCGATCTCGATGGGTTCGTCCGCGTGTTCGACCGCCAGAAGGACATGATCAATCGCGGTGGCCTCAAGATCTATTCGGCCGAGGTCGAATCGGTGCTGGCCGGTCATCCCGCCGTGGTCGAGAGTGCGATCATCGCAAAGCCATGCCCGGTGCTGGGCGAGCGGGTCCACGCGGTCGTGGTCACGCGGACGCAGGTCGGCAGCGACGACTTGCGGGCCTGGTGCGCCGAGCGGCTGTCCGATTACAAGGTGCCGGAGACAATGGTGATCACCGCCGATCCCCTGCCGCGCAACGCCAACGGCAAGGTCCTGAAGCGACAGTTGCGGGAGCTCTGGTAAGGATCTCCTACGGCTCCGGACTATCCCGGATCGCGCGTTAACGCCTTGATCGGCCTTGCTTTGCCTTGCCACCGCCATATCGTTAGGGTATCGCCGCCGCCAAGTGGGGACGGGCTTTCGATGCACGCGATCTGGCGTGCGCTCCCGGCCGGGCATGGGATTACCTTAAGTGTCTGAATTATTTGATGAAGTCGACGAGGAAGTACGTCGCGAACAGCTCAAAAAGCTGTGGGACAAATATTCGCTCTACTTCATCGCCCTGATGGTGCTGATCGTGGCGGCCGTGGGCGGCTGGCGCGGCTACCAGTACCTGGAGGCCAAGAAGGCCGCCGAGGCGGGCGCCACCTTCGAAAAGGCCGTCGAGCTGTCGGAGCAGGGCAAGCACGCGGAGGCTGAAACCGCTTTCGCCGATCTCGCTGCCAAGGCCCCGTCCGGCTATCGCATCCTGTCGCGGCTGCGTGCCGCAGCAGAGGTGTCGGCTCGCGATCCCAAGGCCGCGGCAAAGATGTTTGACGACATCGTCGCCGACCGCAGCGTCGGCGGCGAGTGGCAGGATTTGGCGAAGATCCGCGCGGCGAGCCTGCTGGTGGACAGCGCGAGCTACGCCGACATCCAGCAGAGGCTGGAAACGTCCGCCGAGCCCAAGTCGACCTTCCGCCACAGCGCCCGCGAGTTGCTGGCGCTGTCGGCCTGGCGCAACAACGATATGACCGCCGCCCGCAAATGGGTCGACGCGATCGCCGAGGACGGCGAAACGCCTCCTAGCCTGCGCTCGCGCGCCGAGGCGCTCCAGGCCCTGCTGCCGCCCGTCGCCAAAAGCTGACGGTCCCGAGAGCTGAGACGAGATATCGATATGCGCCGCACGCCACGTTTGATTGCAGCCGCCGTCCTGATCGCCTTCACGGGCGTCCTGGGCGGCTGCTCCAGCGGCGGATTCGATCCGAGCGACCTGATGGACTTCCTCGACACCAAGAAGAAGCTGCCGGGCGAGCGCAAGCCTGTTTTCCCCGAGGGCGTGCCGGGCCTCGAGCAGGGCGTGCCGAAGGAGATGTACAAGGGCGCGCAGCAACAGCAGGACGCGCCGGCCGTCGCGGCGCTGCCGGCTGAGCCGCCGCCCGCCGAGCCCGCCAAATCGTCAAAATCGGCCAGGGGCAAGAAGACGAGGCAACCGGCCCCCACCGCTGCTGCACCGGCCGAAGCGCCGGCCGGCGAGGTCGACGGCGAGGCTCAGCCCGAGGCGGCACCGGCACCGGCCGCTCCGCCGCCCAAGCACAAGATCGTTCGCAAACGCACCACCGCGCCGCCGCCGGACCAGCAATCCACTCAGCAGCCGGCGCAACCGGCGCAGCAGACCACCCAGCAACAGCAGACGCAGGGAGCCTTCCCGGCGCCGATGCCCAGCGGCAGTTTCTCGCGCTGATATTTTTCACCGAATTGACAGGCGCAGCCTCCGCGGCGCACGAATGACCAATGTCCTTTACGATCGCCATTATCGGCCGGCCCAATGTCGGCAAGTCGACGCTGTTCAACCGCCTGGTCGGGCAGAAGCTCGCGCTGGTCGATGACCTGCCGGGCGTCACCCGCGACCGACGCGAGGGTGAGGCCAGGCTCGGCGATCTCGAATTCACCATCATCGATACCGCCGGTCTCGACGAGGGCGCCAAGGGCTCGCTGACTGCGCGCATGCAGGAGCAGACCGAGGCCGCGATCGCGCAGGCCGATGCCCTGTTCTTCGTGATCGATGCCCGCATCGGCCTCACGCCGACGGACCGCGCCTTCGCCGATTTCGCCCGCAAGGCCAACAAGCCGGTGCTGCTGGTCGCCAACAAGAGCGAAGGCAAGCATGGCGATGCCGGCGCGATGGAATCCTTCGCGCTTGGCCTCGGCGATCCCATCCAGATTTCCGCCGAGCATGGCGAAGGCATGGGCGAGCTCTACGACGCGCTCGCCAAGCTGATGCCGGAGCCTGTCGAGGAGGATGAGGCCGAGGACGACGAGCCGATCTCCGAGGAAGAGGCTGCAACGCGCCCGATCCGGGTGGCCATCGTCGGCCGTCCCAATGCCGGCAAGTCGACGCTGATCAACCATCTGCTCGGCGAAGAGCGCCTGCTGACGAGCCCGGAAGCCGGCACCACGCGCGATTCCATCGCAGTCGAGGTCAACTGGAAGGGCCGCGAGTTTCGGGTGTTCGACACCGCAGGCCTTCGCCGGCGCTCGCGCATCGAGGAGAAGCTGGAGAAGCTCTCGGTCGCCGATGCACTGCGTGCGGTGCGCTTCGCCGAAGTCGTCGTGATGATGATGGATTCGCAGAATCGCTTCGAGGAGCAGGATCTGCGCATCGCCGATCTGATCGAGCGCGAGGGCCGCGCGGTCGTGCTTGCCGTCAACAAATGGGACCTGATGGAAACCAAGGGCGGCGGCGCGATTTCGGGGCTGCGCCGCGATGCCGACCATTTGCTGCCGCAGCTCAAGGGCGTGCCGATCGTCGCCGTCTCCGGCCTGATGGGCGAGGGCATTGATCGCCTGATGCAGGCGATCCAGGACGCCTACGCGCTCTGGAACCGGCGCGTGCCGACGTCAGCGCTCAATCGCTGGTTCGAGCAGGCGGTCCAGGCCAATCCGCCGCCGGCCGTCTCAGGACGCCGGCTGAAGCTGAACTACATCACCCAGACCAAGGCGCGCCCGCCGAGCTTTGTCTTGTTCTGCTCGCGCGCGGACGCGGTGCCGCAGTCTTATTTGCGCTACCTCATCAACTCGATGCGTGAGGCCTTCGATCTGCCGGGCACGCCGGTGCGCATTACCCTGCGCGAGAAGGCCAATCCGTTCGCCCACAAGCGCAAGCGGCCGTCGTGAGCGGCGATGCCGGCGAGGCGATAGCGCAAGGCGCTGCGCCGATCCGGCGCGGGGCCGCCGCCTTCATCTTCGTCACCATCCTGCTCGACATGCTCGCGCTCGGGGTGATCATGCCGATCTTGCCCAAGCTGATCGGGAGTTTTGTCGGCAACGACACCGCGCATGCGGCCCGCATCTTCGGCCTGTTCGGCACCGCATGGGCGCTGATGCAATTCGTGTTCTCGCCCCTGCTCGGCGCGCTGTCGGATCGTTTCGGCCGCCGGCCGGTGGTGCTGCTGTCGAATTTCGGGCTTGCCGCCGACTACGTGTTGATGGCGCTGGCGCCGTCGTTGAACTGGCTGTTCGTCGGTCGCGTGATCTCAGGCATCACCTCGGCCAGCATCTCGACCGCCTTTGCCTATATCGCCGACATCACGCCGCCGGAGCGGCGCGCTGCGGTCTTTGGCAAGATCGGTGCGGCATTCGGCGCCGGCTTCATTCTCGGCCCGGCGCTGGGCGGTCTGCTCGGCGATATCGATCCGCGACTGCCGTTCTGGGCATCGGCCGCTCTCAGCCTTGCCAATGCGCTCTATGGGGTGTTCGTCCTGCCGGAATCGCTGGCCCCCGACAAACGCGCGCCGTTCCGCTGGACCAGCGCCAATCCGATCGGTGCGCTTCATCTGCTGCGCTCCAGCGCGGCGCTGGCGGCGTTATCGGTCGTCAACTTCATCGCGCAGGTCGCGCATGTCGTACTGCCCTCGACCTTCGTGCTCTATGCGACCTATCGCTACGGCTGGGATTCCAAGACGGTGGGACTGACGCTGGCGATGGTCGGCGTCTGCGCCATGGTGGTGCAGGGGCTCGCGATCGGCCCGATCGTACGCGTGCTCGGCGAACGCAACGCGTTGCTGCTTGGCCTGTGCTGTGGTGCGCTCGGCTTTATCGTTCTTGGCACCGCGCCGACCGGGCCGCTCTCCTGGATCGGTATTCCGATTCTGGCGCTGTGGGGCATCTCGGGAGCCGCGTCTCAAGCGTTGATGACGCGGCTGGTGGCGCCCGATCAGCAGGGCCAGTTGCAGGGCGCGACTTCGAGCGTGCAGAGCGTGTCACAGCTCGTCGGCCCGTTCCTGTTCACGCTGACGTTTTCCTATTTCATCGGCGCCGGCGCGCCGCTGCATCTGCCCGGCGCACCGTTCTTGCTTGCCGCAGCCTTGATGGTGGTGTGCGTGGCGATCGCTGTGCGGACCCTCGCGACCGCAAAGACGGTCCCGTAGAGTGGGCAAAGGCGCCCTTGCGCCGTGCCCACGATCTCTCTCGATCAGGTAAAATGCGTGGGCACGCTTCGCTTTGCCGACCTACGGCAGTCTCGTTCCGGGCTAGGAACGAGAATGCCCGGGACTAGCCCGGGCATGACGTCGTGGAGTTAGAGACCCTTCCGCGCTTACTTCTTCACCAGCGGACATTCGCTGTCCTTGAGCGGCCTTGCGGCGTCTTCCGCAGAAATGGTCGAGATCAGCTTGTAATAGTCCCAAGGGCCCTTCGACTCTTCAGGCTTCTTCACCTCGAACAGATAGGCCGGGATGATGCGGCGGCCGTCCTCGCGAAGCGGGCCCTTGCCGAACAGCGGGTCGTCGGTCGGGATTTCTTTCATCTTGGCGACGACCTTGGCGCCGTCATGCGGATTGCCGCCGAGCGCCTCGAGCGCCTTGAGGTAATGAATCACGCCGGCATAGTTGCCGGCCTGGGTCATCGACGGCATTGCCTTGTTGGCCGTCTTTTCCTGGAAACGCTTCGACCAGGCGCGCGTGGCATCGTTGAGGTCCCAGTAGAAGGATTCCGTGAAGGTCAGGCCGTGCGCGGTCTTGAGGCCGAGCGAGTGGACGTCGTTGATGAACAGCAGCAGCGCTGCGAGCTTCTGGCCGCCCTCGACGATGCCGAATTCCGCCGCCTGCTTGATCGAGTTGGTGGTGTCGCCGCCGGCGTTGGCAAGCCCGACGATCTTTGCCTTCGAGTTCTGCGCCTGGAGCAGGAAGGATGAGAAGTCGGAGGTGTTGAGCGGATGCTTGACGCCGCCGAGCACCTTGCCGCCATTCGCGGTCACGACCGCGCTGGTGTCGCGCTCGAGCGCCGCACCGAAGGCGTAGTCGGCGGTCAGGAAGAACCAGCTGTCACCACCGGCCTTGGTCAGCGCCTTGCCGGTGCCGGTGGCGAGCATGTAGGTGTCGTAAGTATAGGAGATGGTGTTGGCGTTGCAGGCCTTGCCGGTGAGGTCGGCGCTGGCGCCGCCATTGTTGAGCAGGACGACGTTCTTTTCCTTGGCGACGTTGCTGACCGCCAGCGCCACGCCCGAGTTCGGCGTGTCCGTGATCATGTCGACCTTCTGGGTGTCGATCCACTGCCGCGCGATGTTGACGCCGACATCAGGCTTGTTCTGGTGGTCGCCGCTGACGACCTCGATTTTCCAACCCTTGGCAGCCAGACCGGAATCCTCGACCGCCATCTTGACCGCCACCACGGAGCCGGGACCGCCGATATCGGCGTAGAGGCTGGACATGTCGTTGAGCACGCCGATCGTGACGGTCTTGTCTTGAGCGGAAGCGGGTGATGCAAATCCGAAAGCGGCGGCACAGGCCAGAAGGGCCGCAGAGCGGCGCGCGAACATCGTCATAAAAGGTTTCCTCCATTGTCAAATATGCGGACGGCTCTCTTGCGGAGCCTCGGTCCGGCAAATTCCGTAGCCTGTCCCAGGGACGGCGGCAATGCACCTTAAGCCGGATCATGCTGCGTCGTAGCGTCATCCGTCGGTTAACTTTTGGGCAAGATGCGTTGAGACGCTATTTCAGCGCTCGGGCAGTCTGGATCCCGGCGAGGCGCGGCAGCCAATCAGGCCGGCGCGCGGAAGCTCATCAGGCTGCGCGTCTTGTAGTCGTAGAACTTGCCGGTCTCGGTCCAGTCGGGCGCGCACATCGGAACGATGAATTCGGCGACTTGCTCGGGCGTGTCGAGCGTCGCGGGATCTTCGCCCGGCATCAGGGTGGCGCGCATGCGGGTGCGGACCGGGCCCGGGTTGAATAAATTGACGCGGATGGCCGTATTCGCGGTCTCCTGCGCCCAGGCGCGCGCCAGCGTCTCCAGCGCGGCCTTGGAGGCGGCATAGGGGCTGACATAGGCCGTCGCCTTGTTGGCGGCGCCCGAGGTGATGAACACGGCGCGGCCGGCATCGGATTGCTTCAGCAGCGGCTCCATGCAGCGGATCAGCTGGAAGTTCGCGGAGACGTTGACGGCCATCACGTCGTTGAACGTCTTCAGCTCGATATGGCCGATCGGTGAGGAGGGGCCGAGCACGCCGGCATTGCCGACGAGGATGTCGAGCTTGCCGTAGCGCTCGTGCAGGCCCGCGCCGAGCCGCGCGATGCCGTCGGTATCTGTGAGGTTGAGTGGTACCAGCGTGGCGCTGCCGCCTACTTTCCGGATCTCGTCGTCGAGCTCCTCGAGGCCGCCTTGCGTGCGCGCGGTGGCAACGATATGCGCGCCGGCCTTGGCGAGCACGAGCGCCGTGGCGAAGCCGATGCCGCGCGAGGCGCCGGTGACGAGAGCGATGCGACTGGCGAGGGGTTTTGTCATGTCCGTGTATCCACGTCTTCGCGACGGGTTTTACAGACATGGGTCACCGAGACAAGCCCGGTATGACGCAATTATTGCCTCCGCGCCTTAGCGGTCGCGGGTCAATTGCTTATTATCGTCGTTCGAGCCGCTTTCCGAGTTTTTGGGCGTGACCTTCATGCCCTGGACGAACGCGAAGACGATGAAGCCGACCAAAAGCACCCCGCAAAGAATGGCGATGATCGTCTGCATCGGCGCCGCTTCGTCGTCAGCTCGCCTCCGCCAGCAGCGACAGCTGCCGCGGCTGCGGCTCGATCTGGGTCTGGTCGGTGAGGTGGGTCGGATAGACACCGGTGAAGCAGTGATCCGCAAACTTCGGATTGGCGGGGTCGCGGCCGGGCTCGCCCATCGCGCGGTACATGCCGTCGATCGACAGGAAGGCGAGTGAGTCCGCGCCGATCAGCTCGCGCATCTCCTCCAGCGAATGCGTCGCGGCCAGGAGACCGCCGCGGTCGGGCAGGTCGATGCCGTAATAGTCGGGATAGAGGATCGGCGGCGAGGCGAGGCGGAAGTGCACCTCCTTGGCGCCGGCATCGCGCATCATGCGCACGATCTTCTTCGACGTGGTGCCGCGCACCAGGGAGTCGTCGATCAGGATGATGCGCTTGCCTTCGATCGCGGCGCGGTTGGCCGAGTGCTTCATGCGCACGCCGGATTCGCGGATCGCCTGCGTCGGCTGGATGAAGGTGCGGCCGACATAGTGGTTGCGGATGATGCCGAGCTCGAACGGCACGCCCGAATGCTGGCTGTAGCCGACCGCCGCGGGCACGCCGGAATCCGGCACCGGCACCACGACGTCGACAGGCACATGGCTCTCGCGCGCGAGCTGCGCGCCGAAGGCCTTGCGCACTTCGTAGACCGAGCGGCCGTGGACGATGGAATCCGGACGCGAGAAGTAGATGTATTCGAAGATGCAGGGGCGCGGCGCCATCGGCGGGAACGGCTTGTGGATGTCCTGGCCGTTCTCGTCGAACACGATGACTTCGCCGGGCTCGATGTCGCGCACGAAGCGCGCGCCGATGATGTCGAGCGCGCAGGTCTCCGACGTCAGGATCGGGCAGCCGTCGAGATCGCCCAGCACTAGCGGGCGGATGCCACGCGGATCGCGCGCGCCGACCAGCTTCTTGTTGGTGAGCGAGACCAGCGCATAGGCGCCTTCGATCTCACGCAGCGCGTCGATATAGCGCTCGATGAAGCGGCTGCGCCTCGAGCGCGCCACCAAGTGCAGGATCACCTCGGTGTCGGAGGTCGACTGCATCATAGCGCCGCTTCTGACGAGTTCGCGGCGCAGCGTCAGTCCGTTGGAGAGGTTGCCGTTGTGAGCGACCGCGAGGCCGCCGGCATTGAGCTCGGCGAACAGCGGCTGGACGTTGCGCAGGATGGTGGCGCCGGTCGTGGCGTAGCGGACGTGACCGACCGCCATGGTGCCGGGGAGGCGATCGATCACCTCGCGGCGGGAGAAGGTGTCACCGACGAGGCCGAGGCGGCGTTCACTGTGGAAGCGGCTGCCGTCGTAGGAGACGATGCCGGCTGCTTCCTGGCCGCGATGCTGAAGGGCGTGGAGACCAAGCGCCGTGATGGCGGCGGCTTCAGGATGTCCGTAGATGCCGAATACGCCGCATTCCTCGCGGACCGTATCTCCGTCCAGGTCGTCCTGAAGCTCTAGCGCGGCGGAGCCGGGATCGAGTTCAGTGTGGGCGTCCTGGTCAGGGTGTCGCATCTCGTCCGCGCCTCTCTTTAGGGCTAAAATCAACGCGCCGCAGGTTTCTCGATCAGCTTCTTCAGGCTGTCACGAGCCGGTTTGCTGTAGCCGTCGCCACTGCCCGAAGGCTGCTGCTCGGTATCAGCTTGATCATCATCTGGTTTGTTTTTCTTGAATCTCTTCAAGATGGTGTTCTCGGGGTCGTCCGGCAAGAGGGACATCAGCCAATCCCCGGTTCCCTGGAGCACCACGCGGGATTTGGCCCCTGAGACCCAGTCCGGGCGCTGCTTGTCCGGCACCAGCCAGGTGAAGAACAGGAAGGCGACCACGACGATCAAGAGCCCGCGAGCCAGGCCAAACAGGAAGCCGAGGGTGCGGTCCAGCGCGCCGATGCGCGAATCCAGGATCATGTCGGAGATCCGGACCGTGATCACGGAGACCACGACCAGGGTACCGACGAACACGCCGGCGACCACCACCACGCTCGCGACGGTGTCGTTGTTGAAATAGGTCTTGGCGGTCGGCAGCAGCTTGGAAAACGAGTACAGCGTCACGATCGCCGCCGTGCCCCAGGCTGCGATCGAGAGGATCTCGCGCATGAAGCCGCGGACCATGGCGAGCAGGCCCGAGATCAGCATCACACCGAGCAGGATCAGGTCGAGGAGTGTAACTGGCATCGGCTGGTCTGGTCCGCTCGTACGCTCAAAGGGTGCTCAGCGAATCGGTGTTTGGCCGCCGCCCTAACTGAAGGCCAGACGACGTTCCCGGCAAGGCCGCAACCACGCAATCCCATGCTGCTTTTGTGACGGCTGTATAGCGGTGGGGGCGCTTGGCGTCACCTCCAGCTACCCCTCTCCACGGCGGAATCTTGCCGGTGTGGCATTTTTCTCCGCCGGCGGGGGTGGGTCGCCGCGGCGGGAGCCCTTGGCGGCGATCTCTGCAACCAGTGTCGTCAGGCTGTTCACCGCGTTCAGGGTCAGTCCCGCATCACCGCCGGCATCGCCGCCGCGGGCCGATTCGGGCAGCACGGCGCGCTTGAAGCCCAGCTTGGCTGCTTCCTTGAGCCTGGCCGGGGTCTGCGCCACCGGGCGGATGACGCCGGAGAGCGAAATCTCGCCGAAATAAACGGCATCGGTGGGTAACTGCGCATTAACCAGGGACGACACCAGCGCGGCGGCCGCGGCCATATCAGCTGCCGGTTCGTGGATGCGCAGACCACCCGCGACATTCAGATAGACATCGTGGCCGGACAGCTTGACCCCGCAATGGGCTTCCAGCACCGCCAGCACCATCGAGAGCCGGCTCTGATCCCAGCCGACCACGGCCCGTCGCGGGGTGCCGAGCGAGGTCGGCGCCACTAGCGCCTGCAATTCGACCAGAACGGGCCGCGTGCCCTCGATGCCCGCAAAGACTGCGGTGCCGGGCGTGCCGAGATCGCGCTCGGACAGGAACAGCTCGGAGGGATTGGTGACCTCGCGCAAGCCGAGCCCCGTCATCTCGAACACGCCGATCTCGTCGGTCGGGCCGAAGCGGTTCTTGACGGCGCGCAGGATGCGAAACTGCTGCGAGCCTTCGCCCTCGAAGGACATCACGGCATCGACCATGTGCTCGACGACGCGGGGGCCGGCGATCTGGCCGTCCTTGGTGACGTGACCGACCAGAATGATGGCAGCGCCCGACTTCTTGGCGAAACGAATGAGCGCCTGCGCCGACGCACGCACCTGCGTGACCGTGCCGGGGGCGGATTCCACTGTGTCGGTCCACATGGTCTGGATCGAGTCGATCACGATCAGCCGCGGCACCGCGCCTTCGGACAGGGTCGAGATGATATCTTCCACCGACGTCTCGGCCGCGAGCTGCACCGGCGCGTCCGACAGACCAAGCCGCTCGGCGCGTAAGCGCACCTGGGCGATGGCTTCTTCGCCGGAGATGTAGACGATGCGGTGGCCGGCGCGCGCCATCATGCTGGTCGCCTGCGTCAGCAGCGTCGACTTGCCGATGCCGGGATCGCCGCCGACGAGCAGTACGGATCCGCGCACAAAACCGCCGCCGGTGACGCGGTCGAGTTCGGTCATGCCCGAGGACATGCGAGGCGCATCCGGGCTTTTGCCGGCCAGGCTCTCAAGCGCAAAGGTTCGGCCCTTGCGCTTGGAGCGGATCGAGACCGGCACGCTGCCGCTGGTGTCTTCCTCGGCGAGCGTATTCCACTCGCCGCAGGACTCGCATTTGCCCTGCCAGCGGTTGTAGGCCGCGCCGCAGTTCTGGCAGACGAAGGAAAGCGTGTTCTTGGCCATGAGTATGGTGAGTCGGAGGTTACAAAATGCGCTGATAGCACGGAACGGTGGGCGGCGCGGGTGTCCGTAAGCCCTTCCATGAGCCCATTCCGCGCAGCCGATACACCCTTTGTTAGCACTACGCCGCCGCATCATACCGGACTTTGCCAAATGTTAGCGGACGCGGGTCCAGTTTCGGAACCAAGACGGGGTGACGAAACAAATGACGATAATCTTGCGCATATGGCTCGCAGTGAGCATCGCCTGCGGCATTCTTGCGCCAGCCGGCTCCGCTGTTGCGGCCGATGCAAAACCGCTCAACATCGTCTTCGTGAGCCCGGGCAAGACCGGCGAGGTCTATTGGGACATGGTCGCCCAGACCATGCAGGCCGCCGGCCGCAAGCTTAACGCCAAGGTCGAGGTGCTGACCAGCGAGCGCAACTACCGGACCATGCAGGAGCTCGGTCTCGGTGTGGTCGCACGCGCCGATAAGCCCGACTTCCTCATTCTCTCGAACGAAGAGTCCGCCGCCGTTCCGATCCTGGAGGCCGCAGAGGCCGCGGGCATCAAGACGCTGTTGCTGTCGAATTCGTTGATCGGCGAGGATGCGAAACGTCTTGGACCGCCGCGCCACATTCTCAAGAATTGGCTCGGGGACATCACGACCGATCTGGCGACCGCAGGCGCGCGGATGGCGAATGCACTTATCGGCGCGGCCCGCAACGAAAAATGGCAAAGCCCCGACGGCAAGATCCATCTTCTCGCGATCGGCGGCGACGAGATCACGCCAGCTTCGATCGCCCGCAATGCCGGCCTCCAACTCGCGGTCGCAGCCGCGCCTGACGTGGTGCTGGATCGGATGCTGTTCGCGAACTGGACGCAGTCCGAAGCGGAGCAGGTCGCGGCCAATTATCTCGGCTGGGCGCAGCGCAAGGGCATTCGTCCCGCGGGGATCTGGGCCGGCAACGACCCGATGGCGCTGGGCGCGCTCAAGGCTGTCGCGGCCGCCGGCATCACACCGGGTGAGGCGATCCAGGTGGTCGGCCTCAACTGGTCGGAGGACGCGCTGCGCGAAATCAAGGCCGGCCGCCTGCTGCTGACCGATGGCGGCCACTTCCTGCTTGGCGGCTGGTCGATCGTGCTGCTCCGCGACTTTGCCGACGGTTGCGATTTCGCGGCCACCTCGCCGCATGTCGAGGTCAAGACGTCGGCGATCACGCGCGACAATCTCGCCTCCGTCGCTACGCTGATCGCCACTCATGCCTTCGACCAGATCGATTTTGCGCAGTTCAGGGCCAAGGCAGGACATTGTGGCCAATACGACTTCTCTGTGGAGGCTCTGATCTCCTCAATATCGCCTCCAGGCGGCGCCGGTGAATGATGCGGGACGCTGAGGGGATGAACGGTTCGAGCAAGCCGGCACCATCGCGCTCGGTCGTTCGCGCGATGATCTGGGCGACCGTGCCCGTGCTGCTGCTGGTGCAGCTGCTCGCTTCGGCCGGCGTCGAGGTCTCGAACTTCTGGGCGCAGATCAGGCAGCTCGATGCACGCATTGCCCGCGTCGCCGAGAGCCGCGCCGAGCTGATCGCCGAGCCGCTCTGGAAGATGCGCTATGACCGGGTCACAGGCGTGCTCAACGAGATCATGCACGACGAAACCATCGCGGCGGCCGCCGTCTACGACGACACCGGCGTCGTGGTCGCCCGCGTGGTGGCGCGGCCCGAGGTACAGGCGCTCACGGAAGTCTCGCGCCCGATCAACTACAGCAACGGCAACATGGCCGTTCAGGCCGGTCGCATCGCGATCGCCTATTCCTACGCGAGCCTCTATATGGACGCGGGCAGCAGGCTGGGGCTGCTTCTCGTCGTCGGTCTGCTCGCAACGCTTGCGACCGTGATCGCGATGCGGATCTCCGCCAACATCTTCATCGGCAAGCCGCTGGCTGCGATGATGTCGGCGATCCAGCGCAGCAAGCAGGACAGCCGCGCTTATCCAGCCGATGTCAAATCGTCCAACGAATTCGGCCAGCTCGCGATCGCCTTCAACGCGATGCAGCATACGACCTCGGGCGCGCTCGACCGGCTCGGCCACATGGCCTCGCACGATCCGCTCACGGGGCTGCCCAACCGCCGCACCCTGTCCGAGCGCCTGGCGACGTTGAGCCGGGATGCCGGCTCTCAGGACGCGCTGATCGCGTTCTGCTTCATCGATCTCGATGATTTCAAGGGCATCAACGACACCTTTGGCCACGACGCCGGCGACAAATTCCTGGTCCATATCTCGGAGCGGCTTCGCGGCACGGTCGAGGCGGAAGATTGGGTCGCGCGGCTCGGCGGCGACGAGTTCGTTGTCATTCGCCCCGAGGTCAGCAATGAAGCGGTCGCGCAGGCTTTCGCGCGGCAATTGCTGGAGGCGATCTCCGAGCCGATCATGCTGCATGACAAGCAGGTCGTGCCGCGCGCCAGCATCGGCCTTGCCGTGCGCCGTGCCGGCGATCCTGAATTGTCGCACTTGCCGGCGCTCGCCGACATCGCGCTCTACCACGCCAAGAGCAAGGCACCCGGCACCGTCGCGGTGCTGGATGAAGCGCTTCAACACGATTATCGCCGCCGCAGGGATCTGGAGCTTGCCATTCCGACAGGCTTCTCCGAGGGGCAGTTCGAGGTCTGGTATCAGAGCCAGGTCGACCTCGTGACCCAGGACATCATCAGCCTGGAGGCACTCATCCGCTGGCGTCATCCGGAGCATGGCGTGATCGGCCCTGGTGAATTCCTGCCGCTGATCGAGCGCAGCGGCAACAATGCGCGCCTGACGCGCTACGTGCTGACCGACGCCTGCCGCGCGCTGCAACAGCTGGCCGAGGCTGGCAGGCCGCACATCAGGATCGCGATCAATTTGCCGCCCTCGGAGCTTGCCGACCATTCGCTCGCCGCCTGCTTGCGCGAGACGTGCGAGCGGTTCGATGTTGCGCCCTCGTTGCTCGAGCTCGAGATCACCGAAGGATCGCTGATCAACAACATGGCCAGCGCATCGGACACGCTGCGCCGGCTGCGGCGCCTGGGGGCGACCATTGCGCTCGACGATTTCGGCACCGGCTACAGCTCGCTTGCGCATCTCAGGCGGTTTCCGCTCGACAAGGTCAAGATCGACAAGGCCTTCATCCGCGAAATTCCTGAAAGCGCCGAGGACAAGGCGATCGTCGGCGTGATCGCCTCGCTCGCGGGCACGCTGGGGCTCACGCTGGTTGCGGAAGGCATCGAACGGGCCGAGCAGGCGCAGGCGATGCGCGAGATGGGTGTGAGGCTCGGCCAGGGCTTTCTGTATCACAAGCCGCAGCCGCTCGATGCGGTCCTGCGCCAGCTTGCGGAAATTGGCGGCGGCGAAGACCGCGGGCTGGTCGACAGCCCGTCGATCGCGCCCGAATTCGCCGCTTGAGCGCTAGAGCATGATCCGGAAAGTGTGAAACGGTTTTCCGAAAAGATCATGCCAAACAAAGAGCTAAAGCGCGATGACGACTCAACTCAATCTCATCGCGCTTTACGGCTGCGTCGCATTCCAGAGCATCGAAAGCCCGGCTGCGATCATGATCGCGTCCATCACCAGGCGAAACATCTCCGGTTTCAGGTGCAGCACGAAGCGCTTGGCGACGAAGGCGCCTGCCATCAGCGAGGAGCCCGCGATCAGGCCCTTGATGAAGACCTCCTGCGTCAGCGCGCCGAAGCGCTCGAACGTCACCGATTTGGCGAAGTAGAGGCCGAGCGAGGCGG
Source organism: Bradyrhizobium sp. CCBAU 11434 (assembly GCF_028128895.1). NCBI lineage: Bacteria > Pseudomonadati > Pseudomonadota > Alphaproteobacteria > Hyphomicrobiales > Nitrobacteraceae > Bradyrhizobium > Bradyrhizobium sp. CCBAU 11434. Next base: position 869,479 of record NZ_LBJX01000011.1, read on the forward strand.
CAGCCTCGGTCGCGAGAAACGCGCCTCTGGAGAGGCCGTAGAACAAAAACAGCGGCACGCTGAGCGGACCGGTCGAGACCACGATGCCGGTGAGATAGCCGATGATCGCGCCACCGACGCAGAGGTGCCAGAGATTGGCCTTGAGGTCGTGCCGCGCCAGCCAGTGCCGCACCGGCACCATCGCGATCAGGAAGATGCCGATGGCGAGGTCGACCGTATGTGAGGGCAGGGCGAGCAGCGTCCGTGCGCCCAGCGCTGCGGCCGGGATGCCTGTGACCGAATAGGCCAGGCACGCCCGCCAGTCGACCTCGCGCCACCACGCCAGAATCCGCGAAAAATTTGCCATCACGGAAGCAATGGCCATGATCGGCACGGCCTCTTTCGGCCCATACGCGTAGACCAGCACCGGCATCAGCATGATCGACGAGCCCGTGCCGACGATGCCGGAAATGGTGCCTGCGATCAGGCCGACGCTGAGGACGAAGAGGAAGGCCAAGGGAGGCACGCTCCGGGGCTCGGGGAATGACAGTTCCCGATCAGTGCTTGCTGCTCGCGGTGCACAGGGAGCCGTCTATGGTGACATCCTGCCAGTGTTTTGCCCGACGAGTCAAATTGAATTTCGGAATAACCGCATAAGCTTGTCTGGCGGGAGTCGTCTACTGTGCATGGGGTTGTTCTTCATGATCTGTTTGGGTGCAAGTACTGCTGACAGCATGTTGGCAGCAGGGGCGGGCTATGACCACCTCCTGACAAAGCGGGGAGCGGATCATGCCGGTCGAGGCAAGCTGTCATTGCGGTGAGACGGTGTTCGAGGTGACAGAGGCGCCTGCGAGCGTGACGCGTTGCACCTGCTCGCTCTGCGCCAAGCGCGGTGCGCTGTGGGCCTATTACACGCCGGCGCAATTTCGCCTGCTGTCGCCCCCCGACAATGTCGCGACCTATCTGTGGGGGAGCCGCACCGTCAAGCATCATTACTGCGCGAATTGCGGCTGCGGCACCTATTCGGAGTCGCCGGACTGGTCGACCGGCAAGCCCGATTTCGACAATCCCAAGGTCGCGGTGAACGCACGCCTGTTCGACGATTTCGACCTGGAGGCGGTGCCGGTCAATATGATCGACGGCAAGAATCTGTGGTGACGATCGCTTATTTGAGCACCACCCACGCCGGTGCATGATCGCTCGCACCTTCTTCGCCCCGCACCTTCTTGTCGACGCCAGCCTTTGTCAGTCGCGAGACCAGGGCGGGGCTCAGCAGCAGATGATCAAGCCGCAGGCCCGCATCGCGCGGCCACCGGTTCCGCTTGTAGTCCCAGAAGGTGTAGATGCGCTTGTCTCCGTGCAGTTCGCGGATCGCATCGCACCAGCCTTGCTCGACAAGCGAGGCGAAGGCCGCGCGGCTCTTCGGCTGGATCAGCGCATCCTTGTCCCATGAGCGCGTCGGATAAATGTCGATCTCTGTGGGCGCAACGTTGTAGTCGCCTGCGAGCACGACGGGCAGATCCTGCTTGAGAAAGGTCTTGGCGTGGCGCTTCAGCCGCGCGAACCAGTCGAGCTTGTAGTCGAATTTTGGCCCCGGCTGCGGGTTGCCGTTCGGCAGATAAATGCTGGTGACGATGACGCCGCGCACGGCAGCCTCGATGTAGCGCGCCTCGTGATCGTCGGGCCGTCCCGGCAGGCGGTCGCGCGTCAGCACGGGCTCGGCATTGCGGGCGAGGATGGCGACGCCGTTCCAGGTCTTCTGTCCACGCCAGACTGCGCCGTAGCCGGCTCTTTCGATCGCTTCTGCCGGAAATTCGCCATCACTTGCCTTCAATTCCTGAAGCGCGACGACATCAGGCTTTGCCGCGCGCAACCATGCGAGCAGATTGGGCAGGCGGCGGTTGATGTTGTTGATGTTGAATGTCGCAATCTTCATGTAGAGCTGATCGCCTCGTACGTCCCCACACCGGAGATACAATGTCCAAATTGACCTTTGCCGCCTTCATCGTCGTTGCTGCGATCTCCGGGACAGCTTCGGCACAATCGCCCGATCCGCGCGGCGCGTGCAAGGTGGATTACGACAAGTTCTGCGCCGGCATTGCGCCGGGCGGCGGCAAGATCATCGCCTGCCTCAACGCCAAGCGCGACCAGCTCAGCGCGACCTGCAAGGCGGCATTGGACAGCCGGAAGAAGTAAGCGGCGAGACGCTCAGCTCGGCAGTGGCGGCGGAGCCGAAGGCTGCTCGAGCGGTGGCGGGGAGGGTGGCTGTTCCGCGGCCTTCGCGGGTTCCGGCTTCACCAGCGGCTCGACCACGTTGCCGCCCTTGTAGACGCGGGCGTAGCGGTGGCCGAGGCTGGTCAGCACCTCATAGCCGATCGTGCCGAAATGATGCGCGAGCTCGTCGACGGTGATGCCCTCGCCGAGCAGCGTCACCATGTGGCCGCGGCGCGCCGCGTTCGGCGGCAGATCGGTGATGTCGATCGCAATCAGGTCCATCGAGATGCGCCCCGCGACCGGGCAGCGCTTGCCGGCGACGATCACCTCGGCACCGCGCGTGCCGTCATTGGAACTGGCGGCACGGAAATAGCCGTCGGCATAGCCGACCGCGATGATCGCAAGCTTGGTCGGCCGCCGTGCGGACCAGGTGCCGCCATAGCCGACGGTCTCACCGCGCTCGATCGAGCGGATCTGCACGATACGCGCCTTGAGGTCGACCACCTGCTGCATCGGATTGTCGGCCTCCGGCGTCGGATTGACGCCGTAGAGCGCGGCGCCCGGCCGGACCAGGTCGAACTGGAACGGCGCGCCGAGGAAGATGCCGGATGAATTGGCGAGCGCCGCCGGCACACCTGAGAATTCGCTGGCGATGCCGCGGAAGGCCGCGAGTTGCTTTGCGTTGATGGGGCTGTTGAGCTGCTCGGCCGAGACCAGGTGGCTCATCACCAGCGTGATGCCGTGATCGCCGGCATTGATGCGGGGGATGATGGCCTGCGCCTCCGAGAGCGTCAGCCCGAGCCGGTTCATGCCGGTGTCGATATGGATGGCAGCGCCGCCGGACCAGCCGGTGCGGCGGCAGAACACGTCCCATTCGGCGAGCTCGTTGAGATCGCCGATCACCGGACGGCAGTTGATCTTGGCGTAGTGCTCGCCGGTGTTCTGGAAATAGCCGCCGAGCACGTAGATCGTGGCGTCAGGGACCGCCGCGCGCGCCGTGCGGGCCTCCTCGATAGTGGCGACGAAGAAGGTCTTGCAGCCGGCCTTGTTGAGCGCCTGCGCGACCTGCGCGGTGCCGCAGCCATAGGCGTCGGCCTTGATCACCGCCGAGCACTCGGCCGGCACGGCGGTCTTCTCGAGCTTGCGCCAGTTGGCGATGATGGCGTCGAGATCGACGGTGAGCACGCCGCCAAAGGCGGCGAGCGCGGCAGCCTGGTTGGCCTCCGCGGAAAGAAGGCCGGATTGCGGGATCATGTTCGGGTCGGACGCCATTGTCATGGCGCCGTTTTACGCGAAGAGGCAGGGCCGGTTCAAGGAACTCAGTAGTCATCGCCGGCGCGAGCCGGCAGCTGAGCGTCTGGCGCGAGGTCGCCGAACCTTGTGACCGAGGCTTCGAACGCCAAATCGACGGTGCCGGTCGGACCGTGGCGCTGCTTGCCGATGATGACCTCGGCTTTTCCGTGCGCAAGGCTCATGTCGAGCTGCCACTTCTCGTGTTCGGGCGTTCCCGGGCGAGGCTCCTTCATCGCGAGATAATATTCCTCGCGGTACACGAACAGGACGACGTCGGCGTCCTGCTCGATTGATCCGGATTCACGCAAGTCGGAGAGCTGCGGCCGTTTGTCGTCGCGGGACTCGACCTGACGTGAGAGCTGCGACAACGCGATGACGGGAACATTGAGTTCCTTGGCGAGTGCCTTCAGGCTGGTCGTGATCTCCGTGATTTCCTGCACGCGGCTGTCGCTGGCGCGCTTGCTTGAGCCGGAGAGCAGCTGGATGTAGTCGATCACGAGAAGGTCGAGGCCCTTCTGTCGCTTGAGCCGGCGTGCGCGCGCCATCAATTGCGCGATCGACAGGCCACCCGTCGCGTCGACATAGAACGGCAGCGATTGCAGCTCGATCGAGACCTCCCGGATCTTCTCGAAATCGGCTTCCGAGATGCCGCCGCGGCGGATGTGGGAGGAGGGAACGCCGGTGCGCTCGGCCACGATACGCGTGGCGAGCTGGTCGGCCGACATTTCGCAGGAGAAGAATCCGATCACGCCGCCATTGGCGGCCTTGGTGGTGCCGTCGGCCTGGAGTTCCGGAACGTAGGCTCGTGCGACGTTGTAGGCGATGTTGGTCGCAAGTGAGGTCTTGCCCATGCCGGGACGGCCGGCGACGATAATGAGGTCGGAGTGCTGCAGGCCGCCCATCTTGGTGTCGAGGTCGCGCATGCCCGTCGAAATGCCGGACAGTTTTCCGTCGCGCTGGAAGGCCTTGGCCGCGAGATCGACTGCGACCGCCAGCGCCTGCGAGAATTTCTGGAAGCCGCCGTCGTAGCGGCCGGACTCGGCAAGTTCGTAGAGCTTTCGCTCGGCGTCCTCGATCTGCGCCCGCGGCTGGAAGTCGACCGGCGCGTCATAAGCGACATTGACCATGTCCTCGCCGATGCCGATCAGGTCACGGCGCAAGGATAGGTCGTAGACCGTGCGCCCATAGTCTTGGGCGTTGATGATGGTGGTCGCTTCGGCCGCGAGCCGCGCCAGATATTGGCCGATGGTCATGCCACCGACGTCGGTGTCGGCGGGCAGGAACGTCTTCAACGTGACGGGCGTGGCGATCTTGCCCATCCGGATCAGGCTGCCGGCGGTCTCGAAAATGGTCTGGTGCAGCGGCTCGAAGAAATGCTTCGCCTCCAGGAAGTCGGAGACCCGGTAGAAGGCGTCGTTGTTGACCAGAATCGCGCCCAGAAGGCTCTGTTCCGCCTCGATATTGTGCGGCGCGCTCCGATAAGCGGGCGTTCCGGGCTCGGGCGCGAGTTTCAGGACGTTCGAATCAGTCAGGGCCATGGTCGACCGATAGCAATTTTCTGCGGCGGATGCGGGGCCGGGATAAAGCGCCGCTCCAGGCCAAAGCGGAAGCTAAAACTTCGTCACTATCAACCGATCTTAAAAGCGGTGGATGATTGGCGGCCGCGGCATTCGCCGCGCTTGACGGAATTTCACGGAACTCAAGCCCGAACCGGAATCGGCCGCGATCGCGCCACGGAAAAATCCGGAAACGATGAACCTAATGATTTGAATGCAGACGTATTTAAAGGCGCGCGAAAACGGCGCGCTGGCGCTTCCGGGACGGATTCAGACCAGCAGGAGGTAGACCAGCGCAACCAGCGCAGCGCCGACGCCGGTGGCGATCAGGGCGTAATCGGTGCGGAGGTCGTCCTGCACGTCGAAGGAGGTTCGGGTCTCTTTGCTCATGGCGACGGTCTAAGGCAGCGCCGTCGAGAGGAATGTGAACCAGATCACATCTACCCGGATTCTTTCGGGGGTAGGACAAGGAACAGGCAGACGGGCAGGGGATTGTCTCCAACGCCCCGCCAACAGGGAACGAGGCAAGCGATGCGGCCAGAACGGCAGCAGCAGATCTGGCGAAGCGAGGCAGGCAGCCGGCTCTGGTTGTCCGGGCTGATCGCCGCCATGCATCACGCCGAGCGGCCCGAGATCCGGCGTCAGCCGGTCGCTCCAGAGGTCATCGTGGCGCTCAGGGCGCAATTGGCACTAACGGCGTCTTTCCGGGTTTCGTCGATTTCGGCCCTTCGTCACTAGGACTTATTCACCAGCAAGCTTCAGCTTCGGTTTGGCGCCGCCCTCGAGGGCGCGCAGCCGGGCTTCCTCGTGGACGATATAATCGCGGGTCATCGGCACCACGCCCTGGCGCTTGGTCAGCTGGATCTGGAAGTTCATCATGCCCTGCTTGCGGAACGTCATCTCGCAGGCGGCGAGATAAAATTCCCACATCAACGCAAAGCGCTCGTCGTAAAGCTGCACGGCTTCCTCGCGCCGCGCAATGAAGCGCTCGCGCCAGGCTTTCAACGTCTCGGCGTAGTGCAGCCGCAGAATCTCGATGTCGCAGACCAATAGACCGGCGTTCTCAATTGCGGGCAACACCTCCGAGAGTGACGGGATGTAGCCGCCGGGGAAGATGTATTTGGCGATCCAGGGATTGGTCGAATCCGGTCCCTGCGAGCGGCCGATCGAGTGCAGCAACATGACGCCGTCGTCGCTGAGCAGCTCGGCGCAGCGCTGGAAATAACTGTCATAGAATCTGGCTCCGACATGCTCGAACATGCCAACCGACACGATACGGTCGAATGGCCCCGCGATGTCGCGATAGTCCTGGAGCAGGAAGCGTACCTGATGCGTCAGACCCTTCTCGGCGGCGCGCGCATTCGCAAGCTGCAACTGCTCCGTTGACAGCGTCACGCCGGTCACGTCGGCGCCCGCGATCTCGGCGAGATAGAGACCGAGCCCGCCCCAGCCCGAGCCGATGTCGAGCACGCGCTGGCCGGGCTTGGCCCGCAGCTTTGCGGTGACGTGCCGCTTCTTGGCGAGCTGCGCGTCGTCGAGCGTGGCGTCGGGCGTCTCGAAATAGGCGCAGCTATATTGCTTGTCGGCGTCGAGGAAGAGCGAATAGAGCCGCGCGTCGAGATCGTAATGATGCGCGACGTTGCTGCGCGAGCGTGTCCGCGGATTGAACTGTCTCAGATGCCGGACGAGATAGCGCAGGTGCCACCAGGGCTTTGCCCAGCGCGGCAGCAGCTCGGCCTGGTCGAGCAGGATCGCGAGGACATCAGCTATGTTGCCACGCTCGACGACGAACTCGCCGTTCATATAGGCCTCGCCAAGCCCGAGCTCGGGATTGATGAGGATCTTTCGCTCTGCGTCTGATGTGGCGAAGCGCACGGCGATCGGCTCGCCCGAGCCATCGCCGACAGTGAATTGCGATCCCGTTGCCGTTGTCACTGTCATCGACCCGCGGCGAATGAATTGAGACAGGAAGCTACGTAACAATCGGTCCATCCACACCTTCCTCTTGAGCGAACCCGAAGAGATGCGACTAACCCGGCCTTTTCGCTCTGACGCTCAGGGTCCCGCTCGGGTTCCTATGCGTTTGCATCTAAATCTGGGGAGGGCTTTCGGGTGCCGCTATTGCGTTGTGTTCACGGCAGATATTCCCAAGGCGCTTAATCACATCCTTGCGCCTGGAGCCTGCTTCCATTCGCAGCGCAATCGGATAAAAGGTGACCGCCGCCGCGCCGAATGCCGGCCGTATCTGTCGGATTTCAATGGAGATGATGGGAATGTCGAGCCGAGCGCTCAGCCTCGCCACGGTGCTGTTTCTGATCGGCTTCGGCGCCTCCGATGCCGTTCTGGCGCAGGCGACGAACCTCGAGGCCGGCAAGGCCCCATCCCAGATCTTCGCGCAGACTTGCAATGCCTGCCACAAGAGCCCGCGGGGGCTGTTGAAGACGGTGTCGCCGGGCTCGCTGCCGGGCTTCCTGCGTCAGCACTACACCACCAGCCCCGACATGGCCGGTGTGCTGGCCTCCTATCTCGTCTCCAACGGTGCCACCGACGCCCGCTATCAGTCCAAGGACGGCGGCAAGGACAAGAAGGACGGCGCCAAGGAGAAGGATGCCAACACGACTCCGGGACAGTCGCCCGAGCATCAGGGCCGCCGGCAGCGTCAGGAAGCCGCCAAGCCGGAGGGCGAGGGCGCGGCTACTCAGGCGCCTGAGGGCCGCCAGAAGCGCGCGGCGCGGCCGAGCGAGGAAGGTGCCAAGGAAGGTGCAAAGGAGAGCGCAAAGCCTGAGGCCACCACTGAACAGCCGCCCGAGGGCCGCAAGGGCAAGCGGCTGAGCAAGCGCGCCAAGCCGGCAACCGAAGACGCCGGCGCGCCGAAGGTTGAGCCCAAGGTCGATTCCAAGATTGAACCCAAGACCGAGCCCAAGACCGAGCCCAAGATCGAACCGAAGAGCGAGAGCGCGAAGGTCGATTCCGAGTCCAAGCCCGACAGCGCGAAGCCGGCGGAGAAGCCCGCAGAAGCCAAGCCGGAGAGCGCCAAGGTCGAGCCGAGCACCAGCGAGACGCCGGCTTTGCGTCCCGATCCGGTGCCGCAGGTGACGCCGGCACCGCCGGCCGCCGCCAAGCCGGCTGAACCGGCTGCGCCCAAGCCCGCGGAAGCGGCCGTTTCCAAACCGGCAGAGCCCAGCGCCGAGCCGGCAGCTAAGGCGGCAGAGCCGGCGCCTGCTGCACCCGCCGCGGCTCCGTCGCCCGCGCCCGCCGAGTCGTCCGGCCCGCCGGCTCCGCCGATCTCGCGTTAAGCAGCACATCCCCTCGATCTCCGAAGGCCGCGCCCAGCGCGGCCTTCGTCGTCTTCAGCGCTCGCTTCGATCGCGATGCTGAGCGAGGATGTCAGTGCAAAAGCAAAAAGCCCGGCCGCCTGAGGCAGCCGGGCTTCGCAGACTTGCGTAAAGAGGAAGCTTACTTCTCTTCCGCAGCCGGGGCCGGCTCGACGTCGTCGTGCTGGGCTTCCGGATCGAAGAACTCGCCGGCGGCGGCGATCGCTTCGGCGGCCGCATCGCGGTCCTCGTTGCGGGTGGAGATGTCCTCGCCGCGGTTGATGCGCTCGGCCTCGTCCTGGCTGCGCGCAACGGTGACGGTGACTTCGACCTCGACCTCGGGGTGAACGGCGACGGTGATCGAGTGCTTGCCGATGGTCTTGATCGGCGCATCGAGCTGCACCTGCGGACGGGCGAGCGAGACACCGTCAGCCTCGAAGGCGACAACCACATCACGCACCGTGACCGAGCCGAACAGCTGGCCGGCTTCGGACGCCTGACGGATCACAATGATGTTCTTGCCCGCGATCTTCTCGGCGACCTTGGATGCCTCGCCCTTCGAGGCGAGGTTGCGAGCCTCGAGGTCGGCCTTCATGCCGTCGTACTTGGCGCGGTTGTCGGCGGTGGCACGCAGCGCCTTGCCGCGCTTGAGCAGGAAATTGCGGGCATAACCGTCGCGAACCTTCACGACTTCGCCCATCTGGCCGAGCTTGCTCACGCGTTCCAGCAAAATGACTTCCATATTCGTTCTCCTTTGAAGTGCTCTGGTTTTCAGTTTCGGGTTGAACTCAAGAGGTCGGCAATGGCGGCGGCTGCCGGTTGCGCAGGAAGCGCTCGCGGAAGCCGAACACGGCATCCGCGAGGCCGAGGGCCACCATCGCGATGACAGGCCAGCCGAACAGGACGACGACGGCATAGGTCGAACCGAGCCAGAAGGTGCGGCTCTTCAGCGCGAGCGTCAGCGTGTGCAGCACGGCGAAGCCGGTCAGCGCGTAAGCCATCATCAATGCCGCCGTGGCGATCTGCGCGACGATCGCGAGCAGGCCGCCGGTGAAGCAGAAGGCGAGCGCGATGCAGAGCACCGCGAGTGTCATCGCCGGCAATTGGGCCGTCTTCATATCCGGCCAGGGGCGGCGCAGCCGGCCCGATGTCGCCGTCACCTTGGCGCTGAGCCAAAGATTGAGGGTGAGCGTCATCATCGAGACGATGGCGGCGGCAGCCGGCGCAATGCGCACCAGCGCGTCGATAAACTGGTCGGCCTCACCGGTGGCCTGGGGATCGGTCGCATGGAGGATGCGCGTCAAGCCACGGTGCAGCGTACCGGTGATGGTGTCGGCATCGGTGCCGAGCGTGAGCAGGGCGGCGATCGTGGTCAGCATCGCGAAGCCCGCGATCCACAACAGGATCTGGCCGACCGGATACCATTCGATTTCGGGTTCGGCTGGCGCAGCGATGGCTGCGGCAGGCGTCGCGCTCGAAACGTGCCGACCGAGCAAGACAAGATGGCCCAGCCACCAGGCCGGCAACGCGACAGTGACGGCAAAGGCGACACAATAGGGCAGGCCAAAGATGGCGCCGAGGCCGACCGCGGCGGCGATTCCGCCGAGACTCGCATAGAGCGGCCCCCAGCCGATCGCGGCGACCATCAGCGGCAGCGGTGCGAGATAGAACAGGACGAGCGAGATCAGCGCGCCCGACACGATCGAGGCGAACATCAGGGCCGACGCTGCGCCGGCGATCAGGGCTATCAGTCCAAACATCATCATCAGCTGTCCCGCTCCCTTCGAGCGGTTAGAGGCGCCTTGCCCCAACCATCGGCGACCGGACGACCCGGAAGCCTTATGAAAATCAAGCATGATCCGGAAAAGTGTGCAGCGGTTTTCCGAAAAGATCATGCTCAAACGACAAATCCAAAACGCGATGATGAATCATCGCGTTTTGGAGTGCGGCCGGCGGCTTGATCGCCGCCGGCCGAATCCGTCTTAGCGAATGACGTAGGGCAGCAGGCCCAGGAAGCGCGCGCGCTTGATGGCGCGGGCGAGCTCACGCTGCTTCTTTGCGGACACCGCGGTGATGCGGCTCGGCACGATCTTGCCGCGCTCGGAGACGTAACGCATCAACAGCTTGGAGTCCTTGTAGTCGATCTTCGGCGCATTGGCCCCCGTGAACGGGCAGCTCTTGCGGCGACGGAAGAACGGGCGACGTGCACCAGCTTCAGCCATTGTTCTTACTCCCCATCCGTCGTTTCAGCTTCGTCGCGCGGGCGGCGCGGGCCGCGATCGCCGCGGAAGCCACCACCATCACGATCGCCACCACGGAAACCGCCTTCGCGGTCGCCACGGAAGCCGCCTTCACGCTCGCCGCGGAAGCCGCCGCCACGATCGTCACGCTCGCGATCGCGGTCAGCCTTGCGCATCATTGCAGACGGACCTTCCTCGAGCTCTTCGACGCGGACGCTGAGATAGCGGATCACGTCCTCGCTGATGCGCTCCTGGCGCTCGATCTCGGCGATCGCCGCGGAGGGCGCGTCGATGTTGAGCAGCACGAAGTGCGCCTTGCGGTTCTTGTTCATGCGGTAGGTGAGGGAGCGAACGCCCCAATTCTCGGTCTTGGTGACCTTGCCGCCGAGACCTTCGACGATGCCGGTCATCTGCGCAGTCAGCTCTTCGACCTGCTGCGTGCTCGCGTCCTGGCGCGCGAGAAAAACATGCTCATAGAGAGCCATTGTCGTCCTTTCCTCGTGTTGGCGCATTGCCCGGCGTCAAGCCCTTAAGAGACCTTCGGAAAGGACTCTGGGATTAAGCTCAGAAGGCGGAAACACGGGACGACGGGCCGACTGGCCCTGCCACACCAAAATCACTGAGGATTTGCTGAGACCGTCCGTTCAGCTCCCGGCCGGGGTCTGCGGATGGCGCGCTTATACGGATTTTGGCCGGCTTTGCAAGGTTTGAGGCTCGGGTTTTCGGCCCAGATGGTTCCGGAACGGGTCGTGAGATCGGTCCTCCCATACCACATCCCGGCTTGATCTATTTGTTTGTATGTCATACAAATAAATCAGGGGGAGGATCCATGGTGGAAAAGCCGGCGCACGAGCCGCTTGAGGCGGCTGGCGATCCCAAGCACGCCGCGCGGGCGACGCGCTCGGCCGGCCGCAAGATGCGTTCTCTGCTGCTGGATGCGGCGAGCCCGCTGTTTCGCGAGCGGGGGCTGTCAGGCACCGCGATCACCGACATTGCTGCCGCCGCCGACGCATTCCCGAGCCAGATCACCTATTACTTCCGCACCAAGGAGGCGCTGTTCGTCGAATGCGCCTGTCGCGATCTTCTGTATCTGGCCCGCGCGACCGAGCAGGCGGCGCTGAAGGCGCGCACGCCGCGGGACTACACGCAGGCATTGGCCGAGACCGTGACCGCGAGCGATTCGGTCGCGTTCTTTGCCGAGGCACTGACGCTGACGCGGCGGCGCCAGGATCTGGCGCCGCTGGTCGAGCGGACCATCGAGCGCCTGCATTCTGAAGGCGCACGCGCCTATGCGGGCCAGGTGGTGCGCCACGGCTGGCGCTCGCTGCGTGCGCCCGATGAAAGCTCGCGGCGGTTCTGGGCCGTCGCCATCGGCGTCATCCTGGAGGGTTACGCGATGGGCCGCTCGCCCGAAGCGCTCTGCGCCGAGATGCTGCGCGTGCTCGGCGAGCAGGCGAAACCGGCCGGTGATACTGCGCGCCTGCGTCTCGTCGACGAGCACGACACACCGAGCAATTCGAATGAGAAGGGGTAGGCGATGACTGCGCTTCGCATGCGTGCCCGCGATTTCCTGACCGACGATCAGCTCGCCGACGTGCGCCAGCGCGTGACCTGGAAGGGCGTCGCGATGATCGTCCACGCCTGGGCGCTCATCATTGCCGCGATCGCGCTGGTCGCGTGGTGGCCCAATCCGATCACCTATGTTCTCGCTGTCGCCATCATCGGCTCGCGCCAGCTTGGGCTCGCGATCCTCATGCATGATGGTGCGCATGGTTGTCTGTCCGCGGACGAGAAAACCAATCTGGCGCTGAGCCAATGGTTTTGCGCCTATCCTCTGTTTGCCGAAACTCGCAGCTATCGGCGCTATCATCTGCAGCATCATGCGCGCACGCAGCAGGAGGATGATCCTGATCTGGTGCTGTCGGCGCCGTTTCCGATCACGAAACTGAGTTATCGGCGCAAATTCATCCGCGACGTCACCGGACAGACCGGCTACCAGCAGCGCAAGGCGCAATTGCTCAACGCGCTCGGGCCGAAGGACTGGCCGTTGCGGCAGCGCGCCGCACATTTCTGGGACAAGCTCGGTCCGCAATGCCTCGTCAACGCCGCGATGTTCGCAGGTCTCGCGGCGGCCGGCGTGTGGTGGGCCTATCCGCTGCTATGGCTGGTGCCGCTGCTCACCTGGATGATGGTGATCACCCGCATCCGCAACATCGCCGAACACGCCGTCGTGCCTGACAGCAGCGATCCGTTGCGCAACACGCGTACCACGCACGCCAATTTCCTCGAGCGTCTGTTCATCGCACCGTACTACGTGAACTACCACCTCGAGCATCATCTCTTGTTCTACGTGCCCTGTTACAACCTGCCGAAGGTCCACCGCGTGCTCAGCGAGAGTCGCCACGCCGGTCGGATGGAAGTGCAGCCGAACTACGCCGCAGTGCTGCGGCTTGCCACCGCCAAGCCCGATCGGGATGACCGTCCAGGCCAGCTGGTGAGCAGTGCGCGCCGCGCGCGGGCGGGGGCGACGGTCGATTCCAACCAGACCAACGGTGGATTTTAGGGGCCGCATCCCCCAGGTGAATGCAAGCCGAAGTTCCTATCTTGGCTTGACATTCCGGCCCCGGACAGTGTCTACGGCCCCTTTCGGAGCATGGTCGGGAGCCAAGGCTCGGGCCGGACGTCATCGGCTGCCGGGTTCTCGTGGCACACGGGTTGAGCGATCCAGGGAGCGCGCCGATGACGGCAGCATTCACATTTCCGGGGCAGGGTTCCCAGGCGGTTGGCATGGGCAAGGCCCTTGCCGACGCTTTTCCGGCGGCGCGCGCCGTGTTCGACGAGGTCGACGCCGCGCTTGGAGAGAAGCTGACAGCGACCATCTGGGACGGCCCGGCCGAGACCCTTCAGCTCACCGAGAACGCGCAGCCGGCCCTGATGGCGGTGTCTGTAGCGACCCTGCGCGTGCTAGAGGCTGAAGCCGGATTTTCCGTGGGACGGGATGCTGCCTTCGTCGCTGGTCACTCGCTCGGCGAATATTCGGCGCTGGCTGCGGCCGGCAGCCTGACAATCTCTGATACCGCGCGGCTGCTTCGCACCCGCGGTCTCGCAATGCAAAAGGCCGTGCCAGTCGGCGCCGGTGCCATGGCCGCGCTGCTCGGCCTCGATTATGACGCGGCCATGGAGGTCGCCAAGGAGGCGGCGCAGGGCCAGGTCTGTCAGGCTGCCAATGACAATGGTGGGGGCCAGGTGGTCGTCTCCGGCGACAAGGCTGCGGTCGATCGCGCCGTCGAGATCGCCAAGACCAAGGGCGCCAAGCGCGCGATGCTGCTGCCGGTGTCCGCACCGTTCCATTGCAAGCTGATGCAGCCCGCGGCCGACGCGATGGCCGAAGCGCTGTCCAAGGTCACGATCAAGGCGCCGGCTGCGCCGCTGGTCTCGAATGTGCTGGCCCGCGCAATCATCGATCCCGACGAGATTCGCCGCCGGCTGGTCGAGCAGGTCACGGGCACGGTGCGCTGGCGCGAGTCGGTCGCCTATATGGCGGGGCAGGGCGTCACCCGTTTCTTCGAGATCGGTGCGGGCAAGGTGCTGACGGGGCTCGTCAAGCGCATTGCCGACGGTGCCGTCGGCGTTGCGGTCGGTGGTCCGAACGACATTGCCGCCGCCAGGGATGCATTGGCCGCCGCGAAGCAGGCTTAAGTTTACGCACGATCCGGAAAACCGCTGCACACTTTTCCGGATCGTGCTTCGAAGGAGTCTCTCAATGTTCGATCTGACTGGCCGAAAGGCGCTCGTCACCGGCGCGACCGGCGGCATCGGCGGCGCGATCGCGCAGGCGCTGCATGCGCAGGGCGCGACCGTCGCGATCTCAGGGACGCGCAAGGAAGTGCTGGATGAGCTTGCCGGCAAGCTCGGCGAGCGCAATCATGTGCTGCCCTGCAATCTCTCCAAGGCCGACGAAGTCGAAGCGCTGGTGCCGGCTGCGGAAGCCGCGATGGGGCAGGTGGACATTCTCATCGCCAACGCCGGTATCACGCGCGACAATCTGTTCGTTCAGCTGCGTGACGAGGATTGGGATGAGGTCATCAACGTCAACCTGACCGCGACCTTCCGCCTGGCGCGCGCCGCCACCAAATTGATGATGCGCAAGCGCTTCGGCCGCATCATTGCCATCACGTCGATTGTCGGCGTCACCGGCAATCCGGGGCAGGGCAACTACACCGCGTCGAAGGCCGGCCTGATCGGCATGATCAAGACGCTGGGCGCCGAATACGCCAAGCGCGGTGTCACCGCCAATTGCATCGCGCCCGGCTTCATCAAGACGCCGATGACGGATGCGCTCAACGACAAGCAGCGCGAGACCATCCTGGCCAAGGTTCCGGCTGCCCGTTTGGGCACGCCCGAGGATATCGCGGCCGCCGCGGTCTACCTGAGTTCGAACGAGGCTGCTTACGTCACCGGCCAGACCATCCACGTTAACGGTGGCATGGCCATGATCTGACGCGGCGTTCCGCACTGCCCACATGGACAGTGCGGATGCGGCAAACGGCCGTTTCCAGAGTGAATTGAGGCGTGTAGTCAAGGCAGTTGAAGTATGATAACCGGACCTTCAACGGATGGGCAAAGAACGCCATTGCAGGTTTTTGAAACCCTGTATATTGGCGATGCGGAGCCTTGGCCGTCGTTCGCCGGGCCTCTATCGGTTAAGATGGGGTCAAATCAAAGTTCGTAAGCGAAGGCAGTCAACGACCACGACGGCTCGTATCGTCCCGGGGGGTCGGGTCTACAGGGAACAACACGAGGTTATGCAATGAGTGACATTGGCGAACGGGTTAAGAAGATCGTGGTCGAACACCTTGGTGTTGAACCCGAGAAGGTTGTCGACGCAGCGAGCTTCATCGATGACCTCGGCGCCGACAGTCTGGACACCGTCGAGCTGGTGATGGCGTTCGAAGAAGAATTCGGTTGTGAGATTCCGGACGACGCCGCTGAGACGATTCTCACCGTCGGCGACGCCACGAAGTTTCTCGAGAAGAACGCGAAGAGCTAACGCTCTTCATTTTCGCGGGGACAACATTGAAACCGGACGGGCCGCTTCCCAGCGGCCAGCCGGTTTCTTGTTATTGGCCGTGAATCTTTCGATGCGGAGTTTTCGGATATGAGGCGGGTTGTCGTCACTGGTCTCGGCATGGTGTCGCCACTCGGCTGCGGCGTCGATGCCACCTGGAAACGCATTCTCAACGGCGAAAGCGGTGCGCGCAGGATCGAGAGCTTCGATGTCTCCGATCTGCAGACCAAATACGCCTGCACCGTCGTGCGCGGCGACGGCGGCAACGACAGCTTCAATCCCGACAAGTGGATGGAGCCGAAGGACCAGCGCAAGGTCGACGACTTCATCATCTTCGGCATGGCCGCGGCAGGCCAGGCGCTCGACGATGCCAACTGGCATCCCGAGACCGAAGAGGACAAATGCGCGACCGGCACCATGATCGGCTCGGGCATCGGCGGCCTCAACGGTATCGCCGACACCGCGATCCTCCTCAAGGAGCGGGGCCCTCGTAAGGTATCGCCGTTCTTCATACCCGGCCGCCTGATCAATCTCGCCTCCGGCTATGTGTCGATCAAGCATGGGCTGAAGGGCCCGAACCATTCGGTGGTCACGGCCTGCTCCACCGGCGCCCACGCCGTTGGCGATGCCGCCCGTCTGATCGCGCTCGGCGATGCCGACGTGATGGTCGCCGGTGGCGCCGAGTCGCCGATCAGCCGCATCGGCATCGCCGGCTTCAATGCCGCGCGCGCGTTGTCGACCGGCTTCAACGAGACGCCCGAGAAGGCCTCGCGTCCCTACGACAAGGATCGCGACGGTTTCGTGATGGGCGAGGGCGCTGGCGTCCTCGTCCTGGAGGAGCTCGAGCATGCCCGGCGCCGCGGCGCGAGGATCTATGCCGAGGTGATCGGCTACGGCCTGTCGGGTGACGCCTATCACATTACGTCGCCGTCACCCGATGGTGATGGCGGTTTCCGAAGCATGTCGGCCGCGCTCAAGCGCGCCGGCCTGACCGCGGCAGATCTCGACTACATCAACGCTCACGGCACCTCGACGCCGCTAGGCGACGAGATCGAGCTCGGTGCGGTGGAGCGTTTGCTCGGCAATGCCGCCTCCAAGGTGGCGATGTCCTCGACCAAATCGTCGACCGGCCATCTGCTCGGCGCGGCCGGCGCGATCGAGGCGATCTTCGCGATCCTCGCGATTCGCGATAATGTCGTGCCGCCGACCATTAACCTGGACAACCCGTCGGTGGAGACCGCGATCGATCTCGTGCCGCACAAGGCGAAGCAGCGCGAGGTGAACGTTGCGTTGTCGAACTCTTTCGGTTTCGGCGGTACCAATGCGTCGGTGATCGTCCGGCGTCTGGCCCAATAGTTTGCGTTTGAGACGAATCCACCGTTTTGCCGTATTCGGCGATAGTCATATCTGTGGGCGCGTGCATTTGGCTCGGCAAGCGATTGTCTGGCTGCGATTGAACCGGCAGGATTCAGGTTGCTTCGATGAGTGAAAGGCCGCCCATTTCGCCCCGGAGTCCGCGGGCAGCGCTCGAGCCGGAGCAGGTCCCGCCGCCGCCGAAGCGTTCGGAGCGGGCGCGCAATCCGTTCGTCGTGGTCGGCAACGCCATCATTACCTTGCTTCTGATCGGCATGATCGGCGCCGGCGCGGCCTATTATTACGGCCGGCAGGTGCTGGAGTCGCCGGGACCGCTGAAAGAAGACAAGGTCGTGAACATCCCGCAGCGTGCGGGCAAGCGCGACATCGCCGAGACCCTGAACAAGGAGGGCGTCACCGACGTCAACCCATGGGTGTTCATCGGCGCCGTGGCTGCGCTGAAGGCGAGCTCGGACCTGAAGCCCGGTGAATATTCGTTCCAGAAGAACGCGAGCTTGCGCGACGTCATTGGCACGATCGTCGAGGGCAAGGTGGTCCAGCACGCCGTCACGATTCCCGAAGGCCTGACCTCCGAGCAGATCGTGGCGCGGCTCACCGACAACGATATCTTCACCGGCAGCGTGCATGAGTTGCCGCGCGAAGGCACGCTGCTGCCCGAGACCTACAAGTTCCCGCGCGGGACCCCGCGTGACCAGGTGATCCAGCGCATGCAACAGGCGCACAAGCGCGTGCTCGCCGAGATCTGGGAGCGCCGCAGCCAGGACCTGCCGGTCAAGACTCCAGAGCAGCTGGTGACGCTGGCCTCGATCGTCGAGAAAGAGACCGGCAAGCCGGACGAGCGCAGCCGTGTGGCAGCCGTGTTCGTCAATCGCCTCAAGCAGAAGATCAAGCTGCAGTCCGACCCGACCATCATCTACGGCCTCGTCGGCGGCAAGGGCACGCTGGGACGTCCGATCAAGCGCAGCGAGATCACGCAGCCCTCGCCCTACAACACCTACGTGATCGAGGGCCTGCCGCCGGGCCCGATCTCCAATCCCGGTCGCGCCTCGCTCGAGGCCGCCGCCAACCCGGCCCGCACCCGCGACCTCTATTTCGTCGCCGACGGATCGGGAGGCCACGCCTTCACAGAGACCTACGACGCGCACCAGAGGAACGTCGCGAAACTCCGCGCGATGGAGAAGCAGATCCAGAACGACACGGTCGAGCCGGCCGACGATGCTCCCGCGCCGGCCACCGCTGCGCCGGCGGCCGCGGATACGGCACCCACCGCGACCACGCCGCCCAAGCCGACCCAGCAGAAGAAGCCGCCGGCGCGGCCGGGAGCGCCGGCCCGCCAGGGCGCGGTGCAGCCGTCACCGCCGGTGGTCCAGCGCTAGGCCTGCTCCCATCGGCGTCCCTGCAGACCTGCCTGCGGACTTTGCGGATTCCACTTTCCTGCAAAATAGTCTTAAGATTCGCGTGGCCTGATGGCCTTGCGAATCCCATGTATCTGGAGAATTTGACCTGATGGCGCTGTCGTCCATGACCGGCTTTGCCCGAAGCCACGGCGCAAGCGGGCCGTATACGTTCGAATGGGAGTTGAAGTCGGTCAACGCCAAGGGCTTTGACCTCAGGGTCCGGCTGCCGCAGGGATTCGACGAGCTCGAGGCCCACGCCAAGAAGCGCGCCGGCGAGCTGCTCTCGCGCGGCACCGTCTATGCCAATCTCAACGTCAAGCGCGCCAATGCGGCCGCCACCGTCCGCGTCAATGAGGACGTGCTCAACGCGGTGCTGAAGGCGGCCGCCGTCATCTCCGGCAAGATCGACGCCGTCGCGCCGAGCATCGACGGCCTTCTGGCCATCAAGGGTGTCGTCGAGGTCGCCGAGCCCGAGGGCGATGAGGAGGAAGACAAGGCCGCGCGCGCTGCCGCCGCCGACGCTTTCGACAAGGCGCTCGACGAGCTCGTGGCGATGCGCAAGCGCGAGGGCACCTCGCTCGGCCAGATCCTGACCCAGCGGGTCGACGAGGTCGAGCAACTCGCGAAGAAGGCGGAAAGCGCGCCCGGCCGCAAGCCGGAGGCGATCAAGGCGAAGCTCGCCGAGCAGATTGCCACGCTGCTCGACACATCAGACCGTTTCGATTCGGACCGCCTGATGCAGGAAGCGATCCTTATCGCCACAAAGGCCGACATCCGCGAGGAGCTCGACCGCATCGCATCCCACATCGCGCAGGCGCGCGAGCTGATCGGCAAGGGCGGCCCGATCGGCCGCAAGCTCGATTTCCTGGCGCAGGAGTTTCACCGCGAGGTCAACACCTGCTGCTCGAAGTCGAACGACATCGAGCTGACTAATACCGGGCTCGCCATGAAGAACGTGGTCGAGCAATTCCGCGAACAGGTCCAGAATCTGGAGTGATCGATGACGACGGGGCACGGCACTGACGGGGTCGAGCGGCGCGGATTGATGTTCGTGCTGTCTTCGCCATCGGGGGCGGGCAAGACGACGCTGTCGCGCATGCTGATCGACCGTATGCCGGGCCTTCGCATGTCGGTGTCCGCGACCACACGCGCGATGCGGCCCGGCGAGGTCGACGGCCGAGATTATCTGTTCGTCGACAAGGCCAAGTTCGACGCCATGGTGAAGGGCGACGAGCTCCTGGAATGGGCCAACGTGTTCGACAACAGCTACGGCACGCCGCGCGCGCCCGTCGAGACCGCGCTGTCGGCGGGGCAGGACGTGCTGTTCGACATCGATTGGCAAGGAACCCAGCAATTGCGCGAAAAAGCGCGCGCCGACGTCGTCAGCGTCTTCATCCTGCCGCCGTCGGCCGGCGACCTCGAGAAGCGGCTGCATTCGCGCGCGCAGGATTCCGACGAGGTCATCCGCAAGCGCATGAGCCGCGCCAGCCATGAGATGAGCCACTGGGCCGAGTACGACTACATCGTCATCAATCACAACGTCGATGACGCCTTCGCCGAGGTGCAGTCGATCCTGAAGGCCGAGCGCCTCAAGCGCGAGCGGCGGACCGGCCTCGTGAGCTTCGTGCGAGGGCTGCAAGGTCAGCTTCAAGGCTAGGCTCGATTCTCGGCTGCGTCAGCCGCGGCCCCTCGTTCGCCAGCCGTTCCAGCATCGCCGTGATGACGTCGACGTCGACGGCATTGTCGTCGCGCGCATGGTCCTCGTGCGCGTCCGCGTCGTGGACGTGCTCCTGATGCGCGTTCACATCGTGATCGGTCGTTTCTTCGCCATGGCCGTCGTCTTGGCCGTCGGCCGCGAGAGACGCTGTCGCCTCGATCTCGAACTCGCCGTCGAAATAGTCGATCTCGGTCTTCTCGGGCTCCGCGGCCGCGAGCGCAAGGGGACGGCTTTGCGCTGCGATCCGGCGGATTTCGTCGGTGAATGCGGCGATCTGCGGCGGCTCCGGACGCACAGCGTCGAAGTCCACCGGAAGCGGCCGCTCTGCGCGCGGCGCCGCGTGCCAGGGCGCGCGGCTGTTGCCATCATCCTGCCTGTCCCAATTCACGCGGCGATCGGCCGTCTGCACGCGCGCTCGGCCACCGGCGAAGCGATAGATTACGCTGGCGATGAGGCCGGCGAGCGCGAGCGCTCCGACGATCACGAGCAGCAATGTCGGGAGCGACCCCGTCGGCTTGTCAGCATTGTCGGCCGAGGCGGGCGCCACCGGGGCAGGGGATGCCGGCGGCTGCGCGCTCGGCTGGTCGATTGCTGGCGCGGGTGCCGCTGCCAGCTCCGGCGCGGCGGCTGCCGTCATGGTATCAGGCCAACGCGTGGCGACGGCCGGCTGCTGCGTTTCGCCGCTGCTGGTGGGCGCGGGCTGAGTTGCCTTCGGCGCGGTCGCGGGCGCTGCTTGCGCGGGCGTTCCCTGCGGCACGATATATTCGGCGCGCGCATTCTGCACCGATTGCGGTGGCGATGAATCCGGTTGCGCCGAACCTTCAGCGGTCTGCGCGGTGGTTGTGGCCTTAGCGCCCTCGGCACGCAGATACCAACACTGCCGCTTGGTCCCGCGTTCCACGCGATAGTGCCAGTGCTGTCCCTGCGGCGCTGTGCCCTTCGGCGAGCCGAGACAGTCGCTCGCGGCATTCGCCGTGCTTGCAGCGGCAGGGGCGCTTGGCGCATTCTGTGAGACAGCGGCCAATGGTGCGCCGGCAATAATGCTGCCGACCAGCGCGGATAGAAACTTTGCGGTGCGGTTGCCCATCCTGGTCTCCCGATTACGCATGACGCAACTCGTTACCTTCCCTTTCTCAACAAAGAGTTAGGTGGCAATGAGCCGCAAATCCGGAGAGGATGTGGCTTGAATCGGGCCTGCGCGGCGTTCGTTCCACCGCGAATTCAGGCTTTTTGCCGGCGCTATTGCTTGCTCGCGGTCCAGGTTCCCGAGCAGCCGTCGGAGCGGCGGAACGTGCCGGAACCGCTGCGCCCGGACAGGCGGCCGGCGCCGGTATAGGTGATGCCGCCTTCACCATGCCCGAACGTGTGCACCGCGCCGTTCGGGCTGACGGTCCCGCTGACGCCTTCGGCGATCACACGGCCCGAGGTCACGACGGTCGCGCCGCTGACCGTGCCGCCACAGCCGACGCTGGTGACGGACCAGGCGCCGTCGAAGCTGCCTCCGCCACCGCCTCCACCACCGCGCCGTGACGACGAGCGGGGTTCGTCTGCGGCCGGTTTGCTCCGGCGTGCCGACGGCGCGGGTTCGGCGGAGCGGCCGGGCGCACTGTCCTGGCGCGAGCCGGACAGGGACTTCTCGTCATTGCCAATCGAGCCGCCGGCGCTGCCGGATTGCGCGAATGTGGCTGTCGAGGCGAGGGTGACGATGAGCGAGGTGAGCGCAAAGGCGCGGGCGAAGTTCGTCATGAGCAACCAATCCACATTATGAAAATCAACGACCGGAGCCGTCGGCGCAGACGGCCCCAATAATGCGGCAAGCTTTGCCAGCCTTTCCGCAATCGTCAAGCGCTGCGTCCTTCGCGCGCTGGACGCTGTCGCGCTGGACCAGCGACCAGGATTTGTCCGAGATTGCGAACGCGCCACAGCTCTTGCCGTAGAAGGAGAGCTCGATCGCACATTTGGCACCGGCGCAATTGCCGCGCGCATCCGCCACCGCCGCGCGCCGCGAGGCGTGATTCCACGAGATGCCCCATTTGTTGCTGTCGGGCCCGTAGACGATCGAGCCCCACGGCTTGAGATCCTCCATCTTGCGCATCCGCAGCAGCAGGCCCTCGGTCGCTTCGCCTGTTGGTGCCATGGCAATGCGCTGTTGAAGTTTCGTGATGGCGCGCGTCAATCCGTCGGGCGTGTCAGGATCGAAATTGAGCTCGTAGAGCCGCTCGTTCAACTCGCTGAGCAACGCGGCATCGCGCAACGGAACGCGGTCGGGGTCGGCACGGAGGCGCTCCGACGACAGTGGATCGGGCTGCATCGCCGCGACCTGTGGTGGCGCGGTTTGCGTCGGTGGCACGAAGTAGAACGTGCCGTCGATTGGCGAGGACGAGACCCAGGGTTGCTGCGCGCCTGCGGTGGCGCGCTTCACGGCAAGCCCGACCTGGTTGAAGGTCTGGAATACGTCGAGGCCTGCGGTGCGGACGGTCGCGGCGAGTGCCTTGGTGTAGGGGCTGTGACCGTCGCTGCCGTCCTGGGCGACATTGCCGGGCTGTGTCGCGTAGGAGATCAGCGTGCCCTCGGGCGCGCGCATCTGCGCAAGGCCCCCTTCGGAGGAACGTAGGCCGCGCGAGCCGAAGGGATTGTTGCGGCAGGCATCGAGAATGACAAGGTTGAGCCGCGTGCCGGAGCCCTGCATCTGCCGCAGCACGAGGTTGACGTCGGTCATCTGGAAATCGACGTCGGCCTCGCGTGTCGGATTGGCGCCGACCGGGACGAGGTAGTTGGAGCCGGCTACCTGTACGCCGTGGCCGGCATAATAGAACAGCGCAACGTCAGCGCCCTGCACCTGCTTCCCAAAGCTCTGCACAGCGATGTCCATCGCGGCCTTGTCGAGATCGAGCTGGGCGTGGCCGCCGACCAGCGCGAAGCCGAGCGAGCCAAGCGTGTCGGCCATCAGCGTCGCGTCCTTGGACGGATTGTCGAGCGGCGTGATGTTCTTGTAGGCGGAGTTGCCGACGACCAGCGCGATGCGCTTCTCGGCCGATGCCGGCTGCGCGGCAACAAGCGTGGCTGCGATGAGCGCCGCCAGCGTCAGGACGCGATTGAAAATCCTCGCGTGCATGAAAGCCCCCAAATCAATGCCGACAATCTACCAGCCGGGCGCGCTCGCGAAAAGCGGTGTGCGACATTCCGTGCGGCAGCGAGCCTTCCAGGCCTCGCGGCCGGGAAGGGCAGGACACATCCATCTCGCGGCGGCTTTTGCCCGAGGCTTGCTTTGTGACTTCGCCCGATGGAGGCCAAAGCGATACACTTTTGCCCCCGTCGCACCGGCAGGGCCGAAGGGGGTCTATCTCCACACACTCGCCAGCTTCAGCGCCAACATGCCGAGCACGCCGCCAATCAATCCCACCATCACGTAGGATTGCGCGAACACGCCGGTTTGAATGAAGACCTGGCACGCGATCGCAAAGCAGATCGCGGTGACAAGGAGGCAGGCGCAGCCGGCGATGATCGCGAGATAGCGGATCGCGATTGCAACGGGCTTAGCGACAGGCCTGGCGGAGGATGCGGGATCGGTCATGCAGAAAGACTAACATGTGGCGGACGGCGCGCTGCTTCGCCGTCACGCACGGGCAAGAGCATCACTTGCTTGCGCAGCAATCGACCAGCAGGCGCCAGATGCGCTGGATCTCGATGGACCTCTGCATCTCGAGTACGTGGTTCTCGCTGGCGTGGGGGGAGGGAGCTACGACGTGGAATTCGCGCGGCGCGATCCAGCGTTCGGAGATCGGATCGTACCATTTGCCGGGGGTCATCAAGTTCGTATCTCCTCTTTAATCCCCCTGGTTTCTGCGCCTAGCCCATGCGCCGGTTGCTGGTGTTCTGGGTGAGGTTGCCGTGGGCAGCCTGCTCACGGATGTTCTGTTTCTCGTCGTCGCGATGGCCTTTGGTCGTGTCGACAGGAACTGTCGGCGCGCTGCCGGCGCCCTTGTGGCTCTGGTTCTCGTTGGGAACAGGTTGCACGGTTTTTGTCAGCGGCTTCGTCATGCAAATCGGACTCCGTTATTGCCTTGACGAGTGGTGAACGCGCTGGACGCACACGGCGTTCCAAGCTCGGGTCTGAAGTGATCGCAACGCGAACGCAGATCAACTGGCGCACTGGTCTTACGGGAAATTGAAAGAGATTGATGTCGGGCGCCGCCGCGCAAGCATTGTTGCCTGTCCGCCACGCTTCGAACTCTGTTCTTGACCGGAGAACACCGGATATTTCGAAAACGGAACACCCGCTCTGTGCAACAGTGAACACAGCGTATGCGCAGGTGACCCGCTACCCCAGGCGGGCCTCGCGCGCCGCCGACTGGCGGTTCGCGCGCCGGTAGGCCTCGATCGCCCGGTTGGCGAGCATCAGCGGCCGGCGCTCGCCGGTCCTGAGTTGCGCCTCGATCGCATCGAGAATGATGTCCGCGGACGCATCAGGCGGCCCGAGCTCGCCGGTCTTCTCAAGGAAGCTCCAGGCGATGAAGAATGCGCTCTCGACCGTACAGCGAATGGACATGCGCTGCCAACGCGGTGCAACCAAAGCCGTTCCGGGCGCGGCGGCGAGACGTGCATCCCGCCGCCGACCGATACTCAGTTCTTCAGCACGATACGGCCGACCACCTTGCCAGCGCGCAATTCGTCGATCCACTTCTGGACGTCGCCCATCGGCTCTTCGCGCATCGGCGTCGGCTTGATCTTGCCGGCGCGGGCGAGCGCCATCAGCTCATGCGCCTCGGCAAGCGTGCCGACCATGAAACCCTCGACCGTGAGGCGCTTGTAGACCCATTGCACCATCGGCAGCGTGAACTGGCCGCCCATCAGGCCTGAGATCACGACCTTGCCGCCGCGCGCGGCGACCGCGACCGCAAACGCCATCGATTTTTCGTTGCCGGCGAAGTCGACCACCTCGTCGAAGCCGCCGTCGGTCTCCTTCAGGATACGCTTGATCACGTCGGGCTCGGACGGGTCATAGGCGACCGCAGCCCCGTTCTTCAGCGCGGTCTCGCGCGCGGCTGGCGACAGATCGGCAACCGTGATCGGCTGCTTGAACATCGCCTGCGCGAACGACAGGCCCATCATGCCGACGCCGCCAAGACCGATCAGCAGCAGATTGCGTTGGCGCGGACGATCGACCAGGCGCTTGAGCGCGCCGTAGGCGGTGACGCCGGAGCACATCAAGGTCGCAGCCTGGTTGACCGGCAAGGGATCGTAGTCGAGCAGATATTTTGCGTCGGGCACCAGCACGTGGGTGGCGAAGCCGCCGTCGATGGAGACGCCGAGGAAGCGCTGCTTGGCGCAAAGATTCTCGTCGCCGTTCTTGCAGTCGCGGCACTGGCCGCAGCCGATCCAGGGAAACACCGCCTTCTTCGAACCGACGAGGCTTGCGGGCACATCAGGGCCGACTTCGTCGACGACGCCGGCGATCTCATGGCCGAGGGTGAAGGGCAGCGTCATGCCGCGCGTGGTGTCGAGCTTCTTGCCGCCGCCGAGATCGGCATAGCCGTCCTGGATGTGCAGGTCGGAATGGCAGAGGCCGCAGCGCTCGATGCGCACCAGCACCTCGGCAGCTTTGGGCTTGGGCGTATCGACGATGGTCTCGCACAGGGGCGCATCGAAC
This sequence comes from Bradyrhizobium sp. CCBAU 11434, assembly GCF_028128895.1. NCBI lineage: Bacteria > Pseudomonadati > Pseudomonadota > Alphaproteobacteria > Hyphomicrobiales > Nitrobacteraceae > Bradyrhizobium > Bradyrhizobium sp. CCBAU 11434. Next base: position 895,281 of record NZ_LBJX01000011.1, read on the forward strand.
TTGACCAGCGACTGCCGACGCATCAACGCCATTTTTCTTCCTCCGGAATTCTTGTTACCCAGCTTCGCTGCGTATATCCGCCAATTCACGCGCCATGGCAACAAAGCCGGAGATGGGGATCGTCTCGGCGCGCCGCGTCGCATCGACACCGGCGGCAGCAGCAAGCCGCGCAGGATCCGCTTGAAGCGATTTCAGGCTCTGCCGCAGCATTTTCCGGCGCTGTCCGAAGGCCGCGGCTGCGACCTGCTCGAGCAACTTGCGATCGCACGGCAGAGGCTCGTGGCGCGGCACCAGCCGCACGACGGAGGAGGTGACTTTCGGCGGCGGCACGAAGGCGGACGGCGCAATGTCGAACAGGATCTTTGTTTCGCAGCGCCAGTTGGCGAGCACGCCGAGCCGGCCGTAGGCGTCCTCGTCCTCGCGCGCGACGATGCGCTCGCCGACCTCGCGCTGAAACATCAGCACCATCATGTCGTACCAGGGCGGCCAGGGTTCGATGGTGAGCCAGTTGATCAGAAGCTGGGTCGCGATGTTGTAGGGGAGATTGGCGACGATCTTGGCGCGCTCGCCGCCGAGCAGCGGTCGCGGGTCGAAGGTCATGGCATCGCCATGCACGATCTCGAGCCTGTCAGGGTAGCGCGCGGAAATATCCTGCAAGGCAGGAATGGCGCGCTCGTCATGCTCGATGGCAATGACGCGCTTGGCGCCGAGCGCGAGCAGCGCGCGGGTCAGTCCACCGGGGCCGGGGCCGATCTCGACAATGGTGCTCTCTTCAAGCGGCGCAGCCGCGCGGGCGATGCGCGCGGTAAGGTTGAGATCGAGCAGAAAATTCTGACCCAGCGATTTGCGGGCCGACAGCGCGTGCTGGCGAATGACCTCGCGCAGCGGCGGGAGGTCGTCGATCGCGCTCATCAGCTGTTTGCAGCCGCCATGCGGCTGGCAAGCTTCAGCGCGGCGATCAGGCTCGCCGGGTTGGCCTTGCCGGTGCCGGCGATGTCGAAGGCGGTGCCGTGATCCGGCGAGGTACGGATGAAGGGCAGGCCGAGCGTGACGTTGACCGCGTCGTCGAACGCCACGGTCTTGATCGGGATCAGCGCCTGGTCGTGATACATGCAGACGGCGCAGTCATAGCTGGTGCGCGCGGCTTCATGGAACATGGTGTCGGCGGGCAGCGGCCCCCTGGCGTCGATACCGTCGTTGCGCAGCACCTTGAGCGCCGGCGCGATCACGGTCTGCTCCTCGTGGCCGAGCGAGCCGTCCTCGCCGGCATGCGGATTGAGTCCGGAGATCGCAATGCGCGGTCGGGCAATGCCGAAACGGGATTTCAGCTCGGTCGCAACGATGCGCACGGTCGAGACAATGAGATCGCTCGTGAGCTGGGTGAGGGCATCGCGCAATGACACGTGGATCGTCACCGGCACCACGGCGAGTCGCGGCGACCACAGCATCATCACCGGCTGCGGCACGCGTCCGTCCGCTTCGGCGAGCTCTGCGAGGAATTCGGTGTGACCGGGATGGCGGAAGCCGGCTCGGTAGAGCACGCTCTTGGCAATGGGATTGGTGACGACGGCGCTGGCGTGGCCCGCCCGCACGTCGGCGACCGCTTCGCGGATCGAGGCGAGCGCGGCCGGTGCGCTCGAGGCGTCGGGCTTGCCGGGCTCTGCGGTCGCGTGCTCTCCGGTCGCAACAACGGGCAGGGCGTCGGCAAAGGCGGCCTCGGTCTCGCCTGGGCTCACCGAGGCGATCGCGATGTCGGTGCCGAGCCCCTTGCCCAGTGTCTTGGCGCGCCGGGCGATGAACGCCTCGTCGCCGCGCAAGTAAAAGGCGGGCAGGCCGAGCTCGCGGCGCCTCAGCCAGGCGGCGATGGTGATGTCGGGGCCGATGCCGGCGGGTTCTCCCAGCGTGAGCGCGAGGGGCTTTGTAGGAGCGGCCATCAGCGGTTGCGATATTCGATCATCGCCGCTTTGCGGAGTTCGTCGAGATAGGCCTTCTGGGTCTTCTCGTATTTCTCCACGTACATCTTGTCGCGGATCTCACGCTTCTTCGGCGTATCGATGGTGGTCGGCTTGCGGTCGCACAGCACCACCATTTCGATACCTGCCTTGGTCACCTCGGGCGCGGTCAGATGACCGATCGGGGTGTCGTCGAGCACCTTGCGCAGCGCCTCCGGCAGATCTGCCGTGGTCTTGGTGACGCTCTCGCGGATGGTGGCGTTCGGCGTCGCGCGGAACAGCGAATTGGCTTCCTCGCAGCTCCCGATGCGCGCGCGATAGGTCTCGGCTTCCTTCATCCGCGACTCCTGCAAGCCCGCAGACGAGCCGCGCGGCACGATCAGCACGATCGGCTGCATCTTGTATTCGGTGCCCTCGATCTGGAGCTTCTCGGTGCCGCCTTCGCGCACCTTGTCGGCGACGTCCTTCTCGCCGACGATCAGCTTCTCCTTGAACCGGCCGCGCACGAGGCTGGTCCAGACCATCTCGGACTTCATGCGGCTCTTGAGGACGTCGGGACGTATGCCCTTGACCTCGAGCGACTTCGTGAGCTGATCGGGCGAGATGCGCATGCGCTGCGCCATACCCTCGTAGGACTGGTTGACGTCGGCGGCGGTGGGATCGACGCCGTATTTCTTGCCTTCCTTGATCTTGATCTTGTCGTCGATCAGCGTGTTGATGACGTCCTGCCGGCTCGGCGTCTTCTGCGTTGTCAGCGTGTCGAGCTTGGAGCGCTGCTCGATGTCGAAATCGGTGATGGGATCACCGTTGACCATTACCACGATGTTTTGCGCCCGGGCCGGCGCGCCGGCGAGCACGAGCATGGCGACCAGCAAGGCGCCGAGAGCAGGAGGGAGGAGGCGGAACACAGGCAAGGAGGTCGTCATGGTTGTCGCTCGCATGTCAGCCGAAATGATCCTGCGATAGGGATCGCGCGGCCGGCATTTTGGACGGGTTCACTGGATGCCGGCGGAACTGCTGGCCCCCGTCGAGGTCGCCAGCGTGCGCAAGCCGATCTGGAACATGAACGCGTGGCTCAGCACGGGCGGCGTGGTGCCCGCGGAGTAGGCATACGAAGTTACATAGTTCGCCGCCAGCACGAAGCAATCGTCGACATAGCCGGCGCCGAGCACATATTGGTTGATCTTGTTGGCCTGGAGATCCCAGCGCGCCGAGCCCGTCACCACCCAGTTGGTCGCGACCTTAATCGAGCCCGTCGTCAGGATGCCCTCGCGCCGGGTCAGGTAGCCGAGCTCAGGCTGGGCGGCGTAATTGCCGTACAGCATGCTGACCGACCAGCGATTGAAATTGGCGCGGCCTTCCGCCTCGAAGCGCTGGAAGTTCCAGGTCTGCTCGTCCATGCGGGAGCGGACGCTGAACGTATAGGTGCTGTTCGGCGAATAGCTGGCGCTGGCCACGTAATCCGAGCGCGGCTTGTCCAGGCCGGAATTGATTCCGGTGTTGATGGAGTCCTGCACCGCGAAGGAGTTCATGCCGAACAGCTGGTAGGACTGGCCGAACAGCACCTTGATCGCGCCACCCCTGTCGAACTGCGTGGTCGACTGCACGCCGACATTGGCGCGGCCGCCGCCCTCGACGCGGTCATAGCCGGAGAACTTGTCGACACTGAACAGGTTCGAGGCGTCGAACACCATGCTCTGCGCGTCCTCGTTCGGAAGCTTGCCGGCATAGGTCTCGTTTGGACGGATAATGACCTGGGCGATCGGCTCGATGGTGGTCGAGCCCCAGGGCTGAACGTTGATGAAGGGATAGCGGTATTCGAGGCCGACGGTCGGCATCAGGCGGAATGCCTGGGTGTCGCCGACGGGCAGGTAGTTCGCCACGCCCGGCTGGTTCGAAACCTCGGAGTTGATCGCGTCGGCGCGCAGGATCGCGAACGGCGTCCAGATCTCGCCGAAGGGATCGGTGTAGGACTTGCGCCATTGCGCCTCCGCCGACAGGCGGGTGTAGGTGCCGGGGAAGCCGCGCAGCAGGCACTGCGCCGGCGTGCGCGCGAGCGGATCGGCCGAGAGCATCGTGCACAGGCTGTTGGTATTGGCCAACGTCGTGATCGGATCGAACGTCGCGTCGTTACGCGTCAGATTGACGAAATTCGTCTTGTAGGAGACCTCGCCTCCGAAGATCGGATAATTGAGCACGTTCGAGTAGTCGATCACGGGATAGACGACCGGGACCTGCTGCTGGTTGCCCGAGAAGCTCAGGAAGTACATCGTGCGGGCATCGAAGAAGCTGCGATTGCCGACGCCGGTCAGATAGAGCTGCGAAATCGCTTCCGTCGGCAGATTCAGGAACGATCCGAGCGGATCGCGATAGGCCGACAGGCGGTAGTCCGACATGAAATAGTAATCGGACAATAGGACGCCGTCCCAGCCCCAGACCCATTTGTCGTTCAGAGCGAACTGGCCCTTGGTCTCGACGCCGCCACGGAACTGGCGGTCGCCGGGCTGGCCGACGAAATGGCCCGGATCGAGCTGGTCGATGCCGTAGACGCGAACCTGGTAGGCGCCGTCCTGCAGGCGCTGGCGGAACTCGGCCTGGAACAGCACGCCCTGCCTGGAGGTGATGCGCGGGTTGAAGGTTGCGTCCATATCGGGCGCGATCGCCCAATAGAACGGGACTTCGACCCCGTAGCCAAACGCCGTGTAGGAGGTGAAGCCCGGCATCAGGAAACCGGTCTTGCGCTTCACGGTCGGGTCTGGCGTTGAGAAGTAGGGCATGTAGGCGAGCGGCACGCCGAAGAATTCGAGCTGCGCCGTCTCGAAATACAGCATCTTCTCCTGCTGGTCGTGGATGATGCGGGCACCCTTGACCTGCCAGAGCGGCGGCTTCTTCGGATCGTCCCGGCACGGCGCGCAGGCCGTGTAAACGCCGTTCTCGAACACGGTGTAATTGCCCGAGGAGCGGTCGGCGCGGGTTGCGGCCATGCGGGTCTGATCTTCGGTGTCCACGCGTAGCGAATCGACGAAACCGTCGCGGTAGTCGTCGGACAGGTCCATCATCTCGGCATAGGTGATCTTGCCGTCGGCATCCGTCATGCGGATGTTGCCCTCGGCATGCAGCCGCTTGGTCTTCTGGTCGTAGATGACCCTGTCGGCCTCGACGCTGGTGCCATTGTAGAACAGCTGGACGTTGCCGACCGCCGAGACGCGCGAATTGTTGTAGTCGTAGTCGACCTCGGTCGCCTGCACGAGCATCTGGCCGTCATTGGCGGCCCGCGGCGGCTTCGGACGCGGCGGCAGCGGATTATAGGTGAAGCTCTGCGCGGCCGCAGGCGTCACCGCGGCATCCATCATCCCGGCGAGCGAGGCGACGGCAATAGCGGCGAGCACGAGCTTGCGGATTGACAAGCCGCCTCCGTTCGCGCGCACCACGTTGCGCTGCGCCCAGCCAGCCGGATGTCCTCGGCGGACGGCCGTCACTATCCGTCCTCCTGATACAGCAAGGCCAAAAAGCCGGTGAGGCCGCCCACCACTACGGGCAACCACGCCGCAGCGATCGGATGCATCAACTCAGCCTTGCTCAAGTCTTCAGTCACTTTCGACAGAACGTAGAGCAGAAAGCCTGCGCCCACGCCACTCAAAACCATCTTCTGTACGCCACCCATCCGGAAGAAGCGCAACGACACAGAGGCCGCGAGCATCACCATGGCGGCGAGCAAAAACGGCTGTGCCAGCAATTTGTGATACTGGAGTCGATAGCCGGCTGTCGCGAAGCCCGAGCTCTCGGACGAGCGGATGTAGCTCGGTAGTTGCCAAAAGGACACAGTCTCGGGTGTGGAAAAGCTGTTGCGGACCTGCGCCTCGGTCAGCGTCGTCGGAATCTCCAGGCTAGCCTGGTCGACCGGCGGGGCGTCGAGCGTGAAGCGGCGCACGCCCTTGAACAGCCAATGGCCGGACTCGAGCGTCGCCTCGCGCGCCTCGATCCGCTCCTTGAAGTGCTGATCTGTGTCAAACCGGAACAGCGTAAGGCCCGTGAGCCGGATGCCCTGCTGCTCGCTGCGTGCGGCGTTGATGATGGTCTGGCCGTCGTTGGTCACCTGGTTGAGCCAGAAGCCCGAGGCGTCCTGGATGCCGCCGCCGGGCGCCGAGCCGAGCAGCTCGGCTTCCATGCGCTTGGACAGTTCGCGCAAATTGGCCGACATCGGATTGTAGGCGACCGTGGCGAGCACGCCGATCAGCAGCGCGCTGCCGAGCGCCGGCGAGATGAACTGCCAGGCCGAGATGCCGGCCGCGCGCGCCACCACGAGCTCGAGCCGGCGGGAGAGGGCGAGATAGCAGGTCATGGCGCCGATCAGCATGCAGAACGGCGTCAGCTTCTCCAGCAATTGCGGCACCCGGAACAACGAGGTCTCGGCCACCATGATCGCGGAGGCGGAGGCGAGCCCTGAAGTCTTGCGCACCATCTCGATGTAATCGACCAGCACCAGCAGCAGGAAAATGCTCGCGAACACGCCGAGTGCGGCGACCACGAAGCGGCCGGCGAAATAGCGCCCGAGCGTGTTGGTGAGCATGCTCATGCGGCGGCCGGCCGTCCGAACAGCCGCGCGATCCGCGCGTTCGACCTGTTGATGGCCTCCAGCAGGCCGGGCGGCGGCTCGACCACGATGCCGCCGACGATCATCCACATGCCGGTGCCGATCGCGACCACCAGCATTGCATATTGCACGCCGGCGACGAATGGCGTCTTCACGGCCATCACGGAGCAGGCAAAGCCGGCCATGCGCAGCCCAAACACCGCGAGCACCGAACCGCCGATCGAGAAGTTGCGGCTCTGCCGCGTCGTGCGCGGCGCGCCGAGGAAGGCGAAGGTCAGCGCCGCAAAGGCGAACGGGTAGAGCGGCGCCATCAGGCGATCATGCAGCTCCGACCAGAACTGGCCGGGGACCGCCTTGTAGACGGGATCGTCCTGGGACGGCGTGAACAGCTCCCAAAGATAGCGCTCGCGAATGCCGAGGGTGACGTCGTGGCCCTGATTGCCGAACTTCGACATGTCGAAGCCGTAGCGGCCGAATGCCACCAGCGCGGGGTCGCGCTTGCCGGCCTCGAAGCGCTGGAGATTGCCGTCCTTGAGCACCAGGAACGATCCGTTCTCGTTCTTCACGACCTCGCCATGCTCGGCGACGATCGAGACGCGCTCGTTGGGATCGCGGCGGTCGTCGATGAAGATGCCGGCTAGGATCCCGCCGGGCAGCCGCTCGCGGATGCGGATCGTGAGGTTCTTGTCCAGCTGGGCGAAGCGGCCGGGCTGCAGGATGTTGGTGAGCACGTCGGCGGTGATCTCGGCGTCCCATTGCTTGATCCGCCGCATGCCGTCGGGGGCGAGGTAGGCCGCGATGAAGGCCACCAGCAGCGCCACCACGCAGGTGGCGTAGAAGAACGGATAGAACAGCCGGAACGGCGAGAAGCCGGCGGCATTCATCACGATGATCTCGGAATCGGTCGCGAGCTTGTTCAACGTGTGCGAGATCGCGATCATCAGCGCGATCGGCGAGATGATCAGCACCAGCGCCGGGATCACGAGGCTGGTGATGCCGAGGAAGGTCATGATGGTCTGACCCTGGCTCGTCATCAGGTCGATGCCGCGCAACGCCTGCGTAATCCAGATCACGCCGGTGAGGCTGACCAGGACCAGCGCAAACGACGCCAGCGTCGTGCGGAAAATATACCTGTCAATCGACCCCATGCGCTACCGCACGAATCCCACCAAAGCCCCAACGCGCGCACCGGAATTCCGGCTGTTCGACCAATCCCCTGACGGGGATCCCCGAGGTCGCCCAACCGGCTCTTCCGGCAGCTTACTTTCTCACTACCATCCCTTTGATCCGTCAACAAAATGGCTGACCCGTGGCACCGTCAATATATGGTTAATATTTCCCTTGATGTGACCTCCACGCCACGGGCGGTGCTTGGCATCGACCGCCGATCTCGCCCATAGTGTGGAAAGCAGAGTGAATCGCCGTTCAGGTCCGGCTTTCGACCGTATCGATCGATCGGCAAAAAGCCCCATGTTTTCGAGGAGTTACCCATGTCCGATGCCATCAAGGTCGGCTTCGTCCCGCTCGCTTCCGCCGCCCGTGGCATTCTGGTCGTATTTTGTGACGATGCTCTGAAGGTTGGCCTGGCAACCGCCAAGGCGCTGGGCGGTGCCAGCGAACTTGTGAAGCGGGCGGCGGCGGCCGGCTCATTCAAGGGCAAAAGCGGCGCCGCGCTGGACATCCTCGCCCCCGAAGGCCTGAAGGCCGAACGGTTGATCGTGATCGGGACCGGGAAGACCTCGAGCCTCAAGGGCAACGACTTCCTCAAATTCGGCGGCATGGCCGCCAGCAAGCTCAAGGCTGGTTCCGCGTCCATGACCATCATGGCGGAACTGCCTGATGGCGCCATGAACACCGAGCAGGCGGTCGCGATCGCCTCTGGCCTGCGCCTACGCGCCTACAAGTTCGATCGCTACAAGACCAGGAAGAAGGACGGCGAAGAGGGCGCCTTGCGCGCCGACGTCTCGCTGGCGGTCGGCGATGCGACTGCTGCGAAGAAGGCCTTTGCCTCGGCCGGCGCGGTCGTCGACGGTGTCATCATCGCGCGCGATCTCGTCAACGAGCCGCCGAACGTGTTGTATCCCGAAGAGTTCGCGCGTCGCGCCGGCCAGCTGAGGAAGCTCGGCGTGAAAATCGAGGTGCTCGACGTCAAGTCGATGCAGAAGCTCGGCATGGGCGCGCTGCTCGGCGTCGGCCAGGGTTCGGCCCGACCGAGCCGCACCGTGATCATGCGCTGGGACGGCGGCAAGAAGGGCGAGGCACCGGTCGCCTTCGTCGGCAAGGGTGTCTGCTTCGACACCGGCGGCATCTCGATCAAGCCGGCCGGCAGCATGGAGGACATGAAGGGCGACATGGGCGGGGCGGCCTGCGTCGTCGGCCTGATGCATGCGCTCGCGGCTCGCAAAGCCAAGGTCAACGTGGTCGGCGCCATCGGCCTCGTCGAGAACATGCCCGACGGCAATGCGCAGCGCCCGGGCGACATCGTCACCTCGATGTCAGGCCAGACCATCGAGATCATCAACACCGACGCCGAAGGGCGCCTCGTGCTGGCCGACGTGCTCTGGTACGTCGCCAAGAAGAGCAAACCGAAATTCATGGTGGACCTGGCGACGCTGACCGGCGCGATCGTGGTCGCGCTCGGCACCGATCATGCCGGCATGTTCTCCAACAATGACGAGCTGGCCGAGCGCCTGCTCGCGGCCGGCATCGAGAGCGGTGAGAAGGTCTGGCGCCTGCCGCTCGGCCCCGAATACGACAAGCTGATCGATTCCCAGTTCGCCGACATGAAGAACACCGGCGGCCGCCACGGCGGCTCGATCACCGCCGCGCAGTTCCTGCAACGTTTCGTCGATGGTACGCCCTGGGCGCATCTCGACATTGCCGGCACCGCGATGGGCGCGCCGAAGACCGACATCAACCAGAGCTGGGGCTCGGGCTACGGCGTCCGGTTGCTTGATCGTCTGGTGGCCGATCATTACGAGCGCAAATGACAGAAGTTCTTTTCTATCATCTGCAAAACATGACGGTTGAGAACGTCTTGCCGCCGCTTCTCGAGAAATCGCTCGAGCGCGGCTGGCGGGTCGTGGTGCAGTCAACGTCACCCGAGCGCGCCGATGCGCTGGATGCGCATCTATGGACCTATCGCGACGATTCCTTCCTGCCGCACGCGACATGGCGGGTGAACGATGTTGCCGAGCAGCCGATCGTGCTGGCGATCGAGGCAGACAATCCGAATGGCGCCAATGTCCGTTTCCTGGTCGACAACGCCGCCTTGCCCGAGGATGCGGAAGCCTATGAGCGCATGGTGCTGCTGTTCAACGGCGACGATCCGGACGCGCTTGCGGCGGCGCGCAGCACTTGGACGGATTGCAAGACGCGCGGATTTGAGGTCACCTATTGGCAGGCCGACGAACGGGGAAGGTGGCAGCGGCGAAATTAGCGGCCGTTCCAGGTTAATGATAATTTGGGCTTTCAAGGGCAGATTGGTTTCGGCCACCTTCATGCCGCAAAGTGATGTTGGGACAATCGCTTAGGGCAGCTCCTTCACGCGGGGAATTTAGGTTATCGTGCGACATCAAAAGCTTCCAAAGTCGCTCCTGGTATTGGTCGCCGTCGCACCGCTGATGGCGGGCTGCGCGGGCGCATCCGACATGCTGACGTCCGCCAAAGACGCTGAATGGTTCAACAAGCCGAGCCGCCTGTTCATCAAGAACATCTCGATCGAATCGCCGCCGCTGACCCCCGACAAGCCTGTTGGCGCTGAGGATCTCGTCAGCGCCGACGGCGCTTGCCCCGGCATGGCGCCGCCGCCCGGTCCCGCCGACGCCAATGCGTCGACCACTGCACCGGCGCCAGTTGGCGGCACAGTCGCGCTCGGCCACACCGAATGCGACGTGGTGCGCGGCATCGGCGCGCCCTCGACCGTCAATCTCTCCAGCGATGCCGCTGGCCGTCGCGTCGCGGTGGTCACGTGGACGACGGGTCCGCGCGCAGGCATCTACACCTTCACCTCGGGGCGCCTCACCGCGATCGAAGGCACGCCGGAGCCGCCGGTCGTCGCCAGGCCGGTGAAGCCGAAGGCGAAGAAGAAGGCGGCGACCTGACAGGTCGCCGGGGCGGCTATGATCGCCCGTTCATTGCATCTTCGAACGACAGGGGGTGGCCGCTCCGTCCCCGGAACGTGATTGTTTCGGACCAAGTGGTTCCGATCTCGCTGAGCAGCTGGCGTGCGAGCGGTTTCCAATCCGCATCCCTCTTTTGCGAGTAAATGCTCAGCGTCATGCCTTCGTCCGCAAGAGGAGAACGCGAGTACGCGAGCCATGGCGCGTCGTAAACGTCGATGTTAACTCCGGCATCGTTGCACAGGTTCAGGCTGCGCCACATCAGGCGTCCTTCTTGCGTGTGTTCATCGCGCAGAAGCGACAGCTCATGCGCTTGACCAAAGTCAGCAAATTTTTGCTCGAGCTTTTGCCAGGCGTCGGCCGGCACTTTCAGATTTGCGAAGATTTCTGTTCGGGCCGACGTGAAGATGACGTGGCAGCTTCTATCCCTCACGACGATGGGGAGTATGAATATGCCGCAGGTCAGCGCAGCGGCGGCAGACACGATGCTCCACGATTTCGCATTGGACTCGGAGGGCCGCGTGGTTGCCCAAAAGGCGACGCCGCCGACAAGGCCCGACAACCCCGCGAGTCCCACGCTTCGGACGTAATCAGTCCAGCCAAACTCAGTCGGCAAGTCATTGCTGAATGTCGGCTTGCCGCCACTGATCATGGACAGCAATGCCAGGATGCCAAATGGCGTTGCGCCGACGAGGAAGCCTCCGAGCGCGCAGGCAACAATCCCGACGCGCGACCGTTTGCGGCGGACCAGCAGAAAGAGTGGAAGACCAAACAGCAGGGCGTGCGCAATTGCGGCCGTGAACATCATCATGGCCGCGTTCAGACCTTGCGTCACAAGAACGATGGTGATCGCGTCCTCGACCTGCAGAAAATGCGGGATGACTGCAAGCGTCGCCGCGAACGACGCGAAAACGGCGCCGGCAAGCAGGCGCATCACTTGCTGGACTCGCATCTCCAGGCGCTCATCCTTGGCGCCGACCGCCAGGATGCGAGGGGACAGTACCACCAATCATCAGGCGGCCTTGCGTCCCTTGATCGCGGTGGCCGATGCATGCACCGTGATCGCACCAGACGCGCTTGACGGCAGTCGCGACTGTAGTCGGCGCCTAAGCTCCGCGCTCTCCGCGTCCGAGAGCTTTCCCACGATGCCGCTCGGGCTGCTCACCACCATCGACAGCCAATAGTCGTCGAAATCGGCAAATGTCCGCTCGACGACCAGCTCGCGGGTCTCGACCTCGCGCAGACCGAGCTCCGCCCAGAGCGCCTTCAGCGCCTCAAAGCGAGAGATATCCGCACTCGGCGGGCGCGCCGCGGGTATGCCCAGGGCATCCAATTCTTCCCACAGCGGTTGCGTGGGCGTGCCGCCCCGCACAATGTCCCAGGTATACGACGCGACCGTGCCGCCGGGCCTGGTGACGCGGACCATTTCCGATGCACCCTTGCGCGGGTCGGGAACGAAGAACAGGACCAGCGCCATCACCGCGACGTCGAAGCGATTGGCGTCGTAGGGAAGGGCCATCGCATCGCCGATCGACAGCTCGACTGGCTTTGCCGTGAACTTTTGCCGCGCCGTCGCAATCTGTGCGTCGGAGGGATCGATCGCGCAAACCGACGAAGGAGCGGCCTTCGCAAGAAGAAGCTCGGTGAACGCACCGTTGCCGGCGCCTATATCCGCCCAGGCCAGTCCCGGACGCGTTGCCAGCCAGTCGAGGAACAGATTGCCGGCCGATCGGCTCCAAGGCGCCATGAAACGTTCGTAAGCCGCGCCGTCGGTGAATCTGATCGGTTCAGGTGACGACATCTGCGATCTCCCTCAAAATTGCCTATTCAAAAATGTTCCTTGGCCGAAAAGGTTACTGCCTGCTCCGTAGCACGGTGCGCGACCTGCCGCAGCAGATTCCGCAAAGGCATCTCTACCGAGCGTGTCGACATAGTTTCGCAATGCGAACCGAGCGCATCGCAACGTGCGCGCGCCATCACGTCCGCCGCGGTCCAAGATCGGCGCGCAGGAAATCTGGAGGAAATCTCCAGAAATAAACACGCCCGTCTCAAGCAGCCATTCAAGAATGTCGTGTTCGCGGCTGCTACGCCTCGAAGGAGGGGCTAGATCGATCGAAGGATAATTTGGATGTCTATTACCTCGGTTTTTTCCCCGGTTACGGGGCAACTCACCATCTTCGGCGACAGTGCGAATAACGGCCTCGTGATCGGTCGCGACAAGTCCGGTCGCATCCTGGTCAATAACGGTTCTGTGAAAACGGTCGGTGGCGATCCCACTGTTGCCAACACCAACGCGATCGAGATTTTCGGGCAAGGCGGCGACGATACGATCACCGTCGACGAAAGCCACGGACCGATGCCGGCGGTTCAGATTTTCGGAGGCGACGGCGACGACAGGATCACGGGCGGCTCGGGCAACGATCTTCTGTTCGGTCAGGCCGGCGACGATGTGATCAAGGGCGGCGGCGGCAACGATCTGCTGTTCGGCGGCGCGGGCAACGACACGCTCGACGGCGGCAGCGGCAATAACCAGCTTTTCGGCGAGGCCGGTAACGACCTCATGATCTGGAATCCCGGCGGCGGCAGCAACGTGTTCGAGGGCGGCGACGGCAACGACACCGCGCAGATCAACGGCAGCAATGCCTCGGAGACCTTCACCATCACGGCAAACGGGACGCGCGTGCGGTTCGACGAGACGAGCCCGGCGCCATTTTCGCTCGACATCGGCACGACGGAAAATCTCGTGTTGCACGCCGGCGGCGGCGACGATGTCATCACGGCCGGCAACGGTCTCGGCAGCCTGATCTCGCTCACGCTCGATGGCGGCGCCGGCAATGATACGATCACCGGCGGTGACGGCAGTGACCTCTTGATCGGCGGCTCCGGCAACGACATCGTCAGCGGCGGACGCGGCAACGACGTCGCCCAACTCGGCTCAGGCGATGACACCTTCATCTGGAATCCCGGCGACGGCAGCGACACGGTAGAGGGCGGATCCGGCAACGACAAGCTCGTGTTCAATGGCGCCAATATCAACGAAAACATCGACATCTCGGCCAATGGCGGCCGGGTACGCTTCACCCGCGATGTCGCCAACATCACAATGAACCTCAACAGCATCGAAGCGATCGAGTTCGATGCGCGCGGTGGCGCCGACAACGTCAACGTTGGCGACCTTACCGGGACCGGCGTTAAGCAGGTGCTGGTCGATCTCGGTGCCGTTCCCGGCGGCACGCAAGGCGACGGCGCGGCCGATACGGTGACCGTCAACGGGACCAACGGCAATCAACATATCCAGGTCACGGCCGTCGGCACTACGGTCACGGTCACCGGTTTGCCTGAAGTCGTGACCATCGCGAATGCGGAGGCCGCCAACGACCGGCTGGTTATCCAGGCGCTCGGCGGCAACGACGTCGTCGACGCATCCACGCTCGCAGCGGTGATCGGCCTCACCATCGACGGCGGCGCAGGCAACGACACCATCACCGGCAGTCAAGGTGCCGACCTCCTGATCGGCGGCGATGGCAACGACAAGGTCACCGGCGGCCGCGGCAATGACGTGGCGCTCCTCGGTGCGGGTGACGATCTCTTCACCTGGAATCCCGGTGACGGCAGCGATACCGTCGAGGGAGGGGCGGGAACGGATACGCTCGTGTTCAACGGCTCTAATGTAGCCGAGAACATGTCGATCTCGGCGAACGGAAGCCGTGCGCTTCTCGCCCGTGACGTCGGCGCTGTGACCATGGATCTCAACGGCGTCGAGCACGTGCAGATCGCCGCGGCCGGCGGTGCCGACAACATCACGGTCAACGACCTCTCCGGCACCGACGTCACGCAGGTCGCCATCGACCTCAGCGCCGGCCCGGGCAGCCAGAGCGGCGACGGTGCTGCGGACCGCGTGACGGTCAATGGCACCGCCGGCGATGACACCATCAAGGTTGTGACCTCAGGCGGATCGATCGTGGTCAACGGTCTGGCCGCCCAGGTGACGGTCGCGCACGCCGATGCCGGTGATGTGCTCGCCGTCAACGGCGGAGGTGGCAACGACGTCATCGATGCTTCCGCGATCAAGGCCGGCCAGCTCGCCAGCCTCAACATCAACGGCGGCGACGGCAACGACATCATTACCGGGAGCGCCGGCAATGACATTGTAAATGGCGGACGCGGCAACGATGTCGCCAATCTCGGCGCCGGCGACGATACCTTCGTCTGGAATCCCGGCGACGGCAGCGACACCGTCGAAGGCGGCAAGGGCACCGACACGCTGCTGTTCAACGGGGCCAACATCAACGAGAACATCGGCATCTCGGCCAATGGCGATCGGGTGCTATTCACCCGCGACGTCGCCAGCATCGCGATGGACCTGCACGGGGTCGAACACATCGACTTCAACGCGCTCGGCGGCGCCGACAACATCACCGTCAACGATCTCTCCGGCACCAGCGTCAACCAGGTCAATCTCGACCTCGGCGCTAACGACGGCGCCGCCGATACTGTGACCGTCAACGGAACCGCCGGCAGCGACGTCATCACGGTGACCGAGCACGACGGCATCATCACGGTGTCGGGCCTCGGCCAGGACATCAACATCACCGATGCGGGGGCCGGCGACCGGCTCGTCATCAACGGCCTCGACGGCGATGACGTCATCACAGCCTCAGGCCTGCAGGGTGGCATCCAGCTGGTTGCCAACGGCGGCAATGGCGACGACGTCCTGATCGGTGGCTCCGGCAACGATACGCTGCTGGGTGGGGCAGGGGACGATGTTCTGATCGGTGGCCCCGGCCAGGACGTCCTCGATGGCGGCACCGGCAACAACGTCCTCATCCAGGATGGCGCGGCGATGGCGGCCGCGATGCTGCTCAACCAGGCCATGGCGGGGAGCTTCGTTCCCGCAGGCGATGGCCATGGCGCAATGCCCCTGGCCGATCCGCACACGGCGCAGACCCAGACGCTCGCTCCGCCACAGCACGCCTGACGGCAAGGCCGGCCGGAATGAGCCCGTCCAGCGCGCCGATCCCTCCCCCCTTGTGGGGGAGGGCTAGGGAGAGGGGTAGCCCAGAAAAAGGTGCAGGTTGTTGATGACGCAGCAAGCGCGAAAGCGACGGAAAGAGTCCCCGTATGGCACCCCCCTCCCTGACCTCGAGAGCGAGCTTCGCTCGCCTCGGACCCCACAAGGGGGGAGGGAACGGAGAGAGTGCTGCCGTGGGCCAAACTCGATTCAATGTAGACCCGTCTCGCTCAAGCCGCTCCACTCCAGAGAACGCCCATGGCAGTGAATGCGGTGTCTACCGATACCGGTCTCGACGCTCTCCTGACCTTGCTTCATCTGCAAGGCGTGGCCGCCGACCGCGATCAGCTCAGGCACCGGCAAGGTGCGGCAAGCTTCGGCGCAGCGGACATCATCCGCTGCGCCAGATCTCTTGGACTGAAAGCCCGGACCTATCGCACGCGGTGGAGCCGGCTGGCGGACAGCCCGCTGCCGGCGATCGCGGTCCTGCGTGACGGCAGCTTCATGGTCATCGCCAAAGCCTCCGCCGACAAGGTGCTGGTGCAGTCGCCGCATGCGCAGCGGCCGGTATTGATGGAGCGCGACGAGCTGTCTGCCATCTGGGACGGCGGCTTGATCCTGATGACCCGGCGGGCCGGGTTATCCGACCTCGGACGGCGTTTCGACATCACCTGGTTCATCGCCGCGATCGGCAAATATAGAAGGCTGTTCGGCGAGGTGGTGGCGGCCTCGTTCTTCCTCCAGCTCTTCGCGCTGGTCTCGCCTTTGTTCTTTCAGGTCGTGATCGACAAGGTGCTGGTACATCGCTCGCTGTCTACGCTCGATGTGCTCGTCATCGGTCTCGTCGTCGTCTCGCTGTTCGACACCGCGCTCGGCATTCTGCGCAACTATCTGTTCTCGCATACGACCAACCGCATCGACGTCGAGCTGGGCGCACGCCTGTTCCATCATTTGCTGGCCCTGCCGATGGCCTGGTTTCAGGCGAGGCGCGTCGGCGATTCCGTGGCGCGGGTCCGCGAGCTCGAGAACATCAGAAATTTCATCACCTCGTCGTCGCTGACGCTGCTGATCGACCTGGTCTTCACCTCGGTGTTCCTGGCGGTGATGTTCGCCTATTCGCCCGTGATGACCTGCATCGTGCTGGCCTCATTCCCGTTCTACATCGCGATCTCGGCGGTGGCGACGCCGCTGTTTCGCCGCCGGCTGGAGGAGAAATTCCGCCGCGGTGCCGAGAACCAGGCGTTCCTGGTCGAAAGCGTCAGCGGCATCGAGACGCTGAAGGCAATGGCGGTCGAGCCGCAGATGCAGCGCCGCTGGGAGGAGCAGCTTGCAGGCTACGTCTCCGCGAGCTTTGGCGTCACCAGTCTCGGCAACACCGCAAGCCAGCTCGTGCAGCTCGTCAGCAAGGTCGTCACCGCGGCGATCCTCTATGCCGGAGCGCGGCTGGTGATCGGCGACGCCCTGACCGTCGGCGAACTTGTGGCCTTCAACATCTTCGCGGGGCGCGTCTCGGCGCCGGTGCTGCGGCTGGCGCAGGTGTGGCAGGATTTTCACCAGGCGCGGCTCTCGATCGCGCGTCTTGGCGACATCCTCAACAGCGCGGCGGAGCCAGCCTATTCCGCTGGCCGCGCCGGGCTGCCACCGCTCCGGGGCAACATCCGCTTCGAGCGCGTCGCGTTTCGCTACCGGCTCGAAGGGCCGGAAATCTTGCACGACGTCTCGTTCGAAATTCCGGCCGGCCAGACCGTCGGCATCGTCGGCTCCTCGGGCTCGGGCAAGAGCACCTTCGCAAAACTGGTGCAGCGGCTCTACGTGCCGCAGAGCGGGCGCGTGCTGATCGACGGCATGGATCTGGTGATGACTGATCCAGCCTGGTTGCGGCGGCAGATCGGTATCGTGCTCCAAGAGAACATGCTGTTCAACCGCTCGGTGCGCGACAACATTGCGCTGGCCGATCCGACCCTGCCGATGGACCGCATCATGGAGGCGGCAAGGCTTGCGGGCGCGCATGATTTCATTCTGGAGCTGCCCGAGGGCTACGACACTGTGGTCGGCGAGCGGGGCTCTACACTCTCGGGCGGGCAGCGCCAGCGCATCGCGATCGCCCGCGCGCTGGTGACCAATCCGCGCATCCTGATTTTCGACGAAGCGACCAGCGCGCTCGACTATGAGAGCGAGCGGATCATCCATGACAACATGAAGGAGATCGCGAAGGGGCGCACGGTCCTGATCATCGCGCATCGTCTCTCCACCGTCCGCGGCGCCGATCGCATCTTCACGCTGGAGCACGGCCGTCTGGTCGAGGACGGCACGCATGACGCGCTCATTAGGAACGGCGGCCGCTACGCCACCCTGCACCGGCTTCAGGGAGGGATTTATGAGGTCGGCTAGATCAGTGCCGGCCTCGAAGCCGGAACCGTCAGTCGTTCCCTTCAGGAGCGGGAAGAGCCGGCGAGCCGAGGAAACCGCCTTCCTGCCCGCAGCGCTGGAGATCACCGAGACCCCGCCGTCACCGCTCGGCCGAGGAATCGCGTTTACGTTGATGGCCCTGGTCTGCGTGGCGCTCGCATGGTCCGCCTGGGGCACGATCGACATCGTGGCGTCAGCGACCGGCAAGGTCGTGTCGAGCGGGCGAAGCAAGGTGGTGCAGCCGTTTGAGACGGGCGTTGTGCGCGCCATCCACGTGCAGGACGGGCAGGTAGTCAAATCGGGCGACGTGCTGATCGAGCTCGATCCGACCGTGAATGCAGCCGAGCGCGACCATCTGCACGACGATCTCATGGCCGAACGGCTCAACAGCGCGCGCCTCCGCGCCGCCTTGAGCGCCGGCGAAGATGGCGCCGCTGATCTCGTTCCGCCTGATGATGCCGATCCGTTGCTGGTCGCGACGCAGCGGCAGCTTCTCGCCAGCCAGGTCGGCGAGCACCGTGCCAAGCTCGCCTCGCTCGAGCGTCAGGAAGCGCAGAAGGAGGCCGAGCATCAGACCATCGCAGCGACGATCCACAAGCTGGATGCACTGCTCCCCGTGACCGAGCAGCGCGTCGATATCCGCAGGACGCTGATGGAGAAGGAGATCGGCTCGAAGCTGACCTATTACGAGACGCTTCAGCTCCAGATCGAGCAGCAGGAGGAGCTTGGTGTCCAGCGCAGCCGTTTGAAGGAAGCCGAGTCGGCCGTCGCCGCGATCCGGGAGACCCGCATCCAGGCGGTGGCCGAATATCGCAAAAGCCTGTCCGACGAGCTCGCCAAGAGCGAGCAGAAGGCAAATGGCCTCGCGCGCGACCTGATCAAGGCGCAGCAGCGGACCAACCTCCAGCAGCTGACATCACCGGTCGACGGCGTCGTCCAGCAGCTTGCGGTCCATACTGTCGGCGGCGTGGTCACGCCGGCGCAGTCGCTGCTCGTGATCGTGCCGTCAGACACGCACCTCGAGATCGAGGCGATGATCTCCAACCGCGACATCGGCTTCGTCGAGGCCGGGCAGGGCGCCGCGATCAAGATCGACACCTTCAACTTCACTCGCTACGGCCTGCTGCAAGGCCGCGTCGTCAGCGTCTCGCAGGACGCGATCATCCGCGACCGTCCGCCGGAGCGCGGCGACCGTGCGCCGGGCGCGCAACACGACAGCAGCGAGCCGAACGGGCAGGAACTCAGCTACAGCGCGACCATCGCGCTCGATCGCACACAGATGCAAGTGGACGACCGGCTCGTCAACCTGACCCCGGGTATGGCGGTGACCGCCGAGATCAGGACCGGCTCACGCACCATCCTGAGCTACCTGCTGTCGCCGCTCCAGCGCTACCGGCACGAAATCATGCGGGAACGCTAGCTTCGCCAAGCTATAGCTATTTCAATAGGTTGTGTCGCGGCTCGAGGGCGCTGCCGCAGCGGCCCGAGAGGCGGGTCTCGGCGAGTGCCGATGATTGCGATTGTGAGCATTGCGACAGCAATTGGTGATGTCTGTTCCCAATTGAGATGATTTATGCGTGGCGCCGGATGAAAGAGCCATCGGCGAAACCACATCAGCAAATCTCCCGCGATTTAGTCGTTTAGCTTTCGAGTGATGCTCAATTGCGGACCGATTGATCGGGGCGCTTGCGTTGCGCTGGATCAATTCGGGCTCTCAACACCTCCGTTATCGTCACGTGCTCGTACTGTGGAGGCTGGCATGCGCATGGCGTCCGAACATCATTCAATGTTCAAGAAGTCAATGAGCGGGAGCAGGGCTCGTCCCGTTACGGGCGCGGTTCATCCGGCCAGTCAGCGTCCGGCGCGCGGGTTCAAGCGGACGATCAGATCGGTGTTCCTTGCGTTGCTGGTCTCGCTTGCCGCCGCGGCGCCAGCGCTGGCGCAAGTGGTCGCCGACGGCAATGCCGCGCTTACCGGTTTCTCCGGCGTGACGCCGCCGGTGGTGGTGGCGCCTGGCGTCAATCCGCTCGACAAGACCTATATCGATCCCAACGGCGTATCGGTGCGCGTCGTCGATTTGCAGAGCATGGGCGGGCCGCCGCAGGCGCAAGTTGTGACTGCTCCGAAGCCGTTCGCGGCCACGGCCGCACAGGTCGGCCAGGTGTTCGGCATCACGCTCGACAATGCCAGCCCGCCAAACATCTATGTCGCGGCGACATCCGCCTACGGCCTGCCGATCGTGGTGCCTGACAAGGACGGCGATGGCTTGGCCGATCGTGTGCAGCAGGGCGCCGCGAATGCCAGCTTCATGAGCGGCCTGTTCGGTCCGTCGCCGGGCGGTCCCGGTTCGATCTGGCGCATCGACGGCACAAGCGGCGCGGTGCAGTTGTTTGCCAATGTCACGCTCAACGGCGCCGCCAATCCCGGTCCCGCGCTCGGCGGGCTCGCCTTCGATGGCGCTTCGCAGTCGATCTTCGTCGCCGATCGCGCGACCGGCATGATCCATCAATTCGGACTCGACGGTAGCGAGCGTGGCCGCTTTGATCATGGCGTGCAGGGCCGCCCGGCGGCCGGCGCGCAGCCGGTTCCGTACAATCCTGCGATGCGGCTTGATATTACTGCGCCCGCGTTCTCGACCGAAAATCCGGCGACCTGGCGCTACGCGCCGGCGGCGCGGCTGGTGTTCGGCCTCGCGGTGCATGACGGCCGTCTTTACTACGCGGTGACGGAAGGCCTGCAGGTGTGGTCGGTCTCGATCGCCGGTGGCAGCTTCGGCAAGGATCCGCGGATCGAGGTTACGGTGCCGCCGAGCCTGGCGCCGACCGAGATTTCCAAGATCCTGTTCGATGCGCGCGGCAACATGCTGCTCGCCGAGCGCGCCGCGCCGACCGGTGACTACGCCATGGTCGCGCTTGCCCAGGAGGGCGTTTCGCGCGTGCTGCGTTACACGCCGGTCTCAACCGGCAATCCGTCGGGACCGCGCTGGCAGGCCCAGCCCGATCAGTACGCGATCGGTTTCCCGGCGCAGATGACCAACGGCAATGGCGGCATCGCGATCGGATATCGATACGCGGCCGATGGTGCCATCGACCGCACGAGTTGCGGCGGCTTCCTGTGGTCGACCGGCGAGCGCTTGCGTGTCGCCAACGACACCGCGACCACGCTGAGGCTTTCACTCGGCGGCCCCGCCAATGTCAACGGCATGCAGGGCAATGGCGTCGAAATGGTTGCACCCGCCAACGTGCCGCCGTGGTCGAGCTATTTCATCGATAAGGACGATCGCTTCGACGATCCGGCCGCGCGCGGCCAGATCGGCGACATCGCGATTCCGCTTGGCTGCGCGCGCGTGACGCTGCGCCTGCCGCCGATCCTGCGCCCCTGGTATCCCGGCTTTGGTTTCGGCATCGGACTGCCGCTGCCGCCGGCCGGACCGTTCTGCCCGTGGCCAGGATCGCATGGCTGCACCTGCCTGCCGGGTCAGCCCTGCATCTGCCCGCCTGGCAGCAGCCAGCAGCCCGGCTTGCAATGCTGCCCCAGCTTCCAAACACCGGGGCCCGGCGGCCAGTGCACGTCGTTGTGTGCGAACGGCGCTAACGATGCGGCTTCGAGCGCGATGTGCTTCTTCGGCGCCATGCCGCCGCCGGATCCGAACAATATCGATTACACCGACATCACCTGTTTCGACGGCACGCAAATCAATGCACAGACCGGCGGTCTTTGTCCCAAGCCACCCGGTGCGGTGTGTATGGCCGGCTTCACGCTGGTCCCCGCCAAGCACGACGGCGGCGACATGTGGACGGACTACACCTGCGAGTCGACTCCACAGGAGAACATGTGTGCGCAGCCTGGACCGAATGGTCATCTCCAACAGATCGGGCTCGACGGCCAGTGTCACGAGCTGTGCTCGGGCGATTCGCTGGCATTCCCGACCACACAATGTTGCCCGGCCGGCATGGTGCCGAACGCGTTCGGTGTCTGCGGCCCGCAGCAGGGAGGCTGCCCGCCGCAGCAGCTGACCTCGACGGGCAAGTGCTGCCCGCAAGGTCAGAAACCGTTGCCCAACGGCGAGTGCGTCATAACGCTGAACTTCTGTCCGCCGCAGCAATTGACCTCGACCGGCCAGTGCTGCCCGCAGGGCCAGACGCCGCAGCCGGACGGCAGCTGCGAGCAGCAGCAATGTCCGCCGCAGCAGCTGACCATTTCGGGCCAATGCTGCCCGCAGGGCCAATTCCCGCAAGCCAACGGCAGCTGCGGCGGCCAGCAGCAGGTCTGCCCGGTCGGCCAGCTGACCTCAACGGGCGTGTGCTGTCCGGCGGGAGAGACGCCGCAAGCTGACGGGAGCTGCGGCCAGCACGCCTGGTTGCCGTCCTGTCCGCAGCAGCAGATCAGCAACACCGGCATCTGCTGTCCGTCGGGCACCACGCCGCAGGCCGATGGGAGCTGTCAGGGCTGTCCGGCCGGCACGGTCGCCAGCCCGCTGACAGGTGCCTGCATGCAGCAGCAGCCCTGTCCAAGCAATACCGTGCAGAAGGCGAACGGGCAGTGCTGTCCGTCGTCGCCGGGTATCGTCGCCGCTGGAGCCGCGCCGGCCTGCTTCTGCCCGACCGGACAGACCTTCGACGGCCAGAAGTGTGTCGGCGGCAGCCAGGCTGCAACCGGCTGCTTCCCCGGCTACACGCAACTGCCTGGCGGCGGCTGCTGTCTCGCGAGCCAGGCGACGCTTGACGGCGTCTGCTGTCCGCCGGGCCAGCATCCCGACGCCAACCGTCGCGCCTGCGTCGGGACTGCACCCTTGCCGCACGTCGCGCCGCCCATCATCAGGGCACCGCCGGTCGTGGTGCCTCCGCCCAAGGGCGTCATCGTGCCGCCTCCGCACGTCGGCATCACTCCGCCGCCGCGTATTAGGGTGACCCCGCCACCGCCGAATATCGGCGTGAAGCCGCCGCCGCGCATCATCGTGACGCCCCCGCCGCATATCGGGGTCACCCCGCCGCCCCGGGGCGGCACCTTCGCCCCCCGCAAGGAGCCGGAGAAGGTTCGCTGAGCAGAATCAGCATTAAGCAAGCAAAGAGGGCCGGTTGGCCCTCTTTGCACGATCAGAGTTTGCCGCGAGGTGCAGGCCTCGTCTGGCAAATCCCTCGGCTACTGTGCATGGGGTTGTTTTCAGATTTTAACGGGACGCCTAATCGGCCGGTCGCCAAAGCTAGCTGGCCGCCTCGTCGAACTGTGCGCTCGCCTCCAGCCACTGCTCCTCCGCCCGCGCCAGCGCGTCGGCGGCGTTGGCGCGCGCCTTCGACAGTTGCGCGGCCTGCTTGGGGTCGCGCGTGAAAATATCGGGAAGGGCGAGCGCGGTGTCGATCTTGGAGATGATCTCGGTGACGCGGGCGATCTCGCTCTCGGCTTCGGCGATGCGTTTCTTCAGCGAGCCGCGATTGTCTGATTTCACACGCTGAGGCTTTTCGATTTGAGCGCTGCGCTCGCGCTGAGCGGGTTCCGCATTGCGCGCGGACAGCACCAGGCGCCGATACTCGTCGAGGTCGCCGTCGTAATTGGTCACGGTGCGGTCGGCGACGATCCAGAGCTGGTCGGCGCAGGCCTCGATCAGATAGCGGTCGTGCGAGACCATGATGATCGCGCCGGGAAACTCGTTGATGGCCTCGGCCAGCGCGGCGCGGCTGTCGATGTCGAGATGGTTGGTCGGCTCGTCCAGGATGATCATGTTGGGGCCGAAGAAGGTGGCAAGCCCCAGCAGCAACCGCGCTTTCTCGCCGCCCGAGAGCTTTCCCGCCTTGGTGTCGGCGGCCTTGCCGGAAAAGCCGATCGCGCCGGCGCGTGCGCGGACCTTGGCTTCGGGTGCATCGCTCCCCATCAGCTTGCGGACGTGGTCGTAGGTCGAGGCGTCCTCGTTCAGCTCGTCGAGCTGGTGCTGCGCGAAATAGGCGATCGACAGCTTGTCGGCGCGCGTCACCTTGCCGGAGAAGGGCGCAAGACGCGCGGCGAGCAGCTTGACCAGCGTCGACTTGCCGTTGCCGTTGGCACCTAACAGCGCGATGCGATCGTCATTGTCGATGCGCAGCGTGACGCGATTCAGCACCGGCGTTGCCGGATCGTAGCCGACGGACACGTTGTCGACGGCGATGATTGGCGGCGATAGCAATTTCTCAGGTGCCGGAAAGGTGATCTCGCGGACGTCCTCGGTCACCAGCGCCGTGATCGGCTTGAGCCGCTCCAGCATTTTCACGCGAGACTGTGCCTGGCGCGCCTTGGACGCCTTGGCCTTGAAACGGTCGACGAAGGCCTGCAGGCGGGCGCGTTCGGCCTCCTGCCGCTTGACGGCCTTGGCATCGAGCAGCTCGCGTGCGGCGCGCTGCTCCTCGAAGGAGGAGTAGCCGCCCTTGTAGAGCGTGAGCTTGCCGCGCTCCAGATGTAGGATCTGGTCGACCGAGCTTTCAAGCAGGTCGCGGTCGTGGCTGATCACGATCACCGTGCGCGGGTAGTGCGCGAGATGATCTTCCAGCCACAGCGTGCCTTCGAGATCGAGATAGTTGGTGGGCTCGTCGAGCAGTAGAAGGTCGGGGGCCGCGAACAACGTCGCGGCGAGCGCGACGCGCATACGCCAGCCGCCGGAAAATTCGGCGCAGGGACGCAACTGGTCCGCGGCGGAAAAGCCGAGGCCCGAGAGAATTGCGGCGGCGCGGCTCGGCGCTGAATGGGCGTCGATGTCGACGAGGCGCGTCTGGATCTCGGCGATCCGGTGCGGATCGGTGGCGGTCTCGGCCTCAGTGAGCAGCGCTTCGCGTTCGAGGTCGGCCTTGAGCACGACCGAGATCAGGCTTTCGGGCCCGTTCGGGGCTTCCTGCGCCAGACTGCCGATACGCCAGCGGGGCGGCAGGGTCACCGAGCCGTGCTCGGCCGAAAGCTCGCCGCGGATCACCTTGAATAGCGTCGATTTGCCGGTGCCGTTGCGCCCGACCATGCCGACGCGTGCGCCCGGCGTGATCTGCACAGAGCTGTCGTCGATCAGAAGGCGTCCGGCGAGACGGACGGAGAGGTCGGTGATGGTGAGCATGCGGCCTTGTCACCGCAGGCGGGATCAAACGCAACCCGATTTTTTGTCAGTGCGGATCGAGGTCACGCTTCCTCAGCTCGTTCAAGAGCTGCTCGAGATGCGTCGGGAGCCGGGGTTCGGGGCGCATGCTCTGCTGAAGCCGCTCGCCCACGGCATCGCAGATGGAGCGGCTGGTGCGCCGGTCGATCTGTTCGCTGTCATCGGCAAAAAGGCCAGCCATCTCAGGGTTCCCAGTGTTCAAAGTAACGACACGGTACCAAGTCATTGGCCCCCAAAATGGTTTCGCCAAGCGTTGGGGATGGCTGGGATTCTAGTAAAAATTGTATGAATTCGCTGTATCTGCCCAAAGATAAGGCCCCGGTGGGGGGGATCACCGGGGCCTCTCTTGGAAGGTACTGCGGGGGGAACAGTACCTCGGGTTGTCAGGGAATGAGTTGTTCGGGCTCAGTAGCACCGGTTGATCAGCCGCCAGCGGGGTCCCCAGGGGGTCGGGACCAGCCGGCGCACATAGCAGCCGCCGTAACCGTAGGAGACGGGCGCAGCGTAGACGCGCGGTCCGCCCCAGCCCCAGCCACCGCCGTGATACCAGCCGCCGCCATGCCAGCCCCAGCCGCCATGCCAGTGAGCGGAGGCGGAGGTGGGGGCGAGTGCGGCCCCCAGGGCGACCGCGGCGACTGCAGCGAGCGAAAGTTTCCTCAACATCGTGATCTCCTCAAAACTGCCGGCGCGGGGCAATCGCGTCGATGGAAAGGCCGCCGAAACGGTCCGCCTCGTCAGAAGGCTTCGGTTTCGATGGAGCTGACGATACGCCAGCGAGGCTGAACCAAACCCTGACAGGGCCTTCAGATTGGGTTCATCTGGGTGAAATCGTTGTAATCCATGTTGGAATCCGGCCGGGATTTCAGGTCTTCGCCCGCGGCGAAGCGCCCTTCGGGGCGTTCCGGCACTCGCTTGCCGGATCGCAAAGGCGCCGATATAAGCCCCGCAACTCCGAACGACCCTTTTTCTCTTCAAGGACAAGATCATGGCCATCGAACGCACTTTCTCGATCATCAAGCCCGACGCCACCGCGCGTAACCTGACCGGCGCCGTGAACGCCGTGATCGAGAAGGCGGGCCTGCGCATCGTTGCACAGAAGCGCATCCGCATGACCAAGGAACAGGCCGAAACCTTCTACGCCGTCCACAAGGCCCGTCCGTTCTTCGGCGAACTGGTCGAGTTCATGACCTCGGGCCCGGTCGTGGTTCAGGTGCTGGAAGCCGAGAACGCCATCGCCAAGTACCGAGACGCCATGGGCGCGACCGATCCGTCGAAGGCGGCCGAGGGCACCATCCGCAAGCTCTACGCCAAGTCGATCGGCGAGAACTCGGCTCACGGCTCGGATGCTCCGGAGACCGCTGCGATCGAGATCGCGCAGTTTTTCTCGGGCAACGAGATCGTCGGCTAACCAGCCGATCGGTTAAGTCGACAGGGGACTCATTGTGAACTGGCTCGGGCAGATCTTCGATCCCGCCACGATCGGGGCATTCTTCACCCAGTTCCGCAATGAGATGGCTGAGCCGACCTTCTGGATCGCGGTCGGCAAGATCATCTGGATCAACATCCTGCTCTCAGGCGACAACGCGCTGGTGATCGCGCTTGCCTGCCGCGGCCTCAAGCCGCGGCATCGGCTGTGGGGCATGGCGCTCGGCGCCGGCGCGGCCGTCCTGCTGCGGATCATCTTCACCGGCGTCGTCGCAAGCCTGATGGCGCTGCCGTACCTGAAGCTGGTCGGCGGCCTGGCGCTGATCGTGATCGCGGCAAAGCTGGTGGTGCCGGAGAACGAGGAGGAGGACGTCGAGTCCGCCTCACATCTGTGGCAGGCGGTGCAGATCGTCGTCGTCGCCGACATCGTCATGAGTCTGGACAATGTCATCGCGGTCGCCGCCGCCGCCAATGGCAGCGTGCCGCTCCTGGTCCTCGGCCTTGCCATCAGCGTGCCGCTGATCGTAGCCGGTGCGGCGCTGATCATGGCGCTGTTGTCGAAACTGCCGATTCTGGTCTGGGCCGGTGCGGCGCTGCTCGGCTGGATCGCTGGCGAGGTGATCGCGACCGATCCCGGCATCGCGCCGAAGCTGCATTCGCTCTCGGAAGGTCCGTTCGGCGTTTCGCTGGACCGGATGCTCGGCACTCTGCATATCCCGCCGCAATTCGCCCATGGCGGCGAGGGCGCCGAATATCTTTGCGGCGCGCTTGGTGTCGTCGTCGTGCTGCTGGTCGGCGCGATCTGGCGCCGGCGCAGCCTGCATGCCGCCGCGCTCGAAGCCTCCGAGGCACACGCCAAGGCGTCTGCCGAAGGCTGATTGTTCAGTCGATGATGCCGAATTCCGTTACGGGCGTCGCCCAGTAGACGAGTTTGGTGCCGGCAAACGAAACTCTGAGCCGCTCGATCAGGCGGGTGGCGTCGTCCCGCGCCAGTACGACCTTCACCATGGCTTGATCGGCATGGCCCTGGACGCGTTCAGCGGCGGTGTGCAGTCGGACTTCGCCGCCGTGCCCGGCCGCGTGGGAGGCGGTGAAGCCCGAGACAAGGTCGCTCTGTTCGGCGAGATAGTCGAACACCTCTTCACGAAGCTGACGCGGCACGATCAGCGTGAGGCAGACCGGCTGGTCGGTCATTTGGCCACCTTCGAGGTGCCGCCGTAGCGGCGATACAGGATCGGCAGAAGGATCAAGGTCAGTACCGTGGAGGACAACAACCCTCCGATGACGACGACCGCAAGCGGTCGCTGGACTTCGGATCCCGGACCCGAGGCAAACAGCAGCGGAACCAAGCCGAGCGCCGTGATGCTCGCGGTCATCAGCACCGGCCGAAGCCTGCGCATGGCGCCTTCGACAACGATACGATGCTCGCTCAGGCCGTGGGCACGCAGTTGATTGAAGTGGGAGACCAGAACGACACCGTTGAGGACGGCAATCCCGAGCAGAGCGATGAATCCGACCGAGGCGGGTACCGACAGGTACTCACCCGTGGCGACTAGCGCGAACACGCCGCCGATCAGGGCGAAGGGAATGTTCACGAGCACAAGCAAGGCTTGGCGGATGGCGCCGAACGTGGTGAAGAGCAGCACGAAAATCAGACCGATTGCCACGGGGACGACCACGGATAAGCGTGCCGAAGCGCGTTGCTGGTTCTCGAACTGTCCGCCCCACGTCAGCCGGTAGCCATCTGGGAGCTGGAGTTCCGCGCCGACCTTCTGGCGGGCCGCTTCGACGAAGCCGACCATGTCGCGGCCCCTGATGTTGGCTCTAACGACGCTCATACGGGTGCCATCCTCGCGGTCGATCTTGACCGGGCCGTCGACGCGTTGAATTCGCGCGACTTGCGACAGCGCGACGTGCTGCCCCGATGCGAGCGTCAACGGAAGGCTCGCGAGCAGCGTCGGCGCCTCCCGGGTCGTTTCGCTGCCGCGGACGAGAATGGGAGTGCGGCGTCCCTCTTCCAGCGCGGTTCCGATCGTTCGGCCCTCGATCTGGGTGCGGAGCGAGTTGGCGATGGCGTCAACCGTCAGGCCGAGACGTCCGGCCTCCATTCGATTGACGGAAACCGTGTAATATTGAGCGCCTTCGTTGAGCGTGGTGTAGACGTCCTCTGCACCATCAATGCCGGAGAGGATGGCCGACAGCTTTGCTGCCGTTTCATTCAGCTTTGCGATGTCAGGACCGAATATCTTGACTGCGACGTCGCCTCGCACGCCGCTGATCATCTCCTGCACGCGCATGTCGATGGGTTGGGTGAAGCTGAGCGAGATGCCGGGAAAGCCGGCAAGAACATCGCGCAGCTTTTGGAGCAGGGCTTCGCGGTCCTCGGTCTGCCGCTCGGCCGCCGGCTTCAGCACCAGGAACGTGTCGGTCTGGTTGGGCCCCATGGGGTCGAGGCCGAGCTCGTCGGATCCGGTCCTTGCGACGATGCCGGCGATATCCGGCACCGCGAGGAGTGCGGTCTGCAGCCCCCGATTCATGGCAAGCGATTCGTCGAGATTGACGGAGGGAAGCGTCTCCACGCTGACAATGACGTCGTCTTCGTCCATCGTCGGCATGAACGTCTTGCCGAGTTTCGAATAGGCAAAGCCCGCGGCGACGAGGCCGATCAGCGCCGCGGCCATCACCTTGCGCTCGTTGCTCAAGGCCCAGTTCAAGGCCGGTGCGTAAACGCGCTGGGCCGCGCGAACCACCAGGGGGTCGCGATGTGAGGCAGATTTGAGCAGGAAGGACGTCGCGACCGGAATCACGGTGAGAGCAAGCAGCAGTGAGCCGGCGAGCGCAAAGATGATCGCCAGCGCGACAGGAATGAACAGCTTCCCCTCAAGTCCCTGGAGCGTTAGCAGGGGTACAAACACGATGATGATGATGAGGACGCCCGAGGCCACCGGCTCCAGGACTTCGCAGACCGAGCGGTACACCAGATGGATCAGGGGAGGCCCTTTGCCGGGGGCGTGCTGACCGAGGTTCCCGACGATGTTCTCGACTACGACGACCAGCGCGTCGATCAGCATGCCGATCGCGATCGCAAGTCCGCCGAGACTCATCAGGTTGGCCGACATTCCCACGACCCGCATGACGATCAGTGCAATGACGATGGCCAGCGGCAGGCTGAGGGCGATCACCAGCGAGGCTCGCCAGTTGCCGAGGAAGAGCAGCAGCAGAACGATGACAAGGGCGGTGGCCTCGCCGAGAGCTCGCACGACGGTCCCCACGGCACGATCGACCAGACGACTGCGGTCATAGAACACGTTGATGGAAACGCTTTTCGGCAGCGAGGACTGCAGCTCCGCAAGGCGTGCACGCACGTCGCGGACGAGCTGTCCCGCGTTGGCGCCGCGCAGGCCGAGCACGAGCCCCTCGACGGTTTCGCCGCGCCCATTCGACGTGACCGCACCATAGCGCGTCAGTGTCCCGACTTTGACGCTCGCCACGTCGTTGACGAGGATAGGCACCCCCTCGCGCACCTCCACCACGATGGCCTTGATGTCCTCGATCGAACGGATGCTGCCTTCGATCCGGACCAGGGCGCTGTCCTCGCCCTGGTTCACCCGTCCGGCGCCATCGTTGCGGCTGTTGGCCTCGATCGCCCGGCGAAACAGGTCGTAGGAAATACCACGGGCGGCAAGTGCATCATTGCGCGGAACGATCTCGAAGGCGCGCACGTAACCGCCGAGCGCGTTGACGTCGGCAACGCCCGGCACTGTACGCAGGGCCGGACGGATTATCCAATCGAGCAGGGTGCGGCGCTCGGCGAGCGAAAGCTCGTCGCTGTCGATCGTGAACATGAACATTTCGCCGAGGGGGCTCGTAATCGGCGCAAGACCGCCGGTCACCCCGTCGGGGAAATCACGTGAAATGTTCGATAGTCGTTCGGAAACCTGGTTTCGCGCCCAGTAGATGTCGGTGCCGTCTTCGAAGTCGACGGTGATGTCGGCCAGTGCGTATTTCGTGGTCGAACGCAGGATCTTCTTGTTCGGCAGTCCGAGCAGTTCGAGTTCGACGGGCACCGTGATGCGCTGCTCGACCTCTTCGGGCGTCAGGCCCGGCGCCTTCATGATGATCTTCACCTGAACCGGCGAGACGTCGGGAAATGCGTCGATCGGCAGGCTTGGCAGGAGGACGGCACCAGCACCGATCAAGAGCAACACGCTCAGCACGACGAATAGCCGCTGCGAAAGCGCGAATGCGACCAGGTGCCGGAGCATTTATTGCCCAAGCCCCGAGAGAATGCCGCGAAGCGCCGAGATGCCGCCGATCGCGATCTCGTCGCGGTCGGTGATCGGGCCGGATATCACGACATGGTCCTGGTCTTCGGCCAGGAGCGTGACCGGAACGAGTCGGAAACCGCCGTCGAAAGCGACGAACACCGACGTCTGCTCGCCCCGCCTGATCAGCCCCGCATAGGGAATCTCCCAAGCGCTCTCGCCGGCGGAGAGGAAACCGATGCGTGCTGCGGCCGTCTGGCCGGGATGCAGCTCGCCGTCGTTGGGGACCTCCGCGCGGACCAGGATGGTCTGGGTCGCGGGATCTGTTGTCTCGGAAACCAGTACGACCTTACCGGGCGTGGAATAGCCTTCGATTTCGACTTTCGCGCCAGCGCGGATCGCGGGAATCTTGGTAGCGGGAACCGCGATTTCGGCCCATAGCGGCGACAGCCGCGCCAGCTTGATTAGCGGCGCGGATTGTTCGAGCCGCTGCCCCGGCGATATAACCACGTCGACCACGGATCCGCTCTGCGGCGCGTTGACGGTCAGCGTGGCGCTGATCGAGGCGTCCTGACCGAGGCGCGAAATTGCCTCGTCGGACATGCCGGTCAGACGCAGCATCTGTCGGCGTTCGGCGGCGACGAGCGTCGCCTGGCGCGCCTCGGCCTGGCTCGCCTCCAGCACGCGTTGCGGCACGGCTTTGCCCTCGAACAGATCCATGTTGCGCTTGAGCTGCTGGTTTGCGAGCAGCTCCTGCGCGATCGCGTGCAGGTAGTCGCGCTGTTGAGAGACGAAGCTTGGACTTTCCAGGGTGACCAGTGGCTGGCCAACCGAAATGCGATCGCCGCGGCCGACCGATAGATTGGCGACCATGCCGGCCACGGGGGCGCTGACGACCCACAATTGCGGCGTGGGAATCACGATCTGGACGGGGTATGGCAGCGTCAGGTCGGTCTTGCTTGCGATCGGATGAACGACGCGCACGCCAAGATTTCTCGCCTGCGGTTCACTCAGCTTGAGTTCGTCCTGCGCTCCTAGCGCCGAGGGTGAAAGGCCAAGGGCAAGTGCGAACAGGACACAAGCAGCCATTTTCCGACCGCGGATCGAGAGGCAAAGCCCAGGTTGCAGCTGCATGGCAGAAGTGGTCCGAAACAACGCGGCGACACGTTAATCCGGCATGGTTCGGTCGAGTTGATTTGCATCAACCGGCGCCGGTTCTGCGACAGAATGCAGCGCTGCTCAGCGTCTGACGATCGAACCGCTGCGCCCGATCAAGCGGGCGAGCTGCTTGAAGCGGCTACCAACGCGGTCGGCGACGAGATCGCCAAGCCGGTGCTCGAACACCAGCATCAAATTGCGGCCCCGGCTGCGGAAATGCGTGGCGGGCAATACGCCCGGGCGCGCGGCCGAGATCAGATGCGCGACGCGAAACGCCGCGCCAAGCAAACGGGCGCGCTCGAGCTGCGCCGGCGTCAGCAACTCCTGCATGGTTAGTGGCGGCTGATTCTCTTCGCTGAGGCCCGCATAACGATAGAACACGGACAGTCCGACGAAGGCGCGCTCGCGGTGGTCGATTGCGCCGAAATTGGCGTTGACCACGAGGCTCAGCGTCTGCTCGCCGCGATGATCGGGATGGACGCGCCAGCCGATGTCGGACAAGAGACAAGCGGTGTGGCGCAAACGGCGGTCCTCTTCGGTCTCGCGCAGCTTCACCACGCGCGCGAGACGATCGGTCCAGGCGATCAGCTCGCGGGCATGCTTGGCCGAGCGTGACAGCAGCTGATTCAGCTCTTCGGCGGCGCAGATCAGCCCGTCCTTGTTGCGCTCGGTCTCCGGCAGCTTCTCATGCAGCAGGCCTTCGCGCACGCCGAAGGTCGAGAACACGATAGTTTTCGGCTTTGCGACGCGGATGACGTGCTCAAGCACGAGCGCTGCGTAGGTGAGGAGAGGGCGCCGCGCATCGGCGACGACCTCGATATCGGCGAGCATGTTGGCGGCAGCGAGGCGCCGCAAGCGGCGCGCAAAATCGAGCGCCTCGGCCGCTTGTATGGAATAGCCGTGCATCACCTGGAGCGGATAGCCGCTTTGGATGATGTGGATGCGCGCAAGCGCGCGCCAGGTGCCGCCGACGGCATAGAAAGTGCGGCCGCGGCCGGCGGTGAGCAGGTCGACCTCGTCGATCGCCTCGCGCACGATACGGTCGGCGCGCTTGAGCGATTTGTGCGCGAGGTCCTGCAGCGCGAGGCCGCCGAGCGGCAGCGTCACGCCGCTGCGCACGGCGT
Source organism: Bradyrhizobium sp. CCBAU 11434 (assembly GCF_028128895.1). Lineage (NCBI taxonomy): Bacteria > Pseudomonadati > Pseudomonadota > Alphaproteobacteria > Hyphomicrobiales > Nitrobacteraceae > Bradyrhizobium > Bradyrhizobium sp. CCBAU 11434. The sequence continues at coordinate 928,448 of NZ_LBJX01000011.1, forward strand.
TCCTGCGTACGTCGATCAGCTCGAGCGAGCCGCCGCCAAGATCGCCGACGATGCCGTCGGGATAGTGGATGCCCGAGATAACGCCGAGCGCCGACAGCTTGGCTTCGCGCGGTCCCGACAGGATCTCGATGTTCACGGCGCAGATGCGCTCGGCTTTTGCGATGAAGTCGGGGCCGTTGGAGGCATCGCGGCAGGCGGCGGTCGCGATCGCGAACACGCGGCCGACCTGCATCACGCGGCACAGCGCGCGAAAGCGCTTCAGCGACGTCAGCGCCTTGTCGACGGCGTCAGGCGCGAGCAGGCCCGTGCTCTGCACCTCGCGTCCGAGACCGCACAGCGTCTTCTCATTGAAGATCGGAATCAGGCTCCGCGCCAGCGCCTCGTAGACGACGAGACGAACCGAGTTGGAGCCGATGTCGATGACCGCGACGCTAGCGCCACGCTTGCGCGGCCGTTTCACGGCAAAGATCTCCGGTCAGGACTGATGGCGTTCGTTCCGGCGCGTGAGACGGCGCGGCGAGGATTCCTTGAGCGACTTTCCACGGCCAGACAGACTCGGATTTGTCATGAAGTAATTGTGCACGTTGAAAGGTTCATCGCCCTTCGCGGCCTTCATACGCGTTGAGGACCCGTCCGGCAACAATTGCCAGCTCTGCTCATTGTCCTTGAGATTCGCGACCATGATCTGTTCGAGAACCTGCTGATGCACCGTCGGATTTTGCAGCGGACACAGCACCTCGACACGGCGGTCGAGGTTGCGCGGCATCATATCGGCCGACGAGATATACACAGCCGCTTTCGCGCTCGGCAGGCCCTGGCCCATGCCGAAGCAGTAGATTCGGCCATGTTCCAGGAATCGTCCGATGATCGACTTGACGCGGATGTTCTCCGACAGGCCGGGAATGCCGGGGCGCAGGCAGCAGATACCGCGGACCACCAGCTCGACCTGCACGCCGGCCTGTGAGGCCTCGTAGAGCGCGTCGATGATGTCGGGGTCGACAAGCGCATTCATCTTCATCCAGACCGCGCCGGGCTTGCCGTGACGGGCGTGCTCGGTCTCGCCCTGGATGTGCTCGATGATGCGCTTGCGCAGGGTCAGCGGCGACACCGCCATCTTTTCCAGGTCGCTCGGCGCGGCATAGCCCGTGATGAAGTTGAACACGCGCGCGGCGTCGCGGCCGATGGTCGGTTCCGAGGTGAAGTAGGACAGGTCCGTATAGATACGCGCGGTGACCGGGTGATAATTGCCGGTGCCGGTATGAACGTAAGTGGTAAGGCTGCCGCCCTCGCGGCGCACCACCATCGAGAGCTTTGCGTGCGTCTTCAGTTCGAGGAAGCCGTAGACGACCTGCACGCCGGCGCGCTCCAGGTCGCGCGCCCAGCGGATGTTGGCTTCTTCGTCGAAGCGCGCCTTCAGCTCGATCAGCGCGGTGACGGATTTGCCCGCCTCGGCCGCTTCGGCAAGCGTGCGCACGATCGGCGAGTTGTTGGAGGTGCGATAGAGCGTCTGCTTGATCGCGACGACGTCGGGATCGCGTGCGGCCTGTTGCAGAAACTGCACCACGACGTCGAAGGATTCGTAAGGGTGGTGGACGATCAGGTCCTTCTGCCTGATGGCCGCGAAGATGTCGCCGCCATGCTCGCGCACGCGCTCGGGATGGCGCGGCACGTAAGGGGTGAATTCGAGGTCGGGCCGGTCGAGCCGGGTGAGCTGCGACAGCTCGTTCATGGCGAGCACGCCGTCGACCAGGAATACCTCGTCGTCGGCCGCCGACAGCGCGTGCTGCACGAAGCTGCGCAGCTGCTCCGGCATCTTGGCGTCGATCTCCAGGCGGATCACCGATCCGCGGCGGCGTCGCTTCAGCGCGGTCTCGAACAGGCGGACGAGGTCTTCAGCTTCTTCCTCGATCTCGAGCTCGGAGTCGCGGATGATGCGGAACGCACCCTGGCCGTGGAGACTGTAGCCGGGGAACAGGCGGTTGATGAAAAGTCCGGTCAGCTGCTCCAGCGAGATCAGGCGGACCTTGCCCTCAGCCGGCAGGCGGATGAAGCGGTCGATCTTCCCGGGCATGCGGATCAGCGCGTTCATCGGCTTGCCGTCGGCCTCCCGCGTCAGCTGGAGCGCGATGGTGAAGCCGAGGCTCGGGATGAACGGGAAGGGGTGGGCGGGATCGATCGCCAGCGGCGTCAGCAGCGGAAACACGTTGTTGAGAAAATAGTCCTCGAGCCAGATCCGCTCTGTCTTGGTGACCTCCTTGCCGTCCACCAGCACGATGCCGACCTCGGCCAGCGTGCCGCGCAGGTCGCGCCAGATTGCCTGTTGGTCGGAGGCGAGCTGGGAAACGGTGCGGTTGATCAACGCCAGTTGCTCCGACGGGGTCAGGCCGTCAGGGGCACGCTCGGCAATGCCCTCGCGGACCTGCGCCTTGATGCCGGCGACGCGGACCATGAAGAACTCGTCGAGGTTATTGGCCGAAATCGACAGAAATCGCACCCGCTCCAGCATGGGGTGGCTGGGGTTGACCGATTCCTCCAGGACGCGACGGTTGAAATGTAGCCATGACAGCTCGCGATTGATGAATCGCTCGGGGCTCGAGGCGATCGCCGGCGGGCCCTCGGTCTCCGTGGCTTTTTCTTTCGTTTCAACAGCTTGCGCGGAGTCCATGAGAAGTCGGTCCATCCAGTTTGCCCCAATTTGCGACTTATGCGCAAAACCGGCCGGAGCATGTGTTAATGCGATGACGTTTCGATGACATTGATGTTCCGCCGCCGCGCCGCGTCAAGCGGGCCCAAGGGGAGGTTAAGGGGAGGTCGAAACGTCGCGAAGCAGTTCGGCGGCGAGCGCCCGGGTGACGGGGCGGCCGAGCCGCAGCGCCTCGCTGTCGAGCAGTTCCACGGCATGCCGGGCGGCGGCCGAGGAGCGCTCCAGCCGGGTCGCGAGGTAGCTCACAACAGCTTCGTCCACGGCGAGCTGGCGGTCGGCGCAGAACTTGACGATCAGGCCGCGGAACAGCTGGTCATCTGGTGGCGCGAGTGAAATCACAGGGATGGTCCGGAGCCGGGAGCGCAGGTCGCGGAGCTCGACCTCTACCGCCGCAGGTGCCTCGCGTCCGGTGAACAGCACAAAGGCGCCGTCCTCGCGGGCGAGGTTCATCAGATGGAAGAGAGCACGCTCGTCAAAATCACCGGCCTTGAGATCCTCGACCACCAGCGCGCCGGTCGCGAGCGCGCCGGGGACGGTTGGGGCACTCAGCGCGTTGGCCGTGGTCGAGCGAGCGCCTGATACCTCGGCCCAGATCGCGGCGAGATGGCTCTTGCCCGAGCCTTCGGGGCCGGCGAGCCACATGATCCGGTTCGGCCATTCCGGCCAGCTGTCGACCAAGGCGAGACCGGCGGCATTGGCAGGGCCCTCGAGGAAATTGTCCCGGCTGAGGCTCTCCGCATGCGGAAGCGAAAACGCCAATTGTCGGGGATGAACGCGGCCTGCCACGCTTGCTTTGCTCCGAGCCGGCGCGCCGGCCTTGTCTGACGATGATGGACTTATTCGATCGGGAGTTGGCCTTTTGCGGGGCCGCATCCCCTCTCATTTGGCTTCGATCGTGCTCATGTGACGCAGCCACTCCACGAGATAGAGCGACACCGAGGACAGGGTGAACACCGTGACGAGGCCCATCAGGACTATATCATACGGCGACGGCTTGAAGCCGAAGGCGAGCGCGGCCAGCACCAGCGCCGCGTACGCAACCTGTGCCGCTGTGTTTAGCTTGGATACTTTCGACGGCCTCATCTCGACGGGCTTGTCAAACAGCCAGGACACGATCACCGCAGTGACGATCATGATGTCGCGGGACACGACCAGGATCACGATCCAGCGTGGGATGTCGCCCCAGATGCCGAGCGACAGGTAAATCGACACCAGCAGCGCCTTGTCGGCCAGCGGATCGAGCAGGGCGCCGAGCTCGCTGGTCATATTGAAACGCTTGGCCAGAAAGCCGTCGACGGCGTCGCTGATGCCTGCGATCAGGAAGACGGCGAACGCCACCTCCATTTGGCTCGACACGATGGCCCAGACGATGATCGGGACCAGCATGATGCGGCCCAGGGTAATGATGTTCGGAATACTCACACGGCGCTTCCCGGCACCCGACCTGACCTTGAATCCGACCTCTAAGAGGCTGAACCGGTTGATATCTCTACATAGTATAGGGCGGCGCGCCACGCTTGCCATTGCGCGTCCCCGGAATTCGACGTAACCAGCCGCAAACCCACTGGAAATCGGGCATGACCGACCGCAAAAACGGCCTCACTTACGCCGATTCAGGCGTCGATATCGACGCGGGCAACCGCTTGGTCGACCTGATCAAGCCGATGGTGCGCGCCACCGCACGGCCGGGCGCCGATGCCGAGATCGGCGGATTCGGCGGCCTGTTCGACCTCAAGGCGGCCGGCTTCAAGGACCCCGTCCTGGTCGCGGCCACCGACGGCGTCGGCACGAAGGTCAAGATCGCGATCGAGACCGGCCTGCATGGCGGGATCGGCATCGACCTCGTCGCCATGAGCGTCAACGACCTCGTGGTGCAGGGTGCCGAGCCGCTGTTCTTCCTCGACTATTTCGCCTGCGGCAAGCTCGACCCGGAGGCCACGGCCGCGATCGTCGCCGGCGTCGCCGAGGGTTGCCGCGAATCCGGCTGTGCCCTGATCGGCGGCGAGACCGCGGAAATGCCCGGCCTCTACAAGGACGGCGATTACGATCTCGGCGGCTTTGCCGTCGGTGCCGCCGAGCGCGGCACGCTGCTGCCGCGCAAGGACATCGCTGCGGGCGACGCCGTGATCGGCCTGGCCTCGTCGGGCGTGCATTCCAACGGCTTCTCGCTGGTGCGCAAGATCGTGGAACAGTCCGGCCTTGGCTTCGAGGCGCAGGCACCGTTTGCCCCGGTCATGACGCTCGGCGGCGCGCTGCTGACGCCGACGAAGCTCTACGTCAAATCCTGCCTGCGGGCGATCCGCGAGACCGGTGCGGTCAAGGGCCTCGCTCATATCACCGGCGGCGGTTTCACCGACAACATTCCGCGTGTGCTGCCCTCGCATCTTGGCGTCGGCATCGATCTCGCACGCCTGCCGGTGCTGCCGGTGTTCAAATGGCTGGCCGCGCAAGCCGGCATCGCCGAGCTCGAAATGCTGCGCACCTTCAACTGCGGCATCGGTATGATCGCGATCATCGAGGCCGAAAAGGTTGATGAGGTGGTGCGGGTCTTCACCGATGCCGGTGAGACCGTCGCCCAGCTTGGCACCGTGATCCCGGCCGAGGGCGAGCACCGCGTCGTCTATAACGGCCACCTCGACCTGGCACTGTGATGACTGGCGCTGCGGTGAAACGGCCCGTCGCCATCCTGATCTCCGGCCGCGGCTCCAACATGTCCGCGCTAATCAAGGCAGCCAGCGCGGCCGATTTTCCGGCAGAGATCTCGCTCGTCATCTCGAACAAGGCCGACGCGCCCGGGCTCGAGCGAGCCAAGGCGGCCGGCGTCAAGACGCAGGTGATCGAGAGCAAGCCGTTCGGCAAGGATCGCGCCGGGTTCGAGAAAGTGCTGCAGGCCGTGCTCGATGAGCACGGCATCGAGCTGATCTGCCTCGGCGGCTTCATGCGCCTGTTCACTGCCGAATTCGCCAGGGCGTGGTACGGGCGGATGCTCAACATCCATCCGTCGCTGTTGCCATCATTTCCCGGCCTCGACCCGCACGGCCAGGCCTTGCGCGCCGGCGTGAAACTGTCTGGCGCGACGGTGCACTTCGTGATCCCCGAGACGGACGCCGGCCCGATCGTCATGCAGGGCGCTGTCCCCGTCAGCGACCACGACACGGCCGAGACGCTGTCCGAGCGCATCCTCGAAGTCGAGCACCGCATCTATCCCGCGGCGCTGAGCCTGCTTGCGACCGGCAAGGTCAGGATCGAGGGCGACGTCTGCAAGACGGCGGGGAGTGGGGCATCAGAGAATTTTCTGATTGCGCCGGTGGCGAACTGAAGCACACTCGTGTTTCGTTGCTCCAAAACAAAATCCCCCGGCGGAGCCGGGGGCATCGTCGTGAGCTCTCGCTGATAGCTTTGAGAGAGATCAGGAGACCTTGAGGTTCTCCGCGGACGACTTGCCGCGGTTCTCCACGAGGTCGTATTCAACCACCTGGTTTTCATTGAGGGTGGAAAGTCCGGCACGCTCGACGGCCGAGATGTGGACGAACACGTCCTTGTCGCCGCCGTTCGGCTTGATAAACCCGTAGCCCTTGGTTGGGTTGAACCATTTGACGGTGCCCTTTTGTGGCATCCTCAGTCTCCTCCGCTAGATACTAAAAAGACGCGGCCGCTTTTCGCGTGCCACGTCACAAACGGGCTTCCGGAAGTCTGTTCGAGTCTTGAGCCTGTCGCGAAACGCACAGCCGAGCGGCCAATTCCGATTGTGTACGATATTCCAACACGAAAACCGCGCGCTAGCAAGCTGCGTGCAAACTTCAAGACCGCACTGGAGACATCCCGCTGCAATTTGCGACCTGTGGCAGCGGAACCACAATTGGAGGAATCACCCGGCGAAAGCACGCGGACCGGTTGACCCCTTGTGGCAGTTCAGCACAAATCGTCGCACCTGCTCGCCCTTCGTGTTGCATTTTTGCGGGCCGCCATTTTGCTTCGGGAATAGTCGTCATGTGCTGCACTCGGCGGCCCCAAGGGATACTGCAGACGATCGGGCTGGACCGTGTCCGCCGGATCGTGATGGCGATCGCCATGACGCTTGCGGCCGTCACGTTGATCCCGGCGACAGCCGCCTTCGCGCAGACCCCGACGCCGACTTCGTCTCCGACACCCACGCCAACGCCGACGCCCAGCCCGACACCGTCGCCTTCGCCATCACCGACCCCGGGGGCGACGTCGACCAATGCCAATCAGTCAGCCGGCAACAGCACGCTTAATCTGGGTTCGAATTTTCTGGAGCGGCTGGGCGGCCAGGCCTCGAGCGGCTTCAACCGGGCCTCGCGCACCAATCCCGGCGGCGGTGGCGCGTCGGAGAGTGCAGAGGATCCGCGCTACCGCACCTGGTACGAGGGGTACGGCATTTCGGTCCGCACTGATCCGCAGGGTGATTTCGTTGGAGACAAGCGTACGACATTCGGCGGTGTCGCCGGCTTCGGTGCACGGGGCGCGCCAGGCGTCAATCTCGGCTTCTCCGTTGACCAGAGCCACACCGACATCGACGTGCCGCTCGCGCTTCAGTCGGCGACGCTCGACCTGACGCAGATCGGTTTCAACGGTTCCGTCGACAAGGGGCCTTGGACCTGGGCCTTCGCTCTGGTGCACGGGTTCGGCAAGGTGCATTCCAGCCGCGATACCGGCTTCGGCCTTGCCGTCGCGGGGTATCACGCCACAGTCGACGGCGCGCTCACCGAGATCAACTATTACTGGACCAAGGATCAGATGCGCATCGTGCCCAAGGGCGCGCTCGAATATGTGCGCGCCACCAGCGCGGCATTTCAGGAGGCCGGGGGACTTGATCCCCTCAATGTCGGCTCGAGCGCGATCTCGCGCGCACGCGTCATGATCGGCGCCGAGGTCGGGCGCTACTTCATCTTCGACCGGAAAATCCTGGATCTCTCGGCTTACGGCAAGTTCGTCGACAATTTTTATCAAGACCTCGGCTCGGTGCAGGTCAGCCTCGGGACCCAGAACATCATCGTCCCCGGCATCGGCGAGAGCCGTTACGGCATGGACGCCGGCGCGTCGGCGTCGCTCAGCCTGACCAACACCGCGCGCCTATATGTCAATTACGACGGCAAGTTCCGCAACGAGCTGACATCGCATCAAGGCACCGTCGGCTTCGAATATCGGTGGTGAAGGGACTGCTCCGTCCCACTCACGTCGGCGTCGCCGCAATGTATCCGGACAATCCAAAGCCTTCGCGCGCCGCTGTCATCATCGGCACCAAAGCGTTCGGATGGATGAAATCGTCGCGGAAGCAGGGATGGGTTTTGGGATCGAAGATCTTCTTCAGCCAGTCGACCACGATCTTGTGCCGCTCGGAGGTGCGGAACTCCTTGTGATAGGTGAGCCAGAGGTCAGCGTGGTGGCTGACGCCGAGGTCGACAGCAACGAGCGGGGCTCCGAGCGCAATCGACACCGTCGGCAGGAAGCCGATGCCGGCGCCGCGCTCGACCGCGTAGAGCACGCCGACGGACGAGTTGGTCTTGATCCCGACGATGCCTTCGAGCGATTTGAGCCCTAGGATGCGCGCATAGGCACTGTCGTCGACCTGTGGCGCGTTCTGCTTGACGATACGATGGTTCGGCAGTTCGGCAAGCGTCGTGGGCAGGCCGTAGAGGTTCGCATATTCCCTGGAGACGAAGGGGTAGATGTGCAGCCGGCCGAGCTTGGCCACGATGAGATCGGGATTGGTCGGTGGCTCGAGCTGGATCGCGATGTCCGACTCCAGTCGCGCGACGTCAGCCTGCTCCATCGCGCAGCGCAGATCGACGGTGATCTTGCGATAGGTCTTCTGGAAATCGATCAGCCGCGGCAGGATCCAGAAATTCCCGGGACCTTCCGTCACCGCGACGCGCACGGTGCCCGACGTATCGTTCGATGAGCGTGAGGCGCGGCGGAAGACATTGAAGGCGTGACGCTCCATATGCGCGACGTCGGCAATCATCGCGGTGCCTTCGTCGCTCAGCGTGAGCCCGCTCTGGTCGCGCAGGAAAAGCTTGCAAGCGATGCTCTCTTCGAGCCGGTCGATCCTCCGCATCAATGTGGTGGAGGTGAGCCCGAGCTCTTCGGCGGCGTTGCGGAAACTTTTAAACTTTGCGCAAGCTAAAAACAGCTTCAAATCGTCCCAGGACGCATTTAGCGCTTCTTCATGGTGCTGCATCAATGCAGCACCCCGGTGCGATACTTGCTGCATACTCCTGATCTCCAGCCGCTAAGCTTCTGCTGGTTGCGGCGTACAAGACCCCTGAACGATAGAGGGACGACATGAGGATGGAAAGGGGCTCGTTTGCCGCAAGGCATGATTTCGATGCCTTGCCGCTGAGCCCCGAGGTGGATGTCCATTGCGCGCAATTCGGGGAAATCGGCGCGCTTTCGGATATGGCGCATCGGCTGGTGCCGGGCGTGCAGATCGAGGCGATCGAGCTTGCAAGATATTTCGCTTTCGATCGCCAGAGCATCCTGACCTTCACCCGGAACGGTACGCTGCTCGGCGGCATGGCGTTTCTGTTTCTCAATGACCGCGGGCATGACGCGTTGTTGCTCGACGAGATCTGCCTGACGGCGCCCGACACGCGCCATCTCGCCGCGGCGAATGAGGAGGTTTCCGCGATCTACATCTGGGCGATCGCCGCGACCGGCCGCGGCATCGCCGGTCTTGGCAAGGCTGCGGCTCATCTTCGCCAAATAAGGTTTCGCGGCGCGGACTGCTATGCGCAGCCGTCAACCGTGGCCGGGCGCGAAATCATGAAGGCGACGGGCTTCGAGCCGATCGCCAGCTTTCAGCCTGACCTCTGGTGTTACGAGCGACCGTGGCATCGACAGCCGATGCGTATGCCTGGCGCGATCATCCAAGCAAGGAGTTTTTCAGATGCACGGCACTAGGATTCCTCTCGCCAAGCCTGACTCCCGCGCCATCACCATCCGCCTCGCGCGCGATCCAAGCGACCTCATGCTGGTCACGGCCATTCGCTCAGCGGTCTATCTTGCCGAGCAGGATTGCCCTTTCGATGAGGAGTTCGATGGCAACGACATGGTTGCCGCCCATTTCATCGGCTACATCGGCAACGAGCCGGCGGGCTGTTTGCGGGTGCGTTTCTTCGGCGACTTCGCCAAGGTGGAGCGGCTTGCGGTGCGTCATCAATATCGGCGCTCGCGCCTCTCGTTCAAGCTGGTGCAGGCCAGCATCGACTTCGTGAAGCGCAAGGGGTTCCGCAAGATTTACGGCCAGGCGCAGGACCGGCTGGTCGACTTCTGGGCCCATTTCGGCGCCAAGCCGCTCGGCCACAACAGAAAGATCACGTTTTCGGATTTCTCCTACACAGAGATGCTGCTGGAGATAGAGCCGGGGCCGGATGCCATCACGCTGGACAGCGATCCCTACGTCATTATCCGTCCCGAGGGCGACTGGGATCGTCCGGGTGTGCTGGACGCTTCGGCGGGGCGGACGGTAACCTCGCCGTTGCGGGACCTCGCACTCGCCGACCGCTGAAATAGGTGCAACTCTGCGCAAGACAATGCCGGTCTCCCACGACGATCCGCTGGTCCTGATCTGCGCGGACCTCCAGATGGAATATCTGATCCCGGGGCGTCGCCATGTCATTCTCGACGGCGACGCCGCAATCCTGCGCTGCCTGGAGCTGCTGGCGTTGTGGCGGAGCAACCTCTGGCCAGTGATGCATCTGAAACGGGTTGCGGAGGCAGCGTGGTTCGATCCGTCATCCAGGCTGACCGATTGGATCGCCGAAGCCAAGCCCCGGCCCGGCGAGATGACGTTCGAGCACGCGTTGCCTTCGGCTTACAGCTCCTCCCGTTTCGCCGACCACATGTCCAGCCTCCGTAACGTGCGCTGCGTGATGACGGGCTTTTCCCTCGACGAGACGATCCTTGCCACTGTGGTCGAAGGGTTTCATCGGAGCCACCGTTGCCGGGTGGTCGGCGATGCCGTGGCCTGCCGACAGCCGGCCACGGGCGAAGCGGCCGACTACAAGCAGTCGCTGATGAATGTCATCGGCAATTTTGCTACTGTCCAGTCCAGCGCTGAATTGATCAGAAGCAGCGGCGCCGTCGCGGTCTAGGCGGACGCGATCGGCGGATGGACAGGCGGGACATTGTCACGGGGAAACGAGCTCAAGGAACTGGCGAGCGACCTATCGCGTGCCCTCGAGGCAGCGCGCCGGATCGGTCTGCCCACGACCGTCTATTTGCTGTCGATGGCGCTGGTCGAGGTGAAGGAAGCTATCAACGCTGTCTGCGATGACGACGACGGTACGGCCTGATGTTTGCGTGCCAGCGGCCGAGCGATCTCGTCAGGATCGACCGACGGCGCGCCCCAGGATCTGAGATGCGTCGGCGCCGTCGTTGTTGCCCGCGTAAGCAACAAACTGATCGGGCCTCACCAGGATCAGCCGCGCCTCATATCTCTCACGGCCGTCTGAGGCGGTATCCCGGATCACCTTCAGCGGGATGCCAAGCCCTGCGGCGGCTCGCTCGAAGGCGGCTCCCGCGGTGTTTTCAGTCAAATCGATCAACGTGAAGCCGTCGCCTATTTCCTCGAAGACATTCTTGCCCGACGACAGAGGCTGCGGCGCCAGATGATGGCCGGCGCGCGCCGCATAGGCGTGCGAGCCGATCGCGCTGCTGACGCCGCCGGTCGGGCCGAATACGATCGGCGATCCCTCGTAATTCGGCTCGAAGGCGTTGACCTCCGCGCGCGCGCCGGAATGACGTGCGTGCCAGGCAGCATCGAAATCCGCCGGGTCCCGCGCCGGATCGTGTTGCCGCAGAAAATCCCGATCGCGGAAGATCGATGCCTCGATGAAGTCGCGCGCAGTGGACGCAAAGACCGGGCGGCGCTCGGCATCGTAGCTGTCGAGCAGAGCGGCGGGTGCCCAGCCATGCAGGGTTGCAGCGAGCTTCCACGCCAGATTAACGGCGTCCTCGAAGCCGCTGTTGATGCCATAGCCGCCGTAGGGCGGGTGGCTGTGCGCGGCGTCTCCGGCGACGAAGATGCGGCCTGCGCGGTAGCTGTCTGCGAGCGTGAAACGCAGATCCCAAAATCCGATGTGCTCAAATTCGACGTCGAATTCTGCGCCCGCGGCCTCGTGAAGCAGGCGCCGGAAATCGAAATTGTCGCGCGTGGTGTCATTGGGCACTGGGGCGTGGAAGAACCAGGTGGTGCCGAGATCGACGCGGCCGAAGAACTTCCAGTAGCCCTCGAGGTCCGGATGCAGCACGTTGTAGAAGGACTTGCCCGGATATTTGCTGAGCAAGCGATGCAATTCGGTTGAACGGAACACCAGGAGAACCATCAGGCGATCGTGGTCGGAGCGGGTCTGGGTGATACCCGCGTGCTCGCGCACGATTGATCGGCTGCCGTCGCAGCCGACAACATAATCGGCGCGCAAGCTCTGCTTCGTCCCTTCGCCGTTGACGATTTCGACGACGACGCCATCGGCATCAGACCGCACGTCCTGACAAGTCCAGCCATAGCGCAGATCGATATCGGGAAGCTGCGCTGCCCGCTGCCGCAGCACGGCTTCGGTTGCGTATTGCGGCAGGCGCTCATTGTCGGTGAAATAAAACGGCCGAACCAGTTCGCGCTGGAGCCAATTGTAATTGGTGCCGCTGAGCAGCGTGCCGTAGCTGGTCATTCCGCCGATGCCGTAATCGGGTGGAATGGTGCGGGCTGCCCGCAGCGCCGCCTCCGCGCCCCAGAAATCGAAATGTTCCATCGTCCGCTGCGTGAGGTTCTGTCCCTTGGGGATCGGCAGCGGTTGCTCATAGCGCTCGACCACGATGGTCTTGATGCCGCGCTGGCCAAGTCCGATCGCCAGACCCATTCCAACCGGTCCGCCGCCGACGATCACGACGGGCGCCCCGTTGTTCGCCTGAGCCTGTGTCACGTCGCTTCCCCGTACCTGTTGCCGCGCCTGGCGCGACCGCTTGTTCTGATGGGTCGTCACTGACATTTCGTCAAGTTGAATCTCAAATGATGAGATTATTTTGCATCATCGTCGGCTGCGGCCGAGATCTGCCGTGCCGCTTCGCGGACCTCCGAACTAATGCGGTCGATCAATTCGCCATTGGCATGCTGCCCGCCGATCGTGATGCAGAGGCTCGCGATCGGATATCCAGTATCGAGGATCGGTGCGGCAATCCCGACCGCGCCGGCCGTCACTTCGCCGAAGGCAACGGCAACGCCCGCGCGCCGCACGCGCTTCAGCGCCGCCAGGACGTCGTCGGGCGTGTCGCCGACGCCGACGTTGCGCAGATCATCGGCGTAGCGCGAGACCAGCGGCATGACGCGCTGCTTGGGCAGGAAGGCCATGATCGAGCGCGCAATCGCGCCGCGTCCCATCGCCATCGGTCTGCCGCGCGGATAGCTGCTCGCCGGCGCAACGGCCGATGCGATCGAGGCTACACACAGCATCTTGTCGCCGTACCAGCGCACGATGAGTGCCGTGCAGGGATACGCCGCGGCGAGGCGTTCGAGGTGCGGCGTGGCAGTTGCGATCAGCGGATCGGAGCGGCGGCTGAGATAATCCATCTCGACCACGCGGGGCCCAAGCGCGAACCGCCCGCCGCGCGTCGGCATGACGAAGCCGCTGTCCTTCAGGCTCTTCAGATAGCGATACAGCGTCGGCCTGGTGTAGCCGAGTTCCTTCATGAGTTCCTCGGGCGACCATTGCGGACGTGCCTCGGTGAAGAGATCGAGCAGGGCAAGGACCCGATCCTGACTGTTTGCCTTGACCAATTTCGGTTCGTTTCCAGCTTTGCGTTTGACCGTATGAGGCGCGTTTGGAGAGGCCGTAAAACAACGAAATCCTCGCAGCTTGCGCTGACAATAATCTCACTATAAGAGATTAGTGAAGGAAAAATAATGCAGGGTGACCGGGGAGGGCGCGCATGGCCGTCACAGCAATGAGCGAGGCCGCAGCCGATACGGTCGACGTTCCCGCCTTTGTCGACCGGCAGCCGGTCGGTGCCTTTCAGATGCGGGTGCTGCTGGTGTGTGCCGCCGTGCTGTTCATCGACGGCTTCGACACCCAGGCTATCGGCTATGTCGCGCCAGCCGTGGCGCAGGAATGGAAGCTCGTGCGCAGCAGCCTCGGGCCGGTGTTCAGCGCCGGACTTCTCGGGCTCATGATCGGCGCGCTGATCTTCGGTCCGATGGCCGACAGGATCGGCCGTCGTCGCATCATCCTCGCGAGCACGCTGGTGTTTGGCATCGGGACTTTGCTCAGCGTGTTCGCGCCGGACGCAAATTGGTTGATCGCGTTACGTGTGCTGACCGGGCTAGGGCTGGGTGGTGCTATGCCGAACGCCGTCGCGCTCACCTCCGAATTCAGTCCGCATCGCCGTCGCGCCACGCTTGTGATGATCATGTTCGCGGGCTTTTCGATCGGTGCGGCCCTGGGCGGGCTGCTCGCCGCTGCGCTGATTCCCGCCTTTGGCTGGCGCTCGGTGTTTCTGGTCGGCGGCGTCGTGCCGCTCCTGCTGCTGCCGTTCCTGCTCAAGGCACTGCCGGAATCGATCCGGTTCCTCGCGATGGTCGGCGGCCGCGACCACGAGGTGGCGAAGCTTCTGAAGCAGATCGCCCCGAATACGCCTTTTGCCAGCGAGGCGAAATTCGTTGTGCAGGAGCCGAAATTGGAGGGCCTGCCTGTCGCACATCTGTTTGCGGAGGGGCGCGGATGGGTGACTCTTTTGCTCTGGATCGTGTTCTTCATGAGCCTGCTCGACCTTTATCTGCTCTCGAACTGGCTCCCCACCGTGTTGAATGATCTCGGCGTCTCGGTGTCGGCGGCCGCCGCGATCGGCGCCATGCTGCAGGTCGGCGGTGTCGTCGGCACCTTCACGCTCGGCCATTTCATCGATCGCTTCTCGTTTCGTGCGCTGTCGCTGACCTATCTCGTCGCCGCGGGGGCGGTCGTGGCCATCGGCCTGGCCAGCCAGTCGATCGTCCTGGTCACGATCGCGATCTTTGCGTCCGGATTCTGCATTGTCGGGGGGCAGATCGCCTCGAACGCGTTGACGGCGACATTCTACCCGACGGCGATCAGATCGACCGGCGTGGGATGGGCGCTCGGCATCGGCCGCATCGGCTCGATCGTGGGACCGCTCGTCGGCGGAGCGATGCTGGCCCGCGACATGGGGGCGCAGTCGCTGTTTGCCGCGGCGGCGGTCCCGGCGCTGGTGGCCGCGGTCGCGGCCTTCGTGCTGGCCCGGCGGAATTAACCGCGGCGACGCGGCCGGATGTCAAAACGCCAGCGCTGCTTTCCTGCAACGCTCATGTGCACGCGCTGTCAACGAAATGACGTTGCAAGTTGCGGCGCAGCGCAATAGCCAAGGTATCGACGTTTTGTTTGGACAAGCCTCATCTTCGGATGGAGGCTGCGTCATGACGTCGGATGACGCACCAGTTAGGGAATCCCCGCGATGACGATGCTGCCCAATTCGCAAGAAGCCCGCGATGTGGCCTACCAGCTCCACGCCTATACCAACGCGCGCGCCCATCAGCAGGCAGGTCCCCTGGTGATTGAGCGCGGCGAGGGGCCCTACGTGTTCGACGCGTCGGGCAAACGCTATTTCGAGGCCATGGCGGGCCTGTGGAGCGTCGGGCTGGGCTTCAACGAGAAGCGGCTGGTGGAAGCCGCGCACAAGCAGATGCAGGCACTGCCGTTTTATCACACGTTCTCGGCCAAATCGCACGGGCCCTCGATCGACCTCGCCGAGAAGCTGGTTGCGCTCGCGCCTGTGCCGATGAGCAAGGTGTTCTTCACCAATTCCGGCTCGGAGGCGAACGACACCGTCCTCAAGCTGATCGCCTATCGTTCGAATTCGCTCGGTCAGCCGCAGAAAAAGAAGATCATCAGCCGGATGCGCGCCTATCACGGCGTCACCATTGCGTCCGCAAGCCTCACGGGCCTGCCCAACAACCACCGCTCGTTCGACCTGCCGCTGCCGAATATCCTGCACACGGGCTCGCCGCATTTCTACAAGGACGGCGCGCCCGGCGAGAGCGAGGAGGCGTTCGCAACGCGCCGGGCCGAGGAGCTCGACGCACTGATCCAGAAGGAAGGCCCTGACACAATCGCCGCTTTCTTCGGCGAGCCGGTGATGGGAGCAGGCGGCGTTATCGTGCCGCCGGCGACCTATTGGGATAAGATCCAGGCGGTGCTGAAGAAGTACGACATCCTGCTGGTTGCCGACGAGGTAATCTGCGGCTTCGGCCGCACCGGCAAGATGTTCGGCTGCGAGACCTACGGCATCAAGCCCGACGCGATCGTGGTCTCCAAGCAGATCACCTCCAGCTATTTCCCGCTCTCGGCGATCATCATGAACGACCGCATGTTCGAGCCGATCGCGGACGAGAGCAACAAGATCGGCGTACTCGGCCACGGCTTCACCGCGGGCGGGCATCCGGTCGGCTCGGCGGTTGCGCTGGAAAACCTCAAGATCATCGAGGAGCGTGGCCTGGTCGCGCATGCCGCCGAGCTCGGCGGCTACATGCAAAGCAAGCTTCGCGAGCTCACCAGCCATCCGCTGGTCGGCGAGGTTCGCGGCGTCGGCATGATCGCAGCGCTCGAACTCGTGCTCGACAAGGGCCGCAAGACTGCTGCCGCGACGCCGGGTGCCGTCGGCGGCATGGCGAGCCGCATGTTGCAGGAGCGCGGCGTGATCGCGCGCAACATGCTCGATGCCATCGCCATCTGCCCGCCGCTGATTACCACCAAGGCCCAGATCGACGAGCTGGTCGCGGCGATTACGGGGGTGCTGGATGATATGAAGCCCGAAGTCGCGAAGCTGCCGCAGGCGTGAGGTCTCTCCTCGTCATTGCGAGGAGTCCTTGCGACGAAGCAATCCAGAGTCCTTCCGCGGAAACAGTTCTGGATTGCTTCGCTGCGCTCGCAATGACGATGTGGCTGGCAATCGCGCCTGCTACGCAACGCCACTACGCCCGCTGAACTCCGATCACGCGGCCCTTTTCGATCGCCAGTGCCAGCTCGCCGCGCTTGAGCTTCAGTGCGGCATCGCCGAACAGCTCGCGGCGCCAGCCGCGCAGGGCCGGCACGTCGGCGTCGTCATCGGCCGCGATCTCTTCGAGATCATCGACGGTGGCGATCACCTTGCTCGCCACGGCGTGACGCTCGGCGGTCATGCGCAGCAGCACCTTCAACAGCTCGACGGTGGCCGCGCCATTGGAATTGTTGCGCGGCTTCTCCAGCTTCGGCAGCGTGGAATGATCCCGCGCCAGCCCGCGCTCGACGGCAGCGACGATGTCAGCGCCCCATTTGGACTTCTCAAAGCCCTTTGGCACCGAGCGCAGATGCGCGAGCTTCTCCAACGTGTTCGGCGCGTGAGTGGCGATGTCGCTGATAGCTTCGTCGCGCAGCACGCGGCCGCGCGGCACGTCGCGGCTCTGCGCCTCCTGCTCGCGCCAGGCAGCGACTTCCATCAGGACCGCGAGGTCCTTTGGCTTGCGCACCCGCGTCTTCAGCCGTTCCCAGGCGCGCTCGGGATGGAAGTCGTAGGTCTTGGGCGAGGTCAGGATTTCCATCTCGATGGAGACCCATTCGCTGCGGCGGCGCTTCTTCAGATCGGCGTCGAGCGCGGCGAAGACATCGCGCAAATGCGTGACGTCGGACACCGCATAGTGCATCTGCTCCTTGGTCAGCGGCCGGCGCGACCAGTCGGTGAAGCGGTGGGTCTTGTCCGGGCGGTGGCCGGTGACCTTCTCGACCAGAGCGTCATAGGCGATGCTGTCGCCATAGCCGAGCACCATCGCCGCGACCTGGGTGTCGAACACCGGATGCGGGATGATATTGGCCTGGTGCCAGATGATCTCGATGTCCTGGCGGGCGGCGTGAAAGACCTTCAGCACGCCCTCGTTGGCCATCAGCTCGAAGAACGGCTTGAGGTCGATACCCTCGGCCAGGGTGTCGATGACGATCGCTTCCTCGGGGCTGGCCATCTGCACCACGCACAACAGCGGGTAATAGGTGGTCTCGCGTAGGAACTCGGTATCGACAGTAATGACGGGGTGCTTGGCCAGCCGGCTGCAGGCAGCCGCGAGGTCAGCGGTGGTGGTAATCAAATCCATGAACGGCCCATGACACTTGATACCAGCCGTTCTGCCGAAAGCGCTGTGATGTCAAGGGGCTCTAAGCGAATTCGAGCCTTGCATTGGGGCCAGAATCGCCTGAAGCGGGCAAAATTCCTATTCGTAACGGATCCGGTGCGAGGATTTGCGGGCGCAGGGCAGCGCCACCACCACCAGGCACATGCCAACCAGCGCCAATCCCAGGAACTCGAAAACCAGCAAATCCACGGCGGAAATCTCCAGAAACATCGTTAGATTTGTCGGGGGTGCGTTGAGGGTCTGTTAATTCTCGTGGTTACCGGCGCCGCGGGCGGTCGGATGGTGGATGGGGGGTTAACGGGGGTACCCGACCAAAAGAAATTCGGCGCCCCGCGTGACGGAGCGCCGATGTTCGTTTGCCGGTGCGGGCAGCCTTACGGCAGCTTCAGCGACGTTTCCGCATTGTACGGCTTGAGCGTCTCATCCGCGGCTTTCTGAGCGGCGACGAGGGCTTCCTTCGGCTGCTTCTTGCCGTTGAGGACCAGCATCACCTCGTCCTCGAGGTTCTTGCGAACCGGCACGGTCTTGTAGGTCGCGAACCAGGGCTTGGCGACGTCGAGCTGCTCGACAGCGGTCTTGGCGTCCGGGTTCTTGTTGAGGAAGTCGACCATGTCAGGCGTCTTGTAGGCGGCCATGTTGGGCGCGAAGTAACCCGTGGCGCGGCTCCACCAGGCGCTCTTCTCGGGCGAGGTCATCCACTTGATCAGCGTCCAGGCGGCCTTTTGCTTGTCGGCTTCGACGCCGGCCGGAATGATCAGCGAGGCGCCGCCGATCGGCACGGCGTTGCGGACATTGCGCGGGATGAAGGCGACCTTGTAGTTGAACTTGGCGTTCTCGCGCACATAGGTCAGCGAGCCCGTCGACAGCATCATCATCGCGGCGTTGCCGGAGATGAAGGAGGTGCTGACCGCAGGGCCAGGCGTGGCGCCGGGCGGGTGAACCTTGTGCTTGCTCACGAGGTCGCTCCACCAGGTCAGCGCGCCGAGCATCGAAGGTGTGTCGTAATAGACTTCGCCGCCGAACTCCTCGTTGTAGTAGCGCCCGCCGTTGGTCATGGTGAGCGTTTCCATCATCCAGCCGCAATAGTCATAGGCGCAGGGGATCGCGATGCCCCATTGCGTGACCTTGTCGCCCTCGCGCTTGGTGAGCTTCTTGGCCCAGTCGGTAAGCTCGGCCCAGGTCTGCGGCGGCTTGCTCGGATCGAGGCCGGCTTCCTTGGCCTTGTCGGCGTTGATGTAGAGCAGCGGCGTCGAATTCTGGAAGGGGACGCCATAGACCGAGCGATTGATCACCGCATTGCCGCTGAGCGCCGGGAAAAACTGGCCGAGGAATTGCTCCTTGGTGCTGCCGTCGGCGGCAATCAGACTGTCGAGATTGGTCAGCTCGCTCTCGATCTGCATGTCGAGCAGGAAGTTGGCCGACATGATCACGGCGGACGGCGGCTTGCCGGCCTTGATCGAGGCGCGCGTCTTGATCAGCGTGTCGTCATAGGAGCCGGTGTAGACGGCGGTCGCCTTGATGTCGGGGTGACCGTCGTTGAACTCCTTGATCAAGGTGCCCATGTCGCGGGCGAGCTTGCCGTCGACGGGCACGGGGAAGAACAGGTCGATCTCAGTCGGACCTTCACCGGCGAGGGCCGGAAAGGCGAGCGCACTTGCCAAAGAGCCTGCCAGGGCGAGGCCGAGCGTGAGCCGGCGGGAGAACAGCATCGGAAAATCTCCTATTTGATGCCTGAGGTGACGAAAGAACTGATGAAACGCTTCTGGAAGATCAGGAAGGTGATGAGCAGCGGTGCGATCACCATCAGCGTGCCGGCGGCGATGGTGCCCCAGGCCTGCGTGCCTTCGGCGGTCGCGGTGAAGACCGACAGGCCAACCGTGAGCGGCCGCTTGTCCGGCGAGTTGATCACCATCAGCGGCCACAGGAAGTCGTTCCAGTGGCTGGTGACGGAGATGATGGCGAAGGCGGAGAAGCTCGGGATCGACAGCGGCACATAGATGTGGCGGATGCGCTGGATCAGACTGGCGCCATCGATCAGCGCCGCGTCTTCCAGCTCGGTCGGGATGGCCTCGAACGCCTGGCGCATCAGAAAGGTGCCGAAGGCGGAGGCGAAGAACGGCATCATCACGCCGGCGAGCGTGTCGTAGAGGCCAAACTGCGCGATGATGCGCAGGTTCGGCACGATCAGCAACACCGGCACTAGCATCAGCTGCATCAGGAACAGATAGAAGATCAGCGTCTTGCCGGCGAAATCGAGCCGCGCGAACGCGAAGCCCGCCAGCGTGATCGTGAAGAACTGCACCAGGAGGATGCCGGTGCAGATGATGGTGGTGTTGAGGAAGTAGCGCGGGAAGTCGCCGATCTCCCAGGCGTCCCTGATATTGTCGAGCGTCGGTTTGAGGCTCGGGATCAGCTCGGCCATCAGGTTGATGCCGTCGGAGGCCGGGCGCAGGCTCGCAACCCCCATCCACAGGAACGGGATCAACCAAGCGAGCGCGAGCAGCACCGTCAGTAGGAAGCCGAGTTTTGGCGTGATCTCGTTACGGGTGGCGAGCGGGGCGTCCTTGTACAGCTTGTCGATCAGCTTCATGGCCCGCCCTCGCGCTTCGCCATGGTGCGGAACGACAGCGCAGTGAGCGCCATCAGGGCGGCGAGGGTCAGTAGCGTTGCGGCCGAAGCCATGCCGATGTCGTAATGTTCGACGGCCTGCTGGTAGATGTAGAACAGCACGAGATTGGTGGCGTTCGACGGGCCGCCCTTGGTCATGACGAAGACGTGGTCGACCTGCGTCACAGCGTTGAGCGTGGCAATGACTGTGACGAACAGGAAGGTCGGCTTGAGCTCCGGCAGGATGATGTAGCGCAGCCGCATGAAGGGACCGGCGCCATCGAGATGCGCCGCCTCCATCACATCCTCCGGCACAGCCTGGAGGCCGGCGAGGAAGAACAGCATGTAATAGCCCGCGTTCTTCCAGATGGTGATGACCATGATCGCGTAGAGCGCGATGTCGGGGTCGCCGAGCCAGTTCGGCAGCACCGGCAGCAGCCGGCCGAGATAGTAGTCGAGCAGGCCGACATTGGGCAGGAATATGAACAGGAATAGCGCGGATGCCGCGACCATCGGGATCAGCACCGGCAGGAACAGCGCAGCCCGCAGTGCGCTTGTCACCGCATTGGTGCGCGCGAGCGCCAGCGCGAACAAGAGCGCGAGGCCGATGCTGGGGATCGCGGTGCCGATGGCGTAGATCGCGTTGTTGACGACAGCGCCGGTGAAGGCCGGGTCCGCCAGCACCGCAGCGATATTGTCGAGGCCGACAAACCGCAGCGGCGCCTTCGGTGTGGCGCGCTGGTAGAGCGCATCGATGACCACGCGTCCCATCGCACCGTAAGTGAACAGCGCGAGGAAAACCACCGAGGGCAGCAGCAGTAGATAGGCTGGGAGTGAAGCTTTGAGGCGCGCGGCGAACCGCGTCACGATATGCAGGCGCGGCGGCGCCGATGCCGCGACCGGGAGAGCCGCGGGTTCTGCGAGGCTCATGTCACCGTGCCGGGAAATTGAGCGCATAGTCGCGGCCGTCGACGCCCGCGGGCGGGTCGAAGGGGAAGCGCAGACTGGTGTCGAGGAAGTCGTGGCTGTGCACGACGAGGTTCTCGTCGTCGATCAGCACCACGCCATAGGCCGGCGGCTCGTGGCTTGCCAGATGGTCGGCGGCGTTGGCATCGAGCTCGAACCAGACCTGGTGGTTGGTGCCGCGCAACGTCGAGAACGGGATCTTGCCGTAGCTGCCGAAGATCGGCCGGTGCACATGACCGAAGAAGAGGTGACGGATGCGCGCGCGATAGGGGGCGATCACCTCGGCGAATTCGGCGCTCTGCTTCAGCGCGATCTCGTCCATCGCGTGGACGCCGACCGGGAAGGGCGGGTGATGCATGAACACGACGAATTGCTGGTCGGCTGGCGCGGCGGACAGCGTCTTCGAAAGCCACTCGAAACGCTTTGCGCACATCTCGCCGGCATGGCTGTTCTCGTCCAGCGTGTCCAGGAACACGAACAGGCCGTGGTCTGTGGTGCGGGTGCCCTGCACGAAACCATTGGGATCGCGCGGCGCGGCTTTCAGGCTGTCGAGACAGGTCACGCGCTTGTCGTGATTGCCGACCATGGCGATGTACGGCATTTTCAGCGCGGCCATCGCCTCTGCGAAATTGGCGTAGGACTCGGGCTCGCCCCAATGGGTGAGGTCGCCGGTCACGACCGCGAAGGCGGCATCCGATTGGTGCTTGTTGATGTCGGCGATCGCCGCATCAAGCCGCGCGCGCGGGTCGAGGCCATAAAGCTTCAGCCCGGGGTTGGCGAGATGCGTGTCGGTGATGTGGATGAACTTGAAGGGCATGGCGCGCTTGTCAGGACTCTTGGAGGACGGGCGCCTCCGGCAAGACGGCCCGCCAGCCGGTTAGAGTGAGAGTGTTTCAGTTTGATGACAGTGGTTGCCTATGCGCCAAATTGTTGGGCAGAACGGCAGCGGTGGTCAATCCGCTCATCTCGCGGTGCGGTAGTCGCCCGATCGCGCTAAAAGATTGAAAACAACCCCATGCACAGTAGCCGGTGGTTGCCGGACGAACGGCAAAGACGCGTTCGACATCCGTTGACACGTCGGGCAAAACACCGGCATTATGGCGTTATCGGAAAATCCGCAGAGCGTCGCCGGGCGCGCGCCTTGCGAGGCTGACCGGACGGGCGAGGTGCGAGGGCCCGCCTACCTCACGTCCCGCAGAACGTCTGCAGCACCCGCTGATCCGGCAGCGGCGGATCGGCGTAGGCTGTGTACTCCGGCTGCTCCTCGAGCGGTTTGGCCAGCACCTTCACCAGCTCCTCGAACGGTGCGTAATTGTCATCGTTCACTGCCGCCTGGATCACGGCCTCGACGCGGTGGTTGCGCGGGATGAAGATCGGGTTGACGGTGTGCATCGCGGCCTTCCGCTCAGTCGCGCTCTGTGGCTCCAGCGCGATGCGCGCGCGCCAGCGGCCGGCCCACTCGTCGAAGGCCGCCGGCTCCATGAATTGCGCGCGGACGTCGGTGCTGTCGTCGCCTGCGGCATCACCGAGCTTGCGGAAGGTGAGGGTGAAGTCGGCCTGGTTCTTCGCCATGGCGTCGAGCAGGTCCTGGATCATCGCCTCGTCGCCGTCACGCTCGGTGAACAGGCCGACCTTCCTGCGCAGGCCGGCCTGATAGGCGGCGCTGAACGTCTCGGAGAAAGCGCCGAGAATGTCCTGCGCTTCCGCGACCGCCTTTTCCTGGTCGTCGGAGAACAGGGGCAGCAGGCATTCGGCAAGGCGCGTCAGATTCCACAGGGCGATGCGCGGCTGGTTGGCGTAGGCGTAGCGTCCCATCTCGTCGATCGACGAAAACACCTGGGCGGGATTGTAGGCATCCATGAAGGCGCAGGGGCCGTAATCGATGGTCTCACCGGAGATGGAGCTGTTGTCGGTGTTCATCACACCATGGATGAAGCCGACCAGCAGCCAGCGCGCGATGAGCTCGGCCTGGCGCGCGACGACGCCGGCGAGCAGGGCGTGATAGGGCCGCTCGGCGTGAAGCAGGTCCGGATAGTGCCTGACGATCACATGATCGGCGAGCCGGCGGATCGCATCGGTGTCGCGGCGGACGGCGAAGAACTGGAAGGTGCCGACGCGGATGTGGCTCGAAGCGACGCGCGTCAGCACCGCGCCGGGCAGCACGGTCTCGCGGATGACGGGCTCGCCGGTGATAACGGCGGCGAGTGAGCGCGTGGTGGGAATGCCGAGCGCGAACATGGCTTCGCTGACGATATACTCGCGCAGCACCGGCCCAAGCGCGGCGCGGCCATCGCCGCGGCGGGAGAACGGGGTGGGACCCGAGCCCTTGAGCTGGATGTCGCGCCGGACGCCGTCGCGGTCGATGACCTCGCCGAGCAGGATGGCACGGCCGTCGCCGAGCTGTGGCACGAAATGCCCGAACTGATGGCCGGCATAGGCCATGGCGATAGGATCAGCGCCTGCGGGAACCGTCTTGCCGGCCAGGATTTCGGCGCCTTCCGGGGTCTCCAGCACATCAGGATCGAGCCCGAGCTGGACCGCCAGCGGCCGGTTCAGCTTGATCAGCCGGGGCGCGGATACGGGGGTCGGCGCGACGCGGGCAAAGAAGCTGTCCGGCAGCGCCGAATAGGAATTCTGGAAGGGAAAATGGACCGTCATGACCTCAAGATAGGGCTGGAATGCCCGATGGCAAAGGCTTGGGCCCAAATGGTCCAAAAAGGGACCGTCGGGGCCCAAAACAGGGCGTTCCCTTGGTTGCCGCCTTGGTCCTCCCGAGGTAAACCCTGCCGCAACTTCGGACCGGTCGTTTCAGGCCGTCCGATTCGCTTCCTCCGACATTGATTTTGGGACGACCATGCATCGCTACCGGTCACATACATGCGGCGCGCTCCGCGAGAGCAACATCGGCGAGACCATCCGCCTCTCGGGCTGGGTCCATCGCGTTCGCGACCATGGCGGCGTGCTGTTCATCGATTTGCGCGACCATTACGGCCTGACCCAGTGCGTGGTCGACCCGGACTCGCCGGCGTTCTCGCTGGCCGAAAAGCTGCGCTCGGAATTCGTGGTCAAGATGGACGGCAAGGTCCGCCGCCGCCCCGAAGGCACCGACAATGACGAACTGCCGACCGGCAGGGTCGAGGTTTACGTCAGCGAGATCGAGGTGCTCGGGCCGGCAGGCGACCTGCCGCTGCCTGTGTTCGGCGACCAGGAATACCCCGAGGATATCCGCCTGAAATACCGCTTCCTCGATTTGCGTCGCGAGAAGCTGCACCAGAACATCATGACGCGCGGCGCGGTGGTCGACTCCCTGCGCAAGCGGATGAAGGAGCAGGGCTTCTTCGAATTCCAGACGCCGATCCTGACGGCCTCGTCGCCGGAGGGCGCGCGTGACTTCGTGGTGCCGTCGCGCATCCATCCCGGCAAGTTCTACGCGCTGCCGCAGGCGCCGCAGCAGTACAAGCAGCTGTTGATGATGTCGGGCTTCGACCGCTACTTCCAGATCGCGCCCTGCTTCCGCGACGAGGACCCGCGCGCCGACCGTCTGCCGGAGTTCTACCAGCTCGACGTCGAGATGAGCTTCGTCACCCAGGACGATGTGTTCGCCGCGATGGAGCCGGTCATCACCGGCGTGTTCGAGGAGTTCGCCAACGGCAAGCGTGTCACCAGAAACTGGCCGCGGATTCCGTTTGCTGAGGCGCTGCGCAAATACGGCACCGACAAGCCAGACCTGCGCAACCCGATCGAGATGCAGGACGTGTCGGAGCACTTCCGCGGCTCCGGGTTCAAGGTGTTCGCGCGCATGCTCGAAGACCCGAAGAACCAGGTCTGGGCAATCCCGGGCAAGGGTGGCGGCAGCCGCGCCTTCTGCGACCGTATGAACTCGTGGGCGCAGGGCGAAGGTCAGCCCGGCCTCGGCTACATCATGTGGCGCGAGGGCGGCGAGGGCGCGGGGCCGCTTGCCAACAATGTCGGCCCGGACCGCACGGCCGCGATCCGCGAACAGCTCCATCTCAAGGAGGGTGATGCCGCGTTCTTCGTGGCCGGAGACCCGGAGAAGTTCTGGAAGTTCGCCGGCATGGCGCGCACCAAGGTCGGCGAGGAATTGAACCTGATCGACAAGGATCAGTTCGCGTTCGCCTGGATCGTCGACTTCCCGATGTACGAGTATGACGAGGAGAACAAGAAGGTCGACTTCTCGCACAACCCGTTCTCGATGCCGCAGGGCGGACTCGACGCGCTGAAGTCGCAGGATCCGCTGACCATCAAGGCGTTCCAGTACGACATCGCCTGCAACGGCTACGAGATGGCGTCGGGCGGCATCCGCAACCATGTGCCCGAGGCGATGGTGAAGGCATTCGAGATCGCCGGCTATGGCGAGCAGGAGGTCGTCGAGCGGTTCGGCGGCATGTACCGCGCGTTCCAGTACGGTGCGCCGCCGCATGGCGGCATGGCCGCCGGCCTCGAGCGCATCGTCATGCTCCTGTGCGGCACCAACAATCTGCGCGAGATATCGCTGTTCCCGATGAACCAGCAATATGCCGACCTCTTGATGGGTGCGCCGTCGGAAGCCACGACCAAACAGCTCCGCGAGCTGCATGTGCGGGTGAACCTGCCGCAGAAGTGAGGTTGCTTCCGCCTCTCCCCGCGCTTGTCTCGCCGAAGCTTCAGCGAAGGCGGATGCGGAGAGAGGCCGCGCTGCACCCACATCGTCATTGCGAGCGCAGCGAAGCAATCCAGAGTCTTTCCGCGGAAGGATCCTGGATTGCTTCGTCGCAAGGGCTCCTCGCAATGACGGGGAGAGAGCGGCGCCTTTCCCCTACAGCCCCGTCGACGCCTCGATCCGGAATTGCGCCAATGCGCTCTGTGGATCGGTCTGCAGCAGTTGCATGATCTGCATCAGCGGTGCCTTGGCGCGGGGTGTCAGCTTGATGACGAGCGTCTGGCCCGGCGTCTCGATGAAGCTGGCGATGGCGTCCACCGCCGCACCAGCATCCGGATTGGCGGAGGCGATCTCCTCCCGATGCACCCTGACGCTGTCGGCGAGCGCCTGGCGTGCGGCGTCGCGGCTCACATTCTGACTGCGAGCGTACTGCGTCGCTGCGGCTTCGACGCCGCCATTGTCACGCAGCGCGAACGCGAGCGCGCCGGCCTCGATCCTTGCTGCCTGGCCCATGAGCTGCGCGGGATCGGTCGAAAACACCTCGCGCGACACATTGCCGAGCGTGATGCCCAATTGCGCTTTTGCGATCCCTCCGATGTCGAGCGTCGCCGGCGCCAGGGCGAAGCTGTTCGACTGTTCTGTCCACGCCGCGCCAAGATCGAGGTCGATTGCGAGCTTGTCGATCCCGGCGCCGATCAACGGGAGTTGCTTCGGGTCGGACGGATCGGTCGGCGTGACAAATTTCGCAACCACGTGCGCCTTGCTCGGGATCGAGCCGACCAGCTGCCCCCAGTCGAGGCTCACCGTGTCGATCGTGACCAGCTTCTTGGTGGTCTTGAAGGGCGCAACCACGCCCTTGATCTCGGCACCCGCCAGCACGCCGAATAGCCCTAGCATTTGATCCGGCGAGGGCGGCCGCCCGGCACTCTTCGTGAGGTCTGCGGCCCAGCGCATCAGGTTCCCGACGCTGAAGGACTTCAGCGCGAAGCGCTCCATCTTGAATTGACCCTGCGGAGACGCCGTGTCGACGCCTTCGATCGCGAATTCGCCATCCTGGTACCTGACAAGATTGATGCTGCCCGTGCCTTGCGGCGTTGCCATCGACGTCTTGCCCATCTCGATCTTGCCGATGCGAAGGCCTTCGTAGAAGCTGGCAAGCTTCTCCATGATCTCGCGCGTTTGCGCCGGCGTCGGCGGGGCTGATTTGTCCTGCGGCAGCGCTGCAAACAGGTCGGCCAGGCGGAATTTCGACGGCTGAACGGCGATGTCGCTCATGCTGAAGCTGTCGATATCGACGCGCACCCCTTGTGCCGATTTGAGCACATAGGGGCCAGCGGAGACCTGCCGGTAGACACGACGGTAGTTGTCGTCAGCCGTCGTCTGCGGATCGAGCGCGGCGCGGATCACGGTCGCATCGAAATCGTCGACGGCGATGTTCGATAGTTCGCCCGTCAGCCTGTCCGGCTTGCCCGGCTGCTTCACGTCGATCGAAATGGTCGCGCGATCCGCTTTCATCGCGTCGACCTTGCCGTGCACGATGTTCTGGATCGCCAGCCCTGAGTAGGTGACCTCACCGCTGCCGCCGGCCGAGCCGCCGGAATCGAAGGTCATTGTCAGGGTCGGGGCCGTGAGCGATGACGCCCTGATCCCGACATACTGGTCGAGCGCATAGCGGTACATCTCGATCAGGGAGTTGTCCGGCAGTGCAGTCCAGCTGCTGTGGACGGGACCGGCATAGTCGCGAATCGTGAGCTGCGGGAGCTTGTAGGACACCTTCAGCTTGGCCGGACCAATCTGGTCCAGCGCGACCTCAAAGTCGGTGATGTCGATGCTGTCGGCTGAAACCCTGAGTTCGTCGACCTGGCGAACGCCAATGCCTTTGATGCCGGCGATCCTGACCTGCGCCTGCGGCTGCTTGCCGGGATCGATGACGATGTCTTCGATAGCCAAGGTGCGCGTCCGCAAATCGAACTCGACCTTGCCGTGGCTCGCCTTGCCGCCTTGCTTGCGGATCTGCTCGAACGCCGCCTCGACCTCGGCGGTGGCGCGGTGCTTGGCATAGGCGTTGAAGCCGAACCACCCGCCCACGGCGAGCACGGCTACAACGATCAGGCCGATCAGGATCCGCTTCATTCCCAGCTCCAGTTGCTCGTAGTGTGCTGCGCAACCTGCCATATTTGGGAAACGTCGCAAGGTCTAGGGAAAGCTAGCGCTTTCAGATATTTGACGGATGGCCCTGTTGATGGGGACACAATCGGATGTTGCCACCGGGCCTTCGGCCGTGCTTCATCCCGTTTCCACGACCCGGAAATAGCGTCCGCTTGGACGACCGCTCCGGATGATGCATTTTGAGGCCGGTAACGCGAGGCAAGAGACCGCATGTCGTCCTATTCTGATGATCTCCACCAGGCGGCGCTGGCCTATCACCGTCTGCCGCGCCCCGGAAAGCTCGAGATCCAGGCGAGCAAGCCGCTGGCCAACCAGCGCGACCTCGCGCTTGCCTATTCTCCGGGCGTTGCGGCCGCCTGTACCGAGATCGCCAAGAACCCGGCGGAAGCCGCGACCCTGACCACCCGCGCCAATCTGGTCGCCGTTGTCTCCAACGGCACCGCCGTGCTCGGCCTCGGCAATATCGGCCCGCTGGCCTCCAAGCCTGTCATGGAGGGCAAGGCCGTCCTGTTCAAGAAATTCGCCGGCATCGACGTGTTCGACATCGAGATCGCCGCCGACACCATCGACCGCGTGGTCGAGACGGTCGCTGCGCTCGAGCCGACTTTCGGCGGCATCAATCTGGAAGACATCCGAGGACCGGAGTGCTTCGAGATCGAGGCGCAGCTGAAGGAGCGCATGAAGATCCCGGTCTTCCATGACGACCAGCACGGCACCGCGATCATCGTTGCCGCTGCCATCACCAATGGGCTCAGGCTGAACGGCAAGAAGCTGTCGGACGTCAAGATCGTGGCGTCGGGGGCAGGGGCCGCCGCGATCGCCACGCTCAACCTTCTCGTGTCGATGGGCGCACAGCGCAAGAACATCTGGGTCTGCGACATCGACGGCCTCGTGCATGAGGGCCGCAACACCTCGATGGACCGCTGGAAGGCGGTCTATGCGCAGAAGACCGACAAGCGCACGCTCGGCGACGTCATCGGCGGCGCCGACATCTTCATCGGCCTGTCGGCACCCGGCGTGCTCAAGCCCGAGATGGCCAAGGCCATGGGCGAGAAGCCCCTGATCATGGCGCTGGCCAATCCGACGCCTGAGATCATGCCGGAAGAAGCGCGAAAAGTGCGTCCCGACGCCATGATCTGCACCGGACGCTCGGACTATCCGAACCAGGTCAACAACGTCCTGTGCTTTCCCTTCATCTTCCGCGGCGCGCTCGATGTCGGCGCCAGCGCCATCAACGAGGAGATGAAGCACGCCGCGGTCGAGGCCATTGCGCAGCTCGCGCGCGAGGCGCCGTCGGATGCAGTCTCCCAGAGCAGCCTCGACACCGGCGAGACGGGCGGCTTCGGCCCGGGCTCGCTGATCCCCAGCCCCTTTGATCCGCGGCTGATCCTGCGGATCGCGCCGGCGGTGGCGAAGGCGGCGATGGAATCAGGCGTCGCGACGCGCCCGATCACCAATTTCGACGAATATCGCGCGCTGCTCGAGCGCTTCGCCTTCCGCTCCGGCCTCGTCATGAAGCCGATGTTCGCCAAGGCCAAGACCCAGCCGGTGCGCGTGATCTACGCCGAAGGCGAGGACGAGCGCGTGCTGCGCGCCACGCAAGTGGTGCTGGAGGAGAAGCTGGCGACGCCGATCCTGGTCGGCCGCCCCTCGGTGGTGGAGGCGCGCATCAAGCGCTTCGGCCTCTCGATCAAGGCGGGCAAGGATTTCGATCTCGTCAATCCCGAGGACGATCCGCGCTATCGCTCCTATGTCCAGTCTTATGTCGAGGTCGCCGGCCGCCGCGGCGTGACGCCTGATGCGGCGCGCACGGTGGTTCGCACCAACAACACTGTCATCGCCGCGCTCGCCGTGACGCGCGGGGAGGCGGACGCGATGCTCTGCGGCGTCGAAGGCCGCTATATGAGCCATCTGCGTCATGTCCGCGAGATCGTCGGCTTCTCGCCCGGCATCAGCGATTACGCGGCGCTTGCGCTGCTGATCACCAGCAAGGGCGCGTTCTTCATCGCCGATACCCAAGTGAGGCCCAATCCGAGCGCCGAAGAGCTCGCCGAGATCGCCTCGCTCGCGGCGGTCCACGTCCAGCGCTTCACCATCAAGCCGAAGATCGCCTTCGTCTCGCACTCCGATTTCGGCAGCTACGACACCGACTCCTCGCGCAAGATGCGCCGGGCGACCCAGCTCCTGAAGGAGAAGCACCCGGAGATCGAGGCCGATGGCGAAATGCAGGGCGATACCGCGCTCTCGGCCGCAGCGCGGCGCATGGTTCTGCCGCACTCCAAGCTGGAGGGCGAGGCCAACATCATGATCATGCCGAACCTGGACACCGCCAACGTCGCCTATCAGATGATCAAGTCGCTGGCGGACGCGCTGCCCGTCGGCCCGATCCTGATCGGCCCGGCGCGGACCGCCCACATCCTCACGCCCTCGGTGACCGCGCGCGGCATCCTCAACATGACGGCGGTCGCGGTTGTGGAGGCGCAGGAGCGTGCAGCGCGGCAGCAGCCGACGTTGTTTACGTAAGGGTGGTGGCCTCCTTCGCCTCTCCCCGCGCGCGGGGAGAGGCCGGAATTTGCGGAAGCAAAGTCCGGGTGTGGGGGAGTCTCCGCGAGTCCACTCTCATCGTGATTGCTGAGGCAGCCCCTCACCCCAACCCTCGCAGCGCGAGCGAAGCCCGTCGTGGCCCCGTAACAACGGGGAGAGGGAGCAGCCACCCCACCATTCTTGAATAACTTTCAGTTTCCCATTTCCCCGTTTGAAAACCGCAAACGGACTCTTCATAATCCTAGAAGCGCGTTCCGTGCTCAGCATTTGCCAAGGGGCCGACCATGCCAGCGTTCGTGACTTTCGGGCGGATCCTGTTCGCCGTGCTGTTCATCTACACGGGCGCGACCAAGCTCATCGCCATCCAGGCGACGGCCGATTTCATTGCCGGCAAGATCGTGGTGCCCGATGTGATCGCGCCCTACGCCAAGCAGGTCGAGACGGCGACCGCGATGACCACGCCGCAGCTCCTGGCGATTGCGATCGGCGGGCTCGAGATCGTCGCAGGCCTGATGATCGCACTGAATTTCGGCGCGCGTTTCTTCGCAATGCTGATGGTGATCTACATCGCGGTGTCGACCGTCCTGTTCTCCGATTTCTGGAACCAGACTGCGCCTGAGAACGCCGCGGTGGTGATCGACGCGCTGAAGAATCTTTCGATCATCGGCGCGCTGTTCATGATCATGGGCTATGGCCGCGCGACGCGCTCGGCCGAGACGGCTTACGGGGACGTTTGAGCGCTAAAGCGCGATGAGATTGGGTTGAATCCTCATCGCGCTTTAGCTCTTTGTTTGAGCATGATCTCCGCGCAAACGCGTTCCGCGTTTGTCGCGAGGGAAAACCGCTTCACACTTTTCCGGATCACGCTCTAGGCCGCCGCCACGGCGTGACCGTGACGTCATGCGTTGCGTCGAGCATGTAAGGCGTGCCTGGGGTCATCCCGTGTGACGTCAGCACCTCGTGCGGCGTCCGTCTGGGCACATCGACGAAGCAGCCCTCTCCGCCGGGCAACTGCACATGGGGGGCTTCCGACAGCCAGAAGGTGTCGTAGCGGTCCATGAACATGTCGAACACCACGGGGCCGCCAATGATCGCGACCCGCCCCGAGGCGACATCGGCAAACGCGCAGGCCTCCGCGAAGCTCGAATAGTCCGGATTCCACAGCGTCGCGTTTGGCATCTCGGGATCGACGGTGAGGGCCTTGATCTTGCGGGTCAGGATCAGCCGCTTGCGCTTGGGCGAGTTCGGCTGCCCCTCGTGCGAGTTGCGGCCGTGCACGATCAGCGCGGCGCCATCGAGCGCCTGCTCGAAGAACAGCTTGTCGCCTTCGAACTTCAGACTGTTGGGCATGACATGGCTGGCGTCGGCAAGCATGCCGTCCGCCGAGACGATGACGTAGCCTTCGAAATGGAACGACAAATGACGACTATTCGGAAACGGTCGTCACCACGGAATTGACCGGGCGCGTGCTGACCGTCGGCAGCTTGACGTCCTTCATCAGCTCTTGGTCGTATTCGGGGAGCGAAGCGACCGGCGCCTTGGCGCGCATCGCCACGATCTTGTAGCCGCCGGCCTTGAGGCGGTTCAGAAGCTCGGGCAGCGCTTCCGCCGTGTGCTTCTGGAAGTCGTGCATCAGGATGATGCCCTTGCCCTTGTTCTCGAGCTTCTTCATCACGGTCTCGATCACCTTCTCGGGCTTCGAGGCCTTGAAGTCGAAGGAGTCGATGTCGCAGGAGAAGATCGCAACATTGCGGTTGCCGAGATAGGTGACCATCTCCGGCGGATGTTGCAGCGCCGGGAAGCGGAAGAACGCGGCCGGCGAGATGCCGCCGAGCGCCCATTTCACGGCGCTGATGCCCTTCTCGATCTCGTCCTTGCGCTGCGCTTCGTTCAGCTTCTTGTCGTTGAGGTTGGCGTGCGACCAGGTGTGGGTGCCGATGACGTGACCGGCCGCGTAGACCTGCTTCAGGATCTCCGGCTCGTAGGTGGCGTGCTTGCCGATCGAGAAGAAAATGCCGGTGGTGCATTGGTCGGCGAGCGCCTTCAGCACGGCAGGCGTGTTGCGCGGCCAGGGACCGTCGTCGAAGGTCAGGACGACCTCCTTGTCGCGCAGGAAGTCGAGCTCCTTGAAATGCTCGAAGCCGAAGCCGGGGCCGCCTGTCGTGTCGATCTCCACGGTGCGGGCGACGCCCAGCGCGTTCGGATTGTTGCAGGCGGCGCGCGCCGGCTGCGGCGCCTGTTGCGGCGGGGGCGGGAAGGCTGCGCTCGGTTGCGCAGCAGCTGCCGCGGGGGCAGCGGCTGCTGGAGCTGCGGCTGCGGCCGGTGCTGCTGCGGGCGCGGCCTGGGTGGCGGCTGCGGGTTTTGCGGCAGGGGTCTGCGACCATGCCGCGCCTGTCAGCGCAACAGACATCGCGCTTGCCAAAATCAGTTTTGCCGCCACACGCATGGTGTTGTCCTCGAGATTGATCCCGTTGGTCCGCCGTGGCTTTTCGCCTCCGGCCGAACCCTTCCTGCCCCTCACCATCTTAGCCTAGATGGTGCTCCATCGCCATTGCAACGGCTGT
Source organism: Bradyrhizobium sp. CCBAU 11434 (assembly GCF_028128895.1). Taxonomy (NCBI): domain Bacteria; kingdom Pseudomonadati; phylum Pseudomonadota; class Alphaproteobacteria; order Hyphomicrobiales; family Nitrobacteraceae; genus Bradyrhizobium; species Bradyrhizobium sp. CCBAU 11434. The sequence goes on from NZ_LBJX01000011.1 coordinate 961,846, forward strand.
TTGGCGCTTCGCCGCAATTGTGCCCAACCGCGTTGCCGCCGGCCCATCAACTATCGGCCAATGCCCGGGCTATCGCGGTTTTGACGCGCGTGTCGGCCGGCTCCACGGCTGAAGGAAACACCTCGGCGATATAACCGTCGCGGCCGATCAGGTATTTGTGGAAGTTCCACTTCGGAACCTCCTTCGGCCGCGCCTCGGCCGCCCATTTGTAGAAGGGATGGGCCTTCGCCCCTGTCACGACCGCCTTAGCCGCAATCGGGAAGGTAACTCCGTATTGGTGGTGCGCGGTCTCCGAGATCTCGCTGGTGCCGCCAGGCTCCTGGCCGCCGAAATCATTGGAGGGCACGCCGATCACGGTAAGGCCGCGCGCGTGAAACTCGGTCCAAAGCTCCTGCAGCCCGGCATATTGTGGCGTGTAACCGCACAGCGAGGCCGTGTTGACGACCAGCAGCGGTTTACCGGTGAAGGCGGCGAGCCTGATGTCGTCACCGGACAAAGCGGGGAATGAAAAGGCGTAAGCCGGGATCCGGCTCATGCCGCCATCGGCCCGCACGCGCGTTGCCGATGTGGCTGCTGCGAGCAGCGCAGTGGTGATGACGGTTCTGCGGTTCAACATGGCGGTGTCCCACGGATGTGATCCGGGGCGGAGCTTACCCCGCCGTTGCGACTGGCCTGCTCAACACCGCGTTATCGCGACACAGGCTCAGTACAGGCGGACGATGAAGTCGGTGCCTTCGCCGGTCTCGCCCTGGTTGATGCCCTGGTCGGACACGATCACCGAGCCGCCGGTGGTGAGCATCTCGTTGATCTTCGCCATGGCGTCGGCCGGGATCGTGATGCGATCCAGTGCCTCGGCCGGGCTATCAGGCGTGATGACAGGCTTTGCGGCAACGGGGATCACGGCAGCGCCACGCTGCCGGCGCACCACGTGACCATCCTCGTCGCGCGCGGCGGCGCGGACGGCGACGGGCAGCGACACCACCGACCAATGCAGCGCATTCGAGTCGGACTTGTCGACCTCGGCCGTGAAGACATGGGTCCCGAGCGGCCGATCGCTTGCCGCGATCGTGACGGGCACATCGAACAGCGGCGCAAAGTTCTGCCGCACATAGAGCTTGGAGTCCTTGCGGCTGATGAACACCGCGATCTGACCGGTCCGCTTCGGCAGGTCCGGCTTCACGGAAGGCGCGGGATCGGCGACACGGGTCTGGTCTTTCTTCGCATCCGGCGAAGCAGCTTGCGCTGGTGCCGTTGCGGTCACAGGCGCGTCGGGCTTCTTCTCGGTCTCTGCCGTATCGGCCTTGACCGGCTCGGACTTGACGGGGTCCACAACCGCTTCCGCCTTCGGCGCCTCGACCTTCGCAGGCTCGGACTGTTCGGACTTTGCCGCCTCGACCTTGTCGGCCGGTTTCTCGTCCGACGTCGTCTTGGGAGCGTCCGCAACGTCAGTGGGCTTTGCTTCGGTGCTCGCCGCATCGGCGGGCTTGGCGGCGTCGTCCGTCTTCGAAACCGTCTCAGGCTGCTTGGCCGGCTCGGAGGCCTCGTCAGACTTGGGGTCGGTCTTGGCCGCTTCCTCGCGAACCGGTGCATTTCCGGTAGTCACATCCGACATCACGGTGTGGCCGACCGTCGAGCGCAGCTCGAGCACGCCGTCGGCGCTGGCGGTCTTCTCGAAAGATATGGTCTCGACAGGCTTCGCATCCGTGACCCTGGTGTCAGGCGCGCCCTTGTCCGCCTTGTCCGCCTTGTCGCCGACGCTCGTCGTCGGCTCGAGGCTTGCTGCGGGCTGCGGCGGGACGCGCAGCGAAGCGAGCATCGGGTGCGAGAAGCTTTGCGGCGTCATCTGGCCGGGCGAGACGATCACGCGCGCGCCCATCTTGGTCCAGTTCCACATCTTCACCGCGAACGCCATCGGCATGCGGATGCAGCCGTGCGAGGCCGGATAGCCCGGCAGCACGCCGGCATGCATGGCGACGCCGGACCAGGTGATCCGCTGCATGTACGGCATCGGCGCGCCGCTGTAGATGTTGGAGTGGTGGAATTTGTGCTTCTGGATGACGCTGAACACACCCATCGGCGTCGAGTGGCCCTTCATGCCGGTCGACACCGGCGACTCCGCGAACACGCCGTTGGAATCGTAGATCGTCACCTTCTGCCGCTCGATCGAGACGACGATGACGAGCGGGCCTTGCGGCTTGGCGCCGGTCTCTTTCTCGACGAGCGCCTCGTCCTTTTTCTTGGCCGCCGAGCCGCGCTTCTGCGGCTTCTGTCGCAGCTCCGCCGGATACCGCTGTTGCGGGGCGTAGTAGGACGCGCCCGAGTAGTCCGGATAATAATAGAACGCTGCTTCCGCCTGGCTCGCTGTTCCGATCGCACCCGCCGCCGCCAAAATCGCGACCTGCCACAGCCTTACCGGCGCGGCCGAAAAGGGGGACCCGTTCACGCTATTCATTCCTCGAATCCACAATCCAAATCAGATGTTAGTGTCGCAGAGGGGATACGCGTTCACCAGCATGGCGGTTCTGCCGTCCGCTACTTTTGTTCAAGACGTAACAAAAAAGCCTCACAGAGCGGTAAACGGCGGCCGTGCCCGCCTGCCGTCATCTTCCTGACGGGACCTTCCGTGCCTACATTGCTGGGACTTGTTACCGGAGAACTTCATGTCATCTCGTTTCCCCGGTCTTTCCGGCATCCGCTTGAAAGGCCTTGCTTTATTGCTCCTGGCTCTGGTCATCCCTCTGGCTTCCGCATCGGCCGCCGACGAGCCCGATCTGATCTTCCGCCGCTCCACCGTGTTCAAATGGATGAGCCCGAATGACAGGCTCGCGACCTATGGCCTCGACGACCCCGAGGTCGAGGGCGTGGCCTGTCATTTCACGGTGCCGGAGAAGGGGGGCTTCAAGGGCTGGCTGGGACTTGCCGAGGAGGTCTCGGACATCTCGCTCGCCTGCCGCCAGGTCGGCCCGATCAAGTTCAAGGACAAGATGGAGCAGGGCGACGACATGTTCCGCAGGCGCCGATCGCTCTTCTTCAAGAAGATGCAGATCGTGCGCGGCTGCGACGCCAAGCGCAATGTGCTGGTCTACATGGTCTATTCGGACAAGCTGATCGAGGGATCGCCGAAGAACTCGACCTCGACGGTGCCGATCATGCCGTGGGGACCGGCTGACGCAAACGTCCAGAAGTGTGGCGACTTCTTCACTCAGTGACGCACTTGCGTTCACTCAGTATTGTGATCGCGCTTCAACCGCGGTTTGACGAGGTGCGAGCCGCTCAGCCGCACGAACGCCTGGGGCGCGGCCTCGTAGCCGCGTCCTGATTGCAGCGCCATCGCGCCGGGGCGGTCGCCGGTCAGCCGATCGGCGCGGTCCGTAGGCTGCGCCGCGTCGCGCACCGTTGCGCGATCTTGCGCGATCATGATGGCCATCCCTCAACTATGTGCCCTGATAATGACGGGCCGTTCGGTTTCGAAGGCTTCGGTCGCGTCCGATCGATTCTGGGTTCATCGGCGGGACCGGCCCTCGTTTGCCGACCTCTTCAGCAGAAAACCGTAAAATGCATGTGAAGCGCTGACGTCGCCGAGATGACCGCTTCGCCTCGAGTGGTGTGGATGGTCGTTCTCATCGAGGTTCAAACCCTCAAGCGCCCCATCTGAAATGATTGATGTTTTCGGCAGATTGTTTCGTCGCGCCGCGGGCGACGAAACAATTCTGATCGGGAACGAAACCATTTTGGGCTTTGGGCGCATCACGGGAGAAACCGCTGATGGTTATCAGGGTGACAACGACGACGGCAGCACCGCCGGCCACGCAATTCGGAGACAAATCCATGCGCGCGCTCAGCTTCATCCTCGCTTTCGGTTTCGTGCTCGCCGGTTCCTCGCTCGCCGGAGCACCGGACGGCAATCTGCCCGGCATCGGGACTTTCCAGTACAGCGGCTCGCCGATCACCACCACGGCGCCGCAGCCGATCGTCCTTGCGACGCGCCTCTGATCCCCCAACGAGAAAATCAGCCCGCAAAGGCGCCATCATGTACCTTCGTTTCTGCGCCGCGGTGTTTTTGTCCCTTCTGACCATCAGCTCCGCTCAGGCTCAGGTGCGCTCACCGAGCCGGTTGCCGGATCCGCGCACGGAGTTCGTGAGGCAATGTGCGCCGCGCATGCTCGGGCGCTGGGAACATCCGGAAGAGGTCTGCGGCTGCCTGCATGATCATGCGGCTGCCGTCGTTGAGGATCGCGACCTGCGCGAGGCGCTGCTGCGCGGCATCAGCGAGACAGGCGTTCCCACGATCGAGACCGATTGGGTGCCGGCGGCAAAGCAAGGCGAGATCGGCGCGACCTTCACCAAGATCGCCAAGCCGACCTTGCAGTGCATGTTCGACCCGGCGAAGTCCTAAGGGTCTATTGTTTGAGCATGATCTCGTCGGAAAACCGCTTCACACTTTGCGCTAACGCGGCCCTTCGGGTCCGGATCATGCTCGTCACCTCGACTTCGGACCGAACCGCGGCACGCAGGATGCTGTCCGCGCGACGCCCTTGTCCGTCATCTTCGAGCCGCGCACTTCCTTGACCTGTCCGGCTGGGCAGGTCCCGTCATCCACCTGCACGCGCTGGCCGAGCTTGAGATCGACGATATCCTGTTCACGTCCAACCGTGGTCGCGTAGGCCGCAGGGGCAAGCGCGGAGGAGATCAGGAGCGCGACGCAGGCTGCGCGGCCGAGTGAGACGACAAGTGACATGATGAGAGATCCCGGAATCGATTCCGCGATGTTTAGCAGCAGGCTCTGATTTTGATAGTGAACCTTTGTCAGGCCCGCCGGGCCTGATGGCCCTTGGTGCGTAATCTGGCCCGCGCTTCCTTCGCGAGGCGTTCGGCGGCGGCGACGAGTTGTGGAACCGCATGCCCTGAAAATCCCAGCACGAAACCGGGCAGGGGCCGCGCCCGCGCATAGGTGTCGGCGAGCAGCCAACCTTCCGCGCCTGCGGCCTGCTTCGCCTCAGCTGCGACCGCGGGGGCAACCGATGGATCGAACCGCGCCACGAGATGAAGGCCCTGCGACGGCACCGGGACCGACAGCACACCATCTGACGCGGCTTCGAGCGTCTCGGCCAGCGCATCGCGTGCCTCACGATAAAGCTTTCGCACGCGCCTCAGATTCGCGGCGAATGCGCCTGAGTTAAGCATGTCGGCGACTGCGCCCTCCATCAGTGTGGCAGGAAAGCGATCGAGCGCGGCGCGCGCGGTCGTGACGTCTGCAATCAGGCGCTCGGGCAGAGCGCAATAGCCGATGCGCAGGCCCGGAAACAGCGTCTTGGCGAAGGTGCCCATGTAGATCACGCGCTGCAGATGATCGATGCCGGCAAGCGACATCAGCGGCGCGCCGTCGTAACGGAACTCGCTGTCGTAATCGTCCTCGAAAACAAAGGCGCCGGCCTGCTTCGCCCAGTCCAGCAGCTCAAGCCGCCGCGGCATCGACATCTGCACGCCCAGAGGAAACTGATGCGACGGCGTCACATAGGCCGCGCGTGCGTGTGGCGCGGTGGTGCTGCCCCTTGCGACTTGCATTCCGTGCGCGTCAACGGGAACGGGCACGGTGCGGTAACCGCACTGCGCGATGGTCTTGCGCGCGGTGGGATAGCCCGGGTCCTCGCACCAGACTTGATCGTTCGGTTTCAAGAGAGCGCCCAGCACGATGCGCAGCGTATGCAGCGTGCCAGAGGTGAGCATGATCTGGTCGGGGTCGCAGCGCAGCCCACGCGCCGATAGCAGATGATCGGCGATCGCGACGCGCAATTCGCGGCTGCCGCGCGGGTCGCCGTAATGCAGGTGTTCGCTGCCAAAGGCGCGCATCCGTCGGCCGACGAAGGCCCGAAAACGTTGCACCGCGCGCTCGTCGATATGGGTGCAGCCGAGCGAAAGTGCGCCTTGTTTCGGCGTTTCGACAGTCACCTTCGGCTTCCTGGTCGCGGCGGCGCGTGCCGGGATGCGTGTCGCCACGAACGTGCCGGAGCCGACGGTTGCTTGTGCGAATCCGTCGGCGATCAGGCGCTCGTAAGCCGTGACCACCGCGTTGCGTCGAAAGCCGGTCTGCTTCGCCAGCCTCCGCGAGGGCGGCAGCGGCTCGCCAGGTTTGACGAGACCAGAGACGATCATCTCGCACAGGGCCTGGTACAGCCGGTGTGCCGAGGACGCGCCGGCTGTGATGTGCGGGCCGGTGAGATCGAGCGGCAGCTCGGCTTTCCCGGGAGAATTGGTCGGAATTTTTCGCATGGAATTGGCACTATCGCAGACCAAATGCGACGCTACAACTAGCTTGGAAGTGTTCCCGATGCGACAGGAGCGGCCGTGAGCCAGATCGAAAGCCAAAAGTCCTATCAAGCGTCCTATCCGACGTCAGCGCGCAACCAGGTGAAGCGCCGGCACGACCGCGGCTTCTACGATCACGCCACCGTTCACCGCATTCTGGATTCCTCGATGATGTGCCACGTCTCCTACGTGATCGACGGCCAGCCCTATTGCACGCCGACCTTCTTCTGGCGCGAGGGGACCAAGCTCTACTGGCACGGCTCGAGTGCCAGCCGCATGTTGCGCAACCAGGCCAAAGGTGAGCGCGTGTGCCTGACGGTCGCCCATCTCGACAGCCTTGTGCTGGCGCGCTGCGGCTTCAATCACTCCGCCGATTACCGCGCAGTGATGGCGTTTGGCACCGCCTATCTCGTCACCGATCCCGTGGAGAAGGAGCGCGCGGTGGTCGCGATGGTCGACCGCTTCTTCCCGGATCGCACCGCGAGCCTGCGCGCCAGCAATGTCCAGGAGATCAAGGCGACCTCCTTCATCGCGATGGAGATCGAGGAGGCCTCTGCAAAAGTCCGCGCCAAGGGTGTCGCCGACGACGATGAGGACTATGAATTGCCGATCTATGCCGAGCGCATTCCGGTCCGCACCGTTCTTGGGGCGCCGGAACCATGCCCGCGGCTGCTCGATGGCGTCAGCCGGCCCGCGACGCTGAATGTCTATTCCGAGGGCCGCCTGCTCGAAGATGCATTGCGGGATGCATATTTTGTGGAGTACCCGAACGGCTGAAATCGGCTAGCTTGCGCGCACCCTCGATCAATGGATGCCCGGAGTTGCCTTATGAACGCCGAAACGCAACAGAGGATTCTTGACGCCGTCGACGCCGGCTTCGAAACCCAGCTTGCGACCACTAGCGATTTCGTCGCGATCCCTTCGACCCGCGGGGCGGAGGGGCCGTGCCAGGACATGATCGGCGACCTCCTGCGGGCGCGCGGCTACGAGGTCGACGACTGGCACATCAATGTCGATGACTTGAAAGACCTCCGTGGCTTCGGGCCGATCGAGCACGATTTCTCGAGGGCGCGCACGGTGGTCGGTACCTATCGGCCGGCGACGGAAGCGGGCAAATCGCTGATCCTCCAGGGTCACTGCGACGTGGTGCCTGCGGGCCCTCTGGAACTGTGGGACACGCCGCCGTTCTCGCCCGTCATCAAGGACGGCAAGTTGTTCGGCCGCGGCGCCTGCGACATGAAGTCGGGCACGATCGGCGCACTCTATGCGCTCGATGCGATCAAGGCGGCCGGTCTGAAGCCGACCGCGCGCATTCATTTCCAGTCAGTGATCGAGGAGGAGAGCACTGGCGTCGGCGCACTCTCGACGCTTCAGCGCGGCTATCGCGCCGACGCCTGCTTCATCCCCGAGCCGACCAGTGGCAAAATGGTGCGCTCGCAGGTTGGCGTGATCTGGTTTCGCCTGCGCGTGAAGGGCCATCCCGTCCACGTCGCGCATGCGGGCTCGGGCGCCAACGCGATCATGGCGGCGTATCACCTGATCCAGGCGGTGCAGAAGCTCGAGATCGAATGGAACGAGCGTGCCAAGGCCGACCGTCACTTCAAGACGCTCAACCATCCCATCAATTTCAACCCCGGCATCATCAAGGGCGGCGACTGGGCTTCCAGCGTCCCGGCCTGGTGCGACGTCGATTGCCGCATCGCTGTCCTGCCGGGCTGGTCGATCGCCGATCACCAGAAGGAAATTCTGGCGTGCATCGCCGCGGCCTCGCGCAACCACCGCTTCCTCGCCAACAATCCGCCTGATGTGGAATGGTCCGGCTTCCTGTCGGAAGGCTATGAGCTGACCGATTCCGCCGCGCCGGAAGCGGCCTTCGGCAAGGCCTTCAACAAGGTCTATGGCGGCGCGGTCGAGGACCTCGTCTTCACCGCACTCACTGACACCCGCTTCTACGGCCTCAACCACGGCATCCCCAGCCTGTGCTTCGGCGCCAGCGGCGGCGAGATGCACGGCTTCAACGAATTTGTCGATCTGGAGTCGTTGAAGAAGGCGACCAAGGCGATGGCGCTGTTCATCGCGGAATGGTGTGGGGTGGAGAAGGCGTAGCGGTCGGTCCAACGACGGTGCCGTAGGGAGGGCAAGGGCGCACTTGCGCCGTGCCCACGAGCTTTCTCGGTTTCAACGAAGCCATGGTCGGCACGCTTTCGCTTTGTGGCGCCAATTGCCCGAAACAACGGCCTCGCCAATTCCTTTAAGCTTAAAATAAAGACTAGGATGCCGCCCTGACCGGTGGCAGACTGGGGTTCGCTGAACGAGTCCTCGGGAGTCACGATGCGCGATTGGGATGATGCTTATGCCAACTCGGCCCATATCCCGGGCTCGGACAAGATACCGGCGCAATGGGCGGAGCGGGCGGCGGCCTACCGGGCGGGGCTGAAGCATTTTCGCGCCGACGTCGCCTATGGCTCCGGTGAGCGTCAGAGCTTTGATCTGATCCTGCCCGATGGCGACAGCAAGGGTCTCGTCGTGTTCGTGCACGGCGGCTACTGGATGCGCTTTGACAAATCGGCCTGGACGGACCTCGCCGAAGGCGCGCGGCATCACGGCTGGACGGTTTGCTTGCCGAGTTACACGCTGACACCGACTGCCCGCATTTCCGACATCACTGCAGAGATCACCGCCGCGATTGCGAAAGCGGCCTCACTCGTCGCGGGGCCGATTCGGCTCGCCGGGCATTCGGCGGGCGGTCATCTCGTCACGCGCATGCTGTGCGACGACAGCCGGCTCGAGCCTTCAGTCTTCAACCGCATCGCCGGCACGCTTTCGATCAGCGGGCTGCACGATCTGCGGCCGCTTTTGAAGACGAAGATGAACGAGACGCTGCGCATGACCATGGAGGAGGCGGCGCTGGAGAGCGCGGCGCTGCATCTGCCGCGGGGCCATTCGCCCGTTACCGCCTGGGTCGGTGGCAGCGAGCGGCCGGAATTCATCCGCCAGTCCGATTTGCTGGCCAACGTCTGGACCGGCTTTGACGTACCGACACGCCTTGTCGTCGATCCCGGGCTCAACCATTTCACCGTGATCGACGCGCTGAAGGACCCGTCCTCGCAGATCACCGCGCGCCTGATCGGGCTCGACTAGCGGGCAGGGATGATCGACCGAAAGGACCTCTCATGACGTCCAGCGATTATGATCCCTCAAGCGAAGGCGCCGAGACGGATTTCGCCCGGCGCATGTCCTACGGCGACTATCTGTCGCTGGATGCGATCCTCGGCGCGCAGCACCCACTCTCGGAGGCGCATGACGAGATGCTGTTCATCATCCAGCATCAGACCACCGAGCTGTGGATGCGGCTCGCAATCCACGAGCTCAGCGCCGCGCGTCGTGCCATCGCCAAAGATGATGTGGCTCCTGCCATGAAGATGCTGGCGCGGATGTCGCGCATCTTCGAGCAGCTCAACAATGCCTGGGACGTGCTGCGGACGATGACCCCGAGCGAATACACCCGCTTCCGCTCCCAGCTCGGCCAGTCCTCGGGCTTCCAGTCGCGGCAGTACCGGCTGATCGAATATCTGCTCGGGAATCGCAACCACGCCATGCTGAAGCCGCACGCGCACGACGTGGAAACGACAAAACTGCTCGAGGCCGAGCTTGCGACGCCGAGCCTCTATGACGAGGTGCTGCGGCTTGCGAACCGCAACGGGCTCAAGATGCCGGCCGCTGTGCTGGCGCGCGATGTCCGTGAGACCCACAGCTTCAGCGAGGGCGTGCTTCACGCCTGGCGCGAGGTCTACCAGGCGCCGGAGACGCACTGGATGCTGTACGAGCTCGCCGAGAAGCTGGTCGATTTCGAGGATTATTTCCGGCGCTGGCGCTTCAACCATGTCACGACAGTCGAGCGCGTCATCGGCTTCAAGCGCGGCACCGGCGGCACCGGCGGCGTCAGCTACCTCAAGCGTATGCTGGAGGTCGAGCTGTTCCCTGAGCTCTGGCGCGTGCGCACGATTCTGTAGAGATGACCATGTCCAGGCTTCGCGTCTACGACGACACCAAAGCGCTGTTTCATCTGCCTGAGGGCGTGATCTATCTCGACGGCAATTCGCTCGGCGCGCTGCCGCTTGGCGTCGCCGAGCGCGTCAACCGTGTCATCGCCGCCGAGTGGGGCAATGAGCTGATCCGCGCCTGGAACACCGCAGGCTGGTATGCCCAGCCGCGCCATGTCGGCGATCGCATCGCCCGGCTGATCGGCGCGGAGGCGGGATCGGTGATGGTTGGCGATACGCTTTCGCTCAAGGTCTACCAGGCGCTCGCCGCCGCGCTCGACATGAACGCATCGCGCAAGGTGGTCCTGTCGGACACCGGCAATTTTCCGACCGATCTCTACATGGCTGAAGGCTTGATCGCGACGCTCGGGCGGGGTCATCAGCTGCGCCTGGTTGCTCCGGAGGAGATCGAGGCTTCGCTGTCGGAAGACGTCGCCGTCCTCTATATCACCGAGGTCGACTACCGCACCGGCCGTCGTCACGACATGGCGAAGCTGACCACGAAGGCGCATGCGCAGGGCATCGTTACAGTATGGGATCTCGCGCATTCGGCCGGCGCGCTGCCGGTCGATCTCGCCGGCTGTGGTGTCGATTTCGCCGCCGGGTGTACCTACAAATACATCAATGCTGGCCCCGGCGCGCCGGCGTTTCTCTATGTCGCGCCGCGTCATGCCGACGGCGCCCGTGCGGCTCTCTCCGGATGGATGGGCCACGCAAAGCCGTTTGCGTTTGAGCTTGGCTATGCGGCCGCCGGCGGCGTCGAGCGCATGCGTGTCGGGACACCGCCGGTGCTGGCGATGGCGGCGCTGGAGGCTTCGCTCGATATCTGGGATCGGGTCGACCTCAAGGAGGTCCGCGCCCGCTCGCTGGCGCTTGGCGATCTCCTGATCGCGGAAGTCGAGCGCCGTTGTCCATCTCTGAGGCTCGTGACCCCGCGCGTTCACGAGCGTCGTGGTTCGCAAGTCTCGTTCGCCTTCGAGGGCGGCTATGCCGCGATGCAGGCTGTGATCGCTCGCGGCCTTATCGGCGATTTCCGTGCGCCCGACATCATGAGGTTCGGAATGACGCCGCTGTACATCGGCGAGAGCGAGATCATGCGGGCGGCCGAAATTATCGAGGAGGTGATCGCGGGGGAAGTGTGGCGGCGGCCGGAATATCAGGTCGTCAACGCAGTGACCTGAGAACGGGGCGGTCTCCACGGTGGAGCGCCGGCGTCACGGCGGCCATTACCCCGGACGTCATTGCTTTGCCGCGCGAACCAATTCACGTTGAGACAACAAGGAATTGGGAGGAGTTCTGATGACGCCGCTCGAAAAACTTAAAGCGATGAAAATGCCGTTCGCCGAGTTCAAGGGCGTCGAATTCGTCGAAGCGGGGAAGGATCGCGTCGTCGCCCGGATGACGGTGAGGCCCGATCTCTGCACCCTGAATCACACTATCCATGGCGGCGCCGTGATGGCGCTCGCCGATTCCGTCGGTGCTGCCGCGACCGTGATCAACCTGCCAGAGGATGCCAAGGGCACGACGACGCTGGAGAGCAAGACCAACTTCATTGGCGGCGCCAGGGAGGGGGCCACCGTGATCGCGACCGCGACCCCGGTTCACCGGGGGCGCCGGACCCAGGTCTGGACCACTCGGCTGGAGACCGAGGACGGCAAGCTGGTCGCTGTGGTGACCCAGACGCAGCTGGTCCTGTAAGACTACGGGGCCTTGATTTTATTAACGAATTGGTCGCTCCAATGCCGGAAACTTGAGCAGGTTCCCGTCTTGAAAATTTTGCTGCGACGCACAATATTGGGGGCCTAGGGATTCGAACGCCTCCTCGAGGGACACCAAGAGGAGTTTTGACGTGACACTTGATGAGACTGTTCGCGCGACGTCCGTTCCGGGCTATGTGCGAACCCTGAGCCAGCAGGAAGAGTTGCCGCTGTTGCGCGACCACTTGCTCAGGCTTGATGCCGAAAGCCGGCACGACCGCTTCAACGGTTTTCTCGACGACAGTTTTATCGAGCGCTACGCGGCGCGCTGCGCGGATGACGGCACCGTGATCGTTGCCTACATCGTCGACGGCGTGGTCCGTGGCGCGGCCGAGCTGCATCCGCCGGAGGGCGATTCGCTGCCCGAAGTCGCTTTCAGCGTGGAGGCCTCCGCCCGCCGCCAGAACGTCGGCACCGTGCTGTTCAGCCGCCTGATCGCGGAAGCGCGATGGAAGGGTTACAAGAGCCTGCGCATCACCACGGGCGCGGAGAATCACGCCATGCGTGCGCTCGCCAGGAAGTTCGGCGCGAACCTGCAATTCCGCCATGGCGAATCCACCGGCACGATCGACCTGACCAAGACGCCAGAGGACGAGCTTGCCGATCTCGCCTCGGCGCCGTTCAAGGCCGGCCGCGCGCTACTCAGCTTCAACTCGACTTGCTGGAAGCTGATCTCGAGCATGTACCCCAATCGCGCGGCCTGAAATCAAAAGGCCTGAATCAAAAAAGCGGATCGGCTAAGGCCGGTCCGCTTTTTGATTGAAGCGAGGAAATGAGGGCTCAGGTGCCGGTGCGCTTGTCGTTGCCGAAGCGACGAACGACGCGGCGTTCAACCACAACCGAGCGCTGTGCGCCCTGTTCGCCAGCGATCACGCGTGTCGCGGTGATGCGGCTGTTGGTGCGGGCCTGCTTCTTCACCTCAGCCTGAACCACGTCGAGCGGCATGCCCATCAGCGAGGCAGCGATCTCGGCCTGCTGCTCCTGGTCGTCGGTAATGCCGACAGCGGCGAAGATCGCCTCGTCCAGGGTGGGCGGATCGTGGCGCACGCGCCGCGTGCCATATTTGGTATTCCAGTCTGCGCTCATAACGGCCTCGTTTTGATGCCGGGATACCTAGTGCCGGGAATGTTGCATTGCAATATGAAATCCGTGTGGCATCTCAGCTATGCACCGGTCGGGTGTCATGACGGTGACGGGGCACCGATCTCGGGGCGTTGCTGCGGCCAGCGCTTCAGCGCCGCATGTCCTGCCTGCGTCAGTCCGTAGATTCCCCGGTCGGCGCGCTCGAACCAGCCATACACATTGTTAAGCAAGATCTTGCCGGCATCGGGACAGCGCTCCCGCAGCTCGCGTATCCGCCGCGGGCCCGCCGCGAGCTCGGATGCGCAGGCCAGCGCCTGCTGCCGGTAGGCCGTCATGATCGGCGCGCGGGTGCTGCCCCCGAGCACCGGATCGCCCTGGCGGCGCTGATGTTCGGCAACCAACCGCGAGCGCGTCTTCGGCTCGCGGCGCGGTGCGGCCGTAGGCGGCTTCACCAGCACCTCGACCTGGCCCTTGTCGGTTACCCCGAGCATACCGAAGCCGAGACGGCGACACAGATTGCGATAGCGCGCATCGCTCTCGCGGCCCTTGCCGCGCGCCGATATTTTGGCCGCGATCCAGATCTCGTCGCCCGCCGGTGCGCGATCGACCGCTTGCAGGATCAGTTCGAGATTGAAGGCGAGCTTGAGCTCGCCGATCACCACCACAGGCGGATCGCCGGCGCTCAGGCCCACGAGGTCGCAGCCACGGATCTCGCCCTTCACGTCGAAGCCGAGGCCTTCGAGGAATCGTTTGACGGGGAGGTAGAGCGCGGTTTCCAAGGCGGTGTCCGATCGGAGAATCAGTTACCGGCAGTTTAGCCCGGATCGGACTCGCACTGACCCGGCCAAGCCAGCTATATCCCCGCGCGGGGAACAGGGCGCTTGCATATGACGATCAGGAACGGGCTTTATCACATCCGGATCGAGTTCCTGGATAGTGTCCAGGGCGGCAATCAGGGTGTCATGGTGCTGCGCGACGGCACCATGCGCGGCGGCGACTCGTTTTTCTTCGCCTATGGCAGCTACACCTGCGCCGACGGCAAGTGGAAGGGCGAGCTGACCAATGAGGAGCATTCGCCCACATTCGATGAGCGTCCAGTGTGGGGCCGCAAGGTCGTGACCATCGGCTTCAGCGGCACCTATACCGACGAGACTGCCTATGGCGAGGGTATTGCGCTCGCGGGCAAGCAGAGCATCCGCTTCAAGGGCAATCTGCGGCTGCTGGTGCCGGATTGAGTTCTCTCATTGTACAAGACGGTCATAGTCGGCATGCGAGCCGATCCAGAACCAGACGTAATCCCCATTGGCTTCGACGGCCAGGGCGCGATAGCGCAATCCGACTCGGGCAGACCAATATCGTCCGACGCGCTTGAATTGGAGCGAGGGGTGATTGGGATCGCTCTTCAATAGCCTGAAATTGGCGTCAGCCAGCCGTTGAACGTTGGCTGGCAAAGCCTCGTAAGACTTCCAGAATCTCGGCGATGCCGCGTGTTTCACAAGTCGCGGGTTTGGCCGGCGCGATACGCGCTCAACGCTTCCTCGGCAAAAGCATCTAGCTTGCCCGCTTTGGCGTCTTGCTCCAGGGCCTGATCAAAGCGGTGCGCATCGAACTGCTCAAACCATGCGCGGAACTGCGCCAATTCTCTTGGCGTCAGTTGCTCAATCGCCCGCTCGATATCCTCGGTCGTCATGGTTCCAAGATAGCAATATTAGGGGCCGACGAAAAGGCTACACACGTCCGCTCACCGGAATGAGCGCACCGGTGACGCCGCTCGCGGCGTCGCTGACGAGGAACAGGATCACCTCGGCAAGCTCCTGCGGCGTCACCCATTTGGCGAAGTCCGCTTTCGGCATATCGGCGCGGTTGGCCTTGGTGTCGATGGTCGACGGCAGCACGGCATTCACCGTGACCTTGCCCTTCCATTCGTTGGCCAGCGCCTCGGTGAGGCGGTGCACGCCCGCCTTCGATGCCGCGTAAGGCCCCATGCCGGAGCCGGCCTGGAGCGCACCCATGGCGCCGATATTGACGATGCGGCCGGCCTTCGAGGCGGCGAGGTGCGGCAGCGCCGCATGCGAAGTGTTGAGGGCCGTCAGCAGATTCAGCGCATGCATGCGCTGCCACGTCTTGATGTCGCCGTCGCCGACCTTCTCGAAGGCAAACCCGCCGGCGATGTTGATCAATGCGTCCAGTCTGCCGAAATGCTTCGCGGCAGCCTCGACCGCTGTCTTCGCCTGCGCTGCGTCAGAGAGGTCGACGCCGCCGATCTCGATGCGCTCGGTCGTTGCCGGCATCTGAGAGGGCGCATAATCGATGCCGGCGACCCGCGCACCGCGCGACAGCGCGATATCGGCGACCACCTTGCCAAGCGCGCCGAGCGCGCCGGTCACGACGACGATTTTTCCCTGCACGGTCCTCTCCCTCGTCTCAGATCGCGCCGACTATTGCGCGAGGCCGGTTGGAGTTGCAATGGCGCCCGCATCAGGGCTGGGCTATAAATGCAACTTTAGATCGTTTGAGGAGATTGTTTCATGCCCGATCCTTTTCCGCCCATCGAATTTCCCTCCGAGATCGTCGACCTGAAATATCCCCTGATGCGGCTCCGGCAAGCCTTCGACGGAAAGGGCGTGGTGCGGATCGTGGCCATCGGGTCGTCGTCGACGGCCGGACGAACCGATGTCGTGCCTTATCCCTATCGCCTCGAGATGTATCTGCGGCAATACGTCAAGGACGTCCTCCATCGGACCGATATCCGGATTGACGTGCTCAACCGCGGTATTGGCGGACAAGAGGCAAATGAGGAGCTCGGGCGGTTCGAGACAGATATTTTCCCCGATGATCCCGAGCTGGTGATCTGGCAGGTGGGGACGAACGCGGTCTTTCACAACGACCAATACGACGTTGACGTCGTTGCCGGGAACATCAGGAAGGGGCTCGCGCAATTGCGTGCCCGCGGTTTCGAGGTCGTGGTGATGGACCCGCAATATACGACGAAGATGCTGTGGGATGATCGCGCCGACCTGTCGGACAGAATGGTCCGGTTGATCCGCGAAGCTGCCAATGACGCCGGCGTTAGTCTGTTTCAGCGCTGGGCCCTGATGCGGCATTGGCACGTGCAGAACAACGTGTCGTTTGAGCAATTGATCGACGTGACCGATCCCGACAAGCTGCACCAGAGCGACTGGAGCACCATGCAGGTCTCACTCGCTCTCAAGGACGTCATCGTCAAAGCTGCGGGGCTGACGGCGTGAGAGGGGCGCTGCCGGATCACGCTTGCAGATAACGCTCCTTCAGCGCGGTGCGCTCGGCCGCGCCAAGCTTGAGGCCGTCGCGCAAGTAGGTTTCGACATCGCCATAGTCGCGGCTGACGGCATCGAACGCGGCCGCGAGATAAGAGGCGTTGACCGAGCCGATCGCGTCGAGGACGTCGTCGGGCAGATCGGAGACGCTCGATGTGTCACGCCTGTAGTGGCGGTTGGTCAGCAGATAATCCTCGGCAATGACGTCGTCGGGCACGCCCAGCGCATGCAGGATCAGGGCGCTGGCAAAGCCGGTGCGGTCCTTGCCGGCGGTGCAGTGGATCACGAGCGGGGCGCGGTCCTCCAGCAGATGGCCGAACAGCATTCGGAAGCTATTCGTGTTGTGGCGGACATAGTTGCGATAGGACTCGCGCATGAGTTCGAGCGCGACCGGTCCGGTCAGCGCCCCCCTGGCGAGCTCGGCGCGCAACGAAGCTACCACCGTCGGCTCGATCGGCAGCGAATGCACGGCGATCTCGTTGATGACGCACGCGCCGGCTGCGCGCTCCTCGACGCCGCGGAAGTCGAAGGCGCTCTTGACGCCGAGCGCACGGACGATCTCGATGTCTGCCGCGGTGAGCTGGCCAAGATGATTGGAGCGGAAGATGTGGCGCCAGCGCGTGGTGCGGCCGTCCAATGTGGCGTAGCCGCCGAGATCGCGAAAATTACTGGCGCCCTGCAAGGCGAGGTGGCGGGCAGGGGAGTCTGACATCGGAGCTGCTTTTGTTATGTTGTCGACGGATCATTAGAGGGGGCGATCATGAGCCGGCACAAGGCTGTTGTTTGGGGGACCATCATGCTGGCCGCTGGAATTTCCGGCGCGCGGCAGGCCGACGCGCAGACGTTCCGGACCTATCGCTGCGCCGATGGTACGCAGTTCATCGTGGCGTTTTATGACGGCGACAATCGCGCCTTCCTCCAGATCGACGGCGAGCCAGTGACGCTTGGCAAGCGATTGGCCGTTTCTGGCGCGCGCTATTCGGGGGCGGGTATCACGTTGAAGATCGACAAGACCGGGGTCACCACGGTCAAGCATTTGAAAAGGCCGGTCACGGCCTGCGCGGTGATTGAAAAGCCCGCCCTCTAAACGAACGTCCGGCCAGAATCAAAAAGGGTCGAAACGTCGTTGTTTCGACCCTTTTTCAAACTCCCGTCGGGCACTCGAAAGAGCGCGGCGGTCTCAATCCAGGCACTGGCATTAGCGTTCCCATTTGGGCTTTGCTTCGTCGACCGCGTCCTGATGGTACCAGCTATCGCTGCAGATCGAGGCGTTCGTGGGAAGGGACGCGTGATCGGCAGGAAGGCGGGTCTCGCCATAGCGGTGCCCCGCGAGAGCCGCGCGGCCCCCGACAGGGAATTGGTAGATCTTCGCTGATCCGTGACTTAGACCATTGTTCATCATTGCGATTGCTCCTTGGTCGAAGCGCCTTGGCCTCCATGGTGCGCTCGACTCGTTCTGATGTGGTTACTGGAATCCCCATATCGGCCTCGCACTCCCAAAAGCAAAGTGCTGAAAACGAAATCAGTTTCCGCCTAATTCTTGGGCAGGTGGCCATCTGCACCCCCTAAGGCATCGGGTCGATGACTAACGTCTGGGCCATTCCAAAGGTTGCTAGGCAGGCGCAGGCCGCTTTTCGAAAGTTGCCGGACGTTGATGCGCGTTTGATCGGCAACCTCAGGCAGGGACCTGCCTGCTCCAGAATCGGGCGTTTTCCGCGGGATTTTTGCAGTGCAGCTTCACGAGAAGGTGCGCTTCTATGACGCACGCCGGTGTGGACCGTTTAGGTCGGGCGGCCAGTTGCGGCGGCGGTGGAAAACCTGCCGAACTGCGGCCTTTTGGCACGCAAAATGCTTGTAAGGGGCCGGCCGATGATGGCCGGGTACAAACGTGCGGGGCTCTCAACCCCACCTTTCGCATCATCTACAGAGAGGCTCAATGACCAAGTATAAGCTCGAGTACATCTGGCTCGACGGATATACGCCGACTCCGAACTTGCGCGGCAAAACCCAGATCAAGGAATTTTCGTCGTTCCCGACCCTCGAGCAGCTTCCGCTGTGGGGCTTCGACGGCTCCTCGACCCAGCAAGCTGAAGGCCACAGCTCCGATTGCGTGCTGAAGCCGGTCGCCGTCTTCCCGGACGGTGCGCGCACCAACGGTGTGCTGGTGATGTGCGAAGTCATGATGCCAGACGGCAAGACCCCGCATCCGTCCAACAAGCGCGCCACCATTCTTGACGACGCCGGCGCCTGGTTCGGCTTCGAGCAGGAATACTTCTTCTACAAGGACGGCCGTCCGCTGGGCTTCCCGGAATACGGCTATCCGGCGCCGCAGGGTCCGTACTACACGGGCGTCGGCTACAAGTTCGTCGGCGACGTCGCTCGCAAGATCGTCGAGGAGCATCTCGACCTCTGCCTGGCGGCGGGCATCAACCATGAAGGCATCAACGCGGAAGTCGCGAAGGGCCAGTGGGAATTCCAGATTTTCGGCAAGGGCTCCAAAAAGGCCGCCGACGAAATGTGGATGGCCCGCTACCTGATGTTGCGCCTGACCGAGAAGTACGGCATCGACATCGAGTTCCACTGCAAGCCGCTCGGCGACACCGACTGGAACGGCTCGGGCATGCACGCCAACTTCTCCACCGAGTACATGCGTACGGTCGGCGGCAAGGAGTACTTCGAGGCGCTGATGGCCGCCTTCGACAAGAACTTGATGGACCACATCGCCGTCTACGGCCCGGACAACGACAAGCGTCTGACCGGCAAGCACGAGACCGCGCCGTGGAACAAGTTCAGCTACGGCGTGGCTGATCGTGGTGCCTCGATCCGCGTTCCCCACTCCTTCGTCAATAACGGCTACAAGGGCTATCTGGAAGACCGCCGCCCGAACTCGCAGGGCGACCCATACCAGATCGCTTCGCAGATCCTGAAGACGATCTCGTCCGTGCCGGTCGACAAGAAGGCCGTCGCCTAAGATCGTCCCGGCCCGGGGCAGGGGGCTGGCCCGGGTTGTCTTTCGATCCGCCGGAGCTGCAAGGCTCCGGCGGATTTTTGCGTTCCGAGTACAGCGCTTGTTGTGGGTCTCGCATCCATGCCGGGGTGAAGCCTGTCCATGTCAGCCGAAACCGGGCTAGACTAGTCGTCAGGATGCGCGCGGAGCCGGGGACACGGCTGGTGTTTGAAGGCTTCTACAAGGTACGATTTCAGCTCGGCGACACCGTCGGCCGGAGCGTGATGCATGCCGGCAATGGCAAGATGCTCGGCGGCAATTCGGCGTTTGCCCATATCGGCACCTACGAGAAGACCGAAGGCGGCGTCGACATCGTTATCAACACCGTCCGCCACAACCCCGATCCGAACTACCGCGCCATGGCCGGCACCGATGATGCGACGCTGATCGCGAAAGGATTTGCGGACGGCGATCTCTACCGCTTCAAGGGCGAGTTGAAAGAGCTGCCCGGCGTGCCCTTCCAGTCGGTGATGACACCGATCACGGAGGAGGAGGTGCCGATCGCCGGCGGGGTTGGCGAGGCCAGCATCACCGATGGCCTCTACTCTGTTCACCTGCGCATGCTCGACGGCGTCGACGGCGGGCTCACCGGCGTGATGCTGCTCAACCGGGGCCGCATCCTCGGCGGCGATGCCTCGTTCTATTACCTCGGCAGCTACACCGCCGCGAACGGCCGCTGGAAGGGGCAGATCCTCAACCAGGAGCACACCCCGGCCAAGCACGATCCGATCTTTGGCGGCCACGAGGTCGGCATCGGCTTTGCCGGCACGTATGATGGCGATCAGGCGATGCTGGAAGCGACTGCACTGGCCGGCAAGCGCAGCCTGCGCCTGACTGCCACGCTCAGGCTGATGCATCGCGCCTGATCGCACCCGGGAAGTCACATGGAAAATGTTCGCATGCTCGCGACGCTCGGCCTGATGGGCGCGATGCGCAGCCTGTCCGCCGCGTTCGAGACGGCAACGGGCATTCACGTCGATGCCGACTTCGCCCCGACCCTGGCGCTGCTCAAGCGCCTGCGCGCCGGCGAGGCGGCCGATCTCGTCATTCTCACACGCGAAGGCCTCGACGAAATGATCGGCGAGGGCCGGGTGATCGCGGACAGCGCAGCCGATCTCGCGCGCTCCTATGTCGGTCTCGCCGTGCGGGCCGGGCAGCCGCACCCCGATATCTCGAGCGAAGCCACGCTGCGCAAGGCGCTGCTCGCGGCGCGATCCGTCGCCTATTCGCGTCTCGGTGCGAGCGGCGTGTACTTCGCACAGCTGATCGTGCGGATGGGCATCGCGGCCGAGATTAACGCCAGGGCCACCATCGTCGAGCAGGGTTTTACGGCGGAGCGGCTCGTCAGCGGCGAGGCTGACCTCGCCGTGCAGCAGATCAGCGAGTTGAAGCAGGTCGATGGCATCAAGGTGATCGGCCCGGTCCCCCACGATCTTCAGATTCCGGCGGTGTTCTCTGCCGGTCGCATGACGAATGCGAAGCAGGCCGAAGCCGCGGACCGGCTGCTGCGCTATCTGGCATCGCCCGAGGTCGTGCCTGTGCTGCGTCAGTCGGGGCTCGAGCCTTGAATTTGCCGGCACGCGGACGCAACGTGATGGCCATGCGGACTTATCTCTTGGCCATCCTCTTCGCTCTTGCCGTGCCGGTCGCCGCGCATGCGCAATCGGCCGATCTCGTGCTGTGCGACCGTGTTGCCGCCGATCCCAGCGACCCGGACAAGCCGGCCGACGTGAAGGGCGTGCCTGAGATCGCTGCCGCCGACATCACGACCGCCATCAAATTCTGCAAGCAGGCAGCAAGCACGTCGCGCCGCGCGATGTTTGCGCTCGGCCGCGCCTATGCCGCCAACCGGCAGACGGCGGAAGCGCTCGCCGCCTGGCGCAAGGCGGCCGACAAGGGCTCCAGCGCTGCGATGGTCGAGCTCGGTGTCGCCTATGGCACCGGCTCCGGTGTCGCCAAGGACGAGGCGCAAGCGCGAAAGCTGTTCGAGAAGGCGGCGCAATCAGGCAATCCGCGCGGCGTCTCCAACCTCGCAGCGCTCGGCAGCGCCGGTGGCGGGGCGCCGGCCGATCCGGCGCAGGCGCGCACCCTGCTCGGCAAGGCGGCCGAGACCAATGCGGAGGCGCAGTACCAGCTCGGCCTGATGCTCGCGAATGGCAATGGCGGCGAGAAGGATGACGTCGCGGCGCGCGCGCTGTTCGAGAAGGCGGCGGCGCAAAACCATCCCGGCGCGCTGGAGCGGATGGGCGCCTTCGCGCAGGAGGGCCGCGGCGGGCCCAAGGACAAGGACGCTGCAAAGGCCTATTACGAGCGTGCCGCAGCGCTCGGCGACGAGGACGCCAAGAAGGCGCTGGAGCGGCTGCGTTGCCCCTATGCGATCAAGGACAAGCAGGGCAAGCTCGTCACCACGCTGTGCTTCTAGAGCTCGCTCGACAACGCTTTGGCGCGCGACCCTTGATCAAGCGCAAGGCCCTTCGGATCAGCGCGTCGTAGACGGGGTCTACAAAAAGACTGGAGACTTGCGATGATGCCTCGAATTTGGGTGCTGGCGTTGGCCTTGATGGGAGCGGCGACGGCCGTGGCGGCGCAGGATGTCAGATCGCCGTCGGCGGACCAGTACGTGCCGCGGCTCGGCGACATCATGAGTGCCGCACAGACGCGCCATCAGAAGCTCTGGCTCGCCGGCAAGGCGCAGAATTGGGAGCTTGCGGCTTTCGAGCTGCGCCAGCTCAAGGCGAGCCTGGTCGAGGCCGCCTTGCTCTATTCCGGCATCCCCGTCAGCAATGTTACAACACTGGAGCCGTCGCTGCAGGCGACGTCCGACGCGATTGCGGCAAAAGACGGCCGCAAATTCGCAAAGGCCCTGGGCGATCTCACCGAGGGCTGCAACGCCTGTCACCGCTCGATGGGGCGCAGTTTCGTCGTCATGAAGGTTCCCTCCGATCCGCAGCCGTTTGCCAATCAACTGTTTCCGCCACAGGCAAAGCCTTGACGGAACGGACCGCGTGCAAAGCGGGTTGACGCACAAGGCCGCGACAGGAGGCGCAACCATGATCCGCAAGCTCGCATCCGGCGAATACCGGCTCTATTCGCGCAAGGTGAATCCCAAGACCGGCAAGCGGCGCAATCTCGGCACCTTCAAGAGCCGCGCCGCCGCCGAGAAGCACGAGCGCGACGTGCAATATTTCAAACGTCACTGACGGCTGCCGAATGCTCTCCACGAGGCAGGGTCAACGCAAAATTCGAAAACAACCCCATGCACAGTAGGCAAGTGGTTGAAGTTCAAAGCAGTCGGGTCGCGAAAGCGTATTTTGCTGATTTTACGAATTTTGGTTGACCTGTCGGGCAAAACAGGGGCATGATGGCATCATGGCACGTTGGGCTCCGCGAGCGCCGCCGCGGGGACAAGCCGGGATGGTTCTGATCTGGCATCGCCATGCCGCCCGCGTTTCATCGAAGCTGAAGGCGCGAGGCGATCGTGTCTCGGTCGCTAGCGGAAGAAAGCCCGGGCTGCTTCCGAGATTGCCTCGCGTGCCTGACTGTCGTCGATCGAAGGTCGGCCGTCGCCGGACTGAGGTCCATAGTTTCCGAACTGGCTATGGACCATGCCTGGAATTCGAACAATTTGCGCATCAGCCGGCAGTTCCCCCGCGTGTTGCCCAATCGTCTCGGGTGCAATGACGCCATCGCTGCCCGCCACGATGGTGAGCACCCGGAGCCGCGACATCGAAATATCGGAGCCACAATAGGTCCCAAGCAACACCACTCCCTGAAGATCGTCGAGGTGGTTGCTTGCATAGTAACAGGCAACTGCGCCCCCAAGTGAATGCCCGGCCACATACCATCGCCTGATCCCGGTCAATTGCTTGCGCATCTCGTCGGCTTGCCCAATCGACAAGGCCGCGATGTTGAGGCGCGGTCGTCCAATGACAACGTTCACTCCGGCTTTGCTCGATAGCGCGGCAAGCTTGGAGAGATATGCCTTCGGCTCGATCCGGAGGCCCGGATAAAACAAGACACCGGTCGCCGAGGGGGCAGCGGAGGGGCGAATGACAAGGAAACCATCGCGTTCGCTGATCACAACGCCGGGATCGTTCAGGGCGCTGATCTGCGTAATGGGCTCTGCCTTGTAGGTATCCAAAGCCCATGAGACGAAGCCACATCCGAGAAAGGTCGAGAGTCCGACGCCAATGCCGATCGCGATCAGCACCTTCTTCACGTGTCATCCTCGTCCAGGATGCCGCCGAGTCGATCAAGACGACGCTCCCACGAGGTCCGGCATTCGCTGACCCAGTGTTCCAGCGTCTCGAACCCCGACGCATCCAGGCTGCACATGCGCACGCGCCCGTTCTTGCGAGACGTGAGCAAGGCACAGGACTGAAGGATGCGCAGATGCTGCGTCACAGCCGTCACGGTGATACCGAGCGGCTTGGCGAGGTCCGATACGGACATCGGGCGCGTGCTCAAAAGGCGAATGATCCGGCGCCGCGTGGAATCACCGAGGGCATCCAGGATTCGATCAACCTTGCCGACGCGCAAGGCCATGGACGTGGCCATTCGACGTGCTCCCGTTCTTGTTGCAGGTGTCTAGACGACCGGCTCAAGTCGATCGAGGAGTGCGCGCCATCCGGCTTCGCGGAGTTTGGGGCCATCCGCGCCCTCGAAGAAGACGGCTTGGTGGGTCAGAACCAGAAGCGTTCTCGAATTCTTTGGGCGCAACTCCGCAGTCACGAGGGATGCGGATATGCGCCTGTCTCCCAACGTCATCGTGGAAGCCGTAACGATGCGGTGATCCGCGACGATATCCAGAAAGCGCCCGTCATAGGCGAGTGCAATCGAGGCAAAGGGAGTGCCCTTCTTGAAGCGGTACAGGGCGCTCTCTTGCCCTCCGACCTCGAAGTCCATGCTGTAGTGCTCGACGTCATGGTCAGGGCTTTCGGCAAACCAGCGCCGCTTCCTGGACGTCTCGGAAAAGGCAGCAAATACCTTGGCCGCCACCTTGGGATAGGTGCGCTCGATGACGAACGTGTCGTGGACGATCGATTGGTCGGCCATTTGCGATCCTGCTCATTAGTGAAGCGTACACTTCAGTATTAAGGGGCGGCCAAATAGTCAAGTGAAAACTTCAGTATTGCTGATGGCCCGACGCGCAGCATGATCGTGCGATTCGGTTGGACACCAACACATCCATTCGCTGGATTGGCTGCCTTGCGAAAGACCGCCGGCACGAGCAAGCAGGGCCGCAGCGATGTTCTCACTTCTCATCCCAAAGACGCTTGGTCATTTGAAGCGTTTCGGAGGAGGGCGGTCGCGGTCAACCTCCTGTGGTAGCGAAGCTCGCTGCCGCGGTGCATTAATACGGGCGTCCTGCCAAACTGGATCGTGATCCAAGCCACAACTCGCCACTAGCCTCCTTGCCGCAGAGCCTCGACAGGATCGAGCCGTGCGGCGCGCCACGATGGGTAGAGCGTCGCGAGGAACGAGAGGGTCAGCGCCATGATCACGACCGCTGCGGTCTCGACGAGATCGAGTTCGGCCGGCAGCTTGGACAGAAAATAGAGTTTTGGCGGGAACAGGTCGGTGCGGGTCAACCAGGACATGAACTGCCGGATCGATTCGATATTGGTGCAGACAAGAAGCCCGACAACGAAGCCGACCAGCGTTCCGGCCACGCCGATCGATGCGCCTGTGATCATGAACGTTCGCATGATTGCGCCTTGCGAGGCGCCCATGGTTCTGAGGATGGCGATATCGCTGCCCTTGTCCTTCACCAGCATGATCAGGCCGGACACGATGTTCAGCGCGGCCACCAGAACGATCAGGCTCAGGATCAGAAACATCACGTTGCGCTCGACCTCGAGTGCGCCAAAGAAGGTCGCGTTGCGCTGCCGCCAGTCGACCAGGAAGATCGGTCGACCGGCCGCGTCCGCCACCGACCTCCGAAACAGATCGATGCGATCGGGATTGGCCGTGAACACCTCGATCGCGGTTACATCCTGATTGCGATTGAAGAAGGCCTGCGCTTCTGCGATCGGCATGAAGATGACGCCGGAATCGTATTCGGACATCCCGATCTCGAACACAGCCGTGACTCGATATTTCTTGACCCGCGGCATCACGCCCATCGGCGTGACTGCGCCGCGTTGTGCCACGAGCGTGATGCCGTCACCGGCCTGAACAGAGAGTTGATCGGCAAGGCCCTGGCCGATGGCGACGCCCTGGCCCTCGTCAAAACGGTCGAGTGACCCGTGCTTGATGTCGCCCGCGATCGAGGGAAGCCTATTGAGATCTTCAGCCCTGATACCGCGCAGCAGGACGCCCGAGGCGTTCGATGAGGATGCCAGTGCCGGACCGTCGACGACCGGTACCGCCAACCTGACGCCCTCGACCTGACTGATGCGCTCGGCGACATCCTTCCAGTCGGTCAGGGGAGTCTCCAGCGGTTGCGCCACGAGATGCCCGTTGAAGCCGAGGATCTTGCCGAGAAGCTCGGCGCGGAAGCCGTTCATCACCGCCATGACGATGATCAGCGTGGCGACCCCGAGCATGATGCCCAGGAATGAAAATCCCGCGATGACCGAGACGAACCCTTCCTTGCGACGAGCCCGCAAATAGCGCGCCGAAAGCATCCATTCGAACGGAGCAAAGGCGCCTGCCTGCCGTGCATCCATCACCGTCTCGTCCATGCCATCCGATCGTCATTCTCTCCTGTTGTACCCGGATTGGCCATAGCGGGTACGCGTCCTTGTCGTGATGTCGCTGTCGAAATGGGAGAGCGCGGGCAAGGGCGACAATCTCGTCTTCGGCCGTTACGAGGTCGGGATCGGCTTTTCCGGGACCTCGAAGGTATGGCACTTGCCGGCAAGCGCTCGCCCATCAGGCGGCGGGAACGGGGTGGAGTCGTCGTCGCGCGTCGGCAGAGAGTACGGCCATGGCACAAGAGGCCAGACGTGCTCGCACGGTGTCGGCGCGCGAGGTCAACACAATCGGCACGCGAGCGCCCAGCGCGATGCCTGCGGCATCGGCCTTGGCCAGGAAAGTAAGGTTCTTCGCCAGCATATTGCCGGCCTCGAGATCAGGCACGACAAGAATCTGAGCCTTGCCTGCGACCGGAGATTTGATGCCCTTGATCTCTGCCGCTTTCGGATCGACCGCATTGTCGAAGGCGAGCGGGCCGTCCAGGATGCCGCCGTTGATCTGGCCGCGATCCGCCATTTTGCAGAGCGCGGCCGCATCGATCGTCGAGGGAATCTTGGTTGTTACCGTCTCCACGGCCGATAGCAGTGCGACGCGCGGGTGAGACCCCAGCCCGATCTGGACAAACAAATCAATAGCATTCTGCACAATGTCACGCTTGGCATCGAGGTCGGGAAAGATATTGATCGCCGCGTCCGTGATGAAGAGCGTTTCGGCATAATTCGGCACATCCATTACAAAGACGTGACTGATCCGCCGGTTCGTGCGCAGACCGTTGGTGGTCGCCGTCACGTACCGCATCAACTCATCGGTGTGCAGGCTGCCCTTCATCAGCACTTCGCCTTTGCCTTCATGGACGAGTTCAACGCCTCTGGCGGCAGCCGCGTCGCTGTGCGGCGCATCCACAATCTCGAACTTTTCGACGTCCAGATCGTGTCTGGCCGCCGTGGCCCTGATCTTGTTACTCGGTCCTACGAGGATCGGTTTGATGATGCCAATTTCGGCGGCTTCGCAGACGCCCGTTAATGATGTTTCGTCGCAAGGATGGACGACGACGGTCGTTGCGGGAGAAACGTGTCGGGCAGCCGCGATCAGGCGCTCATATTTCGCGTGGGGCGCAGTGTTGGATTCGACTTGGACCGCGCTCATGGCTCATCCTCTCTCTCGCTCGCGACGCGATGGCGCCACTGCGATCAGTGCAGAACTCAATATTCATACGATCGAACAAAGCGTTCACTTTGATGTCGCGCAAAAATCGACTGGGAACCCGATCTAACGTAACGCACCCAATAGTTAGCAAGTCCGTTTCACCAGCGCGCGCCGGCCTGCGCCTGCGTGCACCCCGAACGGGTGAGCGCCCGAAGCCGTCTTTCAGGCCCCAGCCGAGAAGCACTCCTCCCAGGGAAATCCGTACCCCGCCGGGCTTCCCCTGGGGCCCTGCATGGCCTATTACGCTGCAACGCAAAATTCCCCCGAAAAGACCCCATGATCCGCCTCGACAACGTCAGCAAGCAAGCCGGCCACCAGATCCTGTTCATTGAAGCCTCCGCGGCCCTCAACAAGGGCGAGAAGATCGGCCTCGTCGGCCCAAACGGCGCCGGCAAGACCACTTTGTTCCGGATGATCG
This sequence comes from Bradyrhizobium sp. CCBAU 11434, assembly GCF_028128895.1. NCBI lineage: Bacteria > Pseudomonadati > Pseudomonadota > Alphaproteobacteria > Hyphomicrobiales > Nitrobacteraceae > Bradyrhizobium > Bradyrhizobium sp. CCBAU 11434. The sequence continues at coordinate 989,661 of NZ_LBJX01000011.1, forward strand.
CGGGCGAGGAGCTGCCCGACGAGGGGCAGGTTTCGACCGATCGCGGCATCACCATCGGCTATTTCAACCAGGACGTCGGCGAGATGGCCGGTCATAGCGCGGTCGCCGAGGTGATGAATGGCGCGGGTCCCGTCAGCGAGGTCGCGGCCGAGCTGCGCCAGCTCGAGGCCGATATGGCCGACCCCGACAAGGCCGACCAGATGGACGAGATCATCGCCCGCTATGGCGAGGTGCAGCACGCCTTCGAGGAGCTCGACGGCTACGCGCTCGATGGCCGGGCGCGCGAAGCGCTGTCCGGCCTCGGCTTCAGCCAGGAGATGATGGACGGCGACGTTGGCAAGCTCTCCGGCGGCTGGAAGATGCGCGTGGCGCTGGCGCGAATTCTCCTGATGCGGCCTGACGTGATGCTGCTCGACGAGCCGAGCAACCACCTCGATCTCGAAAGCCTGATCTGGCTCGAGAAGTTTTTGCACGATTACGAAGGCACGCTCTTGATGACCTCGCATGACCGCGAGTTCATCAACCGGGTGATCTCCAAGGTGGTCGAGATCGATTCCGGCTCGCTGACGACCTACACCGGCAATTACGAATTCTACGAGCAGCAGCGCGCGCTGAACGAGAAGCAGCAGCAGGCGCAGTTCGAACGCCAGCAGGCAATGCTTGCCAAGGAGATCAAGTTCATCGAGCGCTTCAAGGCGCGCGCCTCGCACGCCGCCCAGGTGCAGAGCCGGGTGAAGAAGCTCGACAAGATCGAGCGAGTCGAGCCGCCGCGTCGCCGCCAGACCGTGGCCTTCGACTTTCCGCCGGCGCCGCGCTCGGGCGAGGACGTCGTCGCGTTGAAGAATGTCTACAAGGGCTATGGCAACAAGCGCATCTATGACGGACTGGACTTCATGATCCGCCGCAGGGAGCGCTGGTGCGTGATGGGCGTCAACGGCGCCGGAAAGTCGACGCTGCTCAAGCTCATTGCCGGCGCGAGCGAGCCGGACGAGGGCACGGTGGCCTTGGGTGGCAGCGTCAAGATGGGCTATTTCGCCCAGCACGCGATGGATCTGCTCGACGGCGAGCGCACCGTGTTCCAGTCGCTGGAAGACCAGTTTCCGACCGCGGGGCAGGGCAGCCTGCGCGCGCTCGCCGGCTGCTTCGGCTTCTCCGGCGACGACGTCGAGAAGCGCTGCCGCGTGCTCTCAGGCGGCGAGAAGGCGCGCCTCGTGATGGCGAAGATGCTGTTCGATCCGCCGAACTTCCTGGTGCTGGACGAGCCGACCAACCATCTCGACCTCGCCACCAAGGAAATGCTGATCAATGCGCTGGCCGATTTCGAAGGCACCATGCTGTTCGTCTCGCATGACCGGCATTTTTTGGCGACGCTGTCGAACCGTGTGCTCGAGCTGACGCCCGAGGGCATCCACCAATATGGCGGCGGCTATACGGAATACGTCGCGCGCACCGGGCAGGAGGCGCCGGGGTTGCGATCTTAGTCACTGCCTGTAGCCCGGATCGAGCGGAGGGCAATTCGAGATAGAGCGCCGCCAACGCAGGGTTGCGTTCTATGTCAGGTTTTGCCAAAACCAATCCAACCGCTCTGCTTCCTCCTCAGGTGATCGCCGCTTGACGAGCATGTACCCCACAAGTCGATTGGCTTGGTCGGACAAAAATGTCCCATACCATCCGGCTGTAGCAAATACCGTGCTGGTCAGGAGCTCTGTCGGACGCAATTTCTCCAGGGCAGACAGCAATGAAGGAAAGCCGTATGTGACAGTGCCGGCTTCTGACGTGGTCGTTTGCCTTATCCTGCAAATGCGCAAGGACTCCTCTGCCGGCCCAAGGCTGGATTCCAGTCCTGATGGAACGATTTTGATCAGGTCCGACTGCTTCAGGAAGTCAAGAGCTGCTTCGGTGTCGTCACTTGCCGGAAGCAAGCCGATGGTCCGAGCCAGCAATTCAACTGTGACAGTCACGGTATGTCTCCGACAGGTGCCGTATCATGCTAGCATTGGCGCGGAGTTTGCCAAGAAGTGCTACGCCGTTCGATACGTCGAAAGCTGAGCTAGACTAGCATTCCGATACACGCCTTGACGCGTCAACGCCCCTCGCTACGCTCCCCTAAAAATGGGAGCGAACATCCATGAAGCAGCTGAGGATCGGCGACATCACCATCGATGCGGTGATCGAGCGGGAAGGGCCGTGGCGGCGGCCGCAAGATTTTTTCCCTGGATATGACGACAGCGTGTTCAGGCATCATCTGCCGACGATGGAGCCCGAGGTGTTCGACGCCGCGCGCGGCATGATGGTCATCACCTATCAGACGTTTGTGGTGCGGACGCCGCGCTACACAATCCTGGTCGATACCTGCACCGGCGAAGACAAGGGCCATCCGCCGCCGTTCGACTTTCCGGGCAAGGAACGCTGGCGCAACGAATTGTTCGCGCTCGGCATCGGCTTCGAGCAGATCGACTACGTCTTCTGCACCCATCTGCATATCGATCACACCGGCTGGAACACCACGTTGCGCGACGGCCGCTGGGTGCCGACGTTCCCGAACGCGAAATACGTCTTCCACAAGGGCGAGTACGCGGCCTGGGAGGCCGAGAACGCCAAGGGCAACAACCCGCCCGGCACGGTCTTCCGGGACAATTGCCTGCCGATCGTCGAGGCCGGGCAGGCGCTGCTGGTCGACGACGACTTTGCGCTCGACGACACCGTCACGCTGACGCCGACGCCGGGGCATTCGCCGTGCCATTGCTGCGTGAACATCTTCTCGAAGGGCCGGCGCGCAGTGGTCGCCGGCGATCTCATGCATCATCAGATCCAGTGCCGCGAGCCGGAGTGGTCGTCGAAGCCGGATTGGGATGCCAAGCAGTCGGCGGTGTCGCGGCGAAAGTTTTTCGCCTCCGTCGCGGACACCGACACGTTGATCCTGCCGATCCATTTCCCGGCGCCGACGGTTGGATTGATCAAACCGTTCGGCGCCGCGTTTGATTATCGCTTCAAGCGGGAGTAGGGCGCGTCCGTGCCCTCGGATGCTCTAAAGCGCGATGAGATTTGGTTGAATCGTCATCGCGCTTAAGCTCTTTGTTTGAGCATGATCTTTTCGGAAAACCGCTTTACACTTTTCCGGATCATGCTCTAGTAGGTATAGAACATCCGCTGGATTTCCTTGGTGTCTGATGTCTTGGTCAGCGCCAGCATCAGCAGGATCCGCGCCTTCTGCGGATTGAGCGTATCGGAGACGACGAAGTCGTGCTCGTCGTCCTTGGCTTCGCCGTTGCGCGCGACGATGCCGTTGCCGACGCGGCTGCTCCGGACAATCACGACACCCTTCTTGCGGGCCTCGTCGAGCGCCGGCTCGACCGCGGGCCGGGCCAGGCTGCCGTCACCGACGCCGGCATGCACGATGCCCTTGGCGCCGGCGGCAACAAACGCGTCGACCGCGACCCGGTTCATGTTGGCATAGCCGTAGACGATATCGACCTGCGGCAGCGTATCGAGGTTGGAGACGTCGAATTCGGAATCCGCCGTGTGCCGGCGGGTCGATTGACGATAGAAGTAGGGCTTGTTGCCCTGCATGTAGCCGAGAAAGCCGAGCTCGGGCGTACGGAAGGTGTCCGCGGTCGAGGTGTTGTTCTTGGTGACCTCGCGTGCCGCGTTGATCTGGTCGTTGAGGGCGACGAGCACGCCCTTGCCGACGGCCTCTTCGCTGCCTGCCAGGATCACCGCATTGAACAGGTTGATCGGCCCATCCGCGCTGATCGCCGTCGACGGCCGCATCGCACCGACAATGACGACAGGCTTTTTGCTCTTGACCACGAGGTCGAGGAAATAGCTGGTTTCCTCGATCGTGTCGGTGCCGTGCGTGATCACGATGCCGTCGACGTCGTCCTGCGCGAGCAGCGTGTTGACGCGCTTTGCGAGCTTGAGCCAGTAGTCATTGTTCATGTTCTCGCTGGCGATCTGGAAAACCTGTTCGCCCTTGACGTTCGCCACCGTCTTCAACTCGGGAACGGCGTTGAGCAGGGTGTCGATGCCGACCGTAGCTGCGGTGTAACCGACCACGGTGGTGCTGCTCGAGCCGGTGCCGGCGATGGTGCCGCCGGTCGCCAGCACCATGACGTTGGGCAAACCAGGGCCCCTCGCGTTCGCCGCGTCAAGACTGACGAGCAGTGCAAAGAGCACGCTCATCGTCCCCATCATGTGATTCCGCACTCGAAACTGCCACATCTCGACCACCCTTTTTCCAGAAGTCTTCTCGATGCGCCCCGCTTCACTCAGCACCGCATGATCGGTCAGCCGAACCTTTCTGTCCAGGGTGGAGATGATTTTGGTTTGCGCGTTCGGCGCGTGCGGGTAGACCGCGAAAGTTTGGTCGTCCCATCTCTTGGAAACGGGAACGTCAATGCCCGGACCTTCGTCTCGCCTCCGAGGCTTGGGCCTCGGAGGCGGGACAGGCCCGGGCATGATGAGTCGTGGAACGGTTGCTTACGAAAGCAGCACCAAATTCAAGAATGGCGCGAACGCCGAGCGTCTTATGCGCCCATCTCGCACTTCTTCATGAAGCTGTTCTTGGCAGCACCGGCGAGCGGCTTGCCGTCGGAGCCGACGGCCTTGGGCGTGCAGGCGTCTTCCTTGCACTTCTTCATGAACGAGGTCTTGGCCGCGCCGGCGAGCGCCTTGCCGTCCTTGCCGACCGCCTTGCTCTCGCAGGTGTCGTCCGCAAGGGCCGAGCCCGCCGCAAAGGTGGCGACGAGCGCAGCCAGGAAAATCCGTTTCTTCATTGCGTGTCTCCCTAAACCAGAAATGGCGTCGCGGATTGGAGCCCGGAATCGTGGCGCAATCAAGCAGGATCGCGGCGCAGCCTTGGCTCTCGCGTCATTTTTTCCAGCCGTTGACGATCGCAATGGCCTTGACCAGAGCGTCGTCCATCGCCGAAAAATTCCCGTGACGCGGTTGAAGATGGTGCTCGCGGCAGTGAAGGCGCGAGGTCGCAAGGTTTCCGGAGGACGAGGTCATCATGACCTGCGTCGCGATGGGCTATCCGACGATAGCTTCGCCGCGAACGCCGTGCGTTCGGATCGCGAAGGCAATGAGTCGTTCGTACGTTACGTCGGATTCGCCGAGTGAACAGGAGAGGGGGAGATTATTCCCTGACGATTTTTTTCGTGCGGACTCATAACGGCCCTTGCAATCTCCGTCGCGCAGGAGGAACAATATGCGGACTGGTAGGTTTGTTGCTGGCGCGAGGGAATTGACATGCGGCGGCTGGCTAGCCTGGTTCGATGGTTCTTCGGTCCGCGGATGCGGCACCCGATCGATGATGATCCCAGTCTTCCTTTCACCCCTGAAGAGTTCGGCAGGCTGATCCGCAGCGGCAAGCGCGAGGACATGAAGATACTCGCCGAGGGACTGGCCTGTCGCTCGATCCCGCGTCGCATCAAATTCCGGGCGACGCACTAGAACGCGATAATCCGCGACGTCATTCCGGGCCGACGATCCTGCACGGGTTACCTCGAGAGTGCGACGTCCCTGAAGGAGGTGACCAGCGCTTTCTCCAGCTTTCCCGTCATCCCGCAGAGAATGTTGTAGGCTTCGTTCCGCGGCATCGTCGGCTTGTAATGCCGGTGCTCGATCAATGCGGCGAAGATGTCCGAGATCGTGAGAATGCGCACGATATCGTTGATGCTGCCGCCCGCCAGCGCGTCGGGGTATCCGCTGCCGTCGAGATATTCATGGTGGTGGCGCACCGCATCGAGAATTTCCGGCGAGATCTTCTCGTGGTCCTTGAGAAAGTCGTAGCCCGCTGCCGGATGCGTCTCGATCATGGCGCGCTCGGTGTCGTCGAGCCGGCCGGGCTTGTCCAGGATCGCAAGCGGGATCCGCGCCTTGCCGATGTCATGGAACATTGCGGCCGAATACAGCCGCTCCATATCGGCTCGTCCGACGCCGAGACTGAGGCCGAAGTCGATGGCCACGCCCGTGACCAGCAGGCAGTGCTGGTAGGTTCCCTCGTGGTGGCGACGCACGGTCGTGAGCCATTCGGACAAGCCATGCTCGGTGATACGTTCGGCAATCTTGCGGCCGGCGTCCTTGGTGCCGTCAACGTCGAGCGGCTCGCCCATGGTGACGGCCGTGAACATCGACGAGATGGCGGTGGCCGCGGTCTCCACGGCGTTGTCCTGATATGTCGAGCCGCCAGCTGAATCCGCTGCCGACCCGTCTGGATCAGCGAGCGCGGCCAGCAGCTTGATCTTGTTGAGCGGTCCGGGGAGGACGAGCGTCGCGCCGAGCGCGTAGGCTTGCGAGATGCTGACGTGCGAGGAGTGCTCGACGAGGAAGATGCGCTTGGTGGCCTTTGCCAGCCTGGCGGATCGCTTCTTGATCGCCGCGATGTTGTCGACGTCACGCAGCTCCGCGCGGATCACGACCGCAAATGGGACTTGCGACAGCTTGGCTTCCGCGTCGAGCCGTTCGCCGGCAACGGTGAACTGCTGCTCGAGCACCGAGCAGATGCCGGACAGTTTGTCCGAGGAATCGGCCAGCACATGCACGAAAGGACGCGCCGAGGGTGCTGATCGCATGCTGCCGTCGCCTTTGACGGAGCCGGTTATGGTTCGCGCGTTCTGCACGGAAGACCTGGACTGTCGTTGAGTTGAACGAAGCTGATGATGTCTTGAACCTTACTGACTAGGGGCTTTGCGCGGCGGCGGCCTTCGTGCTCGCCGGTTTCTTCTTGCCGTCCGCCGTGACGAAGTGAACGCCGGCGGTGGTGCCGTCGATCCAGACCAGCTCGCAGCGCCGATAGGCCAGCCCCGTCGACGACAGCACCAGGAAGAATTCCTTGGCCTGCAGCACGTCGAGCGTGCCCTCGACCTCGAGCTTGGCACCTGTTTGCGACACGTCGAGCAGCACGCAACTGCGCCGCCAGGTGCCGTCCGAGCCCATCAAATTGACGGGCTGCCGGTGATCCATTTTCACGCGAGGGTCCTTGCGGCCATCGAATTTCATCGGCTATTTCCCCATTGCCGCGCCGCGTGTGTCTGCGCTGGCTGCGATTTCTCCCCAGCGCACCGTCCACTGGCTGGTCGACAGAAGAAGCGTCTCGAAGAGGAGTTGGGCGCGCTCGCGCTGGGCGAATGATAGCCGCGTGCCGCTGCGGTTGCTCAGGATTGCGAGCGTGGTCGCCCAGTTCAGGCGCGAGGCCCGACAGGCCATCACCAGGCCCTCGCAATCCTCGTCGGCCATGACGTGCTCAACGATCTCGATCGGAGCGCCTGACAGCACCGATAGGGCTGTGAACAGATTGGCGGTCTCGCCGCGGATTGCAAAACGGTTCACCGTTGAATCGTTGAGCTTCCCGACACGGTTGAGGGCAACGATCTCGGGCCTTGCATTCGCATAGTCGGCCGAGGAGGGCAGCTTCAGCGCGGCAGGTGCGGGATGCTGTACCGGTGGCCCGGCGGAGGCATTGGGCCTGGCCGCGGCTTTCGGTCCGGGCGAAGCCGACAGCAGCTTGCGCAAGACCAGGTCCGGCGTGCCTGGCCGGAGCGCCAGAAGCTTCGTGATCTCGTCGTCTGCAACACCGGTCTCGATGAGCAGGGCGTAGACCGCATCGGAAAATCTGGCCCCAGGGTTCTTGATCAGGGCCAGGCGAACCGCGCGCGTGCCGCGAGCGGCGAGCACTTCGGTCACGGCCGCCTCGATCCCGTCGCGGGCCGAGATCGCGAGTTGGTGGGCTTCACGGCACGATGTCGCGATCGCCGTGAGGTCGGCGGTCGTGAGGGCCTGCGATCTCAGCAGGAGCGGGCATGCGATGGCTGGATCATCGTGGGATGCCAGATGTCGCAATGTGGCCTGCGGAGCAATGTCCAGCCCGGCAAGTGCCTCACTCAGCTCCGCCAGCGCAGCAGGCGCGACGCGTCCGGCCAGCCGAAGCAAGACGCTGTCGACGACGTTGACCAGCAGTTCCTGAGGCCTGTCGCGACCGGACGCGAGCAGGCGAACAATCCCTGAAAGGATACGCGCGCAACGGTCCGGCGGGCAGACTGCGACCGCTTCTTCCAACTCAACAAGAATATCGGCAGGCGAATTTGCCATCATGGCAGGGAGCCTGAATTCAAAAATGACCTAGAATATCGAACAGGTTCATTGCGTCTTAGAGGTGTTAATTTAGATTATACAATTTGATCTTGTGGGTATTGGCGCACCGCCCCGGCGTCGGAAACGATATCGAAATTTGGCGAGCTTTGATGGGGCGGCTTGTTCTTTCGATCGGACGCTCGCCAACTGTCCGCATAGATCGGATGGTTTTTTCGGCCTAACGGGACAGCTCAAAAGGGGGATCGAACCGGCGTCGCTGCCGGACGCGCATCGGTTTGGATGCGACGTTTCAAATTGCCATGAACAGTATTGATGATGCGCCCGGGTTGGCGCTCAAGACATTTCGCTTCTCCGACGTCGATGAATTTCGGTATGCCATACGGGGCCTGAATTTCCAGTTCACGCCTTTCGTCAGGAGCATTTCGTCTGAGCAGACAATCCTGTCATTGCCCGGATGTGACGTGAACGTGACGCGTGCGTTTCCCCGCGTTGTCGATGCACAACTCGTCGAAAACTGCACGGCGATCGGCTTCATGATGGACGACCTCAACGTGCCCGTTCGCTTCAACGGTTCGCAGCGTGCCCGTCCAGTCATCGTCATTGGCAGCAGCGGCGCTGCCTACACCACGATCGAGGAGGTGCAGCGGCAGATCGCCTCGGTCGTATTCAGGCCGGAGGTGACGGATCGGGGGTGGCCGGCGGCGACTTCAATCTTCAAGATCTACGAGACGACCGCGGCCGGTCTGAACCGGCTGCGTGACGTGGTTCGGGAGGTTCTGGCCGTTGCGGCCGAGCCGGTTGAGGCCGCGGCGATGCCATTGAAGGCGGCGGCCATGAAGGAATCTCTGCTCGGCGCCGTTGACCAGGCATTCGAAAGCCTGGTTCCCGCACGATGGACCTTGCGCGCGAACGACGAGCGCAATTTCAAGATCTTCCAGGACATCCGCGCACTTCTGTCCGACGATTTGTCGCAGCCAATCTATAGCGAGGAGATCGCACGCAAGCTCGGTTTCTCCGTCCGCACGATGCATGATGTGGTCCGCCGCTATCGCGGCATGAGCCTGCATCGCTACTTGCGGGTCCACCGCCTGTGGCTGGTCCGCCGGCAGCTCCTCGCCGGCGCCGAGAGCGTGAAGGCTGTCGCGCTGGCTTTCGGTTTCTGGCATCTGTCCGATTTTTCTCGCAGCTATCGCGACCAGTTCGGCGAGACACCCTCGGAAACGCTGGGCCGCAGACGCCGGCGATAGCGCGATAAAGCGACTGGGGCCGGGCTCCGGTTTCGTGCTAGCATGCCGGCATGAGCAACCGCATTCTCGTCCTCTACGGATCCTACCGTTCCGACCGCATGGGCATCCGCCTGGCGAATTTCGTGATCGATCGCCTGCGCAGTCGCGGCGAGCAGGTCGAGTTCATCGACGCCAAGGCCATCGGCCTGCCGATGCTCGATCGCATGTACAAGGAATACGCCAAAGGCACGGCGCCCGAGGCGCTGGAGAAGCTCGCCGGCCAGATCCGCGGTGCCGACGGCTTTGTCTTCGTCACCGGCGAATATAATTGGGGCATCCAGCCCGGCTTGAAGAACCTCACCGACCACTTCCTGGAAGAGTGGTTCTGGCGACCGGCTGCGATCGTGAGCTACTCCGCCGGGCGCCTGTCGGGCGCGCGCGCCTCGACCGCCTGGCATGGCACTCTGTCGGAAATGGGCATGGTGGTGGTCTCGAGCACCATCGGCGTCGGACCGATCGCGCAGACCTTGTCGGCCGAAAGCGAGCCAATCGGCGAGGGCGGCAAGGCGCTGGAGCGCTCCTTCCCGCGCTTTGCCGATGATTTGCTGTGGTGGATCGAGGCGGCCAAGGCTCAGCGGGCGCGCAAGGCGCCGCCGTACTGAGCTAGAGGGCTGCCAAGCTACGCCTACGCAGCCCTGACTTCGCCGAGGAAGCGATCGAACTGGCCGGCGAGGTCACGCGACTGCGTCGAGAGCTGTTCGGCGGCGCCGAGAACTTCCTTTGCGGCGCTACCTGTGTCGTCGGCGGCGCGCTGCACGCCCGATATGTTGGAGTTGACCTCCAGGGTGCCGCGTGCAGCTTCCTGGACGCTGCGGGCGATCTCCTTGGTGGCCGAGCCCTGTTCCTCGATCGCGGCCGCAATCGCAGTGCCGATCTGGTCGATCTCGGCGATGACGTCGGCGACGTTGCGGATCGCGGTGACGGTCTCGTCGCTTGCGGTCTGGATCGCCGTGATCTGCTCGGAGATCTCCGTGGTGGCCTTGGCGGTCTGGCCGGCCAGCGATTTCACTTCGGATGCGACCACGGCAAAGCCGCGACCTGCGTCGCCGGCACGGGCGGCCTCGATCGTCGCGTTGAGTGCCAGCAAATTGGTCTGTTCCGCGATGCTCTGGATCAGCGTGACGACGTCGCCGATCTTCTGCGCGCCCTCGGCAAGCGCACGCGCGGTGTCGCCGGTGCGACGGGCGTTGTCGACAGCGCGGGCCGCGATCTCGGTCGATTGTGCGACTTGGCGGCCGATCTCGGCGATCGAGGAGGTGAGCTCTTCGGTCGCGCTTGCGACCGTCTGCACGTTGGTCGAGGTCTGCTCGGATGCGGCGGCGACGACCGCGGCCTGGCTGTTGGTCTGGGCCGCCGTCGTCGTCATCGACTGCGCGGTGCTCTCCATGGTGGAGGAGGCCTGTGACAGGCCGCCGACCAGCTCGGTGACCTTGGCCTCGAAGGCGCGGGTCAACTCGTCGAGCGCCTGGGCGCGGCGCATCTTGCCGTCGTTCTCGGCCTGCTTCTCCGCCGCGAGCCTGTCGGCGCGGATCATGTTGTCCTTGAAGACCTGGACGGCGGCGGCCATCGCACCGATCTCGTCGGAGCGGTCGGCGCCGGGGATATCCTCCGCAAGCTCGCCGTCTGCAAGCCGCGACATCCGGGTCGTCAGGCCGACGATCGGGGCGCAGACGCGGCGGCGAACCATTACGATGAGGCCGGCGCTGGCGATCAGCACGGCGAGCAGGCCGACCAGTGCGATCGTAAAGCTGGTGCGCGCGGCGGCAGACGCGCCGGCGAGGATCTGCTCGGCATTGTCGTAGAAGGCATCGCGGACGCCGATGATCGCGCCGAGACCGACTTGCGATGCGGCGTAGTAGGTGTCGACGTCGTGCTCGTATTTGCCGGTGACTGCGCCGTCCTTGACGAGTTTCTGCTCGCGGCCAAAGCCCTCGACATAGACGGTGTTCATCGTCTCCAGTGCAGCTGCGACATTGGCCGGCGTGGTCGGGTTGCCGCGCAGCTCCTGAAGCGACATTACGAGCTGGTCGTTGCGGCCCTGCGTGCGGGCGACATCGACTTTCTCGGCGTCGGTCGCGATCTTCTTCGAGCCAAGGAGGTTCTTGTGCAGGCTGGCGTTGAGGCCGCCGATGTCACGCAGCGTCATCGCGATATTGGCATAGCTCGCCTGGCGGTAGGCATCGCCGTTGAGAATCGCCATGCGGCGGACCTGCTCGTTGAGCAGCGCGGTGACGCCGGCATTGAGCACGGCATTGTCGGCGACGATCTTTCTGGCCGCGTCCTTGCGCGCTTCCGCGGGTCCCGAGATCGCCTTGTCGACGGCTTCGCGGAGCGCGGTGAACTTCGCATTGAGGCTGTCGATGTTGCTGCCGATGGTGGTGCCGTCGTCAAACGGGCCTGGCAACTCCTTGCGCACCGCGTTCATCCGGTCGCGGGCACCGTCGGTCTGCTTGCGCAGCTTGTCATGCTCGGCGAGCTGCGCCGGGTCGACGGTCGCGGGCCCATACAGGATGTTGGTGGCAAAGCCGCGCTCGGGGTTGAGATAGCGCGGGATGTCGCTGACGGCGCGGACGATCGCGAGCCGGCCCTGTGCCTCCGTGATCCGCTCGATCGTCTGGTATTTCGTCACGGCGACATAGACGGCGAGGCCGCCGCCGACGGTCGAGAGCGAGACGATGGCGGTGGTCAGCAGCGTACCGATTTTCATGATTCGTCCGGCAATTGGCGCGGGTGGAGAATGATTTTCTCCAAGAAAATAGGGGCAGCCTGTTAACCGCGGGTTTACGCTGCTCGCGCCGCAGGTGTGCCGGCTAGGTCTTTCGATCGAGAGCTGCCAGGATTTCCAGCGTCGCATCATCGCGCTTGCCGGCGAAATATCTGGCGAGCGCTTCGTCGAAGACGGGATCGCCGGACACGGCGCCGAACAGCGTCATCGACGAGCGGAATTTGGCATCGTCGGGCGCGCCGAGGATCGCATTGATGGTTCGCCCCTGCACAGCGAGGACTAGGCGGGTGCATTGGGTCAGGCGTGGGCCGAGCACGGGGTGGGCGAGATAGGCTTTGGCCTCTGCCCGCGAGCCGATCGCATAACGCTGTGACATGGCGCTGAAGCCGAGGCCGGCGATTTGCGGAAACACGAACCACATCCAGTGGCTTTGCTTCCGGCCCTGGCCCAGCTCCGTCAAAACGGCGCGAAAAACCGGGTCTTGGGCCTCCAGGAAGCGCGCTAGATCGAAAGGATCGGTCATTGGGTACCTCCGGAGGGCTTGCCGGCCGCGATTATGCCTAACTTTTGGCTCCCAATGTGGTAGCTGGTATAGAGTCTCCGGGTGGGGGTTGGGTCCCCCGGGGGTGTCGATTTGGGGATCTGATGGTTTCCGACCGCGTACGCGCCGACAGGCTGTTGTCGCGCCGCCGTATTGGGCGAGCCGAGACGATATTACTGTCCATGGCCGCGATCGCGCTGGCGCTGGGTGCCGCCGCGTGGGTCGCGGATATTGGCGTGTCGAATTCAGGCGATTCGAGCTCGCTCGTAACCGCCGCGCTTCCGCCCGGCAATTCTCCTTCGTTCAATGATCGTTTCGCCTCGCTGTCCGGCAGCAACCCGCGCGAGCTCGGTCTGCGGACCATGGAGCGCTCCGCCCTGAACGCGGTTCAGCTCAAGCTACGCGACGCCAAGGCGATGCTCGCCCAAAAGCTCCAGGGCGACGACTGGCGTTCGACCTTGATCGATAACGATCAGCCCGCAACCGAAGAGACTGCAAAGCCCTCGCAACGCGCCGACGCCGTGCCGATGCCGCGCTCGCGGCCGGTCCAGGCCGACTTCTCCGCGCAGATCGCCTCGAGCCAAGCCTTTGCCGACGCCAATCCCCGCGTCGACAACCGCAACTTCTTCGAGAAATTCACCGACAAGATCAGGCTGGCCTCGCTGACCCCCGGCGACGGCCTGTTGGGCAGGGCGCCGGATCTCGCCGCGCTCGGTTACGATTCGAAGACGGCGGTCTATGACATCAAGGCCAAGGCGCTCTATTTGCCGAGCGGTGTCGCGATCGAAGCCCATTCGGGCATGGGCGCGCTGATGGACGATCCTGATCATGTCGACCAGCGCATGGTCGGTGCAACCCCGCCTGCGACCTACGACCTCAAGCCGCGCGAAAAACTGTTCCACGGCGTGCGGGCGCTGCGCATGACGCCGACCGACGGCACCAGTGCGCTCGGACGCGTCGGTCTGCTCACCCACACCTACATGCTCGGCCCGCGCGGCGATTCCAACGGCTGCGTCTCGATCAAGGACTATGATCGCTTCCTCAAGGCCTACGACAATGGCGAGTTCAACCGCCTGGTCGTGGTGCCGAGCCTGAGCGGTGCGACGACCGCCTCGCAGCGCGCCAGCACCGATTCCTGATCTTTACCAGGTCCGGCGGGGCTGCCGTTTTCCCTTCGTTAAGCCGTTGTCGTCCAGAAGCAGCCCATGAGTGATCCAGCAAGCTCCGAGACCCCGCTGCGCACGACGTTCAAGATCAAGCTGAACGGTGACACGCTGGCGATCGCGACCGTCGGCCAGGCCTATCAATTCCTCACCAACTTCAAATCGGTCGAGTGGATGGAATTCCGCTCGCTGCATGAGGAGGCCGTCGCGGCGCTGGAAGGCGCTGCCGGCAACGCCATGCTCGCGGTCCAGGCGACGAATGCCGTGCGCGCCTTGTTCGTGAGCGCGAAGCTGCTTTAGGCAAACAATCTCTCCTCCTCGAACCGGCTTCTCTGCGCCCGCGACGAAGTCGTGCGCGCAGATGCGCCGAGGAGAGACTACATGGACATTGCCAAATTCATCGCGGGAGTCGACAGCGCCACCGGCGAAGCGCCGACCGAGGCCGCGCTTGCATCGTTCGAGAAGGTGCTCGGGTGTCGTCTGCCGGATGATTATCGCCGGTTTCTGCTGGGCTGCGCGGGCGGCTATTTCCAGGGCTCCGCCGAGTTCAACTGGCCGCAAGGGCATTGGGCCGGTGCGATCCAGGAGGTGTTGGGATTACGGAGCGACGAATGCTCGCTGGTGCAGACGCGACAGACGCCGCAATGGCCAACCGTGGATGAGCTCCTGTGGATCATGAGCGATCACGGCGGCAACCCGATCTGCATGACGATCGACAAGGCGCATTTCGGCAAGATCTGGTTCATCGATCACGAGGTCGCCGAATACGACAAGCCGTGGACGCTTGCTGAGGCGATGTCCGACCGGTGGGGTTACGTCCTGCCGCTCGCCCCGACGTTCAGCGAGTTTATTGCGGGCCTGTACGAGGAGGTGGCTTAGGCCGAGCTGGTGCCCACACTCCGTCATTGCGAGCGCAGCGAAGCAATCCAGAGTCTCCCCGCGGAGACAGTCTGAATTGCTTCGCTGCGCTCGCAATGACGGGGATAGAGCTTGGGTTTAAACAACCCGTGCCCCGGACGCTGGGCGTCCGGGACACGACACGGAGTTACGAACGATCAGTGCCGGTCGCCGCTGTGGCCATCGTCATCGTCGTCGAAGTCGTGGTCGCCGCCGCGGCCAAAGCCGGGATCGACGCAGGCAAAGTTGGCGGCATCGCTGGTCAGGCCGCTGCCCTTGTATGCTGCGATCCTGGGATAGACGCAGAGCGGCCGCGTCCCTCCGGTCGGGAAGTTCTGGGCAACACGCGGGTCGAACAGGCCGCCGGCCGGGTAGGGCGAGGCGGTGTTGGTGTTGGCCGCGACGATGCGCTCCGGCGCAATGCCGTTCTCGACCCAGTCGGTGATGGCCTTGAGCTCGTTGGTGGCGAAGTTGTTGGTCGCCGCGCCGCCGCCGCAATGTGCCATGTTGGGCACCATGAACAGCCGCGCGAAATCGGTCGCGTGCTTGTCCATGCGCTGGTTCATGTGGCGATACCAGCGGGCGATTGAAGCGCCCGAGAAGATGCCGTCATTGACCGAGGATGAGATGATCAGCTTGCCGCCGCGCGCCCGGAACGGACGCAAGTCCGTTGCGACCGCCGCCATGAAGTCCATCGAGCTCTCCGGATAGGCCGCGGTCTTCGTGAAGATTTTTGGCGCATCGGTGTCGAAGTTGAACTTGAACACGAAGGCTTCCTGGCCGGTGGGCCCGTTGACCGGCGTGACCACGGGCGGGGTCTGGAAGATCATCGGGATCGCACCGGCGCCGAGCGTCAGATTGATCGCGGTATTGACACCAGGCACCGGCGCAGTGACGACGTTCCAGAGTTGCCAGCCTGCGCCGGGCGCCGAGGGCGGCGTCCAGATGCCGGCGTCCCAGAACCAGTTCGAATAGAGCCGCTCGCCCCTGGAGTTGACCGGGCCGGCGTAGATCTTCTTCAGCGCATCGACCTGGCCGCTGGTGAGGCAGGTGCCGCCATGCGGCGTGCTGCCGTGCGAGCCGGTGGCGCAGGTGTAGCTTGCGAGCGCCGGATAGACCTTCTTGGCCGTGCAGGCGTGGTAATTGTCGATGATGCCGTCGACGAGGCCGTCGAGCGCATCGCAGGCGCTCAGGATCGCGGCCGATGCCACCTGAAGGTCCTGCTGCGGGAAGGTGTCGGGGATGAACGGCTGGCCGTTGACGTCCTTGCTGGTGGAGAGCGTGCCGAGCACTTGCTCGTTCCAGGCCTCGGCGAGCGCCGCCTGCGGCAGGTTGAAGCCGGGGTTTTGCGAGATCACGCCGTCGAACAGCCAGGGCGAGCGCTGCGACGCCACCATCGCGTCGCGGCCGCCATTCGAGCAGCCCATGATGTAGGAATAGACGGTGTCGAGGCCGTAGAAATAGGAGATGATCTGCTTGGCGGTGGTCGCGGTCTTCTCGATCCCGTTGTAGCCGTAGTCGCGGCGCGCTTGCGCATCGATGGCGAAATGCGCGGAGCCGCCGGCATTGGCGTCGTCGTCCTGATAACCGCCGACGGCATTGGCCGGATTGTCCTCGTGGCCGCCGTCATCGGCTGCGACCGCCCAGCCCTGGCCGACCTCGACGCCGGCTGCGCCTTGCGGGTCGGCATTGAGGCCGCCGTCGGTGCCGCCCCCGCCCATCATTTCGAAGCGGCCGTGCCAGGTGTTGGGAAGGTTGAGCGCAAAGCCGATGCCGTAGGTGAAGTGATCTGGATCCTGCGTCGAGACGCGCTTGTTGATGATGCCGACCACGTTGCAATAGCCCGACTTTTGCGTCGCGCTCAGGATCTGCGTATTCGGCAGCGTGAGGCCGGTGAGGGCGGTGCAGGACGCGCGTGGCGCCACGCCGCTGGGCGGCAATCCGTGCGCCGTGGCCTGGGGACCAAGAGACGCCCAAGTGGCGATGATCGTCGATGCCAGGAAAAGTCGTTTCATGTCATGTCCTCCCAGTTTCATGATTGCTGCGTGAACGAACGCGGCCGGCGCGCCGCAAGCCGGCAAGGCTTGACGGCAAGGCTTGATGGCAAGGCTTGGCGGCGTGATCTGCGATAGTGTTGTTGGAAGAGAAGCTCGCGCGCCCATGGTCGGCGCCAGCGCGGCATCGGCCGCGCGCAAAGTCGTTCCGCCGCGCATGCACGATGGCATGCGGATCGGCGTCCACCCCCGATGACGGCACCGAATTTCGCTCCCCTTGAACCCGCTCGCATGACGGCGGGCTTTCACGATGCTTAAGGGAGCGATGTTGCCGTGTCAACATGACGCATCGCGCGATATTGCTGTGCAACCTGTCGTAGAAGCTGTAGATGCGAGGACGGAACCCGCCCGGCTTCTCGATCGGGCCACGTTGCGTTAGGTTAGCTGTCCGAATCCGCCGGATGCGCCTGCACCGGCTCTGCGAAAGATGCGGGTCGATGCAGCCAGGCAAGGCACGGGTGAGGAAACGGATCGCACGACCGCAGCGGCCAGCACGCGTGACAAAGCCGTCGCGATCGGCGCCCCGCGCCGTGTCCGGCACCAAGCCGGCCAAGGCGAAGCCGCTTGCGCTTGGCGACCTCACGCAATTGCTGGGCTACAGCATCCGCAGGGCGCAGCTCTGGATCTTCAAGGAGTTCAGCCGGCAATTGGCGGCCTTCGAGATCAGCCCCGCGCAGTTTTCCGTGCTCTGCGTGATCGATGCCAATCCCGGCGTCAACCAGCTCGCGGTCGCGCAGCTGCTGTCGATCGAGCGGGCAGGGCTTGGCAGGCTGGTCGATCATCTGGAGAGCCGCGGCCTGGTGCGGCGTACCGCGTCGGCGGTCAACCGCCGCTACTACGTGCTCTATCTGACCGAGGCCGGTATCGCGTTGCTTGCCCGGCTCAGGCCCGCGGCTGCCGAGAGCGACAAGGCGCTGGCGGCCAAGATCGGACCGCGCGCCTACAAGGAATTGCGCCAGGCCCTGTCGATCTTTGTCGAGGACGCCTGAGCGATCCGCAACGCGGCGATTTGGCAAGTCGCCCCTCCTTTAACATGGCTTGAACTGCATGGCAGGAACGGGCAAACGGTCCGCGAAGACGGTGGATTACGCCATCCATTTCAAGCCTGACTCAGAGGGAGAGAGCCCAACATGAAACGCCGTACATTCCTTAAGGGAGGTGCGGTCGCCGGCGCGACGACGCTGGTGGCTGCCCCCGCGATCGCGCAAGGCGCGCCCGAGATCAAATGGCGCCTGACCTCGAGCTTCCCGAAGTCGCTCGACACCATCTACGGCACGGCGCAGACCTTTGCGAAATATGTTGCCGAGGCCACCGACAACAAATTCCAGATCCAGACCTTTGCCGCCGGCGAGCTCGTTCCGGGCCTGCAGGCGCTCGATGCCGTCAGCGTCGCCTCGGTCGAGATGGCGCAGACGCCGCTCTATTTCTACATCGGCAAGGAGCCGGCGCTGGCCTACGCCACCGGCGTGCCGTTCGGCATGAATCACCGCCATCAGGAATCGTGGTGGTACTTTGGTGGTGGCGCTGAGCTCGCCGACGAGGCTCTCAAGCCCTTCAAGGCCCACGCCATCCTCTGCGGCAATTCCGGCACCCAGATGGGCGGCTGGTTCCGCAAGGAGATCAAGACCGTCGACGATCTCAAGGGCCTCAAATTCCGCATCGCCGGCATGGGTGGCCACGTGCTGGCGCGGCTCGGCATCGTGCCGCAGCAGCTTGCCGGCGGCGACGTCTATGCGGCGCTGGAGAAGGGCTCGATCGATGCCGCTGAATTCGTCGGTCCCTACGATGACGAGAAGCTCGGCTTCCAGAAGGTCGCCAAATATTACTACTTCCCCGGTTGGTGGGAGGGCGGCGCGATGCTGCACATGATCGTCAATGACGAGAAATGGGCGAGCCTGCCGAAGCAGTACCAGGCCATCGTCAACCAGGCGGCCTCGGCTGCCGGAGCCTGGATGCTGGAGAAGTATGACAGCGTCAATCCGGCCGCGCTGAAGCGCCTGATCGCCAACGGCGCGGAACTGAAAGCGTTTCCGCAGCCAGTGATGGAAGCCTGCTACAGCGCGACCCAGGATCATCTGAACGAGCTCGCCGCCAAGAGCGACCTGTTCAAGCGCACCAAGGACAGCCACGATGCGTATATGAAGGAGCTGCTGTTCTACACGCAGATCGCGGAGAATTATTACGACAATTATCTGCTCGGCAAGATGCGCAGCAAGACTTGAGCGTGAGGAGGGTGCGGTTTTCACGTCGCGCCCGGCTCTCGTAGGGAGGGCAAAGGCGCTCTTGCGCCGTGCCCACGATCTCTACGATGAATCGATGGAATTGGTGGGCACGCTTTCGCTTTGCCCACCCTACGAGACCTGTCGTGTGGTCTACGCCGCGCCCAGCCCCAGCTTCGCGTAAATGCGCCGCGCATACGCGCCGAACGCATCCGTCGTCTTCAGCGGAAGATCGCGCGGGAAGGGCAGGTCGATCGGGAAGTAATCGGCCATCGTCGCAGGGCCCGCGGTCAGGACGGCGCAGTGCGAGGACAGGAACACGGCTTCCTGAATCGAATGCGTGACGAAGACGATGGTCTTGCCGCTCTCGCGCCAGATCCGCAGCATCTCCAGATTCATCTGCTCGCGCGTCAGTGCGTCCAGCGCGCCGAACGGCTCGTCCATCAGGATCAGCTTTGGATCGTGGATGAAGGCACGCGCAATGGCGGTGCGCTGCTGCATGCCGCCGGAAAGCTCGCGCGGATATTTCTCTTCATAGCCGGCAAGTCCGACCAGCTTGAGCAGGTCGCGCGCCCGCTCGCGTGCGGCCTTGATCGGCAGTCCCACGATCTCGGCGGGCAGCAGCACATTGTCCAGGACGGTGCGCCATTTCAGCAGCAACGCTTGCTGAAACACCATGCCGATGTCGCGGCTCGGATCGAACGGGCTGTCGGCATTGCCGATCGTGACCGTGCCGCCATCGGCCTTGTGCAAGCCCGCCAGAATCTTCATCACCGTGGTCTTGCCGCAGCCGGACGGGCCGACCAGCGAGACCAGTTCACCTTCCTGCACGTCCATCGTGACGTCGGACACCGCCAGGAATTCGCCACCGCCGCTGCGGTAGATCTTCCGAACGCCTTGCAGGCTGATGAAGGGCTTTGGGCTCATGCCAGCCATTTGCTCAAATTGGCAGCGACGAAGGAATCGTCGCTGAGGTCGGCATGCTCGCACGTGACCCGGTCGATCTCCTCTTTCTGGCCGGGGCTGAGGCCCTCGTTCGGATCGAGGCACCATAGGCCCCGCATCAGGCCCTGACGCCGCAGCACCTCGTGACAGCCGGCGATGCAGCCGTGGAAATTGTTGACGACGTCGAAGAAGGCGCCGTTGCAGTCGGTGACGCGGGCATCGAGCGCGAGCAGATCGGCCGGCACGCTGTCCTTGTGTCGCGCCTGTCTGCAGCGCTCGAACTGCTTGATGGCGCTCGCCGTCCACACCGACCAATGGCCGAGAAGACCGCCCTTGAAATAGGTGCGCGTGGTGACGCCCTTGTCGCGCAGGTCGAATGGCAGCATCAGATCGAGCAGGATGTGGTCGTCGTTGCCGGTGTAGAGCGCGACGCGGTCGAGCGCGCCGGCGGCGGCGACGCCGCGCAGCACGTCGAGGGTGCGATAGCGGTTGAACGGCGCGATCTTGATGGCGATGACATTGTCGATCGAGGCAAAGCGCTGCCAGAACCGGCTCGACAGGATGACGCCGCCGACGGCCGGCTGGAGGTAGAAGCCGACCAGCGGGATTTCGACGGCGACCGCCGTGCAATGCGCGATGATCTCGTCCTCGGAAGCGCCCTTCATTGCGGCGAGGCTGAGCAGGCCGGCGTGATAGCCGATGTCGCGTGCGGTGCGGGCCTCAGTGACGGCCTGCTTTGTTGGACCAGCAAGGCCCGCGACCATCGCCAGCGGCCGCCTGGTCCAGTTTGCTGCCGTCTCGGCGGCAAGCTCCAGCACGGGTCGGTAGAGGCCGACATCGCGGATCGCGAACTGCGTGGTGTGGACGCCGACCGCGAGACCGCCGGAGCCGGCGTCGATGTAGTAGCGCGTCAGCGCGCGCTGATGTCTCTTGTCGAGCTGGCGCTCGGCGGTGAGGGCGAGCGGATGCGCCGGCAGCACGGTGCCTTCGGCAATCAGCTTGCGGATGTCGCTGTTGATCTGGCTGTGGTGCATGATGTCCTATCCGAATTCAGGGCCGGCAACGGCGAACGGCATTTCATCGCCCGCTGATGTGGCGGGGCCGAGCCGCATGCGCTGGAACGGTCGTTCGATGGTCCAGCCCGAGGCGATCAATCCTTCCAGGAACGCGGCCTGCGGGGCGACCGCGTCGATCAGCAGCGGTGCGTTCTCGGATCGCGCGATCGCGTGAACCAGCGCCAGCGCGTCGGCGGCATTGTCCGCAAACAGGGGGCCGATATGGCGCGCGGTCCTGCCGTCGCGGATCAGCGCGATCGCGCCGTGCGAGGCGACGATGCGCGAGCCGGAGCGCTGCGCAAAGGCGGTGAGGAGGGCGCTGCGGTCGAAACCGGTGGCGCGCAGGTCCCGTGTGCGCAGCGTATCGAGCGATGCGGCCGGTGGCGGTGGCGTGGGGAGGCGCGGCGGCATGACCAATTTCAATCGCCGCAGTTGCAGCGTCGGGGTAAAGCCGAGCGGCCCGTAGACGGCAGCGCCCTCGGGCGTCGCATCGAGCCAGCTGGTCAATCCGTTCTTGCGTGCGGTTTCAAGGCAGGCGTCGACCAGGCGCGTTGCGAGGCCGCGCCGGCGATGGCTCGATGTCACCAGCACCATGCTGATCCAGGCGTTGTTGCCGGAGTAGGGCAGCAGCGCAGCGGTAGCGACAAGCAGTGGGCCGTTGCGGATGCCGAACACGACGCCCTCGTGCAGGAAGACGCGCCAATCCTCTTCGGTCTGGTTCCACTTCGCTTCCGTCGACAGCACGAGCCCGGCGATCGCATCCTCGACGCCGAGCTTGATGACGGGCAGCCCGTCAGTAACGGCCATCGCGCACCTCGTATTTGGTCGGCTTGCCGAGGCTCGGCATGGCGCGGGAGACCCAGTCGGCCGTCCAGGCGATCATCTGCTCGGTGTCGACGACGGGCAGGCCGAACAGCTCGACCGCTTTCGACGTGTCGGTGAGCCAGGCGGTCGGCTCTTCCTTGCCCATCAGCGCTGGCGCACGGCCGAACCTTGCACCGAACTTCGTGGCGAGGTCGCGCACAGCAAGGATCTCGTGCCCGCTGACATTGATCGGCGAGGTCGGCGCCGTGCAATGGGCCAGACACCGCAGCGCCTGCGCGGAGGCATCGCCCTGCCAGATGAAATTGACATGACCAAGGCTGACATCGATCGGCGAGCCCGTGAGCACCTTCGTGGCAATGTCGTGCAGCACGCCGTAGCGCATGTCGATCGCGTAATTGAGCCGGAACAGCCGTCCGGGCGTGCCGAACTTGTGCGAGAAATACTCGAACATGCGTTCGCGCCCGACGCAGGATTGGGCGTATTCGCCGGGCGGGTTCGGCGCCATCTCTTCGGTGGAGCCTTTGCCGTCGACCGGCACGAACGGATAGACGCAGCCGGTCGAGAACGCCACGATCCGCGATGACGGGAAGGCCTGCGCCACCAGCGCCGGGACATGCGCATTCATTGCCCAGGTCAGCGACAGATCGCCCTCGGCGCCGAACTTGCGGCCGGCCATGAAGACGATGTTGGGCGCCTTCGGCAGCGCCTTGATCGCGGTCTCGTCCAGGAGGTCGCAATTGATGGTCTCGACGCCGCGCGCGTGCAGCCAGTCCTTGATGCCGGCCTCGCTGAAGCGCGCCACACCGATGACGCGGCGATCCGGCGCCGCAGCCTTCGCCAGCCCCGCCAGCGTCGGGCCCATCTTGCCGGCGACGCCGAGGACCATGATGTCGCCCTCGACCTTCTTGAGGTCATCGATCAGCGCCTGCGTCGGCCGGCACAGCAGATCGTCGAGGGCTGCGATGTCAGGAATGGTCTTCGGCAGCGTCTGGCGGGTGAGCAGCATCGATCGGTCCTTCGTTAGGCTTGCCGTCTCAGATTTGTCTTGCGTCGCCGACGACGAACATGTGTTCGAGGGCGAGCACCAGGCCGTAGAGGGCCACGCCGAGCAGCGTCAGCAGCACGACGGCCATGACCATCGCGGGCGTGTCGAGCGAGGACTGCACCTGGATCATGAGGTAGCCGAGCCCGCGCTCGGAGGCGATGAACTCGCCGACGATCGCGCCGGCGACCGCGAGGATGGCGCCGACCTTCATGCCGGAGAACACGTAAGGCAGGGAGCCCGGCAGCTGGATCTTGCGGAACAGCGTCCAGCGCGACCCGCGCAGCGATTTGACGAGATCGAGCAGGTCGGGCTCGACCTCGCGCAGGCCCCGCGCGGTGGTGAGCAGGATCGGGAAGAAGCAGATGCTGAAGGCGATCAGGATGTTCGGCAGGATGCCGTACGAAAACCAGACGATGAAGAGCGGTCCCAGCGCGACCTTCGGGATCATGTTCAGCGTCACGAACAGCGGAAGCAGCACCAGGCTCACCAGCGGCGCCCAGCTGAAGATCACGGCGAGCGCGACGCCGACGACGGCGCCGAGCGCGAAGCCGCCGAGGATCTCGATCGCCGTCACCAGCGTATTGGCGCCCCAGGCGTAGCTGGCGGTTCCCAGCGTCTGCACCGTCGCAAGCGGCGAGGGAAGGATGAATTTCGGCACGTGGAAGGCGTCGACCGCGACCTGCCAGAGCACGAGCACGGCGAGGTGCACGATCAGGACGATCGCAAAGCTGCGCGCCGGCCTTGCTCCGCCACCTGCCACCATCCGCTCCCTATTGCTTCGGCCTCGCTGCCGCAAGCCGAACCTAACCGTCCGCGGGGCAAGTTTCAACCAGCTGGTTGATTACGGCCGGAGCGATTGCAGCACCAGATCGGCGACATGCCGGCGGCGCGCGCGCCGGGCCGTACGGCTCGACAGGTCCTTGCCGAAGATCGCCGACAGCGTCGGCGTATTGGAGAAGAAGAAATAGGAGAGGCCCGCAATGGAGATGTAGAGCTGGATGGGGTCGATCCCCTTGCGGAACATCCCTGAGCGCACGCCCTCATGGAGGATGTGCGAGACGCTCTTGACCAGCGGCGAATGCATCGCCTCCAGCCGCGTCGAACCGCGGACATGGCGGGCGCCGCCGCGGTTCTCATCGTTCAAAAGTACGATGAAATCAGGGTTGGCGGCCAGATGGTCGAACGAGGCCTCGATCAGCCGGCGGATCGCCTTGTCCGGCGGCAGGCCTTCGAGATTGAGCCTGCGCTCCTGTTCGCGGATGTCCTCATAGACCCATTCGAGTACGGCGAGGTAGAGCGCGTCCTTGTCGCCAAAGTAATGGTAGACCAGCTGCTTGTTGACGCCGGCGCGCTCGGCGATCTCGTCGACGCGGGCGCCCGCAAAACCGTGCCGGGCGAACTCCTGGCGTGCCGCGGTGAGCAGTTTCTTGCGGGTAGCGACGGGGTCGCGGCGCTGCGGCACGGTGTCGCCTGAGCGTTTTGCGGGCATTTCCAACCAAACAGTTGACAAGTTGAGGACGGGCTTGTTGCATTGGTAACCGGACATGGCGGGAGCGACAAGCCGGGTCGCGGGAATGAGGAGAGTACGATGAAGCGTTTGCAGGCTGCGATCGTAACCCTGATGCTCGGATTGCCGGTGGCCCCGGCAGGTGCGGGCGAGGCGGTCAACCTGATCCTGAACTGGACGCCGACCGCCGATCATTCGCCGTTCTACTATGCCAAGGCGCAAGGCTGGTACGAGAAGGCTGGCATCGACCTCACCATCGAGGTCGGCAAGGGCTCCGGCGTCTCCGCCGCCAAGGTCGGCTCCGGCGGCTCACCGTTCGGCATCGCCGATCTCGCCACCATGCTGGTCGCCAAGAGCAAGGGCGCCGACGATGTCGCCCTGATGAGCATTTACGCAAATACCGGCCAGACCTTCTACTGGCTGAAGAGCTATGGCGTGAACGGCGCGAAGGACTTTGCCGGCCACAAGATCGGCAATCCGCCCGGCGATGCCTCGCGCGTGATGTGGCCTGCGTTCGCGAAGGCGGCGGGTCTCGCGCCTGACTCCGTCAGCTTCGTCAATATCGGTCCGACCGCCAAGATCGCAGCGTTGAAGAGCCACACGGTCGACATCATCAGCGACTTCTACAACGAGCACGATCTGAAGGTGATCGAGTTCGGGCCGGACCTCGGCTACGTCAACTGGAAGGACATCGGCCTCAACCCTTACGGCAATTCGCTGATCGTCAACGGCGCGTATTTGCAGAAGAACCCGAAGCTCGTCGAGGATTTCGTGCGCATCTCGCAGAAGGCCTTTGCCGCCTGCGTTGCCGACGTCACGCCATGCCTGAAGGCGCTGCTCGACCAGGTCTCCGGTCTCGACAAGGAGAACCAGGAACGCCAGTGGGAGCGCATCAAGTTTCTGATGACGGACGAGTTCACCACGACCAAGGGCCTGGGCTGGATCGACGGCGAGCGGATGAAGAAGGATTACGAGCTGGTCCAGACCTATCTCGGCATGGAGAAGCCGTTCGACGTGACGACGGCGTTCACGACCAAGATGCTGGACCCCGCCATCAAGATGGATGCGAGCAAGGTGAAGAAGTAGGGGCTGTCGACGAAAGCGCTTGCCTCATAATCCAGAGTCATGCCCCGCGCAGGCGGGGCATCCAGTACGCCGCGGCCTATCGATTGACCCAAAACCGTCTCGGAGTACTGGATCGCCGCCTTCGCGGGCGATGACAGTTCGGGTGTACCACGTAACCCCACGGAGAAATTAACCGGCCATTAACCATATCGACGGCATCGTTAACCATTCAATAACAGGGAACGAGTCGGCCGCTATGGAGGCTGCAGCAAAAGTCCAACGCCAAATGGTGCGCCTGCGCGGTCGCTCCTACGTGGCCTTCGTGTTCGTGCCGACGGTTCCGATCCAGGACTGGCTCCAGGAGATCGACACCACCATCGCGCGCTCGCCGGGCTTCTTCGCCGGACGGCCTGTGGTGATCGACCTGTCCTCGGTCGATCTCAGCCAAGCCGGCATCGGCCATCTGCTCACCAGCCTGCAGGACCGCAACATCCGCGTGCTCGGCATCGAGGGCGTGGACGAGGGCAGGCTGACCCCGTCGATGCCGCCGCTGCTGTCGGGCGGGCGCAGCTGCGTGATCGAACCGACGGCCCCGAAGAAGCCGGAGGCCAAGGCCGAGAGCAGGCCGACCTCGCTGCTGCTTGAGAGCCCCGTGCGCTCCGGCCAGACCGTGATCTTTCCGGAAGGCGACGTCACCATTCTGGGCTCGGTCGGCTCCGGCGCCGAGGTCGTCGCCGGCGGATCCATCCATATCTACGGCGCGCTGCGCGGCCGCGCCATGGCGGGCGTTAACGGACACACGAGCGCGCGCATCTATTGCCAGAAGATCGAGGCCGAACTGCTTGCAATTGATGGATTTTATCAAACTGCGGACGACATCGACAGCGCCTTGCGCGGCAAGCCGGCCCAGGCCTGGCTGCAAGGCAACACCATGCGAATTACTGCGCTGAACTGACCAGAAGGAGATATTTGAAATGGCCAAGGTACTGGTCGTGACATCAGGCAAGGGCGGCGTCGGCAAGACGACCACGACCGCCGCGTTGGGAGCTGCGCTGGCGCAACGCGGCGACAAGGTCGTCGTCGTCGATTTCGACGTCGGCTTGCGCAACCTCGACCTCGTGATGGGCGCCGAACGCCGCGTGGTGTTCGACCTCATCAACGTGGTGCAGGGCGTGGCAAAGCTGCCGCAGGCGCTGATCAAGGACAAGCGGCTGGAGAATCTCTGGCTGCTGCCGGCCTCGCAAACCCGCGACAAGGATGCGCTCACGGAAGAGGGGGTCGGCAAGGTCATCGCCGATTTGCGCAGCCGCTTCGACTGGGTAATCTGCGACAGCCCGGCCGGCATCGAGCGCGGCGCCTCCATGGCGATGCGCTTTGCCGATGAGGCCGTGATCGTCACCAATCCGGAAGTGTCCTCGGTGCGCGATTCCGATCGCATCATCGGCATGCTGGATTCCAAGACCGTGCGGGCCGAGAAGGGCGAACGGGTCGAGAAGCACATTCTCATCACCCGCTACGATCCCTCGCGCGCGGCGCGCGGCGAGATGCTGACTATCGACGACATCCTGGAAATCCTCGCAACGCCCTTGCTCGGCATCATCCCGGAGAGCCAGGACGTGCTGCGCGCCTCCAATGTCGGCACGCCAGTGACGCTGTCGAACGCCGAAGGCGCACCCGCGCGAGCCTATATCGACGCGGCGCGCAGGCTGTGCGGCGAGACCATCGCCATGCAGGTGCCTGTTGAGCGCAAGGGCTTCATGGATCGATTGCTGCGACGGAGGGCTGCATGAGCATGGGTCTGCTCCGGCTTCTCCGCGGCAACAAGGCATCCGCACCCGTCGCTCGCGAACGGTTGCAGATTCTGCTTGCCCATGAACGCGGAATGCGCGGCCAACCCGATCTGCTCGGTGTGCTGCGTGAGGAAATTTTGGCCGTCGTCTCCAAGCACGTGATGCTGGATCCGACCAAAGTGATCGTACGGCTCGAGCGCGGCGACGAGGTCTCGACCCTCGAGGTCGACATTGAGGTGCCCAACGATTTCGAGCGCAAGAAAGTGGCGGTCGGGTAGGGGTGCCCGGCCGACGCCGCTCCCGATTTGGGGTGGGTGAGAAGGCGGTCCGCTGGGCACAGCGGGCCGCCTTCGTCGTTTGCAGATGAGCGGAACGAGACGCGCTATTCGGTCGTTGTCACCAAACCGCGGAGCGCCGAGCCGGGCGCTGCGGTGTCCTCATAACGGGAGAACGCCCATGATGTCCGAGGTCCAGGTTCACACCGTCGCCCGGCAGATGCTGGAACAGCATGGTTTCGCGGCGATTGCCAAGGCTGCCGAACAGGCGCAGGCCTGCGAGGGGCGTGGGGAGGCTGACGAGGCCAAGGAATGGCGTCACATCGCCGATGCCATGAAGATCATGCGGGGCCCGGCCCACAGCTGAGCGCCGTCAGGTCTTTCCGGTTCCGTCGTTGATCATGTCGAGGACGCGGCTCGCCAGCGCCTCGACCACGAATGGCTTTGTCAGCACCTGCATGCCGGGCGCGAGCTGTCCGTTGCCGATGATGGCGTTCTCCGCATAGCCGGTGATGAACAGAACTTTCAGCTCCGGACGCGTGAGACGCGCCGCATCCGCGAGCTGGCGGCCGTTCATGCCGCCGGGAAGGCCGACATCGGTGACGAGCAGGTCGATCGTCGCATCCGATTGCAGCATCCTTAGTCCGGTCGGGCCGTCATGGGCCTCGATCACGCTGAAACCGATCTCTTCCAGCGCGTCCGTCAGCAGCATCCGGATCGACGGCTCGTCGTCGACGATCAGGATGGTGTGGCTCGCCTGCGGGCGCTCTGAGGTCTTGCTGGCGAGCAGAGACGGTTTGTCATCGTCCTTGCCGTAATGCCGTGGCAGATAGAGGCACATGGTCGTGCCCTGGCCGACCTCGGAATAGATCCGCACCTGTCCGCCGGACTGGCGCACGAAGCCGTAGACCATGGAGAGGCCGAGGCCGGTGCCCTGGCCGATCGGCTTGGTGGTGAAGAACGGATCGAAAGCGCGCTCGATCACCTCGGCGGGCATGCCGATGCCGGTGTCGGTGACGCAGAGCGAGACATATTGCCCGGGCTCGAGATCGCGCTCGCCCGCGCCATGTTCGTCGAGCCAGCGATTGGCGGTCTCGATGGTGATGCGGCCGCCACCCGGCATGGCATCACGGGCATTGATACAGAGATTCAGGAGCGCGTTCTCGAGCTGCGAGGCATCGATCAACGTGGCCCACAATCCGCCTGATGTGACGACCTCCAAGGCGATCTCGGGACCGACGGTGCGGCGGATCAATTCCTCCATACCCATCACGAGCCGGTTCAGGTCCGTCGGCCTGGGATCGAGCGTCTGCCGACGCGAAAAGGCGAGCAGGCGGTGGGTCAGCGCGGCCGCGCGCTTGGCGGCGCCTTGCGCTGCGTTCACATAGCGGTCGATCTCCTTAATGCGGCCCTGGCCGATCCGTGTCTGAAGCAGTTCGAGCGAGCCGGTGATGCCGGTGAGCAGATTGTTGAAGTCGTGGGCGATGCCGCCGGTGAGCTGGCCGACAGCTTCCATCTTCTGCGACTGGCGCAACGCCTCCTCGGCCTGACGCAATCGCTCCTGCTCCCGCAGGCGTTCGGTGACGTCATAGACAAACTGGTAGGCACCGATCAGCTGACCGTCGCCATCGCGCAGGCAATTGAAACGCATCTCGTAGGATCTGCGGGCGCGGCCCGGGTCGCCGAACTCGCCGATTTCGACGAATTCCTCGCCCGCAAGGGCCCTGGACCAGACGGCCTTGATAGCTTTGCAGTGCTCCGGTTGATCCTCAAGCAGTTCAAGCATGTTGTCACCGACCTTCGGCATGGTACCGAAAATACGGTGAAATTCGTGGGCAGAGGCGCTGTTGATCGCAAGCCAGCGGAAGTTGGGGTCGACGACCTGCACGAAGGCGTTGGTGCCCTCGACGATGTCGGCCATGAGCTTGCGTTCGGCCAGCGCCGCGACCACCCGCGCCTCCAGCGTTTCGTTGAGCTGCTGCAGCGCCTCTTCGGCGCGCTTGCGCTTGGTGATGTCCTGGAAAAGCACGGCGACCTGCTTGCGGCTGGCTGGTTCAACCCGGAAGGCGGCGAGCTCGAGGTGGCGGCCGGTCGCGACCAGCTCGCGCTCGAAGCGGATCGGGAGGCCGGTACGCAGGACGCCGCCGTAAAGCTCGACCCAGCCGTCGGCTTCATCCGGGACCATCTCGCGGACCTTCTGGCCGACCACGTTGGGAATGCCCGCATGCTGGGTGTAGGCGGGATTGGCCTCGACATGGACGTAATCGCTGAGCGGACCATGAGGACCGTCGAAGAACTCGATGATGCAAAAGCCTTCGTCGATCGAGTTGAACAGCGTTCGATAGCGCTCCTCGCTTTCGGCGAGGGCGGATTCGACCTTCTGGCGCTCGCTGACCACGGCGATCCGCTGGGCCTTGAGGCGTGTGTTTTCCTCCTCAAGCGCCTTCAGGCGGCGTTGCAGGTCCTCAAACTCGATCGAATCCACAAGCGCTCGCGGGGTTGGCGTTTCCAGGACAGCTCTCCAGCCTGTCCACGCATTCTATTGGGCGGGGGCCCCGCGGCAAGCCGTCCACCTTAACCCGACCGGAACCGGCCGGGTTCCCCTAGGATCGGCAGCTCAGCGCTCGCCCTGCTCGGCGCCTTGCGGCAACGGCTTGTGCTGGGTCTGCGGCTGCGCCCGCTCGCCGGTCTCCTTGCAGGGAAGCTGCTCCCAGGATCCATCCGGCCCCTGCTGATAGGCGCTGCAGGACGAAGAGGCCGCCTTGTCCTCGCCCTTCTGGGCGTCGGCATTTCTCGCCAGCGCTGGCGCTGCCAGCACGGCGCTCACCGCGAGCGCACCGGCGAAGACAAGATGAGGTATCCGCATGGGGTTCTCCGAGTTGAATACGACCCGCATGCTGGCCAGGAATGTGACGATTATGGGCCGGAGCGTCGGTTCCGCCGCGGCGTGCTTAACGGCCAAGCTAGGCCTAGCCGCCCTTGCTGCGGATCAGACCGGCGAGGCTGGTCTTCTGCTTTTCGCACCAATTGCTCATGCCGAGCCGGCGCTGGTCGAGGTCGGTCGTCTGGGTTGCGACCGCGACCTCCGCCATGATGTCGTCGGCCTGCTTCTCGCCCATCTTGCCGCCGGTGTGCATCCAGGCAATGGCCTTGCGCACCTGCTCGGTGGTGCCGTCGGGCAGTTGCATCTGCTGAGCCTTCTGCACCAGATCCTGATAGACCACGTCCGTACCAGGGCACTCGACCTTGGCGGCGAAGGCCTGCAAGACCATCGTCACATAGTTCGAGCGGGTGTGGTCGTCAGCCGCCTGGGCTGGAGCTGCGATCAGCAACAGGCCTGCCATCAGAAAAGGGGCGCGCATCCCTAGGTCCTCCTCGTTTTTTGAGGAGGCTAGCGTCCTGAGGGCCGCTCCGCAATGGTGGCGGGGCGCGATTGTTGCCTGTTCGTGCGGTGCAGGCGCTTAGCGCCGCCAGGCCGGCACGGGATCGAGCGGCGTGCGATAGACCTCTTTATGATCGCGATCGGTGACGCGCACCGAGCAACCTTTCCGCTGCAGCTCAGGCTTCACCTGCGACAGCTCGCTTGCGAGTTGAACGGCACGATCAGAGGCGACCTCGATGTCCTCGAGGATGATTCCGCCCTGGTTCTTGAACTCTTCACCGTCAACGAGATCGAAGGAATAGTAAGGCATCCGAATTCCCCGGTGTGACGACCCAGATCTTCACAGGAAGGCTTCAACGGTAGTCTTCGACACATGCTGGATCGTAGCACTGAGTCGATCTCCAACCGATGAACGGAGCGCGCAATCTCTGTGCGTATGGCGCAGAAATGATGTGCAACGTTCGGGTGCTTTAAGATTTTATTAAATATAACAGCCTGATCATAAGGCATGGAATTGCAGCAGAACCGGGCTCCGGGAACCGGCAGCTGCAAGAGAAGGCCGGCGGCATAAATCCCGACGGCCTTTTCTCTTTGCGCACGTTCGCGCATCACCGTAGTCGCACGGACTCACATCGTCACGTCGAGTCGGACAGCTTGCGTCGTCGATGGATGCGGCTCTAGCGCAGCGGCATCGGCGGACGCACGACGGGTCCGTCATCATCAGCAACAGCTTGTGTCGTCGCGACCGGCGGCGCGACCGGTGGCGGCGGCACCGCGGCAGCCTGCGAAGGCGGCGGAGGTGCTAAGGGCGCGGGCGCATAAGCCGGCGCGTAGGTGTGCGACACCACGGGCTTCGGTTTGCGAACAGGCATCGGCGCCGGAGCGCGCGGCGGCAGCGCCGACACGCGTGCGGGCGGATTGACCGGTGATTTCGCCTCGGCGATCGGCTTGGGCGCTGGCGACTTCGCCATCTCGCGCACCATCTGTTCCTGACCAGCCTTCAACTCGGCGATGTTGGCCTTGAGCTGCTCGATCTGCTGCGCCATCGCGGCGATGTCGCGCGTCATCGATTCCACTGCAGGCGCAGCATCGGTTTGTGTAGCTGCAGGCGCGGCGGGCGCGGCAGCGGCCGTGGCAACTGGCGGGGCGGGCGGTGGCACCGTTTGATCAGCGGTCTGATCCTGCGCGACGGGCGGTGCCGCCTGCGCGGCTGCAACCGGTGCTGTCTGCGACGTCGAAGGTAGCAGCGACGCCAGGGTCGGCGTCCATTCGGCGAGCATCTGCGTCGCAGTGTCGCCGTGCTTCTCCCAGGCGATCGTCGCGGCGGCACTGCCGCCCGCAAACAGGAACGTGAGGAAGGCGCCGCGGAGCCATTTGCCTGCGGCCGATCGCTTCGGCTCGATGCGATCGTCGCTTGCGGTGACGCGGACGGCGGTGTCGACCGAAGGTGCAACTGCTTGGGGCGCGGCTGCTTGCGGCTCCGATACGGGACTGAACTTCGGCTCGATCGTGAATTTCCGCTCCAGCGCGAATTTTGGCTCGGGACGCGCCGTGAACTCCGGTGCCAGCGTCGGCGCCTCGCTGCCCACGCGCGACGCTTTGATCACGTCAGGCGAAATCTGTACCGCGTCATGCGGATCGTTGTCCTTGACCGTGTCCTTCACGATCTCATCGACGATCTGGCGGCTGTTCAACGTCGCGAGCATTGCAGCTCCTTATGACCCCATGGTCGTCCGCATTGGCGCGAGCCGATCTGTTGCTTGAGCCCATCCGAACTCTTTGCCCCACGAGTCCAGCCGGATTTGACCAAAGCAAGGCGAGGCGGTGGAGACATCGCGACCGTCTTCTGCCAGATGTGGTGATGGAACCTGATGTGCGGAACACAGGCATGTGTTCCGCATTGCCTTGTTTTCAGCACGATTTGGGCAGCATCTGCGCCTGCTGGGGGTGCTGCTATCCGCTATCGGGGGGCCGGTGGTGCCAAGATCTCTCTTCGTTTTGTTCGTTGCTGCGTTGCTGCCGCTCGGCGGCTGCATGCAGACGACTCTCTCGCCATCGACGGATGCGAGCATGACGGCGCGCGACCGTCAGCTGCTCGCGCACACGCCTTACGCCCAGGCGAATGTGCCCGAGCAATATCTCCGTCACATCGTCGATTATCCGCGCAAGGAGCAGCCGGGCACCATCCTGGTCGATACCGATGCACGCTACCTCTATTACGTGCTGCCCGACGGCAAGGCGATCCGCTATGGCGTCGCGGTCGGCGAGGAGGCGATGGCCTTCTCGGGTGTGGCGCGCGTTGGCCGGCTGGCGGAATGGCCGGACTGGGTGCCGACCCCCGAGATCCAGGCGCGATTGGGGCCCTATCCGGCGCGCGTGCCCGGCGGCCCCGCCAATCCGCTGGGTGCGCGTGGCATCTATCTCTATGTCGGCAACAAGGACACGCTCTACCGCATCCACGGAACCAACCAGCCGGAATATATCGGGCAGGCGATCTCGTCGGGCTGCATCCGGATGCGCAACGAGGATGTGATCGATCTGTTCGACCGGGTGAAGCTCAACGCGGCTGTCGTGGTGCTGCCGCCAGGACAAAACGCGCAGATCGAGTCGAGGTCGAGCTGGCGCGGATAAGGCAACCGATCTGACCTGTCACGTCGGTCGCTTCACCGAAGCTTGATGGCGCGGCCGGCGACGGGATCGCCGCAAAGGTGAATTGCTTCACAGGCGTTTTGCTGCAGTTGCGCTATGCCTCCATGGCTCGTTGCCATTGGAGGCATCATGCAAAATTTCATTGAACAATTTGATGAGAACGATCGCCGCATCGTGCGCCGGTGGCGTTTGGCCACGCTCGGTTTCTATGGATCGATCCTGGCCGGACTGGTCGTCTACGCAGCGCTGCACTGGACGCCCGAGGTGAATTACGCCTCGGTCGATTCGGTGGCCCACGCCAAGCTTGCGGGCGCGTCGAGTGGCGGCGGACCCACGCCGTTCGCGCCCTAATTGTCGGGACGGGCGATACGCCATTGCAGCGTCGTGGCGTTACCGTTGGCATCGCCCGGCGCCTTGTCGGCCGGTGAGGTGTAGAGCGGGCGATAGCGGTACGCCCACATCTTGCTGCCGTCCTCACGGTTGATCACGGTAAAGTCGCCGATGGGCTTGGCTTCGGCGGTTGCTGCGAGTGGCACCCAGTTTTCGGTGCACTTGCCGTTGCAGTTCGACGTCTTGCCGGTGGTGTCGCGCTCGTAAGTGTAGAGGGTCATGCCCTTGAGATCGACGAGCTTGGGGCCCTGCTTGGTCAGGATCACCCTCGCGGGCGCGGTCGTCGCGTCGGGCTTCGGCGGAGGAGGGGCTTCGCCGCCGCCGTGCCCGTTCGCGAGCGCATGGCCGGCGGACAGCGCGATGACTGCGATCGCAAGGACGAACCTGAACATCCGAAACTCCAACCCGGCAAAGTTAATCGCGCGTTAAGCGCCGAATTGGCAGCGACGGTAGCAGCCGAAGGTTAGTTCCTGGTTTCACCGGCCTGCGACATCTACGTATCCAGGAACCGGTCATGCCTTGATATCGCGCAACGGGGCGCGGCTGAGGTCATTGCCGGCGGCGATGGCCTTGCGCAGCAGCCTCATCAGTTCCTCGCCTTCCCTCGCGCTGAGGCCGCGGAGCATGATCGCTTGGGCGGATTCAACCGCCGGCGTGATCTTGCGCAGCGTGCGACGGCCCTCGTCGGTGATCGCGAGCTCGCGGGCGCGACGGTCGCGGGGACTGGCGCGGCGCTCGGCAAGTCCCTTCTGCACCAGCCGATCGACCACGCCGGTGATGGTGGTACGGTCATAGGCGATCAGGCCGGCGAGCGTGACCTGGTCGAGCCCCGGATTGGCCTTGATGGTCGCGAGCGCCGCGTACTGCACCGGGGTGAGGTCGAAGCCGGCTTCGCCGACCTCGGCCAAAAATACCGCCACCGCGATCTGTTGAAATCGCCGCGCCAGATGGCCGGGCATGTCGTTGTTGTCTTTCACCGAATTCTCCGTGAGGGCAGGGACGGCGGCGGATCATTGACGAGTATACTGATAGTCAGTATACTGATCAATATCGAATAACTCGTCAACGGGAGAGGTGCGCATGCAATTCCATCTCAACGGATTCCAGCCGGGCGACCCTGAAATCGCCGATCCCGCTGAGCGCGTGCAGGTCCCAGGGGCCGCAGGCGCCGTGCCTGGCGAGGTCGATGTCCTCATCGTCGGCTGTGGCCCTGCGGGCCTGACGCTCGCGGCGCAGCTCGCCCAATTCGGCGACATCAAAACCTGCATCGTCGAGCAGAAGCCGGGCCGGCTCGCGGTCGGCCAGGCCGACGGCATCGCCTGCCGCACCATGGAGATGTTCCACGCCTTCGGCTTCAGCGAGCGCGTGCTGAAGGAAGCCTATTGGGTCAACGAGACGACGTTCTGGAAGCCGGACGAGCAGGCAGCGGAGAAGATCGTCCGCAGCGGTCGTGTGCAGGACGTCGAGGACGGGCTGTCGGAATTCCCGCACGTCATTCTCAACCAGGCGCGCATTCATGACGGCTTTCTCGACGTCATGCGCAAATCACCGGCCAAGCTCGAACCCTATTACGACAGGCGTCTGCTCGACCTCCAGGTCGATCCGGCCGCAGGTCCCGACGATCACGCGGTGACCGTGCGCCTTGAACGTAGCGACGCGGCGAATGAAGGCAAGGTCGAGACCATCAAGGCGCGCTACGTCGTCGGCTGCGACGGCGCGCGCAGCACGGTGCGCAAATCGATCGGCCGCGAGCTGTATGGCGATTCCGCCAACCACGCCTGGGGCGTGATGGATGTGCTGGCGGTCACCGATTTCCCCGATATCCGCTTCAAGACCCTGATCCAGTCGGCGACGGATGGCAGCCTTCTCATCATTCCGCGCGAGGGCGGTTATATGGTTCGCATCTATGTCGAGCTGGCAAAACTCGATGTCGGCGAGCGCGTCGCCAATCGCAACATCACGGCTGAAGACGTGATTGCGAAGGCGCAGCGGATCCTGAAGCCGCATACGCTCGAGGTGAAGGAGATCGCCTGGTGGTCGGTCTACGAGATCGGCCAGCGCCTGACCGACAAGTTCGACGACGTGCCTGAGGCCGAGATCGCGACGCGGCAGCCGCGCATCTTCATTGCGGGGGACGCCTGCCACACCCATAGCCCGAAGGCCGGGCAGGGCATGAACGTTTCGATGCAGGACGCCTTCAATCTCGGCTGGAAGCTTGCGGCGGTGCTGCGGAAGCAGAGCGCCCCAAGCCTGCTGCATTCCTATTCGGCCGAGCGGCAAGCAGTGGCGAAGGAGCTGATCGACTTCGATCGTGAATGGGCCGGGATCTTGGCCTCGGCGGCGAAGGCCGGCGGCGCCAATGCAGCGAAGACACAGGATTATTTCGTCAGGCATGGCCGCTACACGG
The DNA here is from genome assembly GCF_028128895.1 of Bradyrhizobium sp. CCBAU 11434. Classification (NCBI taxonomy): domain Bacteria; kingdom Pseudomonadati; phylum Pseudomonadota; class Alphaproteobacteria; order Hyphomicrobiales; family Nitrobacteraceae; genus Bradyrhizobium; species Bradyrhizobium sp. CCBAU 11434. Next base: position 1,025,975 of record NZ_LBJX01000011.1, read on the forward strand.
CGGGCACGGCGACGCATTACGCGCCGTCGATCCTCACTGCCGCGCCCTCGCATCAGCATCTCGCGAAAGGCTTCGTCATCGGCAAGCGCTTCCATTCCGCGCCTGTCATCCGGCTTGGCGATGCCAAGCCGGTGCATCTTGGCCACGCAGGGCAGGCGGACGGACGCTTCCGCATCTATGCGTTCTCGGGCGCGGAAGATCCGAGCGCGGCCGGTTCCGCCATTCGCGCGCTTTGCAGTTTCCTTGCCGAAGCCAGGCAATCGCCGGTGAAGCGATACACGCCTGCCGGCGCCGACATCGATGCCGTGATCGATCTGCGGGCGGTGTTTCAGCAGGACCATCGCGAGCTTGCGATCCAAGCGATGCCCGCGCTGTTGCTGCCACGCAAGGGGCGCTACGGTCTGCTCGACTACGAAAAGATGTTCTGTCCCGATCTCAAAAGCGGCCACGACGTCTTCGCCATGCGCGGCATCGACCGGAAGGCCGGCTGCATGATCGTGGTGCGCCCGGATCAATACGTTGCGCAGGTGCTGCCGCTCGATGATTTTGCTGCGCTGTCAGCATATTTCGACGGCTTCATGTTGCAGAAGACCTGACGCATGCTCCGCCGATGAACGGCGGATGAATATCGAACTCAGTGCAAGGTGCGCATCTCACTCTTTTGGTGGATGCGACGCTTGCGAGCGGAACGCTTTCTTCCGCTCGCGCGTTCCGCCTCTCAGAGGAGGACTTCGCCATGAGACTGAGAACCGCTTTAGTTGCCGCATTGCTGCTTGCACCGACGGCCGCACTGGCTGCGCCTGGGATCGTCACCGTCTCGACCGGCTTGCGCGCCGGCCCGGGTGCGGGCTTTCCGCTGGTTGATCGCGTCCCCGAAGGCGCCCGCGTCAACATCCATGGTTGCCTGCGCGGCAACGCCTGGTGTGACGTGAGCTTCTCCGACGACCGTGGCTGGGTATCGTCGCAATATCTCGAATATCTCTACCGCAATCACTACGTCTATCTCCCCGACTATGTCGACGAGGTCGACGTGCCGGTCGTTCCCTTCGTGCTGAGCTCGTACTGGTCGAGCTATTACGAGGGACGTCCCTGGTATCGTCGCCATGCCTACTGGAATAGCTACTGGACTTCGCATGAGCGCTTCGCGACGCGGATGACGATCGATCCGCACGCCGCCCGTATCGGCCGTGCGGCGACGCGCGACGCTGCGGTCGCGTTGGGCCGCGATGCGCACGCCAAAGACAACATCAAGGGCAATGTCGCGGTCTCCGGGCGCGACGCCGTGACGGCGCGGCATGATGCGGCCATCGCCAAGCGCGATGCTGCGGTTGGCATCGATCGGAATCGCGCCGAACGAAGCCAGCGCTTTGTCAATGAGCGCACCGCCGTGCAGGCGCGCAATCCCCGCGATGCGCAGGCGCGCATGATGCACCAACAGGCGGCAAGCCGTGCCGCGCTACGCGCGCAACCCACGGCGCGTGTCCATGAAGCACCGCGCATGTCGGCCGCACCCGCTGCGCGTCCCGCAATGCCGCATATGGCTCAGCCCAATGTGAGCCACGGCGCGCCGATGAATGCCCATGCGCAGATGCCGGCGCCGCGTCCGGCTGCGCCTGCGCCGGCAGCCGCGATGCCGCATCCGGGCGGCGGCGGCGCTCCGCACGTCAACGCCGCTCCGCATGGTGGTGGGGCGCCCGGCGGCCATGAAAAGCACTAAGCTCGCCAACGAAAGCCCGGCGCTCGCGCCGGGCTTCTTGTTTGGGTTGGCGCGAGTTCCGTGCGCGTACAATTTAAGACGGTTCTTCGCGGGCAGATTTCATCGAACGTAAGATGTGTATCCAAAGATGTAAGCATCCACTCGGGGCAGCGGGGCTACGGGAGGATGATGACGATGAGACAGAACCAGGCGGAGTCGCGCCGTCAAAGTGTCGCGAAGCGGTCGATGACGAGAGAGGCCAAGCAACTGGCCGGCCTGATTGCCGGCTTGCGCAAATCCCTCGACGGCATCCACAAGGAGCGGGCGAGCACAAAACTCTCCGGAGCCGAGATGGGAATGCTCGACGAGCGCCGCAACAATTTGTTGCTCACCATTGCTGCCCTGGACGACCGTTTGTCGGCGGTGCAGGGTCTGATAGATCTCGGCCGGCCACATGTCATCCGCGTCCACTAAGCGGATCCCGGGCGCTATCGGTTCTGTCGCGGCGGCGATAGGCCGGAGCCTGGCTGGCCCTCGAACCAGCTCCCGGCAAGCAAAATCACATTCAAGATACGGCGCACGACGAGGCGCAACCGCTCCGAAGGGGCGGGTGCCGGCTCACAATGCTGCCGCGGACGGCACCAAATTGCCACGCTCCCGGCGAATTGCCGCCAAAGGCCGCTGCCACGACGAGATCGGGTGCAGGGCAACGCAAGGGGATGCGCATTGGCCTACAAAATGATCGCAGAACGCGACAATGAGAAGTACAGTTTTGCCCGCGAGAGCCAATTGCTCATCGTGGCGAAGGCGAAGGTTTGGGCAAGCGAGGGGTGGCGGGTCGTCATCACCGATCAGGATGGCAAGGCCTACGCGCCGCCGGAGTTCGATCAGTTGCTGGCGGCTTGAGCGCAGGACGGGCTAGGGGACGACATTGAGATCGTTATTTCGATCGGGGCGCGAGGTCATCGCGCCTCTGATGTTTCTTGGGACCGTTGCTGCGGCTGCCGCAGTGCTGACGACGCCGTTCGTCTCCGCGCAAAATCTCGACGCGGGCAAACCGCCCGAGAAGCTCTTCGCCGACGGCTGCTCGGCCTGCCATCGCAGCCCGCGCGGGCTTGCCAAGGGGCGCTATACTCTGACGCTGTCCTGGTTCCTCCAGGATCATTACTCGGCCGGCCCGGAGACGGCGAAGGCGCTCGCGGCCTATCTGGTATCGGTCGACACCCCGCCTCCGGGCCCTGCGGCGAAGCCCGGACCCAAGTCAGCGAAATCCAAACCGCGTCCGCCCAAGCCTGCTGTGCAGGGCCAATAGTCGCCCGACTACTGGCGCCGATAGCTCTGCGCGATCAGGCGGTCATGCACGGCGCGCAGGTCGGCGTTCATGCGGGTCTGTCCCGTCGTGACGAAGGACAGCCAGGCGCCATCGGCGGCGAGACGGACGATCTGGAGCCCCAGTGTTGCGTCCGTGGCGCGATGCCGTTTCAGGCGCGCTTTCATCCACTCGTTCCAGAGCCGGCGCAAAGACGGATCGGTGACGGCCACCATGCTCAGCGTCGCCCAGGGCGTTGTGAAGCCAAAGGCCTTTCCGGTGAAGACGGCATTCACATAGGCGCGCGTAAAACTGCCACGCGGATTCGGATCCGCCTCGATGGCGGCGTCGATCTCGGCATCGACGCGGCCGAGCAGATCGGCGAACAGGCCTTCGATCAGCGCCTGCTTACTGCCAAAATGGTGAAACAGCCCGCCCTTGGTGACGCCGGCAGCGGCCGCCACCGCCTGGACCGTGATGCCGGAGACGCCGTGGTCCGTGGCGATATCAGCCGCGCAGTCGAGCAAAGCGCGCCGCACCTGCTCGGGCTGCTTGGTGCGGGTGTAGGCGCTTGCAGGCATCAATGCGCCGTGGTCTGCGAGAACAGGTTGATGACGACGACGCCCGACACGATCAGGGCGATGCCGGCGAAGGCTGCGGCGTCCAGCATCTGGCGGAACAGCACGAAGGAGACGGTGGCGGTCAGGATGATGCCGACCCCGCCCCAGATCGCATAGGCGATGCTCAAGGGGATCACCCGGATCGCGACCGACAGCGCATAGAACGAGGCGACATAGAACAGCACCATCGCCAGCGTCGGCCAGGGCCGCGTGAACTGCGCGGACTGCTGCAAAAAGGCCGATGCCGTCACCTCGAACACGATGGCGAGAGCTAGCGCGGCATAGGAGGTGAAAGCAGACGTCATGGCGATCTCGAGCATGCGGAACGATACCGCGCGGTAGGTATGTTCAGCATGCGCAACGTGGCTTTTGTCGGGAGCAAATATCACGTGTGAGTGACGGGCCTGCGACAAGGCAAAACCTGAGGGATTTGCGCGGTCGACGGCACAAAACCGCCGCACGACGGATCGTCCGGCGGCTTCGGGATGCGCGATATGTTCGATCCGGCCCTAACGGATCCGCACGGACAGCTCGACATCCTCTGCGAAGGGTGTGGACATGTAGCCGCTGCCGGGCGCGCGAACGCGCGCCAAATAGTCGGGGCTGTCGTCGGCGTTGTCGGCCACGATGATTGCGCCCGGCCTCAAACGGTCTTCGACCAGATCGAGGATATCAGGATAGAGCGCCTTGGCGCCGTCGAGCAGCACGAGGTCGATCTGATCTGGTAGATCGACGCTCAGCGTCTTCAGCGCATCGCCTTCGCGGATTTCGACGAGATCAATCAGCCCGCCGTCCCTGAGGTTCTCGCGGGCCCGCGCGGCCTTGGATGGTTCGAATTCGCTGGTGACGAGGCGCCCGCCACCATTGTCGCGCAAGGCTGCAGCCAGATGCAGGGCCGAGATGCCGAACGAGGTGCCGAACTCGACGATCGCCTGGGCGCGCGAACTGCGCGCCAGCATGTACAGCAGGCTGCCGGTCTCGCGCGAGACGGCGAGCGGCGCGTCCTTTAGGCGTGCGTAGAGGTCGCGGTAACCGGTCTTGCTTCGCATCATCCTGACGTGGTCGGCGTCGGTCACATCGGCGAAGGCGGCTTGCAGGTCGCCGCGAGCTGCTTCGTCCTGGTCGAACAGACGATCCAGCAGCGGTGCAAGCGATGTGATTGTTGGGGTGGTCATTTGGTCTCTCCGAGGTTCACGGCTGAGCGCGTGCTTGCGTGCGAATTGAAATACGACTAATTCATCGCATTTCCTATTCGCATTCCCCGGGCGCTCCATGGCTGGTCGTCGAAGTCGTTCAGTTTCTTCACGAAAACAGCCGCAACAGGCGCGCTCCAACGAGCTCGTTGCGGCCATTCTCGACGCCGCGGTTCAGGTTCTGACGAAGGAGGGCGCACAACGCTTCACCACCGCGCGGGTGGCTGAGCGGGCCGGGGTGAGCGTCGGCTCGCTCTATCAATATTTTCCGAACAAGGCGGCGATCCTGTTCCGTCTGCAAAGCGACGAATGGCGCAGCACGAGCGAGCTTCTGCGCGGCATTTTGGCTGACAGGACGCAGCCGCCGCCGGCGCGGCTGCGCGCGCTGGTGCATGCCTTCATTCGTTCGGAATGCGAGGAGGCCGCGATCCGCGGCGCCCTCAGCGATGCCGCGCCGCTTTATCGCGATGCGCCCGAGGCGCAGGAGGCGCGCGCGGCGGGCGAGGGCATTATCGCGGCTTTCATGCGCGAAGCGCTGCCAAAGGCCTCGGAGGCTACGCGCGAACTCGCCGGGGAGCTGATCAAGACGACGTTGGCTGAGGTTGGCAAACGGTTTTCGGAAACACCGCGCGGCGAGGCGGAGATCACTCGTCGCGCTGATGCGCTGGCCGACATGTTCTGTGCCTATCTCGGTGAGCTGGCGTACCGCGGAAGTCATCCCTGACATCTGCGTTTGCGGGCCAATATCGTTCGAGATCGCGGGGATGTTGGGATAGCCTCGCGCACCGTCCTTTCAGATCGAGTCCGCGCCAGGCTTGCCACGACAGGTTTTTGATCCTACGGACCCCTCGCATGCTCGTCATTTCGATTCAAAGCCAGGTCGTCCACGGCCATGTTGGCAACAGCGCGGCGGTTCACGCCATGCAGGCGGAGGGCGTCAACGTGGCCGCCGTGCCGACGACGCTGCTCTCGAACCATCCGCGCTATCCGACCTTGCGCGGGCGGGTGCTCGACGCCGAACTGATCGCCGATCTGCTGAGAGGCGTCGAGGAACGATGCCTCGTCGATGAGGCCGCTGTGCTCGTCACCGGCTATCTTGGCTCATCCGACAATGCCGTTGTCGTCGCCGATTTCGTCGAGCGGGCGCTGTCGCGCAATTCCAAGCTCCTCTATCTCTGCGATCCCGTGATCGGCGACGACGGTCGCGTCTATGTCGCCGACGGAATTCTGGATGTGGTCCGGCGCCGGCTGGTGCCGGCGGCGCACGTGATTACGCCGAACCAGTTCGAGCTCGAGCTGCTCGCCGGCGTCAAATCTGCTGATACCGAGGGCCTGCGCGCCGCGGCGGCCGCGCTTGCCGGGCAACGCCGGATAGATGTCGTCGTCACCGGCTGCACGCTCGCGGACACGTTGGCGGGGCAGGTGGAGACGATCCTGTGTGCTGACGGCGAATTGTCGCGCTTCGCAACGCCGCGCTTGCCGATCCGTCCCTATGGCACCGGCGATCTCCTGACCGGCCTGATCGCGGCGCATCTTGCCAAGGGCACGGCGATCGAGGCGGCGGTGCGGCTTGCTGTCCGGACTATTTTCGCCGTGCTCGTTCGTACGCAAGCAGCAGGATCAGCCGAGATGCATCTCGTGCCGCTGCCTACGTCAGGCACTTAAGATCGGGATCAGGTCGTCCGCTTCGCGGACGATTGCGCCGACTTTTGCGATTTTGCGGAGCTCTTCTCGCGTGCAACCTGCGCCTTCGATGGCTTGGCCGATGACTTGACTGATGACTTGGCGCTGGCCACAACGCGCGCCTTTTTAGATTTGGTGTTGGCGGCTTCCTTGCGGTCGGTCGAGATGCCGCGCTTCGAAATATATTCCGGACCATCGATCGGGCCGACATGCGGCGGATCGTGGTCGAGATAGGGCCGGCCGATGCCGAGCGCCTTGCCGTTGGTGTCGACCCATTTCCACAGCACTTCCGTCGAGGCCCAGCGCTGGGCACGGTTGTTGCCCTGGGTGCTGACGATGTCAGCCGCGAGGCCGTGGCCGTAGCCGCCGCGCAGGCTGCCGCCGTGATAGGAGCGGTTGGACGCCGCCTTCAGGCCGCTCGCAATCTCCTGGCGATAGTCGTCACGGAACGCGCTTGTGATTCCGGGCGAGAGTCCGGCGGCTTCCGCCGCGAGCAGCATGCGGAACAGCTTCTGCTTGAAGCTCTTGTCCATGCCGCCGATGACGTAATCCATCAGCGGCATGTTAACGTGCTCGGCAGCCTTCGGGTCTTTCCAGGCAAAATCCTCGTCGACGAGTTTTGTGAAGCTGCGCATCACCGTGACCATCTTGCCCTTGCGCTTGATGGTGACGGCACGGCGGTCCTGGACCTTGATCGAGTCTTCCTTCGGTGTGCGCTGATAGAGCGCCCAGAGATAGCGATCGACGCAGGCATCCATCGAGAAGCATTCATCGAGCACGGCCACCGTGTCGGCCGGCGGCGAGGCCTTGCTCTCGGCCACGGGCCCGCTCGCGATCGCGGCGGGCGACAGCGCGTCCTGTGGGACGACGTCGCCGGGATCGGCGGAGGCGAGCTTGATTGTGGGCTCCGCTGCGGGCACAGCCTCACTCACGGCAGGCGCGGCTTCGTTGGTGACGGCCGCAGCTTCGCTCGCGGCGGGAGCCGGTTCGGGCGTGACCTGAGGCGCGGGCGACGCTACAGGCAGCACTTCGGTCGGATCGGCCGAGGCGAGTTGGACGGCGGGAGCGGGGGCTTCGGGCGGCGGCGCTTCGACCAGCGCTACGCTCGGTGTCGCGGCCGCGGCGGCGGCGATGTCGGCGGTCAGCGCGATACCATCGTCGATCGTTGCGGCACGCGGGATGTCGGCAAGTTCGAGGCGGGTGAGATCTTTCGCGTGGGAAACTGCGGCTGCATTAGCGCCGCTGTTCTCGATCAAGGCCGGGGCATAAGCAGAAAGGGACAGAGCCAGCCAGCCGACCATCACGGCCGAGGGGCACGCAACAGCAACAAGAAGAGACCGCCGATCATTCATGATCCCTGCCTCCAAGGTTCGCGAACGAACCAGATTGCATAGCCAAGCACGCGGCACGTCAATTGTTTGAGGGATGATGTGGCGGCGCAATGGCGCAAATCTCCCAAATCAGGCTTTTCAAGCCGGTGTTGCGCAAATGCAACTCGGGTTCCCGGAGGTTCCCATCGCGCCGGGGGCGGAAAAACCAGAAAATTCGGCTTCATTTGCCTATCAAATTGGATGGTGCGGATTTACTCAATCTTGGATTGTGATGATGCATTCCTCCCGTGCCGGCAACGTCCGGTTGATCTGGGAAGGACATGCTTGTGAAATTGAAATGCCTGTTGATTGAATTTGCGGCCGATGAATCCGGCGCCACCGCGATCGAATACGGCCTGATTGCAGCGGGCATCGCGCTTGCGATCATCGAGGTGATTTATGCGCTCGGCACCAATCTCGTCGCGAAGTTGCAATCCCTGGCGACGGCATTGAAATAGACCGTTCGCGTTAAGCATACCGGTATGCAAAGCTGGTGATGTTGCGTTGCGGTAAAACATGTCGCAATGCAGCAAATGTGGCTTACATGGGCTCCGAACTTCTCTTTGGAGCATCACCATGAACAAGAAAACGATGTCGATCGCAGTTGCTGTCCTCGCTCTTGCGGGCTCGACTGCCACCTTCGCTGCCGAGTTGCCGTCTTACGAGGCTAACGGCATTCCAGCGTCCCCCGTGCAGGTCCGCGTGCTCGGTGCCACCCATGTCGAGCAGCAGGTGACGGCGCCTGCCACCAGCATGACGGCGCTCCAGGCCAGTGTGCTGACGCCGCGCAAGCAGAAGACTGCGAATGTGACCACGGGTTCCGCCCGGTAAGCTGACATTACGCTGGGCTAAAAGCTCGGTGGCAAAGCGTTCACGACGTCAATGGCCGGGCTTGTCCCGGCCATTTTTTTGCGTCGTCTCTTCTCCGTCGTCGACAGCGTGATCAATCACACTGCGCGCGATCCGGCTCAGTTTGCCTATCGATGCGCTGACTGAGAATTCTTCAGTAAAAAATTGTCTCGCATCGCGCGACTTGTGTACCGCGGTTCAAAACGAGTGTGATCTGCTTAATAGTTGTTTTGCTGGTCGCGGCGCTTGATGCGGGCGCCGCATATTGGCGGCCAAGAATCGTTTTTGATAATGGAGCCGTCATGCCCGTTGCACAGAAAGCCGTTGTTACCGCCACTTCGCCGCGTGAGTTCATTGTTCGCCATCTCGCGATGTTCGCAGCCGCCGCGCTGTTCGTATTCGTGCTCAGCCTGACCTATGGGCTCGATCTCAGCCCCGGCTTCTTCTGAACGGCTCCACGCTCCGCTTGCGCGTTGCGCGCAGGCTCGACGGCGAACGGCCATAGAGCTCGGCGAAAGCGGCGTTGAAGCGGCGCAGGCTACCGAAGCCCGACTGAAACGCAATGTCCGTCATGGTGTGATCGCCGCTGTCGAGCAGGCGCTTGGCGCGCTGGACGCGGAGCGTTTTGGCAAGCTGCTGCGGTGTTGCGCCGATATGGCGCTCGAACAGCCGTGCGAGATGGCGCGATGAGATGCCGAGCCGTGTCGCGAGCGTCACCACGTTATCCTCGTCGAGCGCCCCCTCATTGATGAGCTTGACCGCGCGCGCGACCGTCGCGCGGGTGCCGTTCCAGGCCGGGCAGAACGGCGCGGTCTCGGGGCGGCAGCGCAGGCAGGGGCGGTAGCCGGCAGCCTCGGCCGCCGCCGCTGTCGGATAATATGCGACGTTGCGCGTCAGCGGGTGCTTGGCCGGACAGACCGGACGGCAATAGATTCCCGTTGTCTTCACCGCGGTGAAGAAACGGCCGTCATATTTGGGATCGCGGCGCAGCCGCGCGGCGTTGCAGGTCTCGAAACTCAGCATGAGCGCATGATAACGCATGCCGGCACAGACGAAAGCGCCGCGGGATGACCGAGTCCGATTGTGGCGAGCCGCGGCCCAGGTCCCGGCCTAGAACGCGCCCCTCACGCCAACACAAGCGAGGAAGCGCATCGTGACCAGCCCGAAGGACATCGTTCTCAACGCCTGGAAAACCTTTTCTTCACGCGATGCGGATCGCATTGTGGCGCTGTTCACCGAGGATGCCGAGTGGATCGCGCCGAAAGGCAATGCCACGGCGGTTGCGCTCGACCACACCGACCACATGGTCGGCGCCAGGCAGATCGCGCGCTTCATTGCGGGGGAGATGCACAGGATGTTCTCCGCAATCGATATCGCCTTTCGCGGCGTGTACGCCGATGGCGATGTCGTGATCGTGGAGGAGCGGATGCGCGCGACGCTTGCAGACGGCAAGCCGTACGAGAACGAATATTGTTTTGTGTTCACCCTGGCCGGCGACCGCATCCGCGAGGTGCGGGAATACATGGACACGCGCAAGGGATGGCGCATGGTGTTTGGCGAGGAGCCGCGATGATCGGGCCATCGCGTGCCAGCCCTGCAGTCGCGTGGGTTGAGCCGATGCGCGCACTGACATAAGGCTGCCCCATGGATCAGCGGACGAGCGGCGCTGACGCTCTCACTCAGACGAACGATCGGACGCCGGCGCTGCTTGGCGTTGTCTGCGGGCTGTCGGCCGCGCTGTTCTGGGCGCTCGGCTTTGCCGGCACGCGGCATGGTCTGAAGGTCGGATTCACGCCGGTCGATCTCCTGGTGCATCGCTACGTCTGGTCCGGCATCGCCTTCCTGCCGCTGGTCTTGCGCGCAGGCATCTCGGACCTCTGCGGCATCGGCTGGGGCAGGGGACTTGCGCTGATGGTGCTCGGCGGCCCCGTGATGTCGCTGATCTCCTACACCGGGTTCCTGTTCGTGCCGCTCGGCCATGGCAGCGTGATCCAGCCGTCCTGCGCGACCCTCGGCGGCCTGTTGCTGGCTGCGCTGTTCCTCAAAGAACGGATCTCCGTCTCACGCCTGACAGGTGCGATCGTCATCGTTGGCGGCCTCGGCGTGATCGGCGCGGAATCGATCGGCCATATCGGCATCGACGGCGTGCAGGGCGATCTGATCTTCGTGCTGACCGGCTTGATGTTCGCCGGCTTCGGGGCGCTGCTGCGGCACTGGCGCGTTTCGGCGGTGTCGGCCGCGCTCGTCATCAACGTGCTGTCGTTGCTGCTGCTGCCGATCTACATCGCGACGGTCGGTCCTGCCCATATTGCCGCGATCGGCCTCACCGAGAACGCGATCCAGGCGCTGGCGCAGGGCGTGCTTGCGGGCCCTGCGGCGCTTTATCTCTTTGCCGTCTCGGTCCAGCGCCTCGGCGTCGCCCGCGCGGCCGTGTTTCCGGCCTGTGTGCCGGCGCTCACGCTGCTCACGGGATGGCTGCTGCTCGGCGAGCCGCCGACGATGCTGCAGGCCGCAGGTCTCGTGATTGTGCTGTGCGGATTCTACCTCGCGCAGAGGCAGAGGTAGCGCGGGCGGCGACTAACCGCTCTTCGGGGGGCTGCAGGTGACGGTGCAGCTGTTGAAATCACAGACGAGGAGCTGCTTCTTCGCCGGACAGGCCTTCAGGCTGCTGATCGGTTTGGGGGAGCCGCCGGGGACGACCATTTCAAGCGTGGTGCAGTTGCCATAGCGGGAGCAGGAGCCGCTCGGGAAGAGAATGTCGGTGCAGCGACAGGTCTGCGCCGCGTTCACCGGTGTGCTTCCGATGAATGCGATGGGTGCGACGACGAGCGACGCGGCCAGGACGAACTGACGGAATTGCATGACGGCCTCCCTATGATTGTAAAGTACGCGGCAAGTTACCACAGGGAACGTTCCGCGCCTGTGAAGCGCCTCACAAGGCCGCGCGCGCGACGCCGCGCGTCAGAGCCAGTCCTTCACCCTTGGAGAGCAGGCCTTCTTGCGCGGGTTCCAGACATAGTCCGGTCCGCCGCAGGGCGGGCGGGGGCGCGTCGTGACCGGACATTCATTCCAGACCCGCGCGCCGGATTCCCAGCCATCGACGACGCAAGCGCCGAAAATGCTGGTGTGGCAACCGGGACCGCAGAGGCCGTCGGCGTTGGCCGCGGTGACCGCGCCAAGCAGCAGTACCGGTGTCGCAAACGTCAGCAGGATTCGTGGAAAGAACTTCATGATGCGCTCCTCCGCCAGCCGCGCGGAGCATAGCACCAAATCCGCCGGCCGAGAACGGCACCCGCGGCCCGCCTGCATGCGAGCGCCGCCTCAGGCCTTCTTCACGAACTCCGACTTCAGGTTCATGGCGCCGATGCCGTCGATCTTGCAGGCGATGTTGTGCCCGTCCGTGGCGTCCTGGAGACGGATGTTGCGGACCTTGGTGCCGCCCTTGACGACCGAGGACGAGCCCTTGACCTTGAGGTCCTTCATCACGATGACGCTGTCGCCATCGGCCAGAACGTTGCCGTGCGCATCGCGCACGCCGGCCTCGACAGGCGCATCCAAGGTCGCGCCGGCGACCGCGCTCCACTCATGGCCGCACTCCGGGCAGATCCAGAGGTCGCGATCCTGATAGGCGTGTTCGGAGCGGCAGTGCGGGCATTGGGTGGCGTCGGTCATGATGGTCTCGGTCTCGGAGCTTGGGAGTGGAAGGTGGCGGGCCGTCAGCGAAACAACGCGACGAAGATCACGTAGAGCCAGCCCAGGATCCCGTGGATGATCGCCCACAGGATCGAGTGATTGTTGGTGTAGGAGATCGCGATGGCGAGCGCCGAGCCGAAGCCCACACCGTATTTCGCGCCCTCGACGCGGACGCCGTAATAGCGATTGCCGTTCATGCTGGTCTTTCCCGCAAGATTGCGCTGCCATCTCTTCCTATGCGCATTGCAGCCGCCCCTTGACGCAGATCAATTGGCCGCCGCGCGCGCCGACTTAGGCTTATCAAGTCACCGCAGCGAAGGGCGAGGTCGGAGCGATGTCGCGCAGCGTTCGAATTTATGTCGGCCTTGCCGTCCTGATCGCATTGTCGGTGCTGTTTCTCCTGGGCGTCGTCCACACCGCGGCCGGCGCATCCGGGCTTTCCCCGCGCAAGGTCGCTGAAGGACATCGCCTCGCGCAGGCCTGGTGTCAATCGTGTCATGCCGTCGAGCCTGACATGGCCGGGTTCTTCGACCTGGCCCCGAGCTTCCAGGCCGTCGCCGACCGCAAGGGCACCACCGCGCTCTCGCTCAAGGTGTTCTGGCGGACTAGCCACCACGACATGCCGAACCTCGTGATCGCCCCCGATCAGGCCGATGCATTGTCGGAGTATATCCTGAGCTTGAGAGGCAATTGACGGCGGTGATCGATGCAGATCGATCTTCGCGAAAACAACCCCATGCACAGTAGAAATGCCTGCGCTTTTCGGATTTCGGCGATCCCGAATAATCCTTGACCCGTCGGGCAAAACAGGCGCATGATGGCAGGGTGGGCCAGTGCGATGGTGCTGCTCCATCCGGGCTACAAATTGCTGCTCAGGGCTCCATGAACCGCGCCGTGCCTGATACCCGGATCGAGCTGCCTTTGGCCGGACCGATCTCGGCGCGGATCAGCGAGCGTGCGCCCATGTCTTCGCCCTGGACGATGTCGATGGCGCCGCCATGCGGCCAGCCGATGTCGCGCAGATGGCCGGCGAACGCGGCGGCGGCCGCGCCGGTGGCGGGATCCTCGACGACGCCGCCGGCGGCAAAGGCATTGCGCACATGGAACAGGCGCGGCGTCTCCACGCTCACCAGCGCGATGGTGATGAGGCCTTCGCGCGCCATCAGCGCGCGGCCGCGTTCGAAATTATAGGCCATGCGCGCCAGCGCCTCGCGCGATCGCAAGGCCAGCAGGACATGATCGGCCCCGCCGTGAATTTTTGCCGGCGGAAGTTTTGGGTCGAGATCGCTGCTGGCATAGCCGAACAGGCTCAGCAATTCGTCCCGCAGCGAGGCATCGAGCGGTGCGCTGTGCGTCGGCGGCGACTGCAATGCGGCCGCGATGGTGCCGCCGTCACGCCGGCCCGACACGGAGATCGTGGCATCGTTCAGATGCAGCTCGAAAGTCCGCTCGCCAAAGCGATGCGCGAGCGCGGCGCCAAGCGCGATGGTGGCATGGCCGCAGAACGGCACCTCCATCGTTGGCGAGAAATAGCGGACACGCCAGGCTTCGCCTTCGGGCGCGACAAAGGCGGTCTCGGAGAAGCCGACCTCAGTCGCGATCGCCTGCATCTCAGCGGCATCGGGCAGGGCATCGCCGATCCAGACCCCGGCGGGATTGCCGCCCCTGATGCCGTCGGAGAAGGCGGAGATGCGGAGGACGTTGGTCATGAGATGATCCTGTTGGCGGGGCGGCAGCCTTCGGCGATTTGGGCTACGAAGGCAAGGCTACTGTTCAAGGCTACTGTTCGCGGGCGTTGCGCGTAAAGTAGGCGTGAATTCTGACGGCTTGCCGAACAGGCCAGTTCGGCTTTGCCCCGACGAGCTGGCGAGTGACCGCTTCGCGCAGCGCATGCAGGTCGAAATGAAGACCCGCCCAGCCAAATGCAATCGCGATGGAAAAGAGGCCGTAAAAAAACTCGGCAGTTGTGACCGGCTGGTGGGTCAGCAGCTTCGCAAACGGCGTTGCGCTTTGAATGCCGGCCAGGGCTGCAATGAACTTGATCAGGCTCCAGACCACGAACTGCTCGATATGCCAGACGTATTTTGGTGCAATGGCGGCGCCGAATATGCCGGCAAGCAGGTAGGTCAGCAGTTGGGGGCCCACACAGACGCCCACGATTGCGCCGATGAGAAGGAGCTCCTCCCTGGTGCCGGTGAGATAGCCGTAAATCGAGGTGCATATGCTCTCGTAGTCGCTGCAAACCTTTGTGAGACGATCGTGGTTTGGGGCTGCAACGATTTCCAAGGCAACGAAAAGCAGGAAGAAAAGCGAGTTGATGTACCAGATCAAATAGAGTTCGCGGGCGTGCCGCTTTCTCAGGCGGCTCGCTGTGCATAGCGCGGCGATGGCTGCAGCGATGACGGAGACCAGGCCCCAGCCGCCCCAATCCGCCATTTCAACATCTCCGGCAGCAAGAGATCGTCATGAGATACGTTCGATCGCCGACCTTGTGCTTAGCGCCGTCCCGCACAGTAGCCCAAACCCATGCAGGTCGTCCCGCCGATCGTAAGGGCGCCACTGCCCAGCGCACCCGCGGTTCCTTTCCAGTTGCTGGTTTGGTCGTCTGGGCTGGACAATCCAGAATTCTCGATCGGCATCAGCCGATTGGGCATTTGGGGAGGTCTGTCGGCGTCAAAGAGGTGGGATGGCCATTCATCCTGCAGCCTTGGAGCCGGCGTCGGGATTATCCTCTCATAGATGTAGGGGTGCTCGATCGGCCGAACCACCGGGCTGGTCTCCAGCTTCCAGAAGTTCTGCATCGCCCTTGTCGACGCCTTGCCCGCTTGGACAAGCAATCCGGTCATTTCGGCGATTTCCGCAGGGGGAGGAAGTTTCCCCGCATAGGCCCCGGTGCCGGGTGCACAAACAATGAGAATTGCAGAAGCAGCAAGTATTTTCGCACGCATGGCGGTCCCTCCATGAGCAAATGACTTTGACTGCAAATTATTCGCCAGCTCGGATGGACGCCCGCTGCAGGGCTACCATGCTTGTAATGTTGCTTCTGCAATCCGCGGGGCAAAACGCCCCGGAGAAGCAATATGTCCACCTGCATCTTTGGCGTGTGACGGGGACGATCGGTTCATAACGCCGTTCGAATTGGTCTTCACGGTTGCGCGATTATCCGAAGAGGATGTCCGGTACAGGCTTATTGCGCTGCGCAATTCTGCTGCTCGTTGAGGTTACGCGCTACCCCCGCAACCGTTACCGGGAGCAAGCCTCGCATAAGCGCCCCTTGCGATAACGGCATCCACTTTAATCTCGAGGAGATTCTGCAATGCCGATCGCGGGGCAAAAGCTGGCCTTTGTCATGGCCTCGTCCAACCATGGCACCATGATCGTCAACCGCTTCGACTATCGCATGGTCGGCCCTGACCGCGGCTACGGTGTCGGCTATCAGATCCTGGAAGCGGCGGCTTTCGATCCCGGCGAGGTCAAGATCGCGCTGGAATTGCTGGCCTTGCGGCGCAAGCACCATGGCGACGGTATCATCGCCATCGATTGCGGCGCCAATATCGGCGTGCACACGATCGAATGGGCGTCGGCCATGACCGGCTGGGGCTCGGTGATCGCGGTCGAGGCGCAGGAGCGGATCTATTATGCGCTGGCCGGCAACATCGCCATCAACAACTGCTTCAATGCGCTCGCCGTGCACGCGGCCGTGTCGTCGGAACCGGGCACGATGCAGGTGCCGAACCCGAACTACTTTACTCCGTCGAGCTTCGGCAGCCTGGAGCTGCGCCCGCGCCCCAGCAACGAATTCATCGGCCAAGAGATCGACTACACCAACAACACGGTGCTCGTGCGCAAGATGACGCTGGACGAGCTCAATCTGCCGCGCGTCGATTTCATCAAGATCGACATCGAGGGCATGGAGATGGAGGCGCTCACCGGGGCGCGCGAGACGGTCAGGGCGCATCGCCCGATCCTGCTGATCGAGAAGATCAAGACGGATCTGCGCCAGCTCGAGCAATGGCTTGATGACAACGGCTACCGGTTGATGACGCTCGGCATCAACATTCTCGCCATTCACCAGAGCGATGCGTGCCTGAAGGAGATCAATGCAGCGCAAGGTGCCGGCCGGCAGCCACACGCGGCTTAAGGGAGGGCGGAGGTCTGGGTGAACTGCCGTAGAGTGGGCAAAGGCGCAAAGCGCCGTGCCCACGATCTCTCTCGGTCACAAACAAGGCGAGACTGTTCGCGCGGCGGCCTACCACCAATACGGCCAGCGCCATCCCTCATAGCGAATATAGGACGGCACGAACGGCGGGCCATAGGGGTCGACGCGGTCGTCTTCGGGCCGATAGCGATAGCGTGGCACGACGTTGTAGTCCCACGGCGTCGGCCTGAGCACGGGTGCCGTCACGATGAGCCGCTCCTGGGGCGCGCGCACGACGACGGCCTTCCGCGGACGTGCCTCGGCAGCGGACGTGCCAAGCAACACCAGGGCCGTTCCGAGAGCGCAGGCGATTGTTTTGATCTGCATGTGTTGGCCTCCTTGCTGGAAGAGTGCAAAAGGACGCCCGGCAAGGCAAGCTAATTCCTCCGCTGAACCTTTTGGGCCGCCGGCCGTTCTCTGTGTCAATGGAGAACGAATACAATGATGTTTGATTTGCGGGCCATGGCGATCGCGGCAAGTTTCATTCTGGCGTCCATCGCGGTGGCGGCGGCCGAGGGTCCGCAGGATCAGCCTGCAAAGCCGGCCACGAGCGCGGCCGACCATGCCGGTCCGGCCCATCCGATCCGCGTTATCCTTGCGGCTCCCTGGGAGACAGCCCCGTCCTCGTCAGGCGCACAGGTCACGGTGCAGAAATAGTGCCGTAGGGTGGGCAAAGGCGCCCTTGCGCCTTGCCCACGATCTCTCTCGGGTACAAGCAATGCGTGGGCATGCTTCCGCCTTCGCTCTGCGAGCTACGGCGGCCGCTTTGCCCGCCCTACGACACCGAGATCGCCGTTTTCGCGTTAACCCCCGCGACAGCTGTTGCCATCACCGCGCTTCCACGGGTTGCCCTGGATATCGGGCCTCTGTACCTTCTCGTTGCAGATGAGCTGATGTTGCATCCATGGATTGGCTGAAATGACCGTCGTTGAGGGCGTGGTTGCAGAGGAGGGATCCGGCCGGAACAAGGCGCCGAAAATGCCGCCCGGCGTGCTGGTCGAAGGCCCTGTCGTCGACGCCAAGTTTCGCGATTCCTACATCTCGTTCGCCCTGATGATCGCGGGCTCGATCGGGGCGCTGATCTGGGCCTTCACCTACGGCCTTGGACGCGTGGAGATCTCGGTCTTCCTCGGCATGTTCATGCTGACGACGATGGGAATCGGCTTCATGCATCGCTACTTCGTCCACCGCAGCTATCGCTGCGGTCCTGTGATGCGGACGATCCTGGCTGCGATTGCCACCATGGCGGTGCAGGGCTCGATCCTGAAATGGGTGAGCAACCACCGGCGGCATCATCTTCACTCCGACAAGCCCGGCGACGTGCACAGCCCTTACTATGACGGCTTCGGCCACCGCATCGAAGGCTTCGCCAAGGGGATGGGGCATGCGCAGGGCGGCTGGGTGTGGGACCAGGCAACCACCGATGCCGAATACTACGCAAGGGATATCCTGGCCGATCCTATCGCGATGTTCTTCACCAGGACGCGCTGGTACTGGTACGCGCTGTCGGCGCTGATCATTCCCGGCGGCATCGGCTATGCGGCCGGCGGCGTGCACACGATGATCGGCTGCGTGCTGTTCTCCGGCCTGTTCCGCAGCTACATGATGACGATGGCGACCTCGCTGGTGAACTCGGTGTGCCACAGCGACGGCCGCTGGGGCTACCGCCGCTACCAGCTCGACGACGGCACCACCAACGAGCTGGTCACCACCCTCATCACCTTCGGCGAGGGCCTGCACAACAACCATCACCGCTTTCCGCGCGATGCCTATCTCTCGCACGCCTGGTACGAGATCGACATCAACGGCCTGATTATTTTGGGATTGGGGAAGCTCGGGCTGGTGACCGATATTTTCATTCACCCGGAGAACGAGCGGCGGCGGGACTGAGCGGGTGGCCGGCAATCAGTAGCGGCCGCCGCTGCCTTTTTGCTGCGTGATCCAGTCCGACAATGTTTTCGGGGACGATTTCGCAGGCCGGCCCGGTGATGCCTTCGGATTGTCGCGGACGCCTTTCGTCGGACGGGTACGCAACACTTCCGTTGCGTTGACGCCCCTCAAGGCAGCCGTCGATGCCTCTGCGGCTTCCTTCTCGAGGCGCAACTGTTTCAATCGCGCCATCTTGATGCGCTCTGCCTCGACCTCGGGCCCCTCGGACAGGAACTTTCTGTGCTGCGCAAGCTCGGCCGGAACCACGACACCGATGATGGTGGTCTCGCCGAGCGCCTTGCAGGCTTCGAGCCGCTGCAATCCCTCGACCAGGACGAGGCGGTCTCCCTCGGTCCGGACGGAGATGGGGGCCTGTTGCCCGATGTCCAACATGCTTTCCGCGATCTCTCCGACGATCTCGGGCTTGATGTCCTTCTTCCTTTTCGTGGGAACGAAGATTTTCTCGATCGGGAAGCTTTCCGGCTTGGACATCGCTTGTCCTCCGCGTCTAACCGGTTCCGTTGCAAACCCGGTGGGGTGGGAAGTGTAGGGGTGAAAGGCGCGGTCGCAAAGGTATTTCGGGCGGCGTGGCTGGGGGACTAAGGATCGAGCGGACCTGGCTGACTTGGGAGCCGGCTGCGCAGCAAGTTCACCAGTTCGGCGATCTTGAATGGTTTGGTCAGGATGTAGTCGAATCCGACGCGCTTCATGTTGTTCATGTTGGCTTGCATAGCATCCGCAGTCAGCGCGACGACAGGAATGTGCGCGGTGGAAGGATCTTCGCGCAGGCTCTGCAGAACGTCGAATCCCTTGCCGTCGGACAGGTGAATGTCAGTGATGACGAGATCGGGCTTCACCGATCGCGCAATGGCGATCCCGTCCTTGACGGTCTGCGCGTCGAGCAAGCGGATGCCTCCCGCATTTTCGACGACGCCACGCATCAATTCGAGATTCGGGATCTTGTCCTCGATATAGAGAACCGTATTCCGCGCAAGTGGGGTGGCCGCAGGCAATGGCGTCGCAACCTTCGCTGACGTCGGGGCGCCCTCATCGGCGGCCGGCAGGTCGACCCAGAATTTGCTGCCTTCTCCTTCGGTGCTTTCGAAGTCGATGCGACCGTTCATTGCCAGCACCAGCCGGCGAGTGAGGGCAAGACCGATGCCGGTCCCCTCGACCTGGGTGAGTTCGGCGCCGAGGCGATTGAACGGCTGGAAAATCTGGTCGCGAAGCGCCGGACGGATGCCCGGTCCGGTATCCCGGACGATGAAGCGGACCATGCTGCCGACCGGGATCGCCGACAGCTGAACCCAGCCGCCCGGGATGTTGTACTTGATGGCGTTGCTTCCGAGATTGAGCAGGACCTGGATCAGACGGGTCCGGTCGGCGGTGACGAGCGGAAGGTTTGCCGAGGTGTCCACCGTGAAGACAATGCCGCGCTTGCGGGCCTGGAGCTCCAGCGTGCGGCTCGCTTCGGTCATGATTTCCAGGCAATCGAGCGTCTCGAGGTCGAGCTTGACGTGTCCGGCCTCGAGGCGGGCCATGTCCAATATATCATTGATGACATTTTCGAGGTGCTCGCTCGCCGTCATGATGTTCTCCGTGTAACGAATCTGGCGATCGCGCGCGAGCGCATCTCCCGCCCCGTGCAGCAATTGGGCGAAGCCGGAAATGGCGCCGAGTGGCGTTCGCAACTCGTGGCTCATCGACGCCAGAAATTCCGATTTCGCGCGATTGGCTTGTTCGGCCACCTGCTTTGCGACCACTGCCTCGCGCGTCTCCGCTTCTCTCTGGAGGCGTTCGCGCTCGCGCAGCGCAATCAGGTGCGAGGCTCTGACCAGCGCCTGGCCGACCTCGTCGATCTCGATGATGTCGGTGACCGGAATCGACGGCAGTCCCGGTGACCCCAGTGCAAGGGCCGGGGCGCTGAGCCTCCTGATCGAACGGCTGATGCGGGCACCGAAGATCGCGGCCGCGAGGCAGCCCATCGCAAGCATGGTGCCGGCAATTGCAGCGTTGAACGCGATCGATTGCCGGGCATCCGCAGTCAGATCGGCGAGCGGAATGCCCATGCCGACCGTCCAGCCGGATCGGGGGGAGCGGCTGAAGCTGCTGAAAATCGGGATGCCTTCGACCGTCGTGGTTTCGATGCTGGCCTCGGCGACTTCCGTGAAGCGCCGGACGAATTCAGCCGCGCCCTTCTTGCCGATGAACTGGTCCGGGGCATGCGTGCGCGCGACGATGATGCCGGTGCCATCGAAAATCGCAGCGACCCAGCTCGGCGGAATATTCTGCCTGCGCAGGATCCCGCTCAGGCGATCGGGGGTGATGCCCATGGCCAGCGTGTAGATGATCTTGCCGTTCGCGAGCACCGGCACCTCGACCACGAACACCCAATTGTCGACGACGGGACCGAGGAAAAGATCGGAAACGACGGGTTCGCCGGTTTCGAGGATCCGCCGCACGACGTCGGGCTGTCCATGCCGGGGCAGGGGAGCGCCAAACGGCCGCAGCGTATTGAGGACCTGCTGCGCCGCGGGATCGGTGAGGACGATGTTGGTGCCGGTCAGAACGGTCAGCGCCTCGCGCGCCTGGCCATAGAAGCCCTCGAGGTTGCCGGAGGAGAGATGAGGCGATGTTGCGAGCGCCTGCAGCGCGGATTGCACCCCGTACAACTCGGCATCGACGGCCTGGATCAGCGCGCGGGTGGTGGCAACCGTGCTCTGACCGACAGAAGCGGTATTTTGCCGGTAGGAATGCACGATCATGAAGCCCGCCGCCAGCGTCACTGGCAGAACGCAGGCGATGACCAGGCAGATCAGCCAGAAGCGAATGGTCCTCTGATGCCACATGACGCTCTCGCGCTGGCTCGCAACGATGCAACGTCGTTGCGCGCCGGTGGTCCCACTTGGGAGATTCGACCGTCACTGACGATCGAAACAGAGTTGTCATGACCGTTAGCGACTCACTGGGTCTTGATCCAGCGCAAGATATGTCCGATCGGTCGGAAAGAGTGCTACGAGCGCCAGCGTCCGCGCGCGGCAATCCTCGGGGGATCAACCGTGCGCGACACAACCATTGCGATAGATCGCAGCGCGCAGCGTGGATTGAGCTCTTTGCGAAACCCATCATCTCTCGCCCACGCCCCCAAAAGTCAGACCGCAGATGTGAATTACGCCACAGACGGCGGCCATCCAGTCTGCTTTTCTGTCGCCATCACGCCTCTCATGCGCGCGCTTGGCATTGCGCATCGGGCGCCATCGCATTTCGAAACTGTTGGGTGATCGCTATGGGCGTTTTTCATCGCACAGCCATGCTTTGCAGCTGGTTCATCGAGTCCACCATGAGCGGGTGTACCGAGAGATTTCGCGTGCGCTGAACAAGCGCACAGAGAGTTTCCCGAGGCCCCGCCGGTGACGGACGGGGCTTTTTCATGTTCGCAATCTGCCCATTCCGGATCGGCGGCGCCTTCGCGAGAAGGAGGCAGGGTCATGTGGAAGTATGTTGGATCCGATTTCGCTTTCGACGTGGTGAAAGGAATGGTCGCCGGAATAGCCTCAATGGCCTTTCAGGTCGTGGCGCCGCGCACCTTTCGTGCCGCAAAGCAGTTTCGCGCGCGCTGGGTTGCGAGGAGGGCGGCGAGGCAGGCTGCGAGACAGGCGCGTCGAGATGCGGTGGCGGATGACGAGCGGTGAGGGGCTGATGGTCCGGATGGAGCGCGTAGGGTGAGTTGGGCGTAGCGAATCCCATCAACAGTCGGGGTGGCGTGATGGGTTTCGCAATGGCTCAAGCCATCCTTCGGGCTTTTGCCCGAGAGAGGTTCACCTATGCTGCATGTTCCGGGGATCGCGTCACGTCGCCGCGTCCGGCAAGGAGGCCTGCAACGGATATGTCCTCGTCAAGCGCTTCCCAATGCAAACCGACGCGGCTGAGTTCGACCTGCTCGCGTTCGGCGGGCGTCGCATGCAGCAGACGCGGAAACCATGCGAGCGGTATGCCGAGTGTCCGGCCGTCGGACAGTTCGACCCACATCGTGTGCTCGTCGAAGCGAACGCTAGTTGCCGAAATGGTCATGCCAAGCCTTCAGAAGAAGATCGCGGTTGTCTTCTACCACGCGCAGGATATTCGAAAGTTCCCGCGGATTGAAGCCATAACTGTCGGCGATTGATATGGCGGGCTCAAGCCAGATCTTGGCGTCCCGGCCGCCGCCTTTGACGTGGACATGCGGCGGCTCGGGTGGCTGGCCTTCGTTGGAGAAGAAGTAGTAGCGCAAGCCGCCCTGGCGCAATGCAACTGGCATCTTGGCCTCCGGGCGGCTTGCGCTATTGGTCTTAGCTGCACCCCGTCGTGCTGCCGCACGTATCGCACTTCATGCAGGTGCCATTCCGCACCAGCGTGAAGTTGCCGCACTCTGAGCACATCTCGCCCTCGTAGCCCTTGGCCTTGGCTTCCGCGCGGCGCTCGGCCTTGCTGGGAGCCGCGACCGTTGCGGCGCTGCCGGCCTTGCTCCACTGGAGCGCCTCGAGCTTCTCGGTTGGCGAGAGGTCGTGGGCCACTTCCTGCTTCAGCGCGACTGCGCCTTCGAGGACATCGCCGACCCGCGCGCTCGCGCCGTGTGAGGCCAGCGCCGTGACCTTGCTGCCGCCTGACGGAGCGTTGTCGCTGCCGGAGACGACCGCAGCCGAGCCGCCGCGCATCACCACAAGATTGTCGGTGCGGGAGCGGGTGAGGCCGCGCGACACCAGCTTGGAGGCGTGGTGGCCCGTGTTCTCATCAGGCTCCTTGCCTTCCTCGACGCCCTTGCCGAGCGCGTCGAAATTCGACTCGGTCGGATCGACATGGGCGAGATCGAAGCGCGACATGTAGCTCACCGCCAGTTCGCGGAAGACGTAGTCGAGGATCGAGGTCGCGTACTTGATGCTGTCGTTGCCCTGCACGGGGCCCGCCGGCTCGAAGCGGGTGAAGGTGAAGGCGTCGACATATTCGTCCAGCGGCACGCCGTATTGCAGACCGAGGGAGACCGCGATCGCAAAATTGTTGATGAAGGAGCGGAGCGCTGCGCCTTCCTTGTGCATGTCAATGAAGATCTCGCCGAGACGGCCGTCGTCATATTCGCCGGTGCGCAAATACACCTTGTGGCCGCCGACGACCGCCTTCTGGGTGTAGCCCTTGCGACGATCCGGCATCTTCTCGCGCTCGCGCATCACGATGATGCGCTCGACCAGCTTCTCGACGACCTTCTCCGCAACTTGCGCGGTGCGCGCCGCCATCGGCTTCTCGTGCAGCATCTCGACTGCATCGTCCTCGTCCTCGTCATCGCTGATGAGCTGCGAGTTGAGCGGCTGGCTGAGCTTGGAGCCGTCGCGATAGAGCGCGTTGGCCTTCAGCGCGAGCTTCCACGACAGCATGTAGGCGGACTTGCAGTCCTCCACCGTGGCGTCGTTCGGCATGTTGATGGTCTTGGAGATCGCACCCGAGATGAAGGGCTGGGCAGCGGCCATCATGCGGATGTGGCTCTCGACCGACAGGTAACGCTTGCCGATCTTGCCGCAGGGATTGGCGCAGTCGAACACCGGATAGTGCTCGGCCTTGAGGTGGGGGGCACCTTCCACCGTCATCGCGCCGCAGATGTGGACGTTGGCCGCCTCGATCTCGCGCTTGGTGAAGCCGACGGCCTGGAGCAGGTCGAAGCCCGGAGCCGCAATGGCTTCAGCGCCGATGCCGAGCTGGTCGCGGATGAAATCTTCGCCAAAGGTCCACTTGTTGAAGGCGAACTTGATGTCGAAGGCGGTCGGCAGCGCCTTCTCGACCTTGGCGATGGCTTCATCGGTAAAGCCTTTGGCCTTGAGGGTCGAGGCGTTGATGCCGGGCGCGTTGGAGAGCGAGCCGTGGCCGACGGCGTAGGCTTCGATCTCCGCGATCTCGCTCTCGCGATAGCCGAGCGCGCGCAGCGCCGCGGGGACCGCGCGGTTGATGATCTTGAAGTAGCCGCCGCCGGCGAGCTTCTTGAATTTCACCAGCGCGAAATCAGGCTCGATGCCGGTGGTGTCGCAATCCATGACGAGGCCGATCGTGCCCGTGGGCGCGATGACCGTGGTCTGGGCGTTGCGATAGCCATGCTTTTCGCCAAGCTCGAGCGCCGCATCCCAGGCCGCCTTGGCATGGGCGACGATGTCTTGTTGCGGGCACGAGGCGTGGTCGAGCGGCACAGGGTTGACGCTGAGCGCCTCGTAGCCGGAGGACTCACCATGCGCGGCGCGGCGGTGGTTGCGGATGACGCGCAGCATGTGCGCGGCGTTCTTCTTGTAGCCGGGGAAGGTGCCGAGCTCGGCCGCGATCTCGGCCGAGGTCTTGTAGGTGATGCCGGTCATCACAGCGGTCAGCGCGCCGCAGAGCGCACGGCCTTCCTTGCTGTCATAGGACAGGCCCATGGTCATCAAGAGGCCGCCGATATTGGCGTAGCCGAGGCCGAGCGTGCGGAACTCGTAGGAGAGCTCGGCGATCGCCTTCGACGGGAACTGCGCCATCATCACGGAGATTTCGAGCACGATGGTCCAGAGCTGGCAGAGGTGCTCGTAACCCCCAACGTCGAACTGCTTGGTCTCGGTGTTGTAGAAGGTCAGCAGGTTGGCCGAGGCCAGGTTGCAGGCGGTGTCATCCAGGAACATGTACTCGGAGCACGGGTTCGACGCGCGGATGTCGCCGGACGCCTTGCAGGTGTGCCAGTCGTTCATGGTGGTGTTGAAGTGCAGGCCCGGGTCGGCCGACGCCCAGGCGGCGTAGCCGATCTTCTCCCAGAGGTCGCGCGCCTTCAGCGTCTTCGTCACCTTCTTGGAGGTGCGGGCGTTCAGATTCCAGTCGCCGTCGGTCTCGACAGCGCGGAGGAAGTCGTCCCGGAGCGAGACCGAGTTGTTGGAGTTCTGGCCGGAGACCGTGAGATAGGCTTCGCTGTCCCAGTCGGTGTCGTAGGTGTCGAACTGGATGTCCTTGTAGCCTTGCTTCGCAAACTGGATCACACGCTTGATGTAGTTGTCAGGCACGAGGCTGCGGCGCGCGAGCTTGATCTCGCGGCGGAGCGCTGGGTTCTTCTCGGGGTCGAAGCAATCGTCGCCCGAGCCTTCGCAGTTCACGCAGGCCTTCAGCACCGCTTTCAGATGCTTCTGGTTGATCTTGGAGCCGGTGACGAGGGCGGCGACCTTCTGCTCCTCCTTCACCTTCCAGTCGATATAGGTCTCGATATCGGGGTGATCGACGTCGACGACGACCATCTTGGCCGCGCGGCGCGTGGTGCCGCCCGACTTGATCGCGCCGGCAGCGCGGTCGCCGATCTTGAGGAAGCTCATCAGGCCGGACGAGCGGCCGCCGCCGGACAGCTTCTCGCCTTCGCCACGCAGGCGGGAGAAATTGGAGCCGGTGCCGGAGCCATATTTGAACAGGCGGGCTTCGCGGACCCAGAGATCCATGATGCCGCCCTCGTTGACGAGGTCGTCACCGACGCCCTGGATGAAGCAGGCGTGCGGCTGCGGATGCTCATAGGCCGACTTGGACTTGGTCAGCTTGCCGGTGAAGGGGTCGACGTAATAGTGGCCCTGGCCGGGGCCGTCGATGCCATAGGCCCAATGAAGACCGGTGTTGAACCATTGCGGCGAGTTCGGCGCGACCATCTGCATGGCGAGCATGTAGCGGAGCTCGTCATAGAACGCCTGCGCGTCCTCGTCGGAGGAGAAATACTTGCCCTTCCAGCCCCAATAGGTCCAGCAGCCGGCAAGGCGGTCGAACACCTGCTTTGACGAGAGCTCGCTGACATAGCGCTCCTTCTCAGGCAGAGCGGCCAGCGCCTCGGTGTCGGGCACGGAGCGCCACAGGAAGGAGGGGACGGATTCCTCCTCGACCTTCTTCAGGCGCGCGGCAACGCCGGCCTTGCGAAAGTACTTCTGGGCGAGCACGTCGGAGGCGACCTGCGACCATTCGGCCGGGACCTCGACGCCGTCCATTTTGAACACGACCGAGCCGTCGGGATTCCTGATCTCCGACGTGGTCAGGCGGAATTCGATTCCCGCATAAGGTGACTGTCCCGAAGTGGTGTGGCGCCGCTCAATCCGCATGGTCTTGCCCCGTCCTTATCTTTGACCGGATACGCCCCTCGTTGAAGGCGTCCGGGTCGACATTTCGTTTCGCGTTTCCTTCAGGGCCTTGTCAGGCCCTTGAGCACCGCAGTTCAGCCGGTGGATCCGGCCCAGTTTCTCCCGACGTGATTGATCGATGCGCGCACCGATCATCCGCCGGCATGTCCAGACACATCCGCCCCCAAGGGGATGAGCCCGACATGCGTTCAAACGCCCCACAACGTCACAACGCCACTAGATGCCATCCGAGCCTGTTGCCGGCCCGTTCTGGCGCCCGAAAAATCCGCCTGCCGAGGGCAGACAAGCCCTCATCCCGCTGCCTTCGTCTGGCCTGGCGGAGTGCAGTTATGCGGACCCTTTGGGGGAGTGCCGGCGGGACGCAAACTCACTCGCGCCGAACGGTCCGAAAGCTAGGACTCTCCAAAGCGTCCGTCAAGAACTAGTGCGAGTTCCTGAATCAAATACTAAATATGGTGGATTGCGGGGGATAACAGGGGGCAATGCCCGCACCTGTCTGGACCCAAGTATCAGTGAGTCCTCAGGGATTCCCAACCGAAAAAATTTGCATCCCGTGATGATCCGGACCCTTCATCCCGCTGTTCACAGGGCAGGTATATTTTTGGCCGATGGGATTGCGTCAGGCAGACTCACGTAATGGTACGGAAGCTGAGGGCAGGCATGCCCCCCGAGGTGGTGGTCGGCCGCACGAATCCGCGCCAAGCTGACCTCTGATTTTGCCGGACTGCCCCCATGCTTGATTCGACTCGCCCGGTGATGCGGCCACGCATCGCTCCGGCCGGCCTGATGTTCCTCGCCATCACCTCGATCGGCTGGGGATTCAATTGGCCGGTCACCAAATTCCTGATCGGAGAGCTGCCGCCGCTGACGCTACGTGGCGTCACCGGCGTGCTCGGCGCCGTGCTGCTGGCGCTGCTCGCGCTGGTGCGCGGCGACAGCCTGAAGGTCGCAAGCGCGATCTGGCCGCGGCTGCTGACGGCCGCCGTCCTCAACGTCACCGGCTGGATGGTGCTGATGGGGCTGGCGCTGCTCTGGCTGCCGGCCAGCGAGGCGGCGCTGATCGCCTACACCATGCCGGTCTGGGCCTCGCTGATCGCCTGGCCCGTGCTCGGCGAGCGGCCGACCGTGCTGCGCACGCTGGGCCTGGTGATGGCCTTTGCGGGCCTGGCCTCGATCATGGGCGGCAACGGCATTGCCGCCAGCGCCGAGAAGGCCCCTGGTATCATCATGGCGCTGTGCGGCGCGCTCGGCTTTGCCGTCGGCACGGTATTCTCGAAGAAATACCCGATCCACCTGCCGCCGGTCACGGCCGCCGCCTGGCAGATCGGCATCGGCTGCCTGCCGATCTCGATCGTGGGCCTTCTGGTCGAGACCTCGCATCTGGACAAGGTGACGCCGACAGGCTGGTGGCTGCTGATCTATTCGACCGTGGTGCAGTTCTGCATCGCCTATGTCAGCTGGTTCGCAGCACTCGCCCGCCTGCCGGCTTCGGTGGCGGCGATCGGGACGATGGCGGTGCCTGTTATCGGCGTCGTCGCATCCGCGATCGCGCTGCACGAGCCGCTCGGACCGGGCCAGATCGCTTCGCTGATCTTCACGCTGGCGGCCGTGGTGCTGGCGACGCGCTAGCCCGCCGGCATCCCGCTGCCGCCGCCCAGCGCCTTCCGGATCATCTCGGCGAGCTGGTTGCGACGATACGGCTTGGTCAGCAGCATCACGCCGTCATCGAGCTTGCCGTGATGGACGATGGCGTTATCGGTGTAGCCGGAGGTGTAGAGCACCCGCACACCCGGCCGGCGTTTTGCCACTTCGTCGGCGAGCTCGCGGCCGCTCATGCCGCCGGGAATGACGACGTCGGTGAAGAGCAGGTCGAAGGCCTGGCCGGCGTCGATCAACTGCAGCGCCGTCTTGCTGTCGGCGGCGGCGACGGTCTTGTAGCCGAGGCTCTGGAGCTGGGCGGTGACGAAGGTGCGCACCAGATTGTCGTCCTCGACGACAAAGATGGTCTCGGCGCCGCCTTCGGCCTGCGGCCCAATCGGGCTTGTTGCTTCCACTACGCCCTGGCCCGGCGGCAGATAGAGCTTGATCGTGGTGCCGTGGCCTTCCTCACTGTAGATCTTGATGTGGCCGCCTGACTGCTTGACGAAGCCGTAGACCATGGAGAGGCCGAGACCGGAGCCTTTGCCGACCTCCTTGGTGGTGAAGAACGGCTCGAACGCGTTGTCCTGCACGCTCTGCGGCATGCCGGTGCCGGTGTCGCTGACGGCGAGCATGACGTAGGGGCCGGGCGTGACGTCCGCATTGGCCTGCGCATAAGCCTCGTCCAGCACGACGTGATGGGTCTCGAGCAGCAGCTTGCCGCCGTTCGGCATGGCATCGCGGGCGTTGATCGCCATGTTCAGCACGGCATTGGTGAGGCGGGACGGATCGATGTGCGAGGTCATCGGTCCCTTTTCGAGCACGGTCTCGATCTGGATCTGCTCGCCGAGCGTCGGGCGCAGCAGTTTTGCGATGTCGGCGATGGCGGCGTTGATCTCGACGTCGCGCGGCTGCAGCGGCTGCTTGCGCGCGAAGGCCAGCAAGTGCTGGATCAGGTCGGCGCAGCGCGCGGCGGCATCGTCGATCAGGCGCGCGGTGCGCTGCAGCTCGGGCTGATCCTTCAGCCCCGCCACCAGCGTCTCGGTATTGCCCGAGATCACGGTCAGCATGTTGTTGAAGTCGTGCGCGACGCCGCCGGTCAGCTTGCCGATCGAGTCGAGCTTCTGCGACTGATACAGCTGCCGCTCGGTTTCACGCGAGGCGGTCGCGTCGTGATAGACCAGCACCGCGCCGGAAACGTTGCCTTGCCCGTCGCGCATCGGCCGGCCGCTGATCATCAGATGGCGCGTGCCGTTGCCGCTGTGCGGGCGGACGATCATCTCGAGCGCTTCGAACTCGTCGCCGCGCAGCACGCGCGCGGAAGGCAGCTCGTCGGATTTGAGCGGCGTGACGCCGTCGCCGTGGAAGACGTCGGACAGCACGCGCAGATTGCCAAGGCTCATGCCAGCCCGATGCAGCAGCATGCGCTCGGCCGCCGGATTGGACAGCAGCACGGTGCCTTCCTTGTCGATCACCAGCACGGCCTCCGCCATGCTGCGGAACGTGCTCTGCAGCACGTTGACCGACAGGCGCAGTTCGTCATGGGCGGTGACGAGGTGCTCGGTGCGTTCGGCAACGGCGGCCTCGAGCGCCACCTTGGCCGCCTGCGTCTGCTCGAGGGAGCTTTGAAGCTGCACGGTGGCACGCTGGCTCTCGCGCATCACCATCACGACCAGCAACAGGATCACCAGGGCGCCGGCGACGTCGATGCCGAGCAGCACGATGCTGGTGCGGCGGGAATCTTGCGATCGCGCGCTGAGCAACCGTTCTTCCCCCGAGCTCAGACGGTCGAGGTTACCTATCACCGTGTCCATCAGGCTGCGGCCTTCGCCTTTGCCATTGAGCGCGGCAATGGCCGCCTCATCGTTCGCCGCGCGCATGCGCATCGCTTCGGCGGCGACTTCGACCCGGCGCAGCACCAGCGGCTCGGTGGCATCGAGCAGCGCGATCTGATCGGGATTGTCGCGCAAGCCGCGCTTGAGGTCGGCGAGGGCGGGCGCGATCTGGGCGTGCGCCGCCTGGAATTCGTCATTGAAGCTCGAGCTGCGGTAGATCTCGTACCCGCGCGCGGCGCTTTCGGCGTGGCGGATCAGGGCGCGGAGATCCGAGATCTTCTTCAGCACCTGGACGGTGTGGCTGACCCAGGCGGTGTCCGACCGCGACTTGACGTCGAGACCGATCGAGGCCGCGGTGATGAGCAGGAGAACGGCAAGTCCAGCACCGAGAATGACGCGCTGCGAGGGGATCAAGGGGCCTCTTTCTGGTCCTTCGGCGGCGCGCTCTCGCCGAGGCATTCCCGGATCGTGGTCAGCAGCGTTTCGGGCGTGAAGGGCTTGCGCAGGCAGCGCGCCGCGCCGAGCTCCAGCGCCATGCGCAGGAAGTCCGGGGAGGGCGAGGCGGACGAGGCGAAGGCGTAGCCCGACATGGCGATCAGCGGAATCGCCGGCGCGCGTTCGTGAAAGATGCGGATCGATTCAAAGCCGCGCATGTGCGGCATGAAGATATCGACCAGCATTACGTCAAACGGCTGCGCTTCCAGCGCAGCAAGCCCGGTTTCGCCGCCGTCAGTCAGCGTGACGTCGAAGCCCTGGCGCAGAAGGAGGACCTCGATGGTCGCGCCGACCATCGGATCGTCATCGACCACGAGAATACGCGGCATGACCTTTCCCAGTAGATCGAAGTCCCCACAGCGATTGGTGATATAGGCGAATCGTGTGCCGGGTCAATTTTGGATTGGGCCGGAATGGATATGCACGGAGCAATGCATAGCGCCTTTGCGAGTTCCTGATTATCCGCGGTCGGTGAGGCAGGCGAATTCCGTCGGATTTCAATGACAGGTTGAGGCAAATGCGCGCAATCGGCGAAGGCTGTCCCGTGAGATCGTCATTCGCCCAGCCTACGCGATCGATGGTGGTCGCCCTGTTGCCCAGCAAATCAAGGGCGGCACCGATGATCGGCGCCGCCCTTGAATGATGAGCGTCAGGTCGCCTTACGGGCAGGGATGGCGTAGGCCGTCATAGCCGAGATAGGTGCCCGAGGCCGGGTCATAGGACCGATAGCGCTGGGCGCAATAGGCCGACGAATCGCCTCCTGTATCGGGCACCACGGCGACGGACGCGCTGTCGTCATAATAGCCGTCGTCATAGTAGTTATCGCCGTAATAGGGGCCGCCGCCATAATAGGCGTAGGAGCCGAGGCCGCCGATCGCTGCGCCTGCCGCGAAGCCCGGCCAGAAGCCGCCACGGTGGTGCCAGCCGTTGCCATGCCAGTTGCCGCCGCCGCCATTCCAATGTCCGCCTGATGCCGCGAAGTTGCGGCCACCGCCGTTGAACGCGACTCCGCCGTTCGGGCGCGCGGCCGCTGCGAAGCCACCGCCGCCCCCACCGAAGTGGGCGCCGCCGGAGAAGCCGCCCATGCGGGCACCGCCGCCACCGAAATGTGCTCCACCGCCGCCGCCGGCAAAATGACCGCCTCCACCACCGTGGCCACCATGGCCTTGGGCGAAGCTCGGTGTCGCCATCGGAAGGACCAGCGCCAGTGCTGCGGCAGCGCTCAAAACTCTCAGACTTCTCATGTTCAACTCCTTTTCCAGCAAGCAAACCCGCGGAAAGGGCCGTTGTTCCTGGGTTCACGCCGCTGTGCGCGTAATGTCCAGATTGTCACGCGGCGGCTGTACCCGGCATGAACCGACTGTGCTCGCTCTGCGGCGGCGGTGCGCGCCGGGGGCACCGCGCGTGGCGTAGAGCATGACCGCACTGGGCGAACTGGACATTTGGCCGTCCGGATGGCATCAGGACCCCACGAAGCAGGGCCCTTGCCGCATGAAACAATTCTTTCTGAAGCTCTTCACCTGGTGGAACGGCCAGACCTTTGGCACCCAACTCTGGACTTCCAGGTTCGGGGAGTTGGTCGGCCAGGACGAGCAGGGCAATCGCTACTACCGCACCGCCGGCGGCAAGATCGACCCGACACTCGGTTTCGAGCGGCGCTGGGTGATCTACAACGGCTATGCCGAGGCGAGCCGGATCCCGACAGGCTGGCATGGCTGGATGCATCACGTCGTCGACACCCCGCCGACTGAGGAGAATTACCAGCCGCGTGAATGGCAGAAGCCGCACCAGCCGAATCCGACCGGCACGCCGAACGCCTATCGTCCGGCCGGTTCGACGCTCGCCAGCGGCAAGCGCCCCAAGGCGACCGGCGACTACCAGCCCTGGACGCCCGGCTAGCTCTCGCTTTCTCCATCTTGCGGATTGGATGCACTCGCATCCTGACGACGTCGCTGTGGACAACGGGATCAGCGGGGATGCCGGCTGACGGGCCGTTGCGTCCGCAGGTGCGATGCGGCTCAATGAACCCATCTTACGGAGATGGGAGACCATCGCGTTCGGTTCGGGCAACAGTTCGCGACTGTCCCGAAATGCAGCGGCCGCCGAGGAAGGACTCGATCGGGAGATAGGCCCCCGGTCTGGAAGCTCCGACATCGCCCGATGAGAATGTGCGCCGCCGTGAGACAGGAAAGGCCGCTTGGGAAACCAGGCGGCCTTTTTCTGTTGGGCGCTTGAGGAGAAGAGCAGAGCCGCAGGCTCCGTCATTGCCGACGTGATGCAGCTGTGCGCCGAAACTCCAATCGCGTGCCCCGGACGCAGCGCAGCGCTTCTTCAGCGGTGCAGCGTTGCACGCCGCACCGCGTCCGTGACACGAGAGCCGCGTTTACACCAACCGCTCAGCCGCCCGCTTGGCGGCATCGAGGCGGCGCGCCTGGAACGGCGCGACGCGCTCCTTCATCAGCGCAAGGACCTCGGCCGGGGCCGTATCCGGCGAGCCGGCATTGAAGGGCGGAGCGGGATTGTATTCGAGGCGGAGCTGGATGGCCTCGGCGGTGGTGCGGTCGACCAGCAGGGACACCAGCGTGAGCGCGAAATCGATTCCCGCGGTGACGCCGCCGCCGGTGACGCGGTTGCGATCGACGCAGACGCGCGTCTTCGTGGGTGTCGCGCCGAACAGCGCCAGCATCTCCATCGCGCTCCAATGCGTGGCGGCGTTGTAGCCTTTGAGAAGCCCGGCCGCACCCAGCACCAGCGATCCCGTGCACACCGAGGTGACGAATTTGGCGCTGGAAGCCTGCCTGCGCACGAAGTCGAGAGTTTCCTCGTCGTTGAGGAGAGCATCGGTCCCGAAGCCGCCGGGGATGCAGATCACATCCAGTTGCGGGCAGTCGGCGAAGGTGATGGTCGGCGTCAGCATCAGCACGGAATCGCTCGGCACCGGATCCAGCGTCTTCCAGATCAGGTGCACGGTCGCGCCGGGGACAGATGAAAACACCTGCAGCGGCCCGGTGAAGTCGAGCTGGGTGACGCGCGGAAACACCAGAAGACCGATCTGGAGCGATACCGACATGAGAGCCTCCGAAGAAGAGCTTGACGGGCGCAAGATGGCATGCTGCCCTCCTGTCCAAAATGGCATATTTCCCTCACTTTCGGACATGACCATGATCGGCATCCTGATCTTCCCGGATTTCCAGCTGCTCGATGCGGCAGGTCCCATCTCGGTGTTCGAGATCGCGGCGCGCGCCAGTGGCAAGCCGCTGGCGCTGCGGGTGCTGGCGCTGAACGCAGGCGCCGTGCGCTCGTCCTCCGGCGTCGAGATGATGGCGCGCGACTTCAAATCGGCGAACGCGATCACGACGCTGGTCGTGGCCGGCGGCGCCGGCGTGTCGGCGCCGGCGCGATGTCCTGTGACCCTCGCTTTCGTGCAGCGGCTGGCGAGGCGCGGCGTGCGGATCGCCAGCGTCTGCTCGGGCGCCTATGTGCTGGCGGAAGCCGGCCTGCTCGACGGCCGCCGCGCCACCACGCATTGGGGCCGCACCCGCGAATTCGTCGCGCGCTATCCCAAGGTGAAGTTCGAGCCGGACCAGATCTTCACCCGTGACGGCAATGTCTGGACGTCGGCGGGCATCAGCGCCGGCATCGATCTCGCGCTGGCGATGGTCACCGAGGATCATGGCGAGGAGATCGCGCAGGCGACCGCGCGCCAGCTCGTACTCTATCATCGCCGCAGCGGCGGCCAGTCGCAGTTCTCATCGCTCCTGGAATTGAAGACGCCGAACGGCCGTTTCGGCGCATTGCTCTCCTGGGCCCGCGAAAATCTCGATGCGCCGCTGACGGTGGAGAACCTCGCCGACCGCGCCGGCATGAGCGCGCGGCATTTCGCCCGCGCCTTTGCCGCGGAGACCGGCACGACGCCGTCCAAGGCGATCGAGCGGTTGCGGATCGAGGTCGCGCGCGAGCGCGTGCAGTCCTCGCGCGAGGCGATCGAGCGCGTGGCGGAGACGACCGGCTTCGGCGATCCCGAGCGCATGCGCCGCGCCTTCATCCGCGCCTTCGGCCAGCCGCCGCAGGCGCTGCGGCGCGCGGCGCGGGCGGGGTAGGAGCGGGCTGGTCGAGCTTCGGTGGACGCGTATGAAGACGATCGAACTTGATGCCCGCAATTGGGCAAGTCCTCACGATTTTCGTTCAGCGCTCAAGGCTGCGTTGGGGACGCCGGCATGGCACGGCGACATCGTAGGTGCTTTCTTGGATTCCATTTTTGGAGGACGGATGAACGCGCTCAAGCCTCCCTATTTGATACGGATCGTGAATGCAGCCGACCTTGCACCCGAGATCAGAGACTTGATCAACGACTTCTCGAAAGCGATTGAAGAGACGCGAGCTCGTAGACGTACGAGAACCGGCGAGGACGTGGCGGTTCGTCTTGAGATTGCGAGTGGGCATACGTGAGGTGAGGCCATTCTCAGCTTCCCCAGTCCCGGCCGCCTATGAGGCCGAGCCGCCAGCCACCGCGCTCGTCGCATCCGTCCGCGCCGTCAGCCGCCGCGCGATCGGCG
This sequence comes from Bradyrhizobium sp. CCBAU 11434, assembly GCF_028128895.1. Lineage (NCBI taxonomy): Bacteria > Pseudomonadati > Pseudomonadota > Alphaproteobacteria > Hyphomicrobiales > Nitrobacteraceae > Bradyrhizobium > Bradyrhizobium sp. CCBAU 11434. The sequence goes on from NZ_LBJX01000011.1 coordinate 1,061,180, forward strand.
TCAGTATGTACGGCGACAGGTGGATCGGAAACTGCGTCATCGCGAAATAGAGCCAGGTGGTGGGTGGCAGCGCGCCTGATGTCGCGGCCAGCATCAGGCCGAGATTGCGCTGTGACACCATCAGGCCGAGCGCCAACGCGCGCTCAGTGCCGATGCGGCGGAACAGCAGGGTCGTGATGGCGAGCAGCGTGAAATAGATCGCGAAGGACAGGGCTGCGAGGCTGATGGTGAAGACCGGTTGTGCCATCAGATCGCCGACGACGTCGCCCATGATCGCTGACGCGAAGACGAAGAGGATGATGATGTTGAAGCCGTCGATCGGCTGCTTGTGACGCTGGATCGCCTCCGCGCCGAACAGCCGGCGGATGATCGTCGCTGCCAGCAGCGATGCTGCGAGGATGCCGAGTAATTTCAGTCCGAGCGTGAGCGGGGAGATGCTGAGCATGCCGCCGAGAAACAGGCTTGCAAACAGCGAGGCGGTGAACGGCACGATCGCGGTTGCGGTCACCAGCGTGACCAGCACCAGCGTCGCGTCGAGGCCCATCAGGGCTGCGAGCGCCGGAGAGGCCATCATCGGCGAGGCCATGCTCTGCAGCATCAGCGCCAGCGACAGGCCGGGCGCGCGGTCGGTGAGACCGGTTGCGTGTGCGACGAGGCCAACGATGACAGGCACGCCGATCGTGGTCCAGGCGGTGGCCGTCGCCACCAGCGCCGGCCGGCGCAGATGGCCATAGAGCGCCGTGAGATCGACCCGCATGAAGGAAATGCAGAGCAGGACGAGGATTGCCTCGGTGACGTAGGGACGCAGCAACGCGCCGAGCGGCGGCACGGCTGCGGCGATGAACACGATTGCAGCGACGGCGCGCGTACCCTGACTGCCGAGCCAGCTCAGGCCGCGCAGCGGAAGGGTGAAGATGGATCGAAGCGCTGAAGACATCAGGATGATGGCGTTGTCAGCCCAATGTCTTCAACCATGCGCCGATCTCGCTCACGGCAACATTGGCCTGTTGCAGCAATTTGCCCATGGTGAAGAAGCCATGGAACTGGCCCGGGAAATGTTTGTAGGTGACGGGCACGCCGGCCTGCTTCAGGCGTGCGGCGTATTCATCGCCTTCGTCGCGCAGGGGATCGGCACCGGCGGTGAGCACATAGGCCGGCGGCAGGCCGGCAAGGTTTTCGGCGCGCGCAGGCGAGGCGCGCCAGTCGTGGATGTCGGCGGCCCCGTTGAGATAATGGTCGCGGAACCAGCGGATCACCGAATGCGTCAGCAGCACGCTGGTCTCGGGCTCGCTGTGCGAGCCGTGCGTCATGGCGAAATCGACGGCGGGATAGATCAGCACCTGGCCCGCGAGCTTGGGGCCGTTGCCGTCGCGCGCGGCCAGCGCGACGACGGCTGCGAGATTGCCGCCGGCGCTGTCGCCGCCGATCGAAAGCCGTGCTGGGTCGATGTCGAGCTCGCGCGCATTCGCGGCGATCCATTTGGTCGCGGCAACCGCATCATCGGCGGCGGCCGGAAATTTGTGCTCGGGCGCGAGGCGGTAGTCGATCGCGATTACGATCAGGGCGCCTGCATCAGCAAGCTGCCGGCAGGCCACGTCGTGGCTGTCGAGGTCGCCGATCACCCAGCCGCCGCCATGGAAGAAAACCAGCGCGGGCGCCAGGCCGTTCTGGAGCCGCGGCTGCTTCGGGACGTAGATGCGTGCGGGGATCGTGCCATGGGGAGCCGGGATCGACAGCGGCGCGACGCGGGCCAGCTCGGGCGGCTCGGGATTGGTGACCAGGCGGGCCTGGAGGTAATAGGCGCGCGCCTCTGCTGCGGTCAGCGTCTCGTAGGCGGGGCGGCCGGCGTCCTGGAACGCTTTGTAGACGGCGGCAGCATCGGGATCGAGCACGACGGGCATGGGGGAACCTGAGGTTTCTGGTTATCGTTGGACGTCGTTTTCAGGACGATGCCCGCTTGGGCCCCGGGGAGAGGCCTCCAACTATCCCATCGGTGGACCGGGATGGCCAGCCGGCGGCGGGCGGGGCAGGAATGCCGCCCTTTCCCCGCCGTATTCGCCGTGTTAACCGGTTGGCCTGCGAGCGGCGGTATCCCCTGTAGAATGTCCAACAAGCCCGATTCGCTGTTGAAGCCGCGCGAGATGTTCAAAACCTTTACCCTGACAGGCCTTGCGGCGCTGCTGGCTGCCACCGCGCTGACGGTTGCAACGCCGGTGCAGGCGCAGATCGGCACGATCTTCTCCGATCCGCCGCCGCTGCGGCCGCCGGGGACCATTCCCCGTGGCGGGCAGCCGCAACCGGCGCCGACCCCCGACGACGACGAAGAGGTGCCCGAGCTGCCGCCGCAGGGCCGCGTGCTGCCGTCGCGCCCGATGCCGCGCCAGGGCAATGCCATGCCCGGACCAGTCGAGACCCAGCCGCTGGCGCCGCCGCCGGGCACGACCGTTGCGCCCCAGAACCAGCCGCCGGCCGTGGCGGTCGCTCCCCCGGGTGGACCTGCCCAGCCGGGCGCGGCTCCCGGCCAGCGCCAGCCGCAGCAGAAGGGCGCGACCCAGCAGGGCGCCGTGCCGCAGGCGCCGGCGAGCCTGCAGCCGGGCGACGAGGTCGTCACCGAGCCGCCGGCCCAGAAGATCGTGAACAAGAAGGCGACCTTCTCCGGCCTCGACAAGATCACCGGGCGCATCATCAATTTCGACGAGGATATCGGCGAGACCGTGCAGTTCGGCGCGCTGCGGGTGAAGACGGATGCCTGCTACACACGGCCCGCGACCGAAGCCGCCAACACCGATGCGTTCGTCGAGGTCGACGAGATCACCTTGCAGGGCGAGGTGAAGCGAATTTTCTCCGGTTGGATGTATGCCGCGAGCCCCGGCCTGCACGGCGTCGAGCACCCGATCTACGACATCTGGCTGACCGACTGCAAAGAGCCTCAGCAGACCATTGCGACCGCGGCGCCTGATCCCGCGACCAAGCCGGCCGCGCCGCCGCCTCCGCCTGCCGCGCAGAAGAGGGCCGCGCCCAAGCAGGCCGTGCAGCAGCGTCCACCGCAGCCTCTGCCGCCACCGCCGCAGCCAGCCCCGCCGCCACCTCCGCCGCCGGAGCAGCGGCCTGGCCTGTTCGGTATTCCCGGGTTTGGCCGCTAGGCCAAATCCCCCGGCTTCGGTAGCGGGTAAATCTGGCTTACTGCTGCGAGGCGATGATCTCGAGCGCGCGTGCGCCCGGGATGGCAGCACCGCCAGACAGTCTCAGGAAATCGCCAGGCTCGCCGGCGAGCGCCTTGTCGAGCAGCGCGGTGTAGCGCCGCCGCGAGATCTCGGCCGCACCAAAACTCTTCAGATGCTCGGTGACATATTGCGTGTCGAGCAGTTCGAAGCCGCCATGGATCAGCCGCGCGACCAGATGCACCAGCGCGACCTTGGAGGCATCGCGCGCTGTGTGGAACATGCTCTCGCCGAAGAAGGCGCGCCCCAGGCTCACGCCGTAGAGACCGCCGACGAGATCGTCGCCCTGCCAGGCCTCGACGCTGTGGCAATGGCCGAGCTCGTAGAGGCCGCCGTAGAGGTCGCGGATGCGCTTGTTGATCCAGGTGTCCTCGCGGCCCGCTTGCGGCGCGGCGCAGCCGGCGATGGTCGCCTTGAACGCGGTGTTGACGGTGACGCGGAACACATCCGAGCGCACGGTGCGCGCCAGGCGCGAGGCGACGCGAAACCCATCGAGCGGGATCACGCCGCGCATTTCCGGCTCGACCCAGAACAGGGTCGGATCCTCGGCGCTCTCGGCCATCGGAAAGATGCCGCAGGCATAGGCCCGCAGCAGCACGGCCGGCGTGATTTCAGACGAGGCGGAGTCGCGCGAAGTCATGATCACGACAATAGCAGGATCGCAACGCCGGTGCGACGGGCGCGAACGGGCGCATCACCCCGCCGCAGCGGTGTTCGCTTTGCCGGGAGCTTCGGGCGTGCGGCGGAACCGCAGGATGATGCGGGTTCCGGAATGGTTGGGATCGCGCTCGACGGTGGCATCGAGCTTGGAAGCCATGGCCGCGACGATGCGCTGGCCCATGCCGGTGGAGCGCGGATCGGCCTTGACGGCATCGCCGACGCCGTCGTCGCTGATCGACAGCACCAGATCCTCGCCCGTCGAGGTCAGCTCGACATGGATGGGGCCTGCGCCATCGGGATAGGCGTATTTCACCGCGTTCATCACCAGCTCGTTGACGATGATGCCGACGGCGACGGCGCGGTCGGGGTCGATCTCGATCGGCTCGGCCTTCACCGTCAGGCGCGACATCCGGTTGCCTTCGGCGGAGCGGCGGAGGTCCTCGAGCAGAGAGTCCAGATACTGGTTGAGCATCACGCTCTTCAGATCCTGCGAGGTGTACAGGCGGCGGTGCACCTGGGCGACGGCGGCGACGCGGCCCATCGCGTTGGTGAGCGCGGCCTTGACCTCGTCCTGCGCGGCGGAGCTGGCCTGAAGGTGCAGCAGCGAAGCGATGATCTGGAGCGAATTGCCGACGCGGTGATTGACCTCGCGCAAGAGCAGCTCGCGTTCGGCGGCAAGCGCGGCGTAGCGGTCGCGCGAGGCGTGGATCTCGGCCTCGGCTTCCTCACGTGCGCGTTGCAACTCGGCCTGGCGCAGCGCGCCTTCGGCCGCGACATGCAGCAGCGGAATGAAGTCGCCCTTGACGTCCTTGACCAGATAGTCCGCCGCGCCCGCTTTCAGCGCGGTGACGGCGATGCTGGAATCCTGCGAGGCCGTGACGAAGACCACGGGCGGGGCGTCCGGGATCGCCATGATCTGCTCGAGCGTATCGAGCCCGTCGAGACCCGGCATGTACTGGTCGAGCGCCACGACATCGATGCAGCCCTGTACTGCCGCGTTGCGGATGCGCTCGAGGCCTTCCTCGCCGCTCGCGGCATGAACGACCTTGTAGCCGCGCCGCGTCAGGCCGCGGTCGACCAGGCGCGCCAGCGCGTCGTCGTCGTCGATGTAAAGCAGGGTTGGCGTGCGCTGGGTCATGTGGCGGCGGGCGGGACCTGGATGACCGAGAAGAACAGGCCGAGCTGCCGGATGGCGTTGGCGAAATTCTCGTAGTTGACGGGTTTGGTGATGTAGACGTTGCAGCCGAGCTCGTAGCAGCGCTTGATCTCCTGGCTGTCGTCGGTGGTGGTGAGCACCACCACGGGCGAGGCCTTGAGATATTTGTTTTCCTTGATCTGCTTCAGGATATCGATGCCGCTCATGTCGGGAAGGTTGAGGTCGAGCAGGATCAGGAGCGCGTTGCCCTTCTGGGCGAGCCCGGTGCCGTCGGGGCCGAACAGATGCTTCATCGCCGAGGTGCCGTTGGTGAAGGAGAGGATCTCGTTGTTGACGCCGGAGCGGCGGATATTGCGCTCGATCAGCCTGGCGTGGCCCTCGTCGTCCTCGATCATGATGATGGTGACTGGCAATGTCATCGATCCGCGTTCCGGTTGCTCGCATTCCAATTGATGGGCAGCGTGATCGTGAACGTGCTGCCCGCGTTCAGTTCCGACGATACCGACATGGTGCCGCCGAGGCGGCGCACAAGTGCACGTACATGGGCAAGACCGATGCCCTGACCGGGCTTGTCCTGGGTTCCCGCCCGCCGGAACAGGTCGAAAATCCGCTGATGATCCCTAGGATCGATACCGCGGCCGTTATCGCTGATTTCGAAGATAGCGTAGCCGAGTTTGGTCCGCCCGCGAATTCTGATCTCGCCGGGAACCCCGTTCTTGAGGTACTTGATCGCGTTATCGATCAGATTGGAGAAGATCTGTTCCAGCGCAAGGCGGTCACTGACAATATTCGGCAGCGGCTCGATGTGGATCTCGGCCTGGGCTTCGGCCGCCTGGTGCGCCAGCGAGGAGACGATGGCCTCGATGAAATCGCGCGTGTCGATGCGTTCCGGCTGAAACTCGCGCCGGCCCTCGCGGGTGAGGTTGAGGATCGCCGAGATCAGCCGATCCATCCGGGCGATCGAGGATTTGATGAAGCCGAGCGCTTCGGAAAAGTCCGCCGACATCTGCTTGTCAGCGTCCTCAAGGGGGACCTCTGCAACATCGAGCGGCGGGCCGCCTGCCGGCACGCCCGTGAGCCCTCCGATCCGTCGGAAGATGTCCTTGCCCAATTCCTCGAGCTCGCTGGTGAAGCCCATGATGTTGACCAGCGGCGAGCGCAGGTCATGGCTGACGATATAGGCAAAGCGCTGGATCTCGTCGTTGGCTTCACGCAGGTCTGCGGTGCGCTCGTCGACAGTGGCTTCCAGGTTGACGTTGGAATCGCGCAGCCGTGCCTCGGCCTCGTCGCGGCTGCGCGCCGAACGCCGCACCAGCCAGATCGAGACCAATGCCAGGACGACGACGAGGCCGGAGCCGATGCCGGTGAGCGATGCAGCGAGCGTCTGGCTGTTGTCGGCGTTGACCGAGCGGAGGCGGAACAGGCGCTCCTCCTCGCGGATCATCGCGTTTGCCTCGCGGCTGATCGTGCTCGTGGTATTGGCAGCGGCGGCCTCGCGCACCAGCGCGGCGGCTTTGTCGAGCTGGCCCTGCCGGACGAACTCCATCTCCTGAGCGAACTGACCAAGCCGGGTCTCGATTGCCGCGCTGAGCTTCTCGATGCTCTCGCGCTGAGCCGGATTGTCTCCGGTCAAGCGCGTGATCCTGTCCAGCGCGGGCACGATTTCCGCGACAGCCTTTTCGTGGTCGGCCTTGAAGTTCTCGCCCTGAGTCAGGAGATAGCCGCGCGCGCCGCTCTCGGCCCGCCGCAATTCGAGCAGCAGCGCGTTCAGCTGGTTCTCCACCTCCAAGGTATGAACGACCCATTTATTGTCGCCGCGGGCCTTGTTGACGAGATAGACCGACCCTGCACTGATCGCGGTCAGCACGACGAGGCCGGCTGCGAACAGCAGGATCTGCCAAAATGCGCGACGTCGCTGCCCCTCGGCGGTCACGACAATCTCGCTCGATCATATCTGGAAATCAAAACGCCCCCTTGGAACTAGCCCACCGTCCAAAACGCGATGGGGGCCAAGGGGTTCCCTGAAGGCCAACGATTATTTCCCGGCCGGTTCCGTCTTGCCGGCGAGGTACTGTTCCAGCCAGTGGATGTGGTAGTCGCCGTTGATGATGTCGTCCTGGCGGACCAGGTCGCGGAATAGCGGCAGCGTGGTCTCGATCCCTTCCACCACCATCTCGTCCAGCGCCCGGCGCAGGCGCATCAGGCATTCGGCGCGGGTCTTGCCGTGGACGATCAGCTTGCCGACCAGCGAGTCGTAATAGGGCGGGATCGTGTAGCCCTGATAGACCGCCGAATCGATGCGGACGCCCAGCCCCCCGGGCGGGTGATATTGCGTGATGCGGCCCGGCGAGGGACGGAAAGTCTCCGGGTTCTCGGCGTTGATGCGGCACTCGATGGCGTGGCCGATGATCTGGATCTCGTCCTGCCTGGCCGGCAGCTCGCCGCCTGCGGCGATGCGGATCTGCTCCAGCACGAGGTCGATGTCGGTGATGCTCTCGGTGACGGGATGCTCGACCTGGATGCGCGTGTTCATCTCGATGAAATAGAACTCCCCGTCCTCGTAGAGGAACTCGATGGTGCCGACGCCGAGATATTTCATCTCACGCATCGCCTTGGCGCAGGTCTCGCCGATCTTGGCGCGCGCGGCCGCAGCCAGCACGGGCGAGGGGCCTTCCTCCCAGACCTTCTGGTGACGGCGCTGCAGCGAGCAGTCGCGCTCGCCGAGATGGATCGCGCCGCCGCGGCCGTCGCCGAGGATCTGAATCTCGATGTGACGCGGCTTCTGCAGGTACTTTTCCAGGTAGACGGAGGCGTCGCCGAAGGCGGATTTCGCCTCGTTGGCCGCCGTCGAGAGCGCAATCTGCAGATCCGCCTCGCTCTGTGCGACCTTCATGCCGCGGCCACCGCCGCCGGCGGCCGCCTTCACCAGCACGGGAAAGCCGATCTTCTTCGCGATCGCCATCGCGTCGTCGTTGGGACCGACCGCACCGTCGGAGCCGGGCACCACGGGGATGCCAAGCCGCTTGGCGGTCTTCTTGGCCTCGATCTTGTCGCCCATCAGGCGAATGTGCTCGGCCTTGGGGCCGATGAATTGCAGATTGTGCTCGCCGAGAATCTCGGCGAAGCGCGCGTTCTCCGACAGGAAGCCGTAGCCGGGATGCACGGCGTCCGCGCCTGTTATCTCGCAGGCCGCAAGCAGCGCGGGAACGTTGAGATAGCTGTCCTTTGACGGCGGCGGCCCGATGCAGACGCTCTCGTCCGACAGGCGCACATGCATGGCGTCGGCGTCGGCGGTGGAGTGCACGGCGACGGTTGCAATCCCGAGCTCCTTGCAGGCCCGCAGGATGCGAAGGGCGATCTCGCCGCGATTGGCTATGAGGATCTTGTCGAACATGGTGCCTCAGCGGGCGAAAGTCGCCACTCGCTTATTCAATGATGACCAGCGGCTCGCCGAACTCGACCGGCTGGCCGTCTTCGACCAGGATCTGCGTCACGGTGCCGGCTCGGGTCGAGGGGATCTGATTCATGGTCTTCATCGCTTCGATGATCAGCAGGGTCTGGCCGACCGAGACCTTGGAGCCGACCTCGACGAACGGCTTGGCGCCTGGCTCCGGCGCCCAATAGGCAGTCCCGACCATCGGAGAAGTCACGGCGCCCGGATGTTTCGACATGTCCGCGCCAGAAGGAGCAGGCGCAGCGGCCGGTGCTGCGACAATCGCGGGCGCAGCGGCTGCGACCGGCATCGGCATGGTCGCGGCGACGCTGATGTTGCGGGCAACGCGCAGGCGCAGGCCGGCGCGCTCGATCTCGATCTCGGTGAGGCTGGTCTCGTCGAGCAGCAAAGCGAGCTCGCGGACGAGCGCGGAATCGTCACTGGAAAACTTTGCGGCTGCTTTGTCGTCTGGCTGGCGCGCCATGTTCTTTGATCCGAATGTTCTGGGTGAAGAGGGGGCGTCAGGCTTTGGGCTTGATGCCGAGCTTGGCGGCAAGGCCCTGGATGGCGAGGCGGTAGCCCTCGATGCCGAAGCCGCAGAGCGAGGCGAAGGCCGCGCGCGCGGTGTAGGAGTGGTGACGGAAGCTCTCGCGGGCGTGGATGTTGGTCACGTGCACTTCGACCGTCGGGATCTGTACCGCGAGCAGCGCGTCGTGCAGCGCGATCGAGGTGTGCGAATAGCCGCCGGCGTTGATGATGATGCCCTTCATCTTGCGCCCATGTGCCTCGTGGATGAAGTCGATCAGCTCGCCTTCGCGGTTGGACTGCCGGCAGTCGGCCTTGAGGCCGAAGCTCGCCGCGGTCTCACGGCACAGTTTCTCGACGTCGGCCAGCGTGGCATGGCCATACTTCTCCGGCTCCCGTGTCCCCAACATGTTGAGGTTCGGTCCGTTGAGAACGAGGATCGTGTCGGTTGCTGGTTCGGCCATTCCAATCCCGGAAAGGTGTTTCGGCGTGGCGGGGGTTATAGGTAACAAAGTGACCTAGGGGAAGCCTTGAAGGGCCTTGGCGAGGGCTTCAGGCACCTCATCCAGCGTGCAAAAATCTGTGCGGAAACTACGGAAATTGCTTGTTAACCAGTTCCAATCGTGGCTGCGGTCCCAGGCGGGTGGGGACGGATGCCCCATAGGCCAAAAGCCCCTGCCGATGGCTCGGCAGGGGCTCATTTGGGCATCGGCGAAGCTGGTTAGCCTTCGATGATGTAGACGATCTCGCGCGTCTGCGGACGGACAATAATGTACTGGCCGTGCACGAAGATCACGTCATAGCCGCGCCATTCCGGGTAGATTTCGACAATCCGCTGCGGGAGCGGGTGGAAGTGGACGGACGCCGGAATCGTCGTGCCGACCGCAATATTGAAGTTGACGTTCGTCGTCTCTTCAATCTTCTCGGACTTGATCGCCGAGACGATCTGGGTGCGCTTCTCCGCCGGCGGCGCAGCGGTCGCCGAGGTGGCGGCGTTGCCGGTCGTCGTCTGCGACTTGCTGTCGGTCGTAGCCGGACGGTTCTCGGCATTGTTGCTCTTGGCGGCAGTGCCGGCCTTGTTGTCCTCAGCCTTCATGTTCTTGCTGTCGGACTTGGTGGTCGAGTCAGAGCTCATGCTCTTGGACTTGTCCTGCGTCGACTTGTCCTGTGCGCTCTGGGCGTGTTCACCCTTCGCCGCGCCGGCCTTTTCTTCAGCCGCGTTCTTGTTCATTGCGCCGGACTTTTCCATCCCGCCGGATTTCTCCGCGGTGCCGGATTTCTCCATCGCACCAGACGACTTCTCTTCGCCTTGCTTCATGGAGCCGCCGGCCTGACCCACCGTGCCCTTCTGCGGGCTTGCGGATTCCTTGCCCATGGTGCCGTGCTCAGCGCCGCCCGATGGCTGCGAGTGCTGCGTCGGCTGCGCGCCGGCGCCGGTGTCGTTCTTCATCGTGCCTTGTGCGTTCGCCAGACCCGTGCCTGCGATCAGCGCGAGTGCGGCAACCGAGATCATAAAGCGGTTCGACATCGAATTTCTCCTCACGTGTTTCTTTGCGTCATTGCCCGCGCCGACAACGGGAGGAGGTGTCACTTGTTCCGGAACATCTGCTGTTCCCCGGCATTTGTTTCCTAAATGCGGGATGAACGTTCGCGCCGGATTCACGCCAGGATTCGTGCTGAGCTTGGCCAACGAAAAAGGCCGGCTTCTCAGCCGGCCTCGTTGCGCGCGTGAATTGTAGAATACGTGATCAGCAGGTCGCCTCTCAGCAAGTCGCTTTGCCGCAGCGGGCGACGCCGATCTTTTCCTTGAGGCCGTCGAGGCCGACGGCGCCGACCACGATCTGCTTGCCGATCACGTAGCTCGGCGTGCCGTTCATGCCCATCGCTTCGGCCAGCTTGAAGTTCTCCTCGATGGTGGCGCGCACCTCGGGGCTTTGGATGTCCTTCTCGATCCTCGCGGTGTCGAGGCCGGCTTCCTTGGCCGCCTGCATGGCGCGCGCCTTGTCGGCCGCACCGCGACCGCCGAGCAGCTTCTGGTGGAAATCGAGATACTTCTTGCCGGAGGGATCCTGCATGCGCACTGCAACCGCGACCTGCGCGGCTTCGACCGAACCCTGGCTCAGGACCGGAAATTCCTTGAGCACGACCTTCAGCTTGGGATCGGACTTCATCAGGTCGAGCATGTCGCTCATCGCGCGCTTGCAGTAGCCGCAATTGTAATCGAAGAACTCGACGAAGGTGACGTCGCCGTCCTTGTTGCCGAGCACGACCTGGCGCGGCGAGTTGAAGATCGCATCCGAGTTCTGGGCGATGCTGGCTTCGTGCTTCTCGCTCTCTGCCGCGGCCTGCCGCTTGCTGAGCTCGGTCATGGCCTCCTCGAGCACCTCGGGGTGGGTGACGAGGTAGTTCTTGATGATCGCCTCTATGTCGGTGCGCTGGGCATCCGAGAAGCTCTCGGCCGAAGCCGGTCCCGTTGCGCCGAAGATGGCGAGCGCAAACAGTGCGGGAGCAAGCAGGCGCAGCGAAGGCATTGGCAAATCCTCTTATCCAGAGCAGGTTTCGAAATAACGTCCCGGCGGACTTAATGGTGGTGTCGTGACGTCAAAGCGGTCAATCGCGTGATCAGGCGTCGTTCTAGTTCCGTGGCGGCTTCGATGCCACGATGTCGTCGGCCTTGACCCATCCGGGCGTGCCGACGGCGAAACGGGTTTTCGCGCGCGTGGCGAGTTCGCGAGCGGTCTTGTTGTCGCCGCGCAGATAAGCGGCCTGGGCGGAGGCGAGATCCGCCTCGGCATAGTCTCCCTTCCGGCCATAGGCCATCGCGAGCTGGGTGAAGCCAATCGGCGCCTCGGGCTCGCGCGCCACCGCTGCACGGAGAATCTTGATGGCGTCGTCCGTGTAGGCCTTATTATCGGTTCCAACCAGAGCCTGCCCAAGTAACATCTCGATGAGGGCCGAATTGTTGGAAAGCGCGACGGCCTTGCGCAGGGGCGCAATCGCATCGGCGGGTTTGCCGCTCTCCAGAAGGGCCTGGCCGCGCACCTCGTAGAAATACGGGTTGTTGGGCTGGACCGCGATCAGGGCATCGATCTGGGCGAGGGCGCTGCGCAAGTCGCCATGCAGATAGGTGCTGATGGCGCGGGCATAGCGCGCTGGCAGGCTGTCATTGGTCAGGGGGTAGCGGCGATAGACCACTTCCGGCCGCTCCATGAAGGCGGAGATCTTGGCGCGCACCATATCATGGCGGAGCTGGAGCGCGGGATCGTCCTTCTTGTCCCAATAGGGACTGGTACTGGCGAATTCCTGGAGCGATGCGACGCGCTCTGCGGGCATCGGGTGCGACTGCAGATAGGGATCGGCGCCGCGCGCTGCGAACAGGCTTTCGCTGGTGAAGCGCTTGAAGGTCTCGTACATGCCCTTCGGCGATTGCTGCGTCGCGGTCAGGAATTTCACGCCGGCGCGGTCGGCGTTCTCTTCCTGCTGGCGCTGATAGGACAGTAGCGAGCGGCGGATCATCTCCTGCGGTCCGGCAACCGCAGCCGCGCCGGCATTGGCCAGGCCGTTATTGCCGTTGTTGCCGCCGCGGCTGGCGCCCGCCGCCATGGCGCCTGCGCCGAGCAGCATGGCGATGATCATCTGCGTCTGCGCGCTGGCGAGCTGCTCGCGCATCTTGGCCAGATGGCCGCCGGCCAGATGCCCGGTTTCGTGCGCAAGCACGCCGATGAGCTGGTTCGGCGTCTCCGACTGCAGGATGGCGCCGTAATTGACGAAGATGCGGCGGCCATCGGCGACGAACGCGTTGAACGAGTTGTCGTTGATGATCACCATCTGGATGTTCTGCCTCTCCAGACCGGCAACGCGCAGGATCGGGCGCGTATATTCGCGCAGCAGCTGCTCGGTTTCCGAGTCGCGCAGGGTCGGCGGCCCGCGGCCTTCCTGCGCGTGCGCCGCCGGGATCGGCAGCAACGCGATTGCAGTCGCCGTAATGAGGGCGGTGAGGGCGGAGGCCTTCTTGCGCATTGCGATCTGGAGCAACATCAAACGGGCTTGCAAGCGGACTTGGATGCAGTTTTGTGATTGGTTTTGGCGATTGGCGGCGGACCGGATACGCGATATGCCCTTATGAGCCGTATAATGCGGCCAGTCTGGGGCGCAAGCGCCCTGTTTTCCGGCCCGAACGGACCGGTTCGCCAGCGAAATAGCAGAATTCAATGCACGATGCGACATTAAGGAACCGGGTGGGGCAATGGCTCGAGCCCTCCCGCCGCAGCGATGTTCCCCCGTTCATGGTGATGGACGTGATGGCCGCGGCGGCCCGCATGGAGGCTGCCGGCGGCCATGTCATTCACATGGAGGTCGGCCAGCCCGCAACCGGCGCGCCGAAGACCGCGATTGCGGCCGCTCAGGCCGCGCTTGCGACGGGGCGGATCGATTACACCTCGGCGCTCGGCATTCCCAGTCTTCGTGAGCGCATCGCGCGTCATTATCGCGACGCCTATGGCTGTACCATCAGCCCGGACAGGATCGTGGTGACCACCGGCTCCTCCGGCGGTTTCATTCTGGCTTTCCTGTCGATGTTCGAGCCCGGCGATCGCGTCGCCGTCACGGTGCCGGGCTATCCGCCGTATCGGCACATCCTCACCGCGCTCGGCTGCGAGCCGGTGTTGATCGAGACCACCAACGAGACGCGCCACGCGCTCACCGGCGAGGCGCTGCTCGCCGCCCATCGCAAGGCGCCGTTGAAGGGCGTGCTGGTCGGAAGCCCCGCCAATCCGACGGGAACGATGATGTCCCGCGAGGCGCTGACCGGTCTGATCGCCGCCGCGGAAGATGCCGGCATTCGCTTCATCTCCGATGAGATCTATCACGGGCTCGATTACGCGTTTCCTGCAGTGACGGCGGCGGCGCTGTCCGACCATGCGCTCGTGATCAACTCGTTCTCGAAGTATTTTTGCATGACGGGCTGGCGCGTCGGCTGGATGGTCGTGCCGGACATTCTGGTGCGCCCGATCGAGCGGCTGCAGCAGAACCTTTCGATCTCGGTGCCCTCGCTGTCGCAGATCGCGGCAGAGGCCGCCTTCGACGGCGCGGCCGAGATGGAGGAGATCAAGCATGGCTATCAGGAGAACCGGCGCATCCTGATCGAGGGATTGCCCAAGGCGGGCCTCGCCAAGTTCCTGCCGGCGGATGGCGCGTTCTACCTCTATGCCGATGTCTCGGATTTCACCTCCGACAGTTTCGACTTCGCCAAGCAGATGCTGGAGAAGGCCCATGTTGCGGCCACACCGGGCGTCGATTTCGATCCCGTTCACGGCCGCTCGTTCATCCGATTCTCTTATGCGCGCTCGCGTCAGGAGATGCAGGAGGCAGTTGACCGGATCGCTCACTGGCTTAAATAGCCGCCAGTTTTTGCTAGCCTTCCGGAGTGCATCTTGTCTGACCGAACTGTCCAGCCCGCCGCCACGTCGCGTTCTCCTCTTGCCGCAGTGATGTGGCCCGCCCGGCCCGGCGAAGCCGTCGGGCATTTGCGCGCTTTCGTGCTTGTTGCGCTCGGCTCCGCATTGATGGCGCTATCAGCCAAGGTGAACCTGCCGCTGCCTTATGTGCCCATGACGCTGCAGACGCTGGTCGTGCTGACAATCGGCGCGACGTATGGCTGGCGCCTTGGCAGCGCAACCATGATCGCTTACCTCGCTGAAGGCGCGATGGGGCTGCCGGTGTTCGCTGGCCCTGTCGGTGGAATTGCACCGCTGGTCGGCCCGACCGCCGGCTATCTCTATGGCTTCGTGGCTGCCGCCTTCATTACGGGCTGGCTCGCCGAACGCGGCTGGGATCGCAATGTCGTGCTGCTGTTCGCGGCAATGGCGGTCGGCCATGTCGTCATCTTCATCGCCGGCTTCGGTTGGCTCGCCTATGGCATTGGCCTCGGCGGAACCAAGGCCTGGGTGGTCGGTGTCGCGCCGTTCATCGCGGCCTCAATCATCAAGAACGCGCTCGGCGCTGCGCTGGTGCCGGCGGCGCGTCGGATCGTCGACCGTCGCGGCTAGATTTCGCGTCACGGAATGTTCCAATTGACAGGGCCGGC
This sequence comes from Bradyrhizobium sp. CCBAU 11434, assembly GCF_028128895.1. NCBI lineage: Bacteria > Pseudomonadati > Pseudomonadota > Alphaproteobacteria > Hyphomicrobiales > Nitrobacteraceae > Bradyrhizobium > Bradyrhizobium sp. CCBAU 11434. Next base: position 1,076,260 of record NZ_LBJX01000011.1, read on the forward strand.
CAAGTTGATCTTGGCTGGCTCTGAGCTTTTGAGGGGGAGTGAAACAATGACAACGACAACGATGGCTGGCGCGCCGGCTGCACCTGTTGCCGCCAAGCCATGGTATAAAGTTCTCTATGTCCAGGTGCTGATCGCCATCGTGCTCGGCGCCATCGTCGGCTGGCTGTGGCCGTCCGTCGCCACCAATGACTGGATCAAGGCGCTCGGCGACGGCTTCATCAAGCTGATCAAGATGGTGATCGCTCCGATCATCTTCTGCACAGTGGTCTCCGGTATCGCGCACATTCAGGATGCCAAGAAGGTCGGGCGCATCGGTGTCAAGGCACTGGTCTATTTCGAGGTCGTGTCGACATTCGCGCTGATCATCGGCCTCATCATTGGCAACGTTATCAAACCGGGCGCGGGCTTCGGCAGTGCGGCGGCCAATGCAAATGCCGTTGCCAACTTTGCCAAGCAGGCGGAAGCCCAGAAGTCGGTCGACTTCATCCTCCATATCATTCCCGACACCGTGGTCGGCGCCTTCGCGCAAGGCGAGATCCTGCAAGTGCTGTTGTTCTCGGTGCTGTTCGGCTTCGCCATCATGGGCCTCGGTGACCGCGGCCACGTGATCCGCAGCTTCATCGACGACGCCGCGCACGCGGTGTTCGGCGTCATCTCCATCGTGATGCGCGCAGCGCCGCTCGGTGCCTTCGGCGCGATGGCCTTCACCATCGGCAAGTTCGGTACCGGTGCGATCCTCAACCTGATGGGCCTGATCGCGACGTTCTACCTGACCGCCGCGTTGTTCGTGTTCGTCGTGCTCGGCATCATCGCGCGGATCGCGGGCTTCTCGATCTTCAAGTTCCTGGCCTACATCAAGGACGAATTGTTGGTCGTGCTCGGTACCTCGTCCTCCGAAAGCGCGCTGCCGACCTTGATGGAGAAGCTGGAGCGGCTCGGCTGCTCGAAGTCGGTGGTCGGCCTCGTGGTACCCACGGGCTATTCGTTCAATCTCGACGGCACCAACATCTACATGACGCTGGCGACGCTGTTCATTGCGCAGGCGCTTGGCTACGACCTCACCTTCAGCCAGCAGCTCACGATCCTGGTCGTGGCGATGCTGACCTCGAAGGGCGCGTCCGGCATTACCGGCGCGGGCTTCATCACGCTGGCGGCGACGCTGGCGGTGGTCGATCCGCGCCTCGTGCCGGGCATGGCGATCGTGCTCGGCATCGACAAGTTCATGAGCGAGTGCCGTGCGCTGACCAATCTCTGCGGCAATGGCGTCGCCTGCGTGATCGTCGCCTGGTGGGAGGGCGAGCTCGATCGCGACAAGCTCAACGCGCGGCTGGCCCAGCAGATCGATCCGACCGACATGGAAACCGCCGTCACGACGGACTAGCCGGATTTAACGGCGCTGCGCCGTTAAACCTTGAAGTAATAGGGCTGGTCGAGATCCTCGATCAGCCCTTTTTCTTTCGGCTCCCAGCCGAGAGCCGCGCGCGTCTTCGCGCTGGACGTCGGCACGTCGACGGCCGCAAAGCGTGCGAACCAGCCGAAATGCGCCTCAGCTTCATCAGGGGATTTCGAGACTATGGGCACGCCGAGCCTCTTGCCGATCACCTCGGCAATCAGCTTGAAGGGCACGCCTTCCTCGGCGATGGCGTGATAGCGACGCGCGGTTGCGCCTTGCTCGAGCGCTAGGCGGTAGACGCGCGCGGCATCGATGCGATGCGCGGCGGGCCAGCAGTTGTTGCCCTCGCCGATATAGGCGGCCACGCCTTTCTCGCGCGCGATCGCAATCAAGCGAGGGACGAAACCGTGGTCGCCTTCGCCATGGGTGGTGGGCGGCAGCCGGACGATGCCGGCGCGCACGCCTTGCTTCATCAGGTCCTCGGCAGTTGCTTCCGAGACGCGCGGAAAGTGGCGAGCTGCTGCATCGTCCTCGGTCGCGAGCCGCCCGGGTGCGAGCAGCGCAACGCCTGAGGTGACGATGAGCGGGCGCTCGGAGCCCTTGAGCTCTTCGCCGAGCGCCAGAATGGCGCGGCGGTCGAGCTCGCAATTCTCGGCGAATTTGGAGAAGTCGTGGTTGAAGCCGAGGTGCAGCACGCCGTCTGAGGCGGCCGCGCCGCTGCGCAAGGACGCGAGGTCCTCCAACGAGCCGCGACGGACCTTGGCACCCATTGCAGTGAGGGCGGCGGCGCCCGCGTCGGAGCGGGCGAGGCCAGTGACGCTGTGACCGGCCGCGATCAGGTCGGCAGCGACGGCGGAGCCGACGAAGCCGGTGGCGCCAGTGACGAATACATGCATGAGCAGGTCTCCAGTTGGTTGGAGCCAGCATCTGCGTTAGGATTATCCGGGTAAAGTAGTGATGTTATCAGGGTATAATAGCTAACGGGATGAGCGAGACCACCAGCGACAATCTGCTCGGGACCTATCTGAAGGACCGCCGTATCAGGCTCGACGCGGCCGCTTTCGGCTTTGGCGGCAGCCGAAGGCGTACCCCGGGGCTGCGGCGCGAGGAGGTGGCGCTGCGGGCCAATATCAGCCCGACCTGGTACACCTGGCTGGAGCAGGGCCGGGGCGGCGCGCCGTCAGCCGATGTGCTCGACCGGATCGCGCGTGCGCTGATGCTGACCGACGTCGAGCGCGAGCACCTGTCCCTGATCGGGCTCGGCCACCCGCCAGAGGTGCGCTACCAGGCAAGCGAAGGCGTCTCGCCACGTCTCCAGCGCGTGCTCGATGCGCTGGAGACGAGCCCCGCCATCATCAGGACGATGATCTGGGACGTCGTCGCCTGGAATCGCGCGGCGACCATCGTGCTGACCGACTATTCCTCGCTGTTGCCCAAACAGCGCAACATCCTGCGCCTGATCTTCTGCGAGCCGCGGGTGCGCGCTGCCCAATATGATTGGGACAAGGTCGCGCGCTTCGTGGTCGCTGCGTTCCGCGCGGATGCGGCGCGCGCGGGCGCGGTCTCACATGTCGCCGAATTCGTCGACGAGATGTGCCGCGAGAGCCCCGAATTCGCAAAGCTATGGGCCGACAATGACGTCCGCTCTCATGGCGAGGGCGTTAAGCATCTGCGCCATCCCGTGCTCGGCCCGATCGCGTTCGAATATTCGGCTTTTGCGGTCGACGGCCGGCCCGATCTCGGCATGGTGGTCTACAACCCGGCGACGCCGGAAGACACCCGGCGCATCAAGGCCGTTTTGGCCGCGAGGTCGGACGGCTAGAACCGCTCCGGCCGGTACGGCGTCGGATCGATCGACGGCGTCTCGCCGTTCATCATCTCCGCGAGCAGGCGTCCGGTGGCGGGTCCCAGCGTAAAGCCCTGGTGGCCGTGGCCAAAATTCATCCAGAGGCCGGGATGTCGCGGGGCGCGCCCGAGCACCGGCACCATGTCAGGCGTGCAGGGGCGGGTGCCGAACCACGGCTCCGGTTCGGCGCGCTTGCCGAGATCGATCAGCTCGCGCGCGGAGGCTTCGGCACTGGCAAGCTGCACCGGCGTTGCCTGCGCATCCGGGCCCGTCAGTTCCGCGCCTGTGGTGATGCGGATGCCCTTGGCCATCGGTCCCATGGCGTAGCCCTGGCCCTTGTCGACCAGCGGCAGATCGAGCGTGGCGCCGCCGGTGTAGTGCATGTGATAGCCGCGCTTGCGCACCAGCGGAATCCGGTAGCCGAACTTGTGCAAGAGATCCGGCGACCATGGCCCGAGCGTGACGACGGCGTTGGCGGCGTCGATGCGGCCATCGTCGGTGTTGACGGACCATCCGGTCGCGGTCTGCTGAAGCGACTGCGCATCGCCGAGCACGATCTGACCGCCAAGGCGCTCGAACAGCTCGGCATAGGCGGTCACCAGGGCGCCGGGATCGGACACGGTCCAGGTATCAAGCCAGTGGATCGCGCCGGGAAGATCGTTGCGCAGGATCGGCTCGGCTTTTGTCAATTCGCTGCCCGAGAGCACGCGAAAATTGACACCGAACTCGCGGTGGTCTGCTTCCGCCTCCTTGATCGAGTGGTCGAGCGCCGCGGCATCGCGGAACACTGCGCGATACCCGGCGCGGCGGATCAGATTATCGGCATGGGCCTCGCGGATGAGGACATCGTGCTCGGGTGTCGCATAGGCGATCAGGCGAGCCCAGGCCGCGATCGCTTCGCGATGCCGCTTCGGCGCCGAATGCCACCAATAGCGAAGCAGCGGCTCGACGTGACGATGCAGCGAGGAAAGGCTGTAGCGCACGTCGTTGGTGCGGCCGGTCGCGATGTTCAGCAGTGACGTGAGGTCGCGCGGCATTGGATAGGGCCGCACGGCTTCGGCCTGGATCATGCCAGCATTGCCGTAGCTGGTTTCGCGGCCGGGCTCCCTGCGGTCAACCAGCGTAACCGTCCAGCCGCGCTGGCGCAGATGCACGGCAGCACCGACCCCCACCATGCCGCCGCCGAGAATGATTGCGCTTTGCATCGGCAAACTCCTGTCAGGCCGGCTTCGGCGTGAATTTGGACTGCGCCGTGTTGATGGTCGCGGCGACGACGACCGACATCGCCGTCATCGCGACCAGGAAGCCGAAGGCCGCGTCGAATGATCCGGTGCCCGTCACGATGAAGCCCATGATGGCGGGGGCAACGAAGCCCGCGCTCTGGCCGCCGAGATTGACCATGCCGATGCCCGATCCGATCTGGTCGTCACGCAGCAGCTTGGTCGGAAGCGCAATCACGGAGGCCAGGACGAAGGATTTGAAGAAATAGACCACCGATTGATAGACGATCAAGGCGGTGATCGTCTCCGCCTTGTACATGGCGTAGAGGAAGATGCCTGTTAACGCGGAGCTGCCGATCAAGAGATATTTTTCGCGCTCGGCGAAGAACGTGGTCATCACCCAGCCGCCGATTGCGGTCGCGAATGTCGCCATCACGAACGGGATCGGCGCCACGACGCCGACGGTCTTGAGGTCGAGCCCGCGCTGCTGGAGCAGATAGAGCGGCATCCAGGAATCCAGGCCCTTGTTGACGCAGCTCAGGCCGAACCACACCACCATGAGCTGCCACAGCAGCGGATTCGCCATGAGCTCGCGCATCGGTGCGCGGGGCTTTGCCGTCACCGGTCCGACGCCGATACGCGCAAGGTGCGGAACGAAGACGAAATAGATCACCGCGAAGACGATGCCGGCGATGCCGATCGTATTGAAGGCGTGACGCCAGCCCAGCCAGACGATCAGCGGCGCCATGATCAGCGGTGCGACCATGCTGCCGGCATAATTCGACGACAGCAGCAGCGCCGACATTTTGGGCCGGCTGTCCTTCTTGAACAGCTCCGCGATGGCGCGGATGCTCGCCGGCGGAAAGCCGCCCTCGGCGATGCCGAAGATGAAGCGGATCGCGATCAGCGAGGTCAGCGACCAGGCAAGGCTCGTGAACGACGTGAACAGCGACCACATGACGATGGTGACAATGACGACGTATTTCGAGCCGAAGCGGTCGGAGAGCCATCCGCCGGGCACCTGCATCGCCGCGTAACCCAAGAAGAACGCGCTGATGACAATACCGAGATCGGCAGCCTGGAGATTGAAGTCCTTGCCGATCTGCGCCAGCGCCAGCGAAATCGCGGCGCGGTCGATGTAGGAGATGCAATAAGCGAGATAGAGCAGGACGAAGGCGACGATGCCGGTCTTGCGGTTCGACAATTCGTCCATGCTGATCTCCGAGATGCCGGCGAGCCGGCGTTGATGCCTGCTTGTTTGATCTATTCCCGGGCTATTCCCAGGCGAGGAAGCCGGGCGCGGCCGATAGCGGCGGCGCTGCGGCGAGCCGTGCGAGGTTGGGCAGGGGCCGGCACATTTGCGGATCGTTCGCGAATGCAGCCTCGATGCTGGCGGCGACCGAAAGCACGACGGCGTCGCCGCCGCGCGGACCGACGATCTGGAGGCCGAACGGCAGGCCGGCTTCATCAAGGCCGAGCGGAACGCTGATCGCGGGGTGGCCGGGGAGTGTGACGGCGTAGGCGAGCGCGAGCCAGTGGAAGTAGGACTTCGTCGCCACGCCGTCGATCTCGGCGGGATAGAGCTCCGACCATGGCCGCGGACTGAGGGTGATGGTCGGGCTGATCAGCACGTCGCAGGTTTCGAAGAAGCTTTGATAGGCGCGATAGATCCGCGTCTGGGTCGTCGCGGCGCGCCCGTGGTCCTCGAGCGTGTAGCCCAGGCCTTCCTCGACATTGGCGCGGACATTCGGGCCGAGCATCTCGGGCCGCTCTTTGTAGTTCTTGCCATGCATCGCCAGGAACAGGCCGGCGCGCAGCACCGCGAAGGCATCGTCGGCGCCGGTGCAGTCGGGCGTCGCCTCGCGGCTCCCGGCGAACAACGGCGCGAGCTTGTTGACGCGATCGTGGAAAACGCGGCGGATGGCTTGCTCGGTCGGCGCAAAGCCGAAATCCTCGGTGAAGGCGAGGCGCAGCTTGCCGAGTTCTGCAGGGCGCGGCGCGGCCCAGCGCTCAGCGCGTCCGCGCACGCGTTCGCCAGGCAGCGTGTAGGCGAGCGGATCACGTGCGTCGTCGCTCGCCATCACCGACAGCATCAGCGCGGTATCGGCGACATTGCGCGCCATCGGTCCGTCGGTCGACAGGTTGGACCAGCCGAAGGCGCGCTTCTCGCTTGCCACGAGACCGTAGGAGGGGCGCATCCCGACAATGCCGGAGAAGCCGGCCGGATTGCGCAAGGAGCCGCCAGTGTCGGAGCCCGAGGCAAGGGGTGCCATGCCGCAGGCGAGTGCGACCGCCGAGCCGCCGGAGGAGCCGGCCGCCGAGCGCATGGGATCGAAGGGATTGCCGGTCGCGCCGAACACGGGATTGCGGGTGTTGCCGCCCGCGGCCCATTCCGGCGTGTTGGTCTTACCGAAGATGATGGCGCCGGCGGCACGCAAGCGCGCGACAGAGCCCTGGTCGGCGGCCGGCACGTTGTCGCGGAGCAGCGGGCTGCCGTAGGTCGAGCGCATCCCGGCGGTGTCTTGCGTGTCTTTGATCAGGACGGGGAGCCCGTGCAGCGCGCCACGATCCTCGCCGCGCAGGATGGCCGCCTCGGCTTCCTTTGCCGCTGCGCGTGCGCCCGGCTCGTCCAGTGTGACAACGGCGTTGACGGCGGGATTGACGGCGGCGATGCGTGACAGACAGGCGTCGAGCAATTCGACAGGCGAGATCGCCTTCGCGGCCAGCAGGCGGCACAACTCAACGGCGCTGGTATCGCACAGGTCAGGCAAGGCCAATCCCTTTCAGATTATGAAAACGATTTAGCATATCGGAAAGTGGCGTCAGCGCACCAATATTCGTCAAATCCAGGTATTTAATGCACAAATCCTGGCCCGACTGCCCGGATGGTCGCCAAGGCTGTACGGGAGGGGTGCTTTGGCCGAAAAGATTAGGCGGATAGGTCAACAATTTCTCTCGCGCCGTGATAGGCTTATTGCATGAGCGAGATCACGACATCAGAAGGCGCGAACTCCCAGCTCGGCCATTGTCTCAAGGCCGCCCGTCAGGCGCGCGGCCTGACCCTCAAGCAAGTGGCGGAGCGGACGGGCATGGCGCTCTCGACCCTTTCAAAGGTCGAGAACGGCCTGATGTCGCTGACCTACGACAAGCTGCTTCAGTTGACCTCGGGTCTGAAGATGGAGATCGCGGAGCTGTTCAATCCCGCGGTCGCGGCGCCCGCGCCGGGCCGGCCGGTCACCGCGCGCCGAAGCATCAGCCGGGCCGGGCAGGGCCAGCTGATCAACACGAAATTCTACACTTACACCTATCAATGCACCGACCTGATCGGCAAACGCATGGTGCCGATCGTCGCCGAAGTCCGCGCACGCTCGCTGGACGAATTCGGTCCGCTGCTTCGTCACGCCGGCGAAGAGTATTTTCTGGTGACGAGCGGACGCGTCTCCGTCCACACCGAGTTCTACGCGCCAGAGATCCTGGGCGAGGGCGACGGCATCTATCTCGACAGCACCATGGGCCACGCCTACCTCAACGCCGGCGAGGCAGAATCTGCCAAAGGCGTCTGCCTCTGCACCAGCGAGGCGCCCGATCTCTACGACCAGCTTCGCCAGATCGCATCGCGTGATGTGGCCTCGCTCGGCGATGACGAGCTGCCGCCGTAGCGAATTGGCGAGGCATGAAAACGAAAACGCCCGGCTTTTTGGCCGGGCGTTTTGCATTAGGTGTTCGGCCTACTCGCCGCCGCCGAAACGGCGCGACCACCAGCCGGCGCGGCGCGGGGCCGCCGGCGTCTCGGCAGCCGCTTCCGGTGCGGGCTCCGGGGCAGGCGCGGGCGGAGCAACCGGCTCCGGCGCTGAATCAACCGGGGTTGCCTGCTCGCTGCCCGACGACAGGAAGCTCACCTTCTCGCGGACTGTCGAGCGGCGACGTGCCGCCTTCTCATCGACGACGGGCTCTTCCTCGGCGACAGCAGCAGCGGGTGCGGCATGAGCCGACCCTTGGACCGGCGCTTCAACCGGCGCCTGGTGGAATTGAGGTTCGGGCTGAGACGTCTCGTGCTCGACCGGGGCGATCGGTTCCGAATGCGCAATCGGCGGAGCGGTCTCGCTGCCGGCGCTGTCGAAATCGGCCACCGCGTCGGTTGCCTCCGACGGAGGATTGCCGCCGAGCTCGTCCCCGATCGATCCGGCGAGACCGTCCTCGTTGCCGCCGCGCCGGCGGCGTCCACCCCGACGGCCACGCCGGCGACGGCGCTCGCCACTGCCCTGCTGCTCGCCGCGCGCGGCCTGCTCCTCGCCGTCCTCGCCATCCTGCTCGGACTCGCCATCCTCTTCGCCTTCGCCGGCGGCCAGAGCCGGCTCCGGAAGCGTCGTCGGGCTGTCCTCGCGAAGCTCACCGTCGCGCTGACCGCCGCGACCGCGCCGACGGCGGCGGCGCTTGCGGCGCTGGCCGTCCCCATCGGCCGCGGCTTCACCTGACGCCTGTTCCTCGCTGAGACCTTCAGTCTCGTCGGTCTCGACCTCGGATTCGGTCTCAAGGTCGAAACCGTCCTCCTCGTCATAGGCCTCTTCAGCCAGCGGCGGCGGGCTTGCGGCCGCCTGTGTGGCCAGCAGCGCCTTGGCGGCTTCCAGCGTATGCACCTGCTCGCCGCGGTCGATCACATAGGCTTGCGGGCCGCTGACGCTGGGATCGGCGATCACGGACAGCGTGACCTTGAAGCCGTTCTCGAGGTCGCGCAGATGGCCACGCTTGTGATTGAGCACATAGAGCGCGACGTCGGTGCGGGTGCGGACCACGAGATTGTGGGTCGCGCCCTTCATCAGGATCTCTTCGAGGCCGCGCAAGAGCTGCAGTGCCACCGAGGACACCGAGCGGACGTGGCCGGTGCCGCCGCAATGCGGGCACGGATCGGTCGAGCTCTCGAGCACGCTGGCGCGAATGCGCTGGCGCGACATCTCGAGCAGGCCGAAATGCGAGATGCGTCCGACCTGGATGCGCGCGCGGTCCTGCCGCAGGCAATCGGACAGCTTGCGCTCGACCGCACGGTTGTTGCGCTTCTCGTCCATGTCGATGAAGTCGATGACGATCAGGCCGGCGAGATCGCGCAGGCGAAGCTGGCGGGCGACCTCTTCGGCCGCTTCCAGATTGGTCTTGAGCGCGGTGTCCTCGATATGGTGCTCGCGCGTCGATCGTCCGGAATTGACGTCGATCGAGACCAGCGCCTCAGTCTGGTTGATCACGATGTAACCGCCCGAGCGCAGCTGCACCGTCGGCGAGAACATCGCATCGAGCTGGCTCTCGACGCCCATGCGCGAGAACAGCGGCTGGCCGTCGCGATATTGCCTGACCGCGCTGACATTGGCGGGCATCAGCATCTTCATGAAGTCGCGCGCTTCGCGATAGCCGGATTCCCCGGCGACCTGAATCTCGTCGATCTCCTTGTTGTAGAGATCGCGCAGCGAGCGCTTGATCAGCGAGCCTTCCTCGTAGACCAGGGTCGGGGCCTGCGACTTCAGCGTCAGGTCGCGCACCGTCTCCCACATCCGGATCAGGTACTCGAAGTCGCGCTTGATCTCGGGCTTGGTGCGCGCGGCACCCGCGGTGCGCAGGATGATGCCCATGCCCTCGGGCACGTCGAGATCCTGCACCACTTCCTTCAGGCGAGAACGATCCTGCGCACTGGTGATCTTGCGGCTGATGCCGCCGCCGCGCGCGGTGTTCGGCATCAAGACGGCATAGCGGCCGGCGAGCGAGAGGTAGGTCGTCAGCGCTGCGCCCTTGTTGCCGCGCTCTTCCTTGACCACCTGCACCAGCATCACCTGGCGGCGCTTGATGACTTCCTGGATCTTGTACTGGCGGCGCGGACGGAAGGTGCGCTCCGGAACCTCCTCGAGCACGTCGTCACCGCCGACCGACTCGACGTGTTCCTCTTCGGCTTCCTCGCCGTCTTCATCGTCCTCGTCGTCGTCTTCGCCAGCGTCCGCAGCCTCGGCATGCGGCGCCTCGACCGCTTCGCCGGCGGCGTAAACGGCATCGGCCGGCTCGGTGACCGAGGTCACGATCTCGGCAAACGCTTCGCCATGTCCTTCGACGGCGGGAGCTTCGTGAGACTCGGCAACGGTCTCGGCCGCAACGACGGGCTCGGCGCCAACAGCCGCGGGCGTCTCGTCGGCGTGATGATCGTGCTCGTGATGATCATGCTCGTGGTCGTGACCATGGTCGTCATCGTGCGCGTGCGCATGATCATGGTGGCCGCGATCATCGTGCTCGTGATCGTCATGCCCGTGATCGTCGTGATCATGGTCATGATGGTCGTGGTCGTGACCCTCGTGGTACTCGCCGTGATGCTCGGCATCGGCGTGCAGGTGCTCGCCCTCATGCGCCGTGCCTTCGGCGTGCTCCTGATGGGGCTGGCCCTCGACCGGCTGGGCGGCGGGATCGCTACCTGCGTCGAGACCCTCGACAATGTCGCTGCGGACGCGCTCGCCGTGACCGCGGCGGCGCGCATTGCGGTGGCGTGAGCGGCGACGGCCGTGGGAGCGGTTCTCGCTCTCTTCCTCGGCTTCGCGATGGGCCTGCTCTTCGGCCTCGATCAGCGCCTGCCGGTCGGCGACCGGGATCTGGTAGTAGTCGGGATGGATTTCGCTGAAGGCGAGGAAGCCGTGGCGGTTGCCGCCATATTCGACGAAGGCGGCCTGGAGCGAGGGTTCGACCCTGGTGACCTTTGCGAGGTAAATGTTCCCGCGCAGTTGCTTGCGTTGCGCGGTCTCGAAGTCAAACTCTTCGACGCGATTGCCGCGGACCACGACGACCCGGGTCTCTTCCGGGTGGGTGGCATCGATCAACATCTTGTTGGGCATGTCTTAACTCTTGGCGGCGGCGGGCGCGGTTCACCGTGGGCGCGATCTGCGCTGCCGGGTGACGCGACGGTCCACCTGATTCGGGGGTGAGGGGAAGGCCGAAACGCCGTCTCTCGCGCCTTGCCGAATCGGAAGCCTCAGAACCGAAGCGGCGCGCGGGATTTTCACTCCGCAGCGTCGCGAAAGGTCCTTCAGAATTCGTCGGCACAGTCTGGCGCATCAAGCGTCGGCCCGTATGAAACGTTGGGCGGCGGGGCCGCCCCTAATCAGTTGCTGCTGGCCAGGCATGGCGCGTGCGCGCTCGCCCTGGATCAAGAACCGCCTCCTCTGGATTAAGGAGGTGGGTAACTGGCCGCGTCGCTGTCAAAACTGCCCCGGAAACAGTGTGGTAACCGGAAACCGTTCGCCGCCGGAGCTTGCCCTGGTCCGCCTCGCTGCCGCGCACCGCGCTGGTCGTTGAGGGGAACAGAAAAACGCTGGAATTCCCGAACCTTGGGAGCTCCGGCGCTGCACCGGGAGGCTGAATGCGACACAACCGGAAATCATTGGCCGTCAGCATTCCGTACATACGAGGAATGAGCCATCCGTGCAAGGGAGCGTCGCACGCCGGTCACAGTCCGGGAGTTTTGCGTTTCTGCCATTAAGGACTGATTAACCCTGTGGTTCTATTGCGTTAAAGAGGGCTGCTCGGAGGCACGGATTCGGTGGCGAGCCGCACAAATCAACGGGTTTTGCTGGGATTTGCGCTTCTATGCGCCTCAGCATTGCCATGCGCCGATTCCTCGCGCCTGAGCGCGGCGGAGGGCCCGTCGCAACCCTCTGCTGCGGCAGCAAATTTTCCTGTCGCCACGGCCGCGCGCCTAGCCGGTGACGGCAAGCAGACCCGCTTCATTCTCGACCTCGACCAGACCGTTACCTTCCGCACCACGACGCTTGCCGATCCCTATCGGGTGGTGGTCGACGTTCCCCAGGTCAATTTTCAGCTGGCTCCCGGAACAGGAGCCGGGCGAGGGCTGGTCAAGGCCTTTCGGTACGGGCTGGTCATGCCCGGCGGCTCCCGAATCGTGTTCGACCTGACCGGCCCCGCCAAGATCGCCAATTCCTACGTGCTCGACGCGGCCAACGGCCAGCCGGCCCGACTGGTGCTGGAGCTCGAGGAGGTGGATCGTGCGGCCTTCCTGCAGACTCCCCCTCCGGAGAATCATCCCGAGCTGCGACCGACAATTGCCGCCGTTCCGCCCACGACCGTTCCCGCCGCGCCAGAACCGGCGCAGCAGAAGCCGGCAGCGCCTTCAGATGGCCGCCCGGTGGTCGTGATCGATCCCGGCCATGGCGGCATCGACAACGGCACCCAGTCGAGCGGGGAGAGCGAGAAGAATCTGGTGCTGGCCTTTGGCCTCGCGCTACGCGACCGGTTGGAGAAATCAGGCAAGTACCGGGTGGTCATGACGCGGGACGACGACACCTTCATCCCGCTCAACGACCGGCCCAAGGTCGCCCGCAATCTGAACGCCGCGCTGTTCGTCTCGATCCACGCCGATGCGCTGCCGAAGGCCGAAGGCGATGCCCAGGGTGCCACCATTTACACTCTGTCGGACAAGGCCTCCGACGCCGAAGCGCAGCGGCTGGCCGATGCTGAAAATCGCGCTGACGCGATCGCCGGCTTCAACCTGGCGGAAGAGCCGACCGATGTCGCCGACATCCTGATCGACCTGACGCAGCGGGAAACCCGTACCTTTTCAAGCCGTTTTGCTCATCTGCTGATGGGCGAAATGAAGTCGACCATGCGGATGCACAAGCATCCCCTGAAGTCGGCCGGCTTCCGAGTGTTGAAGGCGCCCGACGTGCCCTCGGTGCTGGTCGAGATCGGCTATGTCTCCAACAAGGGCGATCTTGAGCACCTCGTCTCCGAGGGGTGGCGGTCCAAGGCTGTCGGCTCGATGGCCCAGGCGATCGACACGTTCCTGGCCAAGCGGATGGCGACCGCGGGGGCCGGGAATTAAGAAGGGAATGCCTGTTCCGTTGTTAAGCCCTAGTTTGGCCACAGCGGACGCCTTATAAAAACAACGCAGGGGGTTCCGGAATCGACGAGAATCCCGTTCGGCAAGCGTCTTTCGGTCCGGCATCAATGGTATTCAGTAGGCCGGTGAATTCGCGACGTGAGGACGGCGCCCCGTTTGGGGTGCTTTGGGCTGATCCTGGGATTGAACGGATAAACACATAATGCGCTTGCTTGTGCGGTTCATGGGCTTCCTGTTTGCCGCGGGAACGGTGGTGTTCCTTGTCGGTGTCGGTGCCGTGGCAGGCCTGATCTGGCATTTCTCCAAGGACTTGCCCGACTACTCTCAGCTTCAGGATTACGAGCCGCCGGTGATGACCCGCGTCCACGCGGTCGACGGCTCGCTGCTCGGCGAATACGCCAAGGAGCGGCGCCTGTACCTGCCGATCCAGGCGGTGCCGAAGCTCGTGATCAACGCGTTCCTCGCCGCCGAAGACAAGAATTTCTACGAGCATGGCGGCATCGACTACACCGGCATGGCGCGCGCAGGCGTGCTGTACCTGCAGAATTTCGGCTCCAACCGCCGTCCGCAGGGTGCCTCCACGATCACCCAGCAGGTCGCCAAGAATTTCCTGCTGACCAACGAGGTCTCCTTCTCGCGCAAGATCAAGGAAGCCTTGCTCGCGATGCGCATCGAGAAGACCTATTCGAAGGACAAGATCCTCGAGCTGTATCTGAACGAAATCTATCTCGGCCTCGGCGCCTACGGCATCGCCGCCGCCTCGCTGGTGTATTTCGACAAGTCGGTGAATGAGCTCACCGTGGCGGAAGCTTCCTACCTCGCAGCGCTGCCGAAGATGCCGGCGACGCTGCATCCGGTTCGCAACCGCGATCGCGCCATCGAGCGTCGCAATTACGTGATCGACCGTCTCCAGGAGAACGGCTGGATCAAGCAGGCTGACGCCGACAAGGCGCGCAAGGAGCCGCTGGTCGTCACCAACCGTTCCAACGGTGCCCACACCTTCGCCGGCGAATATTTCGCCGAGGAGGTTCGTCGCGACATCTTCGAGCGCTACGGCGAGAAGAAGCTGTATGAGGGTGGCCTGTCGGTCCGCACCACGCTCGATCCGAAGATCCAGGTCATGGCGCGCAAGACCATGGTCGCCGGCCTCGTGAACTATGACGAGCAACAGGGCTATCGGGGCGCCATCAGCAAGCTCGATATTTCGGGCGATTGGGGCGTGAAGCTCGCGGAGATCAAGTCGCTCTCCGACATCTCGCCGTGGCGCATGGCGGTGGTGCTGGAAACCAGCGACCAGTCGGCGCGCATCGGCTTCCAGCCGAACCGCGAGCTCGGCGGCGCCGTCAGCAAGCAACGCGAGACCGGCCTCGTCACGCTTGACGGCGTGCGGTGGGCGAGGGCGACCCAGGGCAACTTCAAGGGCAAGACGCCGACATCAGTGGCGCAGGTGCTTCAGCCCGGCGACGTGATCTATGCAGATCCGCTCTACAGCAAGGAAGGACAACCGGTCGAAGGCCAGTATCGCCTGCGCCAGATTCCCGAAGTTTCGGGCGCGATGGTGGTGATGGACCCCTGGACCGGACGCGTCCTCGCGATGGTCGGCGGCTTCTCGTTCGACCAGAGTCAGTTCAACCGCGCCACGCAGGCCTACCGGCAGCCGGGTTCGTCGTTCAAGCCGATCGTCTATTCGGCAGCGCTCGACAACGGCTATACGCCTTCGACCGTCGTGCTCGACGCGCCGATCGAAATCGACCAGGGGCAGGGCGCAGGCGTATGGCGGCCTGAAAACTTCTCGGCGAACAAATATCAGGGACCTGTGACGTTGCGGAACGCGCTGCGGCAATCGCTCAACACGGTGACCGTGCGGCTCGCGCAGGACATCGGCATGCCCCTGATCGGCGAATATGCGCGCCGCTTCGGCGTCTATGACGAGCTGCCGAACTATCTCTCCTACGCACTCGGCGCCGGCGAGACCACGGCGATGCGCATGGTCACGGCCTATTCGATGATCGCCAATGGCGGGCGCCGCGTGAAGCCGACCTTGATCGACCGTATCCAGGACCGCTACGGCCACACCATCTTCAAGCACGACCAGCGCGAATGCCGAGGCTGCGATGCGCCGGGCGGCTGGAAGAACCAGCCCGAGCCGCAGCTGATCGACCGCCGCGAGCAGGTGCTCGATTCCATGACGGCCTATCAGATCACCGAGCTGATGGAAGGCGTGGTGCAGGCCGGCACCGCAACCGTCGTGAGGGAAGTCGGCAAGCCGATCGCCGGCAAGACCGGTACGACCAACGAGGCCAAGGACGCCTGGTTCGTCGGCTTCTCGCCTGACGTCGCGGTCGCCATCTACATGGGCTACGACAAGCCGCGTCCGCTCGGCAAAGGCAATGCCGCGACCGGCGGCCATCTCGCCGCGCCGATTGCGCGCGACTTCCTTAAGCTCGCGCTCGCTGACAAGCCCGCGGTTCCGTTCAAGGTGCCGGCCGGCATCAAGCTGATCCGTGTCGTCGCCAAGACCGGCATGCGCGCCGGTCCCGGCGAGAGCGGCGGAACCATCCTCGAGGCCTTCAAGCCCGGTACGGCGCCGCCGGACAATTACTCGGTCATCGGCGTTGCCGACGCCGACGGGCGCGGTGGCGTGCCGCCGCCGCAGCAGGCGCCGGATTCCGGCTTCTTCATGCGGCCGGGCACCGGCGGGCTGTACTAGGGCCCTGGGATAACAGCACTGAGTTGAAGCTCCGGCGGTTGCGCTTTGCAGCCGCCGCCGCTACATCCCCTTCAGCGCGATGAGTTATCGCGCTCTATTTCTTGTTTGCGCATGATCTTTTCGGGAAACCGCTGCACACTTTCCCGGATCATGCGCTAGCACGCGGGATTCCGCGAAATCAGAGAACGATATGCGCGCCGAAATCGAACGGTTGGTAGAAGAGATCAAGCAGTCAGTCGGGCTGCTGAGGAGGCATCTTTGACGTCGAGAAATCGACGGCGCGCCTCGCTGAGCTGAACAAGCTCGCAGAAGATCCCAACCTCTGGAACGATCCCCAGAAAGCACAGAAGCTGATGCAGGAGCGTACCTCGCTGGAGGACTCGCTCTCGGGCATCGGCAAGGTCGAGCAGGAGCTCGAAGACGATATCGGGATGATCGAGCTCGGCGAGGCCGAGGGCGATGACGGCGTCGTGGCCGAAGCAGAAGCTGCGCTCAAGAACCTGAAGAAGGAAGTGGCGCGACGCGAGCTCGAGGCGTTGCTCTCGGGCGAGGCCGACCGCTTCGATTCCTATCTCGAAGTCCATGCCGGCGCCGGCGGCACCGAGAGCCAGGACTGGGCGCAGATGCTTTTGCGCATGTACACGCGCTGGGCCGAGACGCACGGATTCAAGGTCGAATACCTCGAAGAGTCCGAAGGCGAAGAAGCCGGCATCAAGTCCGCGACCATCCAGGTCTCCGGTCACAATGCTTATGGCTGGCTGAAGACCGAAGCAGGTGTGCACCGCCTGGTGCGCATCTCGCCGTTCGACTCCAATGCGCGGCGCCACACCTCGTTCTCGAGCGTGCAGGTGTTTCCTGTCATCGACGACAGCATCAAGATCGACATCAAGGAATCCGACGTTCGTACCGACACCATGCGGTCGGGCGGCGCCGGTGGTCAGCACGTCAACAAGACCGAATCCGCGGTGCGCCTGACGCACATTCCGACCGGCGTCGCGGTGGTCTGCCAGGCGGGCCGCTCCCAGCACAAGAACCGGGCGCAGGCCTGGGACATGCTGCGTGCGCGCCTCTACGAGATCGAGCTGAAGAAGCGCGAGGAGAAGGCCGCCGCCGACCAGGCCGCCAAGACCGATATCGGCTGGGGCCACCAGATCCGCTCCTACGTGCTGCAGCCCTATCAGATGGTGAAGGATTTGCGCACCGGCGTGCAGACGTCCGACACGTCGGGCGTGCTCAACGGCGAGCTCGACGAGTTCATGGCCGCGACGCTCGCGCAGCGCGCCTTCGGCACCCCCGGCGCTGACATCGAGGACGTGGACTGATCATGACCCGCGTGGCCTTCATCGGGCTTGGACGGATGGGCCACGGCATGGCTGGCCGTTATCTCGATGCCGGTTTTACGGTGACGCTGTGGAATCGCAGCAAGTCAAAAGCCGAAGACCTGATCGCGCGCGGCGCAAAGTGGGCGACCTCGCCTGAGGATGCCGCGATCGACGCAGACGCCGTGGTGACCATGGTCGCCGACGACGAAGCCTCGCGCTCGGTCTGGCTCGGGCCCAACGGCGCCGCCAAGACCGCGAAGGCCGGCACCATCGCGATCGAGTGCTCCACCGTCTCCTATGACCATGCGCGCGAGATGGGGCGCGAGCTGAGCGCGCGTGGCCTGATCTACATCGATTGCCCCGTGACGGGATTGCCGGATGCGGCAGCGGCCGGAAAGCTGACACTGCTGGTTGGCGCCGAGGCGGCCGACCTCGGGCGCGCGCAGCCTTTCCTCGAACCGATCGGCTCGACCATCAGGCATTTCGGCGCCGTCGGCTCCGGCACGGTCTACAAGCTGATCAACAACCTCATGGGCGCAATCCAGATCGCCGGCCTTGCCGAGGGCCTCGCGATCGCCGAGCAGGCTGGGCTCGACATGAAGCTGGTGCTGGAGTCGATCCAGGCTGGCGTCGCCGCAAGCCCGCAAGTTCAGCGCCATTCCAAGCGCATGGTGGCCCGTGATTTCAGCGGCGCGACGTTCACGGCTGCGCTGCGGCACAAGGATGCCGCCTATGCCGTGAAGCTCGCCGAGAGCCTGCTGGCCGACAAGCCGCTGGTCTCGCGCGCCGCCGTCGAGTCTTACGCGCAGGCAAAGGCCGTGATGCCCGACGACGACGAAGGCAAGATGATTGAGCTGGTGTCGCGGCCGAAAAAGTCATCTTAACTGGAATTCGACTTAGCTGGAACTCGACATGGGGCAGGCTCGGTCGGAACGCGGTCTCGGCATTGCCCTCGTCGCTGCGGCAGCGATTGCCTGGAGCACGGCGCCGTTCTTCACGCGGCTGCTGCCCTTCGATCCCTGGACCATCTTGTTCTGGCGCGGCTTGTTCGGCGGCAGCCTGATCACCGTGCTTCTCGTCCTGATGCAGGGACCGGCTGCGCTCCGGCAATTGGTGGTGCCGGGACGCGGCGGCTTGCTCGTCGCGGCATTGTCCGCCACCGGCATGATCTCGTTCATTCCTGCGCTGCAGATGACCAACGTCATGAATGTTGCGGTGCTGATCGCGACGCAGCCGTTCGTCGCCGCCGCGCTGGCATGGCTGTGGCTGGGCGAAGCCGCAACCTGGCGTACCCTGATCGCGAGCCTCGTCGCCTTTGCCGGCGTGGTCATCACCGTCGGCGGCATCAGATCTGGCGCCGATATCAGCGGTGTGGCCCTAAGCTGCTTGATGGTGCTCGCCATCTCGGCCATGACAGTCGTCGTGCGACGCCACAGGGAGACCTCGATGGTGGCGGCAGCAGCACTCTCGAATTTCATCGGCAGCCTCGTCAGCCTGCCGCTCGCCCATGACATCGCCCATATCGGCGGCCATAACCTGGCGATCCTCGCGATGTTCGGCTGCCTCCAGGTCGCGCTCGGCCTGACCTTCTATATGCTGGGCTCCCGATTGCTGCCGTCGGGGCAGGCGTCATTGATCGCGACGCTGGAAACGCCGTTAATGGCCTTCTGGATCTGGGTGGGCTTTGGTGAGGTGCCGGCCGCACATGCGCTGATCGGCGGCGCACTGGTGATCGGAGCGGTCGTGGCCGATATCGCGGGCGATGCGCGCACACGTCGATCTGGCACGTAATTTATCGGAATTCGGGTGGCAGCATGAGCCGCGTGGTCCTAGGCGAGCTGGCTGGACCGCCGAGGTAAACGTCATGCTCCCGAACGACATCAGGATCGACGCGCGAGACTGGTCGCTGCTTGCCGTGCTCTCGATTCTCTGGGGTGGCTCGTTCTTTTTCAACGGCGCCGCGCTCCGCGAATTGCCGCCGCTGACGCTGGTGTTCCTGCGTGTCGTTCTCGGCGCGACCATGCTGGTGCCGCTTCTGCGAATGCAGGGGATCGGCTTTCCCAAAGGCGTCGCCGGCTGGACACCGTTCTTCGTCATTGGGCTGTTCAACAATGTCCTTCCGTTCTCGCTGATCGTGATTGGCCAGACCTTCATTCCAAGCGGGCTGGCGTCGATCCTTAACGCCACCACCCCGCTGTTCACCGTGATGGTGATGGCCGCAGTGGGCGAAGAGGCGTTGCAGGCGCGGCGGGTGGCTGGCGTCGCGCTGGGACTCCTGGGCGTGATCATCCTGCGCGGCTGGGGGATCGAGACGCGGACCGGGCAGGGGCTCGGCATCCTGCTCTGCCTTGGCGGCGCGCTCAGCTACGGCTTTGCGGCGCTCGCCGCGCGGCGGCTCCTGAAGGACTCAGCCCCGCTCGGCACCGCGACGTTTCAACTGATGGCGTCGACGGTGATGATGGCGATTGTTGCTGGTGCGGCGGAACAGCCGTGGCGTCTGCCCGTGCCGGATGTGACGACCTGGCTCGCTGTGCTTGGCCTCGCTGCGCTATCGACCGCGCTCGCCTATATCATCTTCTTCCAGATTATTCGACGCTCGGGAGCGACCAATGTGATGTTGGTGACGTTGCTCATTCCGGTGACCGCGATCCTGCTGGGATGGCTGGTGCTGGGTGAGCCGATATCCATGCGTGAGATCGCCGGCGCGATCGTCATCGGCAGCGCTTTGCTCGTGATCGACGGACGGGTGCTGACAATGTTGCAGCGCGCTCGATAAGTTCCCAAGCGGCGTTTCACTTCACGGAAAATCCTGTCGCTTGCCAGCGGCCTGTCGCCTTGCGACACTCTCTTAAAACAAGAACGATAAGATGCAGGGAGAGACCAATGCCGGGTCGTCGCGAACACCTTGCTGCCCTCGCGGTGCTTGCTGCCGCCGTGCTCGCCACCACCCCGGCCTCGGCGCAAAAGCAATACGACCCCGGCGCCAGCGATACCGAAATCAAGATCGGCAACATCATGCCCTACAGCGGGCCGGCGTCGTCCTATGGCGTGATCGGCAGGACCGAGGCGGCGTTCTTCAAGATGATCAACGATCAGGGCGGCATCAATGGCCGCAAGATCAATTTCATCAGCTATGACGATGCCTATTCGCCGCCGAAGGCGATCGAGCAGGCGCGCAAGCTGGTCGAGAGTGACGAGGTGCTGCTGATCTTCCAGGCGCTCGGTACGCCCTCGAACTCGGCGATCATGAAGTACATGAACGCCAAACGAGTGCCGCAGCTCTTCGTTGCCTCCGGCGGCACCAAGTTCGGCGATCCCAAGAACTTTCCGTGGACGATGGGTTTTCAGCCCAACTACCAAAGCGAGGGGCGGATCTACGCAAAATACATCCTCGACAAATTCCCGACCGGCAAGATTGCGGTGTTCTGGCAGAACGACGACGCCGGCAAGGACCAGTTCAAGGGCCTGAAGGACGGCCTTGGCGACAAGGCCAACATGATCATCGCCGACAAGTCCTACGAGGTCAGCGATCCCTCGATCGACTCGCAGATTGTCGCCCTGCACGATTCCGGCGCCGACATCTTCTTCTCATGGGCGGCGCCGAAGGGCTCGGCGCAGGCGATCCGCAAGGTGGGTGAGCTCGGCTGGAAACCCAAATTCTTCCTGGCCAATACAGCAACCTCCATCGCCTCGGTGCTCAAGCCCGCCGGGCTCGAATATTCCAAGGACATCATCTCGACCGCCTATCTGAAGGACCCGACCGATCCGACCTGGGACAAGGATCCGGCGGTGATCGCGTGGCGGGCGTTCATGGACAAGTATTATCCTGATGGCGACAAGGCCAACGCCAACAACCTCTATGGCTACGTGCAGGCCGAGGCGATGGCGCAGGTCCTGAAGCAGTGCGGCGACAATCTCACGCGCGACAACGTCATGAAGCAAGCGGCCAGCCTGAAGAATTTTCACACCGACCTGATGCTGCCCGGCATCGTGGTCAACACCTCGCCCGATGACTATTTCCCGATCGAGCAGATGCAGCTGATGCGCTTCAACGGGCAGGCCTGGGAGCTGTTCGGTGACGTCATCACCGGCGAGGTCGGTCACGAGCACAGCCAGTAATCAGGCCGGCCGGCGGATGCCACTAAGGGCCGACGCGCGGCACTTAGCCCGCGCTCAGCCGTACGCCGGCGCGCAAGAACTTCTGCGGGTCGACGGCTTCGCCGTCGATGCGGGTCTCGTAGTGCAGGTGCGGGCCGGTTGAACGACCGGTCGAGCCGACGAGGCCGATGACCTGGCCGATCCTCACGGTCTCGCCGACCTTGACGTTGATCTCGGAGAGATGGCCGTAGCGGGTCGACAGCCCGTTGCCGTGATCGACCTCGACCATGCGACCGTAACCACCGGACCAGCCGGCCGAGACCACCTTGCCGTTGGCGGTGACGCGCGCGGGATCGCCGGTCGCGGCGCGGAAGTCGAGACCGGTGTGCATCGCGGGCCGGCCGAGGAAGGGATCGCTGCGCACGCCGAAGCCGGAGGTAAACTCGACTTCGCCGACGACCGGTTTGCGATAGGGCACCTGCGCCAGCGTACGAGTGAGCCGGTCCATTTCGGCGCGCGTGACATTGATGCGATAGAGCTGCTTCTCGAAGGGGCCAGCGTTTGCCGTGAGCTTCACCGGCACGAAGGGGCCGCCCATCGGAGCGCGCGGCACCGCGGCCTCAAGGCTGGAAAGGTTCAGGCCGAGGTCGCTGACGACGCCGCGCATCCGCCGCATCCGCGAATCCATACCTTCCTCGACGGCGCTGAGCGCCGCGACCTGGCGGCGCTCCACCTGATCGAGCGAGTTCGTGAGCCGGACCAGGACATTGTCAAAGCCCTGGTTCTTGGCGAATTGATTGACCGGCGGGGCGATCACGGCGGGGGCGCGCGATTCCAGCCGCGCCTCACGGTCGGGCGGCGCCACGAAGATCACGGTATCGCTGATCGGCGACGGTTTTGGCGTGCCCTGGGTCGTCTGGTTCGCCTCGCCGCGCTGCGGCGCCGCGCGTGGGATCGATCCGGTCACGTCCGGCATGGCGCCAAGCGCCGTGGCCCGGGACTCCAGCGCCGTCTGGCGCTTCATGATCTGGTCGAGCTTCTGGTCGAACTGTTCCTGGTCGAGCAGTTGCCGGCTGGTGGTGCGGTCGACCTTGGCGCGCAGCTCGGCGATGCGGTCTTCATAGGCGTATTGCATCTCGGCCTGGCGGGCGATCAGCCGGGTCAGGACGTCGTCGCGAAAAGCGAAATAAGTGGCGGTCGCCGCCGACCAGAGCCCGAGCAGAACGACGGTGCCGACCACGATCCAGAACACCACGGGCCCAAGCCGGACCTGCTTGCCGTGATGCACGATGGTGTAGGCGTCGTCGGCCGCGGGCAGGGGAATCGCTGCAGCTACAGCGGCCGCAGGCCGGCGGTGGAAGGACCGTCCGTGGTCGTGCGAATGATGCTGGGGGTACTGCGAATATTGGGCAGAACTTTTCGACATCGGCACTCCCGCGCCGGTCGGAACGGTTCCTTGCGGCTTAATTGCCGCAGCAATCTGGGCTGGTCATGGTTAATTTTCCGGAAACGGGAACGCTCGATTTTAACGGGCTGGTTAAAGACTTCTTGCCGCAGCCAGCACATCGTCAGCATGGCCGTCGACCCGGACATTGCGCCAGATCCTGGCTACCTTGCCATCGGCGCCGATCAGCACCGTGGTACGAAGAATCCCGAGGAAGGTCTTGCCATACATGGATTTTTCGCCCCAGGCGCCATAGGCCGCCAGCATCTCATGCTGCTCGTCCGAGATCAGGGGGATGCCAAGGCCGTGCTTGTCGCGGAATTTCTCCTGGGCCTTTAACGGGTCGGCCGAAATCCCCAGCACCGTAGTGCCGGCGGCCGTGAAGTCGCTCTTGAGGCGGGTGAAGTCGATCGCCTCACGGGTGCAGCCCGGCGTGTCGGCGCGGGGGTAGAAGAACAGGACCAGCTTCTGGCCGGCATAGTCCGAGAGAGTGACCACATCGCCGCCGTCGCGGGGCAGGCGGAACGCGGGGGCCTTCTGGCCTTCGGCCAGAGCCGATTTGGCTCCCGACGTCGCAGCCGCAGGCCTGGAGGCCTTTTCAGAAGATTTTAACCGTTTCGATGCGGCCTTATGCGATGCTGGTTTTGCGCCTGTCTTGGTTGATTTGCCTGCCGATGCCGGCTGTGTTTTCGCGCTACGCGTTTGAGTCGTTGCCCGCGCTTTCACGGGCTTCTTTTTAGCGGTCAAACTGCCGGAGGGCGTTTTGGACGATTTCTTTCGGGATTTCTTGGACATACGCCTTCCTTTCGTCGCTTTCGGCGGGTCAACCAAAGCGGTATTGCAGCTCTCGTCCGGTGTGCCGGATTCGCGCCCTCGGCTGGGCAATTTTGGCGGCGACGGAGTATGGTTACAAGGAATTCCACGCACCACCCCACTGCTCGTTGAACGCGCTCCCGGGGCGAGATGACGAACAGCAGGAACATTAGAGGTATGGCGGCAATGCCGGGGCGGGGAGTGTCCATTCCCGTCGATGGCGGCGGTCCCGGCGGTGCTCAGTCCTATGATGGGCGCCTGTATCGAGAGGCAATGGCAAGGAATACGTCGCCCCAAGATCACACCCAGGATCACAATCGGGACTTCGATCGACACGCCGGCCGTCACGAACAGCCGGAATGGGACGAGGCCGACTGGGATCGGGACCAGGAAGAGGAGGCGGGCCACCGCGCACGCCGCCTGTTGTCGCGTTCCAACTCGCGCTTTCGCGTCGGTGGCGATTTCTCGGCGTTGCGGCGAGCGCTGCCAAGCGGCCGCTGGCTGCGGCGGATGGCTATCCTTGTCGGCACCCTGATCGTCATCTTCGTCGGTTGCTTTGGTGCGCTGTGGTGGCGGCTTGGCGCAGGTCCGATCAATCTCGACATGGCGACGCCTTGGCTCGCCGCCGCCATCGAGGACAATATCGGCCACGGCAACACCGTGGAGGTTGGCGGCACCCAGATCGAGCGTGCGGGGCGGATCCGGATCGCCGTGCGCATCCGAGACATCATCGTTCGTGACCATGACCATGCCATCGTCGCCAGTGCGCCGAAGGCCGAGGTGAGACTGTCGGGAGCCGCTCTTCTCACCGGTCGCCTGCGCGCCGAAAGCCTGAACCTGGTCGATGCCGAACTTGCAATCCGGATCGCGCCCGATGGCACCGTCACGGTCTCTGCCGGCGACACGGCGAAGCCGCTGGCAACCGGCGTCGCGTCCAAGAAGGAAGCAGGGCTGCCGCCGACATTCCCGCGTAACGGCGTGCCGCCGCCGCCTTTCGGGATGGCACCCGCAACGCCGGACGCAACCCAGGCCGCGCCTCAACCGGCCGCGCAGAGCGGCATTCTTCAGGGCCTCGACTGGCTCGATAGCCTGAGCATGACCGGCCTCGACGGCCAGAACCTCAACGAGATCGGTCTCAAGAACGGCAATCTGATTGTCGACGACCAGCAGCGCGGCAGCAAATGGACGTTTGAGAACATCACGCTCAGCCTGCGCCGGCCAAGCCAGGGCGGTGTGGCGCTCAGCCTCGGCGAGGAGGGCGCGCACCCGTGGTCGCTGCGCGCCACGATCGGACCCAGCGAGAATGGAGTGCGGTCGGTCGACATTCGCGCCGACAAGGTCTCGACCTCGAACATCCTGCTCGCGTTGCGCGTCAAGGACCTGACCTATACGGCCGATTTGCCGCTGACCGGCGAGCTGAAAGGCGAGCTCGGCCGCGACGGCGTGCCGACATTCTTCCGCGGCAAGGTCACCATCGGCGCGGGCAACATCATCGACACCGACACGCCCGATTATCCGATGGCGATCGACTCGGCCGAGATCAATATCGAATGGGATGCCAATCGACGAGTGCTGGTCGCGCCGTTCAAGATCATTTCGGGCGCGAACCGTCTGACGCTGCTGGCCCATCTCGAGCCGCCCAACGGCACCGTGAACGACTGGCAGCTCGGCTTCAGCGGCGGTTCGATCCTGCTCGGCGGCATCGACAACGAGCCGCCGCTCGTCTTCAACCGCATCGCGATCGGCTTCCGCTTCGACACCGACCACAAGCGCATGCTGCTGACGCAGGCCGATATCTCCAACGGCGAGATTGGCGTCGCCGGCACCGGTGCGATCGACTATTCCGGGGAGCCACGCCTGACGCTCGGCTTTGCGGGAACGCCGATGTCGGCCTCCGCCTTGAAGCGGATGTGGCCGACGCTTGTGGTGCCGGAGTTACGGCAATGGGTGATCGAGCGGATCGAGCGCGGCACGCTCCAGCGCATTGAGGTCGGCGTCAACTCGCCGACGCGTAACCTTCCGCGCAAGGGGCCGCCGATTCCCGATGATGGCTTGTCGGTCAACATCGTGGCGAGCGGCGTTGCGGTTCGCCCCGTCGACGGCATGCCTGTCGTGCACGACGCCGATCTCAAGGCGCACGTGACCGGACGCACGGCCACGGTGAATATCGCCCAGGGCATTGCCGACACGCCCGCAGGCCGCAAGATCACGATTTCCGACTTCACCTTCGAAGTGCCTGATATGGCGCCAAAGCCGTCGCCGTCGCGGACGCGTTTCCGTGTCGAAGGTCCGGTGCCGGCGGCAGCCGAAATGCTGTCCAATGATCGGCTGAGCGATCTGTCGTCGACCGTCGTCGATCCCAACACCAGCAAGGGCACGTTCACGGCGAACATCCAGCTCGGCCTGCCGGTGAAGGGCGAGCTGACCAAGGCGGACACCGTCTACGCCGTCACCGCCGATCTCAACGGCTTCAGCGCCGAAAAGCTGGTGATGAACCAGAAGCTCGAGGCCAACAATCTCAAGGTCCTCGCCAACAACGGGGGTTACCAGGTCAAGGGCGACGTCAAGATCAACGGGCAGGCGGCCTCGCTGGACTATCGCAAGGCGACCGATGGCGATGCCGACGTCAAGCTGCAGACGACGCTGGATGATGCCAGCCGCGCCCGCCTGGGCTTTGACCTCAGTCCGGCCGTCAGCGGCTCGGTGCCGGTCAAGGTGTCGGGCAAGATTGCCGGCGGTCCGGACGCAACGACCAAGCTCGGCATCGAGGCCGACCTGACGTCGGTCAAGCTCGACAACATTCTTCCAGGCTGGGTCAAGCTGCCGGGCAAGGCGAGCAAGGCGACGTTCAAGGTGGTACCGACGGCGCAATCGACACGGCTCGAGGACATCGTCATCGAGGGCGGCGGCGCCTCGATCAAGGGCTCGCTCGAAGTCGATCCGAACGGCGACCTCATGAATGCGAACTTCCCGGTCTACTCGCCGTCAGACGGCGACAAGACGTCGCTCAAGGTGGAGCGCGGTCAGGACGGCGTGGTGCGTGGCACGATGCGCGGCGATGTGTTCGACGGCCGCGGCTTCCTGAAGTCGGCGATCTCAGGCAATTCCAAGGACGACAGCAAGAGCAAGCTCAAGAACGTCGACTTCGACATCGATGTGAAGCTTGGCACGGTCGCCGGATTCAACGGCGAGACGATGCGCAGCGTCGATGCCAAGATGTCGAAGCGCAGCGGGGCGATCAAGGCGTTCACGCTGAGCGGCAGGATCGGCCAAAACACCCCGGTGGCGGCGGACTTGCGCGGCGGGCGCGCGCAAGGCAGCCGCGAGGTGATCTATCTCCAGACCAATGATGCCGGATCGCTGCTGAAGTTCACCGACACGACCAACAAGGTCTTCGGCGGCCAGATGGTGGTTGCCATGGAGCCGCCGACGTCAGAGCCTACGGCCAGGGAAGGCCTGATCAATGTGCGCGACTTCGCGGTCAGGGGAATGGATCAGCTTGATCGCGTCGCGGCGGGTGCCCCTAATGGCGCGCAGAATGGCGTGACCTTCACGGCGCTGCGCGCGGAGTTCACGCGGCAGAACGGCGCGCTCACGATCCGCGATGGCGTGGTCAAGGGACCGATGATCGGCGCCACCATCGAAGGCTCGGTCGACTTTCCCGGCAACCAGGTCTGCATGAGCGGCACCTTTGTGCCGATGTACGGCGTGAACAACATCTTCGGCCAGATTCCGTTGTTCGGCCTCTTCCTGGGTAACGGCGACAAAGAGGGATTGATTGGCGTGACCTACGAGGTTGTCGGTACGCCGGCGGCGCCGGTGATGCGCGTCAATCCGATCTCGGCGATGGCGCCGGGCCTGTTCCGCAAGATATTCGAGTTCAACACCGGCAAGCAGAACTCGCCGATCGACGAGCTACCGTCGGCGCAGTCCGGCGACACGGGATCGGCAAGGCCGTTATCGAGCGGTTGCAGCCTGGCGCGGCAGCGCTAATCAGGCCGCGTGCCGGGACGTTCGCTTCGGAAAATCGACATTGGGGTATGGACGCCCGTGCCGGACCTGCAATGAACCGATTAGTTCACCGCCTCATCATGTCCGCGCTGCTTGCTGCGGCCCTCGTCCTGATCTGGAACGTGCTGGGCTCGCGTTGAACCGGCACCGGCGGAACGCCGGCGCCGGTCTGGTTGCGCGCGCGTCAGCGCCGCGCGAAAGCGCCGCCTGTTGCTTCGCTCTCCTTGCCCAACAGCGCATCGACGCTGACCACACCGCCGCCGGCGGCAGCGAGGTAGAGGCAAGCGAAGCAGAACAGGATCGCCGCGGTACCGCCGTTGAGCAGCGGCAGGAACACCGCCGGGCCCTCCTTCGAGATGTGAAAGACGTGACCGAGGAAATAGGCGAAGGCCATTTCACCGGAGAGGACGAAGGCCGAGAGGCGGGTGAACAGTCCGATCATCAGTGCTGCGCCAAGCACGAGCTCAATCAGGCCGGCCGTCCAGATCAGCGGTGGCGGATTGGCGAACACGGCCACCTGCGGAATGTGGAAGAGCTTGGTCATGCCGTACTGGAACAACAGCAGTCCAGTGATGAAGCGAAACAGGCTCAAGAGAACCGGTTGATAGCGAGAGAGATAAGGAAAGTTCATTGGTTTGTGCCCTCCATCCAATGCTGCGACTAGGATCGCATTCGGTTCCGCCCTGCAAGCTGCGCCAGGTCAATTCGCGCTGACATTTTTGTCATGTCGGACAAAACACCGTAGGCTGTGGTTTCAGCCGCGAGTTGTCTGCATTTTTTAAGCGTCTACGCGCGGTGCCCGCCCGTAGTTCCCCGGTGACACGTAAGGGTGCAGGTTACCTCCGGGAGACCTAGCGCCGCAAGGCGGGCACAATCAGAAATGGAATCATCCCGAGGACAACGCTCGCAAGTGCGAAGACGAGCAGCGCATTGTAGCCGTGCGTGGCGTCGTGGATCAGACCGCCGCTCCAGGAGCCGAATGCCGAGCCGAGGCCGCTGCCGATCGAGATGGTGCCGTAGATGGTGCCCACGCGCTTGCCCTGAAAGATCCGCATCGCGGTGGCGCTGATCAGGGGGCCACGCGAGCCCATCATGCTGCCGAAGCAGACGACGAAGCCGGTGAGCAGGAAGATGTTCGGCGAGTATTGCAATAGCCAGAGCAGGACGATGCCGAGGATCGAGATCGCGTAGCTCAAGAGCACCGAGGGCCGGCGCCCGATCAGGCCGTCGAGCGCGGAGACACCCAGCATGCCGAACACCAGCACGACGCCGGAGAAGCCCCAGGCGGTCGCGGCCTGCAGCGGCGGGAAGCCGGCGTCGATCAGATAGGCCACGATCTGGGCCGCGATCGCGTACATGCCGACGGCAGTGAAGAAGAAGGTCGAGAACAGCGCCCAGAAAGCGTGGTGGCGCATTGCGCCGAGGAGTGTCCAGCCGTTGTCGACGAAATCAGGGTCGGTCTTCTTGGTGACGTAAGGCGAGCCCGCCGCGAACAGCCGCCACGGCAACAGCAGCAGCGGCACCAACAGCCCCAATGCTGCAAAGCCGAACAGCTGGTACGTGTCGCGCCAGCCGATGTGATCGATCAGGAGCTGCGAGGCCGGCAACAGCGCCAGCACGCCGCCGCCCATCGCCGAATACACCACGGACATCGCGGTCGGCAGCCGTGCTCCAAACCAGCGGCCGAGCAGGATCGAGTTCGGCACGATGCCGATGAAGGCAACGCCAATGCCGACGCAGAGGCCGATCGAGACCTGGAACTGCCAGAGATGCTGGGCGTGCGCCGCGATCAGGAACGCCGCGCCGAGCAGCAACAGGCCGAGCGCATAGACGATGCGTGGTCCCGAATGATCGAACAGCCGTCCGACGAAGGGGGCGGTGAGGCCGCTGGCAAGCCAGGTGAGCGAATAGACCGAAACGATCTGTGCGCGATCCCAGCCAAAACTCTCCGAGATCGGCTTGAGGAATACCGTAAAACTGTCGCCGAGCCCGCGGCCGAGAACGGCCAGCGTGAAGCAGAGCGCGAGCACGGTGAGTGCGATGCGCACGGCGCCTTCCGGCATCGCCGCGGCGCCGCCCTTGCTCGCCTTCGCCGACGTTTCCTTGGGCGTGTTCTGATCCATTGCCCATCAGGGAGCGCGCATCCGCGCGCCCTGACAAGCATCAAAAGCTCATACGCCTATGCAGGCCTGATGAGGACGTGCTTCTTCTTGCCGAAGGACAGCTTGATCACGCCTTCAGGCGTCAGGTTGCCTGCCGACAGCGCCATCTTCTCGTCGGCGACTGCGACGTCGTTGACCCGCAGGCCGCCACCCTTGATCTGGCGCCGTGCCTCGCCATTGGAGGCAACGAGGCCTGCCTTGACGAAGGCGTTGAGCACGCCGAGGCCGGCCTCCAATTCGCCGCGCGGAATTTCCACCGTCGGCAGGCTCTCGGCGAGTGCGCCTTCCTCAAAAGTGCGGCGCGCGGTTTCGGCCGCTTCGTTGGCGGCATCGCGTCCGTGCAGCAGCGCGGTCGCCTCCGTTGCGAGCACCTTCTTGGCCTCGTTGATCTCGGAGCCACCGAGCGCTTCGAGCTTTTTGATCTCGCTCATCGGCAGCGTCGTGAACAGCTTCAGGAATTTGCCGACGTCGGCATCCTCGGTGTTGCGCCAGTACTGCCAGAAATCATAGGGGCTGAACTGGTCGGCGTTGAGCCACACCGCGCCTTGCGCAGTCTTGCCCATCTTGGCGCCCGACGCAGTCGTCAGCAGCGGCGTCGTCAGCGCGAACAGTTGATGCGTGCCCATGCGGCGGCCGAGATCGACGCCCATGATGATGTTGCCCCACTGGTCCGAGCCGCCCATCTGCAGATGACAGCCGGTGCGCTTGGCGAGCTCGACGAAGTCGTAGGCCTGGCAGACCATGTAGTTGAACTCGATGAAGCTCATCTCGTGCTCGCGCTCGAGGCGCAGGCGCACGGAGTCCATCGTCAGCATGCGGTTGACCGAGAAGTGACGGCCGACGTCGCGCAGCATCTCGATCCAGTTCAGCTTGGTCAGCCACTCGGCGTTGTCGAGCATGATGGCGTCGCTTTTGCCATCGCCGTATTTCAGCACCTTCGCGAACACGCCACGGATCGATTCCTTGTTGGCCTCGATCTCGGCAACGGTGCGGATCGCGCGCGTCTCGTCCTTGCCGGAGGGATCGCCGACCATGGTGGTGCCGCCGCCCATCAGCGTGATCGGCTTGTTGCCGGACTCTTGGAGCCAGTGCAGCATCATCATGGTCAGGTAGTTGCCGATGTGCAGCGAGCGGGCGGTGCAATCGTAGCCGACATAGGCGGTCGCCTCGCCCTTGGCGGCGAGCGCGTCCAGCCCCTCGAAATCGGAGCATTGGTGGATGAATCCACGTTCCTGAAGCGTGTTGAGGAAATCCGATTTAAATGCAGTCATCTGTCGGCGTGCCTGACAATTCTTGGTTTACTGTTTTGGGAGCAATTTAAGGGTCTTCCGCTGGAACTCGATTGCTGCCCGCCACTTGGCGCTGTGGCATTATAAGATGTGTCCCTCTGGCACAAGATCGGCATGCCGGAGGGGATGTTTGAGGACGCTGATCCCATGATGTTGACGGCACTCGGTTTGATGAGCGGCACCTCGCTGGACGGGGTGGACGTCGCGCTGATCGAAACCGATGGAAAGCGGGTGCAGGCGTTCGGGCCCTCTGGCTACCGGCCCTACAACCAGGCGGAGCGCAATTTGCTGCGCCAAGCGCTGAGCGAGGCGGTGAACCTGGCGCAACGCGATGCCCGGCCGGGTATTCTGGGCCAGGCCGAGCGGGTGGTGACTCGCGCCCATGCAGAGGCTGTCGCCGCCTTCGTCGCCCAGAACCGGATGCGGCCTGAGGACATCGACATCGTCGGCTTCCACGGCCAGACCGTGCTGCACCGGCCGGAGCGACGGCTAACGGTCCAGATCGGCGATGCGCCGGCGCTGGCCAAGGCCATCCATATCCCTGTGATGTATGATTTCCGCGCCGCCGATGTCGAGGCCGGGGGGCAGGGCGCGCCGTTCGTGCCGGTCTACCACCGGGCGCTGGCGCAAGCGCTGGAGCGCGAGGGGCCGATCGTCGTGGTCAATATCGGCGGCGTCTCCAACATCACCTATATCGACGGCAACGACACGCTGATCGCCTGCGATACCGGGCCTGGCAACGCGCTGCTGGACGATTTCATGTACCGCATCATGAACCAGGCGTTCGATGCGGAAGGCAAGTTCGCAGCGCTCGGCAAGGCGGATGAAGACTGGATCGCGCGAGCGCTGGAGCTGCCGTTCTTCGCAAGTCCGCCGCCGAAATCGCTCGACCGCAACGATTTCGCGGCGTTGAAGCTCGGCGATGTGCTGCCTGCCGATGGCGCCGCGACACTCACCGCCTTCACCGCGGCCGCGATCGCGCGCGTCATTCCGCTGCTGCCGCGGCGGCCACGAAGCTGGATCGTCTGCGGCGGCGGCGCGCGCAACCTCACCATGCTGCGCATGTTGCGGGAGCGAGTGGGGACGGCCACCGTCGAGGCCGCCGAGGCGCTGGGCTGGGCCTCTGATGCGATCGAGGCGCAGGCCTTCGGCTTCCTCGCCGCGCGCGGCCTGAAGGGTCTGCCATTGTCGTATCCGGCTACCACGGGCGTACCGATGCCGATGACGGGCGGGGTGATCGCGCGGCCTTGAGATCACGGGTGATTGATGCAAACGCATCGATCTTGACGTGTTCATGCAAATGCATCTATATTGGATGCAGTTGCATCGAACTATTGGGATCACACCATGACGGCCTCACTGAAACTGATCAGCCACAAGCTTTGTCCCTATGTGCAGCGCGCGGTGATCGCGCTGAAGGAGAAGGGCGTGCCGTTCGAGCGGATCAACATCGATCTCGCCGACAAGCCCGACTGGTTTCTGAAGATGTCGCCACTCGGCAAGGTGCCGGTGCTGGTGGTGACGACCGACAAGGGCGAGGTCGCGCTGTTCGAGAGCAACGTGATCTGCGAGTACATCGAGGAGACGCAAGGCGGTGCGAAGCTGCATCCGGTTGATCCGTTGAAGCGAGCCGAGCACCGCGCCTGGATGGAGTTCGGTTCAGCGATCCTCGGCGATCTCTGGGGGCTGGAGACCACGACAGATCCCGCCACATTCGAAAGCAAGCGCCAAGCGCTGTCGGCGAAATTTGCGCGCGTCGAGGCTGCGCTCGGCACGGGCCCATTCTTCGCCGGCGAGACGTTCAGCCTGGTCGACGCGGTGTTCGCGCCGATCTTCCGCTATTTCGATCTGTTCGACGAACTGACCGAGCACGGTATCTTCCGCGATGTGCCGAAGGCCCGGGCCTGGCGCACCGAGCTCGCGCAGCGCCCGAGCGTGCGAGCTGCCGTCAGTGCGGACTATCCGCAATTGCTGCGCGCCTTCCTCGTTCGCCACGACGCGCATCTGCTCAAGCTTGCGGCCTGAGCGCGGATCGTGCTGGTCCTGACGGGGATTGCCGCGCTGAAGCTGGC